>CAVZAO010000006.1:0-855638 GCA_963773225.1 uncultured Pseudomonadota bacterium
TGGTTCATCGCATTCTCTCCGCTTGCCGACCTCGGTCGGCCGCTGTCTCATTTCTTTCCGCCGTCATGCCCGGCGGCTTGCGCCGGGCCTCTCCTGTCTTCGGGGCGCCCTCTTCTCGAAGGCGCCGCCGGCCGGGCCCTTCGGCCCGGCCGTGACGCGGATTACTCGGCCGCTTCCTGGGTCGGTTCGCCCTGCCGGCCCTGCTTGGAATTGTGCAGGTCGACGTTGAGGCCGAGCGAGCGCATTTCCTTGACCAGCACGTTGAAGCTTTCCGGAATGCCCGCTTCGAACGTGTCGTCGCCACGCACGATCGCCTCGTACACCTTGGTACGGCCGGCGACGTCGTCCGACTTCACGGTGAGCATTTCCTGCAACGTGTAGGCGGCGCCGTAGGCTTCCAGCGCCCAGACCTCCATTTCGCCGAAGCGCTGACCGCCGAACTGCGCCTTGCCGCCCAGCGGCTGCTGGGTGACGAGCGAGTACGGACCGATCGAACGGGCGTGGATCTTGTCGTCCACTAGGTGGTGCAGCTTGAGCATGTAGATGTAGCCCACCGTCACCTGGCGATCGAACGCCTCGCCCGTGCGCCCGTCGTAGACGGTTGACTGCCCGGAGTGATCGACGCCGGCGAGATCGAGCATCTGCTCGATGTCCTTCTCCTTGGCGCCGTCGAACACCGGCGTCGCGATCGGCACGCCGTGCGCAAGGTTATGGCTGAGCTCCACGAGTTGGCTCTCGTCCAACGCCTTGATGGTCTCGTCTTCGCCGTAGACCTTCTTCAGCATCTCCTTGAGCGGCTTGACGTCCTTCTTGTTGTTGTAGGCTTCGACCGCCTCGCCGATCTTGATGCCGAGGCCGGCGCAGGCCCAGCCAAGATGCGTCTCCAGGATCTGGCCGACGTTCATGCGGCTCGGCACGCCGAGCGGGTTCAGCACGATGTCGACATGGCGACCGTCCGCCATGAACGGCATGTCCTCCACCGGCACGATCTTGGACACCACGCCCTTGTTGCCGTGGCGGCCCGCCATCTTGTCGCCGGGCTGGATCTTGCGCTTCACCGCGACGAAGACCTTGACCATCTTCATCACGCCGGGCGGCAATTCGTCGCCCCGCTGCAGCTTCTCGACCTTGTCGAGGAAGCGCTGCTCGAGGAGCTTCTTCGACTCGTCGTACTGCTTGCGGATGGCTTCGATCTCCGCCATCAGCTTGTCGTTCGGCGAAGCGAACTGCCACCACTGGGCACGCGGATACTCGTCGAGCACCGCGCGGGTGATCTTGGTATCCTTCTTGAAGCCCTTCGGCCCCGCGATGCCCTGGCGGCCATCCAGCAACTCGGCCAGACGACCGTAGACGTTGCGGTCGAGGATCGCCTGTTCGTCGTCGCGGTCCTTGGCGAGGCGTTCGATCTCCTCACGTTCGATGGCGAGCGCGCGCTCGTCCTTCTCGACGCCATGACGGTTGAACACGCGCACCTCGACGACGGTGCCCTGCACGCCCGGCGGCACGCGCAACGAGGTGTCGCGCACGTCGGACGCCTTCTCGCCGAAGATGGCGCGCAGCAGTTTTTCTTCCGGCGTCATCGGGCTTTCGCCCTTGGGCGTGATCTTGCCGACCAGGATGTCGCCGGCGTTGACCTCCGCGCCGATGTAGACGATGCCCGCTTCGTCCAGGTTCTTGAGCGCCTCTTCCGAGACGTTCGGGATGTCGCGGGTGATTTCCTCGGGGCCGAGCTTGGTGTCACGCGCCATCACCTCGAATTCCTCGATGTGGATGGAGGTGAACACGTCGTCCTTCACGATCCGCTCGGAGAGCAGGATCGAGTCCTCGAAGTTGTAGCCGTTCCACGGCATGAACGCGACCAGCACATTGCGGCCGAGCGCGAGTTCGCCGAGATCGGTCGACGGGCCGTCGGCGATGATGTCGCCGCGGTCGACGCGGTCGCCCACCTTCACCAGCGGGCGCTGGTTGATGCAGGTGTTCTGGTTGGAGCGCTGGTACTTCATCAGCCGGTAGATATCGACGCCGGGCTTGGTCGGGTCGGTCTCTTCCGTGGCGCGGATGACGATACGGGTGGCGTCCACCTGGTCGACGATGCCGGTGCGGCGAGCGCCGATGGCGGCGCCGGAGTCACGCGCCACCACGCCTTCCATGCCGGTGCCGACATACGGCGCCTCGGCGCGCACCAGCGGCACGGCCTGACGCTGCATGTTCGAGCCCATGAGCGCGCGGTTGGCGTCGTCGTTCTCAAGGAACGGGATGAGCGCCGCGGCCACCGACACGAGCTGCTTGGGCGACACGTCCATGTAGTCGACCTTGTCGCGCGGCACCATGTGCACGTCGCCGGCCTGGCGGCAGACCACGAGGTCTTCCGTCATCTTGCCCTTGGCGTCGATCGGGGCGTCGGCCTGGGCCACCGCGTAGCGGCTTTCCTCCATCGCCGAGAGGTACACGACCTCCTCGGTGACGCGGCCGTCCTTCACCTTGCGGTACGGCGTCTCGACGAAGCCGTACTTGTTCACCCGCGCGTAGGTGGCGAGCGAGTTGATGAGGCCGATGTTCGGGCCTTCCGGCGTCTCGATCGGGCAGATGCGGCCGTAGTGCGTCGGGTGCACGTCGCGCACCTCGAAGCCGGCGCGCTCGCGCGTCAGACCGCCCGGGCCGAGCGCCGACAGGCGCCGCTTGTGGGTGATCTCCGACAGCGGGTTGGTCTGGTCCATGAACTGCGAGAGCTGCGAGGAGCCGAAGAACTCGCGCACCGCGGCCGCCGCCGGCTTGGCGTTGATCAGGTCCTGCGGCATGACGGTGTCGATATCGACCGACGACATGCGCTCCTTGATCGCGCGCTCCATACGCAGGAGGCCAATGCGGTACTGGTTCTCCATGAGTTCGCCGACCGAACGCACCCGGCGATTGCCGAGATTGTCGATATCGTCGATCTCGCCCTTGCCGTCGCGCAGGTCGACCAGCGTCTTGATGACCGCCAGGATGTCTTCCTTGCGCAGCACGCGCAGGGTGTCGGGCGCGTCGAGGTCGAGACGCATGTTCATCTTCACGCGGCCGACGGCCGAAAGGTCGTAACGGTCGGCATCGAAGAACAGCGACCGGAACATCGCCTCGGCGGTATCCACCGTCGGCGGCTCGCCCGGACGCATGACGCGGTAGATGTCGAACAGCGCGTCCTCGCGCGTCATGTTCTTGTCGAGGGCCAGCGTGTTGCGGATGTAGGCGCCGACATTGACGTGGTCGATGTCGAGCAGCGGTAGTTCCTTGTAGCCCTCCTCGATCAGGACCTTGAGGTTCTTCTCGTCGATTTCCTGACCGGCCTCGAGATAGATCTCGCCGGTCTTGTTGTTCACGAGATCCTCGGCGAGGTAGTGGCCGATCAGTTCCTCGTCGGCCATACGCAGGGCCTTGAGGCCCTTCTCGGCGAGCTGGCGCGCCTGACGCACGGTCAGCTTCTTGCCGGCCTCGAGCACGACCTTGCCGGTGTCGGCGTCGACCAGATCGTTGATCGCCTTGTAGCCGCGCAGCCGGTTGGAATCGAAGGGCACGCGCCAGCCGTCCTTGGCGCGCTTGTAGACGACGTGGTTGTAGAAGGTGGACAGGATCTCTTCGCTGTCGAGGCCGAGCGCGTAGAGCAGCGACGTCACCGGGATTTTGCGGCGGCGGTCGATGCGCGCATAGACGATGTCCTTGGCGTCGAACTCGATGTCGAGCCAGGAGCCGCGATACGGGATGATGCGGGCGGCGAAGAGGAGCTTACCCGACGAGTGCGTCTTGCCCTTGTCGTGATCGAAGAAGACGCCCGGCGAACGGTGCATCTGCGAGACGATCACGCGCTCGGTGCCATTGACGATGAAGGTGCCATTGTTGGTCATGAGCGGAATGTCGCCCATGTAGACATCCTGCTCCTTGATGTCCTTGACCGACTTGGCGCCCGTCTCTTCGTCCACATCGAACACGATCAGCCGCAGCGTCACCTTAAGCGGCGCGGCGAAGGTCATGCCGCGCTGGCGGCACTCGTCGACGTCGTACTTCGGAGGTTCGAACTCGTACTTGACGAACTCCAGCATGGAAGAGCCGGAGAAATCGGAGATCGGGAAAACCGATTTGAAAACCGCTTGAAGTCCCTCGTCGGGACGGCCGCCTTCGGGCTCGTCGACGAGCAGGAATTGGTCGTAGGATGCCTTCTGAACCTCGATGAGGTTCGGCATCTCCGCGACTTCCTTGATTGATCCGAAAAACTTCCTAACGCGCTTGCGACCGGTAAACGTCTGCGCCATCGCCATCTCGTCTCTCTTTCGATTCGATTGTGGCGGCCAGCATCGGGCGCCTCTCCGGAGTGGCCGCCATCCAATCGCGACCATCCGGACAGGCGTCGGAGACTGTCCGTTAGTTATGTGATTCGGGGCTGACCCGAACCGCCGCACGCTTGCTCAATTTCACCGTGACCAGGGCTCTGCCGTTCACGACTGCCTCTCGCAGGGACCTGCGGGTACCCGGCCACCGCATTGCCGGTACGTTGTCCCGCCGTCCATTTGCGCCCGGTCCACCTCATTCGTTCGACCGGGTCGCCGCCTCACCTTATTTGGGAAGCCGAATGCCATCCGGCCACCCCTCTCGCATTTTCGCGGGTTATCCGCGTTATCCGCCTTTTTCGCCTCGGGGCGCGGGCCTAAGAGCGCCGCCTCCGGAGGCGAATTCAGCCCCGGACCCGCCAGAGCGGGTCCGGGAACCGGAACTTTTCTCAAATAAGCAAAGCTTACTTGAGCTCGACCTTGGCGCCGGCCTTCTCGAGGGTGGCCTTGATCTTGTCGGCCTCTTCCTTCGCAACGCCTTCCTTGACCGGCTTCGGCGCGCCTTCGACCAGGTCCTTGGCCTCCTTGAGGCCGAGGCCGGTGAGCGCGCGGACTTCCTTGATGACCTCGATTTTCTTGTCGCCGGCAGCAGCCAGAACAACAGTAAATTCGGTCTTTTCTTCAGCAGCGGCAGCAGCGCCACCGCCAGCAGCCGGGCCAGCAGCCACGGCAACAGCAGCAGCGGCGGAGACGCCCCACTTCTCTTCCAGCATCTTGGCGAGGTCCGCCGCCTCGAGGACGGTCAGGCTCGACAATTCATCGACGATCTTCTGCAGGTCAGCCATTGTTCAATTTCCTATCGGTTCGAACCAGTTTGAGACGTTGTCTTGAGCCGTCAGGCCGCTTCGCCCTTGGAGGCATAGGCCTGGACCACCCGCGCCACCTTGCCGGCAGGCGCGTTCGTGAGCTGGGCGAGCTTGGTCGCCGGGGCCTGGATCAGGCCGACGATCTTGGCGCGCAACTCATCAAGCGACGGCAGCGAGGCGAGTGCCTGCACGCCGTTGGGGTCCAGAGCCGTCTTGCCCATCGACCCGCCGAGGATGACGAAAGCTTCGTTCGCCTTGGCGAAGTCGACGGCCACCTTCGGCGCCGCCACCGGATCGCCCGAGAAGGCGAGCACGGTCGGCCCCTTCAGCAGGGGCTCGATGGAGGCAGCGTTGGTGTCCTTGAGCGCAATCTTGGCGAGACGGTTCTTCGCGACCTTCACTGTGGCGCCCGCCTGCTTCATCTGCTGACGCAGCGTCTGCATTTGGGCGACCGTGAGGCCGGAATAGTGAGCCACCACCACCACTTCGGAGGCCTTGAAGGCCCCGTTCAGTTCGGCGATGGACTCCTGCTTTTCCGCTCGGTCCACTGCAAGCTCTTTCCGGTTTGACGGCCGCGCCGCGTCGGATCTGCGGACGGAGGCCGTCGGGTTAGTGACCCGTCATCCCCCAAACCGCTCGACGCGAACAAATCCGGGCAGGACGACGTCTTCGAGAAGCCTGCCCCCCATCGAACGGCGCCAAAGCCGTCTCCGGGTCTTCAGAGGTTCGAACCAAACTGGCGCACGCTCTCGCCTGCGCAAATCCGCTCGTGCCCCATCTATGCTGGCCCCGTTTGGCATGCCCTCGCCGCTAGGCGGCTTGGACCGGGATTAAGCCTCCGCCCGGTAGGAATCCCTTTGGGCTTCGGCGCCGGCAGTCTTGGACAGGTTGGCTCTCCGGGGTCCGCTTCCGGGCCCGAAAGGCCGCGCGCCATCACCAAAAACGCCGAAAAACTCTGCCCTTGCCTCTCAGATGTCCCGCGGGGGTGTCTAAAAGGTCGTGGCCGAGCTCACCATTGTTTGTATTGTAAGGACGCGCAAAGGCGTGCCGACAAACAGGCCGGCACGCCCAATGCGCTTAATTAGACCTTTGGGCCGGCTTTGCCAAGCCCCATTTGGAACGGGCGGGGCCGCAAATCCCTACCTGCGGGTCCCGAAATGTGGCCCGTCAGCCAAATATCGCGCAGAAACGCCACGATCGCTAGCTCGCGTCCAAAATCGCTCCAGTTGCCTCATCGAGCAACCCGCTCTCAGAAGTCCTGCCAGCCTTCCGCCAGCGCGCTCTGCACCCGGCGGATGGGATTGCGCGAACCGCCGCCGGCTCGGGCCTGAGCCCGCTGCGGTGCGTCCGGCACGACCGAGGGTGCATCCACATCAGGAAGCGACTCGGAATCGGCCACCGTGGCGGCCCTCTCGAAAGTCGCGTCGACTCGGCCATCCTCTTCCGCGATCTGGAAGAAGGCGATGCGCTCGTCCATGGCGCGGGCCTGGCCTTCCAGCGTCTTGGCGGTGGCGGCGTTCTCCTCGACCAGCGCCGAATTCTGCTGCGTCACCTCGTCCATCTGGGTCAGCGCCTTGTTGACCTGGTCGATTCCGGTCGACTGCTCGGCGCTCGCGGCGGCGATGTCGGACACCAGATCCGCCACCTGCTTGATCGAGTTGGTGATCTCAGTCAGCGCGGAGCCGGCGCGGTTGACCAGTTCGACGCCTTCCTTCACCTGGCCGCCGGAGTTGACGATCAGGTCCTTGATGTCCTTGGCGGCTTGCGAGGAGCGCTGCGCCAGGCTGCGCACTTCGGACGCCACCACGGCGAAGCCGCGGCCGGCATCGCCCGCACGCGCCGCTTCCACGGCGGCGTTGAGCGCGAGCAAGTTGGTCTGCATGGCGATCTCGTCAATGACGACGATGATCTCGGAGATGTTGCGCGAGGATTCCTCGATCTGCGCCATGGCGCTGACCGCCTGCGCCACCACCTCGGTGCCGCGACCAGCGACTTCGCGGGTCGAAATCGCCGACTGGTTGGCAGCTTGCGCGTTGTCGGCATTTTTCTTCACCGTCGAGGCGATCTCTTCCATCGAGGCCGAGGTCTCTTCGAGGCTGGCGGCCTGCTCTTCTGTGCGCTGCGACAGGTCGGTCGTGCTCTGCGTGATCTCCAGGGAGGCGTTGGTGACCTCGCGCGAGGCCGCCTTGATGTCGGAGACGATGCCGCCGATGCGCTCGGCGGTCATGTTGGCGTTGTCTTTCAGGAGAGCGAAGCTGCCTTCGTACTCGGCCGTGATGCGCTGAGTGAGGTCGCCGGCCGCAAGCGCATTCAGCATGCGCACCAGGTCATCGAGCGCCATCGCGACGTTCTCGCACAGCGAATTGATGGCGGTGCCGACGTTGAGGACGAGACCGGTCTTGCCCTCAAGGTCGACGCGCTGCGAGAAGTCGCCGGCGACCGCCGCATTGACGATACTGCCGACGGCCGCCTGGAATTCCTGCGCGGCCTGCTCCATGGCGGCGTCGCGTTCGGCGGCCGCGCGCTTTTCCTGCGCCTGCCGCTCTTCGGCGGTGCGTGCCGCGGCCTCGGCATCGCGCGCGGCCTGTGCCTTGTCGGCCGCAGCCTTTTCCTCGGCTTCACGGCGGGCCCTGTCGGCCATCATGACCTTGATCTGGTTGACGGCGCGCGCGGTATCGCCGATTTCATCGCCGCGCTCGGTGCCGGTGATCTCGACGTCTTCGCCCTCGGCCATCTGCTTCAGGCTGGCGACCAGATTGCGCAGCGGCCGCGCGATGGCACGGTTGCCGAAGAAAGCCGCGCCGAACAGCAGCAGCATCACAGGCAGCGAGACAGCGAGACCGACCTTTTTCACGAGGCTTAGCGTGTTTGCGGCCTGAACCGCGTTCTGATCCATGCGCCCGGACACCGCGGTGGCCAGCTTGCCGGCTGTCCCAGTTATCTCGGCCGCAATCGGCGCCAGCTTTTTATTTGCGATCTTGCCAGCCCGGTCTTGGAGACCGGCAAGCTGTTTGTCGATGCCGGCTAACGCGGCCGCGTCGCTTTTCTTCTCCGCCCTTTGTGACCGCAGCCCGAACATCTGCAGGCGCACGGACACCAGGTTGCTCGCGTCGTCACTGTAGTCGCCGATCTTCTCGACGAAGGCACTCAAGGTCGCCTTTGTCGTCTTGAGGCTCGATCGGCGTAGCGCGTCGTCAGTGGCATCCGTGGCAGCCTTCGCACCGGCAAAGACTTCGTCGCGGGCCGCAAAAAGCTCTTTTACGTTTTGGGCCACCTCCACCCGCAAGGCCCCGACCTGCATGGATTCAATGCCAGCTTTGGCCTGCAGGATCGCACGCGCCAAGGCCGCGCGCCGCACGACATTGCCGGTTGCCGCCTTAACCTGTGAATTGCCCCATAGCTGAGTGCCTACGATCGCCGCCATCAACGCGATGATCAGAACTGACGCCACAGCAAGTTTCGTGCTGACTTTCATGTTCGAAATAATGCGCATCATACCACTCTTTCTAGAGCGTCAGTCTTGATCAGGAGACATTCGAAAGGGTCGGGGTTTCGCGGCTCGAGCGGCGACACGCCGAATAGCAAAGCGCGGCAAGATCACGCGGCCACGTCCTGCGCCGAAAAGCCAGCGCTCAGGCGGTTCGTGCGCACGTCCCCCCTCGCGCCGAGGAGATAGCCCAGATCGATAATCGGGACGGCAACATCGCAACGATTGAGCAGGCTACAACGGCCTTGCGGCTGCCGAGGCATCTGAATGACCTCAGCGCACTCTCTGATTTCGCGCACGGCTATAATGCCAACGCCATATTGGTCTTCACCAATGCCAAGGCGGACAGGTTGACGGGCGATGGAGCCGGTTGGTCCATCCGCGACGTGTTCGCCGTCGTCGAGCGATATCCAATCGATACCGGTGGACTCGGTGATTGCGGCCACATCACGCATGATGTGTGGACGCCTTCCTCTAAGCCGCCTGAATTTGCGGAACAGGAAATCGCACGTCGGCCCCACTGAAGATCTGACGCAACTTTATAAAGAATGCGTAAATTGTGCCACCAGTCGCCCCGATCTCAAACTGTCGGGGCAGACCCAGCGGTGCTCTGATTTAGCAGACGTCTTCTGGGCTTTCCCCAAGAGCCGACATGCGAACGGGCGGGCACGCGGGATTAAGATCGACTCACTGTTGCCGCGTATTGTTGAATGCTAGCCTGCCGCCCGCAGCGCGCCCGAGACCTGACCCTCGGTCATGAAGCCGTCGAAGTAGGCCGCAAGCTTGGCGTAGGCATCGAGCGGCAGCACGTGCGCGACGTACTGGTCCGGCCGCACGATGACGACGCAGCCCTTCTGGCGGTCGATGCCGCGCATGTCGAAGATGTCCTGCCCGCTCTTGAGGTCGGCGGCGAACACCTTCTCGTAGTCACGCAAGGCGAACTTGCCCTTGCGCGGCAGCAGCAGCGGCGGCAGGCGCTCGATCGCAACGTCCCGAAAGTCCTGCTGCAAGACCGCGCGCACGTCGAAGACCGCATCGATGTCCTCGCCGGCCGGCGTGTACCTGCGCAGCGGCGACGCCGGCGCGTCGGCGAGGAAGCCGCACAGGCCCCTGAGCCCTGAATCCGGCGCCGTGGGATCGCCTTCACCGGCGAAGGCGAACAGGCGCCAGCGCCCGTCCGCCTTGATGGCATGGCCGAGTTGCATCGGCTTGGCGTCGGCGACGCGGATGACCGGCGCCGAATGGAAGCGCATGCCGATCGGCAGGCCGCTCGCGAGCTGCTGATGGGTGGCCTCACCGGTCAACAGCGCCGGGTGGTACCTGGTCGCGGTGCCGGCGGTGTAACGGCCGTGCTGAACGAAATAGCGTTGCGTCTCGGCCGGATCGGCGGCGCGCGCTGACGAACTCAGCACTTCCGCCCATTCGCGATCGAAGTCGATGAGCTCCTTGGCAATGGCCTGGCGCTCCGCCGAGTAGGTGTGCAGCAGATGCGGCGCCGCGCGCCCGCGCAGCACGGCGGCGAGCTTCCAGCCGAGATTGAAGCCGTCCTGCATGGACACGTTCATGCCCTGCCCGGCCTTGGGGCTGTGGGTGTGACAGGCGTCGCCGGCGATGAACACGCAGGGCAGTTCGTCCGCGACGTCGCCGCGCACGTTGTCGAATTTGTCGCACAGTCGCTGGCCGATCTCGTAGACCGACCACCACGCAACCTCCTTCACGTCGAGCGTATAGGGATGAAGGATGCGCCGTGCGCCGGCGATCACGTCGTCGGCCGTCAGCTTGCGGTTGGCCACGCGCTCGCCGACATCGAGCTTGTCGAGCTCGACATAGACCCGGAACAGGTAGCCGCCCTCGCGCGGGATGATGATGATGCTGCCGTCCTTGGCCGACTGGATCAGGCATTTCATGCGCACGTCGGGGAAGTCGGTCACCGCCAGGATGTCCATCACGCCCCAGGCGTGATTGGCCGAATCGCCATGCAGGGCGCGCCCGAGCGACTGACGCACGGTGCTGCGGGCGCCGTCGCAGCCGACGACGTAGCGCGCACGGATGGTCTCGACCTCGCCCTGATGCGCGGCGTCGACGCGCTCGAGCTGGGCCGTCACGCGATAAGGATCAGCTTCGGAAGCGGCGGCGATGTCGAGCCCCGCGAGCCGGCGCGCATAATACGGCGCGAGCTTGGCCGGCGCCTTGCGCATGGTTTCGAGATAGAAATCGTGCACGCGCGCCTGGTTGATGACGACGTGGGGAAATTCCGACAGGCCGTCTTCGACGTCCTGCACGCGGCCGCTGCGCACGATGTTCCCGGGCTGCTTGTCGTCAGGCTTCCAGAACGTGGTCTCGTTGATCCAGCAGGCCTCCTTGAGCACGCGCTCGCCGAAGCCGAAGGCTTCGAACATTTCCACGGTGCGGCAGGCGACGCCGTCGGCCTGGCCGCGCAGGATCGGGCCTTCCTTCTGCTCGACGATGCAGGTCTTGATGTCGCCGAAGGCGGCAAGCTGGGCGGCGAGCGTCAGCCCGGCCGGCCCGCAGCCGACGATCAGCACATCGACTTCCGCAGGCGCCGTGCCGCCAGTGCCCGGCGCGGGGTGGCGCTCTGCGGGATCGGCGATCTCGGGATCGCCCGGCTGAAAACCGTTGAGATGGAATTGCATGGAAACCTCCCCGGCCCTCGCGGGCGTACATTTGAAGGCCGCTCGATTGAGGCGGCTGCCGATCCGCCGTTTCCGCCCTATCCAAGGCCACTATCCAAGACGCGCGGGCCCCGGAGGCCAAGTCAAAAAGCGCCAGAGCGGAACGGCTTTGCTATTGCGCACAATACTGATGATCAGTATGCTTGTCAATTATCGGTCGAGTCGCCGCGCACGGGAGAAAATTGTGAACGATCTCAATGACAAGCCGGGCCACCTCGCCCGCCGCTTCCAGCAGATCGCCGCGGCCGTCTTCCACGCCGAAGTGGAAGAAGCCGGCTTCGATCTCACCCCGGTGCAATACGCGGCGCTCGGCGCAGTCGCGGGCCATGGCGGCATCGACCAGGCGACGCTCGCAGGCCTGATCGCCTATGACCGCACCACCATCGGCGGCGTGGTCGACCGGCTGGTGCAGAAGGGCTTGGTGGCGCGCGCGGTCAGCAGCCGCGACCGGCGCGCGCGCGCTTTGCAGATCACGCAGGCCGGCCGGGAGACGCTGCGCGCCATCGAGCCGGCGGTGGAGGCGGCGCAAGCCGCGATGCTGCGCGGGCTCGATGGCGCCGAGAAACAGGAACTGATGCGCCTGCTACACAAGGCGATCGCCGCCGGCAACGAACTCAGCCGCGCGCCGCTGCGCGCGGCGGTCGTCCCGGTCGCCAAGAAGGCTTGAACCGACTGCCATGAAAAAAGGCCCGGGCGTTAGCCCGGGCCTTCGATCCATTGTTGCGTTGAGCGCTTACGGCTCGACCGCTTACGCCTTCGGCGCAAACAAGGTCGCCATGTCCACCTTCACGCCCGGGCCCATGGTCGAGGAGACCGCGACACGGTTGATGTAGTGGCCCTTGGCGCCCGGAGGCTTGGCCTTCTGCACCGCGTCGGCGAACGCCTTAACGTTCTCGACCAGCTTGTCCTCGGTGAACGAGGCCTTGCCGACGCCGGCCTGCACGATGCCGGCCTTCTCGACGCGGAACTCGACGGCGCCGCCCTTGGCGGCCTTGACCGCGCCGGCGACATCCATGGAGACGGTGCCGACCTTCGGGTTCGGCATCATGCCGCGCGGCCCAAGCACCTTACCGAGACGGCCGACGAGCGGCATCATGTCGGGCGTGGCGATGCAGCGGTCGAAGTCGATCTGACCGCCCTGCACCTTTTCCACGAGGTCCTCCGCGCCCACTACGTCGGCGCCGGCGGCGGTCGCTTCCTCCGCCTTGGCGCCGCGCGCGAACACGCCGACGCGCACCGAGCGGCCAGTGCCGTTCGGCAGGTTGACGACGCCGCGCACCATCTGGTCAGCGTGCTTGGGGTCGACGCCGAGATTCATCGCGATCTCGATGGTCTCGTCGAACTTGGCCTTGGCGCGCGCCTTCACCAGCTTGATCGCTTCGTCGATCGAGTACAGGTGTTCGCGGTCGAGACCCTCACGGGCGGCCTTAACGCGTTTTGCGATCTTCGGCATGGTTCTTACTCCGTCACCGTGATGCCCATCGAACGGGCGGAGCCTTCGACCATTTTCATGGCGGCTTCGATCGTCGTGCAGTTCAAGTCCTTCATCTTCTGCTCGGCGATTTCCCGGACCTGCTTCTTGTTCACCGAGCCGGCGACGTCGCGGCCGGGGGTCTTGGACGCGCTCTGCACGCCGGCCGCCTTCTTGAGGAAGTACGACACCGGCGGGGTCTTCATCTCGAAGGTGAAGGAACGATCCTGATACGTGGTGATGATCACCGGAATCGGGATGTTCTTTTCCATCTTCTGGGTCTGCGCGTTGAACGCCTTGCAGAACTCCATGATGTTGAGGCCGCGCTGGCCCAGCGCCGGGCCGATCGGCGGCGACGGGTTGGCGGCGCCGGCAGGCACCTGCAGTTTCAAATAGCCTGTGATTTTCTTAGCCATCTCTCTACTCCGTTAGTGGTGCGGATCTTGACGGTTGGCGGCCGCCTCACCTTCCACGTCTGCAAACACCCGCGCCCGTATCGAGCGAAGGAACTCTAAAGCTTCTCCACTTGGCCGAATTCCAGCTCGACCGGGGTGGCGCGGCCGAAGATCGACACCGCCACCTTGAGGCGCGAGCGGCCTTCGTCCACTTCCTCGACGGTGCCGTTGAACGAGGCGAACGGCCCATCCGACACCCGCACCTGCTCGCCGACTTCGAACGACACCGACGGCTTCGGCCGCTCGATGCCTTCCTGCACCTGCTGCAGGATGCGGTCGGCTTCGGCATCCGAAATCGGCATCGGCTTGTTATCGGCGCCGAGGAAGCCGGTGACCTTCGGGGTGTTCTTGATCAGATGGTAGACGTCGTCGGTCAGGTCCATCTTCACCAGCACGTAGCCGGGGAAGAACTTGCGCTCGGCTTCAACCTTGCGGCCGCGGCGGACCTCGGTGACCTTCTCCTTCGGCACCATGATCTCGTCGAAATGGTCGGCGAGGCCGCGCTGCTTAGCCTGCTCGCGGATCGAATCGGCGACCTTGTTTTCGAAGTTCGAATAAGCGTGCACGATGTACCAGCGCTTGGGCCGGGTCGAGATCGTGGCGGTAGCGGTGTCGCTCATCGTTTCAGCCTTGCAATTCAGCCAGCGTGATGTCGGTCGAACTCATTGATACAACGCGGACGCGCGCGGGGATCAGGCTCCGAGGCCGAGCACGAAGGTCACGGCAACGCGGATCACCTGATCCGCCACCATGAAGAACACCGCCGCGATCGCCACCATGACAAACACCATGCCTGTGGTGATCGCGGTTTCCTTGCGCGACGGCCAAGTGACCTTGCGGGTCTCCTCACGCACTTCCTGCAGAAACTTGAACGGAGACGTTGCCATCCACTTGAGCCTTGTAAGCCTTGTCAGTCCTGTCCGCCGGCTTGAGCCGTCAAGCCGGTCCGTCGAGTCGGTCGTCAATACGCCCGCTATCTAGTCACCGCCGGCGGGTTTTGCCCGACTTTTCGCGGCCCGGACTACGGGAAATTCCGCGCCTGGCAGGAGTGGAGGGACTCGAACCCCCAACCCCCGGTTTTGGAGACCGGTGCTCTAGCCATTGAGCTACACTCCTCCGGAAGCGGTTGCGGCGGACCATACAGGGTCCGCCGCGCGGATGTCATGCATTATACCGGGGACCATTGCAAGCACGTTGAAAGGGGCCGGCGGGCCGGAATCGGGAGGTTTCGGCGGCAAATGCCGCCCGTTGGCCGGCGGACGCCGCCAATTGGGCTTTGACCGGCGCCCGGCCGGACTGCTAGGCGAACCGCCTGCCCCGGCAGAACCGGCCGCGCCCCGCGGCGGGCCGGGGTCTCTTTATATATAGGACCCTATGGCCCCGCCCCTGCTCCAGCTCAAGGATATAGCGCTGACCTTCGGCGGCACCCCACTGCTGAGCGGAGCGGAACTGTCGGTCTCGACCGGCGAGCGGGTGTCGCTGGTCGGTCGCAACGGCTCCGGCAAGTCGACACTGCTGAAGATCGCCGCCGGGCTTATGGAGCCCGACCGCGGCTCGGTGTTCGTGCAGCCCGGGGCGCTGGTCCGCTACCTGACCCAGGAGCCCGACTTTTCCGGTTTTTCCAGCACGCTTGGCTACGTCGAGGCGGGGCTGGCGGCGAGCGACGACCTGCACGTCGCCCGCTTCATGCTGGAGGAGCTCGGGCTGTCCGGCGACGAAGACCCGGCGCATCTCTCCGGTGGCGAGGCGCGGCGGGCGTCGCTCGCCCGCGCGCTGGCGCCCAACCCCGACATCCTGCTGCTCGACGAGCCCACCAACCATCTCGATCTCACCACCATCGAATGGCTGGAGCGCGAACTCGATTCCCGGCGCACCGCGCTGGTCATCATCAGCCACGACCGGCGCTTTCTGTCCAACCTCACCCGCCAGACCGTCTGGCTTGACCGCGGCCAGACGCGGCGCATCGAGCGCGGCTTTGCCCATTTCGAGGAATGGCGCGACCAGTTGCTGGCCGAGGAAGAGCGCGAGCAGCACAAGCTCGACCGCAAAATCGCGGCGGAAGAAGATTGGATGCGCTACGGCGTCACCGCGCGGCGCAAGCGCAACATGCGCCGCGTCGGCGAGTTGCAGGCGCTGCGCGAGCAGCGGCGGAGCTATCGCGGTACGGCCGGCAGCGCCACCATCACCGCCGGCGCCGCCGAGGCCTCCGGCAAGCTGGTGATCGAGGCCGAGCACCTGTCGAAAGCTTACGGGGCGCGCACCATCGTCGGCGACTTTTCCATGCGCGTCCAACGCGGCGACCGCATCGGCATCGTGGGCCCGAACGGCTCCGGCAAGACTACGCTCATATCCCTGCTCATCGGCACGCTTGAGCCCGACAGCGGCACGCTCAAGCTCGGCGCCAACCTGGAGATTGCCAGCCTCGACCAGCACCGCGACAGCCTCGACCCCAATACCACCGTCGCGCAGGCGCTCACCCGCGGCGCCGGCGACACCGTCATGGTCAACGGCAAGCCGAAGCACGTCATCGGCTACATGAAAGACTTCCTGTTTTCGCCCGAGCAGGCGCGCACGCCCCTGTCCAAGCTTTCGGGCGGCGAACGCGGCCGGCTGATGCTGGCGCAAGCGCTGGCCAAGCAATCGAACCTTCTGGTGCTCGACGAACCCACCAACGACCTCGACATGGAAACCCTCGACGTGCTCGAGGAAATGCTCACCGACTACGCCGGCACCGTGCTGTTGATCAGCCACGACCGCGATTTCCTCGACCGGCTGGTGAGCGGCGTGATCGTGCCGGAAGGCGACGGCCGCTGGACCGAATACGCCGGCGGCTACTCCGACATGCTGACGCAGCGCGGCGCCGACCTGACGCGCGCGCCGCAAAAGAGCGATGCGGAGAAGCCCGGCAAAGCCGAGAAGGCGAAGCCCGCCGTACCGGCCGAGCCCAGGCGCAAGATGACCTTCAAGGACAAGCACGCGCTGGAGACGCTGCCCAAGACCATCGCCAAGCTGCAGAAGGAAGCCGCCGCACTCCAGAGCAAGCTCGACGATCCGGATTTCTACGTCCGCGACCGCGTCGGTTTCGAAACCACTACGGCGAAGCTCGGCGAATTGCAGCACCAGATCGCCGCTGCGGAAGAGCAGTGGCTCGCGCTCGAGATCATGCGCGAGGAGATGCAGGGCGCCATCGGCCCCGCCTGAGCGCGCTCACAGCCCGTCATTGAGACGCGTGCTGTCTTTGAGACCATTGAGCCGTTGCGGGCCTTGGCGGCCCCGACGCAGGTTTGCGATATGTCTGGGCGAAGCGAGAAGCCCGCAAACGCACCGCGCCGCAGGAACGATCCGGTACCTCAAAGGTTTCCCCGTAGGGCGAATAGTTCGGCGCACATGCCGGATCATTTGGGCTGGCCAAGCGTCCCTCGCGTCGCCGACCAACCGGAAGAAATTGTGAAAGGCCGCCGCGCCGGCTTATCTGGCGCGACTTATTTGGCGCGAGGCTTACGCGGCGCGGTGGGCGCGATGTCTTTCAACGATCACGCGTCATCAAAGACGGACCGCAGAAAACGGATTGGAGCGTATTATGACAAAGTCACGCAATCTTATGCTGACATGCCCGCGCACGGGCCTGACCATTGCGACGACCATTAAAGTCGATGCCGGCGATCTGGTGAAATCCTGGCACTCGAGCGTGAGCGTCGACTGCCCGCATTGCCACCATGAACATGAATTCTCGATCCGCGACGCGTTCATGGACATGATCTTGCAGCATCCTTCGAACGTGGTGACGCAGCGCGCCGCCGAGTGAACGGCGCGCCATGCCGCGCCATCCCATCGAAGTCAGCCGATATTCTGTAAGGTCGCTGCCAGTTGCTTGCGGCGGCGCCGTGAGCGGATCTGTTCCGTTCTGAGCGTCGGCGCGTGCAGGCACAGCGCCTCGCCACGCCGGGTGATGTCGAAGCGCCGTTTGGCGCTGACCAACAGGTCCTCCGAGGCGTAGTCGGCAAACACCTGCAACTCCAGCCCGATCGGCTCCTGGAGGTCTTCGACTTTCGTCTGTTCGCCTTGACCGCGCAACACGCGCTCGACCAGCCGGCGGAATCGCCCTATCGGCATGAAATCGCCGGGCCGCAGCGGGCCCTGCAGGGTGTTCTTGCGAGGGTCGCTGCTCGGCTCCTCGCCGTCGAGGCGCTCGATGTCGGTTACCGCGCACGCCCATTGCCGATCACCGGCGCTGACGCGCATGACGACGCTTTCGACGTAGATCGACTCCTGGCTCATATTGCTGATGAAGCAGGTCGCGTCGATGGACGAGCCAGCGCCGCGGTTGATGACGATCTTGGCGCGCAGCTGCCGCCGGAAGCGGCGCAGGAACAGCTGCAGGTAAAAGATCCAGACCAGCAGCATGGCCGCGTTCAGAATCAGCGAAATCCAATGATCGTTGTTGTCGATCCAGGCAAGCATATCGATTCAAACGGCAAGGACCCCGGCCCGTTCCGCGTGCCGGGCCGCGGTATTCAGGGAAGGGCGAGGCGAACCATTCCGCGCGGCGAACCGTTCTACTTCCGAGCGCCCCGGAAGCCGCCAGGGGGCCGGTCCGTGGGGACGATTGGGAGACTTAGTTGTGAGCGTCTACGAGGCCTTTCACACCCTCATCGGCGACGGCAGCCACGGCATCGTCTGGTGGCAGATGAGCATCCGCGCCATCTTCATCTTTATCTACGGCCTGGTGCTCATCCGCCTGTTCGGCCGCCGCGCCTTCGGCAAGCAGAACCCGCTCGACATCGTGCTCGCCATCATTATCGGGTCGGACCTCAGCCGCGCGCTCACCGGCAACGCCCGCTTCCTGCCGACGCTCGCGGCCACCGCCGTGATCGTGCTCGTCTTCTGGGCGTTCGAACATCTGGCCGCACGCTCGCACATGTTCAGCTGGCTCATGAAGGGCGAGCCGGTCCGCCTCATACGCGACGGCCGCTTCAACGCTGCGGCGATGCGGCGCAGCGGTGTCAGCTTCAGCGACATCGAAGAGGCCGGCCGCAACTCCGGCATCGCCAGCTTGCAGGGCGTCGAGCAGGCGGTCTACGAGCGTAGCGGCAAGATCAACACGCTGCGCGGCTCGGACGCGCCTAATGACAGTGCCTGACGACACGCCACGTCATCCGCCCTCGCCTTGCGCGGCGCGCTCCGTTTCGCTGCGCGCGGCGGCGCGATCTTCGTCCTGCGCGGCTTCTTCCGCGCTTTCCTCGCCCGGTTGCGGCACGTCCCGAATGAGGAAATGGCTGGCCACCCCCGCAGTGGTGCCGTAGAGCACCACCGAGGCGAGGATAACGAGGCTGACCACGCCCGTGAGATGCTGCGCCGTGCCGGCCGAAAGGCGCGGCGCCACGTAGGTGATGTAATAGAGCGAGGCGATGCCGCGGATGCCGAAATAACCCAGCGCCGCGCGCGCCCAGCGGTCCTTGCCCGAGCCGATGCAGCCGATGAGCACCGCGACCGGCCGTACCACCAGCAGCACAGCGACCATGAACACGATCTCGGCGATTCCGATATGGGCAAACTGCCCCTTAAAGATCGCAATGCCCAGAAACACCAGCACGCCGACCATGGAGAGGCGCTCGAACTGCTCGGCCGCGTGGTTGAGGCGCTGGCTGTATTCGTAACGGCTGCTGAAATTACGCAGCGCCACCGCCTCGCAGAACACCGCCACGAAGCCGTTGGCGTGGGCCGCGATCGTCAGGCTATAGGCGAGAAAGGCAAGCCCGACCGCCACGAGCCCGCTATTGCTGGCGGACAAACGCATGTGCTGGGGCAGCACGGCGTTGACCGCCACCAGCAGCCCGCCGAGCGCGACGCCGATGAGCACGCCGCCGGCCACGTCCCACAGAAGGTCGATCAGGGCCCAGTGCAACAGCCCGTGCGCGGCGCTGCCGCCCATCCACGCCAGCCCAAGCGTTACGAACGGAAAGGCCAGCCCGTCGTTCAGACCCGCTTCCGAGGTGAGCGTAAACTTGCTCTCGCCTTCGTCGCCTTGCCCGGGCGGTCCGGCGCCGAAGCCCGACGCCAGCACGGGATCGGTCGGCGCCAGCATGGCGCCGAGCAGCACGGCCTGCCCCAGCGCCAGACCGAGCAGCCAATGGCCGGCAACCGCGCAGCCCAAGATCGACAGCGGCATGACCAGGCCGAGCAGCCGCCAAGTGCTGGTCCAACCGCGCAAGGAGAACGGCCGGTCGATCTTGAGGCCGGCGCCGAACACGGAGACCAGCAGCGCGAACTCCGCCAGATGCAGCGCGAAGGTCGTGTGGTTGCCGTAAGGGTCGTTGATGCCCGTGAGCATCGCCAGCAGCACGCCGATCCCGACCGCAAGCATCGGCAACGACACCGGCAGCCGCCCGACGAACAGCGGCAGCCAGGCCGACAGGATCACCAGGATCCCGATGACGAGATAGACGGAAAAGACACTCATCGTTCGCGCAGCGCCGGCCTCATGCGGACCTGGACGTGACAGCAGGCGCCGTCGGCGCCGCCTCGAGCAGCGCGCGCTTGAAGCTTTGGATGATGCCGTGGCATTCGCAGGCGCCGGCGCGCAGACCCTCGAGATCGACGATGCGAATGCGGCCGCGCTGATAACGGATAAGGCCGTCGCCTTGCAGACCGCCGGCAACAAGCGAGATCGACGTGCGCTGAACGCCGAGCGTGCGCGCCAGATGCTCCTGGATCAGCCTGATCTCGCCGTCCTCGTCCTGGACTCGCAGCAGATGCGTGCAGAAGCGCTGGCGCACGTGATGCTTGACCGCGCAAGCCGCCATCTGTTGCGCCTGCGCCAGCAGGAAATGCTGATGACGAAATAGAATTGCCGCGGCCTCGGGGCGCTCTCGCACCAGCCGGCGCAATTCCGGCACAGGCATCAGCCAGCAACTGCCCGGCCGCTGCACGACACTGGAAAAGACTTGCGCCTCGACCCCGAAGACCGCGCCCGCACCAAAAGCGCCCTCGTCGCCGATCAGGACGCCGTCAATACTACCGCCCGAGCCGACTTCGACCACCGTGGAGATCAGCGCGCTCTGCGGGAAATAGACGACATCAAGCCCGATCCCGGGCTGGGCGATAACCTGATCGGGCTCGAGCGCGACACGCTTGAGGCAAGTCGGGTCGAAAATCTCCGCAATCGCGGCCGAAAACGCGTCGAGAATGCAATTTCCAAACAGAAACACGGGCAATGTCCCCTCTTGCCGGTCCCGCTCGGCCCCCAAGGCGAACGCCCTCGCGCCTTCATCAATGCATGCGCGCCCGAAGAGTTCCTGTGCCGGATATCAGGCAGCCCGAGTTCGGTGGCCGCAATATCATGGTATCGCTTTTACGTCCCTGCCGCCCCGGCGCTATTCGGGGGCGGTCGCGAGGAACCGTCATGGCAATCTATCACTTCGATCTGAAGGCCGGATCCCACTTCGTCAGCGATCCCATCGGAACGGAGCTGGCGGACGATGCGGCAGCGCACGCGCACGCATTGGCAGTGGCGCGTGAGCTCATGCTGCATCGTGAAGCCAAGTCACGGCACTGGCGGCTCTGCGTTCGGGTGGACGGCGAAGAGCCTCGCCTCCATATCCTGTTCGCCAGCGTAGATCAGACCTTGGCTGCGATGGACCACGACTATCGCGGCGTGACGGAACGACTGAGCGGAACCGTTGCCAACCTGTCCGACGCGATCGGCGACCTTCGCCTCACGCTACTTCAGGTCAAAGCCACGCTAGCGCGCGTCGATGCGCGGCTTCATCTCGCCGCACTCGACGGCGTGCGGCTCTGAGCCGCCCTCCGCTCACACTGCCGGTCGCTTCGCCGGCGCCTCGGCCAAAAACTCGGGCGGATCGTGCAGCACTTTTAGCTGCAGGCCACACCGCGCGCACAGGAAAGTGTGCACCGAAGTTTGAGGGCTCTTGAGCTGAGGTTCAACCGTCAACAGCCGCATGGCCGTGCCGCAGGCGCATTGCGGATGATCGAGGTCGCCCAACGGATTGGGACGCGCAAATCCACGCACTGGTCCGGGCATCTGATCCTCACACGGAGTGGCCGAGGATAGCCGGATGGATATCTCGCGTCCGTCTGATTTCCGACATATGTGGGGATGTTTTGAACGCCTTCTGCGTCCAGCCGACTGTGATCCAATCGCATCGCGCGGCTCTTACGCTGAACCGACATAAACAGCCTCGCCGTCGCCGCGAATGACGGTCCCGTGACATAGAGGCGTTACGCGCATAACAAACTTGGTTTGCGGGACGCGGTTGCGCTCTATTCATTAGACTTATCAAAAGCTGCGGCCTACAATCATCCGCATCATCGGCCTAGGCCTGCCCGTAGGCGCCGATGCCTGTGAGATCGATCATGCTCTCGCCTACACCGTGTGAAGGAGAGCACAATGGACGATCGCAGTCCACCCCGACCCGTCCGCCACCCCGCTGCCATCGCTGCAACAGGGCCATGGTATTTGACTCGCATGAGACCGTTCACGGCCAGCAGATCAATCTATTTCAATGCGAGAACTGCAGGATTCTGCAAGCGGAACAGCAAAGCACCGCGGTCTAAAGAGGCGGGCCGTCGCGATGCGTCCGCTAGAGCTCGCCACGCGCGCTCATTGCCTGGATGCGATCAGCGATGCGGGCGGCGAGCGCGTAGATTGTCATCGACGGGTTGACCCCGCCTGACGTCGGAAACAACGAGCCGTCGCATACCCACAAATTCGAAATGTCCCAGCTGCGGCCGTCGGCGTTGGTGACGCTGTCGTCCGGATCGCTGCCCATGCGGCAGCCGCCCATCAGGTGCGCCGAGCTCGCGGTCTCGATGAAGTCGCGGCCGCCCGCCGCTTCCAGCATCCGCTTCATGTAGCGCAGCGAGTGCTTGTAAAGCCGCGTGTCATTGTCCGAGAACCCGAAGGTGATGCGCGGGATCGGCAACCCAAGCTCATCCTTCTCGTCCGAGAGATCGACGCGGTTCTCCTCACGCGGCTCGACTTCGCCGACGATCTTCAAGCCGGCCATATGGTTATAGAGCGCCATGCGCTGGCGCAGATCGGCGCCGAACATGCCGGTGTTGCTGACCAGGGACTTGGCGTAGTCGGCCGGCAGCGGCCCCTGGCTCATGAAGGCATAGCCGCCCTGGAAGTCCTTGCCTTCGTCCTCGTAATTCCAATGCTCGCACACCGCCATCGACGGCGGTCCTTTGTACCAGCGGATCTCGTCCTGCATGATCGCCCACACTGCGTGGTTGGAATGCGCCATCAGGCATTTGCCGACGAGACCGCTCGAATTGGCGAGACCTTGCGGATGCTGCGGCGTCGCCGAGTTCAGCAGCAGGCGCGGCGTCTCGACCGCATAGCCAGCCACCACCACGTGGCGCGCGCGCTGGTGATGCCACTCGCCGCCG
Organism: uncultured Pseudomonadota bacterium; assembly: GCA_963773225.1. GTDB lineage: Bacteria > Pseudomonadota > Alphaproteobacteria > Rhizobiales > Xanthobacteraceae > Pseudolabrys. Next base: position 22,682 of record CAVZAO010000006.1, read on the forward strand.
CGATGATAGACGACGCCGGTGGCGCGATTGCCCTTCCCCATCTCGATGCGGCCGACCATGGCGAGATCGCGGATCTCGGCGCCGGCGGCGAGTGCGCGCGGCACGTAAGTGTTGAGCGCGCTCTGCTTGGCGTTGGTGCTGCAGCCGGCTTTGCAGAAGCCACGATAGACGCATGGCGGCGACTTGCCGCGTGGCGCCGACACGGTCGACAGCGGTGTCGCCGCCCATTTCACGCCCAGCGCCTCGGCCCCCTTGGCAAGCACCAGGCCGGCCGCGTTCACCTCGTGCGCGCGATAGGGATAGCGGCCGCGCGACGGGCCCCACGGGTAGTTGATCGGCCCGGAAATCTTCAGCGCGTCCTCGACCTCGGCGTAGTAGCGCCACATCTCCTGCCATGAGATCGGCCAGTCGCGGCCGTAGCCCATGGTGCTTTTTTGCGCGAACCATTCCGGACGCCACCGCAGCGCCACCATCTGGAAATGCACGGTGGAGCCGCCGACGGCCTGGCCGGAATTGTTGGCGCCGAAGGTGATCGGGTGGTCGCCGCCGCTGATGCGGTCCTGCAGCCAATAGAGCTTCTCCTGCTCCCTCTCGTCGGAGGCGAAATCCTCGAGCGGGCGCCAGAACGCGCCGGCGTCGAAGGCGACGACGGAAAAGCCCGCCTCCGCCAGTTTCGCCGCCAGCGTGGCGCCACCGGCGCCGGTACCGACGATGGCGAAGTCGACCTCCTCGCTCTCCTTGTATTGGCGCATCGGCACCCAGCCGCCGCGCTTGAACACGTCGGGTGCGCGGCCCTGAGCGGCGCGCGGTTGTTGTCCGTTCGCGCTCATGATTGCGGCGCCAGTTCTTGTGCCGCCGCGGGTGCATGCTCGACAGCCTCCCACGGGTCGCGGCGGTTCTCGGCGAGCCGCACGTAACCGCGCGGCGAAGCCGGGCCGCCGAAACCGATCTCGCTCCAGGCGTCGGGATGCGCGTAATAAATGCCGACGATCTCGCGCAGGAGGACGTGCCGCATGAAGCTCTTGGCGTCTAGGTCATCCCAAGCCGGCGCCTGCGCCTCGCCCTGCTCGAGCGCGCGCAGGATGAGATCCTGCTCCGCCGCATCGAGCGCCGCGAAGGCACGGTGGTAACGCTGCTGCGCTTCCGCCTCGATGGCGTCGATGCCGCGGCGCCAGCACTCCGGCTCCGGCGGCAGAGATTCAAATCGGGTGCCGGTACCCTGCCCGTCGTGGAGCTTGGCGTCGAGCCACGGCGCGATCGGCACCGGGTCGCTGCGCTCCGGCTGCGGCATTACGCGGTGGCAGACGGCGACCAGCGTCTCGTATTGCGGCTCGCTGAAAAAGCGGCGCGGCGGAATCTCATTTAGCCGCTTGCTTACAACCTCGCGGGTGATGTCGTTCCAGGACGGCGTATCCCATTTTTGCAGTACGTCGTAACCGGGATAGAGGCTGGTGAAATTATCGCTCATCGCTATTTGTCTCTTGGTCTCTTGGTCTCTTGGTCTCTGGGTCTCTGGGTCTTTTGCGCTCAGGCTCTTTCCTCTTGCTTCAGCAGCCGCAGCACGCCGAGGCCGCCGACGGCGAGGCCGGTGAAGCTGGGCGGCGCGGGGATAGGCGGACCGACGAAAAGGTTCTGCCGCCAGTTGCGCCAGCCCCCCATGTTGCGCTGGACGCCGTAGACGTGGAACACGGAGCCGAGCACGCCGGTCACCGCGGTGGCGCCGAGTGCCCAACGCGCGACACCGATGGTGCGCTCGGTCGGCTTCACCGATGCGATGGCCAAGGCCGCCGCGGCAGCCGGCGGCACGGTCACCGGCGCGTACATGAAGGGATCGTGATAAGCGCCGCGGAAATGCAGGAGCGCGGCTTCGGCCACCGTCGACACGATGCCGCCCGCCATCAGCAGCCCGAGCGCAGGGCCGATCTCGCGGCGGGTCCGCGTGGAGCCGGATTTCTCATAGGCGCGCTCGAGATGGCTCGCCGCATAGCCGAGGAAACCGGAGAGCGCCATGGCGCCGGGCGCGATCGCTGGCGCGGCATAGAATAGGTTATTCCAAGAGAGCCCGCCCGGGCGCTTCATCACGTTGAAGGCGTGGAATGCCAGCCCCGCGATGCCGACCGCGCCCGACCAGGCAGCGATGACGGTGCGCAGCGGCCGCGGCACACCTCGGTGGAGCGAGGCCGCCATGCTCACCGCCGCCGTCGCCGGTGCGGCATACATCGCGCGATTACGGTAATTGCCGCGGAAGTGCTCGAAGGCGCTGTCCAACAGCACGCTGCCGGCGAGCATGACCGCGCCGTCCTTGAGGCTTTCCGCGCAATCGGCGACCGGCTCACGGGTCTGCGCGTCGCGCTCGTCGCTGTGCCGGCGCGACAGCGCGCCGAAAGCACCTGCGGCGACGCAGCCGAGCGCGGCCATCGCCACCAGACTTCCGCCCGACACCGGCGGCCCGCGCCGGTCGGATATCAACGCATTCGTGGACGCCCGCGCGAGTGCGGGCGGCATAGCTTTCGGCATCGGCGCTTCCCTGCTTCGGAGGAACCCGCGACGAGAACCTCGTCCTGATTCAAACCGCTGCGTTGCCGAAGAAGTTCCATCCGCCGTGCAGATCAATTTGCGTCGGCGCGCCAACCCGTTTGCGGCAGGCCCGCAATTCGCGCCCGCGGAAATGTGACCGACATCAGGCGGCCGCCATGGCCGTCGTCGGCTTTGGAGGTGACCGCCAGCTTGTCGCCGTCGGGGCCCCAGAAGGCGAGATTGGTGGGCGCCTGCACCGGCACCGGCACGTCGAAGAGCGGTGTGCCGTCGGGCGCGTAGACATAGAGCGCGGCGCCGTCGACGCCGGCAATCCAATAGCGCCCTTGGCGGTCCAGCGCCGCGCCGTCAGGGCGCCCGTCCCGATCCATCATCGAGGCGAAGACCATCGGTTCGCCCGCCGCGCCGGTGTCGAGATCGACGCCGACGCGCCAGACCGTCTGCACGTCCCAATGCGAGTCGGAATAATAAAGCCGGCTTCGTTCCACATCGACCGCCATGCCGTTGGGGATGGCAAGGCCCGCGACCACCGGCTGCAAACGCAGATCGTGTGAGACGCGGTAGATCGCGGCTTCGCCCTTGGCGAGATCGCGCGCCATGGTCGACACCCACAGCGCGCCGTTCGCGTCGACGGTGGCGTCATTGAAACGGTGCCCGGGCTTGTCGAGGCCCATGAGCTTCTGCAGCAGGTCGGCGTCCGGCACGAAGCGGAACAGGCCCGTCTCCATCCCGAGCACCGGCAGCCGCGCGGCATTGAGCACGACGAAGCCCGGCTCCTCCGGCAGATCCCAAAACGCGGTCGCCTGCGTTGACAGATCCGTTCTGAACAGGCGCTTGCCCGCGGTGTCGACCCACCATGCATGCGCGGCGGCCGCGTCGACTGCCGGGCTTTCACCGAGGATGGCGGCTGGCGCCTCGGGTGCGCTGAACTGCGTCAAGATCTCGAATTCCGACTTCATTTTTGTCTTCTACGCAGCCCTCGCGCGCGTGTGGAAGGCCGCCGGTTAGGACCTTGACACCGCGCGGAGCCTATATCCAGTATTCTAATATAACTAAAATATTAGTCTATAGAGCACCGGCTCAAGGGAGGACGCAATCATGAAGTTCGCAAGCGGCGCACTCGGCATTTGTCTGGCGGCCGCCATGACGGTCGGCCTCGCGGTCCCGTCCCAGGCCGCGGTCACGCTCCGGATCGGTACGGTTCTGGCGCCCAATGATCCCATAGGTCAGGGCCTCGAGAAGTTCAAAAAAGACGTCGACGCCGCCACCAAGGGCGCGGTCAAGATCGAGGTCTTCCATAACTCGCAGCTCGGCGACACGACGGAAATGATCGACCAGGCGCGCGCCGGCGCCAATGTCGGCACGGTCACCGACGTGGCGCGGCTGTCGAGCTTCGTGCCCGCTCTCGCCATCATGTCGGGGCCGTTCCTGTTCGACACCTATGCGCAGGCCGACAAGTTCGCGCTCTCCCAGCCCTACCTCGCCTGGGGCGCCGAATTGAAGAAGAAGGCCGGCCTCGTGATGCTCGCCTCCAACTGGTACCAGGGCCCGCGCTATCTGCTGACCCAGAAGCCGATAAAGAGCCCTGCGGACTTGAAGGGCGTGCGCATGCGCACCATCGGCGCACCGGTCTGGATCGATACCATCAAGGCGATCGGCGCGACGCCCACGCCGATGGCGTGGGGCGAGGTCTATTCGGCGCTTCAGCTCGGCACCATCGACGGCGCCGAGGCGCAGCCGACCGCGATCACCGGCGCCAAGCTCTACGAGGTCGTGAAATACGTGACGGAGACCGGCCACATCCAGCTCGTGACCGCGCTGGTCGTTTCCGCCAAGGCCTGGGACGAGATTTCGCCGGCAAACCAGAAGATCGTCCGCGACCTCGCGGTGAAGGATGGCCGCTACGCCTCCGACTTGACCATCAAGCTCGGCAAGACCGCCATGGACAAAGTGGCGGCCTCCGGCGTCAAGGTCAACAAGGTCGATCTTGCGCCGTTCAAGCAAGCGGTAAAAGGCGTCTACGCCGAACTCGGCCTCGAGTCCGAAGCGAAGATCGTCCACAAGGTGCTCGGGCGCTAAGCGCCCGAGTTACCTTCACCGCCCCAGAACCCAGCAGAACGCCCTTCACATGTTGAGACGCATCGAGTTCGCCTGTGCCTGCATGCTGTTGGCCGGCATCGTTCTCCTCGTCGGCGCGGGCTCGCTCACCCGCGTCATGGGCATGCCCATCATCTGGTCGGTGGAGATCGCCGAATTGATGTTCCTGTGGCTGTGCGTGCTGGCGATCGACCTCGGCATGCAGGAGGAGCGGCATTTCGGCCTCGAGCTCATCCTCGACAATGTGCCGCCGCGCGTGCGCAAGCTGATCGAGGGTGCCAACATCGTGGTCCTGATCGGCCTGCTGACGTTCATGCTCTATTACGCCTGGCAGAACACGCTCCTGATGTATCCGCGGCTGATCGGCGCCCTGCAACTCCACGGCTCGATCTATCACGTCTCGATGGTGGTCGGCTTCGCGCTGCTGCTGCGCACGCTGATCGCCAAGCTCTTCGCACTCGTCAGGCCATAGGGGTGCGCTGATGCTTCTCATGATCGCAGGACTGTTCGCGCTGTTCCTGCTTGTAGGTATGCCGGTCGCGTTCGCACTGGCGCTGGCGTCGATCCCGGTGTTCGTCGCGACCGGCACCATCCCGCCCACCGTCGCCGTCCAGAAGATGGTAACGGCGACGCAAAGCTTTCCCCTGCTCGCCGTCCCGTTCTTCATCCTGGCCGGCAACCTGATGAACGCCACCGGGATCACCAACCGCCTGGTCAATTTCGCGCGGCTGCTGACCGGCTGGATGGCCGGCGGCCTCGGCCAGGTGGCCATTGTGCTAAGCATGATGATGGGTGGCATCTCGGGCTCGGCAGTCGCCGACGCCGGCATGGAGGCGCGTCTGCTCGGGCCCAGCATGGTCAGCCACGGCGGCTATTCCAATGCCGCCGCCGCCGCGGTGATCGCCTTCGGCTCGGTCATCACCGCGACCATCCCGCCGAGCATCGGGCTCATTCTGTTCGGCTTCATCAACGAGGTGTCGATCGGCCGGCTGTTCGTGGCCGGCGTGATCCCCGGTGTCCTGCTGACCATCATCCTGATGGTGACGACCTGGCTCGTCGCCAAGAAGAACGGTTATTCGCCCGTTCTCGCCACCATGCCGACCGCGCGCGAGCTCCTCATCGGGTTTCGCGAAAGCGCCTGGGCGCTTGCCTTCCCCGTCATCCTGATCGTCGGCTTCCGGCTCGGCCTCTTCACTGCCACCGAGGCCGGCGCATTCCTCGTGTTCTACGCGCTTGCCGTCGGCACCTTCGTCTATGGCGAGCTGACCTGGAAAGGCCTTTACGAGGCCGCGAAGGCAACCGTCGCCGACCTCGGCATGGTGATGCTCTTGATCATGATGGCATCCGTGCTCGGCTACGCAGTCACGATCGAGCGCGGGCCGCAACAAATCACGGAATTCGTGACCTCGCTGACCACCGAGCCGGCCATGATCCTCACCCTGGTCGTGATCCTGTTGGTCATCAGCGGGATGTTTCTCGAAGGCGCGGCCAACATCCTGCTCATCACGCCGATAGTGCTGCCGGTGCTGGTCCATGCCGGCTACAATCCGGTGCACATGGGCATCCTGATCGTGACCCTGATCAATTTCGGCGGGCTGACGCCGCCGGTCGGCGTCATCATGTTCACCGTCTGCGGCATTCTGAAAGTGAAGACCGGCGCCTTTACGCGGGCATCGATCGCCTACTTTGCCGCCTTCGTGCTGTTCTTTATTCTCCTGGTGCTGTTTCCGCAGCTATCCTTGTACCTGCCCGGCAAGCTCATATAGGAACCACCTTGGCCAACACGACCTGGAACGCCCGCACGGTGATGGAAAGCGCGATCTCGGCCCTGAGCAAGGAGCCGGGCGGCTCGTTGCGCTCGAGCACGCTCGGCCCCGCCGCGTCGAAGGTCTATCTGGGCATCCGCGCGCAGATCATCTCGCTCGAACTATTACCTTACGCCACCCTCGCCCGCGCCAAGATCGCCGAGGATTACGGCGTCAGCCAGTCCCCGGTGCGCGAGGCGCTCCAACAGTTGGAGCAGGAAGGCCTCGTGCTGTCCTATCCGCAGTCGCGCACCATCGTCGCCAAGATCGACGTCGAGCACGCGCGGGAAACCCAGTTCCTGCGCCTTGCCGTCGAACTTGAGGTCGGGCACAGCCTGGCGAAGGACCCCGGTACGGACTGGGTGGCGTCGGCCAGGCGTATTCTGGCCATGCAGAAGCTGGTTGGCGACGATCTCGACATCGGCGAGTTCATGGCGCTCGACAAGCATTTTCACGCCTCGATGTACGAAGCCGCCGGGGTGCCGTCGCTCGACCATCTGATTTCCAGCCGCTCGGGCCATGTCGACCGCCTGCGCCGCCTCAACCTGCCCGATCCGGGCAAGATCGCGGCCGTGCTGCAAGGGCATCATGAAATCCTGACGGCAATTTCAAACCGCGACATCGCGGGAACGGAGAAGGCCATCCGGGACCATCTGACCGGCACCCTGGCCGCCGTGCCGCAGATCGTGGAGCAGTATCCGGCGTACTTCTGAGGGCCGGACACCCGCCACAGGAGGAGGAAAAATTGAATCTTGTGAGCGCCTATGCGAAGCCGAGATGGCCGTGCCGGACCGTCCGCGGCACCGCGGCCAGGCCGGCCGCGATCGTCAACTGACCAGCCGGAGTTCGCCCTTGTCCCGAAAGACCCCGAAAGACCTGCGCTCGGCCCGCTGGTTTGCGCCCGACGACCTGAGGAGCTTCGGCCACCGCTCCCGCATGATGCAGCTCGGCTATTCGGAGGAAGACTTCCGCGGCAAGCCCGTGATCGGCGTGCTCAGCACCTGGTCAGAACTCAACACCTGCCACGCCCATTTCCCCGAACGGGTGAAGGACGTGAAGCGCGGCGTGTTCCAGGCCGGCGGCTTCGCCGTCGAAATGCCGGCGCTGTCGGTCGACGAGAGCTACACCAAGCCCACCTCCATGCTCTACCGCAACCTGCTGGCGATGGAGACGGAGGAGATGATCCGCTCGCATCCGCTCGACGGCGTCGTGTTGATGGGCGGTTGCGATAAGACCACGCCCGGGCTCGTCATGGGCGCGCTCTCCGCCGGCGTGCCGATGATCTACCTGCCGGCGGGCCCCATGCTGCGCGGCAACTATGCCGGCAAGACGCTCGGCTCCGGCTCCGACGCCTGGAAGTATTGGGACGAGCGCCGCGCCGGCAACATCTCCGACGCGGAATGGCTCGGCATCCAGGGCGGCATCGCCCGCTCGGCCGGCACCTGCATGACCATGGGCACCGCCTCCACCATGATGGCGATCACCGATGCGCTCGGGCTCACCTTGCCGGGCGCATCCTCGATCCCCGCCGTGGACTCAGGGCATCAGCGCATGGCATCGGCCTGCGGCCGCCGCATCGTGGACATGGTGTGGGAAGACCTCACGCCCGACAAAATCGTGACCGAGGCCGCTGTGCGCAACGCCGCCGTGGTCGCCATGGCCACCGGCTGCTCCACCAACGCCGTCGTGCATCTGATCGCCATGGCGCGCCGCGCCCGCGTCAATCTTACCCTCGAGGATCTCGATGCACTCGGCCGCACCACGCCCCTGATCGCCAACATCCGCCCCTCCGGCAAAGACTACCTGATGGAGGACTTCTTCTATGCAGGCGGCTTGCGCGCGCTCATGAAGCAGATCGCCGACCGGCTCGACACGTCCTGTCTCACCGTGACCGGCAGAGCGCTCGGCGAGAACTTCGAAGACGCCGAGGTCTACAACGACGACGTCATCCGTCCGCTGAGCAAGCCGGTCTACCACGAGGGCTCGCTGGCGGTTTTGCGCGGCAACCTCTGCCCGGACGGCGCCATCATCAAGCCCGCCGCCTGCGATCCGAAGTTCTATAATCACGAGGGCCCGGCGCTGGTCTTCGACAGCTATCCCGAGATGAAGAAGGCGATCGACGACGAGAACCTCGCCGTCACGCCCGACCACGTGTTGGTGCTGCGCAATGCCGGTCCGCTCGGCGGCCCCGGCATGCCGGAATGGGGCATGCTGCCGATCCCGAAAGCGCTGATCAAGCAGGGCCACCGCGACATGCTGCGCATCTCCGACGCGCGCATGTCGGGCACGTCCTACGGCGCCTGTATCCTGCACGTCGCGCCCGAGAGCTACATCGGCGGCCCGCTCGCGCTGCTCAAGACCGGCGACATCGTCCGCCTCGATCTCGCCAACCGGCGCCTCGACATGATGGTCGACGACGACGAACTCGCCCGCCGCCGTGCCGCCTGGACGCCCCCTGCCCCACGCTTCGAACGCGGCTGGGGCTGGATGTATTCGCGCCACGTGACGCAAGCCGACCAGGGCTGCGATTTCGACTTCCTGCAATCCGACTTCGGCCGCACCGCGGGCGAGCCCGACATCTTCTAAAGGACAGCGCCATGAACGAAGAAAGCCGAAAGAAACTGATGGGCGTCTCCGTCGCCACGCTCGCCACGGCGCTGTTCAAGCGCGGCCTGCGCAGCCAGGTGATCCAGGCTGTCCGCCCGGTCGCACCCAAGGGCCGCAACATGGTGGGCCCGGCCTTTACGCTGCGCTACATGCCGGCGCGCGAGGACCGCAACACGCTCGCCGAATTCCGCAATCCCGAGCATCCCCAGCGCAAGGCGATCGAAATCTGCCCGCCCGGCGCCGTGCTGGTGATGGACAGCCGCAAGGACGCGCGCGCTGCCTCGGCCGGCGACATCCTGATCACCCGCCTCATGGTGCGCGGCGCCGCCGGAGTGGTGACCGACGGCGGCTTCCGCGACGCCGCCGCGATCGGGGAGCTGGAGATGCCGGCCTATCATCAGCGGCCGGCGAGCCCCACGAACCTGACGATCAACGAGGCGATCGAGATCAACGGCCCGATCGGCTGCGGCGACGCGCCGGTTTTCCCCGGTGACATCATCGTGGGTGACGACGACTGCGTCATCGTCATCCCTGCGCATCTGGCCGATGAGGTCGCCGCCGAGGCCGTCGAGATGACGGCCTACGAGGACTTCGTGGGCGAACGGGTGAAGGCGGGCGCGACCATCGTCGGCCTTTATCCCTGCACCAAGGACGAGAACGGGGTCGCCTTCGAGGCTTGGCGCAAGGCCAACGGGCGCTAAGCCGTCAGGGCGCCAACCGGACCCGCAGCGCCGGCAGCAGCAGGCTCGCCAGCGCCACCTTGAGCGCCTCCGAGAGCATGAACGGCATCACGCCCAAGGCCCAGGCCTTGGCCGGGCCGATCAGCACGGCGAGCCATGCGAATCCCATCGAAAAGATGACGCAGGTGCCAATCAGCATCGCCCCCACCGCCATCACGCGCGAGCGGTCCCAGCCGCGGGCGCCGAGCCGGCCGACGACCACGCTGGCCGCGAACATGCCGGCAAGATACCCGCCAGTCGGGCCCATCATGTAGGCGAGCCCGGAGGCGCGCTCGGGTGTGCCCGAGAACACCGGAAAGCCCAACGCACCTTCGACCAGATACGCCAACATGATCGAGCCGCCGAGCCAGGGGCCGCAGACCATCGCCAACACCAGCACCACGAAGGTCTGCATGGTCATCGGCTCCGGCCAGAACGGCACATGCACCTTGGCCGACAGCGTCAGCAGCAGCGTGCCGCCGATGACGATCAGGCATCGGCCGAGCGCCGAGCTCGAGAAGCCGGGCGACAGGGTAACAATCAGATTTTGATTCATGTCGGAGGGTCCAGAATGGCGTCGTCACCCGCCAGCGTATAGGCCGGCAGCCGCGTTGCGAAGCGCGAAAAGCGAGACAAGCCTATCTCGACGGGTAACGAGGTCAATTGGCAACCGGACCTAGCCTGGAGTCTAAAATCGCACGGGGCACTTAGCCACAAAATCGGCCAGCGTGCCCGCACCCGGGGGCGTGCAGCGCCCGCGATTTGGCTGGCAGGCAGACGCCTCAAGCGTCAGTGCATCCGGGCCGCCAGGTTCGTCAAAATCCAAATCGTCCCGCCCGCCATGAGCGTGAGAATCAGCGTCGAAAACAGAATAAGCTCCAGGTCTTCCATCTTCTGCTTCGTGAAGCGGATGTGAAGGAAGAACCTGAAATGGACGACGATCTGCACCAGCGCAAATGCGCCGATGCCAATGAATAGCCAGAACGGCGGCGCCGCATGCCAGTAAACGAGCGAGAATGGCACCCACGTCAGCAGCAGCGCGAGGCCAATACCCCAAAGGTAGGAGTGCAGCTCGCGCCTGTACTCGGCGTCAGGATCCTCTGCAGACGCGCCTCCAGGCGACCTCTGGGAGAGCAAAACGCTCCACCCCAGAACGGCCAAGCCCGCGACGAGGACTGAACCAATCCAACCCAAGGCCCGCCGTGCGGCAAGCCGCTTGGCGGCGCGCGATGCTCCTGCGTCACTCATGAAAGACCTCCGAGATAGACCACGGAGAAAATCGCGACCCAGACAATGTCGAGGAAATGCCAGAACAGACCGAGCCTCAGAAGCCCGAGCTTGACGTCCTTGTCACGGCCGTAGACGCGAAGCTGCACGATCATGGCCAGCATCCAGATGATGCCCATGGTGACATGCAGTCCGTGCAGCGGCACCAGCGCAAAGAACGCCGAACAGAACCCGCTGCGCATCGGCGGGCCGCCTTTGTCGAACATCGACACGAAGTCGTGGATCTCGAAGCCCAGGAAGAGCAGCCCCAGCGCCATGGTAACGAACAGCCACAGGATCAACGGCGTCTGCGAGCGCGCGTGTTTCAAGGCCAACGATGCCATGCCATAGGTGAAGCTACTCAACAGCAACGCCATCGTCTCGATGAAGACGCTCTTCAAGTCGAACAGCTGCTCCGGACCGGGCCCGCCCGCGGTGGCGTTGCGCATTGTGGCGTAGGTCGCGAACAGCAATCCAAAAATGATTGCGTCGCTCATGAGGAAGACCCAGAAGCCGAACATCAAACCCTCGCCGCGCGAATCCACATCCGGATGCGAGGCGCCGAGATTGAAGCCGGGATAACGGACGGTTTGGTCGCTCATTCCGCAGCCTCCGCCGGGGCATGTGCGGCCAAGCCCTCGTTCAACGGGTGGGTCTCGTCCGCACGGGTCACGGGGTTTGCGCGCGCCACCCGCTCGAGCCAAGCCCTATGCTCGCGCCGAACCTCGTCGACGGGTATCGTCTTCTCCGCATCCCGCACAAAGCCGCGGACGACGACAGCGGCGAAAATGGCGACCGCGCCCAAACCCAGCATCCACCAGAGGTGCCACACCAAGCCGAATGCGCAGGCCGCGCCGCCGATACAAAATACAAAACCCATCGCGCTGTTCTTCGGCATTTGGATGTCCGCGTATGCGGCGGGCTCCTGATATGCGATCCCCTTGTCCTTTGCGACAGTGAAGGCATCGCGTGCCGTCACCTGCGGGATAACCGAGAAATTGTATTCGGGTGGCGGCGCCGGCGTCGCCCATTCCAGGCTGCGCCCGTCCCAGGGGTCTCCGGAAGCGACCCGATATGCCTCGCGCCGGCGCACCGAGACCACAAGTTGGATGACCAGCGCGGTAAACGCGGCAAGGATCACCGCCGCCCCCAAGAGCGCAATCATCATGTACGGGAGGTAGACCGGATTGAAGTACGAGACGGTCCGCCGCGGGAAGCCGAGCAGGCCGAGAGCGTAAAGCGGGAAGAACGCCAGCATGAAGCCCACGATCCAGCACACCGCCGCGACCATGCCCCAGCGCTCGTGAAGCCTGAACCCGAACGCTTTTGGAAACCAGAAATGATACCCGGCCAACATGCCGAACAGCAGCCCCGGTATCAGCATGTTGTGAAAATGCGCCACCAGGAAGAGCGTATTGTGCACCTGATAGTCGACCGCCGGATTCGCCAGCAGAATTCCCGACACGCCACCGATGACAAAAAGTATCATGAACCCGAGGGCGTAGACCATCGGCACAGTCATCCGCACCCGCCCCCAGAACATGGTGAGAAGCCAATCGTACACCTTCACGCCGGTCGGAATGCCGATCAACATGGTAGCGATGCCGAACACCGCGTTGAGATTGGCGCTCTGCCCCATCGTGAAGAAGTGATGCACCCAGACCGTGAACGACAGCACGGCGATGGACATGGTCGCCAGCACCAACGATTTGTAGCCGTAAAGCGCCTTGGTAGAGAATGTCGCGAATATTTCCGAGTACACACCGAACGCCGGCAGAATCAGAATGTAGACCTCGGGGTGACCGAACAACCAGAACAGGTTGGCATAGTTCATCATGTTGCCGCCCATTCCGTTCGTGAAGAAATGGAAGCCCAGGTAGCGATCGAGCGCAAGCAGGCTCGTGGCCACCGTGAGCGGCGGCATCGCGAAGATCATGAGGATGCTGGTGCACAACGCCGTCCAAGTGAACAGCGGCATCCGGAAGAAGCTCAAGCCGGGCGCCCGCTCCTTGTAGATCGTCACCGCGAAATTGATACCGGTCATCGTCGAGCCCACCGACGACAACGTCACTGCCCAGATCCAGTAGTCGGGGCCGACACCACCGTTGAACACGGTCTCGGTGTAAGGCGGATAGCCGCTCCAGCCGCCGGTCGAAAACTTGCCGACGCACAGCGAGACCATCACGATTGCCGCGCCCGCGGCGGTCAGGCCCAGGCTGATGGAATTCATGACCGGGAACGAGACGTCGCGTGCGCCGATCTGAAGCGGCATGACGTAATTGATCAGGCCGGTCAAAAATGGCATCGCCATGAAGAAGATCATGATCGAGCCGTGCGTGCTGAATAGCTGACCGAAGTGATCGGGCGACAGAAAGCCGCCGTTCAGCGCAAAGGCTTGCTGCGTCCGCATCAGCACGGCCTCGATGAGAGCCCGGGCCAGCATCACGAACGACAGCACGATATACATGATGCCGATGCGCTTGTGGTCGACGCTCGTCAGCCACTCCGACCAAAGCGCCTCCCATTTACCGTACCACGTGATGAGCCCGACCGTGACGACAGCGCCGATGATCACCATCGAGGCCGCGAAGGTCGCGATGCTGCCGTTGACGATGTTCTCGTGGGTCGGGTGCTGCAACATGTCCCAGAACGGAAGGGACTCGAGGCTCAGTCGCCCGAAAATGAAATGCATCAAAGACATTGCTTTCAATCCTGACCGGCTGCTGCGGCGCTCGCGCGAGCAAGTGCCGGCGACCGCGCACCGCCGGTGCGCCCGACGATCTGCGGTGCCGCCGTCGGACCGCCGTGAAAAGACCTGACGATGTTGCCGAAGAGCGCCGTCGGAACGCCGCGCAGGTAAACGACACCAGCCGGCATCTGATTCGCATGAAGCGTCTTGCGCGTATCCTCCGCCGTGCTTTGCTTGTTCAAGATGTCATAGGTGCCCGCCGTCAGCGGGATGCCGTCGCGCTTCACATGCTGGACCCAGGTCTTGAAATCGGCCGACGTCATGGCGCGGGCGGTGAATTTCTGGCGCTGGAATCCCTTGCCGTTGTATTGAGTGTTCTCGCCAAGGAAGCTGCCCACCTTGTCGGCCTTGAGATTGAGCCGCGTGACCATGCCCGCCATCGCATAAATCTGGCTGCCCAGCGCCGGAATGAAGAACGACTGCATCACCGTGTCCGAGGTCAGCTTGATCGACACCGGCCGGTCCACGGGAAACGCGAACTGGCCGACACTGGCCACGCCGAGCGTCGGATAAATGAACAGCCACTTCCAGTCATAGCCGACCACTTCGACTTGCAGCGGCGGCTGATCGGCGGTCAGCGGTCGGTACGGGTCGAGTTCATGGCTTGCGTTCCAAAGCCACAGGCCGAGCACGACGACGATCGCACAGGGCACGCCCCAGATCAGGATTTCGAGAGTCCAGGAGAACGACCAATTAGGCCGATACGGCGTACGGTCATTACGATAGCGGTATCGCCAGGCGAAGAATGGCGTCAGCAGCAGTACCGGCAGCACCACGATCAAAAGGATCAGGATGATATCGATGAAATAGCCGCGCTGGGCCGCCGACACCGGGCCGGCGGGAGACAGGAAGGATATTTTTTCGCCGTCGCAGCCGCCCAACAAGAGCGGCCCGGCGAGCACGAAGAGACGCCGAACCACCCTCGCCGGGCCGCCGGCGCACAATAAAGGCAAATACCGCCGCGAGCGGCAAAAAAGCTCCCAGTTCTTCAAGGCTTAACCTCGGCTTGGATTTGGCCGGTTACGAGGGCGGCAGCGCACACCATCCCCGCGCCCGGCCCCGATTTTTTAAATGCTCAAAACGGGTCTTTGTTCTCGCCTCTCAGGTTAAATGACGGTCATGCGTGGCTCCGCCGGCAAATGGACAGCGGCCGTCGCGGCTTTACCCATGCGGCCTCATCCGCCACCCCGTTGCAGTACCGGACCGCACAGCCCGATGCCGGTAGTGACGAGTGCAAGATGGCTCAGCGCTTGAGGGAAATTGCCGCTGAGCCTACGCCCGCGCAGGCTGTATTCCTCCGACAGCAGACCCAGCTCGCTGCGCACCGACAACAGCCGTTCAAAAGTGGCGCCTGCCTCCTGCTCGCGGCCTTGCGCCATGTAACAGTCGGCAAGCCAGGCGCTGCAGGCCAAGAACGCACCCTGTCCGCTGCGACGCGCGTTCGTGCTGCGGTAGAGCAAGCCGTCCTCGACCAGCTCTTTCTCCACGCGCGCGACGGTGCCGGCCATACGCGGGTCGTCGGCCGGCAGGAATTTCAGCGACGGGATGAGGAGCAACGAGGCGTCGAGCTCTTCTCCGCCGTAGTACTGAACGAAGCTCCCGAGGCCGGGATGAAATCCCTCGGCGCAGACCTGCCGGTGAATGGTCTCGCGCAGATGGCAGAGCCGCTGCTTCTCGTCGCTATCGAGTTTATCCGCGAGGTTGGAATTGCGCAGGAAGCGATCGACCGCGGCCCACGCCATGACTTTGGAGTAGACGTAGTGGCGCGGTTCTCCGCGGCTCTCCCAGATCCCGTGGCCCGGCTCCGACCATGCCCTTTCAAGATGATTGACGATGGCGTGCCGCACCTCGAGCCCATGCGGTTTGCCATCAAGGCCAGCGCGGTCCGCAAGGTGCAACACGTCGACCAATTCACCATAGATGTCGATTTGGCGTTGCTTCGCCGCAGCATTGCCGACACGCACGGGCGTCGACCAGTCGTAGCCTTCCAGCCAGTCGGCCATCCACTCGGAGAGCTCGCGGCCGCCATCGATGCGATACATGATCTGGATGTGCTCGGGCGAGCCGGCGATAGTTCGAAGTATCCAATCGCGCCACGCCACCGCCTCGTCGGTGTAGCCGGCGTTCAAGAGCGCGGCCAAAGTGAAAGTCGAATCGCGCAGCCAACTGTAGCGGTAGTCCCAATTCATGGATCCGCCCGGGACCTCAGGAAGCGAGGTGGTGGGCGCAGCCACGATGCCGCCGGTCGGACGGTTGATCAGCGCTTTCAACGTGATCAACGACCGCTTGACGGCCTCGGGCCAGTCGGTCGGCTTTTCGAAGTGTCCGATCCACCGGCGCCAATAGTCTTCCGTGTCGGCCATCAAGCGGTCGACCGGCGCGGGCGGCGGAGGGTCGGCGGTCGACGATCCGATCCGCAGCAGAAAGTCGAGGGTCTGACCTTCCTTGATACTGAAGTCGGCAACCGCGTCGTTGTGCTCCACCGAAACCGGCACATCGGTGTAGAGCACAGTCAGATCCGGCCCCACACGGCCGACCAGCCGGCGACCGTCGTTCTCGAACCAGGGCGGTACGGTCCCGTAGCCAAAGCGTAGACCAAGCGTCGTGCGCATCGGGACTTCGCCACCCAATCCGACAACTCGGCGTGCAAGGCTCGGCGCGCCGGCGCGCATCGGCATGAAGTCGATGACCTGCGCCCGCCCACCGTCGGCGGTATATTCGGTTTCGACAATCAGCGTGTCTTCCCGGTATCGCCACGTCGATCGAGCATCACCGGCTCGCGGTGCGATCTTCCATCTCCCGTTGGCCTCATCACCGATGAGAGCCGCAAAGCACGCGTCCGAATCGAACCGGGGCCAGCACAGCCAATCAATCGAGCCGCCTTTCGTTACCAGAGCGGCACTCTCTCCGTCGCCAATGAGGGCATATTCTTCCAATCGGGTCGTCATAAAACCATTTCTCCAATGCAAATTACGCCCGCTCGTCGGCTTCGCGGGGTCCGCGGCTCCTTTGCAATGTTGTCCAATTAAACGCCGCTCAGCAGCCGTGGTTCCAACGGCCACATTCCGGCCACGTCTTTGCAACCAGTGATTCTGGACTGTGCGGCACAGTGAAATCTCGCGCGCGTCAGCGCACCGGAATCGAACTCATCGTGCTTTCGCTGGCATAGGCGTAAGAACCTCTCGATGCCCTCCCCGGCACGAATTGATCGTTCACGCCGGACGACCGGATTTCGTCTTCCGCCTTCAATACCTGGGCGAACGCCAAACACCCCTCCTTCTTGTTGCCGCAACAATTTCAAAAAGCCGTCCGCTTCTGGCTTTAGCACCCGACTCAAACGGGGGAAGAACTCTTCCAGTCCACACGGCTGACATCGCCCGCGTGCTTCCGCGGGAACGGGGGAACTCTTGTTCATGCGCCGGCTGTTTGTCCCGGCTTGCCTGTGCCTCGCGGCATGGGCGGGCGCCACGGCTTCCGAAACACCATCGCCGATCGCCACGCCGCCCCTCAGCGGGCACGCCAATCTCAAGACCACGAAGCCGGCGAGCCTCGCCGATATCAAAGCGGCCCCGCCGGCTCACGCCGCGCCGACCGAACCGCCGCCTTCGGCATCCATTGACGACGTCAAGAACCCCGAAGCGAAGGCTGCCGAACCGGCGCGGGCCAAACCCGACGCGGCAGCACCACCAACAGACGGGACCTCCGTTCGGCGCAAAGCGCCGCCTGCGGATCAAACCGCCGTCCCGTTGCCGCGGCCAAAGCCCGCACATTTTCACGTCGTGCATCGTTCGCGCCAAGAGATTTGCAACACACTCGCTAACGCGGCGCGCACCAACGACCTGCCGGTCCCCTTCTTCATCCGACTCCTGTTTCAGGAAAGCCGCTTCAAACCGGGCGCGGTGAGCCGCGCGGGTGCGCAGGGCATCGCGCAATTGATGCCCACGACGGCCGCGGATGTCGGCGTCGACAATCCCTTCGATCCCTTGGAGGCAATCCCGGCCGCGGCGCGGCTTCTACGCGACCTGCTCGACCGCTTCGGCAATGTCGGGCTGGCCGCGGCCGCCTATAACGCCGGCCCCGCGCGGGTGCACAAATGGCTCAAGGAGGAACGGACGCTGCCGGCGGAGACACGCGGCTACGTCCGGATCATAACCGGCCAGCCGGCGGACAACTGGAAGGCCATCAAAGGCCGATACGCCAGCCGACGCTTGCCCAAATTTGCACCGTGCAAGGACGTCGCGGGCCTATACGCCTTCAACGGGAACACGCGCATCCCGCTCCCCCCGGCGCGGCCTGCCCTCGAGATCAAAGTCGCGCAAGCTGATATCGCAGTGCCCGACAAGACCACGGAAAAGACCTCTGCCCAGCCAACCGCCAAAACGCACGGCAAGAGCCCGGCAAAATCTGCCCACGAGCAGGCCACGCACAAGACCCATCACGCCAAGCCACCGACGCGTCAGCTCGCCGCATCCCGGCACGCCAAAAGGCCGCATGTGATGAAGACGCCGCGGCACACCCGGGAGTCGCAACATCTGGCCGCGCGCTAGCGCGTTTGCCGCGCATTAACGGCTTCCTCCCTCACCGCTAATGCTTTGAAACTTCTACATGCCGACGGCGTTGTTTTCCCCGTCGAGGCATCGCGCGCCGGATGCAACCGCGCGCCATGGAGAAGGGCAAGGGTCATGAATGGGGGCATCCGGTGGATATTGGCGGCGGCGGCGATAGCCGTCGCGGGAACCACCGCCGGCGCGGTGGCACATGCTCAAAGCCCGATGCAGTTCTGGGTTCAGGAACAGCACGGTTGGGGACGAACGCGCATCCAGCAGCCGCGTGCCTATGCGCCAGGACCGAGCTACGACGACGGTTGGAACGATGGCTGGGGGCCCCGGGAACCCGGCTACTATCAGCCAGACGGTGGACCACAGCCACAGGAGCATCACGCGCCGGTGCTCAAGATCAAGGCGCCGGATTATCGGACTTACGTCCCAGACCAGCCGAAGTCGGTCGCGCTCGACAAAGTTTGCCAATTTCAGCTGGCGTCCAACGCCGAGGTGACGCCGCCTGTTGCGGCGCCCACCTTTGCCGCCGCGTGCGCGGTATCGCCGCAGTTGAGCCTACGCGTACTGCCAGCGGTCGGTGCGGCGCTTAACAACTATTATTCGCAGCACCCGCACTTCCTTTGGATAGACAATCGCGCCGTCGGCGACAAGGCGCGCGCCGTGATGGCCGCCTTGGCACTGAGTGCGCGCTACGGATTGCAGCCCGCCGATTACAAGGTGGCGATGCCGCCAGCCCCTTCCGGCGACAAGTCGAAAGACCTCAAAGCGCTGATGCACTTTGAGCTGACGCTGTCGGCGAAGGTATTGACGTACGTTCTCGATGCGACCCGCGGCCGTGTCGATCCCAACCGCATGTCGGACTATTACGACCTCCCGCGCAAGCACGTGGACCTGGTTGCTGCCATGGGCGACATCGCGAAGGCCAAGGACCCCGTCGCCTATCTCGACAGCCGCAACCCGGACAATCCGCAATTCCGCGCACTGGCGACGGCGCTTGCCAAGGCGCGCGCGGCCGACCCCGGGCAGCGCGTCGCGATCCCCGCCGGGACGTTTATCCGGCCAGGGGATTCCGACCCGGTACTGCCAGAAATCATCACGGCTATCCGCCGCGCGGGCTCGGCGGCGCTGAAGCAAAAATACGCGGACGCGCTTACGGCCTACCGTGGCGGCGACACCTACGGCCCCAAGCTGGTGGCGCTCGTGCGCGGTTTCCAACGCGAAAAAAGCCTCACAGTGGACGGCATCATCGGCGGCAACACCCTCGCGGCCATGACGCCGGTCTCGCCCGCCGCTAAGATCAAGAAGCTGACCCTCGCCATGGAGCGCCTGCGGTGGCTGCCGCGACACTTCGGCCAGCGTTACGTGCTGCTCAATGAGCCTGCCTTCAAGGTCAGCTTCGTGAGAGGCGACGGCGCCCCGCTCACCATGCGTGCCATTGTCGGCAAGCCGCACCACCAGACCTTCTTCTTTACCGACACCATTCAGTCGGTCGAATACAATCCCTATTGGAACGTGCCACGCTCGATCGTTATCAACGAGATGCTGCCGCACCTCTACAACGACCCGGACTACCTCGACCGTCACGGTTACCAGGTGATCGATACGGCGGGCCGGCAGATCTCATCCGGGGACGTCGACTGGGACGCCTACGCCAACAACCGCGTATCGGTCGACGTGCGGCAACCGCCGGGTCCCCGTAACGCACTCGGTGTCGTAAAAATCGAATTCCCCAACAAGCATGCGATCTACATGCACGACACGCCGGAGAAGTATCTCTTCAAGCACAAGCAGCTGGCCTTCAGTCACGGCTGCGTGCGGCTCAGGCATCCGAAGACGATGGCGGCGGCGCTGCTCGGCAAGCCGGTCTCGTACGTCGACGCCAAGATCGCAGCCGGGCAAAACGCCTCCGAAAAGGTCCCCGGCGACATCCCGGTCTATTTGACCTATTTCACCGCCTGGCCGGGCCGCGACGGCAAGATCGACTACTACAAGGACATCTACGGCCGCGACGGGCATCTTGCCGATGCCATCGCCAAGACGGAGGCAGCGCGGGCGCGCTCCTGACGCGCGCCCGGTGGCGCCAGCCCGCCCCGCTACTGCTGCTGTTGCTGCTGTTGCTGCTGCATCAATTTCTCAATGCGCGCCTTCAGATCGGCCACCACCACCACCGTCCGCATGTGGCTGGCGCGCGCGATCTCGCGCCCATTGAAGACAGCGCTTGCCGAGAAGACCACCCGCCGGCCGTCGACCGAGGCGATGGTCACGTTGATGTTGACCGTCGCGCCCATCGGGGCCGCGCCGAGGTGGTCGAGGGTGACCTGCGAACCTACGCTGTCCTGCCCCGCTGGCAGCAGGGTCAGCAGCAAATCGCGACACGCGTATTCCATATCCGACAGGATGCTGGGCGTCGCATAGACCCGCAGATCCGGCCCCATGAAAGAAATCGCGCGCGCATCATCGACGACGATGTCGCGGGTCAGCGATCTACCAGTTTCGATCATCAGCTCCTCGCGTCTTAGGTCCCCAAGGCCGCAGTACTGGCCCATTCCATGACGAATGAAAAGGGTACTCTCAAGTCACGATGAACAGGCTTCCAATTCCGCGACAACCATGATTTCCTATCGCGGGCAAATATAGTAGCCGGGGCACAGAATGTCTTCGACGATAGCCACCAGAGCACCTGCCGCCGTGGAGCTTACCCAACCGAAACTTTCCGGTAACGTTGCAAAGGATAGCGCTGCATTCTCTCGATACTGGGCTGACGGTCTCGCAGCAATCGACGCGCTGCCGCCCCGCAACAAGCGCACCCCGGAGCAGCAGGCAAAGGTCGATACGATTTTGCAGGAGGCGCGCCGGCAGCGCGAACTCTTTCTCGATACGCATGTCGACACGCTCTATCGCGACCTCACCGACAACCTGCGCAGCTTCAAACGTGTCGAAGCCATCGCGGCGGCGATCGCTCAGAAGGTCCCGGGCCTGGTACCGGACGCGGCGCGTCTTTCACGTGAAAATCCGCTTTTACTGTCGGAAAAGGACGGACACGAGGTCGATCAAGGGCTGTTTTTTAATCGCGTTCTCGCCAATCGCGAATGCGGCCTGCATCTTTGCCATGCGATGCTGTTGCCGCGGAGGGAAGCACGCGACAAACTAGACACCCTCAAGCGCGACGGAAAGGTGATGCTGGAGCACGCGTCCGTCGAGAGACAGGGCAAGGCGTCGCTCGTGCTCATGAAGAACCCGCGCTACTTGAACGCGGAGGACGACTCTACCATCGTCGACGTGGAAACCGCCATCGATTTGGCGATGCTGGATCCGGAGACCTCCATCTGCATTCTGCGCGGCGACTTTATCGATTCTGGCAAGTATGCCGGCCAGCGCACGTTCTGCAGCGGCATCAACCTGACGCACATCTACTACGGACGCGTCTCCTATCTCTGGTATCTCATTCGGGAGCTCGGCTTCGTCAACAAGATGTTCCGTGGGATGGCGCGCGAAGACGCTTCACCCGACGAGATGACCGGCGACACGCTCGAAAAGCCGTGGATTATGGCGGTCGACAAGTTCGCGATCGGTGGTGGCTGCCAGTATCTACTGGTCGGCGACTACAACATCGCCGCCAGCGACGCCTACATGACACTACCGGCGCGCAAGGAGGGCATCATACCCGGCGCGGCTAACCTCCGCATGCCGCGCTTCGTCGGCGACCGGGTGACCCGCCAGGCCATCATGGCCGACCGCCGCATCGCCTGCGACAGCGACGTCGGCCGCCAGATCTGCGACTTGATCGTGCCGCCCGAGGCGCTCGATGGGGCCATTACGGAGGTAGTCGAGCGCCTGACCAGTTCCGGCGTCGTGAGCACGGCCGGCAACCGACGCGCACTCCGGATCGCGCACGAGCCGCTGGACCTGTTCAGGACCTACATGGCGGTCTACGCGCGCGAACAGGCCTATTGCCACTTCTCCCCGGCGCTGATCGCCAATCTCGAGCGGCATTGGAACGCGCAGAACCGCAAGATGTGACGGTCCGCGCCGTTCCCGCCCGAGGCGGCCGTCCGGCCGCCGGCCCCCCAATGCATCAAGGAGCACCCGCAACGTGGCAACATGCGTTGAAAATCCCGGCCAACTGCGAGCGCTAGCCGCGGCGGTCAAGACCGGCGAGACCCCGGCGACCGCCCTGGTCGAGCGCTATCTGGCCCGGATCGAGACCGTCCAGCCGGTCGCCGAGCCCTGGCGCCAAGTGGACGCCGAGCGCGCCCTGGCGGTTGCCGCCGAGCGCGACCGGCAGGCCAAAGCGGGTCACATCCTCGGTCCGCTGCACGGCATTCCGGTCGCCGTCAAAGATATCATCGACGTCGAGGGCCTGCCCACGCGCTGCAACTGCAAGGCCTACCAGGACCGCGCCCCCGCCGCCTCGGACGCCGAAGTCGTGCTGGCGTTGAAGGCCGCGGGCGCGATCATGCTCGGCAAGGTGCACACCACCGAGTTCGCCTACTTTGATCCCTCCCCTGCGCGCAATCCCCACAACACCGACTACACGCCGGGCGGCTCGAGCAGCGGCTCCGGCGCCGCGGTCGCGGCCGGCACCGCGCCGCTGGCGCTCGGCACCCAGACCGTGGCGTCGGTGAACCGGCCGGCGGCCTATTGCGGCATTGCCGCCTTCAAACCCAGCACGCGCTCGGTCTGCGGCTATGGCGTCAGCCCCCTGGCGCCGTCCTACGACACGGTGGGCTATTTCGGCTGGTCGGTGGCGGACGCGGTCTATGCCTACGCCGCCCTGTCGCCACTCGGCGCGGCCGCGCCGATGTCGCCGCAAGAGCGCCCGGCGCGACGGATCATCGTCATCGAGGACGATCTCCTTGCCGATATCGATCCCGAGATGGCGGCCGCGGTCGAGGCGCAACTGGCGCACATCCAAGCGCTCGGCTACCGGGTGGAACGGCGACGCGCCCCGGTCGCCTTCGCGCGCATCGGCGCGCTGCACCGGAGCACGATGGTCTACGAAGCCGCCCGGGCGCTGGCGCATTTATCGCAATACCCCGAGGCGCAGATCGGGCCGCGCCTGCGCGAGATCATGGCCGAAGGCCGAATGATCGCGGAAGGGCAATACGTAAGCGAGCGCGCGGAGATCAATCGGCTGCGCGCCACGTTCTGGAACGCCCACGATCCCGGCGACCTGTTCCTGTGGCCGGCCGCCCCCGGCCCTGCCACCAAGGGCCTCGCGTCGACGGGGCAGCCCAAATACATCGCGCCTTGGACCGTGCTCGGCGGCCCGATCGTGTCGTTCCCGCTCACCAAAACCGCCGCCGGCCTGCCGCTCGGCAGCATCCTGTCGGCACGTCCCGGCACCGACCTCGCCATCGCGGCCGCCGCCGAGGACATCGCCGCCTGACGGCCAGCGTCCGCAACGGCACTGGCGGGTGACGAAATCGAACCCGGCGCATCGCCGCGCCCTCACGGTCGCTCACGCCATTCAGCCGGCCCGCGAAGCTTTAAACGGCGATGCTTCTGGCCAGCGCGTCCCGATCGCCCTCGTCGTCCGGCCGGCCCTCGAGCACGACCTGCCCGCGCTCGATGGCGACGAAACGGTCGCAGAGATTTAGGGCTGCGACGATGTTCTGTTCGACCAACAGCATGGCGCAGCCGTTTCGTTTCAATTCGGACATGACCGAGAATATGTCGGCGACGATCATCGGCGCCAAGCCCTCGCTCGGCTCGTCGATCAGGAGAAGCCTGGGCTCCCCGATCATCACCCGCGCGATCGCCAGCATTTGCTGTTCGCCGCCGGACAACGTCGTGCCGAGCTGCCGCCGGCGTTCGGCCAAACGCGGGAAGCGGTCGTAGATCGTGGCCAAGGCCCGCCGATGCCCGGCTCCCTTCCGATTGGGCACTTGCATGAAGCCCAGCGAAAGATTCTCTTCGACCGAGAGCCCGGGGAAGATGCGCCGGTCCTCGGGAACGAAGCCGACGCCGGCGTGACAGATTTTGTCGGCGGACAATCGGTCGATACGCCGGCCGTCGAGCTCGATTTCGCCACCGCTCGGCGTGAGCCAACCGGCGATGGTCTTGAGCAATGTCGTCTTGCCGACGCCGTTGCGGCCGAATACCGCGACCACCTCGCCGGGGTTGATGTCGATCGTGATGCCCTGCACCACGTGGCTGGTGCCGTAATGGGCGTGGAGATCACGAATGCGCAGCATCGCCATGCCCGAAATAAGCTGACTGCACCGCTTCGTTGGCGCGGATTTCCTGGGGTGTTCCACTCGCCAGAATGCGCCCTTGATGCATGACGATGACCCGATGCGAAAGGCTCATCACCAATCCGATATCGTGCTCGATCAGCAGCACCGTCACTTCGTCCGCCAGCGAGCGGATCATCGCGGCAGCGGCCTCGGTGTCGCCATGGCTCATGCCCTGCGTCGGCTCGTCGAGCAGCAGAATCTTCGGGCCGCAGGCAAGCGCAACAGCGATTTCGAGCCGGCGCTGGTCGCCGTGCGACAACGCGGCCGCCGGGCTGTCCGCCATGTCCTGCAACTCGAAACGCTCGAGCGTTTCCTGCACGCGCTCCTGAACGCGCCGGCTGGCTCCGAGCGGGCGCAGCATGCGGGCGCCCGGCTCCAGAACCTGGGCCGCCAGCCGCAGGTTCTCGGCAACCGACAGCTCAAAGAACAGATTTGTGATCTGGAAGGAGCGCGCGAGCCCCGCCCGCTGCAGACGATGGGGCGCGGCGCCGGTCATGTCACGGCCGCCGATCAGCACCCTGCCGCTGTGCGGGCGGATGGCCCCGCTGATCAGATTGAACAGCGTGGACTTGCCCGCCCCATTGGGGCCGATGACCGTGGTGATACGGTTGCGCTCGACAACGGCGCTGACACCGTCCACCGCCCGCAAGCCCCCGAAGCTCACGGACAAATCCTTCAATTCAAGGACCGGCGCGCTCATGAGAGCGTCTCCGTCACCTTCTTCGGCGCCATCGCGCGCACCATTCGCGCGCGCACCAAGCCGATGATGCCGCCCGGCAGGAAAATCACCGCCAGCATGAACAGAATGCCGATGACGATGAGATGGTGCTCGGTCCAACTCCCGATGACCGAACGCAGCATGGCGAGCAGCATACTGCCATAAAGACCGCCGGTCAGCGTGCCGATGCCGCCGAGCATTGCCATGATGACGGCGTCGCCCGAGGTGGAAAAGAAAAGCAGCTCCGGCGCCACGAACCCGCGCAGCATCGGGTATAGCGCCCCGCACAAAGTGGCGATCACCGCCGCGATCAAATAGGCGGCAAACCGCGCCTTAACCGTCGAAAAGCCGAGAAACGGCACCCGCCGCTCGTTGGCGCGCAGCGCGATCAGCAATCGGCCGAACGGCGTACTGAGAACATAGGCCGTCAACGCGTAGATGATCAGAATGAAGGCGAGCACGAAGAAGAAAAACGCGAGCGGCGCATTGCTCGAAACGGTGCCGACGCCGAGATTGATATTGACGATCGGCACGCCGATCATGCCGTCTGAGGCGCCGAGCGCGCGCGTATTGTAAACGATCTTGGCGACCACCTCCGCGAGCCCGAACGTGATGAGAGCAAAATAGACGCCGCGCACGCGGTTGACGACGACGCCGCCGACGGCGCCGACCACGAGCGCGGCCAGGAGCGCGGCTCCCATCGCCAGCCAGAACGAGGGCACGGCTTTCAAAACCACCGCCGAAACATAGGCCCCGAGCCCGAAATAGAGCGCCTGCCCGAGCGATAACAAGCCCGAGTAGCCGAGCAGCACGTCGACCGACATGGCGAGCCCGGCATAGATCAGGGCCTCGGTGGCAAGCCGCAGATAGAAGACGTCGCCGGCGAGATGCGCCAGGAGACCGAAGACAACAGCGCCGACGGCAAAGACAGCGGTCAGCCAATGACTCGCCCGCATGGCGAGGGCGGTCGCGTCACGCATGCCCGAGCCGCCCGAACAGGCCTTGCGGCCGTACCATCAGCGTGACCACCATGAATCCGAATACGATCGGGTCGGTCCATTCCGGCGAGATGTAGAGCGCCGCAATCGACTGGACCTGGGTGAGGAAAAGCCCCGCGACCACGGCGCCCATCACCGATCCCATGCCGCCGACGATTACGACGGTGAACGCCAGTAGGATGAAATCGTGGCCCATGGTGGGAAAGACCGAATAGATCGGCGCCAGCAGCACGCCCGCGAGGCCGGCGAGCGCGATCCCGAAGGCGAAGGTCCCGGCATAGATGCGTTCGACCGGCACGCCGAGAGAAGCCGCCATGTGGCGGTCGAAGGCCGCGGCCCGGACCATGGCGCCGATCCGCGTGCGATAGACCACGAAGGCGACGCCGGCGATGATCAGCGCCCCGAATACAATGAGGAACAACCGATAGGCGGGAAGGATGACACCGAAGATCTCGGTCGCGCCCGAGATCGGCATGTCCGGCCGGTACGGGTTGGGACCGAATATGAGCTTGAGTGAGTCCTCCAAGACGAGGCTCAAGCCGAAAGTCAGCAGCAGCGTCGTGATGTGCCGGTCTTTTGTGTGAAACACACGCTGGATAAGCAGCCGCTCCACCAGATAGCCGAACGGCAGCATCAAAAGCGGCACGATCACGATCAGCATCCAGAACGGAAGCCCGACCCAGCCGAGAGCGAGCGCGACAAAGGCGCCGATGGCATAAAACTGTCCGTGCGACATGTTGATCACGTCGAGGAGGCCGAAGATGATGGTGAGCCCGAGAGCCACCAAAATCACGGCCACCCCGAACATCAGGCCGGTGAGGACCTGAGGCGCCAACACGAACTGGATATAGTCACCGACGCCCATTGCGCGCCCGCCCGGGCGGGATCAGAAGCGAGTGCACGTGTCGGGACCGATCGCATCCTTGGCCGACACGTTGCTGATGATCTTGAACTTGCCGCCGGTCACCTGCACCACATACATGGTCTGCATGGCCTGATGGTCGCCGGCGCGGATGGTCTTTTCGCCTTGCGGGGTCATCCAGCTCAAGCCGCTTAGCGCCGCCGCGACCTTCTTCGGGTCGGTGCTCTTGGCCTTCTCGACCGCGGCCTTGTAGGCGTAGATCAGGCCGTAGGAATCGGCGCCGTAAAGATCCGGGTCGATCTTGTTGGCGGCGTGGAACGCCTTCACGAAGGCCTTGTTCTCCGGCGTGTCGATCTCGTCCGAATAGCCCACGCCCGTGGTGAAACCTTCGGCCGCCTTGCCGATGGCGGCGATATTCTGCGACGTGATGGTGCCGGCCGCACCCACGACGGTCAGCCCCTTGAGCAGGCCGAATTCGTTCATCTGGGTGAAGAAGCGAACCGCGTCGTTGCCCACCACCGAGGTGTACAGCACCTGCGGATGGGCGGCGCGGATCTGGCCGAAATACTGCGAATAGTCCTTGGCGCCGAGCGGCGCGAAGACCTCGCCCAGGTTGGTGGCGCCGACGCGCTTGGCTGCGGCCTCGAAGGCGGCCACCGTCGAGCGCCCCATCAGGTAATCGGGGCCGAGATAGAAGACCTTGGCGTGCGGCTTGGTGCGCGCGAGCCAGGCGGCCAACGCGGTCGACTGCTGGCCGGCGCGGGCGTTCACGCGAAATACGTTGGGAGAGCACTTGGCGCCGGTGATCGAGTCGGCAAACGACACCGAGGTCGCCAGCAGCCTGTTGTTGCGTTCGGCCCACTGGCCCACCGCGGCGGTGACGCCCGAGCTTACGGTGCCGGCGAGGAAATCGACCTTGTCGACCTCGAACAGTTTCTCAGCCTTCTTGATGGCGACAGTCGGATTGGCCTCCGAATCCTCGGTGACGAATTCGATCTTGCGGCCCATGATGCCGCCCTTGGCGTTGATCTCTTTGGCGGCGAGCTCATAACCCCACCGCACCTGCTGGCCGATGCCGGCATAGGTTCCGCTCATGGGCGTGTCGACGCCGATCTTGATCGGGCCCGCCGCCCAGGACGATGTCACGCTGGCGAGGCCGAACGCACCGGCCATGAGCAGTGTCTTGATCTGCATGTTTCCTCTCCCTTCCCAATTGAACTCGTTCTTGGCGTTCGGCGTCCCTGCCCTTGGCTTTCCAAAGCCACGCCGAGCGCGCACCGCTCAAGGTGCCGTCTTAGGCGGCAAACTCACGCAAACGCACGCCCCGTTTCGGCGACGGTAATCGGCCGCATGTCCGCTTCCGCCGCTGAAGTCTTCACACATGTCGGCCTTTACCGAACGGGCCGCACGCTGCCACGCGCTATTGAGGCGCGCGATACCGCTCCGTCTCGCTACTTACCGAAATGTCTCATTTTCAGCCCGGCGCCGATGGCTGCTATCTGGTCGCTTGGCGCGCAGCACCATGACGCCGAACGTATCGTCTCCCCCTCTGCCGGCCTCGCCGCATTTTCTTTGCAGCGCAGCAAACAATTTTTGTCACTTTCATTATTGAACTAGTTTAGGCACAATGGCGCGCCCGGTGCAAGAACTGCCTTGCGAACACATGGCGACGGCGATCGCGCGCGCCGGCACGCGTATCGCAAACCGAAACAACGCGGTGTCCGATCGGCGCGAACGCGACATGCGGGCGCGACCGTCGACCCTTTGCGCGCGGTCATCAGCGCGGCGCGCCGCGGCACCGCCAGCGGCGCGCCCGGCGCCAACATTCAAGTTGCGCAATCGTGCAATGGCCTCCTAAATGGCCCGCCGGGGGGCGCAAGACGGGGGGCCGAGGGATTTGGTCTCCCGCCGCATACCAACGGGACCGCGAACGACACGAATATCATGCCAGGCGCCGCCGCCTTGAAGTCCACCGCCCGAACGCCGCCGCGCAAGGCGGCCGGCAAAGCCGTGCCCGGCCCGAAGGTGCGCGAGCGCAACTGCTCGGTCGCGCGCACGGTCGCGATCTTGTCCGATGCCTGGACCTTCCTGGTCATCCGCGAGGCGTTCTTCGGCGCGCGCCGCTTCGAAAGCTTTCGCGCCGCGCTCGGGCTGCCGCGTGCCACCCTCACCGATCGGCTGAAGCGGCTGACCGAGCAAGGCATCTTCCGCCAGCTGCGTTATTCGCAGACGTCGAGCCGGGTCGAATACCGGCTCACCGATGCCGGGCTCGATCTCTACCCGGCCTTCATGGCCATGATGCAGTTCGGCGACCGCTGGCTGGCGGGCCCGAAAGGCCCGCCATTGCAGCTTTTTCACACCTCCTGCGGCTGCGAATGCCGGCCGATCGTGGCCTGCTCCGCCTGCCTCGAAATGGTATCCGCGCGCCAGGTGAGCTACCGCGACGGCCCCGGCGCCGGCACCAGCCTGACGCAACCGCCGCGCCGGGCGCGCCGCTCCCGCGATACATCGCTGTTCCTGCGCGGCCGTCCGAGCTCCGTCTCGCACACCCTCGAAATCATCGGCGACCGCTGGACCGCCCTCATCGTCCGCGAGGCCTTTTTCGGCGCGCGGCGCTTCGACCGCCTGCAGGCCGAGCTCAATATCGCCACCAACATTCTCGCCGACCGGCTCAACCGCCTGGTCGCCACCGGCATCTTCGAGCGCCGCCTGTACCAGACGCAGCCCGATCGCTACGAGTACCGCCTGACCGACATGGGCACGGATCTCTACGGCGCCATCATCATGATGATGGCCTGGGGCGACCGCTGGCTGTCGCGTGGCAAGCCGCCGATTCTGCTGACGCACCAGGCCTGCGGTCACGATTTCACGCCGGTGGTCATCTGCAACCGCTGCCGCAAGCCGATCGAGGCGCCGGCCATGCGCTACCGGCTGAACTACAACCCGCAGGCCTTCGGCGCGCCGGCCTTGAGCGATCGCGCGGCCGACATCTCGAAGAAATGACCGCACGAGACGCGCGCGGCCACCGGCCGACCGCGACCGCCGCGATGGCATCGCCGGCGCGCATCCGCGGCCCGCAACTTGACAGTAGACCGGCATATTTGTCTAGTATTGCAAGTCACTCCGTTTTCCTCGCCGGCATGCCCAAAGATCGCAACGCGCCCGGTGGCACGCGATGAAGCCGCCTTCTTTCGATTACGTTCGCGCCGACACGGTCGCGGCGGCGCTTGCCGCGCTCGATCAGGCGGGCGGCGACGGCAAGCTCATTGCCGGCGGCCAAAGCCTGGTGCCGATGCTCAATTTCCGCCTGCTCAAGCCCGCGGTGTTGATCGACATCAACCCCATCGCCGGCCTCGCCTTCATCGACGAGACGACCGACGCGATCCGCATCGGGGCGCTCACGCGTCACCGTGCGATCGAAACCGCTTCGGTCATCGCAGCGCACCTGCCGGTGATGGCCGAAGCGATGACCCATGTCGCGCATCTGGCCATCCGCAACCGCGGCACCATCGGCGGCAGCATCTCGCATGCCGACCCGGCCGCGGAATTGCCCATGCTGGCGCGCCTGCTCGACGCGACGCTGACGATCGTTTCGCCGGGCGGCACGCGCTACGCCTCGGCGCACGACTTTTTCCAGGGACAACTCACCGTCGACCTCGCCGACAACGAGATGCTGACGGACATCAGCATCCCCAAGCTGCCGCCGTCGACCGGCTGGGGTTTCGCCGAAGTCGCGCGCCGCGGCGGCGATTTCGCGCTGGCCGCGGTCGGCGCCCTGCTGACCGTCAAGTATGGCGCGATCCGCGCGGCCCGCATTGCCATGATGGGGATCGGCGAAACACCTGTGCGCGCCGCGGATGCCGAAGCGCTGCTCGCCGGCGAGAGCCTGACGCCCACCGTGCTCGACGCCGCGGTGGAGGCGGTGCGCGCCGCCGTCACGCCGGAAACCGACCTACACGCCTCGTCCGACTACCGGCGCCATCTCGTCGGCGCGCTCACGCGCCGGACCTTGACCGAAGCCTGGAACCGCGCGCGGGGGGCGGAAGCATGAGCGCGCTGCGCACCATCAGCATTACGGTCAACGGCCGGCGCTACGAACGGAGCGTGGAGCCGCGGCTTCTGCTCGCCGACTTTCTGCGCCATACGCTCGGGCTCACAGGCACCCATGTCGGTTGCGAGCACGGCGTCTGCGGCGCCTGCACCGTGCTGATCAACGGCGACAGCATGCGGTCGTGCCTGCTGTTCGCGGTGCAACTCGACGGCGCCAGCATCGAAACCGTCGAGAGCCTGGGTAGCCCCGGCAAACTCAATCCCTTGCAGGAGGCGTTCCGAGAGCACCACGCGCTGCAATGCGGCTTCTGCACCCCCGGCATGCTGATGACCGCGACGGATCTGCTGCGCAAGTATCCGCTGGCGACCGACGACGAGATCCGCGAAGGCCTGTCCGGCAATCTCTGCCGCTGCACCGGCTACGAGCACATCGTCAAAGCCGTGCGCGCGGCCGCCGACCTGGCAAAGGAGAGCAAACCATGAAGATGCACCTCCTCTCCGGCGGCCGCCTGCGTATGCGCAAGAGCATTTTCCTGCCGTCGGCACAAAAGGGCGAGACCTTCGAATTGCCGGTCCCGTCGACGCTGCTGCGCCATCCGCAGGGCAACGTGCTGTTCGACACCGGGTGCCATCCCGATGCCGCCACCGATGCCGATGCGCGCTGGGGCGGCCTGGCGAAAGTCATGACGCCGATGATGAGCAAGACCGACAATGTCGTGGACAATCTCGCCTGCGTCGGCCTCGATGCCGACGACATCGACCTGGTGATCTGCTCGCATCTTCACCCCGACCATTGCGGCTGCAACGTCTTCTTCAAGCGGGCGACGCTGATCGTGCACGCCAACGAGGTCAAGGCGGCGCAAGGGGCCGACGCGGAAACGCAAGGCTTCCTCGCACGCGAATGGAATGTCTCCGCGACAGTCGATGAGGTCACCGGTCAACGCGATGTCTTCGGCGACGAGCGCATCGTGCTGCTGCCTCTGCCCGGCCACACGCCGGGCACCATGAGCGCCCTGGTGCGGCTCGACAATGCGGGGAAGTTTCTGCTCGCCTCCGACACCGTCACCCTGGCCGAGGCGCTGACGGAAGACATCATCCCGCGCAATACCTGGAATCCCGACGTCCTGGCCAAGTCGCTCGCCGAGATCAAGCGCATCCAGTCGCACGGCGTGACCGTTCTTTATGGCCACGACGACCGCCAATGGCAGACCCTGCGCAAGGGAGCCGAATATTATGACTGACGGGGTCGACCTGCGGCCGAAGATCGTCGGAGAAAAGGTCAAGCGCACGGAAGATCCGCGGCTGCTCTCCGGGCGCGGCAGCTTCGTCGACGACCGGCAGACGCCCACCGCGCTGCATGTCGCGTTCCGCCGCAGCGATCACGCGCACGCGCGTATCCTCGGTATCGACACGGTCAAAGCCAAAGAAGCCCCCGGCGTGGTCGCCATCTATACCGGCGAGGACATCGCCAACCTCGCCCAGCCGCTGTTCGCCACCTCGCGCATGCCCGGCTATCACGCCACGCCAATCTTGGCGCTGGCGCGCGGCAAGGTCCGCTTCGTCGGCGAGCCCGTCGTCGCGGTCGTGGCCGAAAGCCGGTATCTGGCCGAAGATGCCCTCGAACTGATCGATATCGACTTCGATCCGTTGCCTGTCGCGGTCGATCCCGAAGAAGCGGTCACGGACGACGCGCCGCTGCTGCACGACGAGGCCGGAACGAACATTCTGCTGGCCCGCGAGTTCAAGCGCGGAGAGCCCGAAAGCACGTTGGCTACGGCAGCGCGCCGGGTCAAAGGGCGCTTCCGCATGCAGCGCAAGACGGCGGTCGCCATCGAGCCGCGCGCCTGCGTGGCGGAATTCGACGCCGGCCGCGACGCGCTCACGCTTTATTCAGCGACGCAAATCCCCGGCATCGTGCGCGACGCGCTGGCGCAGGCGCTCGATCTGCCCGGCAACCGTTTGCGCGTAGCCGCGCCCGATGTCGGCGGCGGCTTTGGCGGCAAGGGTTCGCTTTATCCGGAAGAGATTTTCGTCTGCCTCGCCGCGCGCGAACTGGGCGCCACGGTGCGCTGGACCTGCGACCGCATGGAGGACCTCACCGCCACCAGCCAGGCCTTCGACGAGATCGTCGAGGCCGAGCTCGGTGTCGACGCCGACGGCCATGCGACCGCGTTGACCGCCGACTGCATCGGCGACGTCGGCGCCTATTCGATCTATCCCTGGACCGCCGCGCTCGAGCCGGTGCAGGTGGTGAGCTTCCTGCCGGGACCGTATCGTATCGGTCACTATCGCGGCCGCGTGCGCGGCGTCGCGACGCCGAAGGCGCCGACCGGTCCCTACCGCGGCGTGGGGCGGCCGATCTCGACCTTCGTGATGGAGCGGCTGATGGACATGGCCGCGCGCGAACTCGGGCTCGATCCGCGCGAGATGCGCCGGCGCAACCTGGTGCGCGATGACGAGTTTCCCTACAAGGTCGCCTCCGGCCTGATGTGGGACAAGGCCGGCTTTCAGGGCTGCCTGGAGGCGGCCGGCACGGCCATCGGCTACGACGCCCTGCGGCAGCGGCAACAGGAGGCGCGCGCCGCCGGCCGCTGGTTCGGCGTCGGCATCGCCTCCTATGCGGAATTGACCGGCATCGGCTCGCGCATTTCGGTGGCGCCCGGCATGCCGATCAACACCGGCACCGAAACGGCCATCATCCGCATCAACTCGACCGGCGCGGTGACCGCTGCCTTCGGCATTGCCTCGCATGGCCAGGGCCTCGAAACCACGCTGGCGCAGGTGGTGGCCGAGCATCTCGGTGCGCGCTACGAGGACGTCCGCATCGTGCACGGCGACAGCGCGGCGGTGGCCGGCGCCACCGGCACCTACGCCAGCCGCAGCATGGTGCTCGCCGGCGGCGCGGCCATCCAGGCGTCGGAAGCGGTGCGGAAAAAGCTCATCAACGCGGCCTCGCACCTGCTCGAGGCCGCCCCCGCCGACCTCGTCGCCGCCCACGGCAGGGTCACGGTCGCCGGCACCGACCGTGCCGTCACCTTCCGCGACATCGCGCGCGCGGTCTATTCGGAAATGGGGCGCCTGCCGCCCGAGGCCCGTGAGGAACTCGCCGAAACCAAAACCTACGACCCGGTGTTCGGCACCACCACCTCCGCCACGCACATCGCGGCGGTCGAGATCGATCCCGAGACCTACGAAGTGCGGGTCGAGCGCTTCGTCGTCGCCGAGGACTGCGGCAAGATCATCAACCCGGGCATCGTCGACGGCCAGGTCCATGGCGGCGTCGCGCAAGGGATCGGCGCCGCGCTCTACGAAGAGGTCGTCTACGATGCGCAGGGCCAGGTGCAGACGGCGAGCCTCGTCGACTACCTCGTGCCGGCGGCGAGCGAAGTGCCGCCCATGACCGTGGTGCATCTCGAAACGCAGTCGCCGACCACGCTCGGCGGTTACCGCGGCATGGGCGAAGGCGGCACCATCGGTGCCCCCGCGGCCATTGCCAATGCCATCGCCGACGCGCTCGCGCCGCTCGCCATTGACATCAACGAGCTTCCCGTAACGCCGGAACGGCTTTTCCGGCTGATCGAGGACGCCAAGCAGCGAAAGTCATGAGGAACCGCAATGGATTTGAAACTGGCAGGTAAGGTCGCCTTGGTGACCGGCGCGGCGCGCGACGTCGGCAAGGAGATCGCGCTCAGTCTGGCCGCCGAAGGCGCGGCCGTCGCCGTCAATTACCGCGGCTCGCGCGAGGCCGCCGAGGCCCTCGCCGCCGAGATCACCGCCAAGGGCGGCAAGGCCAAGGCCTACGGCGCCGATGTCGCCGACCATGCTGCGGTGAAAAATATGGTCGCGTCCGTCGTGCAGGATTTCGGCGGCCTCAACATTCTCGTCAATAACGCCGGCGTCGCGCTGCGCCAGCGCTTCGCCGACACCACGCCGGAGGACTGGCGCAAGCAGATCGACGTCTGTCTCTATGGCGCGATCCACTGCTGTCACGCGGCCGCGCCGCACCTTCAGAAGGGGCCCGACGGCCGCATTGTGGCCGTCATCGGCGACTCCTCGCGCGTCGGCGAAAACGGGCTCGCCATTGTTGCCGCGGCACGCGCGGGCGTGGTCGCGCTGATGAAATCGCTCGCACGGGAATGGGGCCGCAACGGCGTCACCGCCAACACGGTGTCTTTGGGCCTGGTCGAAACCGCCCACGACCGCGCCTGGGTCGAAGAGAACCGCGAGAAACTGGTCAAGCTCTATCCGACCCGCCGCCTCGGCCAGCCCGGCGACATCGCGCCCATGATCGCCATGCTGGCATCGCCGCATTCCGGCTGGATCACCGGCCAGACGCTGAGCATCAGCGGCGGCTTCTGCATGGTCTGACAACAAGAAAAATCAGAGGAAACGCCATGCTGCATACGGACCTCATCGCATCGGTGCCGCAACTACTGCGCCGCCACGCCAGCGAGCGCGGCGGCAAGCTCGCCTACCGCGACGCGCGCGATGCTGTCACTTACGCCGATTTGGAGGCGCGCACCGCCCGGCTCGCCGGCCATCTGGCCGACCTCGGGGTCGAAGCCGGCGACGCCGTGGCGATGCTGCTGCCGAACTCGGTGGCCTGGATCGAAACCAGCTTCGCGATCACGCGCGCGGGCGCGGTCAGCGTGCCGATCAATTACGAGTCGAGCGAACCGGAGATCGCCTATCGCCTGAGTGACGCCAACTGCAAGGCGATCGTCACAACGGCCGAACGCGCGGCACTAGTCGCCAAGCTGGCGGCCGAAACGCCCAATCTTTCGATCACGATCCTCACCGACCGCGGCACTGCCAATGGGCCCGGGCTGCGCTATGCCGACCTGATGGGATCGGCGCCGAAAGCGGCGCCGCGCGATCCGGACGATATCCATACGCCCGCCTACATCGTCTATACCTCGGGCACGACGGGCCGCGCCAAGGGCGTGCTGCTCACCGTGCACGGCATGCTGTGGGTGGTGGCGGCCTGCTGGGCACCGATCGCGTCGCTGAGCGAGCGTGACACAGTGCTCTCCCCGCTGCCGCTGTTCCACTCTTATGCGCTCAATCTCTCCGTCCTCGGCGTGCTGGCGAGTGGCGCCAGCGAGTACATCATGGAGAAATTCTCCACCAGCGAGGCGGTGCGCCTGCTCAAGACCGGCGAATTCACCTTCTTCCCCGGCGTGCCGACCATGTTTCACTACCTCTTGCAGGGTACCAACGACGAGCCGCCGAAGTGGAAGTTCCCCAACCTCCGCATGTGCGTCTCCGCCGGCGCCATCATGCCGGCGACGCTCAACCGTGAGTTCGAGGACCGTTTCTGTGTGCTGCTGCTCGACGGCTACGGCATCACCGAAACCTCCACCATGGTCACCATGAACTGGCCGACCGGCGGCCGCGTGCTGGGCTCATGCGGCTTTCCGGTGCCGGGATTGGCAGTGCGCATCGTCGACCCCGTTTCCGATAAGGATGTCACTGCGGGAAACGAAGGCGAGCTGATCGTGCGGGGACCGAGCGTGATGCCGGGCTATCACAACAAGCCGGAGGAGACCGACAAGGCCCTGCGCGATGGGTGGTACCGCACCGGCGACCTCGCCAAATCCGACGAAAACGGCTTCCTCACGATCACGGGCCGCCTGAAGGAACTCATCATCCGCGGCGGCCAGAACATTGCCCCCGCAGAGATCGAGGAGGTGGTGAACACCTTCGAGGCGGTGCTCGATTGCGCGGTGGTCGGCGTGCCGCACGAGCACTTGGGCGAGGTCCCGGCCCTGTTCGTGGTGCCGCGGCCCGGCCAGTCCGTCGACGCCGAACTGCTGCTGGCGCATTGCCGCGCCAGCCTGTCAACCTACAAAATTCCGCACGTCGTGCATATGATCGCCGAAATTCCGCGCACGGGATCCGGCAAGATCATCCGCTACAAGCTGCGCGAGGGCGCCGTGGCCTGATGATGGCGGCCCGCGCGGCGAGACGCACTTAAGCCATGCAGGCCGCTGAGAACCTTAGGCGGGCCTGACGGCCCTCAACTCCCTTTGAACTGCGGCGGGCGCTTGGCGTGGAAGGCTTCGACGCCTTCTTTGAAATCGTCGGACTGCCTGAGCCGGCTGTAGCAATGGCCCTCGAGTTCGATGGCCACGCCCAGCGTCGATTCTTCGGTGTCGTTCAACAGCTTTTTGGCGGTGCGTTGGGCGAGTGGCGAGAACGTGCGTAGCTCGTCGACCAGCGCGTCGGTCGCGCTTTCAAGATCCTTGTCCGGCACGCATTCGGTGGCGATGCCCCAGTCGAGCGCCTCTTTGGCCTTGATGCGCCTGGAGCGCATGACGATGTTCTTGGTGCGGGTGATGCCGACCATCTTCTGCAGCCGCGCCGAACCGCCGGAGCCCGGGATCTGACCGAGCTTCTGCTCCGGCAACGCGTAGAGGCAGGTCTCCGACACGATGCGGAAGTCGCAGGCGAGCGAAATCTCGAAACCGACGCCGAAGGCGTAGCCGCGATTGGCGACGATCACCGGCTTGGCGCAGCGCGCCGGCGCCGCGATGTTCCAAGCGAGCTTGGAGACGTGTTCGGGGGACGCCTCCATGAACCCCTTGATGTTGCCGCCGCTGGAAAAGTGCTCGCCCACCGCGCGCAACACGATCACCCGCACGCGGTCGTCTTCGTCGAGCGCCTCGAATACCAGGCGCAACTGGTCGCGCTCCGGCATGGAGATGATGTTGAACGGCGGCCGGTCGAGGATGATATCGGCGCGCTCGTGCGCCTCGTCGATCTCGACGCGGAAACCATCGAGCGAGGCCAGGCGCGGGTCGTTAAACGTCATCGGGGTCATTCTGTCTGTTTCCTTGCTGATTGTGTTAGCCGGGCGCCTTCTCGGCTTCATACTCGCCGGCGACGAGTTGGCGCCGCAGCAGCTTTCCGACCGGAGACTTCGGAATGGCGTCGACGAAGACGAAGCGGCGGGGCCGCTTGAAGTTGGCCAGGCCCGACGTGCGGCAGTGGGCATCGAGTTCCTGCTCGCTGACGGCACTGCGGCGCTTCACGAACGCGGTGACGATCTTGCCCCAGCGTTCGTCGGGCAGGCCGACCACCGCCACTTCCGAGACCGCCGGATGCAGCGAGAGGCAACTCTCGATCTCCACCGGCGAGACATTCTCGCCGCCCGTAATGATCATATCGTCGACGCGGCCGGTGACGAACAGATCGCCTTCGGCGTCGAAGTAACCGGTATCGCCCGTGAAGTACCAACCCTCGCGCAACGCCTTAGCGTCGGCTTCCGGCCGGCGCCAATAGCCTTCGAATGATTCATCACCCGCGAGCAAAGCGATGATTTCGCCCTCCTCACCGACCGCCGCGCGGGCGTCCGGGGTATCGGCGCCGAGCTTTACAACGCGCACCATCTGATTGATGCCAGCGCGGCCGGCCGAGCCCGGCTTCTTGACCGCGTCCTGCTCGATCGTGAACGTGTAGATTTCCGACGACCCATAGTGATTGACGAACAGCTCGGGGCTGAAGGCGGCCTGCAGATCCTTCAGCAGCCCGTCAGTCATCGGCGCTCCGGCAAAGCCGAGCTTGCGAACCGACGACGTGTCGAAATCCTCGAACGCCGGGTGGTGGACGAGGTCGTGGTAGAGCGTCGGGACGAGATAAAGATTGGTCACCTTCTCGGCCGCGATCTGCGCCAGCGCCCCCTTCACGTCGAAACGCGGCAGGCAGACGAATGTGCCGCCGATCACGGACATCGCCAGCAACGAACGCACGCCCATGGTGTGGTAGAGCGGCATGACCCCGAGGGTGCGCTCGCCGTGACCATAAAGATTTTGCGCCACGTGGGCGACCGCCGCGGCGCGCTCGGCGCGCTGGCGGCGCGGCACGCCCTTGGGCTTTGCAGTGGTGCCGGAGGTGTAGAGCATCACCGACCATGCATCGGCGCCTACGCGGGGCTCGGCATCCGGCGCGCCCTCCTTACAAAGGCCATCGAACGCCATCTCCCCTTTTCTTGGCGAGGCGATCGCAATGCGCCGGCAGACCTGGGCGCGGACGGAAGCCGCTACGGCGTCTGCCGAGATATCCTGGTAGACGATGGCCTTGGCTTCGGCATTGTCGATATAGAAGTCGATTTCGTCGGCCTTGGCGCGCCAATTCACCGGCGTAATGACGATGCCGGCGAACTGGCAGGCCCAGTGCAGCGTCGCCGCCTGCCAATTGTTCTGCAACACCGTGACCAGGTGGTCGCCGGGCACCAGGCCCATCTCATCGAAACCGGCGACCAGCGCGGAAATGCGCCGGTACCATTGCGCATAGCTCATGCGGACATCGCCGTCGACGATCGCCAACGCATTCGGATCGCGCTCGACGCTGGCGCGAAAGCTGGTGCCGAGATCAAGCACTGGGTGATATCTCCCGCAGCTTCCGGGCGGCATCGAGAGCCGCGTTGACGATGGGGACGTAGCCGGTGCAGCGGCATAGGTGGCCGCCAAGGTATTCGCGCAAGTCTGCCTCCGACGGCTCGGGGTGGTCGCGTAGATAAATGTCGAGCGACATCAGAATCCCGGCTGTGCAGAACCCGCATTGCAGCGCGTGATGGCGGCGGAAAGCCTCCTGCAGCACTGACAAGCGGCCAGGCTCCGGCGCCAACCCTTCGACCGTGCGCAAGGCGCAGCCGTCGGCCTGCACCGCAAGGGTCAGGCAGGCCCGCGCCGGCATGCCGTCGATCTCGATCGTGCAGGCGCCACAGACACCGTGCTCGCAGCCGACATGGGTGCCGGTCATGCCGAGCGTGTGGCGCAGAAAGTCGGTGAGCAGCAGCCGCGGGGCGGCGTCGCCCTCGACCGGCTTGCCGTTGAGGGTGAAGCGCACTCGGTGGGTTTGACCGGCGCTCAGCCGCGGCATCGGCGCGCCTCCTCGACCGCCGCGCGGCCATAGAGCCGCACGAGCTCGCGGCGATAGCGCGCGGTGGCGTGCAGATCGTCGCGCGCTTCCAATTCCCAGGCGAAGGTGTCGAGCGCTTTCGTCAGCGCATCGCCCTCGAGCGCGGCGAAGTCGCGCGCGGTCGGCCGGTCGGCGACGCCGCCGACGGAGAGCCGTGTGCCTGTGTTGTCCGCGACGGCCGCGCAGGCGACGATGGCGAAATCGCCATGGCGGCGGCCGAATTCGCTGAAGGCATAGCCGGTGCCCGGCTTCGCCGCGGGAAACCGCACCGCCTCGATCAGTTCGTCATCCTCACGCGCCGTCGACATCAGGCCGGTAAAGAACGATTCCGCGCCGACGGTGTGGCGGCGTTTGCGCGACGAGAGCTCAACGCGGCCGCCAAGCGCCACCAGCACCAGCGGCAGTTCGGCGCTCGGGTCGGCTTGCGCCAGGGAGCCGCACACCGTGCCGCGCGCGCGCGTCTGCGCGTGGCCGACCCAGGGGAGCGCTGCGGCCAGCAGCGGCTGACGCTTCGCCAGATCCGGCCACGCCAGCAGCGCCGCCTGGCGCACGCCGCAGCCGACGCGGATGTCGCCCTCATCGAGCGTGATGGCTGCCAGATCGGAAAGCCGCATGATGTCGATGACCAGCTTCGGCCGCGCGAGGCGCATGGACAGCATCGGCAACAGGCTCTGGCCGCCGGCCAGGATGCGCGCCTCGCCGCCTTCGCTGGAGAGCGCCGCATGCACGTCGGCGAGCGTCTCCGCGCGCAGATAGTCGAAAGGCGCCGGCTTCATGCGCGCCCCCCGAACAGCCCGCGCAGGCGGGCAAACAGCCCGGATCGCGGCACATTGCCGCCGGCGAGCTTGCGCGACAGCGCCTCGAAAAACTGGCGTATGACGAAGCGCGCGGCGCCGTCGAGCAGGCGGCCGCCCACGGAAGCGACCTTGCCGCCGATCTCGGCTTCGTAATCGTAGGCGAGTTCGGTACGCCCCTCACCCACCGGCGTCAGCCGGATGCGGCCGGTGCCACCGCCGCTCCCGAGCAAGCCCGTCACCCGCCCCGAGAGCGTCACGGCCCTGGGCGGGTCCATGTCGGAGAGATTGATCGTGGCGTGATAGCGGCCCTTGACTGGGCCGACGCCCAAGGTGACGTCGGCATGGAATTCGGTGTCGGATATCTTCTCGACGCCGTGGGCGCCGGGAATGACGGCGGCAAGCGTCGCCGGATCGAGCAGTTCCTTCCAGATGCGCTCCGGCGTGGCAGGGATTTCGGTCGTGCCGCGGCCGTGCAGCGCGCGACCTTTGCTCGGCGACTTGCCCGATGTGGCCGGTGCGGCCGCGGCGATCGTAGCCGGCGGCTCGCCCTCGCCGGCATGAATGTGCATGGCGAGCTTGGCGGGCGCCAGCGGCAGATCGATTTCGCGGATCGAGAGCGCGTCGGCCACCGCATTGGCGAGGCAGACCGGCGTGCTCATGCAGTTGCCCTCTCCCACGCCCTTGGCGCCGAGCGGCGTGAACGGCGACGGCGTCTCCATGTGCAGGATGACCGGCGCGGGTATCTCCATCGCGGTCGGCACCAGATAGTCGGCGAAGGTGCCGGCAAGGAAGCTGCCGTCCGCGCCATAGGCGAACTCTTCGTAGAGCGCGGCGCCCACCGCGTGCGCGAAACCGCCGGTCACCTGCCCCGCCACCATGCCGGGATGCAGGATGCGGCCGCAGTCGTGCATGGTGACGTATTTGTCGATGCGCACCGCGCCGCTGACGCGGTCGATCTCGACGCCGCAGAAATCGAAGATGAAGCCGTGGCAGAGCGAGGAATTGATTTCGTCGGCGTCGGTCGGCGCGCTCAGCTCCGGCGGCGTCCAGAACACCGTCTCGCGCAGCGCCTGGTCATTGGGCGCAACCGTGCCCGGCGCCCAATGCGCGGTGGCGGCGACGCGGCCGAAGGGCACTGCATTGTCGGGGTTGCCGATGGCGCGCAGCTTGCCGCCGACGAATTCGACCTGCTCGGGCGCGACGTTGAGTTGCGCGGCCGCGGTACGCTTGAGCTTGTCGCCGAGCTTCGTCGCGGCGAGATGCGCGGCGCCGCCGACGGCGGCGGCAAAGCGGCTCGAATAGTTGCCCGAGGCGATCGACCAGGCGTCGCGCGCGGTGTCCATCTCGGTGACGACGCGGATGTCGGCGGGTTTGAGACCGAAGGCGTCGGCAACGATCTGGGCGAGAACCGTGCGGTGTCCCTGCCCCTGCGGCACCGAGGCGACATGCACGGAAACGCCGCCGACCGGGTCGAGCGCGATGGTGGCGGTCGCCTGCGCGCCGTTCTTGGGGCCGGCCTTGCGCCGCTCGTCGGCGGTGAGCACCGTGGTGATGTAGCCCATATTC
Organism: uncultured Pseudomonadota bacterium; assembly: GCA_963773225.1. Taxonomy (GTDB): domain Bacteria; phylum Pseudomonadota; class Alphaproteobacteria; order Rhizobiales; family Xanthobacteraceae; genus Pseudolabrys. Next base: position 65,171 of record CAVZAO010000006.1, read on the forward strand.
GAGACGCTGGGCTCGACCACGGCCGTGCAGCCGATGCCGTAGAGACGGCCGTCGGCGCGCGCTTTCACCTGCCGCGCGCGCAAGTCTTCAAAGCCGCCGTCGGCCATCGCGATGTCGAGCGCGCGCGGATAGTCTCCGGAATCGAGCAGCGCGCCGGTCGCCGTGCGATACGGAAAGGCATCGGCCGGCACCAGATTGCGGCGGATGACGTCGACCGGATCGAGCTTGAGTTCGACGGCGATGCGCTGCATCAGCCGCTCGAGCGCGTAATACATCTGCGGGCCGCCGAAGCCGCGGTTCAAGCCGGTCGGCGTCTTGTTCGTCAGCACCACGCGATTGCGCACGGCGACGTGACGGATGTCGTAGGCGCCCGTCAGATTGCCGTGCATGCGGTAGAGCGTCGCCGGCTCCGGCGCGCGGATGTGGGCGCCGACGTCCTCGACCTGATCCCAGTCGAGCGCCCGCACGCGGCCGTCGGCATCGACCGCCGCCGATAATGTGGTGACGCGGGCCGTAGCCGAGACAGACGCTGCGAGATGCTCGAGCCGATCCTCGATCCACTTCACCGGGCGGCCGGCAAGCCTGGCCGCCACCGCAATGAGCACGATATAGGGGAACACCGCCTGCTTGACGCCGTAGCTGCCGCCGGAGTCGGGCGGCGTGCGTAGGCGCAAGCGGTTGCCCGGCACTTTCAGCGCCCGGGCCATCACCGGATGCAGGCTGAACGGGCCCTGGAAATTGGCAAGCACGTCGTAGGCGTCGGTGCCCGCATCGTACTCCGCCACCACGCCGTAGGTTTCCATGGGCGTGCAGGAATTGCGCGGATAGCGGATCGAGACGGAAACGCGATGCGCCGCATCGGCAAAAGCGCGCCCGGGATCGCCGTAATGGAAGGAACGGTCGCTGGCGAGATTGCCGCGCAAGCCTTCGTGCAGCACCGGCGCGCCGGCGTCGAGCGCGGCGACGGGATCGGTCACCGGCGGCAGCGTTTCGTAATCGACTTCGATGAGGTCGACCGCGTCTTCAGCCTCGTAGCGGCTGGCGGCAACCACGACCGCCACCGGCTCGCCGACGTAACGCACACGATCGACCGCGATGGGCCAGCATTCGATCGGCGCGCGCACCCCGACCACGAGGCTCGCGGCGTGCGCCGTGACATCCGCACCGATCACGACGGCAGCAACGCCCGGCGCCGCCGACGCGGCTGCAGTGCGGACGGCCACGATCTTGGCGTGCGCGTGGGGCGAACGCAGGATCGCCGCATGCAGGGTGCCGACGCGTACCGGCAGGTCGTCGAGATAGCGGCCGCCGCCGCTGAGCAGCGCCGCATCCTCGACTCGTTCGATCGAGCGTCCCAACCAGCCGTTGGCGGCGGCAGTCATCGCGTCTCCCTGGGGCCCCTGTTAGGCTTATCATCGTTGTCAGCACGCTCACACCCGCGCGCGACGAGCGTAGAGGCTTGCCAAGCCAAAGAGAAGAGAGCGATATCCCGCTGTCTCGCCACTTACCAAATCGTCTCATTTTTGGTGACGAGATCAGGTTAGTTGGCGACGCGCGCGGCGTGCCGCGCTCTCCGTCAACACGGCGCCGCGGCCGGCGGCGCATCGAGGTGCGCCACCCTGCGAAATTCACTCGGCTTCACGCCGGCGTGGTCGCGAAAGAAGCGGGTGAAATGGGCCGGCGCGGCAAAACCGAGCCGGTCACTCACGTTGGAAAACGTGTCGCCGGAATAGACGACCGCGTTCACCGCCATCTCCATGCGCAACAGGTTCAAATAGACATGCGGCGTCATTCCGGTGCCGCGCTCAAACAGGCGATAAAAGTGCGCGCGCGAGAGGCCGACCTCGCGCGCCAACGTCCGGGTATCGCGCACCAACTGCGGTTCCTGCCGCAGCAGCGTAATGGCGCGGCGGATACGCCAGTCGAAGCCATCGCTGCCGGCCGCCGCCACGCGCAGGCTGCGAGTCAAATTGCGCCACGGCGTGAAACGCTCGATGACCGAAATCATCAGGTCGGATAGCAGTTGCTCCTGCACCGAACTGGCGGACGGATCGCTCACCATGACAGTCGCAAGGTCCATGGCGAGGTGACGGACGCGTGCCGGCAGTTCACCTGCGGGACGCTCGAAGAACCCCTGGCCGCCGCTCGCCGCCCAGCCTGGCTGGAAATTCTTCAGCCATGACGGCTCGATGTAGAGTGCCAAAATGGTGGTCCGCGGTCGCCGCACGTCGTGGACGTAGGCGTGCGGCTCCCAGGCGTTGATGAGCACCGCCTGCCGATCGGTCAGCGCCACCAACTCGCTGCCGACGGAAAACTGGGTATCGGCGCCCTCGGCCTTGATCAGCACGTGGCAATGAGGATGAGCGTGTCGCACCAGCGAACGGTCCATGTCGAGCAAGGCAACGCGTCCGAAAGATCCGTGGGCAATGCGGAGCGCTGTCGACATGTTCTTGGATTCTATTCCGCCAGCAAAGATTCTGTTCCACCATTCCGCCGTGACCGCGCGTTGGCCTTCGGGTGCGGGTCCCGGAAGTAACCGTATTGTGCGATCCCAACACGCGCTGCGCAAGCGGCCGCCGGTGCCGGCAGATACTGGGGGCGGTGCCCTGGCCTGCTCAGGCCCCGACCGGATGTGATAGCGTACTAACCTGCGGTGATCAGGTGCCGACCGTCATTGCTGGGCGCCAACTGCCATAGCCTTATGCGCCGAGGCCTTGGCCTTGCCGAGAAGACGCATCAAAGTGGCGCGTTCGCCGGCGCCGAGGTCTGCGAAAATCGCGGCAATCCAATTTTCATGGGAGGCCGCCATGACGCGAAAGCTGCGGCGGCCTTCCGCCGTCAACCGGACCAATTGTGCACGGCGATCGTTCGGGGCCGGCTGCCGATCCAGCAGACCTTGAGTCACCAGCCGGTCGACCAGACCCGTGATGTTGCCGTTCGACACCATCAACCGCTGCGACAATTCGCCCAGCTTCATGCCGTCCGGCGCCTTGTCGAGCTGCGCCATGAGGTCGAAGCGCGGCAGCGTCATATCGAAATTGTCGCGCAGACGTCGGCGAATCTCGTTCTCGACCAGAATCTTGCAACTGAACAGCCGCAACCACAGGCGCAATTCATCTTTGTGATCGTGAGGCCGCTCGATCACCTTCGTTTCGGCATCAAGCGGCAACGCAACCGCGTCGTCCATGTCTCAAATCTCCCCCCGCCGCGAACGTGTGGCGCACCAACAAGCCACGGACAACGGCGCGTTCCGTGTTTCATGGCGCCGGTGCGGTGTCCAAGGCATCGAACCCCTCGTCCACCGAAGCGAGGCGGCATCAACAGCGATGAAGCGACAGCTCTCCGTGTCGGGTCAGCCGCGCGACCGGCGCCACGCCACAATCAAAATCCAAGGCGCGTCGTGCGTTTAGCCCATCCGCCCGAATTACGCCAAATCACGACAGCCGCACTATCCACAGTTGTTTTGAGCCTCGATTTCATAGAGCTCGCGAAATACCGCCAAAAAACGCCATGACCGCATGCAGAGCGCGGCGCAACCGCGCGTCATTCACTCCGACACAAGCACGTGCCCTCGTGGATTGTGCGCATTTATTTTATACTTGAAATATATGCGCCGGCGCATAGAGTTGAACAATATGTGGCGACCACCCGAACGAATCCGTTTTTCGGCCACCCGCGGCCGCATTCCGACGCGTGCGGAAGCGGAGGCGTCCAGGCTTTATTCACCCGTTCGCATCGGCCCGCTCACCCTCAAGCAGCGCACGTGGGTGCCGGCCATGGTGCCTTGGCGCGCCTCCGAGGACGGGCTGGTCACCGACGACGTCATCGCCTGGTATGACCGCTTCGCGCGCGGTCGTCCCGGCGCGATCGTGGTCGAAGCAACCGGCATCCGCGATATCCCGAGCGGTCCCCTGCTCCGCATCGGCCATGACCGTTATCTTCCCGGCTTGAAAACGTTGGCGGAGACGGTGCGTACCGCAAGCGGCGGCGAGACCCGGCTGTTCATCCAGCTCATCGATTTTCTCGCCATCCGGCGCCGCCCCGATCCCAAGAAGTTCCTGCAGCGGTTTCTCCCCATCTCCGACGCGCACCGGTCGGCGCTTGGCGACACGCGCTTGAGCGACGACGCGGTGCGCGCGCGGCTCGCCGAGTTGAGCCATGACGAGCTTGCGCGAGTGCTGGATCCGGCCGAACTGGAAGCACTCGACTTCGGCTACCGCGAGCGCGTGACCGACACGCATCTCGAACATATCCGCAGCCTCCCCGCCCTGCTGCCGTCGCTGTTCGCCGACGCAGCGGCGCGCGCGCAAGAAGCCGGCTTCGACGGCGTGGAACTGCACTACGCGCACGCCTACACCATGGCTTCCTTCTTATCGCGCACCAACACCCGCGAGGACGGCTACGGCGGCGCGCGCGAGAACCGGGTGCGGCTTCCCCTGGAAGTCTATGCGGCCGTCCGCCGCCGGGTCGGGAACGGTTTCGCCGTCGGCTGCCGCTTCCTGGCCGATGAATGCATCGACGGCGGCAATACGGTCGAGGACGCCGTGTTTTTCGGCGAGGCCTTCGCGCGCGCCGGCATGGATTTTCTCTCCACCTCGCGCGGCGGCAAGTTCGACGACGCCAAGCAGCCCGGCGTCGGCTGGGCCGCCTACCCTTACACCGGGCGCAGCGGCTACGAGTGCATGCCGCAATACATCTCCGACGCGCGCGGGCCCTTCGGCCGCAATGCAGACGCGACAGCGGCTGTCCGCAAAGCCGTGCGCGCCGCCGGATTCGAAACGCCAGTCGTCTGTGCCGGCGGCGTGCACAATTTTGAGATGGCGGAAGCGCTGCTGGCAGACGGCGTGTGCGACATCGTCGGCGCCGCTCGGCAGTCGCTTGCCGACCCGGACGTCTTCCGCAAATACGCCCTCGGCCGGGGCGACGAAGTTCGTCTCTGCGAGTTCACCAACTACTGCGAAGGCCTCGACCAGAAGCACAAGCCCGTCACCTGTCAGCTCTGGGACAAGCTCGAGCCCGACGCGCCCGGTGTGCGGAAGACGGCTGACGGCAAGCGCCGTCTGACCGCGCCGGATTGGTCGCCTTAGACCAACGCAGTTCGGCACGGTTCGTCGGCGTCGCTACGGCGCGCCGGCCAGCATCTTGGCCAACATGAAGCCCGAGCCCGCGCCGGTGCCGGCACCGGGCCAGGTCGAGGCGCCGCAGAGGTACAGGTTCGTCACCGGGGTCTTGTAGCGCGACCAGCCGAACACCGGTCGGAAGATGAAGTTCTGGTCGAGATGGTGGCTGCCGGACAAACTGTCGCCGCCGATCAAGTTCGGGTTCTCGCGCTCGAGGTCGAGCGGAGAAAAGACCGCCCGGCCAAGGATTTTACCCGACAGGCCCGGCGCGTAACGCTCGATGATGGCCAGCACGCGCGCCGCGTAAGCGTCCTTGGCGTCGTCCCAATGGGCGGCGGTGATTTCACCCGCGGCATCGCCGCGGATTGTCGCCGGCAGCACACGCACCTGCACCCACAGCACGTGCTGGCCCTTGGGCGCGCGCGAAGGATCGACCGCGGTCGGCTGACCGACCACCAGCACCGGCTCGCGCGGCAGCAGCCCTGAGCGCGCCTGCGCATAGGCCGCGCTCATCATCTCAAAGTTGGGCGCGAGGTGCACATAGGCGAAGCGCTTGAGATCCGCGCCCGCCGTCCAGTCCGGCAGACCGGACAGGGCTAGGTGAATCATCATGGTGCCAGGGCCAGCGCGGAAAGCCTCCACCTTGGCGTCGAAGGCGGCGCGCGCGGTGTCCCTGGCAAGCAGCTTGCCGAACACCAACTTCGGGTGCGCGTTGGCGATCACCGCGCGGCGAGCGGGAATGACTTCGCCGCCCGCCAGCCTCACACCGATGGCACGATCGACCGATGTCTCGATCCGATCCACCCTGCGGCCGAGATGCACCTCACCGCCGAGCGATTTCAAGGTGGCGACCAGCGCATGGATCATGCTGGCGGCGCCGCCCCGGCCGAGCGCCATGCCAAAGGCTTGGTTCGCCATGGATTCGAGATAAGGGAAAAGCGCGCCACCGGCGACATCGGGCGCGAAGTCGAGATGCATGCCCCAGGCCGACATCATCACTTTGAGCTTGTCGTTCTCGAAGCGGGCATCGAGATATTCGCGCGGCGACGACAGCACCAGCCGCGCCAGATCGCCGAGCCACGCCCCGCCCTTCTCGCGATAGGCGCGCCAGATGACCTTGGCCGCCGCCCATGACGGCATCGGTGCGCCGAGCAGGCCGAAGATCGGCGGCGCGTCGCCGGCAAAATCCCCGACCATCTTGCGCCAGGCCTCGGCGTCCTTCGCCGACAACGCCGCGATGCGGCCGGCGGTCGTCTCCAGATCGCTGCTGACGCCGAGCCAACTGCCATCGGGGAAAGCGCTGGAGAAGCAATCACCGGCGCCGGCAATAGCAAAACCGTTAGCGGAAAGGCGATCCTTGTAGGCCGCAAAGAACGGAGAGCCGGCGAACATGCTCAAGTTCATCGCGTACAGGTCGTGCCGGAAACCCGGCAGCGTCACCTCGCGCGTCTTCACCGCGCCGCCCGCTTCGGCGGCCTGCTCGAGCACCGCGACCTTCCAGCCCTTGGCGGCCAAATGAACCGCCGCCGCCAGGCCGTTATGGCCTGCACCGATGACAATCGCGTCGTAGCTATCCATAGGCGAAACCGTCCTTTGCCATCGGTTCAGCGCAACGCCGGCCGCGTCAGACCCGCTGGCGCGCGAGCCAGCCGGGATCGATGACGGGCAGCGGAATAGCGTCGATCAGCGTGCGTGTATAGGCGTCCTGGGGCGCGGCGAAAACCGCCTCGCACGGCCCCTCTTCCACGACACGGCCCTCCGATAGCACGTAGACGCGGTCGCATACCGCGCGCACCACGGACAGGTCGTGGCTGATGAAGGCCATCGACAGACCCATCTCGCGCTTCAGTTCGCCGAGCAATTGCAGCACCTGCGCCTGCGTCGACACGTCGAGACCGGAGACGATCTCGTCGGCAAGCACAAAGTCGGGTTCGAGCACGACGGCGCGCGCTATGCCGACCCGTTGGCGTTGACCGCCGGAAAGTTCGTGCGGATAGCGATCGAGCGCCGTGACCGGCAAGCCGACCCGGTCGAGGACCGTGCGCACGCGCGTCTCGGCTTCCGCCCGATTGCCGGTGACTGCGTGCAACATCAGCGGATCGACGAGAATGTGCCGGATGGTCCGGCGTGGATTGAGCGAAGACATCGGGTCCTGGAAGATCATCTGCATGCGCCGGCGCAGCGGCCTCATGGACGCCTCATCGAGACCGACGATCTCTTGATCGTCGAAACGGATGCTACCGCTGCGCGGCGTCACAAGGCCGAGCATGGCGCGTCCAAGGGTGGTCTTGCCGGACCCGGACTCGCCCACGACGCCGACAGTCTCGCCACGGCCTACCACAATATCCACGCCGTGCAGCACCGGCTTGGGCGGCAAACGCTTGCCGAACGTGCCGCGCTGCCCTCCGTAGGCGACAACCACGCCGCGGGCATCGAAGAGCGGACCCTGCGCGGCGTCAGCCATGGGCGGCGTCCTTCCGGTCGAAGGCCGCGATCTCCGCACGGCAGGTGGCGAAGACCGCCTCCGGCACCGGCGCGAGACCGCGTCCCGGCTCGTCGTAGCGCGGGCAGGCCGCCATCAACGCCTTGGTATAGGGATGGTGAGGGCTTTCGAGCAACGAGGCTATAGCGCCCTGCTCCATCACCTTGCCCATATAGAGCAAGGTGGCGCGGTCGCAGATTTGCGCGACGACGCCGAGATCGTGGGTGACGAATACGACGCCAGTGCCGTGCCGCTCCTGCATCGCACGAATGAGCCGCAGGATCTGCTTCTGCACGGTCACATCGAGCGCTGTGGTCGGTTCGTCGGCGATCACCAGCTTCGGCTCGAGCGCGAAGGCCGCGGCGATCAGCACGCGCTGGCGCATGCCGCCGGACAATTCGTGTGGATAGGCGCGCATCACCCGCTCGGGGTCGCGCATCTGTACCTCGTCCAGCATGGCGAGCGCGCGCTGGCGCGCAGCCTTGGCGCTCATGCCGCGCCACATGCGCAAGCCGTCGGTGAGTTGGGCCTCGACGCGGCGGCCGGGATTGAGCGCGGTCAGCGGATCCTGCGGGATCAACGCCACCTCGGCGCCGAGCCGGCGCCGGCGCGTTTGGGCATCGAGCGTGAGCAGGTTCACGCCTTCAAGTGCGATCGCCCCCGTAGTGACACAGATGCCGTGGGGCAAAATGCCGAGCACCGCCTTGGCGATGGTCGACTTGCCGGCGCCGCTCTCGCCGACGAGCCCGTGCACCTCGCCGCGCCCGACCTCAAGCGATACGTCGCGCAGGATTGGCGCACGGCCTTCGCCGTCCAGCGACGCATTCAGGTGCGCGATGGACAAAAGCGGCGCCGTCATCGCTGCATCACCGGGTCGAGGGCGCGGCGCAGCCCGTCGCCGAGCTGGTTGAAGGCGAGCACGGTCGCGAAGAGCGTGGCGAGCGGCGCGGCAAACACCCACCAGCCCTGGTAGATGATCTGGCGCCCTTCCGCGATCATACCGCCCCAGGTCGGCGTGCCGGAGGCGACCGAGAGACCGACAAAGGACAGGATCGCCTCGACGATAACCGCGATACCCATCTCAAGCGTCAGCAGGGCCAGCAGAATGGGCGCCACGTTGGGCAGGATTTCACGGAACAGGATGCGCCAGCGTCCAAATCCGAGGGTGCGGGCGGCGATGACGTAGTCGGTGTGCGCCTGCGCCATGGTTTCCGCACGCACGACGCGGGCAAAGCGCGTCCAATCGATGATGGCGATGGCCGCAATCACCGAGGTGACGCCGGTGCCCATGATCGCGACCACCAGGATCGACAGCAGCACCGGCGGGAACGCCATCCAGATCTCGACCAAGCGCGACACCACCGCGTCGGTCACGCCGCGGAAATAGCCGGCGAGCATACCGAGCAGCGTACCGAAAACCGCCGACAGCGTCGCCGCGACAAAAGCGACCGTCAGCGCCACGCGGCAACCATAGATCAGGCGCGACAGCACATCACGGCCGAGATCGTCGGTCCCGAGCAGAAAGCCCGCTTCATGGCCGCTGAAGCCGAACGGCGGCAACGTGCCCGACATCAAGTCCTGCGCCTGCGGATCGTGCGGGGCGATGTAAGGTGCGAAGATCGCGAGCACGATCAGGATCAGAACGAAGCCGCCGCCGAACACGACCTTGGGCTGTCGCAACAACGCGCGCAGCACCTTGCCGCGTCGAGACTGGCGCACGGGGGCCGGCGTGGTGAGGACGGCATCAGCCATGGCGCAACCGCGGATTAAGAGCTACGACCGCGAAATCGACCGCGAGGTTGATGAGAATGAAGAGCGCGCCGAATGCCAGCACCAGCCCTTGGATCAGCGGAAAGTCGCGATTGATCACGGCCTCGATCGCCATCGACCCGATGCCGGGATAGGCAAATATGCGTTCGACGATGACGGTGCCGCCGATCAGGAAGGTGAACTGCACGCCGGTGAGCGCCAAGGTGGGGCCGATCGCGTTGCGCAACGCTTCGCCGATGACCAGGCGCAGCTCGGACATCCCTTTCACCCGCGCGATCAGCACGTAATCCTGCACCATCGCCTCGCTCAGCGCTTCCTTGAGGATGCGGGCGATCACCGCCGCGAGCGGCAGCGCCAGCGCCATCACCGGCATCACCATATGCGAGAAGATATCACCGGCGACGTCGAAACGGCCCCTGACGAGGCTTTCGAGCAGGTAGAAATGAGTGGCGAAATGCAAGCTCAAAGTCGGGTCGATGCGCCCCGACATCGGGAACAGCGGCCACAGCACACCGAATAGCAGCACGAACGCCAGCGCCCAGACGAAATCCGGCACCGCCAGCATGAGCCCGTCGGCGGCATCGATCACCGCCTCGCCGACGCGCTGTCGCCACAGGGTGCCGGCGATGGCGGCCGCCCCGCCCAGGAGCACGGCGATCAGACAGGCCGCGGTGGCGAGTTCGAGGGTGGCCGGCAACCGGTCGGTAAGTAGATCGAGCACGTTCCGATGCAGCGATATCGACTGGCCGAAGTCGCCGCGTACCACGCCCCAGAGCCATATAAAAAATTGCGCGATCAACGGCTTGTCCATGCCGTAATGCGCCCGCAGTGCGGCGATGTCGGCCTTGGTGGCGCCGGGACCGATCATCATCGCGATCGGATCGCCAGGGGCGACCCGAATGAGCAAGAACACGACCACCGCGACGCCGAATAGCGTCACGATGGCCATGCCGATACGTTTAGCCAGAACCGAAGCGATCATTGGCAGCGCGCTGAGCTGGGCTTACAGGCCGCCCCGGTCCGCACCTTCACACTCAAGCCTTCTTCGACACAAGCGTCGGCTGCATCGCGCCCGACTTGTTCGGGGTCACCTTGAGGTCGGACTTGAAGACGATGGGCTGGACGTACTGCAGAAGCGGTATCACGTCGCCCTGCTCCGCGACGTACTTGTCGACCGCCTTCCAGCCGTCGATGCGCTTCTTTTCGTCCTTTTCGCCCCAGAGCGGCGCGATCTTGTCGTCGACATCCTTGGTTTTCCAGCTCGAATTCGGCTGCGGCCCAAACATGGCAAAGCCGGTCGAGGTCGTCGGATCGCCGATGGCGTTGCCCCAGTTATAGAAAGCGAAGGGCGCCAGATCGTGCTTGAACCGCAACTCGAAGTGCTTGGCGACCTCGTAGACCTCGATCTCGGCTTCGATGCCGATCTTGCGCCACATGCCGACGATCGCCTGGATCATCTCGTAGTCCTTCGGCATGTAACCGCGCGTGGTCTGGATGGTCGTCTTGACCGGATTTTTCGGGCCGTGACCGGCTGCCTTCATCAGAGCCCGCGCCTTCTTGAGGTCGTAGGGCACCTTGATGTTGGGATCATACGCCTCGTATTCCGGGGCCTCGAGCGTGTCGAGCGGCACGCCGTAGCCGCGCAGCAGATGCTTGATGATGGCTTTCTTGTCGATGGCGTGACAGGCGGCCAGACGGACGTCCTTCGTCAATTCCTTGCGGTACTTTGAGTTGATGAAGATCATCCCGATGTTGGTCACCGGTGTCGCGACGCCGGAAAGGCCCTTCTTCTTTTTGAGCCGATCGAAATCGTCGTACGGAATGTCGAGCGTCAGATCGGAAGAGCCGCTTTCGATTTCGGCGACGCGGCTGGTCGGGTCGGTGACGAACTTGAACACCACCGTCTTGAACGCCGGCTCCCCGCCCCAGTAGTGCGGGTTCGCCTTGAGACGCAGGAAAGCGTTGCCCTGATATTCGTCCACCATGTAGGGCCCGGTGCCGATCGGCTTCTTTTCGAACCCGTCCGCGCCGACCTTGGTGTAATAGGCCTTGGGCATCACGTACCCGGTCAGAAACGCCATCCATTTGAACAGCGCCGGATCGTAGTGCTTGGCATCGGCGGTGATGCGCTTGCCCTTGATGTTGAAGTTTTCGAGATTGGCCCAGATAAAGGCGACCGGGTTGCCGCCCTTGGGATCGCCGCAGCGTTGAATGGACCATACGACGTCCTCCGGCGTGAGCGCCGAGCCGTCGTGCCATTTCACGCCCTCGCGCACGTCCATCCAGACCTTGGTCTTGTCCTTGTTCCAGCCCCAGGCCGTGAGCAAGCCGGGCTCGAAGGAAAGATCGGGCTTCTGGCCGATATACTGGTCGAAAATGGAGCGATAGATCGCCTGGATGGTCGGGTTGACCGATGACGGTCCCGTGGTCGGATCGAAGGCCGGCAGATTGACGTTGTAGGCGATCGTCAACGTGTCGCCTTTGGTGGCGGCCAAGGCGGCGCCGCGCGGTCCGATCAGACTCGCGATAAATGCGCCGGCGCCAAGCGCAAGCGTTTCACGACGGGTTGGGTTGTACATCGATGGGCTCCCCTTGCGCTGCGTTTTCGCTGCATATCAACGGACATGGACTGCGGCGCCGCGCGCGGCCTTATACGCTCGACCACCGAATGTTTTAAATGTAAAGCAAGTCCCGGAACCCGCCAAGGTCGATTTTGGTGCATTTGCCTTGCTGCAGTGCACTAATGCGCAGCAATTGCATGCGGCGCGCGTAAGCTCAGCCCAGCTTCTTCGCCAGCAGAAAACCCGAGCCGCCGCCGAGGCCCGGCCCGGGATGGGTCGAGGCTCCGATGTGATAAAGGCCCGGCACATGGGTGCGATGATTGACCGACGATTTGAAGGGCCGCCAGATGAAGAACTGGTCGAGGCCGCAGAAGCCGCCGTAAGGATCGCCACCCACCAGGTTTACGTTCATCGCTTCGAGATCGGCCGGTGAGTAGGCACGCCGGGCGATCACGCTGTCGCGGAAACCCTCGATATGCGACGCCAGGATCGCCTCGACGCGGTCAGCGTATTGCTCACGCACGGCTTCGGTCCAACGGCCATCGGCGGGCGCCGTGATCTCGCCGGCTGCATCGCCCTTGATCACGCGTGGGGCTTCCGGCAGTTGCAGCCACAAGATGGCCTTGCCGTCGGGCGCACGCGAGGGATCGAGCGCGGTGGGCTGCCCGACGCAGACGGTCGGCACCGCCGGCAGCATCCCGCGTTCGCACTCGTTGCTGGCACGCGAAACGCCGTCGAGGCCCGGCGTGAGATGCAGCAATGCAACCTTCCCGAGTTCGGGCGCCCTCCAGCGCGGCGGCGCCGACAGCGCGTAATGCATCTGCATGTTGCCCTTGCCGTGGCGGAAGGTCTGGAGGCCGTCGCTGACCTCGGCCGGCAAGGGCCGGTCCTTCAACAGGCGCTCATAGAGTTGGCCCGGCGTCACCGAGCAGATCACGCCCTTGTCCGCCGACAGCCGGCCGCCGTCGGCGAGTTCGACCCCACGCGCCCTGCCCTGGCCGTCGAGTTCGACGCGCGCGACATCGGCGCCGGTGCGGATGCTGCCGCCCTGATCGGCGATCAGCGTCGCGAAAGCATCGAGCGCCTTTTGCGCGCCGCCCTGAACGATCGGGGCGCCGGCGGCTTCGAGCGCGAAACCGATCACCTTGAGCAGCTCGCCGCCATAGGCGCTTTCGGGGCCGAGCCCGCAGTGCAGCACCCATGGCGCGAACAGCGCCCGCATCACCTCGGAGCGATAGCGCGTCTCGAGATGGGCGCGGCCGGACGCCAGCGCTTCGCCGAAAAAGCCAGCGAGCCCGCGCAGGCCCCGGCGCCAGCCCTCGCGCGCCACCAGCTTGAGCGTCGCGGCCGACCACAACGAACCGCCCAGTAGCCCGAACACGAAACCGGCGTTCCCGCCGAAGCGTTGCATCTCGGCGTCAAAGGTCTGGCCGTCGCCGGCTGCTAAGACGTCGAACGCAACCACATTGCGGGCCCGGTCCTTCGACAGGATGGCATGCCGTCCGTCCGGCAGCAGCACGCCTGTCGGCGTGTCGCTATCGGCAAAGCTCAAGCCGCGTTCGGCAAGCGCGCGCCCGAGCGCGGCAAATGCCGGCGACGTGACGAACAGCACGAACGTCGTCGCCATCACGTCATGGATGAAACCGGGCTCCGTAATCGCCTCGGTGCGGATGCATCCGCCGATGCGGTCGTTGCGCTCCAGCACCACAACCTTGTGGCCCTTCTGGCCCAGCGCGGCGGCGCAGACTAGGGCATTGATGCCGCTGCCGACAACGATGTAGTCCGCGTCACCCATGAGGGCCCCCGCTTTGGCGAAGTCCGTCATCCGGCGGTGCGGTTGAAACCGGCACCCGCAGGACGATCAGGCGGTCACCTTTCGAGGCCCTGCAGCTTCGCTGCCGAGCACCTGAGGGCGACGGATCAAAGCCCAGACCGGGTCAGCCCGCGACCAGGGCCAGCACGCGCAGGGGTGAGCCGGAGCCCTTCTCGATCTTGAGCGGCGGCGTGATCAGGATCGCTCCTGTCGGCGGCAGCTTATCGAGATTGCACAGGCTGGCGAGACCGAGCTTCTTGGCACCGTGCATCAGGTTGTGCGCCGGGAATGCCGGCTCGAATCCGAACGCTTGGCCGTGATCTGTGCCGACGGCCTCCACGCCCCAACCGTTGACATCGCGCTCTTCCACCAGAAACTTCACCGTCGCGGCGCTCGGACCGGGCGAATGAGGGCCATCCGCCTGATTGTTGAGGAAGGCCGGCGAGTCACCGCGCTTCGACCAACCGGTGCGCATCAGCACCCAAGCGCCCGCCGGAATCTTGCCGTGCTCCTTTTCCCACGCCTCGATGTGGGACGGCTCCAGCACGAAGGTCTCGTTCGCCTCGACCTCCTTGCTGCAATCGATGACGCACGCCGGCGCCACGAAACGCTGCACCGGCAGCGTATCCGTGAAACCGTCGGCATAGTCCTTGCCGGTGATCCAGTGCACGGGCGCATCGAAATGGGTGCCGGTGTGCTCGCCCATCGACAGGTTGTTCCAGTACCAGGCCGGTCCCTTTTCGTCGTAATGCGAAATCTCGGTCATGCTGAACGGGCTGGACTGGGCGAACTGCGGCGGCAGTTCGATGATCGGCGTCGAGGACCGCAAGGTCTGGGTCAGGTCGATGACCCGAACCGAATTGCTGGCCAGCGCCGCCGCCAGTTGCGTCAACACGGATGCGGACATGATCTACTCCTCGGGTTGGGTACGAAGTGCCCTGCCGCGCATGGGGACCGACATCGCGGGCACGTCAATTATTTTACAGTTGAAATAGTATCGGCGCGCGGCGTAGTGTCAATTGTCGCGAATGAAAAGCTTCTTGTGCGCCGATGGGTTTAGCTCCGCCGGGGTCCCACGCCATCGACAGCGCAATTGCTTTATGTGTAAAATTTCCCGACCTGGTGATCGGCGTCCCGGCACGCCCGATCCGTGCACAAGCGCAGATGGTGTCGGCGGTTCGGAAATCGCGCGGAGTACCTCATGGCGGAACGATCCTTTGCCAAGGAAGTGAGGGACCTCGAACTGGGCGCGGGTCAGGAATTCCGCGGCGAAGGCATCCTGGCGATCACTAAAGCGCTATTGCAGTCGGGTGTCGGCTACGTCGGCGGCTATCAGGGGGCGCCGATCTCTCACCTGATGGACGTACTCGCGGATGCCCAGGACACGTTAGCCAAGCTCGGCGTTCAGTATTCTGCCTCGGCTTCGGAGGCTGCCGCCGCCGCGTCGCTCGCCGCGTCAGTGATGTATCCGATCCGCGGTGCGGTGACCTTCAAATCGACCGTCGGGACCAACGTCGCCTCGGACGCGCTCGCCAACCTCGCCTCCGGCGGCGTCAAAGGCGGCGCGCTCATTATCGTGGGCGAGGACTACGGCGAAGGCTCCTCGATCATGCAGGAGCGCTCCCACGCCTTCGCCATGAAGTCTCAGATCTGGCTGCTCGATCCGCGCCCGAACCTGGAATCCATCGTCAAGATGGTCGAAGACGGATTCGAACTGTCGGAAGCCTCCAACACGCCGGTCATGCTGGAAGTGCGCATTCGCTCCTGCCACGTGCACGGCAGCTTCGTCGCCAAGGACAACAAGCCGCCGGCGTTCTCGATCAAGCAGGCGCTCGAGAATCCCGAACGTGACACCAACCGTATTGTTCTGCCGCCCGCCTCCTTCCTGCACGAGAAGGAAAAGATCGAACAGCGCTGGCCGAACGCGGTGAAGTTCATCAAGGAGCGCAAGCTCAACGAGCTTTTCGGCGGCGACCTCGACGACGTCGGCATCGTCACCCAGGGCGGCATGTATAACGGTGTGATCCGCGCGCTGGAGCGGCTCGGCCTCGCCGACGTCTGGGGCAAGACGCGGGTGCCGATCTACTGCATGAACGTCACCTATCCGCTGATCGATGACGAGATCGTGGATTTCTGCGCCGGCAAGAAGGCCGTGCTCATCGTCGAGGAAGGCCAGCCGGAATATATCGAGCAGGCGATCAACACGATCCTGCGCCGGCGCGACATCAATACCAAGATCGCCGGCAAGGACGTGCTGCCGATGGCGGGCGAATACACCGCCGACGTCATGCTGAAAGGGGTGCGGGCTTTCCTCGCAGCCAACCGGCCCGGCGCCCTATCCGATCAGGCACGCGCCCCGAACCTGCCGGCCTTGCTGGACGATCCGCGCGTGAAGGCGCTGGGAGGCGCGGTGCCGCCGCGTCCGCCCGGCTTCTGCACGGGCTGTCCGGAGCGGCCGATCTTCGCCGCCATGAAACTGGTGGAGAAGGAACTCGGCCCTCATCACGTCGCCGCCGATATTGGCTGCCACCTATTCTCGATCCTGCCGCCCTTCAACATCGGCGCAACCACCATGGGCTACGGTCTCGGGCCGGCCTCGGCAGCGGCTTTCAACGTCGACGCGGGCAAGAAATCGATCTCGGTCATCGGCGACGGCGGTTTCTGGCACAACGGCCTCACCACCAGCATCGGCAATCACGTCTACAACAAGCACGACGGCGTCATCCTGGTGGTCGATAACTATTATTCGTCGGCGACCGGCGGCCAGGATATCCTGTCGTCGCGAGCGGACAACAAGTCGCGCTCCACCAAGCACGCGATCACCAAAGCGGTCGAGGGCGTCGGGGCCACCTGGGTGAGGCAAATCGATCGCACCTATGACGTCGCCAAGATGCGCGACACTTTCAAGGAGGCGCTGACCACCCGCTCGCCGGGACCGAAGATCATCGTCGCCTCGTCCGAGTGCATGCTCAACAAGCAACGGCGGGTGAAGCCGCTGTTCAACAAGGCGGTGAAGAACGGCGAGCGCGTGGTGCGCGAGCGCTTTGGGGTCGACGAAGACGTCTGCACCGGCGATCACGCCTGCATCCGGCTCTCGGGCTGCCCGTCGCTCTCGGTCAAGCACACCGACGATCCACTCAAGGACGATCCGGTCGCTGCGATCGACAACTCCTGCGTCGGCTGCGGCAATTGCGGCGACGTGTCGGAAGCCGCGGTATTGTGCCCGTCGTTCTACCGCGCCGAGATTATCTACAACCCGAACGGCCTGGATCGCTTCCGGGCGCGGTTCCGCAAGGCCGTGATCGGCTGGCTGCAGCGCCGGCGCGCGCGCCGCCGCATCGCCTTCGCATGACCCGGCGGACCGCCCGATGAACGTCGCCTCACCCTCCGCCGATTCCGCTCTCGACACCGCCCGCCCGCTTGCGATGGCGGTGATGGCGATGGGCGGCCAGGGCGGCGGCGTGCTGGTCGACTGGATCGTTGCGTTGTGCGAAACCCAGGGCTGGGCCGCGCAATCGACTTCGGTGCCGGGTGTCGCTCAGCGCACCGGCGCCACCATCTACTACATCGAGGCATTGGCGCTGCCGAAAGGCGCGCCACAAGGCCTGCGGCCGGTCTTGTCGCTGATGGTGGTGCCCGGCGAGATCGATCTCGTCATTGGCGCCGAGTTGATGGAAGCCGGCCGCGCCATCCAGCGCGGCCTGGTCACGCCCGACCGCACCACCCTCATCGCCTCGTCGCACCGCGCCTACGCGGTGGTCGAGAAGCAGACGCCGGGCGATGGCATCGGCGACGCCGCCACCATCTACGAAGCCGCGCTGGCGACGGCCAAGCAGTTCATTGCCTTCGACATGGCGGCGCTGGCGGAGCAGTCAGGCAGTGCTATTTCGGCCGTGCTGTTCGGCGCGCTCGCCGCCGCCAAAACGCTGCCGTTCGAGCGCGCGGCGTTCGAGGCCACCATCCGTGCCGCCGGCGTCGGCGTCGAGCCCAGCCTGCGCGCCTTCGCGCTCGGCTACGACCGCGCCTCCGCCGATCTCCAATCCGGCAAGCCGCCGGCGCCACCGCAGCCCGGCGCCGAAAAACGCAAGGCGGCACTCGCCTCCGTCGGCCACAAAGCCTACGACGCGCTGGTCGCGCGCGCCCAGGCCGATTTCCCGGCAGCCACCCACGACATGATCGGCGCCGGCCTGCAACGGGTCGTCGACTTCCAGGACGTCGCCTATGGCAAGGAATACCTCGATTTGCTCGCCGGCATGCTGACCGTCGACAAGGCGGCCGGCGGCGAGAGCAAAGGCTTCACCCTCACCCGCGAGACCGCCAAGTATCTCGCCACCGCCATGGCCTACGACGACGTCTACCGCGTCGCCGACCTGAAGACCCGCGGCAGCCGCTTCGAGCGCGTGCGCAACGAGGTGCAGGCGGCACCCGACCAGCTGGTCTACATGACCGAGTTCATGCATCCGCGCATGGACGAAGTCTGCGGCTCACTGCCGGCAGGCCTCGGGCGTTTCATCGAAAGCCGCCCCGGCCTGTTCAAGACGCTCGACGGCTTCGTCAACCGCGGCCGCCGCGTACGCACCGGCAACATCCGTTGGTTCCTCATGCTCTATGCGCTGGGCGGCATGCGGCGCTTCCGCCGCGGCACCTTGCGGCATGCCGGTGAAGTCGCCCACCGCGACGGCTGGCTCGAGCGGATCAAGGCGGCCGGGCCCAGGGACTACGCGCTCGCGCTCGAGCTCGCGCGCACGCGCCGCCTGGTCAAGGGCTATTCAGACACCCACGCGCGCGGCCAGTCGAAATTCGATAAGGTGATGGCGAATGCGGCGCGGCTCGAGGGCCGCGACGATGCTGCCGACTGGGTGCGCCGGCTGCGCGAAGCCGCGCTGAAGGACGAAGACGGCATCGCGCTCGCCGGCGCCATCAAGACCATCGACGGCTTTCTTTAAAGCGCCTCGCGCGCGTTATCTTTTCAGGACAACGCCGGCGGCTTCACGGTCCCAGGTCGCGGACGTACGTCCTCGTTCGCGTAATTTGAACTTCTGCACCTTGCCGTTCTCGGTGCGCGGCAGGCTGGCGACCAGATCTATGAAGCGCGGCACGGCGAAATACGACATCTTGCCCGCGCAGAAGCGCGCCAACTCCTCCTCATCGACGCGAACGTTCTCTTTGAGCACGATCGCCGCCATCACCTCGTCCTCGGCGAGATCGGAGGAAACCGGGAACACCGCCGCCAGCGCCACAGCCGGATGCTGCAGCAGCACCTGCTCGACCTCGAAGGAGGAGATGTTCTCGCCGCGGCGGCGGATGGCGTCCTTCATGCGGTCGATGAAGCGGTAGCGGCCGTCGGGATCGCGCACGCAGCGGTCGCCGGTGTGAAACCAGAGATTCCGCCAGGCCTCGACCGTCTTCTCAGGCATGCCGAAATAGCCGCTGGCGAAGGCGAACGGCTCGTCGGCGCGCAGGATGAGCTCGCCCGCCTCCCCGTCCGGCAGTTCGTTGTCGTCGCCGTCGACGATGCGGGCATCGAACCCGGGCAGCAGGCGGCCCATCTTGCCCGGGACGCGGTCGTCCTCGAAGGCGGCGATGACGATGTTGCTCTCGGTCGAGCCGAAGGCGTCGAGCAGCACCACGCCAGTGCGCTCGGTGAAGGGCGCATGCTGGCCCGCCGGCACCCCCGGCGCCAAGGCGACGCGCACCTTATGCGCCCGCTCCTCCGGCGACGGCGGCCGCGACATCAGCATCGGCACCATGGCGCCGAGCAGGTAGGTGATGGTCGCGCCCGAGCGCGCCATCGCCGGCCAGAAACCGGATACCGAAAAACGCGGCTCGACCACCTGCGCCGCGCCGTGCAAGAGCGCCTGGAAAAAGCAGTTGAGCGCGTTGGTGTGGAACAGCGGCAGCGGCGTATGCAGCACGTCACCCTCGCGCGCGCCGAGCTGCCAGCCGGTGTAGGCGCCCCACCAGAAATACTGCGCGTGCGGACAGCAGACGCCTTTCGACAGGCCGGTGGTGCCGGAGGTGTAGAGAATGGTGAGCGTCTCGCCGGGACCGATATCCGCGGCCGGCGCTTCCACCGTCGCCGCCGGCAACGGCGCGACCGGAACGGTCAGCGACTGCGGCACGTCGAGGCCTTCGCTCGCGCCGATCACCCAGATGCGCTCGATGGCCAAGGCGGCGAAATCGATCGTCTCCAGCGCGTCGAGGAACGCGGCCTCGATGGCCAGGATGCGCGCGCCGGAATTGCCCAGCATGTGCTGCAATTGAAAGCCGCGCGCCGCCACGTTGAGCGGCACCGAGATGGCGCCCATCCAGCCGCACCCCAGGAACAGGCTCAAGAGTTCGGCGCGGTTGCCGCAGACAATCGCAACGCGGTCGCCGCGGCCGATGCCGGCGGCCATGAGCAGCCCCGCGTGGCGCGCGGCCTGCGCGCGCGTCTCGGCATAGGTCCAACTCACGTCCGCGCACGCGAACAACGGTCTCTCGCCATAACGGTCGGCCTGCCCCGACAGCATGGCCGGCACCGTGCGCCGCGTCGGCGGGAACGCGGCAACGGCGGCGAGATCGGGTTGCGGTATGCGGAGCACGGTTGTCGGGTCTCTTCCTATTTCCGCTCGACAAGCGCGAGGACACGTAGCGGGCTGCCCGAGCCCTGCTTGATCTTCAAGGGCGCGGCGACGATGACCGCGCCCGTCGGCGGCAACTGATCGAGATTGGTCAGGCATTGCAGGCCGTAGCGGCCCTTGCCGTGCATATAGAAATGCGCCGGAAACGGCGGATTGAAATGCTGCGCCTGGCCGGCGTCGGTACCGATCGTCTCGGTGCCGAAGCCGAGAATGTCGCGTTCTTCCACCAGCCACTTCACCACTTTCGGCTCGGGGCCGGGCGTGTGCGCACCGTCGCCCAGAAGATTGGCGTAAGCGCGTCCATCGCGCTTCGACCAATCGGTGCGCAACAAGAGCCAACTTCCCGCTTCGACGCGGCCGTGGCGCGCCTCCCAGGCTTCGACAAACGGGATGGTCAGCACGAAGTCGGCCTCGGCCGCCGACTCCGCCGAACAGTCGATCACGCAGGCCGGAGCGATGAAGTTATGCGGCGGGATCGAGTCGACCGCGTTGTCCGGCAAGTCGCGGCCCGAAACCCAATGGATCGGCGCGTCGAAATGGGTGCCGGTGTGTTCGCCCATGGAGATGTTGTTCCAGTACCAGGCGGGCCCGCGCCCGTCGTAACGGGAGATCTCCTCCATACGGAAGGGCGCGCACTGGCCGAATTCGGGCGGCAGCACGATGATGGGAAAATCCGGCGTCAGCGTCTGCGTCAGGTCGACGACGCGGATGGCGCCGGACCCGATCGCGCGCGCGAAAGCAAGAAGATCGGTCGCGCCCATGATATCCCTCACATCCCCTCTTGGCCGAGTTCGCGTTCGAGCGCCTTTGGATTGTCTGCAAGACGCGCCCGGATGTCCTCGGCCACGTCGCCGACATAGACGTCCTCGAGCCCGCGCTTCAGCGCGTCGACCACGGCACGGGCCAATGCCGGCGGCGCCAGCTTGGGCGGCGGCACGCTCTGGTACCATTCTGTCTCGAGCGGGCCCGCGAATACGTTGACGACCTTGACGCCGCCTGACCGAAGCTCGGCGCGCAGCGTGTGCGAGGCCGACAGGCACGCGGCTTCCGCCGCCGAGAACGCGCCATAAGCCGGCCAACTCGCCAGCGCGTGCACCGACATGAGATTGACGAAAGCGGCGGCCGAATTGACGCCGTCGGCGCCGCGCGCGCGCAGCGCCGGGCCGAACGCCTGCGCCAGCCGCATCAGCCCAAGATAGCGCAGCTCCATAGCCTCGCGCGCCCGCACCAATGTCTGCCCACCGACGATGCCGCCGGGCCGCACGTGCTCGGCCGTGTTGATGACGATGTCGACGCGGCCGGCATCCTGTGCCGCCAGTTCCTGCACGGAATCGGAGTCGGTCATGTCGAGCGGCACGACATTGACATGCGCCATCGCCTTGAGCGCGTCTTCACCGGCGAACGGCCTCCACGCATCGGCGACGCCGACGAACACGATCGAGGCGCCGGCGTCGGCGCATGCCTTCGCCATCGCCTGCCCGACCGCACCGCGGCCGTCGGTGATCAGCACGCGGCGGAACTTGGGATCGCAGGTCATCTCGCGCAGGATGGGATCGTCGGCCATGTTCGGCGTATCCTTATCGGGCAAAGCCAGCATCACCGCCGCGCCGCTGCGGTCAAGCTGCAGCCTCAGGCGCACGCGCATGCCTTCGCGGGCGTCGCCGTGCAGGTGCGCGACCGCAACCGGGCCGGCATCGAGCTTGACCAAACCGACGCGCCACGGCATCCGCTCGCGGAAATAGGGTTCGGGTGACACCCGCACGGTGGTCTCGCTCACCAGCACGCCGCCGCTATCGATATCGCGAAACGGCAGTCGCGACGACAGACAGTGCGGACAGGCCTCGCGCGGCGGATAGGTCACCGTTTGGCATTCCGCGCAGACCTGCAGCCTGAAGTGACCTTCGGCCGCAGCCGCCGTCAGACCGTGCGCGGTACGGCTGCGCGCGCCGGGCGGCAACAGGGGCTCGCGCGTGCGGGCGAGCGGATTTTTACGCGGCGGGCGCTGCAGCGGCGTCGTCATGCCGCCCTCGCCAATACCGCGGCCGCTGACGACAGGCCGCGGTCGTAATTGATCATGCCGAAACCGGAGACGAGGCCGATACGGGCGTCCCTGACGGCACTACCCAAAGCGCTGTCGGTCAATTGCCGAACCGCCTCGACCAGCCCGAGATAGCCGCCCGCGGCGCCCGCCTGCCCCACCGACAATTGCCCACCGGACGTGTTGTGCGGAAAGTCGCCGTCGTTGGTGAAACTGCGGCTGCGCACGAAGTCGGGCCCCTCGCCCTTGCCGCAGAAGCCGAGGTCCTCGAACTGCATCATCGAAATGACCGGATAGTCGTCGTAGGTCTCGACGAAATCGACGTCGGCCGGGCTGACGCCGGCCATGGCCCAAAGATCGTCGATATCCTTGGCCCAACCACCGCGGATCTGCACGGTATCATCGGCGAAGGCGTTGTGGCGCTCGATGGTCGCTAGCAGCCGCACGCCGGCGACGCCCAAGTCGCGCGCGACATCTTCGCGGCACACCAAAAACGCCTCGGCGCCGGCGCATGGCATCACGCAATCGAAAAGATGGATCGGATCGGCGATCGGCCGCGCCGCCATATAGGCTTCGAGCGTCAGCGGCTTCTTCATCAGCGCATGGGGAAACGTCAATGCGTTGTCACGCTGCGCCACGCAGAGCTTGCCGAAATCCTCGCGCCGCGCACCATAGGCGTTCATGTAGTTCCTGGCGATCAACGCGAAGCTGGCATTGGCGCCGCCGGCGCCATAGGGATAGACGGCGTCCTGGGCAAAGCGCGAGAAATTCGCCAGCGTGTGGCGGAAGGAATCGACGTGGTTGGTGTCGCCGGCAACGCAGGCGACGATGTCGGCATCACCCGCCTGCACGGCGCGCGCTGCGCGGCGCAGAGCCACGACGCCGGAAGCGCCGCCGAGCGGCACGCTGTCGAGCCAGCGCGGCGACAGACCGAAATGCTGGGTCAGGCCGATGGCGCTGTCAGTGCCCAGCGTGAAGCTCGATATCGACAGCCCGTCGATGTCCTGCGGCCTCAGGCCAGTGCGCTTCGTCAAGTCATGCAGCGCACGGCCGACCCACCATTGCGCTCCGTCGACCGAATAACGCCGGTACGGCACCGTCACCGGCGCGCAGACGACCACGCCGTGATAAGGCTGGCGCCTCGAGGCCCCCGGCCGGGGCGATCGATCGGTCGATGTCTGGACCATTGCGGTCACGCGCGCTCGTTCTTGGTCTGCCGTCCGCTGCGCAGGATATCAAATCCGCCGTCGAGATAGACCAGCGATGCGATATCCGGCTGCCACAATTCGACTGCCTTGACGCGCCCGATGAACACGGTGTGGGACTGCACCTCGACCGCCTCGACCACCTCGTTGTCGAAGCTGGCGAGCGCGCCGACCAGCGCGGGCGCGCCGGTCGCCAGCATAGTCCATTCGCGGTCCAGGAAACGGCGTTCCCGCTCTGCCGGCGTGGTGAAGCGACGCGCGATCTCGTCATCGCTCTCGCGCAAGAGGTTGATGCAGAAAAAGCCGGCGCGGCGGATGGCGGCGTGGCTCGCGCTCACGCGGTTGATGCAGACCAGCAGCGTCGGCGGTTCGACCGAGACCGAGCAGACCGACGTCGCCACCAGGCCGTGGCGCTCCTCGCCCTCGCGGGTGGTGACCACCGATACGCCGGCCGCCAGCCGCCGCATGCCGCTTTTGAACAGGTCGGCGTCGGTCATCGGGGGCCGCACGCGCACCGAGAGGGGATCACGTCATGTCCTTCGTTCGCTGCGGGCCGCGCTCATGCCAAGGCACCGATTGCGCCGCGCCTCCGGCGTCGGATCGGCGCTTGACCAATCACCGGCGGCCAGTATGATCGGAACAGTATACTGTCGACCGTCGACGAGACAAGCGGTTCTCCACGATGTCGGTGCCCGCCCTGGCCGATCTGCAACGCGCGCCATCGCTGGCCGTGCAAATCTACGAGCAGTTGCGCACGCAGTTGCGCTCCGGTGCCTTTGCAGCGGGCGAGCGGTTGGTGGAATCGACTCTCGCTCAGAGCCTGTCGGTGTCGCGCTCGCCGGTACGCGAGGCGCTCAGCCATCTCGCCGCCGATGGCCTGCTGGTGCGCAGCGGCAGCGGCTTCCAGGTGGTCAAGCCGACGGCACAGGACATGATCGAAATCTTCGAGATGCGCCGCCTGCTGGAGCCGTCGGCGGCCCGGCAGGTTGCGCGCACCATGACGCCGGCGCTCGAACGCGATTTGAGCGACGCGCTGGCGCGCGCGCGCGCCGGCGACAAGCGCGGCGATTTCGCCGCCTTCACCGAAGGCAATTACAGCTTCCGCGCCGCCTGGGTCGGGCACGTGCCAAGCCGGCGGCTGCGCGACACCATCCTGCGCTTCGACGACCAGGCCGGCTTCGTGCGCCGCAGCACGCTGGTGCTGCCGGCGGCGCGCACCGAGGCTATCGCGATCGTCACGCGCTATCTCGACGCCTTCCGCGCCCGCGACGAGGATGCCGTCGCGGCAATCACCGACGACTTCATCGACGCGGCAGAGCGCTACTACCGCGACGTCGCGCAAGACCTTTCCTGAACGCAACCGACCATCCCAGGCAGTCCCATGACCGCGACCCATCCGATGTACGGCCCGAACAAGTTCAAGCTCGGTGTCTTTTCGATGAATTCCGACGGCGGTCTGACCTTGACCAAGGTGCCGGAACGCTGGCCGGCGACCTGGCCCGATATCGTCGCGGCCGCGCAGCTCGCCGACAACGCCGGCTTCGAGTTCATCCTGCCGATCGCGCGCTGGAAGGGCTTCGGCGGCGAACTGAACAGCCGCGAATGGTCGCTCGAGACCTTCACCTTCGCCGCCGGGCTTGCGGGCTTCACCAAGAACATCGCGCTGTTTTCGACCGTGCACGTGCCGATGGTGCATCCGGTGTTCGCCGCCAAGGCCCTCGCCACC
This sequence comes from uncultured Pseudomonadota bacterium, assembly GCA_963773225.1. GTDB lineage: Bacteria > Pseudomonadota > Alphaproteobacteria > Rhizobiales > Xanthobacteraceae > Pseudolabrys. The sequence continues at coordinate 90,509 of CAVZAO010000006.1, forward strand.
GTCGACCACGCCTCCAACGGGCGCGCCGGGCTCAACATCGTGTGCGGCTGGAACCCGGCGGAGTTCGCGCTGTTCGGCGTCGGCCTCAAGCCGGTGGAGGATCGTTACGGCCAGGGTCTCGAATGGTTCGAGATCATGCAGCGCATCTACACCGAGAAGGAGCCGTTCGACTACGACGGCAAGTTCTATACGATCAAGGCCGCCTCCGGGAAACCGGCGCCGGTGCAGAAGCCGCGGCCGGTGACGCTGAACGCCGCCTTCTCGCCGCCGGGCCGTGAATTCGCCGCCAAGGCCGCCGACTTCCTGTTCACCACCTTCGTCGAAATCGAGAAGGGCCGCGAGCATATCGACGACATGAAGCAGCGCGCCGCCAAGCAGGGGCGCGACGTCGGCGTCTATACCACCTGCCACGTGGTCTGCCGGCCGAGCCAGGCCGAAGCCGAGGACTATTACGAGCTCTACGCCTCGACCATGGCCGACCAGGCAAGCGTCGACCATTATATGGGGCAGAAGGAGAAGTTCTCCGGCTCGCACGAGGCGGACGCCTACCGGCTGCACCGCAAGCGCTTCGCCGGCGGCGGCGGCACCTACCCGCTGATCGGCACCCCGGAACACATCGCCGCGGAGATGGTGAAGATGCACGAGGTGGGCTTCGCTGGCACCACCGTCTCGTTCGTCAACTTCAAGGACGAACTGCCCTACTTCATCGACAAGGTGCTGCCGCTGCTGCGCGAGGCCGGTCTGCGCGAGGCGTGACAACGGCCGCGCCTACCGAATCCGAAGAACCGTCTTGCCGCGCGCATGGCCGGTCTGCGACGCCCGTTGCGCCGCGACAAACTCCGCAAACGGGAGCACATGCTCAACGACCGGCCTGACGCGGCCGGCGGCGGCAAGGGCAACCAACTCGGCCAGCACCGCGGGGTCGGGCATCACCTGCGCCCGCTTCACCTCAACGCCGTAAGCCGCGCCCTCGTCCTCGTAAGGCGCCGCCGTCAGGCACACCATGAGCCCGCCCGGGCGCAATACTTTATAACTGCGCCGGTGAACCTCCCCGCCCAGGGGATCGAACACGACGTCCACCCCCGACACGCATTCTTCGAACCTCTGTTCGTCATAGGCAATCACTTCATTTGCGCCGAGCCCGCGCACGAAGTCGGCGTTCGCCCGCGAACAGGTGGCGATCACCTCGGCGCCGCGATCGCGCGCGATCTGCACCGCCATGGTGCCGACCCCGCCGGCGGCAGCATGGATCAGCACCCGCATGCCGGCCTCCACCTGCGCGGTCGTCACCAGCGCCGCAAAGGCACTGAGGCCGCCGAGCGGTAGTGCCGCCGCGTCGGTGAATGACATGCTGTCGGGAATGGCCACCGCTTGCGCCGCCGGCATGGCAACCTGTTCGGCCCAGCTCCCTGACCCGCGCGGCGCCAGAAAGCAGACGCGCTCGCCGATCCTGCCGGGATTGCCGCCCTCGCCGACCGCGCCGATGATGCCGGCCCCGTCGCGCCCCGCAGTCACCGGGAAGTGCGCGGGAAACACGTCGTGCAAAAGACCGGCCCGTAGCTTCCAGTCGATCGGATTGACGCTCGCGGCATGGACGTCGACCACGACCTCGCCCGCGACCGGCATCGGCGCCGGTAAGCGCCGCATCTTCAACACCTCCGGCGGCCCGTATTCGGCGAACTGGACAACGGCGATATCAAGCATCGGCTTGCAACCTCCCGCTGGCCTCGGCCGCGCGTTCCTCGTCGACGGGTTGCGGCCGCCACACCGCCGTGGGGTCGTCGGGCGGCACCGCTGCAAGCAACATGCGGGTATAGGGGTGGTCCGGCGCTGCGAACACCTTGGCGGTGGCACCGCTCTCGACCACCTCGCCGCGGTACATCACCAGCACGCGGTCGCACAGATAACGCACCACCGACAGGTCGTGCGAAATGAACAGCATGGAGAACGCGCGTTGGCGGCGTAGTTCCATCAGCAAATCGAGCAACTGCGCCTGCACCGAGACGTCGAGACCGGAAACGATCTCGTCGGCAATAAGGATGCGTGGTGCGGCACAGAGCGCGCGGGCGATATTCACGCGCTGGCGCTGGCCGCCAGAGAGCTGGCTCGGATACCGCATGGCCGCCTCCGGCGGCAGGCCGATCTCGGACAACAGCGCCTCCGCGCGCACCAGCCGCTCCTGCCAAGTCCCCTCGCCCGCCGCTTCGAGCGCCTGGGTCACGATGCTGGCCACCCGGCGGCGCGGGTTGAGCGCCGACTGCGGATCCTGAAAAATCATCTGCACGTGCTCGCGCTGATGCCGGCGTGATGCGGCGCTGCCGTCGGTCACATCTCGACCGTCGATCGTGAGCGAGCCGGCGCTCGGCGGCTCCAGCCCGCACAACATGCGCGCTACCGTGCTCTTGCCGCTGCCGCTTTCGCCGACGATGCCGATGAACTCGTTGTGATGCAGTGTAAAGCTCACATTCTGGACGGCCGTGAACGCGCCGTGACGGAACCAGCCGCGGCTGGTCCGGAACGTCTTGCTGAGAGCGTCGACTGCGAGAAGCGGCGCGCCGCTGTCAGGCGCACCGACGTCTGCCAAGGCCGGCGCGGCGATTTCGGCCGTCGCCTCGCTATGGAAACAGGCGGCGACGCGGCCACCGTCCAGCGTCTTGAAGGGCGGCAGCGCGCGCGTGCAGTCCTCAGTCTTGTTAGGGCAGCGCGGTGCGAACAGACAACCCGAAATATCCTTGAGCGCGCTCAGCCCGGGCATGCGCTCCGGCAGGGCGTAGAGGCCGCGCCGCTGCCCCGTCATCGATGGGCTGGCGAGTTGCAGACAACGCGTATAGGGGTGCGCCGGCTGCGCGAACACCCGCCGCGCCGGGCCGTATTCGGCCGGGCGGCCGGCGTAGAGCACCAGGATATCGTCGCAGATCTGCGCCGCGAGCCGCAGGTCGTGGGTGATAAAAACGACGCTGGTCCCGTCGTGGCGCTGCATTTCGGCAATCAAGTCCACGATCCGCGCCTGGATGGTAACGTCCAGCGCCGTCGTCGGCTCGTCCGCCACCAGCAGCTTTGGCCGGCTGGCGAACGCCATGGCAATCAGGACGCGCTGGCACATGCCGCCCGACAATTGATGCGGATACTTCGACAGCAGTTCGGCGCCATGGCCGAGATGCACGGCATCGAGCATGGCGAGCGCGTGCTCGCGTCTTGCCCGCGCATTGCCGATGCGCAGCCGCGCCAGGTGCTCATCGATCTGCCGGCCGATGGTCAAGACCGGATTGAGACCAGATAGCGGCTCCTGCGGCACGAAGGCGATCTCCCGGCCCAGCAGGTCGCGCCGCGTCTCCGCTGGCATGCGTACCAGATCCTGCCCGTCAAACATCAGTTCGCCGCGTGTCACCGCGAAGCGCGGCGGCAGCAATTGGGCGATCGTGCGGCCGATCATCGACTTGCCGGCGCCGGATTCCCCCACCAAACCGAGAATACGGCCCGGCGCCAACCAGAAATTCAATTCGCGGATGACCGGCAGGTCGCCGCCCGCAAGAGCGGCGGTCACGGCCAGATCCTTGGCAACTAACATGTCCATGGTCAGACCCGCTGGGTCTGGCTGACACGCACGTCGAGCGTGCGGCGCAGCCCGTCACCCAGGATATTGAACCCGAACACCGCGATGATGATCGCGAGGATCGGAAATATCAGATTCCAAGGCGAATCGTAGATGTACTGCCGCGCATCGGCGATCATCTGCCCCCAGGCAGGCGTCGTCGCGCTGACGCTCATGCCGACAAATGACAGGATCGCCTCGACGATCACGGCAATGCCCATCTCCAGGCTGACCAGCGTGATCAACAACGGCAGGGTCGCCGGCACGATTTCGCGCGTAATGGTGCGCCAATGCGAGAAGCCGACCAGCCGCGCCGCGGAGACGTAATCCTTGCGCGCGACCACCACCACCTCGGCCCACAGCACGCGGCAAAAGCGGGTCCAATCCACAAGGATGATGGCGAGGATGACATTGCGCAGCCCGACGCCGAGACCGACCATCAGGATGAGCGACAGCACAACCGGCGGAAAAGACATCCACACGTCCACGGCGCGGCCGATGACGGTATCGACCCATCCGCCGAAATAGGCGGCGATATAGGCGAGCACGGCTCCCAGCACCATGGCGCCGAGCGAGGCGAAGACCGCGACCAGCATAGCGACACGCGAACCGTAGATCAGCCGCGAGAGAACGTCGCGTCCCAGGCTGTCGGTACCGAGCAGGAATGACGGGTCCCCGCCCTGCGCCCAGGCCGGCGGCAGCAGCATCGACACCAGGTTCTGCTCATTGGGATCGTGCGGCGCGATCAGCGGCGCGAACACCGCACAAAAGAGGATGAACAGCACCACCATGAGGCCGACGATGACGCGGACCGAACGCATCCAGCTTGGCAGCATTCTCATCGTCAACGCAGCCTCAGCTTGGGATTAAGCACGAGATAAAGGCAGTCGACCGTCGTATTGATCGTCAAGACCACCACGCAATAGGCCAGTCCCACCGCCTGGATGATCGGCAGGTCGGAATTGCGAATGGCGTCGACCATCAGGTTGCCGAGGCCCGGGTAGGAGTAGATGACCTCGACCAGCAACGTTCCGCCGAAAAGAAAGCCGAATTGCACGCCCATGAGACTGAGCGTCGGCAGGATGGCGTTCTTAAGCGCGTGCTGCAGAAGGATGCGCCCCTCGCTCAGCCCACGCAGCCGGGCGAGCAGGATGTAATCTTCCTGATAGACGTCGATCAGGCTCGAGCGCAGCACCCGCATGATGGGCGGCGAGAAGGCGAGCCCGAGGGCAAAGCACGGCAGGATCAAATGGCGCACGGCGCTCCAGAAAACGTCGAGCCTTCCTGCGGCCAGCGCGTCCACCAGCAGGAAACCCGACCCGCCGCTGAAACGGAAATTGGGGCCGAGCCGACCGGTGAACGGCAGCCAATGCAGCGCCACCCCGAACAGGAGGATGAAGAAAAGAGCCCACAAAAACTCGGGGATCGACAACAGCACGATCGAGCCGAAATCGACCACCGGCTCCTTGCCGGTGTCGCGCACGTGGAACAGGTAAAGGCCGCCGGCGAGCCCCAGCACGGCGGCGATGACCATCGACAGCACCGCGAGATCGATTGTTGCCGGCAGCGTCTCGCCGATCAGGCTGAGGACACTGCGGCGAAAGAAGATGGAATTGCCGAAGTTGCCGTGAACCACGTGCGACAACCAGATGAAATACTGGACCGGCAGCGGCCTATCGAGACCCATCTCGCGCCGCATGGCCTCGATATCGGCAAGCGTCGCGGTGGGCGGCAGCGACATCGCCGCCGGATCCACCGGAAGGACGTGCAGCACGAAAAACAGCAGCATCGAGACGATGAGCAAGATCAGCACGGAAATCGCGAGACGCCGGGCGATCAGCGGCAGAATAGTCGCGATCATCGGGCCGATCCTTTGCCCCTGCATCGCCCCGCAGATCCACACCGGCTCGAAAGAGCCGGCGGCCGCCGTCGCCCCGCAACCCCGACCAGCCCGCCACGGAGCGGCGGGCTGCGATGGATATCACCGGGGTGACGGTTCAAAGGCCGTTCTCGCATCGATCGACAGTCGCCTCGCACCACTCCGCGCGACGCGGCCGCGCGGCTTGATCAACTCCATTTCATGGTGCTGGCGAGGATCCAGCCGTTGCCGTACTTTTCGTAGTTCAGCTTCTTCTTGCGCACGACTGTTATCACGCTCTGCAGCAGCGGAATCGTCGCCCCGTGGGTGACGGCGTATTCTTCGAACTTCTTGTACCCGGCGATGCGCTTGTCGTAATCGGTCTCGACGAACAGCTTGCTGTCCATTGCCCCGATCGTCGGGTCCTTGAAGGCCGAGAACGGCATTTTGTTGTTGAGCAGGTAACCGGAAAAGATCTCCGGATCGCCGGTGCCGTTGTCCCAGCTGTAGAGGGTCGCGTCCGGCAACTTGCCGCCGCGGTTGAGCTGGAAGTACTTCGAATAATCGATGACCTCGAGCGTTGCCTCGATGCCGACCTTCTTCCACATCTGCTGGATGGCACGCGCGATGTCGTAGTCGCTCGGGAAGTGGCCGTTGGTCGCGCCGAAGGTGATCTTGGTCGGCTTCGAGATGCTGTACCCGGCCTTGGCGAGCAGCTTCTTGGCTTCCCCCGGATCGTAGGCGAAGTGGAAATCCGGCACATAGCCGGGCGTGCCCGGCGTCACCGGCAGCGACAGCGGCACCGCGGCGCCGCCATAGAAGGCCTTCGACAGCGCCGCCTTGTCGATCGCGTGATGCGCGGCGAGCCGGATGTTCTCGTCGGCGAAGCCCTGGTCGGCACGGCACTGCAGCAAGATCACGCGGGTAATCGGGTTTAGTTCACCGGCCAGATTCGGATCGCGGTCGAGGCGTTTCACCTCGCGCACCGGCACGTTGATGGTGAAATCGACCTGTCCGGATTGCACGGCGGCGACGCGGGCCGACGGATCCTTGATGATCTCGAAGGTGACACGCTTGATCGCGGGCTTCGGTCCCCAGAACTTGTCGTTGCGCTCGAGCACGCTGCGGGCGTTGAGCTGGTAGTCGACCAGCTTATAGGCGCCGGTGCCGACCGGCTTTTCGGCAAAGGTCTTTTCGCCGACCTTCTCCACGTATTTCTTCGGCACGACGTAGCTGCCGAGGAAGGCGAGCCATTGCGGCGCGGTCGGGGCCGGCGCGGAGAAGTGCATGACCACATGGGTCGGCGACTTGATCTCGATGTCCTTGACCTTTCGCCAGGAATTCTTGATGTCGAGCTTGAGCGGCGACTTCAGCCGTTCGAAGAACGTGAAGCGGAAATCCTCCGCGGTCATTTTGTCGCCGTTGTGGAAGGTGACGTCGTCGCGCAGTTCGGCGTCGAGCGAGAGGCCGTCCTTGGCCATCTCCCATTTGGTGATGAGATTGGGAATGAGCTTGAGCGTCGGGTCCTGGGTCAGCGGCTGGTTGAACACCAGCTTGTAGAGCGGCTGCGCGTCGGGCGTGAAATGCAGGTTGGGATCCCAGCCGGGAACGTCGCTCGGCCAGCCGATGGTGACGGAATCCGACCCCTGCGCCAGCACCGGCAGGCTGTCGGTCAAGACCCCGCCGCCGATTACACTGAGGCCGAGCATCTGCAATAGCGTGCGGCGTTCGATTTCGATTGTCATCTGGGACCCCTCCGGTTGCTCTTACTTGTACTTGTTAGGAAGCAAATGGCAGACGGCGTGACCCCGGCTGCGCCAGGCTAAGGCCCTGGGCGGCGGCACGTCCCGTTCACGACCGGAAGGCAACCCGCCGCCTTCATGACGTGAAGGCAACCCGCCACGTTCATGACCGAACGGCAAGCCGCCCCCTTCATGACCGGATGGCAGGTGTGGTCGGCGTGGCGTGAACCGCATCGGCTCGCTCCGGCCCCATGGTGGTCACCAATTTATTTGAAGATTAAAATGTATACTGTTCGCGCGCAACAGGGATATATTTGTGGCGCGTGGAAAATCTGGGCAACGGCTGCCGCCGCGAGCGGCATGTGCCTCAGCCGACGAGCCGTGTTCGCGTCATGGGATAATGCGAGTTGCTGTGAAACCGGGGGAATTCGTTGAAATGGGCGCGCAATTCCTGACGGACGGGCGACGCCATGGCCACGTTGAAAGCATCGATGTCATCGAACACGACCTCGTTGCCGATCAGATAGTCTGCCACCGGGAGGTTGTGGCCGGCCGGCCCAGTAACGTCGTCAAGCGGCAGGTAGCACATGATCCCGCGAATGCCCGGCAGCTTGGCCTGGGTGGTGGGATGGGTCGCGATGTAGTTGGCGATGAAGGCGGCCTCATCGTCGGCAGGACGATGATAGCGCACAACATAGGAGAATGGCGCCGCCAACGGCGCCGGCCGGGCCGCGTCGCCGACCGGGTAAAAGCGACGCTCAAAGGCCGCACCGGTTGCGTCGATCCCGTCAGGCAAGCGGCCGTGGGCCTTCGCAACCACCCCCGCGCTGAGGGCACTCGCCAGCCCCTCACGGCTGGCGAAGTCGAACATGAGCATCATCAACGGGCCCGCGGCATCATGGTTGTACGGGTCATGCGCCGGACCTTCCGCCGGCGCGTAGAGGTCGAGGCTGGCCAACGCCGGCAGCCTCATCAAGGCCTCACGCGCACCGGACGCCAACCACCGCCGCAGGGCCGGCTCCACCTCGGGCGCACCGCGCAATGCGATTTCGTAGGTCCAGCTCATGGGCTTCTCCGTACCGACAGACCGACATTCTTCAGCTCGAAAGTAATCGCCGCTCCCGGCCACTCGTCAAGCGCGGGCGCATCGGAGTTCAATTGTGGATAGGCCCGCTGGCGCGCCATCGCATGAACCTGACTTGAGACCCGTACTGGAGGCGCTCGCGGCTCGCTGGCCGCAGCAGGTCTCGCGCAGCGAAGCCGTTCGGCTGCACCACGCCAACACCCTCACCTGGCATGCGCCGCAACCGCCCGACGCCGTTTTCTTCGCGACATCAACGGCGGACGTGCAGGGCGTGGTCAGCCTGTGCGCGCGCCACAACGTTCCGATCATCGCCTTCGGCGTCGGCACGTCGCTCGAAGGCCAGATCAATGCCCCTTATGGCGGCATTTCACTCGACCTGTCGCGCATGAACGGGATCCTCTCGATCAATGCGGAGGATTTGACCTGCACCGTCGAGGCCGGCGTCACCCGCAAACAGCTCAACGAGCATTTGCGCGACGCAGGCCTGTTCTTTCCGATCGATCCTGGTGCCAACGCCACCATCGGTGGCATGTCGGCGACCCGCGCCTCCGGCACCAATGCGGTGCGCTACGGCACCATGCGCGACGCCGTGCTGTCGCTCACCGTGGTGACCGCGAATGGGCAGGTGATGCGTACCGGGCGCCGCGCCCGCAAGTCGGCGGCAGGCTACGACCTCACCCGGCTCATGATCGGGTCCGAGGGTACGCTCGGCATCATCACCGAAGTCACCTTACGGCTGCACGGCGTTCCCGAGGCGATCGCAGCCGCGATCTGTCCTTTCCCAGCCATCAGCGACGCCTGCAACGCGGCGATTGCTGCGATCCAGACCGGCCTGCCTCTGGCGCGCGTGGAATTGCTCGACGAATTGCAGATCCGCGCCTGCAACATCTATTCCAAGCTCTCGCTCGCCGAGACGCCAATGCTGTTCCTCGAATTCCACGGCAGCCAGGCGGGACTCGATGAACAGGTGGAGGCCTTCAAGGCGATCGCCGAGGAGTACGGCGGCGGCGACTTTCAATGGTCGACCCGGCCCGAGGAGCGCTCCAAGCTTTGGCAGGCGCGACACGACGCCGCCCACTCCTGCCGGGTGCTCAAGCCCGGCGCCCTGGTGACGGCGACCGACGTCTGTGTCCCGATCTCGCGCCTGGCGGAATGCGTGATGAAGACAAAGCATGACCTGGCCCAAACGGGCTTGTTCGGCCCGATCCTCGGCCATGTCGGCGACGGTAATTTTCACGTCGCGGTATTGTTCGACGGCGACGACCACGATGAAATTGCGCGCATGAAAGCCTTCTCCGAGCGTTTGGCGATGCGCGCGATCGCCATGGACGGCACCTGCACCGGCGAGCACGGTGTCGGCCAAGGCAAAATCGCGTATCTCGAGCCGGAGTTTGGCCCCGCTCTCGACCTCATGCGCCGTGTCAAAAGCGCGCTCGACCCCCACAACATTCTCAACCCGGGAAAGATATTTCTATCCGGTTCGGCGACTGCCCACCCGGGGCAAGCTTACGCCGAAGGATAGTACTGGCCGGTCGACTTTGGCCGGCCAGTCACGCCAGATGCAATGCGAAAGGGACGGCTGGAAATTGATGCAATCTGATCAATCCTATGCGCGCGGACCACGGCCTCTGCGCCCGAACAGCCTGCGCGAACAGATTCGCGAGAAGCTGAGGCATCGTCTTCAGCACGGTGAAATCGGCCCCGACGACCGCCTCGTCGACGTCGAAATCGCCAACCGGCTCGGGGTCTCCCGTGTGCCGGTGCGAGAGGCGCTGCTGCAGCTCGTCCATGAAGGTTATTTGGTCGGCACCACCCGAGGGTTCGTGCTGCCGAAACTTTCGAGCCAGGACATCCGGGATATCTTCGCGGTTCGCAGGCTGCTGGAGCCGCGCGCCGCCGCGAATGCAGCACGGCACCTTACAGATGACGATACCGAAACCCTGCGCGCCGCCCTCGGCAGGGCCTGCCGCGCCCACGCCACGCACGATGTGGACGAACTGTCGCTCGCCAATATGCAATTCCGCCAGACCTGGCTTAAGGCCGAGCCTAACTGGCGGCTCGCAGCCACCATCGCGCGTTTCGCCGACCAGGTGCAGACCGTGCGTCTACGCACCCTACCCGATCGCGCCACCCAGGACATCGTCATCGATGGGTTGAAGCGCCTCATCGACGCCTTCGTTCAACGCGACGCGGTGGCCGTGGAGACCTTGATGACGGAATTCATCGATCACGCTGAGGCCTGCTATTTCGCCGTGCACGCCGATTCTGAGCCGCAAAGCGAATGCGCAATCGAGAAACCAAAGCCGTTACGCAAAGTCAGCAAGATCACATGAGTGGCACCGGATTCGGGGCAATTGCTTCGCCGCACGGTACCCATCAAACAGGAGCGCGACGTGCTGAATTTGCTTGACACTGGCTTGCGTCGGCGCTTCGGCCGCGAACCGCTGGCCGCCATTTGGCTGTCGACAGGTTCGACAGCGATCGCCGAATTGGCCGCCGCCAGCGGCATCGACGCCATCGTGATCGACATGCAGCACGGCCTTTGGGACCGCCGCAGCCTGGAAAACGCTGTAGGGCTGGTCGGGGGCAGTGCCTCCGTGTTGGTGCGGGTGGCAGAGAACACACCAGCCGCCATCGGCCAAGCGCTCGATTCAGGCGCAGAAGGAGTCATCGTACCGCTGGTCGAGAGTGCCGACGCAGCAGCTTTTGCCGTCAGCGCCGCACGCTTCCCACCTCAAGGCCACCGCTCGGGGGGCGGTATTCGCCCACTCGCGGGCGACTTTCTCGACTATTGCGCGATTGCCAACGAAAGAACCATCGTCGGCGTCATGATCGAAACCGCGGAAGGCGTCAAAAACGCCGCCGATATTGCCCGCACGCCCGGGCTCGACTTTATTTTGATAGGTACCGGCGACTTGTCCCTATCGCTTGGGCTTTCGGACGAAGGCAAGCAGCGCCATGAAGATGGATGCAATGCCGTATTGGCCGCCAGCCGCGCCGCCAGCATCGCCTGTGCGATCTATACCACGAACGTTGCGCACGCCGTGGCGCGCAGCCATGAGGGCTTCTCGATGGTGATCGCCACCAACGACATTTCCGTTCTGGTGGACGGATTCAAAAGCGCTGCGCTGCATTTTAACGCAGGACGTGTTACGCGCGGTCAATCGCATGAGTAGCCCGTAAACGCGCAACAGTCGCCGCACACGGGCGGCCCACCCAGACATGTGGCGACCGGCGACGCGCACGCCAAAGACTGGCATTGATTTATGCTAGCGGTCGCTCCGGGATCCTGTTGCGTCGTTAATCTTCCAACTTTCGGTCGACCGGACGAGGTGACGTCATAGAAAGCGCAACCAATGCCTCCGCTCGCGTGCGCAGCAATAAGTTGAGCAATTCGAGATCATTCAATACTTTAACGGGGTCGCGATGCAGGGCGGTCTCTACTGCGTCCTTAACCCACGGACTGGCGTTCGGATTCGAAAGGACCCAATGTATCCATTCCTCTGCCGCTTTCAGTCGATCTGCTGCAATTCGATCGTTTATCACCGTATCCACCTCTGAGGGCAGCTATGGGTTGCAGTGGTTGCAAAGACTTGGATCGACCTGGATCCCCTTAACCGGTCTTTCCAATCGGTAGGCACAGCCGTCACAGATCGAGATCTCTGCGCGCAGGGCGGATGTCGGACCCCCGCACCACGCGCATGGCAGTCCAAAAAGCCGTTCCGTCACTGCGAAACCGGGACGATCGCATTCAGGGCAGCGGCTCCTGTAGCGGCGCACGAGATCGATCGTAGCGCGCTTGATGGAGCGCATCCGTGTGGGGTTGCGGTGCGCCCGCATGTCCGTCTCGATGTGTGCGGCCCCGCAATGCGATAACGCGCTTACGACTGCCGTCGAGAGATCTGCAGAGGTTGTGATCGCCTTTTCAAGAAAGCGATCTGGCGCCGGCTCATGCCCGACAGAGCCGACGACAATCACACCCTGTTCAGGAAAGCCAACGCCCTCAGCAAACGCAATAGCATCGTGAACATCTGCAACTTCTTTGCGGAGGAAATTCGTCTTCAGATCCGCGTGCTTCCCGGTGATCTCCAATCCGGTCTCACGATCCTTGAGCACCACGATCTCTCGGCCGATGGGGATCAACGGAACAAACGGATGCGGCCCGAACGTTCCTTCGCTTGCAATCGCGACGAATGCCTCGCAATCGCGATCGAAGACTGCGGCGATCTTAGCGCGGGCCGCATCGAGTTGCGATCCAGTGCGCTCAATCTCTCGACTAAAGGTCCCAAATCGGTCTGTATCCAAATCGGGCGGGATATCAATTTGCACGCCAGTGGCCGCCTCTAAGAGGGGTTTGATGACCTTCTCTTTGCCGTGCATCGTCGCTAGAACGGCTCGCTTTCCGGCCAACGAGAATTTCTGTCCGCTTTGCATCCAACGAACCCTTTAGTGCACCTTGTTCCGCGAGCCGGCCTCATCGAGTCAGCAAGGAGCCGCTTGGGCTGCTGCGCTCGCAGAGGCGGGCGACTACTATTGGACCCTCACGAAAGCGCCTCTGCGAGTTGGTTATCGGTTACCGGGTCCATGAATGGCAGCCAGCGCAGGTGTCCCACGTAGCGCCATGCCATCCGACCACGCTCGTCGAGCGCTATCAGATGCAGCCACCGGTTTTCGAACAGGGCCCGCACCTCGTCGTGTCTCGCGAGGACATCGGCTATGGCCTCGCGCGGGGCTTCGATGCAGACCGCCAGGCGCAGGGGTTCGTGAATGTACCGATCACCGTCATGCACTGACTGCCACGGCAAGCCTGCCCGCATGGTTCCGCCATTGCCCTCGACGACACCGATACCGCCGACGACATTGTGAAGAAGTTTATTGCCCGCTCCGAAGACTTCAGGTGCGACCGTTGAGCCGTAGTATTGCAAACTGATCCAGCTCGCGACCACGACGGGCGCAGTCAAGATTAGTTCCAGCACGGCAAAGCCGCTTTGACTGTCAAGCGTCCAGTCATAGTCATGCAGAAAGGCGCGCCCCGCCAAATTGCGACCCACAGTTCGGGTCCGTGGCGCCGCGATAAACGCCTTGCAGCCGGCCAGGCCCCATTCGGGGCGTGTTTCGGACCAGTCCCGGCTACGACTTGGAAGATTATTGCCATTGGTCGCCCGAGGCAGCTTCAGAGCCCGTTCCGTCCGCGCAAGCTTCCCTGCGGCCGCCAGCCAACCGCGCACTTTCGCCAAGTCGGCGGCGTGCGAGTCCGTTTCCGCATCCTGCTCGTAAAGAAGGACCTGATCTGCCGTCGTGTCATGAAACGCTGCAATGAAGAGTGTATCGTTGGGAATGTGGATTTCGCGCGCAGCAAGCCCCGCGCGCACTTCTCTATCATTGAGCAGACACGCGAGAAGCCTGGCGTTAACGTCTCCCGAATATCCACCACATGCGCCACAATGCAGCCCACTCGCATGCGGATTGTTGACCACACTAGCCCCATGCCCGACAAGCAGAACGATGCGCGCGAACCCGCTGGTGAGCGACATGGCGCGAAGAATCGTCTCTGCCGCCTTGATCCGCGCCGACCGATCGAGCGGGGGCTGGAAGTACGGCTTCGGATCGTTTGGTGCCAGTGTCGGGTGGAGCTTGAAGCTATCGCGTAGCAGCTTCATCGCGTACACCGGCCCCATCGCCTCGACGAAGGCAAACGAGGACACCGCAGCCAACTTGAAGCGTCCCCAGGCACGTTGGGCCCGCGCTTTGAGGCGCGCGCTGAGGTCGGCCATAGCGCTTTCCGGACCGGTCGCGCAGGAATGGACTGTCGGATTGAGGAGTACGGGAAGCCGTAGCTCCTCAACATCGGAGGCAAAGCGCTTGTGCTTAGCAAAAACACCGAAAAAGCCGGCAAACCCGAGCGTCCGGATAGCAGGATCTATTCGTTCCAGTGATCGACGGAAAACCTCCGAGCGGACATCAATGCAGAAGGCGGCTTGAAGCAGCGGAGGCTTTTCATCGCCCTCGATGGCAGGTCCAGCAAGCTGCTCAGCCAGCACTCTTTGCGCGGCACGTTCAGCCGCTTCTTGCAAAATTTCGTCGACGACCTTGGTCTCATCGGGTGCCGCCGCCAATGCATGCATATTGCGGGTCTTTTCCCAGTCTTTCGCAATTTCCGATTTATACCGGCAATAGAGGGCCTCCTCCCAAAGCAGACGGATCGCCAATAACTCAGTCAAAGTTGAATTCGTGCCATTCGAGAGCTCGGCACACCAGAGCTGGTAACGCGCGTACTGCCCCCAGCCGCCCAACGACAGCAGAAGCTGATGACTGTACGATTCCAACGCCGCTGTACCGATCTCGAGCCGATCGGCCGAGCGGGCTATCGCCTCCAAGGGAGACTTGGGCGCCTCAGCGACAAAGGCGGCAAAGCGCGAGAGGCCAAGAATCTCCGGCGTGATATCGTGCATCGCATGCATCCGATACGCGGCCCACGCATCCTTGCCCTGCAACGCAATCCATAGCGCCTGCCCGGCATCAAAGTGACTGGCGGCCCACACTCCGAGTCGGTCGGCGATAATCCCCGGCCAATCAACGCGGGTGGAAGCCGCAGCAAGTTCGGCAATCGTTGGCAATGGGTCCGTTGAAACGATTGGCTGATTCACAGCGGCTTTGAGCTGATCCAAATTCTTGGGCTTGTGCCGGTATGGGGACGCTGCACGCGCATCCTCAAGATCGACATCGGTAATTGTGCCTTTGGCGATGCTGTCGAGATACCATCTCCTCGTCATGGTCAGGGGTCCAGCACCAAACCGTTCTAACTGCGCTGCTGCTTCCGCAAGGCGCAAATGTGCCTGGCCAAGATAAGGGTTGACGGCAACATGCGAGGCAAGCGGCCAGAGCGGCGGAATTCGACGGCCAGCCGCGTCGACAGCGCTCGCGAGAGCGTCAACGGTTGGCGAAGGTATCTTGCTTTGGACATTCATGAGGTTTGCCTTCTTAGTATGTCACTTCGCCCGATGGACCGACCAATTGCCGATGAGCCGATCGAACACCGCGTTGGCATAGAGGCCGTTTGCCACGTGAACCCGTAGCCCCGCGGCCGCTGGGTGGGTGGCCCATAGGGGGAAGGTCGCTTGTGCGACCGCCACACAGCCGAAGCTTAAAATGGCCAGCACGATCAGTGCCCATTCCAGCGGGCCAGGCACAGGCGGTGCGGGCAAAATTCCGGAAGTTAGCCACTCGGCGCCCGTCTGCAGCGCGAAGTAGCTTATGGCCGCAGCCACGGCGTAGGCCGCCGTCCGCTGAGCGAGTTCCCGGGGAGCCGCATCGGCAAGCCCTTGGGCGATGAGGTAGGCCACGCCAAAGATAAGAATGGCGCCAAGAGCAAGCGCCTGTGGTGACTTACCTTCCAGGCCGAAGGCCAAACCGATGACGGCATATATCGCAATCGCTAAAGCGAAAGCGCGCACCACTGCGCTTCCGCCAGGGATCGCGACCGGCCCCGGTCGTCGGATCGCAGCAACATTGTCGACGGCACTGCCTGACGAGAGGAAAGCATGTGCTTTGTAAAGCGAATGAGCGATAATGTGCAGCAGCGCCAACGGGAAGAGCGCGAGGCCGCATTCCAAGATCATGAAACCCATTTGAGCAATGGTCGACCAGGCAAGCGAGGTCTTCACGGCTGGTTGTGCCAACATGGCGAGGCCGCCAAGCAGCGCGCTAAACCCGCCGATCATGACAAGCGCGGCGAGCACGCCAGGCGCCAACAGCATCACGTCAGCAAAGCGGATCAACAGGAAGCCTCCAGCGTTGATAACGCCGGCATGCAACAGGGCCGACACGGGTGTTGGCGCTTCCATGACTTCGGTCAGCCAGCCATGGGTCGGGAATTGGGCTGATTTCAGTATTGCGGCGATAGCCAAAAGCCCGGCCGAGAACATTGCGGCCCGCGGCGCCTCGTCCAACGACGCATGTCGAAGAATCGCGGCGATATTCGTTGTGTGGTAGCCAGCGGCGAGAAGAACGGCAGACGAAAGGAGTGCGACGTCGCCGATCCTCGCAACGATGAATTTTTTGCGGGCGGCCCGGCGGGCCCGAATTCGGTTCGGATAAAATAAGAGCAGGCGGTGGAGGCACAGGCTTGTCGCGATCCACGCTGCCGACAGCGTTATCAGATCGCCGGCCTGAACGAGCATCAGGACCGCAGCGAGTGTCGCCGCAAGCCAGCCCATGAAGGCGCCCTGACGATCCTCACCATCGAGATACGTGGCCGAGTACCGTAGAACGATCCAGCCAATGAACGTGACCAGCAGCAGTATTGGCGCGCTTACGGCATCGAGACGGATGGCCAGTCCGAGTGCGGCCGAGCCGAATAGTACGGTGGTGGCGGGTCCCGCCAACGCGAGCCAAACCGAAGCACTAATGGCGCTGGCAAGTGCCAGTGGAGCGATGCACTGGAGCGCCAGCAGGACCAAAGTCGGCCGCCTGCCGGGCCTCGCCAAGGCAAAAGCGGCTCCCGCGAGGAGCAGCGCCGGGGGCAATAAAGTCAATAAATTCAGCAGCATAGGAACATCTCCCGATTCTCGGCACGCCGGGAGGATGTAGCGGACGCGTTTATTCAATAAAAATAGATTGTTTGTTTGTTTTCGTTCACATAAAGAGAACTGTATGGCTGAGCTGAATTATCACCACCTCCGTTACTTTCAGATCGTCGCCCATGAGGGCCAACTCACCCGTGCCGCAGAGCGGTTGCATGTGTCGCAATCGGCCCTCTCGTCGCAGATCCGTCAGCTTGAGGATCGCTTGGGCCAACCGCTTTTCGAGAGACGGGGTCGCGCGCTCCACCTGACAGAAGCAGGCCGGATCGCGCTGGACCATGCCGACTCGATCTTCGCGACGGGTAAGGAGCTCGTCACAATCCTGAAACAGCAGATCCAGACGCGCCGCCCGTTACGCGTTGGGGCTATCGCCACACTCTCCAGAAATTTCCAACTGACATTCCTGAAGCCAGTGCTCGGGCGGGACGACGTGGAAGTCATTCTCCGTTCGGGAAGCAGAACCGAGTTGTTCGAAGCCCTCACAATGCTTCAACTCGATCTGGTATTGACCAATCATCCGCCGGAACCGGACGCGCTGACTCCTTTTATCGTGCATCGTATAGCCGAGCAGCCTGTCGGACTTATCGGGATTCCATCCCTCTGCCCACCTGGACTTTCATTGTTGGAGCGCCTCGCCAGCGCACCGCTCGTGCTGCCTCCCACCACCAGCGGGCCGAGGTCTGACTTTGACGCACTTGCCAGCCGACTGGGTATCAAACCGAAGATTGCGGCCGAAGTCGACGACATGGCGATGGTCCGTCTTCTGGCGCGCGAGGGCGTTGGCCTAGCCGTCATTCCGCCAATTGTCGTCAAGGACGAACTTGCGAACGGTACGCTCTTAGACGCAGATCACTTGCCCGGAATTCGTGAGACATTTTATGCAGTTCTCACTGAACGGAGATATCCGAATCCTCTGCTCCGGAGCCTCTTGCAGCCAATGGATGGACCGATTGCAAACGAGGCTAAAGTCGATTAGCCGACGAGCACTCTGCTCGGTAAAATATGCGAGTCAGTCGAAACGACCATGAAGAGAAGCCTATTATTGCGGCCACATTTCGTCAGTCGCGGCACCGCTGCCGCGATCTCGTTCCGCCGCAAGAACGGGATCGTCCACGGCGGATTGTAAAAATAGGCTGTTGAGATGCCCACAACTTTCCAACTTGTGCCGTCCAATACCCGCAACAGCTCTGTCGTTCTAGCCGCCACAGCAGCACTAGCTGTTGACCCGGTAAATCGGAGAACCGCAATAGTCTCTGCCGGCATTTCGATGAGATGCACGCGTCTGTCTATCGGGGTGGGCAACTCTTCCCTTGAGTGTTGTTCCGACATGAAGAAACGCATGATCAAACCGCGGTCGACTTGATTCACCTCGACAGGGGATGTCATTGCGATCTCTTGTCCCCCACCCTTAATTTCAACGGGTGCGGTCATCCCTATTTTTTCGCTCCCCTCATTCGCTCCGCCACCACCGCGCCATCCTTGAAGATGTCGCGACCGTCCCACTGCCACCATAATATTGTTGGTTGGCGGGCTGCGCCGCTTCAATTATGATTCCAACTTTCGTCTTCCTCAGCTAATGTTCATCCGAACAGTCCGTCGGAATATGGCTCACGTCCCGTCCGCGCATGGCAGAGTCGACCGCACCTCGCTTGGAGATGGCCGCGTTCATGGCCCTCATGAGCCTCTTGGCATTTGCGGCTGCCGGTCCGGCGCCGCTTCGCGCTGAAGAGGACGATGCCATCGCGATCGGAACCGATCATCTGTTTGCCTTCAACGCCGGCACGGACATGGACGATCCGGGCGCCAAAGAGCTGGATGCCAGCTTCAGCGGCAGGTCCGGCCGCGGCGGCGGCACATATCGATCGATCGAGAGTGAATTATCGTTTCAATATCAATTGACTCGTAATCTACAGCTTGAACTCGGTACTTCGGGTGCCTTTCACCACATAAAGGGCGTGCCCGGAATGGATGACCGCGATAGCGCGGCATTCGGCGGCCTGTCCGGCGGCCTGAGCTATCGTCTTTTCGACCGGGCGACGAACGGCATCGGGCTGGCAGTGGCGGCGGCACCGTACTGGACACGCGTCGATGACGAGTCCGGCGAGCCGGTCAACGGTTTCGGTTCCGAATTCGTGGTTGCCACCGATGTCAACCTGGTGCCGAATCTGCTGGTCGGTGTCATCAATGTCAGTTACGAGCCGGAGACATCAAAGTCGCGGGCTGACGGCACCTGGTCGCGGCAAAACACGCTCGCGCTGAGCGGAGGCTTGATGGCTCGGCTGAGCAAAACCATCTTTGCCGGGCTCGAGGCGCGCTATCTACGGCAATACGATACGATAGATTTCAGCACGCTCGCAGGCGAGGCCTTCTACCTGGGCCCCACCATCTCGGTCACGCTGTCGAAAAGCACGTGGCTCACATTCGGGTGGAACACGCAAGTTGCCGGCCGCGCCAATGGCGAAAGTGGCGCGCTCGACCTCACCAACTTTGCGCGCCATGAGGCACACGTGGCGTTCGGCGCGTCATTCTGAAAATTTCGCATTACGATCGTGCGAGGGCAGTCTGTTTTGACATGGCTCCCTGCATTTCCATTTCCTCCGAGGCCAGTAGGGCAACTGCTGCTGCAGGTGCTGCCAGCGACACCGCCGCACGCGCGAGCGGCGCTGTGTCGAACAGTGACTCGAAATCGATAACCTCCCGGCCGAGCCTGCGGGCGACCTCCCGCAGGACACCGGCGCCGGCGCCGGCGACGACGGCGGGCGCCACGGCCGCAAGTTGCCTTCGCGAGAGCGCCAGAGACGCACCGTCCATCACCGCGCGGATTTGGCCCTCGGCGAACCAATCCGCCAGCGAGACCCAGACCGCCGGCTCGGCGTCGTCGGCATCGCGACCCACCATGCGGGCGAGCCGCGCCCGCGACGCCGCAACCGTCTTGGGCCGGCCATCGGCGGTACCCATCTGGTCGGCACCTTCGGGCAGGCTCCCGAGGATCCGGTGCACGTCGCCCATGTTGGCGAAGTTCTCTCGGATCAATTCGGTCCAGCCACCCGCGAAGGGGACGCGCTCCGCGCTCGCCATCAGAAAGCTGCGCACGAGACCGGTATAGACCAGCTCGCCGCTGGCAAGCCTTTCGGCATCGGTATAACCATGAGCGACAACAGCGCCATCGACGATCGGGATGACGTCGGTGGTCGTCGAGCCCATGTCAAGAAATAGCGCAGAATCAATGGTTTTTGCCACGACGGAAGCGCTGGCAAACCAGTTAGCGGACGCAATGTCGATGACGTGACCGCCGACCTCGTGGGGCGCCACAAACCCCGCCCGACCTGCGTAGACATCCACACGAGGGCCAAGCGCCTGTTGTGCCGTGCCCGTGAGCGCAGCCACCCCCTCGGCGCGAGAGACAAACGTATCAGCCAGTTCGCCGGTCATAGTTACGGCGTGCCGGTCGGCGTCACCGATGGCCTCCATGGCCTCCGCAAACGCTTCCGCCACCCGCGCGACGCCGAATTTGAGCGGCGCGGGCACCTGCACCGCCGCAACGATGCGGCCATCCTCGGCACGCGCCGCCTTCAGATGCGCGCCACCGATATCCCATCCCACGACGACCGACATCGCCTTGTCCTACCCTTCTAGGCTATATCCACTTGAACGAGACACCGTCGGCGGTAAAACCGCAACGCCGCCAGGAGCATACATGGAAGTCATTCCCGTCATCGATCTCAAGGGGGGGCAGGTCGTCCACGCCCGTATGGGCCAGCGCGACCGCTACGAACCGATCGAAACGCCCCTCGCCCCTGGCAGCGATCCGATCGATGTGGTGCATGGACTATTGTCCTTGCATCCGTTTTCGACACTCTACATCGCCGACCTGGATGCCATCACCGGTGCCGGTGACAATCGCGCAATGCTGCAACGCGTGCGGCATGCCTTTCCCGCGCTCACACTCTGGGTCGACAGCGGCATCGCCGACTTCGACGCCGCCGCCGACTGGCTGCAACGCGACCTTGGCGATCTGGTGCTTGGCAGCGAGACGCAAATTGACGCTACGCTCGCCCAACAGCTCGCCGACAACCGCCGCATCGTCCTGTCGCTCGATTTCCGCGGCGACGACTTTCAGGGGCCGGGCGCCCTGCTGGCACAGGCCGAGCATTGGCCGCAGCGCGTGATCGCCATGACCCTTCACCGTGTCGGCAGCGGGGCGGGTCCTGACCTTGCCCGCCTCGCGGCCCTCAAAGCGGCGGCCGCGCAGCGCGACGTTTATGCCGCCGGCGGCGTGCGGGACGGCAACGACCTGCACACATTGCTGCGTGCCGGCATTGCCGGCGCACTGGTCGCCTCAGGGCTACACGACGGCCGCATCACATCCGCCGATCTGCAAGACCTGCGGCATCCGTGCTGAAACCGGGCGGCCGCACAACGCGGCCGCCGCGGTTGTCATCCCAGTCCCAGAGACCTGGCCAGCCGGCGAAGGAGACCGCCCGACTCAGCAGGAGGCTTCGCCTCCCCGCGGCTGCTTCCTTCCTAAGCCGCGAAGGGATGCTTGGCCGAATCGCGCTTGGCGATGACTTCGGACACCTTCGGCTCGCCCGCAATCGCACGGGCGATCGCCTCCTTGGTGGCCTGATAATTAAATTCCTGGATTTTCTTGTCGTCGGCCGCTTCCCAATGGATGAACACCCCGACACAGATGAACAGGTTATCCGCCTCGTCCTGCGGAATGACACCTTCGGCGAGGCTGTCGGCCACAGCCTTGGCCACCGCATGCTGCGCCGGACCAAACATCTGCACGGCCTGCTTAGCGCCCTTGATGGTGACCTTGTTAAACATCACCGTCGCAGGCTTACACAGCAAGTTCGGCGCCACCACGGCCAAGAGCGAGGTGAAACCGTCCTTGTTGTTGGTCAAGCAATTCGCGAAGGCACTTTCGGCAGCGCTACCGCGCGGGCCAATGATGAGATCGATATGCGCGACCTCATTGCCTTCGCCCACCAAAGATTCCCCGACGCACAATCCATTAACTTTAGCCATCGCCATCTCCTCCCAAGGAACAACACACCGGACGCCAAGCCTAGGGCGGCCGGCCGAACGGCTATCCTTGTTGTCAGCGTCCGGGTCCCGGACCGGTTTGCCAGATAGCGGCAGAAGTTTCTTCCGCGGAGGCAGTCAATCACTGTTACGCGCCGCGAGCAAGATGTTGTGAAGCCGATCCGCGAAAAGCGTTGCGACGGTCAGATCAGCACTGGTGCCGGGATTGATCCCCGCTCTCTTCAAGTCGGTATCCCATTGCATCAATTCAGGCAGCAAGTCGTCGACATTGCTCGCCATTTTCGTTTTCAGCATCGCCGCGTGCGTGCGCACCCGCTCCGCAGCCGCTGCGCCGTGCTTGCGCACAACATGGCTGTCTGGAAATGCGGCAAGAAAACCGAGATAGACCTGCAACGTCGCCATCTTTCGGTCAGATGACCCCGCCAAAGCGGCGTGCAACGACATGACGCCGATTTCAAAAACATCGGCAAAATCATTAGCATATTGCTTTGCAATACGATCGCGGCCGGCGGCTTCGGCCATTGCCGTGCGTAAGCTAACGGTGGCGGAGGCGAACACGTCGTGGCGCTCGGCACGCCCCAGCCCGGCAGGCGATGCCCTCGCTATGGCGCGAAACGCCAAGTTGGCATCCTCGACGTCAAGGCGCTCCAGCACATTCGCCAGCGGCGAACGCAAATCGTGGGCCGCAGCCCCCTTCTCTGCGGCCACCGCGAGTGGTGCGCACAACAGCACGATGCCGAGATTTGTGTTCGCATCGACGGCCGCGAACGTCGCTTCGACAGCACCCACGATGCGCGCACCCACCGAACCAGGCGCCGTGATGGGCCCCGCAGCCGCCATGGCGCTGCGCTCGAAGTCGCTCACCGTCATGCGGTGGCCGTCGGAAAAAACATGCACGTTGCCGGGTTTCGGCGCCAGCAACTCGTCGCGGCATGCTGCAATAAACGCCTCGGCGATCTGCTGCCGAAGCGCCGTCAAACGACGGCCCCGCATTGCGTCCGGCTTGCTAGCGCCGAAACCAAATCGTTCGCGATAACGCCGGCAATATCAATCGGCATGGTGCGCTGCAAACCAGACCACGCCGGCATGCTGTTCACCTCGATGACCATGGGACGCGCGTCGGCATCGATGATTATATCGACGCCGGCGAATTCAGCGTCTACAGCAGCGACAGAAGCAACAGCAAGGTCACGCATGGCGCCTTCGACCATGGCCGCGACCGGCTTGCCCCCGCGCTTGACGTTGGTCACCCAGTGCGCCGAATGGCGCATCATGGCCCCAACCACAGCACCTTGCGACACCAGCAGCCGAAAATCGTGAAAACCCCCGCGATCAACCCCGATATACCGCTGCAGATAATAAACACCCCCTGCCACCTCGGCTGGCCCCGGCAAATCGTCGGCGTTGCGGATCAAGCGCAGCCCCCGCCCCTGGGAGCCGAATAGTGGCTTGAGGACGAAGTCGCCGCCTTCGCCTTGCACGATTGCCACCGCCGCCGCACGCGATTCCAGCGCCCAGGTCGCCGGCGTGGGCAAACCCGCGCGGGCGAGCAGAAAACTGGTCGTCGATTTGTCGACGCAGCGCTCGATGGCGCGAGCGTTGTTCCAAACCGGGATGCCCAGCGCACCAAGCGCATGCAGCACGCCCAGACGTAGCGTCACCGCCTCGAAACTGCCGCCGGAAAGTGTGCGCACCAGTACCGCGTCAGGCAACCGAGCGTCAAAGCCGGGCAAAGTCAGGCCGTGCATCGCCGCCGTATCGATGCGGCACTCGGCCAAATCGAATGCGACGGTGCGCGCACCCAGCGCCGCGAACGCCCCGCACAGCACGCGCGCGTGCCAATCCAACTGGTCCGTCACCAGGCCGATAACCGGCCCAGCCATCCCCGTGCCGCCCACGCTTGGCTCACGCGAACGAGGCATCGAGCAGGTCCAGGTTGAGGCGCCCGGCGTGGAAGCTCTCGCCGGTCTCGAGCGCGGTGACCGTCACCTGGGCGGGGCTGAACAGCATCGGATCGATGGCGTAGAAATCGCCCTTGAAGCGCTTGAAGATTTCCGCAAACGGGTGACCGTAATCGCGCGAAGCCACGCTCGGCAACTGTTCTGCAAGCGCCCTCGCCTCGGCCGCCGGCCCTGCCACGATCAAGTGCACCCGGCCGGCGTAGATGATCGCGTCGTTGGTACGGCCCATCGCGGTGATCAGGTCTGGATGCGGCGGCGCCAATGGTGCGGCAGCCATGCCTTCGACGATGCGATCGAGCGGGAATTTCAGTTCATGCGCCTTGTGCAGCGCCACCTCCAGCACACGCGCCACAATCTGGGTTCCGCCCGCCAGGCTTTGGGTCGGCGCATAGATGATGCTGATCGCTTTCGGCGCCAACCCGCAAGCCTGCGCCACCTTGTCGACGACCGCCGGCGGCGGGGGTCGCTCGCTTTCCAACACCAGCGCAGCGCTGGTGGCGCTGTCACGATAGGCGAGCGTTTCAAACAACGGTTCGCTAAGCGCAAGCGCCCGCGCCGGTCCCGAACCGAGGGCGAAATAGGCGTCCTTGCCCTCACCCTCAGAAAGCCGCCAACCCGCATACTGACTGGCCAGACAAGCGATCACCGGCTGCGTCGAATGTACCAGCAGCGTCCAGGGCCACCGCGGCGTCGCAGCGCTGGCAGATAGCTGCAATGTGCCCAAGCCCCCCATGCAGATTTCGGCGATTCGCATTCCGGCACCGATGCTGCCCTCGACGGTGCTGCCGGCGTCGATCAGCGTCTCCCCTCGGGCGCCCTGGCTGACGGCTACCTTGAGCGTGGCCGACGCGGCGGTGAGCGCGGCAATCAACGCTGCCGCCTTGGCATTCACGCTGATTGCTGACGCGGCGCTCATGTCACCGGCTCCCATAGCTGGGCGGCGATCTCAACCATGCGCGTCTGCAGGAGCTGCCGCGCTTGCGCCTCCGTCTCCGCCCGAGCGAACACCGAGCATAGCGGCATTTCGGCCTTGATAGTGCTCCCAGGCACCGGCCGATCGCTCACCCAATCCGGCCAATCGAGCGCCGGCATGCTCTCGATCGTGCGCTCCGCATAGAGGATGGCCCCCGCCATGGCGCCCTCGAGGGTCGGCGGTGCTGCCGGCAAGCGGCCTGCGCAGGCTTCGACATGCAGCGCGAATAGCGAAGTCCCGTGCGCCGGTTCGAACAGGTCGAACGTCGCACCGGTCCGCGGGTTGATCTCGAGCAGATGAAACCGATCGCCGTCGACCAGGAAATCAGCGCTGTTTAATCCGGTCAGCGGCAACTGCGCGGTGAGCCGCATCAGCGCTGCCGTCATGGCTTGGGCCATTTCGTCGCTCAAGGGCGCAGGCCGTAGCGCCCCGCCATAGCGAAACGGATGCCGCGGCAAGGGCGAACACCACTGCGCGCTGAAGCCCAGCACCATCGTCCGACGGCCATTGCCGAGCAACAGCGCCGAGACCGCCTGGCCGCAGATACGACGCTGGAAATAAACGCCCTCGCCCGCGACATCGCTCTCGTGCACCGGCCGGATATGCCAACCGCCGGCGCCGCCAACGCGTTTGACCACCCAAGCACCCGCATCGGCCGGACGGTGCAACGACGTCTCGGGATGCGCAATTCCGGCCGCACGGCAGAATGCGGCAAACCGGAGCGGATCCTTCAATTGCGCGATCGTATCAGCCGAATTCCCAAGCAGCCGCCAGCGCGCCGCGATTCCCTTCAGCAATGCCGGGCGATCCTCAAAGCCGCTGCCGCAGACGATCCCCGCAGGCGTTGCCCCGCCGGATAGCCGCGCCAGAACGCCGATCACTTTTTCGTCATCCAGCCCACGGTCCAGCAGATCGACGTGCTCATGCCTCGCGACCACCGCCAATGTATCCAGATCGCCGAACATATCGGCGACCAACGGCACATAACCGCCGCGCCGCGCCGAAGCGGCCAGCGCGCGTCCCGAGGCGGCGGCAATCAGCACCGAATTCCTCCTAGCCGCTGAGTTCATGGGCGAGGGTGTAGGCATCGCGAAAATCGAGACAAACCGGCTTAGTGGCCTCGATCATCTGCTTGAACAGGCCGAATTCGGTCTTGTACTTGATGTTGCCGATGGCGAGCGGCCCAATACCCAAAGTACCGTGCGAGTTCAACTCGACGCCGTTTGCGGTCATGTCGAGGCCTTCGACCCCGGTCGGCGGGACGGCGTTGACGTCGGCGGCGATCAGCACCGACTGCGCGGTTTCAAGCTGCCGCGCCGACACGATTTGTACTCCGGCGCGGCCCGCGCACAAAACGATCGCCGCGCCTGCCAGAATAGCCGCCTTCTTGCCGTCGTCACTGCCATCGGCCGCGCGTGTGGCGAGGCCGAAGCGCGATTTGATCTCATCTGCTGCCTTGCTCACCCGCGCGATGCCGTCATAGCCTACGAGAGCCACATCGGCGCCCTGCATCGCCGCGATCACCGCCGCTGAGAAGCCGACCACGCCGGTCGCCCCAAAGACCGCAACCGTGCAACCTTTCAAGTCGCGCTTTTTCTTCTCGCGCAACGCCTTCTCGACGCATGCGACCATCGCCGCCGCGGTCGTGAACGAGCCGGCCGGATCGGCGAAAAACGAAATCCCGAAGGGTGGCACCAACGCCTTGCGTCCCGCCTCCAACATGTCGAGCGCAGGGATCGCCTGTTTGCCGCCGAAAAAGACCGCGGTGCGAACGCCCACCTTCGGCGCACGCGAAAACATGGCATCCTGCACCAGCCCCTGCACCTCCTCGGGAGTCACGCCGGTATAGGGCACCACAGCATCGTAGCCGGCATCGAGCGCCATGTTCACGTCGAACGGGCTCATGTGCTTGAGCGGCGTCAACATGTGCAGGATATTCTTGTCGGCCATTACCTTCTCCGCGCGGCGATTACAAATTCGATACGGCTGCTGGAGCATTCTCTTCGACGACGGCCCCGCGATTGAGGCCCCGACAGACACGAATAACCAGGCGGTTGCAATGCCCGTGCCGCTTGGCCGCGGCCACGAGCTGCTCCGCCTGCTCCGGCGATTCTGCGAAGGCGAAGCCGGTTGGACCCCACGAACTCTGCCCACCGGGGCAGGCGCCCTCACCTTCCAGGAAAGCGAGCGCCGCCTGTACCGCGGCACTGGCAAATGGCGCGCCGCCCTGCATCGGTGCGAAATAAGTGCCGAGAATTCTCTGCATCTCGTTGATCGCAGTTCCGAATGAAACCAGATCGGCCTCCGCCAGTGCCGGCAAAGCCTGCATCAGCACGAGACGGCAAATGCGGCCGGCCTCGGCGGCGTCAAACGGGGGCAGTTTGGCAAAGGCGGCGCGCTCGTCATCGCCGTGGATCCCACTATCGCTCGGGTCAAGCACTACGATGATCCGCCAGTCCTCGGGGAACGGCATCCGGCTCACGATCGGCGCAACGCCCTCGCCCGGCCAGCGGCCACCATCGACGACCAAACCGCCATGGTCAAACAACCCAATGCCAACGCCGGACCGACCGCCGCGGCCGAGACGAAGCGCATCGCCCCGCGTGTCCGTCGGCAAGCGATGGAGTTGCCTGATTGCGCGCGCCAATGCCAACGCCAACTGCGTTCCGGAACCCAGACCGGCGTGGCCTGGGATCGCGTGCGCGACGTCGATACGATACGCACCGCGCAATCCCAGTAGTTGCTGAAAACGTTCAACATAACGCCGCGTACGCTCGGCATCAGGACCGTTAATTTGCATCTCACTGGACGGCGACAATACGACCTGCGTTTGCAATCCGCTGATCGCAAGCCCAATACTGCCGAAGCGGCGACCAAGATCACCGTTCAGGTCCAGAAACCCGAAGTGCAATCTGGCCGGCGCGGTGACCGTCACACTGTGATACGCACTATCCAAGCCATGGCTCCCGGCTTCGAAGGGCGGAGGGGTTTTTCGCTCGTCGAACCAAGACTAGACTGCGACACCTTGGCGAGCTTGGCAATCCGTAAGAGATCGCGACAGCGACGATAAGGTAGGATCACCATGGCAGAGACTATTAAAGAACGCACATACGGCGACGACGAGATCAAAGCGCGGCTTGCGAAAGAGTTGCCGCACTGGCAGTTCGAAGGCGGATGGATTCGTCGTAAGTACCGAACAAATAGTTGGAAAGGGACGTTGATGGTGATCAACACGGTCGGGCATCTCGCCGAAGCCGCGTGGCATCATCCCGACATCACAGCGTCCTATGCCTGGGTAGAGGTTCGCCTGCAGAATCATTCAGCCAAGGGCATCACCGACAAGGATTTCGAGTTGGCGAAGAAGATAGAGGACGTGATTCAATGGCAGCCAGGCAAGGAAGCCGGCGCGCTTGAGGGAACGCCGGGTGACGACCAGCGGTTCGCGTATATCAAATACGACACTTGATCGAGACAAATGCCAAGGAAGCACCCGATCCGGCCATGCCGGGAAGACAGGAGCGGGTATGGCTGACGCGTGGATCAGGGGCAAACCGTTGCCCCTTCAAGGCGCGATCGATCGCGCCGCAGCGCTTCTGGGCGCAAGCCGCTTGCCGGTGATCGCCGGCCTCGGCACCGACGTCGCCGGCGCGCGGGCGGCGATCACCCTGGCCGAACGTATCGGCGGCGTTGTCGATCACATGCATGCGGCTGCGTTGCTGCGCCAGCTCGATGCGGCGCGCGAAGGCGGCATGCTGGTGACGACGCCGCACGAGGCGCTTCTGCGCGGTGATCTTTTGCTGCTGGCCGGCCCCGGTCTCATCGAGGCCTGGCCCGATATGCCGGAACGGCTGTTTTCCGCTAAACTGTCTAACGGTCAAAACCGCCGTATTGTCTGGCTCTGCCCTGGTACCAAACCGATGGAACCGGGCATTCAAGCCATCGGAGATGACCCAGCACAATTGCCGGTTCAGCTGGCTATGTTGCGGGCGCGTGTCGGCGGACGACCTATCGCTGCCAGCGATCGAAGCAAGGACCAGATCGACGCGCTCGCTGTCATGCTGAAAGAGGCGCGCTTCGGTGTCATCGTGTGGTCGGCGACGACCCTCGATCCGCTCACCATTGGCATGCTGGCAGGCCTCGCCAAGGACCTGAATGACAAGACCCGTTTCACGACTTTGCCGCTTGCGCCCGGCGATAATGCCACTGCGGTACAGCAGGTCAGCGGCTGGAAGACCGGCTTTCCCTTGCGCACCGGCTTCGGACGCGGCTTCCCCGAGCACGATCCCTGGCGCTTCGATGCCGTACGTCTGGTCGACAGCGGCGAAGCCGATTGCGCGGTTTGGATCGCCGCGACCGGTGCGGCCGCCCCGACCTGGCGCCGCCCGATACCGCTGATCGTGCTTTCTGCCGAGCCGGACTCCGGCAAGGCCGAAGTCGCCTTCGCAGTCGGAAGGCCCGGTATCGACCACGACGGCGTTGTGCACAGCGCGGCCAGCGGAACACTGACGGCGGTGGCAGCGACGAAGCCGCGCCAGGCGCTGGCGGTCGCCGATGTCATGGCACGGATCGCCGCCGCCTTGCCGGAGAGGGCCCCATGTTGATCCGCCTGATCGGAGGGCGCGTCATCGATCCGGCCAATGGCCGCGACGGCGTCGGCGATATTTGGATCCGCGACGGCCGCATCGCCGCCGCGCCGCCGGATGGCCGTGCCGATGAAACCCATGACGTCACCGGCCAGTTCGTCATGGCCGGCGGCATCGATATCCATTCCCACATCGCCGGCAGCAACGAGACCATGGGCCGCCTGCTGCTGCCCGAGCAGCGCTACCCGGGCGACTTGGTGCATCCCGGCCACGTTCCGCAGCCACAAGGCGCCTGGAACACGCGCGAGACCGGCCGGCTCTACGCCGCCATGGGCTACACCACCGTGGTCGAGCCGGCCGTGTTACCGCATCACGCGCTGCAGACCCATCTCGAACTCGCCGACATCCCCATCATCGACAAGGCCGCGCTCACCGTGCTCGGCAACGACGACTACCTGCTCGACCTCCTGCGCAAGCGCGAAAGCGCCGACGCCATGCGCGATTACGTCGCGTGGTCGCTGGCAACCTCGCGGGGGCTCGGCGTCAAGGTGATCAACGCCGGCGGCGCCGCCGCCTTCAAGGACAACGTGCGCAGCTTTTCCCTAGACGACGAGGTGCCGGACTACGGCGTCAGTTCGCGCGCCATCGTCAAGGCACTGCAGTACGCCGTGCAGGACCTCGGCCTGCCGCATCCGCTGCACGTGCACTGCAACAATCTCGGCATCGCCGGCAACGTCGAAACCGCCTTGGCGACCATCGAGGCCGCCGAAGGCCTGCCGATGCACCTCGCCCACCTCCAGTTCTACAGCTACGGCAAGGAAGGCCCGCGCGGCTTCTCCTCCGCCGCGGCGCGCCTCGCCGAGGCGGTCAACGGCGCGAAAAGCGTCACCGTAGATATCGGCCAGGTGATGTTCGGGCAGACGGTCACCATCTCCTGCGACGTCTTGCGCCAGTTCAACGCCCGCAACGGCGCCCAGCCGAAGAAGTGGCTGATCTTCGACGGAGATTCAAACGGCGCCGGCATCGTGCCCTATGACTACCGCCGCACCGATTTCTACAACGCGGTGCAGTGGGCGGCGGGGCTCGAACTGTTCCTGCTGACCAACGATCCGTGGAGGGTTTTCTTCACCACCGACCATCCCAACGGCGCACCCTTCACCAGCTATCCCGATATCCTTGCGCTGCTGATGGACCGGGGCCTGCGCGCACAGTGGATCGAAACGCTGCCCAATGAGGCGATGGCGGTGACGACCCTCCCCGCGATCGCGCGCGAATATACGCTGCCCGAAATCGCCACCATGACCCGCGCCGCGCCCGCGCGCCTGCTCGGGCTCAAGGAGCGTGGACACCTGGCGCCCGGCGCCGTTGCCGACATCGCGGTCTATCGGCCCGGCAGCGACAAGGCCGAGATGTTCCGTCACGCGGCGCTAGTGTTCAAGGACGGCACGCTGGTGGTGCGCGATGGCGCGGTCATCGAAGAGCGCTACGGCCGGGCCTTCAACTCGCGCCCCGGCCACGAGCGCGCCATCGAACGTCATATGCGCAGCTACTACGACAGCCGTTACGGCCTTTCGCCGGATTTCATGAGCGTACCAGAAGAGGCCATCGGCCGACCCGATCCCTTCGAGCGCGTGCCATGCAGCAGTTGACCGTCAACGGCATCGGCGTCGACGACACCTTCGCCGAAGCCTTCGGCATGCGGGCGACTGCGCTCGTCATCACCGCCGACAGCGCTGCTTGGGCACGCCAGGCCGCGGTCACCATGACCGGCTTCGCCACCTCGGTGATCGCCTGCGGCTGCGAAGCCGGCATCGATCGCGATCTCGTCCCAGCAGAGACACCGGATGGCCGCCCCGGCGTGCGCGTCCTGCTGTTCTCCGTCTCCACCGCCGAGCTGCAAAAGCAGCTTCAGAACCGCGTCGGTCAGTGCGTCCTCACCAGCCCGGGCTCGGCCTGCTACGCCGGGCTCGACGCCGACGAAGCCCTCAAACTCGGCAACGCCATCCGCTTCTTCGGCGACGGCTGGCAGGTGGCCAAACGTTACGGCTCAAGGCGCTATTGGCGCGTGCCGGTGATGGACGGCGAATTCGTCTGCGAGGCCACAACGGGCCTGACCAAGGCGGCTGTCGGCGGCGGCAACATCATCCTCATGGGCGCAAGCCGGCAGGCGACGCTTGCCGCGGCCGAAGCGGCGGTGGCCGCGATCCACGCCGTGCCCGATGCGATCATGCCGTTCCCCGGCGGCATCGCGCGCTCTGGCTCCAAGGTCGGCTCCAAGTACAAGGGCGCCACCGCATCGACCAACGACGCCTACTGCCCGACGCTCAAGGGCGCCGGCACCAGCGAGCTCGATGCCAATATCGCCTCGGTGCTGGAAATCGTCATCGACGGCCTGACGCCGGAAGCGGTCGGCAACGCCATGCGCGCCGGCCTCGCCGCCGCCGTCAAGCTCGGACCTCAAAGCGGCCTGCTGCGCATCGGCGCCGGCAATTACGGCGGCAAGCTCGGGCCTCACCACTACCACCTCAAGGAGCTGTTGCCGTGAGCGCGCTTCGCTTCACCCTTCGGCAGGCGCCCGATCAGCGGCTCGATCTTGCGCCGCTGACCCCGGGGCGGCTGGCGGGCTTAAGCGAGGCCGAGATCGCGAAAATCGAACTGCAGACGACGCGCATGCGCGTCTGCGTCGGCGATATCTTTGCTGTGCACATGGGCGATGCCGGCGACGTGCGCATCGACGGTCATGAACGCCTTGACCGCATCGGCTGTGGCATGACGTCAGGCCGTATCCATGTCGAGGGCGACGGCGGCATCCAGGCCGGTCGGCACCTGCGCGGCGGAAGCCTGACGATTACCGGCAATACCGGCCCGTGGGCGGGTTCTGGCATGAAGGGCGGTGCGCTCGATATCATAGGCGACGCCAGCGACCATCTCGGCGGTCCACTCGCGGGCGAGATGGCCGGCATGCGCGGCGGCGTCATCGTCGTGCGCGGCAACGCGGGCGCGCGCGCGGCCGACAAGCTGCGCCGCGGCATAATCATGGTCGAAGGAGACGCCGGCGATTACGCCGGCAGTCGCATGATCGCGGGCACACTGATCGTAGGCGGCCGTGTCGGAACCTTGCCGGGTTATCTCATGGCGCGCGGTACCATCGTGCTGGCCGGCGGCCATCAAGCCCTCACACCTACCTTTGCCGATTGCGGCGTACACGATCTGGTCGCCAGTACGCTAATGGCGCAATACGTCCAGCCCTATAGCACCTCCCTCGCTACCCGGCTGCGGCAACCATGGCGGCGCTTGCTGGGCGATATGGCTGTAATCGGCAAAGGTGAAATATTTTGCCCGCCGGCCGCATCCATGGTCCCAGGATTCACGTAATGGGAGTAGATTAGGCTTTCACGCGGAGACTCACCCCCATGACCTTCGTCCAACTGGTCCTCACCGTGTGTGCGATCGCCAACCCGACGCATTGCGAAGCGCGGCATCTCGAATTCTCGTCCGCGGGGTCGCTTCGGAAGTGCGTCAACGCCGCCCCGCCCTACATCGCGCAATGGGTTGGCCATCATCCCAAGTGGCGTGCCGTGCGCTGGACCTGCCGGTATCCGCACGACTCACATCACGCGTGATGCCGCCCGACCGGCGCGCCAAGCGCGACGGGTTCCTGGCCCGCATCGGCAAGGCGCCGTTGATCATGGGCATCCTCAACGTAACACCGGATTCGTTTTACGACGGCGGCCATTCCAGCGAAGCGGGAGCGGCGCTCGCCCGTGCCGGGCAACTGGTCGCTGACGGCTGCGATATCGTCGACATCGGCGCGGAGTCGACGCGGCCGGGCGCAACGCCCGTCGCGCAAGCCGACGAACTGGCGCGCATCGAACCGGTGCTGGCGGAATTGGGCGCCAGCTTGCCCGCCCCCATTTCGGTCGATACCACCAAGGCGGCAGTGGCGCGGCACGCCGCCGCCCTCGGCGCCGTGGTGATCAACGATGTCTGGGGCCTGCAGCACGACCCGGGCATGGCCGACACCGTCGCAGAAGCCGAAGCCGTGGTCGTCATTATGCACAATCGCACGTCCTTGGACGAAACAATCGACATCATCGCCGACATGCATCGTTTCTTCGACCGCTCGCTCAAGCTGGCCCAGCGTGCCGGCATCCCGCACGAGCGCGTCATTCTCGATCCAGGGATCGGCTTCGCCAAGAGCAGCCGACAGAACCGTGCGGCGCTGGCACGTCTCTCCGAACTCGAGGATTACGGGTTACCTATCCTCGTCGGCACCTCCCGCAAGCGCTTTCTCGGCTCGACCACCGGCGATGGGGCAGAGTCGACCTTGGTCGGGACGATCGCGGCCAGTCTCGCAGCCATCGCCGCCGGTGCGGCCATCATTCGCGTGCACGACGTCGCCGAGCATGCGGTTGCGCTCAAGATCTTCCACACAATTCGGGGTGACAGACCCTGAGGGCCTTCACTTGGTGCAGTCGGTGAGTTGCTTCTCGTCTACCACGAAAACCCCGCCCTGCTTGATCACGACATTGCGCACAATGCATTGGCGGCCGATCTTGTCGGCGAGCTTCACGTCGTATTTCCCGGTGGTCACGCCTTCGACACGCAACCGCTCGTCGTGATCGACCGTGCCGTCTTTGTCGTTCTTGCACTGGTCGGGGCCCCACTCGTTCTTGCCCGCGGGCGATATTTGCAAGCTGGTGACGGTGTAGAGGGTCAGGTTCCAGAAACGGGTGGGCTTGCTCCTAGCCATGGCGCCGGAGCCCAGAAGCGCGACGGTTAAGCCCGCGATCAACAATCGGCGCATATGAACCTCCCCGCACTTTTTCAATGCGGCCATTCTTGACGATGGCCCAACTCACGCGCCCACGACGGCTATTGCCGCAACATGCGGTCGCGATTCACAGCCTTGTCGAAATTGCGGGCCCTCGCAAGCCCTTTGAGCTTGATCAGACGCGCGGAGGCTAGGTCGGCCTTCTCGAAATCGGCGCCAGAAACATTTGTTCCGATAAGCTCGGCACCGCTCAGGTTGGCGCCGACCAGCGAAGCGCCAGACAGATTGGCCTTGTTGAGCGAGGCGAACTGAAGTTCGGCCCTCGAGAGGTTGGCATCATGGAAGTTCACGCCATCGAGATTGGCTGAATTCAGCACCGCATGCATGAGCCCCATAGACTGGTTTTTCATGTCGGCACCAAGATTGGCCCCCACCAGCGTCGCCCCTTTCAGGCTCGCGTCAGTCAGGTCCGCGACGATCCGCGCACGCGACAGATCGGCGCCGTCAAGTTTGGCGTGCTGCATCTGCGCCGCAAACAGGCTGGCATGCTGCAAGTCGGCGCGAGTGAGGTCGGCATGCAGCATCCAGGCCTGGTCGAACACTGCATGATCGAGCTTGGCGCCAACGAACTTGGTTTTATTCAGCAGCGCGGCGTGAAAATTGGCTCCCGAGAGGTTGAGCCCCGAGAGATCGAGCCCGTTGAGCGACTTACCATCGAAATTTGCGGGATGCCCTGGCGTCGCCGCCTTGGCGATGGCTTCGACCTGCGCGCGGGTCATCTCGGCATTGGTCATTGCCGGCGAGTTGAGATCGAGATGGCGCATCATCTCCTGAGCCGTTGCTGGCAGCGCGATGCCAACGGCCAACAACGACAGTGCGAATGCCCATATGCAGCGAGCCGGCATGATGTCCCTCCCCGTTCTTGTTGGTTGGTTATTGCGGCAGTCCGGGGATGTTTGCGCAGCAGCCACAGCGGAGGCAAGTCACGGTCGCGTTAGCGGCGCTTGGCCAACAACCGCTCCACCGCCGCCGGCAGCGCCGCCATTGAATTGAGAACCACGTCGGCGCCAGCCGCCGCAAGCTTTGCGGCCATGTCACCGTTGCCGTGACTAGCCCCGATGAACCCGATTACCGTCATGCCGGCGGCCCGCGCAGCCGCCACGCCGAGCGCGGAATCCTCGATGACGACGCACTCGGCCGCTGTCGCCCCCATGGCGCGGGCGGCGAAGAGGAACAGGTCTGGCGCTGGCTTCCCGCGCTCCACCTGTTCGGCGCTGAAAACGTTGGCGCCGAACAGTGGTGCGAGACCGGTGGCCTCGAGCGACACCGCAAGCCGCTCAGGCGTCGACGACGAAGCCACGCAACGCGGAAAAGGCATAGCTTCGATCGCCTGCCGCACGCCGCCGACCGGCTTCAGCTTGCGCCGAAACGTCGCCAGCAGACGCTCGCCGGCGCGCGCAGCGACCCCAGGGGGAATCGGCGCGCCCAGCCAGGCTTCCGCCGCGGCGAGCGCATCGCTGAGCCGTTTGCCGGCAAAAATCTTGAACGCATCGGGCATGGATATCGGCTTGCCCAATTCGGCCAGCAGATCGGCCATGGCCGCGTGCGCCAAGACCTCGGAGTCGACCAGTACGCCGTCGCAATCGAAGATCAACAATGGCATGCGGTCACGATTCCGCCGTGCGGCCGTTGCCGATGCGGGTGGCGAGATCACCGAGCATGGCGGCGATATCAGCCTCACTACGGGCCCGCCGCGGGATCGCGAGCGGAATTTCGGCCACCAGATGCGCGGGCCGCGCCGACAACAGGAACACGCGATCGGCCAGCCGCACCGCCTCCTCCAGGTCGTGGGTCACCAGCAGCGTGGTCATGGCCTGGGTTTCCACGAGCGTGACCAGTTGCTCACGCAGACGCCGGGCCAGCGCTTCGTCCAGGGATACGAAAGGCTCGTCGAGCATCAGCAAGCCGGGCTCCACGGCGAAGGCTCGCGCCAGCGCAACGCGCCGCGCCAGCCCGAGTGATAATTCGCCCGGATAGTGCGCGCGGTGGGCACCGAGCTCGAGGACCCCGAACAATTGGCCCAGCACCGCGCCCGAGATCGCAGGCGCCACCAGGCGGACGTTCTCCTCGACGGTCCGCCAGGGCAACAGGCGCGGCTCCTGAAAGACCATGCCGAGCCGTCCAGAGCCCGGGCGCCGCACACTGCCTTCAAAATCGGTGTCAAGCCCGGCAATGATGCGCAGCATGGTGGTCTTCCCGCACCCGGACGGCCCGACCACCGCCCCAACCTCGCTACGCGGCAGGCTGAAGACGATATCACGCAGCACCTCGAGGTGCCCGCCCGTGGCCGCCGTAAACGACTTGCGCGCGATGCGGACCTCAAGCGGCCCGGGTTCGCCAGCGGGAAACGCGTCGTTCAAGGGGCTGCACCAGAAATGTTTCGATCGCCATTATGACGACGACGAAGGCCAGCGCATAGGCAAGAATACGGGTCACGTCAAACAGCTGGAACGCGATGCCAATCTCGAAGCCGACGCCGTTCGGCCGGCCCAGCAGCTCGACCACCAGCACGATTTTCCACACCAGCGACAGGCCCGAGCGCGCCGCCGCCGCGATATAGGGCGCAAGTTGCGGCAGCACCACGTGCCGCAGCGCCTTGCGCCGCGGCAGGCCGAATACCTGTGCCATCTCATCGAGACTCGGGTCGAGCGCGCGGGCGCCCTCGCGCACGGTCACAACCGTGTTCGGCAGCTTATTGATGGCCACGGCCAGGATGCCGGCGATCTCGGTGAGGCCGCCCCAGATGAACGCCAAGACGATGATCACCAGGGCGGGCAAGTTGAGCAGCACGATCAGCCACGGGTCGCCGAGACGGTCGGCAAGCTTGATCCGCCCCATCAGCAGGCCGATGACAGTCCCGCCCAGCATGGCTAGGCTGAAGGCGGCAAACACCCGCAGCAGCGTGATGCCGATCTGGAAAAACAACTCACCCGTGCGTGCCGCTTCAAGCACCGCCGCGACGA
Source organism: uncultured Pseudomonadota bacterium (assembly GCA_963773225.1). Lineage (GTDB taxonomy): Bacteria > Pseudomonadota > Alphaproteobacteria > Rhizobiales > Xanthobacteraceae > Pseudolabrys. The sequence goes on from CAVZAO010000006.1 coordinate 127,730, forward strand.
CCGCTTCCGGTCCCGGCAGCAATTGGGCACCGGCGTATTGGGCCCCGATCCACCAGATCGCGACGAAGACGACGATCGAAACCACCCGCACCATGGGATCACTTCGCCGCCGGCGGATGGTAGAACGTACCGGGAGCGAGCTTTGTGCTGTCGCCGACCAGCGCCTTGCCGCCGAGCTTGGCCAGAACACGATAGAGCCTGCGGGCGTCCGCCTCTTCGTCGGCGATCGGCCTGTTCGGAATGCCGGCCCTGTAATAATCGCGGTAGGTCTTGAGCGCCGCAGCGCTCTTGACGTGGACGAGTGGCGCGATCCGCTGCCATTCGGCATCCGAGGTTGCCAGGATGTGCTTAGCCTCATGGGTGACTTGCAGGAATTTTGCGACCGTCTCGCGGTTGGCGGCCGCCCACTTACCATCGAACACGTAACCGATCATCGCCAACGGTCCTTTAACGCCGAACTTCGGCAGCATGTCCTCGACACCAATAAGACGGCGGTAGCCCTCCGTCTCCAGCCGAGTGCAGAAATTCCAGAAGTTTAACATCGCATCGAGCTTACCCTGTTTCAGTTCGGCAGTAAGCAACGGAGGGGCCCCATAGACGACGTGGGCGTCGCGCTTGAGATCGAGGCCCTGCCGCTTGGCGAGCGCCTGCAGCAAGAGCCAGCTTTTGTCGATTGGACCGCCTGCGACGCCGATCGTCTTGCCCCTAAGGTCGGCGAGCGAGTGAATCGTGGAGTTCGGCGGCACCATGACCGCGCCCAGTGCCGTCGAATAGGGATAGAACACCAGATCGGCGCCGAGATCGCGCTCGCGCGACACCCAGAGCCAGTCACTGACGATCACGTCAGCCGAGCCGCCCCTTAGCGCGACCTTGCCTGCCTGCGGGCTTGCCAGCGCAGTGCGATCGATCGTGAGCCCGGCCGCCTTGGCCAGACCATGTTCGCGGATGATGTCGAATTCCCATTGCACGGTTCCGGTCTTTAGAACCGAAATCCGGACGGTACCGGCAAGCGTCGGGCTGGCGCCAAGGCAGATTGCGCAAAAGAGGCAAAGGCCAGCGCAGAACAAGAGGGCGCGAGAACTGGACATGATGGCTCCCTGCATAACGAAACACTTACGGTGCATCGCAGACGCCGACGCGCATTCTCGCAGTGCCCTGGCGCGACCCTAGCGCCATGATTTACGGCGTGACAAGCGGTCATTCGTTAACGCAGACCTCGCGCCCGAACTGCCGCGACCGCTTGTGTCGCCCACCCGAAACGATATCATCGCTGCGCAAGGCGGCGGCTCCGACCAAACAACAAGGACCAGGGAGACGCGTGAATGAGCGTGCAGAAGACACTCAAGGCAGCTTTCGTGCTGACCGTACTCGGCGTCATCGCCGCGCCAGCTGTCTCCGCGCCGATCGACGACTACCCCACCGAGGCGCGCGCCAACTACGTGTTTGCCTGCATGCAGACCAACGGCAACACACGCGTCGCACTGCACAAGTGCTCTTGCTCGATCGACGTCATCGCCTCGCTTCTGCCCTACGATCGCTATGTGGCGGCGCAGACCGTGCTCAGCTTGCAACATGTGCCCGGCCGCTTCGGCGCCATGTTTCGCTCGCCCGCGCAGTCGCGCGATGCAGTCAAGCGGCTACGGCGGGCACAGGCGGAGGCGGAAGTTCGCTGCTTCTGAGCCCCGGCGGAAGACCGCGCTTCGGCGCTACATGCCCGAACGCGCGGCGGGCCATTGGCCCTTGAAGACATCCTTCTTGGTATCGACCGCTTCGACCCGATACGGCGCCGTTCCATTCGCCTGGTAGTCGAAGCGGATACTCGGGTTTTCCGAGATCGAAATGCCGCCCTTCATCGCGAGCAGAAGCTCTTTGCCCTGCCAGATCTTCAGATCGTTCACAAAGAAGGCCGGGATATACAGGTGCGTGATCTGGTTCATTTGAAGTCCGGAATTATTCGGATGGCGAATCTTGATCTGCGCCTCCCGTGACATCCCAGCATGCGGCCCTGGCTTGAACTGGCGGAATTTCATCTGCCCCAGATGCACTTTGGCAGCGGCCGCGTCCTTGAGCGCCGGCGCCGAGCACCCCCCCGACGCCTTTACGAAGCGTTTCACCACGTAAAGCTTACCGTCGCTGAGTTCGGCTACCGCGTGCACCTCGGTGTACGAATTCACCCGAACCCGGGTGGCCAGCGCGCTCACATTGGCTTTACGTCCGAACGTAAAGCGAGCCGCCACCGGCGACGGGTTATTATCGATGACGATAGTCAGCCCCGTCATGCGGCGAGGATCGCCAGCCGGCAGCGTGGCGCGCACCGAGAGCGGCACCACGGCGGCGTCGGCCGCCCGGTAGGGCAAGGTCAACGCGATCAGCCCGGCACCATCAGAAAGCGGCCGGTTCTTGAACACCTCACGCGCCAGCGCCGGCCACGGATCGTCGGCATTCTGCCCCGCCGCCGCATCGACTGGGGCCACGCCGCCAAGCGCAACCACCACCAATCCGGCCACACTCAGTGCGCGGACGGCCTTCCCAATCATGAGAGCCTCCTTCGGCTTCCGGCACTGCGCTCAAGTGTAAGTACCGGCAATTCTGCTTATTCCCATTCAAGCTCGGCAAATGCAGCCGTGGCATTGCGGGCATTATAGGCATTGAACAACTTCCAGCGATGCTTTTCCGATTCGCACGCCGTTTTTGCCGCTACCGCGATCGGAACGCCGTGTTGGATCATGTCACGCACGTCACTGGCCAACCGTTGCAAATAACGCCGCTCGTCGGCCAGCCCTAGCGGCCATTGGGTCACTAACGGCCCGTGTCCAGGTACCGCGCGCCGAACCTTAAGCTTCGCCAGGCCGCGCAGGTCCTTGAGCCAGCCCACAACGCTGCCATCCACTACCGGGATGTGGCGCACAAACAGCAGATCGCCGGTAAACAGCGTCCCGGTGGTCTCATCGAATACCGTTAAATCGTTGTTTGTATGCGCTGTCGGCCACGCGCGCAGTCGCAGACGACGTCCGCCTAGATTGATTTCCTGCGTTCCCGATACGACTTTCGACGGCGGTATGATTCTCACGCCCGCCATGAGCTCCGGCCCCAACAGATGTCGAAAATTGGCGATGTAGTAAGGCCCGTGGGTTGCCAGCGCCTCCGGCAGGTTCTTGTGCCCGATAAATTCGGCGCCGCTAAATGCTGCGTTGCCAAAGACATGATCGGGATGCATGTGCGTGTTGATCACGTAGCGCACCGGCTTCATCGTATGCGCACGAATGGCCGCCAGGAGCTGACGCCCTTCGCGCAAGCTACCGCCCGTATCAATCACCGCCACCAATTCCCCCCGACCACGAAGCCAACATTGGCGATGCCCCCCTCGTTCTCGCGGTTCATCAGCGCGATGGCGCCAAAATGAACGAAGACGCCTTGTGCAATCTCGGTAACGTCGAGCGGCTTCGGCCCCTCTTCCGCCCGTCCGATACCGCCCGATATCGGGGCAACACAAATCCAAGAAACGACAAGGCCACAGACGATTACGCGGATTTTGCGCATAGTAATCGAAACCTTTACGGGGACACGTCCCACCAACTTTGCTCGATCGTCAGTTGGGCTAAGCTGCAGCGCATCATCGCACCCGCGCGTTGCAGCACAAACCGACATACGTTTTTTTGTTGCAGGTCGCAAAAGCTCAGCTTAGTCTCTCTCAGGTTTCCGGCTTCAAGGGTGTCAGTTTAACGGGAATGCTGACTCCTTTCGTAGGCTAGGCGGGGCATCAAACGCAGTGCCCCAGATGCCACGCCACGCTGTGACACGCTGCCGGAAACACTTCCCAACGCACGGGTGCCGGCTATCGGCACGTTGACAGTGTCGTTACGTCGGCACCCGCGACAACGTCGCAGGGAGGATACGTATGCGCAAGCTGTTGCTGATGGGCTGTCTCGCAGCCCTGACGGCTTTTGCCGCCACAGCGGCCAGTGCCAACGACCAGCTCGAACAAATGGCCAAAAATGCGAAGCAATGGGTCATGCCGGCTGGAGACTACGCGAATACGCGCTATTCGGAACTCAAGCAAATCAATACCAAGAACGTCGGCAAGCTGCAGGTGGCTTGGACGTTCTCGACTGGCGTTCTGCGTGGCCACGAAGGTAATCCGCTTGTGGTCGGCAACGTGATGTACGTTCATGGGCCCTTCCCCAATCCGGTGTTTGCCCTCGATCTCAACCACAACGGCCGCATCCTCTGGAAGTATGAACCGCGTCAGGACCCGAACGTCATTCCTGTGATGTGCTGCGACACGGTCAACCGCGGCCTCGCTTATGCCGACGGCATGGTCTTCCTGCATCAGGCCGACACCACGCTAGTGGCGCTCGACGCCAAGACCGGCAAGGTCGTCTGGCAGGTCAAGGACGGCAATCCGAAAATCGGCGAAACCGGCACCTCGGCTCCGCTGGTGGTGAAGGACAAGGTCCTGGTCGGCATTTCCGGCGGCGAATTCGGCGTCCATTGCCGCATGACGGCCTACGACGTGAAGACCGGCAAGCGGGATTGGATTGCCTATTCGGAAGGTCCCGATAAGGAAATCATGGTCGATCCGCAGAAGACCACTGCGCTCGGCAAGCCGATCGGTAAGGATTCGAGCCTGCAGACCTGGAAGGGCGATCAGTGGAAGATCGGCGGCGGCTGCACCTGGGGCTGGATCTCCTACGATCCGAAGCTCAACCTGGTGTATTACGGCTCCGGCAACCCGTCGACCTGGAATCCAAGCCAGCGTCCCGGCGACAACAAATGGTCCATGACCATTTTCGCCCGTAATCCCGACACCGGCATGGCCAAGTGGGTCTACCAGATGACCCCCCATGATCAGTGGGACTACGACGGCGTCAACGAAATGGTGCTTGCCGACAAGAAGATCGACGGCAAGATGCGTAAGCTCCTGGTTCACTTCGACCGTAACGGCTTCGCCTATACGCTTGATCGCGATACAGGCGAATTGCTCGTTGCTAAGAAGTACGACCCGGCCGTGAACTGGGCCAAGGGCATCGATATGGACAAGTCGTCCAAGAACTACGGACGCCCTGAGCTGGTCGCCAAGTACGAGACGTCCAAGGAAGACGTAAACGTGAAGGGCATCTGCCCGGCCGCGCTCGGCACCAAGGACGAACAGCCTTCGGCCTACTCGCCGCAGACCGGCTTGTTCTACGTGCCGACCAACCACGTCTGCATGGACTACGAACCCTTCCGGGTCGCCTACACCGCCGGCCAACCCTACGTCGGGGCAACGCTGTCGATGTATCCGCCCCACGGCGACAACAACATGGGCAACTTCATTGCCTGGGATGCCGTCAAGGGCGAGATCGTGTGGTCGGATCCGGAGCAGTTCTCGGTCTGGTCAGGCGCTCTGGCAACTGCCGGCGGCGTCGTGTTCTACGGCACGCTCGAGGGTTATCTGAAGGCCGTCGACGCCAAGACGGGTAAGGAACTTTACAAGTTCAAGACCCCGTCCGGTATCATCGGCAACGTGATGACGTACGAGCACAACGGCAAACAGTACGTCGCCGTGCTGTCAGGCGTTGGCGGCTGGGCCGGCATCGGTCTCGCTGCGGGCCTGACCGATCCCCATGCGGGCCTCGGTGCGGTCGGCGGCTATGCCGCGCTGAAGAACTACACCGAGCTCGGCGGCCAGCTGACGGTGTTCGCCCTGCCGTAAGAACCTAGGTTCTGGTTTCGACACCAACGGATATCCGGCGCGTCTCCGACGCGCCGGATGCCACGTCAGCGGCCTCGCCGCCGGCTCGACGTGGCGATCATAAGAAACACAAAAAAGTAAGAAGGAACGCCCGTGAGAAGATTTCATTTCGTGGCCGCGGCAATGGTCGCGGCATTCCTCGCCGCTGGCGTGGGACATGCCATCGCGGATGGGTCCGGCGACCCCACCGCGGTGAAAAACGAGGGCGGCAAGTATTATGACAAGAACGGCACCCCGACCTTCCACATCAGCAAGGACGGCACGGTCGACTGGTACACGTTTTCGGGCTATCGGCGCTACAACTCGAACTGCATCGTCTGCCACGGCCCGGACGGCGCCGGCTCGACCTACGCCCCGGCGTTGGTCGATTCGCTGAAGGCGCTGAACTACACGCAGTTCTTCACCATCGTCGTCAACGGCAAGAAGGACGTCAGCACGTCCTCGGACAAGGTGATGCCCGCCTGGGGCACCAATCCGAACGTGATGTGCTACCTCGACGACATCTTCGTCTACTTGCGCGCGCGCTCCGACGGCGCCCTGGGCCGCGGCCGGCCGAAGCACGTCCCCAAACCCGAATCGGCGACCAAGGCCGAGAATAGCTGCATGGGGAGCCAGTAAACGCCGCACGGCCGGCGTCGATCGAGCGCCTCCCCATTCTCATATCGCCATTAGGCACACCGAAAGCCCTATGGGGACGCGTTGCAGGAGTGACTCCTGAGACTGGATCATCGCCGGTCGGTGCAAGAACAGAATTCGACACGGGGTGTGCGTCAGTAAACGAGGTCGAACATGAAATGCCGTACCAGAGCCCGCCGGCTGGCCGTTGCCCTCTCTGCCGCGGGACTTATCCTCGCCGCTGGCGGGGCCGCGCTGGCCCAGGGCATGCCGGAGCATGTCGTTCCCGGCGCCAGGCCATCCCCTTACGTGCGCGACCACGCCAAGGAAGGTCCAGCACCGTTTGAAATGGTGGACCCGAAGGTTTTCCGGGTATGCGCAGATCCGCGCGATATGCCCTATTCGAACACCAAGGGCGAAGGCTTCGAGAACAAGATCGCCGATCTGCTGGCCAAGGACCTTCACAAAAGCGTGGCCTATACCTGGTATCCGAACGCACCCGGTTTCGTGCGACAGACCCTCGCCCTCTACAAATGCGACATCATCATGGGTGTGCCGCAGGGCGACGATATCGTTCAGGTTACCAACCCGTATTACCGTTCCGTCTATGCCCTGATCTTCAGGCCGGGACACGGCTTCGACGGCATCGACACGCTGGCCGATCCGCGGCTTAAGGGAAAGCACATCGGGGTTATCGCCGGAACGCCACCGGCAAGCTACCTGGTGCGTGACCGCCTCATGGCCAACGCCCGGCCCTATCCTCTCGTTGTCGACACGCGCTACAGCTCGTCCGCCGAAAAGATGATGCACGACCTCATCGCCGGCGATATCGATGTCGGGGTGCTTTGGGGCCCCCTCGCCGGCTACTACGCCAAGCATGCCAGCGTTCCGGTCAAGGTCGTGCCGCTCCTCAAGGAAAAGGACGGTCCGCGTTTGTCCTATCGGATCGGCATGGGCGTGCGCTATTCGGATGAGATCTGGAAGCGGCAATTGAATCAGCTCATCCGCAAGGAACAGCCCGCCATAACCGCGATGTTGCTGAGCTACGGCATCCCCCTGCTCGATGAGAACAAGCATCTTATCGAGCAGCCGGCCCAGGGCCGGTAGCGCGGTGCGCCGGCTATGGTCACGCGTTGCGCTTCTGACGGCCGCCGCGCTGATTGGCGGCGCCGCCTATGGCCAGCCGGCGCGGCCACCGGAGCCGCACACCTATCGCACCAATCATTATCGCGCACCTACGCCGCGCACCTTGCGCGGCGCGAGCGTGGTCAACACGTCGCAAGCCGCCGCGCTATGGAAACAAGGCGATGCGGTCTTCGTCGACGTGTTACCGCGCCCCCCGCGGCCGGTCGACCTCCCCGCCGGCACAATCTGGCGCGACCGGCCGCGGTTCGACATCCCGGGCAGCATTTGGCTCCCGGACACCGGCTACGGCGCACTGGCGCCGCCGATGCGGGCCTATTTCGCCGCGGGCCTGCGCAAGGCCACGCACGGCGATCGCAGCAAGCCCGTAGTCTTCTACTGTCTGCGCGACTGCTGGATGTCCTGGAACGCCGCAAAGCGTGCCCTGGCGATGCATTATACCAACGTGACCTGGTACCCGGACGGCACCAACGGCTGGGCGGAGGCTGGGCTACCGTTGAAGCGGACGCGGCCCGAGCCACGGCCGCAAGAATGAGCGGGGCGGATTTTATATCAAGCAGCGAGGAGCATGAATAATGAACCGATTGATATTGCCGGCCGCTTTGATGTTGTTGCTGCCAGGTGTGGCTTTGGCGCTGCCACCGGGCAATCCGGCGAAGGGCGAGCAGATATTTGCAACATGCAACATCTGCCACAACCTCGGCCCCAACGCGAAGATCAAGATCGGTCCGCCGCTAAACGGACTCGTCGGCCGGCCCTGGGCGTCCTGGCCGGGCTTTCAGTATTCCGAGGGGCTGCTGAAGGGTAAGAAGGTTGGCAACGTATGGACCGAAACGCGCCTCGATAAATGGCTGACCAACCCGCGCGCCGACGTCCCCGGCACCAAGATGATTTTCCCCGGCCTGCACTCGGCACAGCAGCGCGCCGACGTCATCGCCTATCTCAAGCAGTTCAACATCAAAGGGAATAAGAAATAGCTACGGCGCCGTCCCCGTATCGCCATGAACGCGATGCGTACGCCGGACGTAACGAAAGTTGGAAATTACTGGGCCGTCAGCGCCGCACGATCAGAGACCGCGTGGTCAACGGGCAGCGCCGCCCGCTTCTTGCGAAGGCACAACACTCTCACGTGCTCGTTTGCCGCCAGCGAACGGCCGATGCAGGTGCCGGCGATATAGGCTTGGCCGTGTAAGTAGCAGGTTATCGGGTTGTTGAATGTCTCCGGCACCCACATCACGTCGACAGCGTTGTTGCGATTGCAATCGCCAATGTTCGGGGTCGCGGCCAGCGAGCAGACCAGGATCATTGCAGTCAGCATCTGAAGCTCCATGGGCGCGGGTAAAGGGACGCGCCCGAAGTTGCGCGTCTGACGGGCCAGACGCGTATGCGGTTTCTTGTCGGCCGTCGGATATGCATTTTGCGCGCCAACCGGCGGCCGCGGCGCGGGAACTTCCCCGGAACGGGTGCTTAGCCGGCGGTTTCCGAGGGTTCAAGCGCGCCCGGGTTGCGATTCATCCCGGTAGTGGGCCCGCACTCTTTCCGTCAGCCAGCCCCAGGCCTCGCGCTCGCGCTCACCCGCCGTCTTCTCGACCGCGCTCGCCAGGAAGGCGATTTCCCGTTCGATCCGCTCGCGGGGCAGCATATGCAGGCGGCTGACCAAAATGGCGGCTTCGAGCACCGCCCATTGCGCACGATTGAAGCCGGCAAACGGCGCGTGCGACACCGTCTGCACCACCCGGCAGCGGAAGCGCGGCCGCTGCGGATCGTCCCGTACCGTCTCGACCGCAAGCTCGATGTGCGAGAGCGCCGCGGCGAGACGCGGGACCGGCACGGCCTGCCCTGCCACAGTCGGCCACTCGCGGCGGCCAGTCAGACAGCCGGCGAAAATACGCACATCGTCCGTGTGGCTTGCGGTTGCATATGGAACTTTTTGCAAGTTATCGAGGGTCGTCGACGGCCGGAAAGGCGCAATAACCCACCCGTCCTCTTCGGCGATCAGCCCCAGAGGCGCGATATGCGCGCGGCCGCCACCGTCGACTGTGGTCACGATGGTCTCTCGGATCATCGTCATGGCAGGTACCCCACCACAGCCGAAGGGCCGTCGACTTCACTCATTACATGTGGGCCGCTCCGCGACCCCCGGTGCCCGCTTCTCGCCGCACTCATTATTATAGGGCTGCGCACGAACCACCTCCGCCGAACCGGTCATCGGCCTCTACTCATTACTATATGGCCGCCCGCCGCAGCCCCGCCGCGCGGTTCTCTTTCACTCATTATTATTATAGGGGGCGTCCGGTCCCGCCGTGCCGATGCGCATTGTGTGCCCCGCCTCGCGCAACCGCAGCAAGTCCTCCGCAGGCCGATCGACGCCAACGCCCCAATCGAGCGGCTCGTCCTGCGCGTAGCGCTTGCCCAACCTCCAGGCGATCTCGGCTTTTTGCAGCTCGGCGCCGAGATAGAACGCATGACCCGTATCGTGGGTCAGACCCAAATTGGGAAACAGCGACAGCGCCTCGGTGCCAACATGGTGCAAGCCGCGCGCATAGACGTGAATACCGTCCGCGGCGACCTCAATGCGGAAATTGCTGTCGCGCACCTCTGCCGCCAGCGCGGCGATCTCCTCAGGCCCATTGGGAAACGGCTTGCGGTCATGCAATTGCAGCAGCGCGCGCCCGTAGCCCTGCGGCAGGCTGTGGTCGGCGCGCGCCGCGTACATCAATCGCCGGGCGGCGTCGTGCTCCTGCAAGGTGCGCCGGGTGTGCGGGCTCACCTGCACCACCAGAACGTTGCGGATGTGCAGCTCCGAGCAAATGCCGAGCAATGCGGCGGTGACCCCGCCGCTGTCCGCATCGGTCAATTCAGTCAGATTACCCGTGCCCATCAGGATCTCCGCCTGCGGCTGCCGAGCGCGCAATTCTGCATAGCGCGACAGCGAAGGCATGAATCCGAAATGGATCGGGTCGAGAATGGGATCGAGCAACGGCTTGATGCCGGCTTTGTCGGCCATTTCCGCGGCGCGCAAGAGCGAGGCGAGATCCCCATGCTCCGCCGGCACCAGCACCGGTGTGGCGCCGGTCTCACGGGCAAGGTCGAGCGTGTGTTCGGTGAGGCTGAGCAGGAAGGTGGCGCCGGCGCTGGCACCCGCCCGCAGTTCGCCGACTTGCGCGGAATCGACGCTGACCGCGAACCCTTCACCGACAAGCGCATCCACGGCGTCGGACAGATGCGGAAACGGCGTATCGGGCAGGCAGCCGACATCGATGACGTCCGCACCAGCGCCACGCAGCGCACGCGCTCGTTCCACGATCCCGTCGATGGACAGCGCCGGGGCATCGACAATCTCGGCAAAGATCCGCATATCGTGCCGCGACAGATCGAGACTGAGCCCGCCTTTGCCGAAATAGGCCGGCAGATCGCTGAGCTCATCCGGGCCGCGCTCGAAGCGCACGCCGAACGCGGCGCTCAGCCTGTCGAGATCGGCGCGACAGCGCCCCGGCACCACGACCCGGCTCGCCTCGAGCGGTCGCGGCAGCCGCCGCGTGATAATCGCCTCGGTCATCAGGGCCGCGACCTTCACGCCGATGTTGACGACCGACCATTCGAAACCGGTGTCCGCCAAGCCGGCCATCACCTTCTCCAGGCGCGGCTGCGCCAGATGTCCGGTAAGCAAGGCTATGCGCTCGGTCATGACACGTCTTGCCCGCGCTGCGAGACAGCGGAAGTAAGGTCGGCCAGACTTTCAACCACGGCAACGTCGGTGAATTCCTTCAGCCGCGCGGTGTTGTCGAGATCGATCTTACGCGGATACACCTTCACCATGCCTGCGGGCGCTTCAGTTTCGAGTTCGGGCGCGGTGTCACAGGCGAACACGATCGACGGCACACGGCACTTGCCGGCCTGCGCGAACACATTGGTCGCCAGCGTGTCGGAGATGCCGAACACACATTTGGCCACCGTGTTGGACGTCGCCGGCGCGAGGACCAGCGTATGATAAGTGCCGTAATAGAACGCGCCGACCGGCGCCGCGCTCGCGGTGGTGTCGCGGAATACACGCACCGAGCGCGGCAGGTTGAAGTCCTGCTTGTACATGCGCAGCACCTCGGCCGCCGCCCGGCTGACGAACAAATCCACGTTGTCGAGTTCGCGCACGAGCGCCAGACATTCCTTGAAGAAATGCCCCGAACCCGTAAGCGCCCAGCCCCAGCGCGGCGTGGTCACCTTGGCCATCACAATGCCTCCGTGCCCCTATGCCTTCGGCCGCTCGGCGAACGCGGCAGCCGGCGCAATGCGCGCCCCAATCGTGCGGCCTTGCCCGACCGCCGCTGCAACGGCCACACCATCGTCGACCCCGACGACAAAAGCCCCCGCGCCACCCCGTTCAAGGTAGCGCGGAAACGCCCGGTCGACGACACCCCGCGCCACGAGATCGGCCACCGATACCGAAACATCGGAAAACGCGCCGTGCTTCACCAGCAGCAATCGCCCCGCCCCGATGTGGCCCGCCAGCCATGCCGCGAGGCTGTCGGAGGTGACATCCCAACTGGCCGGGACATCCGCCGCCGCCAGCACCATCTCCGCCGGCGACCAGATCGGCACCATGCCTTGCCGCAAGCCGTCCCGCATGGCGTCCAGAGAACCGGCAACGACAAAGCCCGGGCTCAGCGCCGCGAGCGCACGGCCATACTGCCCCATCGCCAGGAGCGCCAGTTCATGGGCGGCATTGTCGCCGAAGCCCATCGCCGCCTGCGCGTCCCGCACGGCGTCTGCAAAGGGCCCACCCCCCGGCACCACCACCGCACGCCCGCCGCACGCGGCCAACGCGGCGAGCCAGCCGGCGAGCCGCACGCTTCCGGCCAAGCTGCCGCCAAGCTTCAAGATCGTGATTTCGGTGCTGTCCATTCAGCCGCCGGTGCGGAACCCGCCCTTACCGGCCGCGCTGGGGTAAAGGTGATAGACCTTGGCGTTCTCGACCCCGCGCCGCCGCTCGATCTCGACCCCGACCTGGCCGGGCCCGACGTCGAGTTTTTCAACCCTCACCGTCACCCGCAGCACCCGCGGGTGATCCAGCACGAAAGCCGCGATGCGCTCGGCCAGCGTTTCGACCAGCGCCACGTGGCTGCCGGATGTCAGCAGCCGGATGCCGTCGGTGATAACGTCGTAGGAAAGCACGTCGCGCATATCCTGGGCCGGCCGGGGCACGCGGGCGATCTCCGCGTCCACGTTGAAGCGGACGTTCTGCGCCCGCTCGTGCTCGTGGTCGTAGGCACCGACCTGCAGGGGCAGCACCAGATCGTGCACGAAAACACGGTCGGCGTCGCCGTTCTCGCGGGCGGAGTCCATCGAATAGCCACGCGCGGCCAGAATGTGCACGTCCGGATGGCGCGGCTTCGCCGGGAGATCTACCACCGCGCTGCGCGCATCGCGCGGGATAAGCCCACGAATGAGCTCGACCGCCGCGCCGTCAATTCCGGCTGTGCGATCGTGGGCAGCGCACAAGGCGCCGCGAAAGCCGAGATAATCCGGCTCGAGCAGCAGCAGGCGGGGCACATCCGGCGCTTCCAGCGAGCCGGCCAGACCGCACAAAAGACCGAGACTGCGGCAGCCCCTGACGAACGGGCCGAGACGATCCGGTCCCGCGAGGTCGAGCAACCGGCCCTCGCCTTTGCGCGCGGTGTCCAGCATCGCGCCGGCGAAACCGCATTCCGCCATCAGCGGCAGCAAACCGGCATCGGGGTCGGCATCTGCGAACATGACGCCGATCAGCTTCGTTTTCCGTGCAAGCGGCGCCAGCGCGCGAATGCACTCGGCGCGCCGCGGATCGGAGAACAGGCCGACCTTCACATAATCGACGCCGGTCTCTGCCATTTTCGCCGCAGCAGCATGGAGCAAGTCGGGTTCCATCGGCAGATCACCGGTGACGGCACTGCTAGGCCGTCTTCCCTCGACCTTCGCCACGATGCTGCGCACGGTGCTGGCGTCGAGCGCACCGAGCGCGCCACGGGCTGGATCCTTCAAATCAATGATGTCGGCACCGTGCGCGAGGCCAATCTCCGCCTCGTCCGCATCGACCACACTCGCCAAGAAGAGAGTCATGCATGGGCTCCGTCGAACATTCGCCGGAACGCGAACGCTCTCATTGCAAATTCAATACCCCTCCACTCCGTTGCAGCCATCGTACCGACGACCACAAGCGGGCGAGAAGCCAGTGCCCACACCAAGCTTAAGCAAAAACGCTCTTGATTCAAACAGGGAATAACGTTCTCATTGCGCGCGTGCTCGGTGGGGCGTCACAGATTGGAATTGTGCCTTGGTACGGATCCCCACAGTCGCGTTCGCCATTCTGCTCGGCCTCACCGTTTCGGCCGTCGCCGCTGAGACGCTTGACGTCAAAATCGGCTTTATCCGCCGGCCCAAGCATCAGGAAACGATCTCGCTGGTGCAGATGCCGCCGCCCAACGATGGGCTCGCTGGCGCCCAAATGGCCGTCGACGACAACAATACGACCGGCCGCTTCCTTAATCAGCACTTCGAGCTGACCGACGTCCATCTGAAAAAGGATTCCGACGCCGTCGCTGCAGTGCAACAATTAGCCGCCCAGCACGTTTCCCTGGTCCTCACCGATCTTCCCGCCGACGTCCTGCTGAAAGCCGCCGATGCCGGTAAGGCGCATGGCATGTTGTTCTTCAACGCGGCCGCCACCGACGACAGGTTGCGCCAGCAGGAGTGCCGCGCCAACGTAATCCACGTCGCGCCCTCCCGCGCCATGCTGGCCGACGGACTGGCGCAATACTTGATCTGGAAGAAATGGTCGCGCTGGCTGCTGGTGGTCGGCTCGCACAAGCGCGACCAGCTCTATGCCGCCGCCATCAAGCGCGCCGCCAAGCGCTTCGGCGCCAAGATCGTGCAGGAGCGCGTATTCAAGGACACGGGGGGGGCTCGGCGCAGCGACAGCGGTGTGGTGCAAATCCAGCAACAAATTCCGGTCTTCACGCAGCAGGCTCCGGATTACGATGTGCTCGTGGCGGCGGACGAAAGCCAGGTTTTCGCCAACTATCTCCCCTACCGCACCTGGGAGCCGCGCCCGGTCGCTGGCTCCGCGGGACTGGTGCCCACCAGTTGGGATGCATCGAACTACCTGTGGGGCGGCATCCAGATGCAGAATCGATTCACCGAACACTTCAAGCGGCTGATGACGGCGCTCGACATGCAGGCATGGACCAGCGTGCGCATGATCGGCGAAGCCGTACAGCGGACCAGTTCGAACGACCCCAAGACCCTGCTCAACTTCATGAAGGGGCCCAAAATGGCGCTCGGCGCCTACAAAGGCCAGAGGCTGACCGTGCGCGACTGGGACCTGCAATTGCGCCAGCCGATCCTCCTCACCGACGGCCGCACCATCGTTTCGGTATCGCCCCAGGCCGGCTTCCTGAGCCAGCATTCCGAACTCGACACCCTCGGCTTCGATAAACCCGAAACCAAATGCAAGCTTCAATAAAGCGGGATTGCCGAATGACGAAATTCGCGAAGCTTTATGATCTTGAGCCGCCTTCGGCACGCCCGCCCATCCGGCCTTTTGCCCACGCGCGCCGGCTGCAGGCTGCGGTAGCGTTGCCGGCCCTTGCCGCCCTTGGATTCCTGGCGGCGTCAACCGGGCCGGCCGCCGCCTACAAGGCCTACGTCTCCAACGAACGCAGCAACACAGTCAGTGTCATCGATACCGCCAAGATGGCGGTGGTTAAGACCATCAAGGTCGGTCAGCGGCCACGCGGCATCGAGCTGACGCCCGACGGCAAATATTGTCTGGTCGCGGTCGGCGACGACGATACCATCCAGATGATCGACACCAAGACCGACGAGGTGACCGCCAATCTGCCGTCAGGACCCGATCCTGAACTGTTTATCCTCAACAAGGACGGTAGCCGGCTCTATGTCGCCAACGAGAACGACAACACGGTCACGGTCGTCAACATGAAGACCCGCAAGCCGATCAGCGACGTTCAAGTTGGCGTGGAACCGGAGGGCATGGCCATCAGCCCGGACGGCTCGATCCTCATCAACACGTCCGAAACGACTAACATGGCGCACTTCATCTCCACCAAAACCCGCCAAGTGGTGGCGAGCGTGCTGGTCGATTCCAGGCCACGCTTCGCTGCATTCACCCACGACGGCAAGGAATTGTGGGTGTCCTCCGAGGTCGGCGGCACGGTAAGCGTCATCGATCCCGCCGCCCACAAGGTAATCGGCAAGGTGAATTTCCAAATTCCCGGCCTGCGCGCCGAGGCGATCCAGCCGGTCGGCGTCAACATCACACGCGACGACAAGACCGTCTTCGTCGCGCTCGGGCCCGCCAACCGGGTCGCGGTGATCGACCGCAAGACCCGCAAGGTCGAGAAATATCTGCTGGTTGGCCAGCGCGTTTGGCACATGGCGTTTACGCCGGATGAGAAATATCTCCTGACCACCAATGGCTTGACGAACGACGTCTCGGTCATCGACGTGGCGGACCTCAAGGTGATCAAATCGATCCAGGTCGGTGAGCTGCCCTGGGGCGTGACCATCACCAAGCACTGACGCGAGAGCTCGGCGGTAATCATGATGCACGGGATGACGACAACCGGCGCCGCCGCCCTTTCGGTCGAGAGCGTCAGCCATGCATACGGCGCCCGCCGCGCGCTCGACAACGTCAGCCTGAAAGTTAACCCGGCGCGTTTCGCCGTGCTCCTCGGACTCAATGGAGCGGGCAAGAGCACGCTGTTTTCGCTGATCACCCGGCTTTACGCCACGCAGAACGGCCATATCCGCATTTTCGAACACGACGTCGGTCGCACGCCCGGCGAGGCGCTGCGCATCCTCGGGGTGGTGTTTCAGTCGCGCACCCTGGACCTTGACCTCTCCATCATGCAGAACTTGATGTACCACGCCGCCCTGCACGGGATCGGCAAGCGCGAGGCACGCGCCCGCGCCGAGGCGGTGCTGGCACGCATCGCGCTCAGCGACCGCGCCGGCGACAAGGTGCGCAGGCTCTCGGGCGGCCAGATGCGGCGCGTGGAGATTGCGCGCGCGCTGCTGCATCGCCCCCGCCTCCTCGTGCTGGACGAGCCCACGGTCGGCCTCGACATCAGATCGCGCGCCGATCTTCTCGGCCATGTGCGCCAGCTCGTCGCGGAGGAAGGGATCGGCGTCCTGTGGGCCACGCATCTCATTGATGAGGTGTCCGAACACGATCAGGTCATCGTCTTGCATCATGGCCGTGTGCTCGCCGATGGTCCGGTGACGCAGGTGGTCGCCGACGCCGGCGCCGCCGACATCCGCGATGCCTTCACGCGGCTCACCGGTGACCCCGCGGCCGGAAGCGAGGCCGCATGACCAGTGTTGCGGCAAATAGCAGTGGGACCGACGCGGCAACCGCTCGAGGCTTCACCCTGCGGCAATATACCATTTGCCTGAAGGGGATCGTCTGGCGCGAGGGCCTGCGCTTCTTGCATCAGCGCGAGCGTTTCATCTCGGCCCTGGTACGCCCGCTTGTGTGGCTTTTTATCTTCGCCGCCGGCTTCCGGCAGGTTCTGGGCGTCTCGATCATTCCGCCCTATCAGACCTATATCCTTTATTCCGTCTATATAACCCCGGGGCTGATCACCATGATTCAGCTCTTCAACGGCATGCAGTCGTCGCTGTCCATGGTTTACGACCGCGAGATGGGCAACATGCGCACGCTGCTGGTGAGCCCGTTGCCGCGCTGGTATCTGTTGTGTTCGAAGCTCGTCGCCGGCACCGCGGTGTCGCTGCTGCAGGTCTATGCCTTCCTGGCCATCGCCTGGTTCTGGGACATCGAGGCGCCGCCGCTCGGCTATCTGTCGGTGCTCCCGGCGCTCATTCTCTCGGGGCTGATGCTCGGCGCGCTTGGCATGCTGATCTCCTCGGTCATCAAGCAATTGGAGAACTTTGCCGGGGTCATGAATTTCGTCATTTTTCCGATGTTTTTTGCGTCTTCTGCGCTCTATCCCCTGTGGCGGGTGCGCGAGGGAAGTCCCTTCCTTTATTACGTCTGCCAGTTCAACCCCTTCACCCACGCGGTCGAACTCATTCGCTTTGCGCTCTACATGCAAATCAACTGGATTTCGCTGGCGGTTGTGGTCGGCTGCACCGTGTTGTTCATGGTCGGCGCCATCGTCGCCTACGATCCCTCGCGCGGGTTTCTTGCCCGCCGCGACGCGCCCGGAGGTGGAACATGAAGCTTGTCATTGCGCTCGGATTGGCGCTCACGCTTGCCGCACCGCTCGCGGCGCGCGCCGCCGACGCACGTTATCCCGACTGGCCGTGTCAACAGGTCAAAGTGCCGACCTTGTCGCCGGCTGCCTTCTGGACCGGCCCGTCGATCGCGGATGTTGGAAACGCGTGGCAGGACGATTCCAAGGTCAACGACCTGGCTCAGCGGATCTCGGCACGACGCACGCCCCTCGACCAGGCGCAAAAGCAAGCCGAAGCCTTCGTCACCGGAACCCCAGCCGAGAAGAAGCACAAGGCGACCCTGCTGTTTGCGGGCGTATTCTCCATCCTCGACGGCGAACGCAGTCAGGTCATGGCCGGCATCGAGCGATTTTCTCATCGTCAGCAGGAATTGCGCGACCAATTACGCGACGATCTCACCAAGCTTCGCGCCTATCAGGACAAGCCGAATCCCGAGCCTAAGGAGATAGACAAGCTCGGGCAGCAGGTCGCCTGGGATACGCGCGTCTTTGACGACCGGCGGCAGACCATCCGCTACGTTTGCGACGTGCCGGCCACGATCGAACATCGGCTGTTCTCTCTCGCGCGCGCCATCCAGCAGAACTTGAACTGATCGACGGTAAGCGCAAACGAATTAGATGGAGCTGACCCTTATGCGGCACCGGATCCTCATCGTCGGGCTGGCGCTCGTCAACGGGCTTGCGATTGCGACATCGGCGCCGGTGCCGGCGGGCGCGGTCAGTCGCCTGCCGAAGGGCCTGCGCGCCATGTCCAATACCCAACGCTGCACCCATCCCGTTCCGCCCGGCGCGGATGACGCCGCATCGATCTACCCACTCCAGATTGAGGCCTGTACTACGGCAATCGCGAAGCAAGAGAAGCAGGGCAAGCCCGCCGGCGCGCTGTATATGAGCCGGGGGAAGCTGTATGCGCGGCAAAACGACTGCCAGCGCGCGATCGCCGATTTCTCAAAGGCCATCGCGCAAGATAGCGGTACGCCCTACAACTATCTCGACCGCGGCCTGTGTTATCGCAAGGCGGGCAAGACCGACAAGGCGCTAGTCGACTTCGATTCCGCCATTGCCGCCGCGCAGGGCCGAAAGGCCGCAGGCATCAAGGACTACATCACGCCCGACGCGCTGTTCACGCTGTTCGTCGAGCGTGGCGATATCCTGCTCCGTCTCGGCCAAGCGCTCGAGGCGCAGCGCAGCTTCAAGGCCGCGCTCTTCCTTCGCCCCAACGACAAGACGGTCAAAACCTCACTCGCCAAGGCCAGTGCCGAGGTTAAAGCGTCGCAGGCCAACAACCAGCTTTACCATGCCTGCAGCAACCCGATGCCTGCGCAAGCGATCGCGAGCTGCACCCAGGTCATCGAAAGCCAGAACGTTCCCCCTAAGATGAAGACCGCAGCCTATCAGAAGCGCGGCATCGCCTATGACCGGAAAGGTGACCGTCAGAAGGCGATCGCAGACTTCGGCAAGGTCCTGCGGCGCGATCCCGGCAATGGACCGACCCTGCTCATGCGCGGTGTGGCCTACGCGCAGATCGATCAGCTCGACAAGGCGATCTCAGACTTCTCGGCCGCAATCGAGGGCGACCACAGCTACGCCAAGGCGTACAGTCTGCGCGGCCGGGCTTACGAGCAAAAAGGCGCGTTGCATAAGGCCGCCGCGGATTACCGCCGGGCCATTGCGCTGGCGCCGCAAAGCGTCGAGGCGCGCAACCGCCTGCAGGCCCTGAAATCAAAACTGCGCGCAGCAGAACCTAATGGAAGCGCGGCCAAGAAGAGCGTTCATTGAGCGCGGTTCCTCAGTGGCCGGCGCCCATGGGCAACTCAGAACACCGAGGCACTTCTGTCGAAAGCGCCACGCTCGCACAATACGGTTGTCTCGCGAAAAATTGCGCCATATAGTGAAGCTCTGGGGCACGAGCAAAGCGTTCAACCGGATAAGCCAACAGGAGAACTTCCCATGGCCTGGACGACACCCACGCTCGTCGAAATCTGCATCGGCTTGGAAATCAACGGCTATCTACCGGCCGAATTCTAGCCGCTTAGGTTTTCCGCGCGGCCGGCGGCGGGACAACGCCTTTAGGCACAGGTCCGCAGTCGGTCGAGAACCGGAAACAGCAGAACTCCTTCCCGCGAGAGCGGGAAGGGGTAATTTGTCTGTACACCAACGATATGAAACGGTGACCGCCAAGCATGCGGCCGGCGATAGGTGCTTGCCGCACCGGATGCGCGACTCCGTTGATCGCGCGTGCAGTGTGTTGCGTGCGTCAGCAGAACGCTCGGCAAACCGAGCCTGACGACCCCATCGCGGCATCAGCATCGCCACCAAGAACAAATAAGCGGAGGAATTCTGGATGACTTTGAATCCCCCTACCCTCGCTGCACTCGCGATGGACCTCAAGACCAGGGGCCGTCTCCCCGCGGCATTGTGACCCGCAAGGCTTCGCCGTGAGCCGGCTCAGGGCCATTATCCTCGGCGCCGCCGCCGGCGGCGGCTATCCGCAGTGGAATTGCCGTTGCCCCGTCTGCAGCCTGGCGTGGCAAGGCGACAAGCGCGTCCGTGCGCGCACGCAGGCCAGCGTCGCGGTTTCGAAAGACGGTGAAAACTGGGTGCTGCTCAATGCCGCGCCCGACCTGCGCGCCCAGATCGCCGTGACGCCAGCCCTGCATCCGCACCGCATCCCGCGCGCCACGACGCCGCAGGCGGCCGTGCGCGCCAGCCCCATCCACGCGGTGGTGTTGACAGGCGCCGAAGTCGATCAAGTCGCGGGCCTCTTGAATATGCGCGAGCGCCAGCCGCTCACGATCTACGGCAGCGCGGAGACGCTGGCCAGCGTGGCCGATAACCCGATCTTCGCCGTACTGGCGTCCGACATAGTCGAGCGCACCACCGTCGGCCTCGAACGCCCGTTCGAAATCGCCGGGATCGACTTTGAATTGTTTCCCGTGCCGGGCAAGTCACCGCTTTATCTCGAACGCGGCGAACCAGATGCGGCGGCGCTCACCGAGGAGAGCGGCGCCAATGTCGGCATCGAAATGCGCGCCGGCGGCGCGCGCCTCGTCTTCGTCCCCGGCGCCGCCCGCATCAACGAGGCGCTCGGAGTCCGGCTTATCGAGGCGGATGCCGTGATGCTGGACGGCACGTTATTCACGGACGACGAAATGATCCGCACCGGGAGCGGTACCAAGACCGGGCGCCGCATGGGTCACATGCCAATCGACGGGTCCGGCGGCTCGCTTGCCGCACTCGCTTCCCTCCCGGGCCGGCGCATCTACATCCACATCAACAACACCAATCCTATCTTGGTCGACGGGTCGCCAGAGCGCCTCAAGGTGGAAGCCGCGGGCGTCGAGATCGCCGAAGACGGCATGGAGGTCATTCTGTGAGACTGTTAACCCCGGACGAGCTTGAGGCGGCGCTGCGCGACATCGGCACCAAGCGCTATCACCGCCTGCATCCGTTCCACAAGATGCTGCACGGCGGTCAATGCAGCAAGGGCCAGGTACAGGCCTGGGCGCTCAACCGCTACTATTATCAGGCCATGATTCCGATCAAGGACGCGGGCCTGATCGCGCGTTGCGACGACCGAGACCTGCGCCGCGAATGGCGCAGCCGGCTGGTCGACCACGACGGCGAACACGCGGACGATGGCGGCATCGCGCGCTGGCTCAAGTTGACCGACGGGCTCGGGCTTTCGCGTGACGACGTCGTATCGACGCGCCTCATCCTTCCCGGCACCCGCTTTTCGGTTGACGCCTACGCCCATTTCGTGCGCGAACGCACGCTGCTGGAGGCGGTCGCCTCCTCGCTCACCGAACTATTCTCGCCAACTATCATCAGCGAACGCATGGCCGGCATGCTCAAGAACTATGATTTCGTAACGCCCGAAACCATGGCCTATTTCGACAACCGGCCGCCGCAGGCGAGCCGCGACGCCACCTTCGCGCTCGACTACGTAAAGCGCAATGCCACCACGACGGACAGGCAGCGCGCGGTGGTCGACGCCCTGCTGTTCAAGATGACCGTGCTGTGGACGATGCTTGACGTACTTTATTATTCATATGTCGCACCCAAGCATCTTCCACCCGACGTCTTCATCCCGGAGGATCATGGCACATGAATACTGCCAGTCCGCGCGAGATCGCCGACGATAGCGTGCCGCGCCTGCCCCGCGGGGTGCGGCTCGTCGACAGCCCGGCGCAGGGCGGCATGGTGCTGCTTGCGCCGGAACGCGTGTTCAAGCCGGACGCAATCGCGCTGGCGATCCTGCAGCGCTGCGACGGAGATGCGACGGTGGCGGCGATCGCCGATGCCCTGGCTGCCGCCTACAACGCGCCACGCGAGCGCGTCTTAGCCGATGTCAAGGCGCTGCTCGGCTCGCTCGCAGACAAGCGGCTTTTGGAGCTTTGACATGCCCGACGGCAATGGCGAAACGCTGCACCGGCCGCTCGGATTGCTCGCCGAGCTGACGCACCGCTGCCCCCTAGGCTGCCCCTATTGCTCCAACCCAATCGCGCTCGATCGACGCGCCGACGAGCTCGATACCCAGACTTGGGCACGGGTATTCCGGGAGGCCGCGGCGCTTGGCGTACTACAGGTGCATATCTCCGGCGGCGAACCGGGCGCCCGCCGCGACATCGTCGATCTGGTCAAGGCCGCGCGCGATGCGCCCCTTTACACCAATCTCATAACCTCAGGCGTCGGGCTTGCCCCGGCGACGCTGGCTGCGCTCTACGACGCTGGCCTCGATCACGTGCAGATCTCGATCCAGGACAGCGAGGCGACATCCGCCGACCGCATCGCCGGCTACAAGGGTGCCTACGAGCGCAAGAACGCGCTGGCACAACAAGCCGTGCGCCTCGGCCTGCCGCTCACCGTCAACGTGGTGGTGCACCGCGCCAATATCGAACGTGTTGAGACAATGGTCGAGCAGGCTCTGGCTCTCGGCGCCGGACGGATCGAAATAGCCCACGTGCAATATTACGGCTGGGCCGTGCCCAACCGCGCCACCCTGATGCCGTCGCGCGAGCAAGTCGAACGGGCGGTGACGAAAGTGACCGCGTTACGCCAAGAGCACCATGGCCGGATCGTCATCGACGCCGTGGTACCGGACTATTATGCCCGCTTCCCCAAACCATGCGTCGGCGGCTGGGGTCGGCGCTCGCTCAATGTCACGCCGGCGGGCCGCGTCCTGCCGTGTCACGCAGCGGAATCGATCCCTGGCCTCGACTTCTGGTCGGTGCTCGACCATTCGCTGGACGAAATCTGGCGGGACTCGCCCGCATTCAATGCCTTTCGCGGAACTGGCTGGATGCAGGAACCCTGCCGTAGCTGCGAGCGGCGTGACCAAGACTTTGGCGGTTGCCGTTGCCAGGCTTTCCTCATCACCGGCGATGCCGGCGCTACCGACCCGGTCTGCCACCTCTCCCCACACCACGATCTAGTTGAGGCATTGGCCGCCAAACAAGAGGATCGCGCTTACGCCTACAGACGATAAAGAATAGATACAGCTTCATCGTGCACCCGACATCCGGACGCATATCGTCGTGTCGCGCGGCCCTCGTATGCCGCCGAACCGATACTTGACCAATACTTGGCGGCGACTCAGCTTACCGTCTCTTCGATATGCCCGCCCAGGAACAGATGCCCCACCCGCGGATCAGCCAGCAGTTTTTCGGCGCGGTCGTGCATGCGCGTCTGACCGAGTTCCAGCACAAGCCCGTAGTCGGATATGGCGAGTGCGGCCTTGGCGTTCTGCTCGACCATCAGCACCGTGACGCCACGATCGCGTAAGCGCCTGAGAGTGGCGAAGACCTCCTGCAGCAGGTTGGGCGAGAGCCCGATCGAGGGCTCGTCGATTAGGATAAGCCGCGGATCGAGAATGAGCGCGCGCGCGATCTCGAGCTGCTTCTGCTGCCCGCCGGACAGCTCGATGGCTTTGCGGTTTTGATGCTCCCGCAGCATCGGAAACTGGTCCATCACCTCCTCGATGCGGGCGCGCACGCGCGCCTGGTCAGGCGCGGTGACGCCGCCGAGCTCGAGATTGTGCCAGACCGACAGTTGCGGAATGACGTTCCGCCCCTGCGGCACGTAGGTGACGCCATGGCCGATCATTTGCGCAGGCGCCTGACGCGTGACGTCCGTGCCCTCGAGAAGCACCTGACCCGAATGGATGTTCAAGAGCCCGAAAGCCGCCTTGAAGACCGTCGATTTGCCGGCGCCGTTGGGCCCGATGATGGTAGTGATCGAGACGTCAGGGATCGTGAAGCTGACGCCGTTAAGTATGGTGATCCTGCCGTAACCGCCGTAGACGTCCTTCAATTCAAGCACGGCTCACCCCCCGAGGTAGGCGTCGATGACGGTCTGGTTGGCACGGATTTCTTCCGGCGGGCCTTCCGCGATAATCGCGCCTTCGGCCAGGACGATGATCCGGCTACAGAGCGACATCACGAATTCCATATTGTGCTCGATCACCACAAAGGTCGTGCCGTGTTCCCGGTTATACGTCACCAGCCGTTCCTTGAGCCCCGCCAGCATGGTCAGGTTCACGCCGCCGGCCGGCTCGTCGAGCAGAACGAGGCTCGGTCCTGCCATGAACGCCATTGCCGCATCGACCAGCTTCTGCTGGCCGTAAGAGAGCGAGCCCGCCATCTCGTTGCGCAGATGCGTGAGGCGGAAGAAATCGATCATCTGATCCGCCTCGGCCGTGAGACCGGCGTCAGGCGGACCGAAAAGCCGGCTGAGCATCGTGCCACGATGCTCCTGCCCCGCGACGATGATATTGTCGAGCACCGACATCTTCGGAAACACCGAAAGCTGCTGGAAAGTGCGTCCGACACCAAGCTTGTCGAGGTCGCAGGCACGCTTGCCGGCCACCGACCTGCCGTTCACCTCGACGGTGCCACCGTTGGGTCGAAGCTGGCCGAGGATGCAGTTGAACAGGGTCGACTTGCCCGAGCCGTTCGGACCGATGAGACCAAGAATCTCACCCGAATGAACGTCGAAGCTCACATCTTTGACGGCGCGGACGGCGCCAAATGTCTTCGACAGGTTGCGAACCACCAGGACGGGCGTGCCGGCGCTCATAATCGCGCTCCAGCCTGCATATCACCGCGCGCCACCGGCTTGCGCCCGAACCGGTCGCGCAGGCGTCCCCATATCCCGATCAGACCCGCCGGGCAGAAAATCATGAGCGCGATCACGGCCGCGGAATAGATGATGAGATAGTACCCCTCCGTGAAACGGAGCGCCTCGGGCAGCAGAATGACGACCGCCGCGCCCAGCAAGGGCCCGAAGAAGAAGCCGGCGCCGCCGACGATGACCATCAGCAGGATGCGCAGCGAATGGACGAGGGCGAAGGATCCGGGATCGATGTATTGCACGAGCGGCGAGATCAGCGCCCCGGCGATGCCGCCGTAAGCCGAACCAATCGCGAAGGCTATGAGGGTGAGCCAGCGCGTGTCGATGCCTAGGCTCTCGGCGCGAATCGGGTTCTCGCGCAACGCCTTGAACGCACGCCCCCAGGGCGAACGGACGATGCCGTACATCAGCGCCGTCGAGACAACGAAGACGAGCACCGTGAAGTAGTAGAAGTGGGTCTGGTTGTCCGTCGAAAAGCCAAACAGGCCCGGCCGCGGCATGTTCGACAGGCCGTAGGTGCCGCCGGTCAGCCACTCTTCGTTACGGCTGACGAGGAAGACCAGCGTGTTGAAAGCGAGCGTCACGAAGGCGAGGAAATGACCTTTCACGCGGAGCGCCGGAAAGCCAAGGGCCAACCCGACCAGGAAGCAAAGGATCACGCCGAGCAGCATGCCGGCCACCCACGGCCACCCAGCGAGCGTCGTGATCGCCGTGGTGTAGGCGCCGATGCCCATGAAGGAGGCCTGGGCGAGCGAGATCTGTCCCGCATAACCGAGCGTCAGGTTGAGGCCGATGGCGGCGATGGAAAAGATCAGCCAGGAGCAGAGCAGATAGATGACGTATCGGCTTTCGCCGACCGGCGCCACGATCAGGGCGGCGAGGCCCACCAGCAGCAGAATGGGTCGCAAAGAGGCGCGCATCAGACCTCCCTGCCCTCGGATGTGCCGAGAAGCCCTTGCGGCCGCCACAGGATGACGATGATCAGCAGCACCAGGGGCAGCGCGGCGCGGTATGTCGTGGTGACATAGGTCGCCGTCAGATTGTCAAGAACACCAATGAGCAACCCGCCGGCGAGCGCGCCACGGATCTGATTGAAGCCGCCGACAATCGCCGCGATGAAGGCGAAGATGCCGAGCGTCTCACCGTTCGAAAACTTGGCGAGATAGACGGGCGAGATCAAGAAGGACGCCAGCGCCGCCAGGGCGGCATTGATCAGGAAGGTGTAAAGCACCATCCGCTTCGTCCTGACGCCGAGGATTTCGGCGACACTGGGGTTCTGCGCCGTCGCCTGAATGCAGCGGCCGGTGCGCGTCCCATTGAGAAAAAGCGTTAACGCAACCACGACCACCAGAGAGACCACCAGGTTAAGGAGATCTTGAACCGAAACGGCGGCCCCGAAGACATGCATGGTCACCTGCGGGAAGAGCGGGGGAAAGGGCTGCGCCTCCGCGCCATAAAACTGCTTAGTGCCCTCCTTCAGGAAGATGCTGAGCGCCATGGTAGCGATGATCAGCGGCAAGCCGGTATTCGGCAGCATGGGCTCGACGACCACTTTCTTGAAAAGCAGCCCGAGCACGATCACCGCCGTCACCAATCCGAAAAGAAGCGCCGCCCAGAGCGGCCAGCCGAACCAGTGCAATGCGATCAGGACGAAGAAGGCCGGCAGCATGACGAACTCGCCCTGCGCAAAGTTCACCGTCTGGGCGGCCTGCCAAAGCAACGTGAACCCAATCGCGGAAAGCGCGTAGATGGATCCCGTCGCCAAGCCTGAGAGCACGACCTGCAGGAATTCGGACACGGCATTAACCCGGCTGGTGATGAGCTGCGGCGCCCTTTGGGGACGCCGCAGCGAGTTTGCGATCCGGCGCGATCACTCGGCCGGAACGGTGCCGATGACGACCTGCTTGCCGTTCTTGACCTCAGTCATGAAGCTCGTACGCAACATCTCGCCGGTCTTGTCCCAGCTCGTGTCGAGCATCATTCCCGGATACTTCGATGCCTTGAGCGTGAGCCCGTGCATCTTATCGGCAAACGCCTTGCGGTCGAACTTGCCGAGCATCTCGGTCACGTACTTGATCGCGTAGATGCCGATATAGCCCTTGATGCCGTTGTGGTCGGTATCGCGGTGATAGGTGTCATGGAACTTCTTGACGAAGTCCTTGAAGACCGGCGCGCTGGTCGCGAGACCGACGTGGGCGTACGCGCCTTCGGCGGCGCCACCGGAGAGGTCGATCACCTTCTGGCCGGTCAGCGTCACCTCACCGACGAGCGGAGCCTTTAGGCCCTGCTTCTTCGCTTCACGCAAGAAGCGGGCATCTTCTTCTTCGTTGAGATAGACGAAGACGGCCTGGGCGCCCGACTGCTTGATCTTGGCGACGTCGGCGGCGAAGTCGACCTGGCCTTGCTCGCTCGGAACGTCGGCGACGACCTGGATGCCTGCCTTCTTCATCTGCTTGATGAAGACGTCATGGCCGCCCTTGCCGAAGTCGTTATTGACCCAGGCGACGGCGATTTTCTTAGTATGCAGCGTGTTCTTGAAATACGGCGTCAGCGACGGCACGCCTTTCTCCGCGCCCGACGAGGTGCGGAAAATGTAGGGGTTGCCCTTCTCCGTGATGTTCGGGGCCTCCGAACCGGTCAGCTGCGGCACGCCGGCGTGCTGGGCGACGATCATGTTGACGATGGTCGAGCCCGAATACACCGTGCCCATGATGACATAGGCGCCCGCATCGATCGCCTTCTGCACCAGCGCGCGCGACGTCTGCGGGTCGGTCTGCGTGTCGTAGTCGGTCATCTCGATCTTCTTGCCGAGGATCCCGCCTCTGGCGTTGATCTCATTGATCGCGAGATGCGCACCGTCCCGGTAATTCGTCCCCGAGACCGCGCCGGCGCCCGATAGTTCGCAGACGCAAGGAATCAGCACGGTATCGGCGGCACGCGCCATGCCGGCCGAGGCAGCGGCCACGACGACCGACGTGGCGGCAGCTGCAACAAGTAGCTTTCGAATTTTCATTGTCTCCTCCCATTGTGATTCCCGTCTCAGACGGGCATTTCATTTCTCAAGATACGGCGCAGGCGCACGTCCCCCGCCGAATTCGTTCTCCGATGCCTTCCCCTGCTCATGCGCCCGGCGACTTCGCGCGTATGTCGTCGGCGAGCAGCGCGCGCAGTTCTTTGGTGACCTCCGGCTTGCGGCCGAACCAATGGTTGAAGCCGTAAACCGCCTGGTGCAACAACATGCCGAGCCCGTCGACGGTCTTGAGCCCACGCGACTGCGCCGCCTTCAGGAGCGCCGTCTCGAGCGGCACATAGACCACATCGTAAACGATCGCATCCGCCTTGAGCGAAGCCAGGTCGATCTCCAGCGGCGGCTGACCGACCATGCCGAGGCTGGTCGCGTTCACCAGCACGTCGCAATCGCGCACCAAAGCCGCAAGCTCGTCGCGCCCGTGCGCGCTGACGCCTTTGCCGAAATGCGCGGCGAGCGCTTCGGCCTTTTCAACTGTCCTGTTGCAGAGCGCGACGCTGAGCCCGCGAGTCAGAAGACCGTAGGCAGCCGCGCGTGCGGCGCCCCCCGCGCCCATGACCACGGCCCGGCGCGCGGTCCTGTCCCAGCCCGGCACCCGCTCGTCCAGATTGCCAACAAAACCAAGGGAATCCGTATTGCCGCCGACGAGAACGCCGCCCTCACGCCAGATCGTATTGACGGCGCCCATGGCCTTGGCCGCGTCGTCGATCCGCGCCAGGTAGGGGATCACGGCCATCTTGTTGGGCACCGTCACGTTGCCGCCAATCCAACCTTCCTGGTCGAACGTCGTGAAGAAGTCCGCCAGGCCTTCCGGCGCGACGTCCATTAACTGATAGGTGCCTTCGATGTCATACTTTTTCAGCCAATAGGTATGCAGCATCGGCGACCGCGAATGAGCGATCGGATGGCCCATTACGAAGGCCCTTGTGTACGCCATGGCCCAACTACTCCCCAGCCAACGAATACGCCGCCGCCGAGCACGCGGCACGGGACGAAAATTCGCGCTCTTTGCGCGCGGCATCAGACATTGAGCATGCCTTTCGGTGTGAGATGTCGTTTTTGAGCGGCGATCCGGAACGGCGCATTGGGTCCGCCATAGCCTCTGTAGCTGCCGCGCCGCTCGACGATTTCGAAGAAGAACCCTTCGCCGAATGTCGGGCTGTAGAATTGAAAATACTCGCCGTCGTCGTCGCGGTCATAGAGGATATTCTCTTCGCGCAGCCGGTCGGCGAGTGCGGGATCGAGGCCGAAACGCGCCTCGACGTCGTCATAGTAGTTTCGCGGTATCTGAAGCGGCGCGAAGCCGTTGGCCTTAAGCGCGGCCGCGGTCGCGAAGATGTCGTTGGTGGCGAATGCCAGATGCTGGATCCCGGAGCCGAACGTTTCGGCGACGAAATGCCCGGCGAACGTCTTCCAGTTCTCCGCCCCGTTCAGGGTGATGCGCAACGCCCCGTCGGTGCTTTCGACGACCTGGCTGCGCACGAGTCCCGATGGGTCCGCAATGTCCACCGCCGGCGTTTTGGCGAGTTCGAAGATTGATGTGTAGAACAGGACCCAGCTCAGCATCTCGTCCGAGCGCATGGTTTGGGCGATGTGATCGATGCGGCCGAGCCCCGCATCGGTTGGCATCTCCCTGTCCTCGATGGGGTCGAACTCGATGTCCCAGACGCGGCCGAGTTCGGTCTTGTCGTCGATGAAATAGACCAGGCCGCCGCCGACCCCGCGGATCGCCGGTATGGTCAACTCGCCGGGGCCTACGGACTGCTCGAACGGATCCGCGCCGAGCGACTTAGCCCGCTCGTAGGTCGCCATCGCGTCGTCGACCTTCAGCCCGATGGCGTAGGCCGACGTACCGTGCATGGTAAAAGAGGAATGCGCGAGACCTTTGCGCTCGGTGTTGAGCACGATGTTGATGCCGCCCTGGCGGAACAGCGTTACCGCCTTCGATTTGTGCCGCGCCGAGGTGCTGAACCCCATGGCATGGAAGAGCGCCGCGAGATCGTCAGCCTCGTGCTCGTTGGCTGCGAACTCGATGAATTCGATCCCCTTGACCGGGCTGCGCGCGGGCATCGCCGGCACGTCGATGGCGATGCCGGGCTCGAGCCGTTTCACCTGATCCATCAGATAGACAAGCGAGCGCTTGCCATCGACCGAGATGAGCTTCGGCGAGCCGCCGCGGAACTGGTCGTTGAAGATTTCGAGCGAAAGATAACCGTCGTAGCCGGTGGCGGCGACCGCGCGCATAAAATCCAGGACGGGCAAATCCCCCTCTCCCGGCATGTTGCGGAAATGCCGGCTACAGTAGAGGGGATCCATGCCGATCATCGGCGCGTCGGCGAGCTGGACGATGAAAATCCGGTCGCCGGGAATGGCGCGGATGGAACTGACGTCGATCTTGCGCGCCAGGGTATGGAACGAATCGAGCACCAGGCCCACATCCGGCTGGCTCGCGCGCCGGACGATCTCCCAGGCATCGCGATGGTCGTTGATGTGGCGGCCCCAGGCGAGCGCTTCGTAGCCGACCCGGAGGCCGCGTTTGGCCGCCCGCTCGCCAAGTTCGCTTAAGTCATCGGCCGCGCGATCGATACCGCCGAGCGCGATGGGCGACACATTGGAGCAGACGAGCATGAGGTCGGTGCCAAGTTCCTCCATGACGTCGAATTTCCGTTCCGCCCGTTCAAAGGCGCGCGCCCGCTGCGGCTCGGGCATGCCTTCGAAATCGCGGAACGGCTGAAAGAGTGTGATCGCGAGCCCGGCATCGCGCACCATCTCGCCGACCTCGCGCGGAGAGCCGTCGAAGGTCAGGAAGTCGTTCTCGAAGATCTCGACACCGTCGAAGCCGGCGGCCGAGATCGCCTCAAGCTTCTCCTTGAGGTCGCCGCTGATCGAAACGGTTGCTATCGACGTTTTCATCCGACCGCCCCCTGCGTGACGGAGCCTGCCCGCTCGCCGCGAAGACGACCTGCCGTGTCCGAACGCGGCGCCTGCAGACGCAGGTATTGCAACTGGATCGGCACCTGGGCGAGCGCCATCTCCTCGCCCGTTTGAATGGCAAGGCCCCGCCTGCCGGCCTCAGTCAACCAGCGTGTCACGGGTGGCGCAGTGACCGCATCGGCCAGTATCAGCGCGCCGGCAAGTTCTTCCAGGGGATAGGGCAGCGGATCGTTCGGGTGCATGCCGGCTGGTGACGCATTGATGGCGATTTCGATCGTCCAGCCGGCGGGCGCCTGGTCGAAGACCGGCAACTGCGGATAATATCGCGCGAGATCGGCAGCGATCGCCTTGCTCCGCATCTGGTCGCGCTCAATGATCACGAGCGACGCGGCACCTTCCTCGGCAACGGCGTGCGCAATTGCCGTCCCCGCCGCGCCGGCGCCGATGATGAGCAGGTTGCGCCCGCGGATGCCGATGCCCCGCCGTTGTAGCGCCGCGACCATCGCCATGCCGTCCGTCATGTCGCCGATGAGGCGGCCCGACGGCGAACGCCGGATGACGTTGACGCTCTTGGCGCGGCGCGCGCGTTCGCTGACTTCGCTGGCGGCCACAAACGCCGCCTGTTTATGCGGCATGGTGATGGTGCAGCCGGCGCTGTTTTCCATCGCTTTGAGAACGTCGAAGAAGCCGCCGGCCCGCTCCGGCCGGACGTCCATCGGCACAACGACGGCGTCGATTTGGTGCTCGGCGAACCAGCGGTTCATGGGCGCGGCTGTTTTGACCTCCGCGACGGGGTGCCCGATCAGCGGAATGACCAAAGTCCTACCCGTAACGGCGACGTTACGCTGCATCCCCAGCCAAGGCCGTCCGGCCTCTCCTCCCCTCGGAAATGCTGCGGCGCCAATACCGCGAGAAGATTGCCACCAGGGCCGCCTCGCGTCTCGCTTTGCGCGCGCTTTCCGTTGTTGGGATTGATGGACCGGTTAAAAATAAATGGCAACTACCAAATTTGGCATTCCGGCTAACATGATGTTATTTTTGGATCGCTAACCTGGCTTGGACCGGTCCGAAACCGCGATCATTTGCGCCCGCAGCAGATCGATGAAGGCCTCCGCATAGAGCGAAAGCGCCACATCGTTACGATACGCGACATAGGTCTGGAACGTGCTCTCCGCCTCGATCTCGAGGCATTTGATGCCCTCCAGCTTGCCGCCGGCGACAGTGAATTCATCGATGATAGCCAGGCCGAGCCCGGCCGACACGAGACTGGCGACCGTGGTGCCGAAGCGGACTTTGATGCCCATGCGATATTGCAGCCCCTCGCGCCGAAAGATCTCGGTCATGATCCGACCATAGGGGTCATTGGGATTGATGCCGATCAGCGGATGCTCGACGATTTCGGACGGCTTGATCGACGTCCGTTCGGCAAGCTCGCTGCCGGTCGGCACGATGCACAGCAGACGGCCGGTGGCGAGCGGTGCAAAATCGATGATCGAGTGGTCGAAGCGCGAGCTGATCGCAACAACCTCGCCGCGCGCGAGCAGCAGGTAGTCGATCGCCTCCTCGATCTTCAGGATGTTTATGTCGATGCCGAGGTCGGGGAATTGCTGCCGCAGCCGGCCGACCGCACGCGGCACCATGACGTTGGCGATGCTCGGTACCGAGGCAAAGCTCAGTTCG
Source organism: uncultured Pseudomonadota bacterium (assembly GCA_963773225.1). Classification (GTDB taxonomy): domain Bacteria; phylum Pseudomonadota; class Alphaproteobacteria; order Rhizobiales; family Xanthobacteraceae; genus Pseudolabrys. Next base: position 160,242 of record CAVZAO010000006.1, read on the forward strand.
CGTCCCTCACCCTTGCCGAGCCGTTCGATCGCGACCTGAAGATCCTCGACCTTGCGGTACACGTTGTCGAGAAGGTCGAAGATGTTGCGCGCCTCCGGCGTCGGCACGTAGCGTCCATGCCGGCGGTTGAAGAGGCGCACACCGAGCATGTCTTCGGAGTATTTCATCAGCCGGCTGATTCCCGGCGCTGACACGTTGAGGAGCTTGGCGGCGCCGGCGATCGTGCCTGTCACCATGATAGCCCGGATGACCTCTATCTGGCGAAGTGTCAGCACGTCAGCCTGTCCCCGGGCCGGAATTCTGCGGCAAGTATGGCGCAACCGAAATGGCGATCAAGGCCACCTGGCCTCATCAAACGAACCCGAACAGCCGCGCCGGTGTCTCCCACAGCAGCGTGTGGCGCTCTACGGGATCGGGGAACAGAACCTCGACCAACCGCAAAAGTGGCCCGTAGTCCTGCCGTTCGGTCGCGCGCAGATAGGGCCAGTCCGACGCCCACATCAGCCGCTGCAAGGTGAATTCGTCGACGAGGGCGCGGACATAGGGCCTAGTATCCTCGAAAGGATAGGACATGCGTGAGAACTTGGCATAGCCCGAGAGCTTGACGTGGACGCGTCCCGTTTCCGCGAGCCCGAGCAGGTCCGCAAAGCCGGGCTGGGCGAGCCCAGCCTCCACCGTGGGGCGGCCGCAATGATCGATGAGCACGGAAACGGGTATCTGCCGGATCATCGGCACGAACGTCTTGAGCTGGTCGCGCTCGACCTGGAGCTGCGCGAACATGCGGAGTTCCGCGAGCTTTTCGAATAGGTCGCCCGCGCGGGCATAATATTCCGTGCCGTGGAAGGTGGCGTTCAAGGCGATGCCGACGATCCCTCGTTCCTTCAGGGCGCGCAGGCTAGCCAGATCCGCGTCGAGCCCGCAGATTGCCACGCCCTTGAACACATCCGGATAGCGATCGATTGCATCGAACATGCAGCTGTTGTCGCTGCCGTAACCCGAATTCGGCTGCACCAGCAGCGCATTGTTCACGCCGAAAGTCTTCAGGACCCCGATGAACTGCGCCGTCGTCCCAATCTCCTGCCCCGCAGGCTTGTAGGCAATGCCTTTCCCATAGGGAAAACGGGCCGGGTCGAGCACGTGGGCATGGCAGTCGATCTTCGGTTCTTCGAAAATGCTCACGCGGCGTCCCCAACGGCTTGGTCGGCCCACTCGGAATTGGACTAAACGGCTTGGTAAGGCCGACGGGAGCCGTTGACAATGACAAGATTCGAAAGCGCAGCAATTGGCGCTGCCAGTCGCGGGCGTCTGCCGCAAAAGCGGGCCGGCCGGGCGAACCATTCCGGCGGAAAGAAGCGGTATGACAACCGTTTGGCGACGGAAAATTCGGTCGGCGCGCCGCCCCTCTCCGCGCCCTGTGGCCGGTGATCCAAGGCGTGGCCGCACGCGTATAGACAAATGGTTGTAACCGAACGCCGAGAGGTCCGCTTTGGCCGTTTACGCACTTGCCTACGTCCTCGTGTTGATCATCTTCATCATCTTCGACTCGATCTGGCTCGCGAGCACGACCCGCTCCTTGTACCGCCCTGTGCTCGGCGAGATGCTCGTTGACCAGCTACGCGTCGCGCCTGCCGCCGTCTTCTATCTACTTTATCCTTTGGGAATTGAGATTTTTGCGGTCGTGCCGGGGTTGAAAGCCGGGTCGATCCAGCCCGCGATCGTCTATGGCGCGCTGTTCGGCTTCTTCGCTTATGCCACCTACGATCTGACCAATTTCGCGACCTTGCGGCACTGGACGGCGCATATCACGGTGATCGATCTCGCCTGGGGTGCATTCGCCACCGGCGCCAGCGCCACCATCGCCTACGCGCTGACCAAGGCCGTCGCGGGCCATTTCGGACTCACGCTGCACTAACCCTTTCAGGCTTCGCGCCGCATCCGGTAGTGGCTCACACCCCAGACGTCGCCGCCGCGATAGCCGAACAGGCCTTCGGTTGCCAGGAAAAACAAGCGCCAACGCCGCTGCCATAGCGCGGCGTCGTCGCCATAGACGCGGACCATGATGCGCCGGATGAGTTCGGCTCGGCGGTCGAAATTGTCCAGCCAGCATCGGGCCGTCTGCGCGTAATGATGGCCGCTCCAGCGCCATTCCTGTTCGAGTGCGAGACAATCCGAGAACTCTCGCACGAAGCCGTGGCTCGGCATGATACCACCGGTGAAGAAATGCTGCGCGATCCAATCGGCCTTGTCGCGATGATCGAAGCGATAAGGCGCGTGGAGATGGGTAAAAACGTGTAAGAAAAGCCGCCCATCGTCTTTCAGCCACGACCGCACGCGGCCGAGCAGACGGCGCCAATTCAGCATGTGCTCGAACATCTCGACCGACACGACGCGGTCGAACAAACCAGTGGGGGCGAACGCATTCATGTCCGCCGTCACGACGGTCAAATTCGTGACGCCCTCACGCCTCGCCTGCTGCTCGATATAAATTCGCTGCGAATGCGAGTTCGATATTGCTACGATGCGCGACGTCGGGTAATGGCGCGCCATCCACAACGACAGCGAACCCCAGCCGCAGCCAAGCTCGAGAATTTCCTGTCCGTCGGCCAGATCCGCATGCGCCGCCGTCTCTGCCAGAGCCCGCTCTTCAGCAGCAGCCAGATCTTCTTTCCGTCCATCGAACAGGCAGCACGAATATTTCCGCTGCGGCCCCAGCACGAGGGTAAAGAATTCGGCCGGCAATTCGTAGTGCTGCTTATTCGCATCGGCGGCGTGCTCGGCGATAGGCAGGTCGGCGGTCGCTGCGGCAAAATCCCGGTTCGCCGTCGGCGAAAGCGCGCTCAGCCTGCGATAGGTACGGCCGACCAGCGCATTGATCCCGTACTTTATCAGTGGATCAGGGATCGGCGTACGTTCGATTAACCTGGTCGCAAGCGCGACAGCGACCATGCTCAGCTCCTGGCCGGCGGCAGCGGAAAGAACGCGCTCGTGCGCGTTTGGTACGCGCGAAAGATGCTGCCCCGTGTCGCCAGCATGTGCTTCTCGAGCGGCGGAATGCCGGAGACATGCACCAGCAGCCAGTACATGCACACCGGCGCCAACAGCGCGAGATAGCCCCAGCCGTAGCCGCCGTTGACATCGATGGCGAGCAGCGGATAGGCGAACCATCCGAGCCATTCGAAAAAGTAGTTCGGGTGCCGCGACCAGCGCCAAAGCCCGATGTCGCAGACTTGGCCTTTGTGCCGCGGATCAGACCGGAATTGCCGCAACTGGCGATCGGCCAGTGCCTCGCCGCCGATGGCGATCAGCAGAACGACAATGGCGATTGCATCCTGCCCGGCCAGGCCCGCCGCCGGGTTGTGCCCAGCCAGGAAGACCGCCAGCGCGAGCGGAATGGTCACCCAGGCCTGCTTCTGCAACAGCCAGAACATCTCCCGCCGCGCGGCGCCGCCCCAGTTCTGGATCAGATCGGCGTAACGCGGATCGTCACTGATACCAGCACTACGCTGCGCGATGTGCGCGCCGAGCCGCAGCGACCACAACACGACGAGAACGACGGTCAGAATCTGCCGCGCAGTGGGCCAGTCGGCCTGCGCCAGCGGCGTCAGCGCGCCCACGGCGCCAACCGCGCCGAGCCCGAAGGTCCAGATCGTATCGACCCAGCCCGAATTTCCAGTGCGTTGCTGCACAATCCAGGCGCCCGCCATGATCAGGCACAATGCGGCAGCGATTAGCACGAGCGCGACAATGAATTGAAGCGCGGTCATGGATTGCTCCGCTCAGAGCCGCACGAACGGATTAAGCAGCGCCCCCACGAACCCGCTGAGCTTCAAACGTCCTTCCAACGCAACGAGACAGATACATGGACCGTCTTTACCGACGACCGGCCGGTGCTCGATGTCTTCATCGGCCTCTTCGAAATCTCCGGCGCCGAAATGCCCGCCGCCATGAGCATAGGACCCGACAAGGATCGAGGTGAGCTCAGCGCCACTATGACTGTGTTGCGGCAGTCGCGTCCCGGGCGCGCCTTTCAGCATGAACACCTTCACGTCATTCGGCTCAGGAAGGACGATTGGTCGCATCTCGACGCCCGGCCCGACCCACCTCCAGCGTCCGAGCTCATAGGGCCGCAGGCATTCCGGCAACCCCGGCTCCGCGTGCGCCATAACCGCCGTTCGCGGGCTTTTGTCCGCTTCGAACTTTTCGATACGTGCGAAAGTTTGCGCCAAAGCATCGCCGGACATTGCGGTCGGCGGTAAATCCTCGAGCAGCGCTCCGGCCACTTGCTCGAACCCGTAGACGACCTTGCTACAAGTCTCGCAGCGCTCCAGATGGCTCGCCACGACCAGCCGTCGGCCGAGATCGAGCGTGCCGGCCGTATAAGCAGCGAGCGTCTCGTTCGACGGGTGATGATGGATGGTCATGACAGGTCACCCACGAGTTCGCGCAGCCGGTTCATGGCGATCCTGATCCGCGACTTGACGGTGCCCAAGGGAATACCCAGCACCTTGGCGATCTCGGCATGTGGCTTCTCGTCGAAAAACGACAGCTCTATGACCTTGATCTGTTCCGGCGGCAGTTGCCGCAAGGCCGTGCGCACGCGCTCGCCACGTTCGGCGTCCGACAGCGCAGTGTCCGGTGCCGCTGTCTCGTCAATGCTGTCCGGGACCGGATCGCCTGCCGCGACGTCGCGCCATTCCTTGCGGAAGCGGTCGATGCGCAAGTTGCGCGCGATGGCGAATATCCACGTCGCGGCCGTCGCCCGGCCGGCGTCGAAGGTCTCCGCCTTGCGCCAGACCGTCAGCAGGGTCTCCTGCGCCAGTTCGTCGGCCTGGGCGGCATCGGCACCGGCGCGCATCAGGTAGGTCTTCACCCGCGGGGCGAAATGGTCAAAGAGCGCCGTGAAAGCCGCCCGGTCGCGCTCGGCCGCCACCGCGGCAATCAACCGAGAGTAATCCGCCGCCGCTTCCGCCTTGGGGTCCGCCGCCATACGCTCAGTCCGCCGGCCCGCGCGCCCAGAAAACAGGGCCAACGCGGCAACAGGCCGAGGATAGCGCGGGGCAAGCAGGAGGGCGCTCATGGGCCGTTATACGCGCCCCTTTCCGCCTTGGATCACCCCGAAAACGTGATCCATGGGGCCCCGCCCCCCGTATTGATGGACCAGGCAACCGCTCCGGCGGGAACCGCGGCACGAGAGGGAACAAAAAGGCCATGGCGGGCGAACCTCGTCTCAAAATCGCGGTCATCGGCACCGGAATTTCCGGCATGTCGGCCGCCTGGCTGCTCAATGACCGCCATGACGTGACGGTTTTTGAGCGCGCGCCCCGCCTTGGCGGCCATTCCAACACGGTCGAAGTGTGCACCGCGACCGCTTCCATTCCAGTCGATACGGGCTTCATTGTCTACAACCCCCTGAATTACCCCAACCTGACGGCTCTGTTCGATCACCTCGAGGTCGCCACCAAGCCGTCGGACATGTCGTTCGGGGTCTCGCTCGCCGGCGGCCGCCTGGAATATGCCGGCGGCGATCTCGCAGGCCTTTTCGCGCAGAAGCGCAACCTGTTGCGCCCCCGCTTCTGGGCCATGTTGCGCGATCTGCTGCGTTTCTATGGCGCGGCGCCGGGCGCCGCGGAGGCGCTCACCGATCAGCACATTACCCTCGGCGAATACCTCCGTCGTGGCGGGTACGGCACGGCTTTCATCAACGACCACCTGCTGCCGATGGCGGCCGCCATCTGGTCGGCGCCCCCCGATGCCATGCTGGACTATCCGGCCGCGGCCTTCATCCGGTTCCACGCCAACCACGGCCTGTTGCAATTGCGGGATCGGCCGCAGTGGCGCACGGTGGACGGCGGCAGCCGCGCCTACGTCGCGCGCCTGACCGCCTCATACGCCGGCCGCATCCGTCTCGACTGCGGCGCGCTATCGGTCCTCCGCGGCGACGACGGTGTCCGCGTGCGCGACTCCCGCGGCAACGAGGAACGCTTCGATCACGTCGTGCTGGCGACCCATGCCGACCAGGCCTTGTCCCTGCTGGACGATGCAGACGAGAACGAACGCGCGATCCTCGGCGCGTTCCGCTACAGCCGCAATCTTGCCGTCCTGCATACCGACGCGCGCTTTATGCCGAAGCGCCGCGCAGCCTGGTCGAGTTGGAACTTCATCGGCGAGGCGCGCAACGACGGTCTCTGCGTCACGTATTGGATGAACCGCCTGCAATCGATTGGCGGCGCAACGGACCTGTTCGTCACGCTTAACCCGCCGCGGCCACCGCGCGCCGGGACGTTGCTGCACAGCGAACTCTATGAGCACCCGATGTACGACCCGCGGGCGATGCTCGCCCAGTCGCAACTGTGGTCATTGCAGGGACGCAACCGCACCTGGTTCTGTGGCGCCTATTTCGGTGCCGGCTTCCACGAGGATGGGTTGCAGGCGGGTTTGGCCGTGGCCGAAGCGCTCGGCGGCGTGCGCCGGCCGTGGACGGTCGCCAACGAATTGGGCCGAATCCACGTGCCGCAGCCGAATGCACCCTCTATCGCCGAGGCCGCGTAATGAGCGAGCCCCTGCAATCGGCGCTCTACGTCGGGTCGGTGATGCACCGCCGCCTGAAGCCGCATCGCCATCGCCTGCGCTATCGCGCATTCTGGCTGCTGGTCGATCTCGACGAGCCGGACGCCCTCTCCCGGCGTCTGCGCTTGTTCTCACATAACCGGTTCAACCTGTTCAGCTTCCACGACGCCGACCACGGGAGCGGCGGAGCCGAGACGCCGAGGGCCTATGTCGAGCGCACGCTGGCCGCGAACGGCGTGGGCGGCGCCGTCGGCCGCATCACCCTGCTCTGCATGCCGCGCATCCTCGGCTACGTGTTCAACCCGCTCAGCATCTACTTCTGCCATCGCCCGGACGGCACGCTTGCCGCCCTGCTTTACGAGGTGCGCAATACCTTCGGGCAGATGCACAGTTACCTGCTGCCGGTGACGGATCAGGCGCCGCTCATACAGCAGCGCTGCGCCAAGGCGTTCTACGTCTCGCCGTTCCTCGACATGGACATGACCTACGGCTTCCGCGTAGCGCGGCCGGCGGCCGGCGTATCAGCGGTCGTCGCCGCTAACGACCGGGACGGGCCCGTGCTGGTCGCCTCCCTCGCCGGCACACGGCGCCCCTTGAGCGACCGGGTGCTGGCGCTCGTCTGCCTCAGCCACCCCCTGCTCACCGTCAAAGTGATCGGCGCAATCCACTGGGAAGCCCTCAAAATCTGGTGGAAGGGCATGCAATTTCATCCGCGCCCGCCCGCGCCGCGTCACCCGGTGACCGCCGTTGCCGCCGACACGATTCAGGAAACCCAATGACGTCCCTAGACACGATCATGTCCACGTCGCGCCTGCCGACCCGCCGGATGACCGTCCGGCTGCTGCGGGCGCTGATGCCGCGTCCGGCGGTCGGCAGCCTCCGGCTGACGACACCGGCGGGCGACGTGGTCGACTTTCGCGGACCCCAGCCGGGTCCGGAGGCCGCCCTCTCGCTCGCACGCTGGCGCGGCATCTGGCGGCTGATCGGCGGTGGCGATATCGGGTTTGCGCAAGCCTACATCGACGGCGATTGGACGACGCCCGATCTGCCGCGCCTGCTGGAATGGGCCCTGCGCAACGAGGCCGCCTTTTCACGGCCGATGAAAGGGCACGTCGGCCAGCGGCTCGCACGCCGGGTCATTCACCGGCTGCGCGCCAACACACGGCGGGGCAGCCGCCGCAACATCGCCGCGCACTACGATCTCGGCAACGATTTCTACGAGACCTGGCTCGACCGCGGCATGAGTTACTCATCCGCGTTGTTCAACGCGCCTCAACAGAGCCTGGAAAGCGCGCAGGAAACCAAGCTCGACCGGGTGACGGCGATGCTCGAGATCACGGGCGGCGAGAGCGTGCTGGAAATCGGCATCGGCTGGGGTGGCGTGCTCGAACGCCTGATCGGAAAGCATCACTGCTGGGTCACCGGCCTGACGCTGTCGAAGGAACAGCTTTCCTATGCCCGTGCCCGTCTCGACCGGCTGGAGCTCTCCGGCCAGGCCGATCTCCGCCTGCAGGATTATCGCGACGTCGACGGCCACTACGACCGCATCGTCTCCATCGAGATGCTCGAGGCCGTGGGCGAACGCTACTGGCCGGTCTACTTCGACAAGCTCCGGGCGTCCCTCAAGCCCGGCGGCACTTGCGTGCTGCAAGTGATCACCATCGCGGACGAGCGCTTCGCCGGCTATCGCGACGATCCCGACTTCATCCAGTCCTACATCTTCCCGGGCGGGATGCTGCCGACCAAAGCGATCGTGCGCGACGCCGCCGCGCGCGCCGGCCTGCCGGTGGACGCGGAACACGCGTTCGGCCCCTCCTATGCGCTCACCTTGCAGGAATGGCGCGGGCGGTTCCTGGCGCGCCGCGCCGACATCGCTAAACTCGGCCTCGACGAGCGCTTCCGCCGCATGTGGGACTATTACCTCGCCTATTGCGAGGCCGGCTTCGCGGCCGGCTCGGTCGACGTCACCCTGTTCAGGCTGCGCGGTTAGGACACACGACGGTGACCGCCTCCATCGTCTGGTTCCGGCAGGATCTACGCCTTCACGACAACCCGGCGCTGGCCGCGGCGGCGCTCTGCGGCCCGGTGATTCCGCTCTATATTCTCGACGACGTCACGCCGGGCGCGTGGCAGACGGGAGCGGCCAGCCGCTGGTGGCTGCATCACAGCTTGCAGCGCCTCGAAGAAGCGCTCGGCGGCATGATCTATCTGAGGGGGGACCCGCGCGAACTCATCCCCGAACTCGTCAAGCGCGCGGGCGCGAGCGCCGTCTTCTGGAACCGCTGCTACGAGCCGACCGCCATCGCGCGCGACCGTACGATCAAGGCAGCCTTGCAAGCGGCCGGCATCGAGGCGCACAGCTTCAACGCCAACTTGCTGCACGAGCCTTGGGAGGTCGCGACCCAAAGCGGCGATCCGTTCAAGGTCTATACCCCCTATTGGCGCGCCGCCTCGAACCTGCCGGTGGCGGCCCCCATGGCAGCGCCGAAGCCAGAGCTCGCGCTCTCAGCGCTCACCAGCGACGCCCTCGACGACTGGGAGCTTCTTCCGGCAAAGCCGAACTGGGCGCTGGGGTGGGACACGCTCTGGCAACCGGGCGAAGACGGCGCGCGCGCGCGCCTCGACGACTTCGTCAGTGCCGATCTTGCCAACTATGCCGGCCGGCGCGACCGGCCCGACGGTGCCTTTACATCCAGGCTTTCGCCGCATCTGCATTTCGGCGAGATATCCCCGCGGCAGATTTGGGCCCGGCTTGCATTTGTGCGTGAGGACGCGGCCGCCCGGCAAGGCGCCAACAAGTTCCTCGCTGAGATCGGCTGGCGAGAGTTCTGCCATCACCTGCTTTACTATTATCCGACGCTGCCCGAGCGGAACTGGCGGCCCACCTTCGACACTTTTCCGTGGCGCGACAGTGCTGACGATCTCGCCGCCTGGCAAAAGGGGCTGACCGGCTATCCCCTCGTCAACTCCGGCATGCGGGAGCTCTGGCAGACCGGCTGGATGCACAACCGGGTGCGCATGATCGCGGCGAGTTTTCTAATCAAACACCTCCGGCTCGATTGGCGCCTTGGCGAAGCCTGGTTCTGGGACACGCTGGTCGATGCCGATCTCGCCAACAATGCCGCAGGCTGGCAGTGGGTCGCCGGCTCCGGCGCCGATGCCGCGCCGTATTTCCGCATCTTCAATCCGGTCGTGCAGGGCCGCAAGTTCGATCCGGACGGCGCTTACGTTCGCAAATGGTGCCCCGAGCTTGGGGCCCTGCCGAACGATGTGATCCATGCGCCGTTCACGGCTTCGGCCGAGACATTGGCCTCAGCCGGCATCGCATTGGGGCGAACCTATCCGAAGCCGATCGTCGATCATAGCCGCGCCCGCGACGCCGCGCTTTCAGCCTATAAGGCGATGACGGCAAAAGCCGGTTGATCGTCCGACGGCGCGCGGCAGTCACCTGCTTTGCACGCCGCCGGCAAAACCCCTCACTTCAATGAGGCGAGAGCGGCAACGACATCAGGCCGACCAGCGGCCGCGTCAGGTCGCCAGCGTTCGCTTCACAGCTTGCTGCCATCCGGCATATTTCGCGTTCCGGCTGGCCTCATCCAGTTGCGGCTCGAACCGGCGCTCCGGGCGCCAGCGCTCCGCCAGCGCCTCGGGCGGCGGATAGAGCCCGGCATCGTGGCCGGCGAGATAGGCTGCACCCACGGCCGTGGTCTCCACCACCGCCGGCCGCTCCACCGGCACGCCGAGCATGTCGGCGAGGAACTGCATGGCCCAGCCGTTGGCGCTCAAGCCGCCGTCGACCCGCACCACGCCCTCCGTGCGCGCGCCGCCGGCGTCCGCCGCCATCGCCTCCAACAGGTCACGGCTCTGGTAGGCAACGCTTTCGAGCGCGGCGCGCGCCAGCTCGTTGCGGGTGGTGCCGCGCGTGATGCCGGACACGGTCGCGCGCGCCTGCGGCGCCCAATAGGGAGCACCCAGCCCGGTGAAGGCCGGCACCAGATAGACCGGCTGCGCGGGATCGGCCTTTGCCGCCAGCGCCTCGGTCTCCGCCGCGGAGGCCACGATGCCGAGGCCGTCGCGCAGCCATTGCACGGTCGAACCGGCAGCAAAGATCGAACCTTCGAGCGCATATGTGCGCTTTCCGGCGATCTGGTAGGCCACCGTCGTCACCAGCCCGTGGCGCGAGGCGACCGGCTCGTTTCCGAGATTGCGCAGCATGAAGCAGCCGGTGCCGTAGGTGGACTTCACCATGCCGGGGCGGAAACAAGCCTGGCCGATGAGCGCCGCCTGCTGGTCGCCGGCCATGCCGCGGATGTCGAGCGGCTTGCCGAACAGCGAAACCTGCGTGACGCCGAAGTGGCCGGCACAATCGCGCACTTCGGGCAGCACCGCGCGCGGCACCTTGAACACCCGCAGCATGTCGTCGTCCCAGGCGCCGCGGGTTATATCGTAGAGCATGGTGCGCGAGGCGTTGGTGGCGTCAGTAGCGTGCACCTTGCCGCCCGTGAGCCGCCACAGCAGGAAGGTCTCGACCGTGCCGAAGGCGATGTCTCCGTCCTTGGCGCGGCGGCGTGCGCCGGCGACGTTGTCGAGCAACCAGGCGATCTTAGTGGCGGAGAAGTACGGATCGATGCGCAAGCCGGTGCGGGCGGCGACCGTGTCGGTGTAACCGTCGGCCGCGAGCGCGGCGCAGATGTCGGCCGTGCGGCGGTCCTGCCAGACGATGGCATTGGCGATCGGCTTGCCGCTTGCGCGGTCCCACATCACCACACTTTCGCGCTGATTGGCGATGCCGATGGCGGCAACGTCGGTGACGTCGATCCCGGCCTTCGCGATTGCCGCCTTGGCGGTCGACATCGCCGTGCGCCACAGGTCTCCGGGATCGTGCTCGACCCAGCCCGGCGCCGGGAAATGCTGCGTGAATTCCTCCTGCGCCGCAGCGACCGGCGCGAGATCTGCGCCGAATACGATGGACCGGGTCGATGTCGTCCCCTGGTCGATGGCAAGAATACAGCCGGCCACGGCGCGATCCTTCTGCGAATAGCCTGACACCCGCTAAAGCAAGTGGGCGCGATTATCCGCACCACGATTTTCGGATGCAATAGCGCCGGATTGCGGCATCTGGAATTCGGACGAGAAATAACCGTCGCAGCGAAACGGTGTGCCCTAGGCCTTGCCCGCGTCTCGAAGGAACGCCAGCGATTCATTCAGGATCGTCTCGACGGGGCGGCCGCGGCGATGGCGATCGAACAGTTCGAACTCGACCACGCCGGCGAAATCGCTCACCCGCAGCGTCCGCAGCCAGCCTTTCAGGTCCATGCAGCCGAGCCCCGGCATATCCCGTTGCGGCTTTTCATCGGCGGACGGTTCGTACCAGTCGCAGACCTGGACGAACGCCAGCCGCGGATTGCCGAGAACCTCCTGCCGCCAGATCGCCGGATCCCAGGCCGAATGAAAAATGTCGATGACAATGTCGGTCGACGACAGCGGCGCGATGCAGGCAAGCGCCTGATCGACCGAATTGATGCAGCCCTTGGTCGTCACGTCCGCCGGGTGGATCGGCTCCAGCGCCAGACGCACGCCGGCCGCCGCGGCTTCAGTGTCAAGCCGAGCCAATTCCTCGCCGACGCGCGACCGCGCCTGTTCCAACGTCAAGCCGGAGCCGGCAATTCCGCCCGCAATGACCACCAGCCTGCCGGCCTTCATTTCCGCTGCCGCCTCGATCAGTCGGCGACTGCGCTCGCTCTGCTTGTCACGCTCGTTCGGGTCCGAGAACAGAAAATAACCCGCGCTATTGAGCGACGAGACTTTGAGCCCATGATCCGATGCGAGTCGCGCCAATGCGTGAGGGCCGCACTCGTCGAGCGCGGCCAGCGTCAATCCGACGGCATCGGCGCCGGCCGCTTTCGCCTGTGCCATGAACCTGGCGACGCCGTACCCGGCAGGAGCAAGATAATAGTTCGCCGCAAGTGTGAGATCCGGCCCTTTGTTCATCCGATCACCTTTCAAGCCACGCACCGCAATGCAAAGATACTATCACGGATTGCGTCTTTGCGGCGCGCGCGTTCGCCACGAGGCAAAGCCACTCGCGCTTCGCGCCGACATTTAGTCATCGCGAAAACATCACCGGCACGGTCACCGATATGCTGGCCAAGAATGCTTGACGTTCCTAAATCTCACTTGTGAACGCGCAGGGCGTCGATCATAATTCAATGCATGTTCATTCCTCCGCAAGGACGGCCGTCATGGATTTGAATCTTGCGGGCAAGACCGCGATCGTCACCGGCGCGTCGCAAGGCATCGGACGCGCGACGGCCGATCGTCTCGCTGCCGAAGGCTGCAACCTCGTTCTTGTCGCTCGCAACGGCGACGCTCTTGCCGCGGCGAAGCGGGCAAACGAGACCGCCCACAAGGTGAGCGTCGACATCATCGTGGCGGACCTTTCCGCGAGCGCGGCCATCGACGATCTCGCCCGCCGGTTTCCCGACGTCGATATCCTCGTCAACAATGCCGGCGCCATTCCGGGCGGCACGCTGCTCGACATCGACGAGGCCACGTGGCGGCGTGCCTGGGACCTGAAGGTCTTCGGCTACGTCAACATGTGCCGCGCCTACTACGCACACATGAAACGCAAAGGCGCCGGTGTGATCATCAACGTCACCGGCAACGCGGCGCAGACCCACGACCCCGAATACATCTGCGGCGTCGCGGGCAACGCGGCGCTGACCGCGTTCAGCCAGTCGCTCGGCAGCGTCAGCCCGCGCGACGGCATCCGCGTCATTTCGGTCAATCCGGGCCCCGTCGAAACGGAGCGCCTGGTCGGCCTGATGAAGAAGAAGGCCCGCGACCGCACCGGCGACGAAAATAGCTGGCGCGACTTGTTCAAGCCCCTGCCCTTCGGCCGCGCCTGCGCGCCCGGCGAAGTCGGCGCCATGATCGCATTCCTGGCGTCCGAGCAATGCAGCTATCAAAGCGGCTCGGTCGTCACCATCGACGCGGGCCTGTCCGCCCGCAGCTTCAATTTCTGAACGCGAACGACGAGGAGAACCATGCCGCACCTGACCACTGACGACGGCGTCAAGCTCTACTATGAGGAGACCGGCAGCGGAATTCCCGTCGTCTTCGTCCATGAATTCGCGGGCGACTATCGCTCGTACGAACTGCAAATGCGGTATTTCGGCCAGCGCTATCGCTGCATCGCCTATAATGCGCGCGGCTATCCGCCGTCCGACGTGCCGGCCGACGGGGAGATGTATTCGCAGGCGCGGGCCCGCGACGACATCCGCGCGGTGCTCGACGCGCTCAAGATCGACAAGGCACACATCGTCGGCCTCTCCATGGGCGGCTTCGCGACGCTGCACTTCGGCTTCACCTATCCGGACCGCGCCCGCTCGCTGGTCGTTGCCGGTTGCGGCTACGGCGCCTCGCCCGACAAGCGCGCCCAGTTCGCCGAAGAGACGGAAGCCGCCGCGGCCCATTTCGAGCAGCAGACCATGGCCAAGGCCGCGGAAGGCTATGCGCTCGGGCCGACCCGCGTGCAGTTCCAGAACAAGGACTTGCGCGGCTGGCGCGAGTTCGCCGACCAGCTTGCGGAGCACTCGACGGAAGGCTCGGCCCTGACCATGCGCGGCGTGCAGAAGCGGCGCCCGTCCCTGTTCGATCTCGTCGACGAGATGAAGAAGCTGACCCTGCCGACGCTCGTGATGACGGGCGACGAGGATTGGCCCTGCCTCGAGCCGGCCATGCTGATGAAGCGCATGATCCAATCGGCGGCGCTGGTGGTGATGCCCAACGCCGGCCATACCATCAACCTCGAGGACCCGGCCGCCTTCAACCAGCATATCTCTGACTTCTTCCATACGGTCGATGTTGGCGCCTGGCGCATTCGCGATCCGCGCGCCAATATCTCGGCCATTCTCGGCAAGTGACGAAAGCAGGCGTCAAACGGTGGTGTAGCCTCCGTCCACCACCATGTCGGCGCCTGTCATGAAGCTCGAGGCGTCGCTGGCCAGAAACAAGGCGGCTTCGGCGATCTCGTCAGGCTGACCCAGCCAATTCAGCAAGTGTTTGGGGCCCGCTTCACGGCGGGCCCTTTCCATGTCTCCGAAGCGCAGGATGAGGCGGTCCGTTTCGACCGCGCCGGGCGACAGCGCGTTCACCCTGACGTAGTCGGCGGCGTGGTCCACGGCCATGGCCTTGGCCAATTGAATGAGCGCGCCCTTACTCGTGCAGTAGGGTGCGCGCCGGGCCGCGGCCACGCGGCCAAGCTGCGACGCGACATGAATCACGCTGCCGCCGCCGGACGCAATCATGGAGGGCAACACGGCGCGGCTCATGAGATAAGCCCCCGTGACGTTGACGGCGAGGACCCGCGCCCAGTCGGCGGGCGACACCTCGAGCACGCTGCCGTTCGGATCCGCGGCAGCGGCCGCGTTGACCAGGACTTTGATAGGGCCGAGGGCCGCCACGATCGCCGTCGCGGCTTGCTGCGTCGCAGCCTCGTCGCTGACGTCGCAGCCGACGCCCAGCGCCCGTCCCTCGGCCTGCTCGATCGACGCCGCGGTCCGTTCGGCATCGGCCGCCCGGATGTCGATGCACCCGACCGCCGCGCCCGCCTTCGCGAAAGTCAACGCGATGGCGCGGCCGATGCCGGCGCCCGCCCCGGTGACGACCGCCACTCTGCCCGCCAGCGCGGCGCTCATGGCGCGGCGCCCGCGGGCGCTCCCGCGGCCTCAGCGGTCCGCCGCCCCAAATAGGCCTGCTGCACACGCGAATCCTGCTTGAGGTCGGCACAGGCGCCCGCGGCGATGATCGAGCCGGTCTGCAGCACATAACCACGGCTGGCGGCCTCGAGCGCGTAGCGTGCGTTCTGCTCCACGAGCAGGATGCTGGTGCCCTCGGCGTTGATGGCGCGGATCGCCTTGAAGATGTCCTGCACGACGATCGGGGCGAGCCCGAGCGACGGCTCGTCCAGGCACAACAGCTTGGGCTCGGACATGAGCGCGCGGGCCAGAACCAGCATCTGCTGCTCGCCGCCACTGAGCGTACCGGCGTTCTGCGACGCGCGTTCGCGCAGCCGCGGAAACATACCGTACATCCGATCGATGAGCGCGCGCACCTTCGCGCCCTCGCGCCTGAACTTGAAGCCCCCGAGCTCCAGGTTTTCCCGCACGGTCAGGTAGGGAAAGACATGACGGCCCTCAGGCACCAGCGCGATGCCGAGCTTGGTGCGCTCGTAGGACGGTTGGCGGGTGATGTCGCTCCCTTCGAAGTGCACCACGCCCGCGCGCGGCGCCAACGCCCCGGCAATCGCGCGCAAGGTCGTCGTCTTGCCGGCCCCGTTCGCGCCAATCAGGGTGACGATCTCACCCTCCTCGACGGTAAGCGAAATATCCCGGCAGGCCGGCACTTGGCCGTAGGCAAGCTCCAGGGCTTCGGTCGCGAGCAAGGTGGTCATTGCACCTCGCTCCCGAGATAAGCCGCGATGACATCGGGATGAGCCTGCACCTCGGCCGGTGAGCCCTCGAAAAGATACTGGCCGTAGTCCATCACCAGCACGCGATCGGCGATGGTCATCACCAGGTCCATGTTGTGCTCGACCATCACGATGGTGATGCCGCGTGCGCGCATTTCGACGATCTTCTCAAGCAGCGTGTCGACCTCGGCGTTGTTCAATCCGGCCGCGGGTTCGTCGATCATCAAGAGACGCGGTGCGGTCGCCAGCGCACGCGCGATTTCGAGCATGCGCTGCTCGCCATAGGACAGCGAACCGGCGGCGACCCCGGACCGGCTGCTCAGGCCCAGGAACGACAACAGCGACATGGCCTCTTCGCGGCAGCGCAAGGCGTCCTGCCGGAACGCCGCGCCGTGAAATACATACTGCCACGGCGGAATCGTGTGTCGGGTGTGAAAGCCGGCGAGCACGTTCTGCAGGGCCGACAATTGCTTGAAAAGGCGGATCTTCTGGAACGTGCGCGCGATCCCATGCTGCACCCGCCGTTGCGCCGGAAGGCCGATCATGTTCTCGCCGTCGAACGACATGGTCCCGGCGTCGGGCTGGTAGTGGCCGCTCATCAGGTTGAGCATCGTCGACTTGCCGGCGCCGTTGGGGCCGATCACGGCAAAAACGGAATTCGCCGGCACCGACAGCGAAATGTCGCGCACAGCCTGAACGCCGCCGAAGCTCTTTTGCAGGCCCGACGCAACCAACAGCGGCGCGCCGAGCGCGTGCCTTTCGCTGCCCCTGCCCGCCGTGGCGGCCATCTCCTCAAGGTGGGTCATGCGCCATCTCCCGCCCGCGCGCCGCCGGCCCTGCGGCGCCACCAGTCCGCGATGGCGCGGCCGCCCTGCACCATGCCGCCGGGCATGAAGAGAACGACGAGGGTGACGGCGATGCCGTAGACGATGAGGCGCAGGTCGCCGATATCGCGCAACAGTTCGGGCAGGATCGTCAGCAGGATCGCGCCCATCACCGGGCCGATAAGCGTGCCCATGCCACCGACGATGACCATGGCGAGGATGGTGAAGGACTCGGTGATGATAAAGGAATCGGGTACCAGCGTGCCGACGAACGGCGCATAGAAGCATCCTGCCGCGCCGGCGACCGCCGAACTCATGGCGAAGGCGAACACCTTCCAGCG
The DNA here is from genome assembly GCA_963773225.1 of uncultured Pseudomonadota bacterium. Lineage (GTDB taxonomy): Bacteria > Pseudomonadota > Alphaproteobacteria > Rhizobiales > Xanthobacteraceae > Pseudolabrys. The sequence continues at coordinate 177,446 of CAVZAO010000006.1, forward strand.
CGTACAGTTGATGCCAAGCGAACGCGCCGAGACCTCGTCCTCCCGGATCGCGGTCAGCGTTTCGCCGACCGGCGAGCGCACCAGTTGGTCGAGCAGCAGATAGGTGCAGAAGGCGACGCCGGCGACCAGGTAGAACAAGTTGCCGAGATCGGAAAAGTCGACCGCCGGCAGCCCTGGGATCGCCAGCGACGGTGGCGGGCTAATGCCGTAGATACCCAGCGGGCCTTGCGTCAGGCTGATCCAGTTGAGCAGGATCTGGTAGGTGATGACGGCAAAGCCGAGCGAGGCGATCGCCAGATAGTGCCCTCGCAGCCGCACTGCGAACAGCGACAGCAGCATGCCGGCGAGCCCAGAGATCACCACCCCGCCGACGAAGGCGCCCCAGAACGGCACGCCGAGGCGCGTGATCAGCAGCGTCGAGGCGTAGGCGCCGATGCCGTAAAAGGCGGACTGGCCGAGGTTGAGCTGCCCGGCATAACCGAGGACGAAATCGAGCCCGATCGCCAGGAGCACGTTGATCGCGCAGACGATCAGGTTGGTCTGCCAGTAGGAGTCCGTGAAGACCATCGGCAACGCACCGATGATCACCACCGCGAGCAGCAGCCAAAGCCGCCGGCGGGTTACGATCGCGCCGGACCCGTTTGCCGGCAATTCGGTAGCGGCCGGACTATACATTCTCTTCGCGCCTTTCCGCGATCAGTCCGGTCGGGCGCACGGCGAGCGTCAGCAGCAACAGCGCGAATACCACGATGTCGATTAGCCCGGGGTCGAGGAACTGCGTCGTGTAGCTTTCGATGAATCCGACGATCAGGCCGGCGATGATGGTGCCTTCGATATTGCCGAAACCACCGATGATGACGATGGCGAAGGCCTTCACGATGACCGACGTGCCAGCGAACGGCGTCAGCACCAGAACCGGCGCCAGCATCGCGCCGCCCATACCCGCCAGCGCCGACGCGATGACGAATGTGAGCATGATCACGAAGTTCGGGTTGATGCCCATGAGCCCGGCGGTCTCGCGATCCTGCGAGACGGCGCGCAGCGCCTTGCCGGTGAAGGTGAACTTCATGAACAAATAGAGCAGCCCGATCGTCACCGCCGATACGACGACGATGAAGATGTTCTGCACCGTCACGAAGATGCCGGCGAACCGGATCACGTCGTTGCTGTACGGCGTGGAAAAGGCGTAGGGGACTGGCCCCAGCAGCGCCAGCATCGCGTTCTGCAACATGATGGAAACGCCGATGGTGGCGATCAGCGGCAGCAGTTCGCCGCCTTTCTCCAGGAGCGGCGAGAAGATGGCTGCGTTGAGCAGCCATCCCAAGATGCCGCCGACGATGACGGCGGCGGCGATACCCGCAAGATAGCTGCCCCCCAGCAGAGGTACGGTGAAGTACGCGACGAAGGCGCCAATGGTCACGATATCGGCGTGGGCGAAATTGATCTGCACCAGCACGCCGTAGATGAGGGTGAGCCCCAACGCCACGAGGACGTAGAGGCTCCCCACCACGAGACCGTTGATTCCCTGCTGGAGGACGATGCTCAGCATGGTTGGCGCGTTACTGCCAGTTCAGCGACTTCCAGGACAGGTCCGGCTCGGTTTCCATGTAGTGGATCGTGTCCATCTCGCTGTTCTGGTTCGTCTTGTCGAAGGTGACGCGGCCCGTGACTCCAACGAAGCCCTTGGTCGCCGCCAGCTTGTCGCGGATCGACTTGGGATCGGTCCCGCCGCGCTTGACCACATCGGCGATCAGCATGACCTGATCGTAAGCATGCGCGTTGATGTGGGTCGGATCGGAATGATACTTGTCCTTGAACGCCTTGACAAAGTCACGCACCACCGGCCGCTGGTCGTTGGGGTCGAACTGGACGATGCGGATATAGCCTTCGGCCGCCTTGCCGGCCTTCTTCTCGAAGCCGAAGGGCAGCCAGATGGTGCCGAGCTGGATGGCGTGACCGCCACCGCCCTTCACCACGCCGGCCTGCGCCAGCGCCTGCGTGATCTTCAGCCCCTGGCCTTCCAGCGTATAGGTCGGGATCACGTCGATCTTGCCCATGTGCGCGACGCGGGTGGCGATCGAGGTGAAGTCGTTGACGTCGCGGCCGAAGCCGATGTCACCGAGGATCTTGCCGCCGAGCTTCTTGAAGGTGTCCTCGAACACCTTCGCGTTCCCGATGCCGGCGTTGGTGTTCTCGTGCAGCACGACGGCGGTGCGCGCGCCGATCTTCTTGTACGCCTTGTTGGCGAGGTCGACGCCCTGCATCACCTCGTTCGGCATGATGCGGAAGGTCCACTTGTTGCCGGGCTCGGTCACCTTGATCGACGAGGAGCCGGCGTTGATCAGCGGAATCTTGGCGCGCGCCATCAGCGGCATGATCGCAAGCGTCGCGTCCGAGCACTCTTCGCCGATCGCGACGTCCGGCTTGTACTGGTCGATAAGCCGCTTCGCCGCCTGCGTGGCAGGCAACGGGCCGCACGCCGAATCTTCGTACTGCACGGCGAACTTGTAGCCGTTCACGCCTTTCTTGTTGAGTTGCTCGAGCGCAAGCTCAACACCCTGCTTGTCCTGCGCGCCGAAATACGATCCGGGACCGGACATGGGAAACAGGGCGCCGATCTTAATGACCTTGTCGGCCGCGAATGACCGAGTCGCCGAGAGTGCAAGCACGCTGCCCAATACGGCGGCGGTCATTAGCAAGAATCGAGAGCGTTGTTTCATTGGCGACCTCCATGGGTTGATGACATCGTAGTTCAGATCAGCCTGAAATCCGCGTTGATCGTCCGTCGCACGGATTGACCGCCGGCGCGGATGGCGCGGCTGCTTTTTGCGTCCTTGTTGGCGAAGCAAGTTTGATGCCCGGACACAAGAAGCCAGAGCGATTGACGCCGCGACAAATTGCGCTGCGGCGCACGATGAAGTCCGTGCTGCAAAGGCGCCATGCACGTATTGAATGAAGCGACAAACGACGCGCGCACACCGCTCACGCCCAATTGCCGCCGCGGGTTGCGGCGGTCGACGGCAGCGGCCTCGCCCGAAGGGTCAGCGACATCTTTGACCCGGCGAGGCGAAGGCGTCATGGCATGGACCTGATGGACTTCGGTGAAATGGTACGTAACCCGGAACTGCTTGCGGAATCAGAATTTGTCAGACCCAGGTTTCGCGGATTTCGAAACCATGGGCGGGGCGGAGCCCGGCCCGCGAAGGCAGAGGGGACTTTAAGGAACCTGCTCGGCGGCCCGCAGCCCTTCGATCATGGCCGTGCGCATGAGGAAAGCGCGCGCCTTTTGCGGATCGGCCGCCGTCGCCCGCATGAGGTCGAGCCGCTCCTGCCGCTTCTCCGGGTCCTTTTCTTCCAGAACCTGCTTGTTCTGGATCGTCATCGCCTGGAGGAAAGCCTTCGCGACATGACGTCGCTGGCGGTCGTAGAGATTTAGCAACTCGTCGGACTCGCCTTTGATGACGCGCGCCAACTTGTCCGCCAGGCTGACAGCATCGTGGATGCCGAAGTTCATCCCCATGCCGCCGAGCGGATTATTCACGTGGGCTGCATCCCCGACCAGCATCGCGCGGCCCTGCCGATAGGTGCCGGCAACGCGCTGATGCACGGTGTAAAGATTGGTGTGAACGATCGGATAGCGGGTATCGGCCGGAATAAACGCCTGAAGACGGCGCTCCGCACTGTCGTGATCGAGCAGGCTTTCGGCCGCGGCCTCCGGCGGCGTCGGAAAGACAACGCGCCAGACACCCGGCGGGCCTGCGCCGGGCACCTTGAACAGCGCACACCATTCGTTCGGATCGGACACGTAGCAGCTGTAGGCGAAGCCTTTGCGCTCGAAGTCCTGCGTCGTCGTGATAACCAGGAACCGCTCCTGGTAGGTGAATCCTTCGAAGTCGATGTCCTGCGACTTGCGCACCACGCTGCGCCCACCGTCGGCGCCGATGACGTAAGCGCCGCTGAAAGCCTGGCCATCGGCCGTGGTCACCGTGACGCCGTCGGCGTCCTGCGCGACCTCTTCGACCGAGGCGCCATAATGCAGCTCGAACTTGTCTTCGCCCTTAAGCAGCTCCGTCAGCACCGCCACAAGCTTGTGCTGCTCGCACTGCAGCCGATACGGATAAGGCGTGAGGTCCGCCAACAGGCCGAGGTCGAATTCGGCGACGACGCCTTCCTTGCGGCCACGGAACTGCCACTTCGGGCACAGGATGCCGAGCTCGTGCAGGCGCGCGGTCACGCCGCTCTCGGCAAACATCTCCATCGTCGGCGGATGGAAAGTCGCGGCGCGGGGATCTTCGTACGCCTCCGTGCGGCTCTCCAGCACGGTGACAGGCACACCGGCGCGTACGAGAAAGAGAGCCGCGGTCAGACCCGAGGGGCCCGCACCGACGATGATAACGCGCTGGCTTGCCATGATGCCCTCAGAACTCCTCGAGGATGCGGCCGGCACCGTAGATGCGGTCTTCGATGCCGAGACGGCGCAAGGCGTCCCAATAGGTCACCACGTTCATGGCCAGCACCGGCTTGCCAAGCCAGCGCTCGGCCTCGGCCGCGACCGCGCCATGCGCGAGATTGGTGCCGACCTGGAGAATCGCATCGACGTCGTCGCCGTCGAGTTCGCGCAGCACCTGGCGCAGCTTGTCCGGGGGCACTTCGGCAATGGCGCGCGGCGAGGCACACTTGAGGCCGATCAGCCGCACCACCTCGAAACCGGCGTCGACCAGATAGGCGCGCACGGTTTCGTCGCCCTTCGGCTGATGCGGTGTCATCACGGCGATGCGCTTGGCGCCAAATTTGCGCAGCGCCGCCGTCGCGGCGGTCGAACCCATCGAAATGCCGACACCGGCGCGTTCCGACAACTCCCTCTGCAGGGAATCGGCCGCGGCAACGCCGCCAGTAAAGGCCTCGATGGCCACGCCCATGATCACGTGATCGGGCCCGCAGGTCATCACCTGGTCGATGGTCGGCCCGATGCCCTCGCGCATCGCCTGCACGTGCGCGAGAAAGCCCTCGTTGCTGGCCTGGATCGGACGCTCCTGCAACGGAATGCGCGCCACGTGATTGGTCACACCGCGCGGACGAACCGCCTCGCATTCGGGGCCGACGATCGTGTTGGTGGACGGAATGACAATGCCGATCTTTTTTCGATATCCGAGTGCGTCCACTATACTCTTCCCTTTCGCAGGCCGGCACGTGCTGTCGCGCGCGCGGCACATGTTAGGCCGGCCCCGTCACGCGACGGTATCAGAATCTCGCAGATGCTGGTTTCGCGCCTTGCGAAATGGTGCCATGCATCTGCTTCCATCCTCAGCCCCGATAGCTCTGGCCACCGTCGACGTCGATCACGGTGCCGCTCAGGTAAGTGGCGCGGGGCGAGGCCAGCATGACGGCGAGATCCGCGATTTCATCAGCTTCCGCCAGGCGGCCGAACGGCAAGGTGGAAAGCCCCTCACGCCAGCGCTCGGCATCACCGAATTCATCCTGCGCCTTCTTGCGCAGCAACGTTTCGATGCGGTCGGTGCGCGTCGACGACGGATTGATGCCGAACACGCGCACGCCCCAATCGACGCTCTTGGCGCCTACCGCCTCCGTGAACGCGATCAGCGCCGCGTTACCGGCCGATCCGCAAATATAGCTCCATCGCGGCGCGGCCCCCGCCATGCCGATGATGTTGAGGATGACGCCAGCGCCGCGTTCCCGCATGCGGCCGAGATAAAGCTGGGTGAGATGAACGTAGCCAAAAACCTTGAGTTGCCACGCCTCGGTCCACTGGCTGAGCGAGATCCCGAACAGATCGCCGCCCGGAATGGCGCCGGCGTTGTTCACCAGCACATCGATGGCCGGAAACGCGGCGAACAGGCGTTCGCGGTCTTCCGCCACGCCCAGGTCGCCGGCGAAGCATTCGACTCCGGCTGCGCCGGCCGCGGGAATCGTTTCCGCCGCGACAGCGAGCCGGCTTTCGTCACGCCCCGTCAGGATTACGCGGGCGCCCTCGCGCGCGAAGCCTTTAGCGCAGGCAAGGCCGATGCCCTTCGATGCGCCAGTGACGAGGACGGTCGCGCCGCGCAAGTTCATGTCCATCTTAAGCCTCCCATGCCTCTCAACTGCCGCATATTAGACCGCCGGCGCGCTCAAATGACCCGCTTGCTCTTGAAGTCGCCGATCTCGTCGTCGCCGAAGCCGAGTTCGCCCAGGATTTCCGCGTTGTCGGCGCCGGCTTCCGGCAGTAACGTCTTGATGCCGGCGGGCGTGCGAGACATGTCGATGGGCAGACCGACGAGCTTGATGCTGCGGTTGCGGTCGGTAACAGGCACGGCAATGCCCACGTGCTCGACCTGCGGGTCGGCGAACATCTCGTCCATCTTATAGATCGGACCCGCCGGAACGCCCGCCTGCTCCAGCGCATCGAGCCAATCCTGTGAGCGCCGGTGCGCGAAAATCTCGCCGAGGCGCGCCATCAGCTTCGGCCGGTTGGCGTAGCGCTGGTCCTGCGTGGCGTAGTCGGGCTCAGTCTCTATTTCCGGGTGGCCGATCGCGGCGCAGAAAGCCTTCCACTGCCCCTGGCCCGCCACCCCGATATTGATGAAGCCGTCGGCCGTCCGCACCACGCCCATAGGCGTGGTGTAGGGATGGTCGTTGCCCGCCTGCTGCGGCACCACGCCGTCCACCAGGTATTTGGCGGCCTGGAAGTCGAGCAACGCGATCTGTGCCTGCAGGAGCGACGACCCCACCCATTGCCCCTCGCCCGAGCGCTCGCGCTCGGCCAACGCGACGAGCACGCCGATGGCGGCGTAGAGGCCCGCCGTTATGTCGGCGACCGCGATTCCGGCGCGGGTCGGCCCCTGCTCCGGAAAGCCGGTGATCCCCATCAGGCCGCCCATGCCCTGCGCAATCTGATCGAAGCCGGCCCGCGTGCGGTAGGGCCCGGTCTGTCCGAACCCGGAGATCGAGGCGAGGATAATGCGCGGGTTGATCGCCTTGAGATCCTCATAGGCGATGCCGAGGCGCGACTTCACGTCGGGACGGAAATTCTCCACCACGACGTCGGCGGTCGCCACGAGACGCTTGAAGATGGCGAGCCCTTCGGCGGTCTTCAGATTGAGCGTCAGCGAGCGCTTGTTGCGATGCAGGTTCTCCATATCGGAGCCTTCACGCGCGCCGCTCATCCCTTCGTTGGGATCGACGCCCGGGGGCGCTTCGATCTTGATGACGTTTGCACCGAAGTCCGCGAAGATGCGACAGCACGTCGGCCCGGCCCTGACGCGGGTCAGGTCGAGAACGCGCAGATTGGCAAGAGCGGTCGAAGGGCGTGGGCGTGTCAAGCAGCGTGTCCTTTTTCGGCGGCAATAGCGGCAATGATCCCGGTCGGCACACGGCCGTGCCAATCCGTTCGCGCCTGGAGCGACTCGCCGAGCGCGATCAGCGACGCGTCGCTGCCGGGCCGGCCGACGATCTGCAGCCCGATCGGCATGCCGCGGCTGTCGAAGCCGGCAGGCACGGCCAGCACCGGCAACTGCAGATAATTGGCGAAACGCGTGAACCGGCTCAGGGCATAGAGCGTCCTGGCGTTGAACGACGGCTGGGCGGGATCGACGTCAGCCACCGCCGGCGAGCGGATCGGCATCACCGGCAACAGGCCGATATCGGCGCTGGCCAGAATGTCCGATAGAAATCGCTCGATGAGCACGCTGCGTTGTCCGATCGACGCCGCGAGTTCGCCGTCACCGATCTTCAGCCCCTTGGCGAGCCGTTTGCGCAAGACCGCATCGATGCGGCTGTCGTCGGCGCGCAGGGAATGGGTGCGCGCCGCCTCCGCTTGCAGCACGAGCAGCGCCTGCGCATCCGCGTCATCGGGGAAACCGGACCGCTCCGTGACATCGACACCGCAGTCCGCAAGGGCGGCGACCGCCTGCCGGCAGGCGGCGGCGACGTCGGGCTCGCTTTCATCGAACGCGTCGCGCAGCAGTACCGCAGAGCGTAACGGCGCGGCGGCCCCCGGCCGGTCGGCCACGACCGGCCAGACTTTGCCGATATCGCTAACGCTGCGCGCCAGGATACCGACCGTGTCGAGGCTGGGCGCCAGCGGCATCGCGCCGTCTACAGGCACATTGCCCCAGCTCGGTTTCAGCGCGGTGATGCCGCAGCAATGAGCGGGGATGCGAACCGAGCCGCCGCTATCGGAGCCGAGCGCGACGGCGCAGCACCCCGACGCCACCAGAACTGCGGCGCCACTCGACGAACCGCCGGTGACGACGGTTCGATCCCAGGGGTTAAGGGGGCGGCTACGGGCGGCGTTGTAGCCCGAGGGTTCGTAGGCAAGTTCGGTCATTTCGGCTGCCGCCACGCGGCACGCGCCGGCCGCGTCGAGCCGCTCGAGCACGGCCGCCGGCGGCGCCACCGGAACGGGCGCCGTGGCGCAGCCCCAGGTCGCCGGCGTCACGCCGTTGTGGAACATGTCCTTTGCCGCATACGGCAAATCGCCGAGCGGCCCGCGCCGATGCGGCGTCTCTTCGCAGAGCGTGGCCACCGCGCCGAGCTCGCAGCCGAGGTTTGCCGTGCGGCGGCGCGCGCGCGCCAGCTCGAGCGGCCTTTCGGCTTCCGACAACGCCGCGTAATCCCGGAAGCGCGCTGTCATCCCGCCGTGCCCCTAATAGGAGCGCGGCATGCCCAACACATGCTCGCCGAGATAGGAGAGGATCAGATTGCTCGAGATGGGCGCCACCTGATAGAGACGCGTTTCGCGGAACTTGCGCTCGACGTCATATTCGGCGGCGAAGCCGAAGCCACCATGGGTTTGCAGACAGGCGTTGGCCGCCTTCCAGGATGCATCGGCGGCCAGAAGCTTAGCCATGTTCGCTTCCGCGCCGCAGGGCTGCCCCTCGTCATGCAGCCGCGCCGCCTTGAAGCGCATCAGGCTTGCCGCCTCGATCTCGGCGTACGCTTGCGCGATCGGAAATTGAATGCCCTGGTTCATCCCGATCGGGCGCCCGAAGACCGTGCGCTCCTTGCTGTATGCCGCCGCCTTGTCGGTGAACCAATAGCCGTCGCCGATGCACTCGGCCGCGATGAGCGTGCGTTCCGCGTTCAACCCTTCCAGGATGTAACGAAAGCCCTTGCCCTCTTCGCCGATGAGGTTTTCCGCCGGCACCTCGAGGTCGTCGAAGAAGACTTCGTTGGTCTCGTGGTTGACCATGTTGCGGATGGGCCGCACGCTCATGCCGCCTTTAAGCGCGCTCGGAATATCGATCAGCAGAACGGACAACCCGTCCGCCTTGCGCTTCACCTGATCGACCGGCGTGGTCCGGGCGAGCAGGATCATCAGGTCGGAATGCTGAAGCCGCGACGTCCAGACCTTCTGCCCGTTGACCACGTAGCGGTCGCCCTTGCGCACCGCGGTGGTCTTCAACTTGGTGGTGTCGGAGCCCGTCGTCGGCTCGGTCACGGCCATGGACTGGAGACGCAATTCGCCGGTGGCGATCTTGGGCAGATAGCGCTGCTTCTGTTCGTCGGATCCCGCCCGCAACAGCGTCGACATATTGTACATCTGGCCGTGGCAGGCGCCGGAGTTGCCGCCGGAGCGGTTGACCTCTTCCATGATGATCGACGCTTCGGTCACCCCGAGGCCCGAGCCGCCGTATTCTTCGGGAATGAGCGCAGCAAGCCAGCCCGCCCGCGTGAGGGCGTCGACGAAATCAACGGGATAGTCCGCGGCCTCGTCGACCTTGCGCCAATACTCGGGGGGAAATCCGGCACACAGCGCGCGTACCGCCGCGCGCAGATCGCCATGGTCATCGGCAGAAGGAATTAGAAAGGCCATGCGTCACACTCTTTTCGCGCGACGCTAAGCGGGACCGTCCCGCCTGGGAATCACAAAAATCCTGACGCTCGTTTCGCAAAAATCGAAATCAGCGTTCCCGCGAGCGGCTGCCGCGCGGCCTGTCCGCTTTTTGGCGGCGCGCGAGCGATGGCGTTTGCGCCGTAGCGCGCTCTTGCCGGGTCAGGAAGTCGATCAAGCGGCGCGCCGGCACTTCGAGGTCGTCGAGACTCAGCATGCAGATGGCGTACTCGCGTTTGGCCCATGGCTCCGCCAACCGGATGAGCTCGATCTCGAGCGCGGCCGCCAGCGGCTCCACCGCGCGCTCGGGCAGAATCCCGACGCCGAGCCCCTGCCCGATCATCAGGCTCATGACCTCGAAGCTGCGCACTTGCACGCGCACCTTCATCACGCGGCCGAGCTCCGCCGCCCGCATCGACAGGAGGTGGTGAACCGCCGTCCCTGCCTCGAGCGCGACCATGTCCTCGTCGAGGATCTCCGAAAGCGACAGCTCCTCGCGGCCCGCGAAGGGATGGCTCTTCGGCACCGCGACGGCGAGACGATCGCCGGTGTAGTCGACCACCGACAAGCCTTCCGCCTCGAATCCGCGCACAATGATTCCGAGGTCCGCCTGCTTGTGAACGACGGCGTCCATCGTCGCGAGGCTCGGCCGCTCCTCGAGGTCCAGCTTGATCTCAGGATTTTCCGCGGCGAACTGCGACAGGTCCCGGGCGAGTTGCTGCACCAGCACCGAACTCGAGGCGCAGACCCGGACGTAGCCGCGCACCCCCGACCTGTGCTCGTCGAGGTTGCCCTTGAGCTTCTCGCCGAGGCGCAGCACGTCGCGCGCGTAATTCATCATGGTCACGCCGGCCGCCGTCGGCTCGATGCCGTGCGGGCGCCGCACGATGAGCGCGATCCCGACTTCTTGCTCCAGGAGGCTGACGCGGCGGCTGGCGGCCGAAAGCGCAACGTTCAGTTGCTCGGCCGCCTTGCTGATGCTCCGCAACTCGCAGGCCAGCAGAAAGATGCGCAAGCTGTGCAGGTCGTGATGGAGCATGGCGACGCCCCCGTTCACCCCCGGTCGCATGGCGGATCGCCTTTGCTGGCCGGCCCCCGGTCCGGTTCCAGGGCGAGCGGCCCTCTCCTCACTTGCATGCGCACGCGTCTCCCGGCCGGCTACCAGGACGTGTTTACGCGAACGCCGGTCGGCCCGCAAATGGGGCACCCCGCCCGCAGGCCTGGAAACCTCCGGCTTTCTCGCGACTTATCCCCGCGCCGGCACGCGCCGGCGATCAGAACCCGGCGGCCTTGTAGGCGGCGACAGCGCCCGGGTGGTATTTAAGCGCCGCGTCGGGACCCGAAGTGGTGGGGTCGTAAAGCTTCTTCGGGTCATATTCGGCCCACAGCGGGCTCGACGCCTTCAGGTCTTTCGCGCCCTTGATCAGCGCCTGCACGACCTTCCCGACCACCTTGTCAGACACGCTCTTGTTGGTGAACAGGGCGTAATCGAAAACCAGCACGTAGGTTTCGGCCGTCACCCCGACATTTCCCTTGGTCACCGGCACGTGACGCAATGCGCTGCCCGGGAGCAGTTTCTTGACCGCGCTCTCACGTTCCTTGTTGAAGCTCAGATAGTGCACCGCGCCGAGGCTGGCCTGAAAGTCAATCACGTTCTGAGAACCGACAGCGGCGATCGAAATATCGATGTCGCCCTGCTTGAAGGCAGCGAACTCACGCGGGAAATTCGCCACCGGCACGGATGTGACGTCCTTATACGTCAGCCCGCCGCTGGAAAGGCACGCGCGCATGTTGTAATCGCCCAGCGACTTATCGGGGAAGCGCGGGACGCGTTTGCCCTTGAGGTCCGCGCAAGTCTTCATGCCGGATTTGACGGTCGCCACGAAGCCGGTCGCGAAAGGAAACAGATTGGCGACAAGACGCAGATTCGGCTCGGGGTGCCCCTCGGACATGCCCTTGCCGGTCACCGCGTAATAGGTCTGCGGAAAATTGGCGACGCCGAACTCGATGCGACTGCTGTTGACGACTGGCAGATACTGCGACGTGTTCGCCATCACCTGTGGGCGGACCTGAAGATCGGTCTGCTCGGAGATCACCTTGGCCAGCGCCGTCGCGATCTGCGCGGTCGCGCCGCCCTTGGTCGTTGCCAGGCCGACCACCTGTTGCGCGTGCGCTCCCGTAACAGCCAGTCCGAGCGCAAGCCCGGCGACAACGCGTCCAAGGACTTTCATTATATGCCTCTCCCCGCTCTCTCGACCGGCACACAATCGCGCAAGTCATGCAACCTTAGGGCCGGCGTCGCCGCCAAGCCGCCCTTATTTCACTTCGATAGAGTACGCAGGCAGCGGTTTTAACGGGAATCAGAATTTGCCAAACGCTGGTTTCGCCATTGACGAAATCCCGTAGCGGACCCGAAGCCCTGTTTGCGGGCTTAAAGACTGCGGCAGCGACGGATGGCGGACCTGCTCGTATGCCGATTTTTGCGACGCGCCATTGATACGTCCCGGATCGGCGCGATCTATATTTGTGGACGCTCGACATGCGCCACTGTCCCGGACGCCGCCTGAGGAAATCATGGGCGGGCTCGGTATTCACAACGTGCGTGGCGTGGCGCTATTCGAGTTCACCTGGACATTCCTTTGACGAACGTGCAGCGGATCGGCGAGATCGACGAAAGCGCGGCCGACCTGATAAAGAAGTATAGTTGTCAGCCGGAGCCGTCGCCCGGCAGCCCCGTCGAACCGTCGTGAACGATCAGGACATGTCATTTACCGAGACGACGGCCGGCTACTGGCAGGAGATTGTCACCGCGGTGCCGCCGCGGTTTCCGCAAGAACCGCCCTACCGCTTCGGCTATCCCGTCACGCTGCCCGACGGCCGCTTCCTGGTGCTGCCCTTGCGGCGCCTGCCTAATGGCGAGCAGGCGGTCGCGTCGCTCATCATCAACCACGCGTCGCACGCCGTAACAACCGCACTCGCGACATATATGGCTGATCTGGCCCGCCCGCTGGCGGCCGACGTCCTGGTCGGTCTGCCGACGCTCGGTCTCGCTCTGACCTCGCATGTCGCCCACGCGCTCGGACACGCGCGCTACGTGCCATTCGGCTATTCACGCAAGTTCTGGTACGACGATGCGCTGTCCGTGCCGGTCGCCTCGATCACAAGCCCTGATACCGGCAAGCGGCTGCGGCTCGATCCCAACCTGTTGCCCCTGCTCGAGGGCCGGCGCGTGGTACTGATCGACGACGCCGTGTCGACCGGCGCGACGGCCGCTGCCGCCGCACAGATGCTCGCAACCCTCGACGTCGAACTCGCCGGGCTGGTCGTCGCCATGAAGCAGACCAACCGCTGGCAGGCGCTCATGCCTTCGCTCCCGGTATACGGCGTGTACGGCTGTCCCTTGTTTCGCCGCGGCGACGACGGCTGGTGGCCGATGCCGGAAACGCAGCCCGACGTTCCCTAGGATCTTCGCCGTGCGCCGCAGCGATGGCCGACGACGCTCACGGCCGTCGTCCAGCACCGCCACTCCGCCGAATATTTGTGCAAGAAAGCCCTATTTTTCTACATTACGGGCCGGCCGATTTGTTGGTATACTGACGAATTAGCGGGCAATTCAATTGTAAGCCCGCGAGCCGGAAGCCCACTGGCACACGCACCGCGCTGCAGGCGCTCGACGCAGCCGGATGGTGTTGCCCTGAAATCCAAAGGTGCGGTCTTGAACACGCTGCAATTCCCTTACGATCAGATTCTGGCTGGCGGCACGGTCATCGATCCCGCCACCGGTATCAATGGTCGCTACGACGTCGCCATCGCCGGCGGCAAGATCGCGGCGGTCGCGCCTGATCTGTCGCAAGCGTCGGCGCGCGAGCGCATCGACGTCACCGGCAAAATCGTCACCGCCGGCATGATCGACACCCACGCTCATGTCTACGAGCACGTGACCGGCCAATTCGGCCTCAACCCCGACATGGTCGGCGTACGCTCCGGCGTCACCACACTGATCGACCAGGGCGGCCCGAGCTGCATGACGCTCGGCGGCTTCCGTCACTACCTGGCCGAGAAGTCCGACAGCCGCCTCTTCTGCTTCATCTCCTGCTATCTAGTCGGCGGCCTCGAGGGCCATCTCTATCCGGACCTCTACGGTCCGACTGGGGTCAACGTCGACCACACCGTACGTGTCGCCAAAGAGAACCTCGACATCGTACGCGGCATCAAGGCGCACGCCGAGATCGGCGGCCAGTCGCGCTGGGGCCTGGAGGTAATCAAGACCGGCCGCGTCATTGCCGACCAGACGGGCCTGCCGCTCTATATCCATCTCGGACAGTTGTGGCCGAGCCTGGAGGAAGGCCCGGTGCCGGACGCCGACGAGCTCATCCGTGAGCTGGTGCCGATCATGAAACCGGGCGACGTGCTGGCGCATCCGTTCACGCGCCATCCCGGCGGCTTCGTCTCGAAGGAAGGCGACGTGCATCCGATCGTATTCGAGGCGATCGAGCGCGGCGTGCGCGTCGACGTTGGCCATGGCTCGCATTTCAGCTTCGAGGTGGCCAAGCGCGTGCTCGATGCCGGGGTGCGGCCCTTCACGCTCGGCGCCGACCTGCATGGTTACAACGTCAAGGTGCCACCGGCCGGCATGGACAAGGCGGTGCGCGAGGAAAACCCGTTCTTCGGCATTGCGCCCTTCAGCCTGACCATCGCCATGACGGAGCTCCTCACGCTTGGCATGACACTCGAGGAGATCGTCGCCACCGTCACTGCCAACCCCGCTGTCATGATCAACAAGACCGACGAACTCGGCTCGTTGCAGGCCGGGCGCGAGGCCGACATCAGCGTGCTCGAGATCCTCAACGGCCGATTCAAGCTCTCCGACAACAGCGGCGTCGAAGTCGTCACCGACAAGTTGATCCGGCCGGTATTCTGCCTGCGTGCCGGCGTCCGCCACGACAGCGACTCGCCGCTCATTCCCGACGCGATCGCCGCCTGAGGCTGGCTTCGAGTCACCACTTTGAAACGCTGTGATCCCCGCTCGTCCCCCTATGGAGACGAGCGGGGTTTTGCTGTTTTGGCGCCCCGTTGCGCCGGCCAGGCACCGCTGAAGCGCTCGAGTGAAATGCCCTGCTGACGGATCCGAACATCAACGTTGCAAGCCGCGGCGCCGGCCATCACCCCACCTGCTTACATTGCGGGCAATCGCGGCGCTCATTTGAGCATTCGTCCCTATACTGACGATTGCCATACTTACGAATTGCGCGGCGGCAATGGTGCCGCGGTTTTCGGGCATGCGGCGGGTGGCCAAAAACGCGCCCACTGGGCGCCTTGCCACGCGGCGGCCCGCACGTCTGCGCGGCAAAGCGGCAACCGCTGCCCGCTGGCATATCACTTGCTAGCTCAGGTTCCGATTGGATGTTTCGACGGCGGGTACCGTCTCGTTCGCTGCGTGCGGCGCCCCCACCCCGGCGCGATCGCGTTCACGCCGACGGGACCTGCCCGAAACCCGGTCGCCCGACGTTCCAGGCAACGTACTTGCCCAACCCAAGAGGCACTCCATGACTGCTCGCGTACAGACCCGCCTGAAGCGCCCCGCGGCGCTTCGATGGCTGCCGACCATCGCTTTCGCCATCATCGGCCTGGCCGGCGCCGGCATGGCGATCAACGTCACCGCCGCCCACGCCGACGGCCTCAAGGCCATCAAGGATCGTGGCCACATGGCCATCGCCACCGAGGACGATTTCCGTCCCTTCGAGTTCATGAAGGACGGCGTCTCGACCGGCTACGACAACGACCTCTTCAACGAAGTGAAGAAGCAGCTGCCGTTCAAGGTGCAGCAGCAGGTGATCCCGTGGGCCGGCATCCTCCCCGGCGTCACCACCGGCAAATACGACATGGCGATGACCGCCGTGCTGGTAACCACCGCGCGCAAGCCCGTCTTCACCTTCGCAAGCCCCGTGGCACAAGCGACGACGTTCTTCATCACCAAGGCCGGATCAAGCATCAAGACCGGCGCCGACCTCAATGGCAAGACCGTCGGTGCGCAGGCCGGCTCGGCCATGCTCGCTGACCTGAAGGCCTACGACAAGGAGCTCAAGGCCAAGGGCGGCAAGGGCATCGCCAAGATCGTCGAATACCAGTCGAACCCTGAGGCTTACCAGGATCTCGCGCTCGGCCGTACCGACGCGGTCGTCAACACCGAGATCAACCTGCGCTCGCTGATGAAGGAGAAGCCCGGCGTGTTCGCCCTCGGCACCGGCATCGCCAAGCCGGTCTACATCGCCTGGGCCCTCAAGAAGGGCAACATGGACACCGCCAAGCTGATCGACGCCGCGCTGATGGCGACGCGCAAGAGCGGCAAGATGTACGAGCTGCAAAACAAGTGGTTTGGCACGACCTTCAAGGACATGCCGGCCGACGTGAACTGATCGCAGCCGGGCGGGACCACGTTTCGTGACACCCTATGACTATTTCAGCATCGTCCACGGCGCGCTGGCGACGATCTCCCTGTCGCTCGTCAGCATCGCCTTGGGCGTGCCGCTGGGACTCTGTCTGGCGTTGATCCGCTGGTCCCGCCTGCCTATTCTCAATCAACTCACGGCCTGCTACGTCAGCATCGGCCGCACCTGCCCATCGGTGACGCTGGCGCTGCTGATCTTCTTCGCGCTTCCCGAGATCGGCATCTCGCTCAATCCGATCCCCGCCGGCATCCTGACGCTGACGCTCAGCACGGCGGCGTTCGACACCGAAATCTGGCGCGCGGCCCTGATGAACTTCCCACGCGACCAGTACGACGCCGCGCTGTCCTTCGGCATGCGGCGCGGCACCCGCTTCCGCCGCGTGGTGCTGCCGCAGATCATCCACAGCGCCCTGCCCGCGCTCGTCAACGAAATGACGTTGCTGGTGAAGGGCAGCCCCGCCGTTGCCGTGATCGGCATCGTCGAGATAACCCGCGCCGCCATCCGCGTCGGCGCCCGCACCTACGATCCACTGCCGCCCTTCATTTTCGCCTTGGTCATCTACAGCCTGCTGGTCTTCGCCTTTGTGAAGACTCAGCGCATCATTGAGCGGCGCTATAGCCAGGCGGAGGCTGCGGCATGAACGAGTTCGCCGTCGTCTGGCAGTATCGGGGCATGCTGATCAGCGGGTTCGAGAACACGCTCATCATCGTCGTGATCGCCGCGTTCGGCGCGCTCATTCTGGGCGCGCTGCTGACCATTCCCCTGATGTCGCGCAAGCCCGCGATCAGGGTCGCCGCCACGGCTTACGTCGACGCCATGCGCTGCATGCCGTTCCTGTTGTTTGTTTATCTGATCTATTACGGGCTGCCGTCGCTGGGCCTGCGTTTCGACAACTGGTCGACCGGCATCGTCGCGCTGACGCTCTACAACACGGCCTATATGGGAGAGCTCCTGCGCGCGTCCTGGGCGCATCTGCCCAAGGAGCAAATCGAGGCGGGCCAGGCCTTCGGCTTTTCAGGCTGGCGGCTGTTCCGCCGCGTCATCCTGCCGCCGGTGTTGTTCTCGGCGCTGCCGCTGATCGGCAACCAGTTGGTCCAGATCGTTAAGGACAGCGCCTTCCTCACCATCATCGCCGTTGCCGAACTGACTCATCAGGCGACCGCGCTGCAAACCACTTATTTCGTGCCGTTCGCGTCCTTCGTGGCGGCGGTCGCCCTCTATTGGGTGACCTGCATCGCCATCGAAAGCACCGTCGGATTCGTCAACCGCTTTGCCGAGGAGCGGCGCTGATGCATGCTATCGCTGGAAAACTGCCCGACACCCCGTCCCTTACTCCGGTCGAGCAACCGGTCGTGCTCGAAGTGAACGGGCTGTCGAAGAGCTTCGGCGCGAACATCGTCCTGCGGGACATCAGCCTCAAGGTCCACAAGTCAGAGACCGTGTGCTTGCTCGGCCCTTCCGGCTCCGGCAAGTCGACGCTGCTGCGCTGCATGAACTGGCTCGAGGAGCCCGACGGGGGAACGGTGACGCTGTCCGGCCAGCGCGTCGGCATCCGGCCCGGCGGCAGCGTCCGCATGAACGACCGTGACCTGGCGGCGATCCGCACCCGCATCGGCATGGTGTTCCAGCATTTCGCGCTCTGGCCGCATTTGACGGTGCTGCAAAACGTCATGGAAGTGCCGGTGCACGTCCTGAAGCGCAACAAGGCCGAGGTGCGCGCCGAGGCCGAGGCTCTGCTGCAACGCGTCGGGCTCGCCGACAAGATGGACGCCTTCCCGGCCCGGTTGTCGGGCGGCCAGAAGCAACGCGTCGGCATCGCGCGCGCACTCGCCATCAAGCCGGAAGTCATCCTTTTCGACGAGCCCACCAGCTCGCTCGATCCGGAACTCGTCGGCGAAGTATTGGCCGTAATGCAGGATCTGGCGCGCGATGGGCTCACCATGGTCGTCGTCACCCACGAGATGAACTTCGCGCGCGAGGTCGCCAACCAGGTCGTGTTCATGGACGGCGGCTTTGTGGTCGAAAAGGGTCCGCCCGAGCGCTTCTTTGCCGCGCCGGAAAGCGAGCGTGCACGCCAGTTCCTCGCGCGCTATGCCGCGCACAGCCGGTAACTTGACCGCACATCAACGATAGGGAGATCGCATCATGACTATAGCCACCGTCGCCGAGGCGCCGTCCGGCGTCATCGCCCGAGAGATCGTGCCCGCGCGCGGGCGCTGGTCGCGTCGCCTGGAAAAAGGCCAGCGCCTCCGCATCGTCGATCTCGAGGGCCAGCAGGCGGTCGACTTCCTGTGCTATGCGGCCGAACTGCCGCTCGATCGCCTCAACCTGCCCAACACCATCAAGCTCAACCGCTCACTTTACATAACCAAGGGCTGCAAGATCTATTCGGACCACGCCAAGGTACTGTTCACCGTGGTAGAGGACACCTGCGGATTCCACGACACCCTCGCCGGCTGCTGCAGCAACGAGATCGACTTGGTGCGCTACGGCATCAAGAAGACCGTGAGCTGCCGCGCCAACTTCAAGGCCGAGCTGGCGACTTGGTCCATGGGCGCCGAGCACATCGTTCCCAACATCAACTTCTTCATGCGCGTGCCGTTCAAGGAGGATGGCCACGTCGTCATCGCCGACGGCATCTCGAAGCCTGGCGACTACGTCGAGCTGCGGGCCGAGATGCCGGTGCTAGCAGTGCTCTCGAATTGTCCGCAGGAGCACAACCCGGCGGCCGGCGGCGCGCCGACGCCGATCGAAGTGATCGTGACGGAATAAGGCCGGCGCTTGGCGCCGCGGGCGGTTTGGCCGCTTGCGGCGGCGTGGAAGACGACGTGAGCGCGTAAGGCGAGGCCGGGGCCCGCCTCCCGTCAGTCGCACCGCACCGTCATGCCGCCATCGACCACGATCTCGGTGCCGGTGATGAAGCGCGCCTCGTCGGAGGCGAGGAACAGTGCGGCGTTGGCCGTGTCGCGCCCGTCGCCCATGAAGCCGAGCGGAATGCGCTTGAGACGCGAGGCGAGCAACGCTTCGACGTCGCCGCCGGCGCGCTGGCCGGCGAGCCGTGCCTCCACCATCGGCGTATGTAGTTGGCCAGGCACGACGGTGTTCACGCGAATGCCCCTGCTGGCGTATTGCACGGCGACCACGCGCGACATCTGGATGACGCCGGCCTTGGTCGAGGCGTAGCCGACCTGGGCCGCGCCGGTCCAACGCAGGCCCGAACTCGAGGCCACGTTGACGATGGCGCCACCCTTTTGCCATTCCATCACAGGCAGCGTGTGCTTCATCGTCAGGAACACACTCGTGAGGTTGAAATCGACCTGGCGGTGCCAGACCTCTTCGCTCATCTCCACCGGCCCGCCCGCGGCCGAGCCGCCGACGTTGTTCACCAGCACATCGATACGGCCGAAGTGCTTGAAGCAAGCATCGGTCATTGCCGCGACCGCGGCGCTGTCGGTCACGTCGCAGGTATGAACGACGACCTCGCCGCCAACATCCCGCACGCGCTGGACGGTCTCATCCACCGTCTCGGGCTTGAGATCGACCGCGAAGATCTTGGCCCCTTCCTGAGCAAACCGCACAGCCGTGGCGCGCCCGTTGCCCCAGCCGGGACCGACACAACCGGCACCGGTGACGATGGCGACCTTGTCCTGCAGACGCCCGGTCATTGTCGTTCTCCAGCTTGTGGCGGGCGCGCCCCGGCGCGCTCGGCGAACCGATAGAGCCGCTGCGGATTGTCGACCAGCAAGGCCTGGCGCGCGGCCATGCTGGGCGCGATGTCCGCGATGAGATCGACCAGCGTTCCGTCATCGGGGACCGGCCCCTGGTGGTTGGGGTGCGGCCAGTCGAGACCCCATAGGCAACGGTCGCCGGCTTCCGCTAACAGCTTACGCGCAAACGGCACCGCGTCGGCGTAAGGCGGCCCCTGCCGTGTCGCGCGGTCGCAGCCGCTCACCTTTACCCACACGTTGCTGTCTTCCAAGAGTTTCAGCAGGCTCTTGAACGGCGCCTGCTCCAGCCCCTGCCCGGCGTCGATCCGGCCCATGTGGTCGATGACAACCGGCACCGGCGAGCGTTTCAAAGCCGGCGCCAGCTCTTCAATTCGGTCGGCCGCCATGTGGATCTGCAGGTGCCAGCCGATATCGGCGAGCCGCTTGCCGAAGGCGATCACATCGTCGACGGGCACGCCCTGCCCCAGATGCGGCATATATTGAAAGCGCGCACCGCAGAATCCTCGCTTATCGAGCGCCTTCAGGTCACCGTCGGAGATGGTCACCGGCACCAGCGCGATGCCGAGATAGCTGCCGTTCTTCGCGGCGAGAGCATCGGCGGTGACCGACAGATCGAGCCCATGGGCCGCCGTGTGAACGACCACGCAGCGCTCGATCCCGAGCATCTCGTGCAGAGCGAACAATTTCTCCTTGGGCGCGTCGGAAGCCGTGAAGCTGCGCGAGGCCGGAAACGGAAAGCGAGCGCGCGGGCCGACGACGTGCACATGCGCGTCGCAGGCGCCTGGCGGCAGTTTCAACTTCGGCTTGTTCGGCCTCGCCATCCAATTCGGCGGCGCAGCCGCAGCATCGGCATTCAGCTCCGCTCCCGTATTCAATTGCGACGATTGACTATTCGTCGGCATATTGCGCGAAAGTGTTGTCGAAGGCCGGTTGGTGCCGGCGGAACGCCTCCAGCCAGTCGGCAAGCCCACCATAAAGGGCACGCCAGTCGACCTGCTTGCGGCGGTCGAGATAGCCGAGTGCGCACGACAGACCGATCGACACGATGTCGGTGCGGTTCGCATCGGGCGGCGCCGCGGCGAAAGCGGCGAGCCCGCGCGTGATCTTACCGCGCTGCAATTTAAGAAAGCGCTCCGAATACGTGCCGGGATCGCGGAAGCGCGTCTCGTAGACAACCAGCAGAGAGGCGTCCATGATGCCGTCGGCGAGCGCCGCGCGCGTCAGCGTCTGGTAGCGGATGAGCCCCTTGGCCGGCAGCAGCCGGTCCGTATTTGCCTGCTCCTGCAGGAACTCGATGATCACCCGGCTGTCGTACAGCGGACTACCATCCGCTAACAGCAGGCACGGCATCTTCCCGAGTGGGTTCTGCTGGCGCAGCGTATCCATCTCATCGCGGGTATCGGCTGGCACCAACGTCACGCGGTCGCCGAGGCCCAACACCTCGATCGCCATGCGGACCTTACGGCCGAATGGCGAGGTCACGGTCGAGCGCAGGACGAATTTTTCCGTCATCGAAGAGGCCTCACCTACAGGGACCGCAGCAAGTCGAACTACATCGTCTGCGGCAAGAATGTCGCCAATTGCGGGAACAGACACAGCAGCAGCAGCATCACGAAGCCCGCAACGACATAGGGGACGAGGCCCATGAACACGTCCTCGAGCTCGATCCGGCCGTCCGACGTACCCTGCACGACAAAGCAATTAACCCCGACCGGCGGCGTAACCGCGCCGATTTCCACCAAAAGCACCACAAAAACACCGAACCAGATCGGATCGAAGCCGAGCTTCATCATCACGGGATGGGTGATCGGCAGGGTAATGGCGAGCAGCGCCGGCGCGTCCATCATCATGCCGAATGCAAGATAAATCAGCGTGACGATCAGCACGATCACCCAGCGGTTGACGTTCAGGGTGGTCAGGAAGTCGCCCAGCGTATTGGCGACCCCGGAGAGCGCCAGGAACCGCGAGAAGATCAGCGCGCAGATGATGATGGCGAAGATCATGGCCGACGTCTTCACCGTGTCGCGCAGCACCGCCATGAGCTGAAGTTTCTTCCAGCTGCGCTGCCGGATCAGCGCCAGCACCAGGGTCACGCCGGCACCGGCGCCACCAGCTTCCGTCGGCGTGAACACGCCGAGATAAAGCCCGAAGATGATGCAGGCGATCACCAGCACCAGCGGCCCCGCAAGCCGCAGCGAGTAGAGCTTTTCACTCAGCGTGAACGTCTCGTTGGTGCGCGGGGCGTATTCCGGATGGCGGTAGACGGTGACGAGCGTCGCGCCGCAGAGCACGATCGCGAACAGGATACCGGGGATCACACCGGCGATCAGCAACTGACCGATCGAGGAATCGGTCAGGATGCCGAAGATCACCATCACGGAGCTCGGCGGGATCATCACCGCAAGCGTTCCGGCGATGGCGATGGAGGCCGACGCCAGCCGCTTGTTGTAGCCGCGGTCAAGCATCTGCGGCAGCGCAAGCTTGGTGAACACGGTGGCGGTGCCGATCGAGGAGCCGGAGGCCGCCCCGAAGGCGGCGGCGCCGAGCGTCGTCGAGATGGCGAGGCCGCCGGGCATGTTCCCGAACCACTTGTGGGCTGCGTCATACAAGTCCTCGCCGAGGCCGGCGCGCATGGCGAACATGCCCATCAGCAGGAACAGCGGAATGACGCTGAAATGAAAGCTGTGGGTGGTTTCGAAGAACACCGTGCTCAGCATGGAGGTGGCGGCATGAAACCCTACCACCGACACCAGACCGAGCGCACCGACCACCCCAAGCGCCACCATGACATTGATGCCGGCAAGGATCGCGACGAACAGCGCGATGACACCGACAAGTCCGATTTCGAGCGACGCCATCAGAGCTGCTCCATGGCGTTCGCGTCGTCGGCGGCAACCGGCATGATGGTCTCGGCGATGGCATCGAGCAGGAACTGGAACGCCAGCAAGACAATGCCGAAGAATACGACGAACTTCATCGGCCAGAGCGGGAACACGACCTCGCCCCACTCCTGTTCGCCGAAGGAATAGGATTGCATGGCATAGATCCAGGCCGCATAGGCGCACCATGTGAAAAAGGCGCAGCCGCACAGCATGGCCATCACGCTCAAGCCGCGCGCCAGCCGTTTCGGCAGCCGGCGGGTGACCAGATTGACCCGGATGTGGCCGCCGTCATATTGCGTCAGCCCGACCGACAGGAAGATGATGATGACCAGCAGGGACTCCGTGAACTCCAGCGTGCCGGTCAGCGGCGTGTTGAAGAGATAGCGGCCGACAACGTTGGCCACCACCAGAAGCATCATCACGAAGGTGGCGACTTCGGCGATCACGCCGAAGCCGCGCAGCAGGCGGCCGTAGCCTCGGTACAGGCGTTGGAAGGCGGACATGGCGGAGGCCCCGGATAAGCGCGGGCGACCCGAGACGGCCGCCCGCCCTCAAACCGATCAGCGGTTCTCGATCTCGTCCACGATGGTGTGGACCTGGTCGTCGGTGAGACCGGCGGCCTTCGCCTTTTGCATCCACTTCTGCCGCACCGCCTGAACTTCCGGCGTCTTGGCAGCGGCGTCCAGCGAGTTCGCCGGCAGATGAGTGACGGTCACGCCATTCTTCTTCCAATCCGCCAGGATCTTCTGCGTCAGCTCATCGAGCGTGACGGTGTAGCGCATGGCATATTCACGGCCGAGGCCATCGAGGATCGCCTTGGTCTGCGGGTCTAGCGCGTTGTAGCTCTTGAGGTTCATGGTGATCATGTGCCCGAAAGAGGCACCGATCGGCACGTCGACGTAATACTTCGCCACTTCGTCGTATTTCCACCCGTGCGCCAGCGAGGGTCCGATCGGCGAGCAGTCGAGAATGCCGCGCTGAAGCGCTGTGTAGCCGTCCGAGGAGGTCATCGACACCGGGGTGCCGCCGAGCGCGTGCACCAGCGCCGGATACGCGAAGCCGTAAGTGCGGATGCGCTTGCCCTTGAAATCGGCGATCGACTTGATCGGCTTGTTGCAGATGATGCCGTACTTCTCGAGGGGGCGGAAGCCGATGACCTTGAGATTGTACTTCGCCAGCTCCTTGTCGAACTGCGGATACTGCCGATGCCAAAGCTGCATCAGCTCGGCGATCTCGATGGTCGAGTGCGGCTGCGGGATGAAGTAGCCGACGGCATTGTTGAGCGGGAACTTGTCGGGGAAATACGGCGTGATGATATCGCCGATGTCACCGGCGCCGCCCGAGAGCGCGTCAGGGATTTCCTTGGACTTGGCGACGCTGCCGCCCCAGAACATCTGGATTTTGTCTTTGCCGCCGGTTCGCTTTGCGAACTCCTTAACGAACCACTTGGTGCTGATCGACTGCGCGTCGTTGGCGCCTTCGGGCTTGAAGGTGATCCACTTCAGCGTCTTCGCTTGCGCCGGCGCACCGCCGAAAGTGAAAGCCATCGCGACGGCCGTCGCGGCAACGCAGAATCGTCCGATGAATCGCGGCATAGCGTTCCTCCCAAAGCTTTTATTATCGAGCAACGGAAACGATAGATCGCCGATCACCGCGCGGCAATGGGCGGGGGGCGTTTCAAACGATACTATTTCGGCATGACGTGTGATAGGCGAACGTGCGGATCACGATCTCGAATTTCACCCGCCGATCAATCGAGCTGCGCCCCGGCCCAAGTCTTGTCGCGCACCAGGGACCGGCAGACGTCGCGCAGCATCGCGCTCGCATCCGATGTCGCTTTGGCGGGCTGGCCGCTCAACGTCACGATGGCGACAGGTGTGGTCAATGTCGGCCGCACGATCGGATAGACCGTCAACCTGTTCCGTTGCACTTCGTCCTGCACCGCCGCGTAGGTGAGAATGGTGTAGCCGAGCCCGCGCTCGACCAGCGCCTTGGCGAAGGCGACGCTGTCGGCTTCGATCTTGATGCGCAGGCGAACGCCGTGTTCGAGCACGGCCTGTTCAACCAGCCGCCGGTTGGTGTGCGCGATATTGGGCAGGATCAGCGGCAGCGTATCGAGGTCGCGGATGCGGAAGCTCGCGGGGTGCTTGCGGTCCTTGATGAACCGCGCGGGCGGACCGATCACCATCATGCGCTCGGTCAGAAGTGGGCTTATTTCGAGGCTTTCCAAATGCGGCGGGTTGTGCATGAGGGCTAGGTCGAGGCGCTTCTCCAACAGCCATTCTTGCAGCGAGCTGGCGACGCCTTCACGCACGTGCAGGATGGCTTGCGGCCACGCCTGCTGGAAGCGCTCCACGAAGCTCGCCACCAGGATGCGTCCCGCGGCCGGCGGCACGCCGAGGGTGACGCGGCCGCGCATGGACGAGCGCTCGTCCCGGATTTCCTCACTGGCCTGATGCACCAGATGGGTGATGGCTTCCGCGCGCTCGAGTAGCCGCGAGCCGGCCGCGCTCAGCCGCACGCCGCGGCCGTGCCGCGAGAACAGCGATACGCCGAGCTCATGTTCGAGCTTCTGGATCTGCCGGCTGAGCGCCGGCTGCGCTAGGCGCAGTTCCTGTGCCGCCCGGCTGACGCTGCCGGCGCGCGCCACCCGCATGAAATTCCGAAGTTCGCGCAGTTCCATGGAGCCTCGATATCGAGATATGCTTTCTGAGCATATCATAGGGCTCCGCTATTCCCGCGCAAGCGCTGCGCCGTTCACACCCGCAGGCCTCTCTCGGGATACACCCGCGCCGGATCGCGGCGCGTGCGGCGCTCAGCCGACGCTTTCGGGCAGCGGCGCTAGCGGCGCCGACCAGGCGTCGTAAGCGTAGACCCAGTCGGCGTTGCCGCCCTGCTTGAGCCACTCGTTGCCGCGTGAGCCGATCTGCACCCGGCCGGTGCGCTCCTTGCGCGCCTCTTCGTAACGCGTGAGTCCCGCCTCGACCTGCCCCGCATCGACGTCGCACAGCGCGCGCCCGAGCACCACCGCGTCCTCGATCGCCATGCAGGCGCCCTGCGCCATGAACGGCACCATCGGATGACAGGCGTCGCCGAGCAGCGTCACCCGCCCCACCGACCACACCGGCAAGGGATCGCGCACATAGAGCGCCGACTTGGTCACCTGCTCGCAGGCATCGAGCAGCGCCCGCGCCTCCGGGTGGAAATCGGCGTAGGCCGCACGCAATTCGTTCACGTCGCCCGGCATGGTCCAGGATTCTTCGCGCCAATCCGGCTGTGCGGTGGTGGCGAAGACAAAGGTCTCGCGCCCGCGGTTGAGCGGGAATGTGACGATCTGCATGTCCGGCGTCGGACCCCACCATTTGGTGAAGGCGTCGAGATTGGGCAGATCGAGCCGGCTGCGGTCGACCACCGCCCGGTAGGAGACGAGGCCGGTGAACTCGGGATGCTCGGGCCCGAACAGCGCCGTGCGTGTCAACGAGTGGATGCCGTCGGCGCCGACCAGGACGTCGACCGTCACCTCGTTGCCGTTAGTGAAGCGGACCTTGGGTCGCTTGCCGCTGACGTCGATGGCCTCGACGCGATAGCCGAGATGCACAACCTCTTCGGGCAGTTGCCGGCGCAGCACGTCGAGCAGGTCGGCGCGGTGGATCGTCAATTGCGGCGCGCCATATTTTTGCTCGGCGGTGCCGGCCATTTCGAGCCGCGAGGTTTCCTCGCCGGTGTCCCAGGTGCGGCTGATGCGATGGGTCGGCCGCGCCGCCGTCTCCTTCAACGCCGGCACCACGCCGAGGCCGTCGAGCGCGCGCACCGCGTTAGGCGTCAGATTGATGTCGGCGCCGATGCGGTTGTACGAGCTTGCCTGCTCGTAGACCTGCACGTCGTGGCCGGCCTGGCGCAGCGCGATAGCAGCCGCCAGCCCACCGATGCCACCGCCGTTGATTCCGATCGTCAGTCGCGTCATGGGCGCTTCCCCCGCTCAATGCAACGAAAAGCCACCGTCGACGGCGAGCGTCTGGCCGGTGATGAATTTGGAGTCGTCCGAAAGCAGGAACGCCACCACGCCGTCGAGGTCGTCGGGCATCTGCTTGCGTTTCAGCATCTGCCGCTCGGCGTAGTCGTTCCAACGCGCTTCGGGGATGTCCTGCGTCACCTCGTTCAGCGTCAGGCCCGGCAGCAGACAGTTGACCCGGATCATGCGTTCGCCGAGCTCGCGCGCAAGCGAGCGCGTCATGCCGACGATCGCGGATTTGCTAGTGACGTAGTGCAAGAGGCGCGGCGCGCCCCAGTAGATCGAATCCGACGACAGCGTCACGATCGCGCCGCCGTCGCGCATCAAGGGCGCCACGGCGCGCACGGTCAGCCATGTGCCGCGCACGTTGATCGCCATCATGCGGTCCCACACCTCCGGCGTGATCTCGTCGTATGTCTTGCCGCCGACATTGTTGGCCCAGCCGGCGTTGGCGACGAGACCGTCGATGGCGCCGCCTTCGGACGCCGCGCGCGCCATGGCGTCGACGGAAGCCTCCGACGCCACGTCGGTCTCGATGAAGCGGGCGTCGATGCCCTGCCCTTTGAGCTTTTCCTCGGCGCCCTTGCCGAGCGCTGCGTCGATTTCGGCGATCACCACCTGCGCGCCCTCGCGGCCGAGCCGCTCGGCAAAGGCGTAGCCGAGGCCGCGGCCGGCGCCGGTGATGATGAAGCGTTTTCCGGAAAACCGCCCTTCGGTCATGAATTCAACCGGCTGTTGACGCCGGATCGCTCTCGGCGACCACGGCGTATTGGAAATAATCGGCCTGCCCGCGCTCGTAGATGGTGACGGAGGCGCCCCCACCCGCGCGGCCGCTGAACGGCTCGTTGCCGCCGTGGTCGAAGCCGTCGAAGGCGACATCGCCGATCAAGCGCAGATCGACCGGCCCGAGCCCATCGGAAAGTCGGACCGCCTCGCCGTCGGCCGACGCGCGCACGCCGGTCGCAAGGTCGACAAAACCGCCGTCGGCCGGGGCGATGTCGAAACTTTCGCCGGTGCCGAGCGAATAGATGCGCCGCGGGCAGCGACCGGTGCGGCGCCGGTGCGCTTCCACCGCGACCATGCGCCGGACCTCAGGCTGCATGACCCCTCTCGCGTGTCTCGCCCGCCGCATGCTCACGCATGGCCGCGCCCGCTCTGATCGGTGGCGACGACCTGGCGGCGCGTCTTGCCGTCGATGCCGCCGGCGATCGCCCACTCGGCGAACAGCTCGGGCTTGCGCTCGAAGGTGGAGGGCTTCCAGGCCTCGGTGCAGTAGTCCTCGTCGGCGTAGTATTCGAGCGGCGCCGCCAGCGGATTCTCGAAGTACCAGAAATAGGCTGACGAGATCGGATGACGGCCGGGGCCGATTTCCGTCTTCCAGCCCTTCTTGCTCATGGCGATGCCGCCGCCGATCACCTCGTGGATATCGGAGACCGTGAAGGCGACGTGGTTGATGCCGGGCTTGCCGGGGCGGTTGAGGATGAAGAGGTTGTGGTGGCCGCCCACCGGCTGGCAGCGGGTGAACACGCCGTGGTTCGGGTATTCGTCGCTGATCACGAAGCCGAGCGTCTCGGTATAGAAGGCGCGCATGGCCGCGAAGTCGGCCGCAAACACCACCACGTGACCGATCTCAACCGGGTAGGCGCGCTCATGGATCGGCGAGCGTTTGTCGACGCGATGATGGGCGCCCGGACCGTTCGGCTGCGTCGGCTCGACGGTGACGGCCGTGCGCTGGCTGACGCGGAACGCAAGGCTCAAGCCATTGGGATCGGTGACGCGCGGAAGCCCGTCGGCGCCGGCGCGGAAGCTGTTGAGGCCGCGCACACGCGCGAGCGTCTTGTCGAGTTCCTGCTGGTTCGCGGCGCCCCAGATCACCTCGCGCACGGTGTTGCCGGGCTCGATCGCCGGCGGCAGCTCGGCGGCGTCCTTCGGCCGCACGATCACCTCAGCGCCATCGCGGGTCTTGTAGACCAGTCTGTCGGGCGCGACCGACACTTCGGTCAGGCCCCAATCCTCGCAAAAGCGCTTGGCTTCGGCCATGTCGCCGACACCGAAGACGACGGCGTCGATACCTTTCAGGGCCATGGGCTCACTCCCCCTACTTGCGGGCGGGCACGCGGCGAACCGCGCACCGCACAAACGGAAAAGTAGCGCGCGCCACGCTATCGCGGCGCGCGCCAAAGACGATCAGCGCTTGACCTTGGCCAGCGGATGCTCGGGCGGATAGGTCGGCGTCACGGGCTTGGGTGAGCCGATCATCACCATCATGATGGCATCCTCATCGCCGACGTTGATCTCGCCGCGATAGACGCCGGGCGGCACCGAGACGCAATCGCGTTCCCCGAGGATGGTCTCGAAGGTTTCGCCATCCTTTTCCACCATCACCTTGATCTTGCCGCGCAGCACGAAGAACACCTCCTCGGCGTCGACGTGAAGGTGCATCGGCCCTTCCCCGCCCGGCGGGATGATCATATTGGAGAGCGTGAAGTGCTCGGCCGGGATGACGTTTGAATCCTTGGCGACGCCGGTGCCGCCGGTACCGATGAATCGCTTCTGCGCGCGCCGGTACTTCGGATCGAAGTCGGCCTGGAACTTGAGCGCGTTCCAGTCGTACTGACGCTCGCTCACGCGCGCCACCCGGCTCTTCATCCACTGTTCGAACGTCGCGCCTTCCGGGCGGTCCCAGGACCGCTTCTGCTGGGTCATGTCGTCCATCGCTAACCTCCGTCGTTATCCGTTCAAGTTCGAGATTAAAGTCATGCGGATTGGGTCGAGCCGGCGGAAACGCCGGACCTGCGGCCGAGATCGCGCGAAATCGCGTCCGCCGCTGCGAGCACTTCGGTCTTGAGCGGTCCGTTGAGCTCCGCGTCGTTGGTGAAGAGCGAGATCGCCGAGACGTTCACCGCGGCAACGATGCTGTCGGTCATGTCGCGGATCGGGGCCGCGACGCTGGCGACGCCGGGCTCGTAGACCGCGTTCTGCACCACAGACCCCTCGGCGCGGTCGGCGGCGATCAGCGCGACCAATTCATCCAAACTGGCGGCGGTCTTCATTTTCGCAGGCGCCGACGGCTCGTCGCGATAGAGATCGCGGATGGCCTCGTCGCGCAAGCCGGCCAGCAGCACGCGGCCCATGGCGGTCGAGCGCGCCGGCAGGCGCGTGCCGACATGCACGGTGCTGGCGACGGTGCGCCGCGTCGGCACGCGGGCGAGGTAGACCACCTCGCGCCCGTGCAACTCGCCCAGATGGGCGGACCAGCCGGTTCGGTCGCGCAGGCGCACCAGATGCGGCATCGCCACCTCGACCAGATCGCGCCCGGCGAGATAACCATAGCCGAGGTGCAGCACCTGCGGCCCGAGGCTGTAGGTCTTGGTCGCCGCCTCGTAGGCCACGAAGCCGAGATGCTCGAGGGTATAGAGCAGCCGATAGGCCGAGGAGCGCGTAACGCCGAGGGCCTCGGCGACTTCCGACAAGGTCGCCTGCCGCCGCTCGCCGGACAGGCCCTTGAGGATGTCGAGGCCGCGCATCAGCGCCGGCACCAGATAGCGCTGATCGACGGCGTCGGCGGAGCCGCCGACAGCGCCGGACACGTCCGCCGCTTCGTCGCTCCCATTGTCGTGATGCCCGTCGGCCATGGCGAAAATCGTCGCTCTGTTTAACTGACAAAAACACGTATACTCCACAAAACAATTTTTGCAAATCCTCTTTCGCGGCCAAGCTCGGGAGTTCTTCTGCGCCGCAGCATTTTGCCTCGCATTTGCGAGATTTTTCGGCACGTGATGCTCAAAAATAAATCCACAGGTGGATTGACTCTCAATCTGTTCTGATTTGAACTGTAGAAACTGCGAACGTTATGTTCATTATTGAACGTATCTGCCTCGGGGGATCCCGCGTGCCGACAGACCGCACCAACGTCCTGCAGCTCAACGGCGTCGCCCGCCGCTTCGCCGGGCGCGCGCCGGGCGAACCGCCGTTCACCGCGGTGTTCAATCTCAGCTTCAACGTCGGTGCCGGCGAATTCGTGTCGATCGTCGGGCCGTCCGGCTGCGGCAAGAGCACGCTGCTCAACCTTGTCGCCGGTCTCGACGCGCCCAACGAAGGCTCGGTCTCGCTGCACGGCACACCGGTCTCCGGCCCCAACGCCAGCGTCGGCTTCATGCTGCAGAAGGACCTGCTGCTGCCCTGGCGCACGGTGCTGCACAACGTCGAATTCGGCCTGGAGGCGCGCAAGATGAGCCGCGCCGAGCGCCGTGAGCGCGCCTTGCGCGAGCTCAAGCGCTGCCGCCTCACCGACTTTGCCGACCGCTACCCGTACCAGATATCCGGCGGCCAGCGGCAGCGCGCGGCGCTTGCCCGCACGCTGGCGATCGATCCGTCGGTCGTGCTGCTCGACGAACCCTTCTCCGCGCTCGACGCCCAAACCAAGCTGGTCCTGCAGCGCAGTTTCGCCGAGACCATCGCCGGCTCCGGCCTCACGACCCTCCTGATCACCCACGACCTCTCGGAAGCGGTCGCCATGTCCGACCGCATCCTGGTCATGAGCGACCGGCCCGGCCGCATCGTCGAGGAAATCGACGTCGGCCTGCCCGACCGCGACAATCCGATGGCGCGCATCGCCACCTCGCGCGCCGGCGAGATCGTCAGCCACCTGTTCCACGCCCTGCACATCGATAACCGGCTCGACGCTTGAGCGCGCTCGCGCCCAATCCACCAGAGGAGTCAAACATGAAAATTACCCGGCGTACCGCGATCGGCGGGCTACTGGCAGCGGCCGCGATCCACCCGGCTGTCGCCGCCAATGAAAAGGTCACCTACCTGTTTCCTGCCCCGCCGTTCCTGCCGGCGTTCCTGCCCTTCCAGCTGGCGATGAAGCGCGGCTACTACGCGGCCAACAAGGTCGACGTCGCGTTCCACCTCGCCCACGGCGGCGCGGACGTCGCCAAGCAGGTCGGCGTCGGCAACGGCAACCTGGGTGGCGGCGTCGGCGAGACCTCGATGATCGTGCGGCCGAACGGCCTGCCGGTGCGCGCGGTGGCCCAACTCGGCTCGCACTCGCTGTTTCAGATCGCCGTGCGCAAGGCGGCGAACGTCGAGAAGATCGCCGATCTACGCGGCAAGAAGCTCGGCGTCATCGGCTATCAGGACACCGGCTACTACGCCCTGCTCGCGGTGCTCGCGGCCAACGGCCTCAAGCGCAGCGACGTACAGATCCAGGCTGTCGGCCCGGCCGGCGTCACCCAGTTGATGATCGCGAAATCGCTCGACGGCATCATGGCGGTGCCGGAATGGTCCGACGCCATCGAGAGCGCCGGCATCGAGCTCAACTACTTCAAAGTCGACAAGTACTTCCCGGCGATGGCGCAGGCGATCCTCACCTCCGACGCCTACATCAAGAAGAACCCGGAGGCCGTGCGCGGCGTCGTGCATGCCGTGCTGCATGCGGTGCGCGACTGCATCGCCGACCCGGCTTCGGCCGCGAAGGATTACATTTCCTTCGTGCCGCAGCACAAGGGCAAGGAAAAGCAGATCGAGCGCATCCTGCGCCGCTACGTCGCCGACGTCTACGACACCAATCCCCCGTCGGCGCTCGGCACCTTCGATCCCAAGCAGCTCAAGACGGTTCAGGACTTCTACCTGAAGAACAAGATCATCTCGTCGGCGGTGCCGATCAAGGATCTCTACACCAACGAGTTCGTTGGCTGACAAACCGGAGCGGCACGATGACCGACGAGGCGACCACTCCCATGCTCCGCCAAGGCGGACCGTTGACGCAGGCGCCGCGCTTCGCGGGCCTGCGGCTGCGCAACGTGGCTGTGCCGGTCGCCAGCCTTAGCCTCGCCGTCGTCGTGCTGCTCGCCTGGCAGTACCTGCCGGAATACTTCGGCGTGCCGAAATATATCATCCCAAGGGTCAGCGATCTGTGGTCCGAGGGCATCCGCATGTGGCAGCAGGAAAACCTGCTGCACCACTTCATCTCCACCGCGTCGATGTCGATCCTGGGCTTCTTCCTCGGCAGTCTGCTCGGCGCGGTGGCCGGCTACGCGCTCGGCCTGCTGCCGACCTGGGAGCGCGTGCTCTCGCCTTATATCCTGGCCCTGCAGATCGCGCCCAAGGTGGCGTTCGCGCCGCTCTTCATCCTGTGGTTCGGCTATAATTCGATCCCCAAGCTCACCGTCACCGTGCTGGTCGTGTTCTTCCCCATCCTGGTGAACGTGCTGCAGGCGATGCGGGTCATGGATCGCGACTTCGTCAACCTCGCGCGCGCGTACAACATGAGCCCGGTGAAGATCTTCTTCAAAGTCATGCTGCCGTTTTCGATGCCCAACCTGATGGCGGGCCTGCGCATCGGCGCGACGCTCGCGGTCATCGGCATCACCGTCGGCGAGCTGGTCGGCGGCGAAACCGGCCTCGGCTATCTGATCACCTTCGGCCAGGGCCAGGCCAACACCGCCATGGTGTTCGACGCTATCGGCCTGCTGACCGTCATCGGCATCGCCATGTACTGGGCGGTGGCCGCCATCGAAACGCGCGTGCTGCACTACGTGCCGCGCGGCCACGGCGGACGGCCCGGCCAATGAACGTCCAGGCGGACATCGAACGCGCGAAAGCGGGCATGGCGGCCGGCATCGCCTACTGGCGTAGCGTGGGCAATGGCGAGGCCCCGCCGCTGGTGCTGCTGCATGGCATCGGCAGCAATGGCGACAGCTTCCTGCCTCTGATCGATGCATTGCCGGCCGCGCGCGATTGCATCGCCTGGACCGCGCCCGGCTACGGCGCGTCCGCGGCACTCGCCCCCGCCACGCCGACCCCGCGCGACTACGCCGATGCCTTGCTGCGCTTCCTCGACGCCTTGAACCTTTCGCGTGTCGTGCTGCTCGGCCATTCGCTCGGCTGCCTGTTTGCGGCCCGCTTCGCGGCCGCGCATCCGGCGCGCGTCGCCGCGCTGGTGCTGCTGTCGCCCGCGCTCGGCTATCGCGTCGCGCCCGGGGCCGCGCTGCCGCCGGCGGTGCAGGCGCGCATCGATGAGCTCAACGCCATGGGCCCGCAGGCCTTCGCCGCCAAGCGCGCCGCGCGCCTCGTCCATGACGTCACCGGCAAGCCGCAGGTGGTCGCCGCCGTCGAGCGCGCCATGGCCGCGGTCAATCCCGCCGGCTATGCGCAGGCGGTGCAGGCGCTCGGCGCCGGCGATCTCTTGGCCGACGCTGCGCTCGTCGCGGCGCCGGCGCTGGTCGCCGTCGGTGCGCAGGACGTCATCACGCCGCCCGACGGCGCGCGCGCGGCCGCGGCCGCCCTGCCCCACGCCGCCGGCTGCCATCTTATCCCCGCCGCCGGTCACGCATTGCCGCAGGAAGCTCCGCAGGCGGTCGCCGATCTCGTGGCCCGCTTCATCGAGGAGCATGCGCATGTCTGATGCGGCCAGCACCGCCGGCGAGTCCGACCGCGACGAGGATGCCTATCTGTCGCCGCCCGTGCAGCGCGCGGTACGGCTGCTGCGCCATATCGTCGAAGGCGATCCCGTCATCAACCTGTCGCGCTCGGCGCGCGAGCTCGGCATCAACCGCACCACCCTGCTGCGGCTCCTGCACACCCTGCACGCCGAGCGCTTCCTCGAGCCGCGCCCCGAAGGCCAGGGCTGGCGCATCGGCACCGGGCTGATCGGGCTCGCCGCGCAGGCGTTCTATTCCGAGGATCTGGTGCAGACCGCCGTGCCGGTGCTGACGCGGCTCGCCGATCAGCTGCGGCTGGCGGCGCATCTTGGCGTGCTCGACGGTCTCGAAATCGTGTTCGTGGTGCGGCGCGCGCCCAATCACTCCGTGGTCAGCAACGTCCGCGTCGGCAGCCGCATGCCGGCCCACGCCGCCAATATGGGCCGCATCATGCTGGCGCATTTGCCGGCGGACAAGGTCGACCGCATGTATGCCGGCGCCGAACTGAAACCCGTCACCGAGCACACCGTGGTGACGCTGGCGCAGATGCACGCCCAGCTCGACGCCGACCGCGCCGCGGGCTTGGCCTGGAGCGACGGCAACTACGAGGCCGGCATCAGCTCGGTGGCGGCCCCGATCTTCGACGCCACCGGCACCCCGATCGCCGCCATCAACGTCAGCGGCCATGCTGCCGATTTTGCCGGTGCTGCCCGCCGTGCCGAAATTGCCGCCGGAATTACGGCCGCCGCCCACGAAATCTCGCAACGACTGGGCTGGCCCGGCCGCGCGGCCGACAAAGCCGCCCGCCCCCAGCCGCCAGCGCGCGTACAAAGTCGAGGATAAAGCCGGTGGACTTGGGTCTTGCGAACAAAGTGGCGGTGGTCACCGGCGGCAGCTCGGGCATCGGCCTTGCGGCCGCGCGCCTGCTGATTGCCGACGGCGCGCGCGTAGCGATCTGCGGCCGCGATGAGAACCGTCTGGCCGCGGCCAAAGCGCAACTCGACGCGCTTAAGCCGGGCGCGGTGCTGGCGGAGCCCTGCAACGTGCTCGATGCCGACGCCGTCGCCGACTTCGCCGCCAAGGTGAGCGACTGGGGCGGCGGGCGTCTCGATCTGCTGGTCAACAACGCCGGCCAGGGCCGCGTCTCCACCTTCACCGAGACCACCGACGCGCAATGGCGCGAGGAGCTCGAGCTGAAGTTCTTCAGTCAGATCCTGCCGATCCGCGCCTTCCGGCCGCTCTTGGAAAAGAGCGAGGCGCCGGCGATCGTGGCGGTCAACTCGCTGCTGTCGCTGCAGCCGGAGCCGCACATGGTCTGCACGTCCGCCGCGCGCGCGGGCGTGCAGAACCTGATCAAGTCGCTCGCCACCGAATTCGCGCCGGAGATCCGCGTCAACGCGGTGCTCATCGGCCTGGTCGATTCCGGCCAATGGCAGCGCCGCTTCGAGGCGCGCGCCGACAAATCGCAATCCCGCGAGGATTGGTTCGCGGCGCTTGCGCGCAGCAAACATATTCCCCTCGGCCGGCTCGGCCAGCCCGACGAACCGGCCCGCGCCATCGTGTTCCTCGGCTCGCCGGCCGCGAGCTACATCACCGGCACAAGCCTTGAAATCTCCGGCGGCGTGTCGCGCCATATTTGAAGACCGAAAACCTGACCTTCGGACATGAACCCTATGAACATGACCCTCGCCACTGTCGCGCCCGCCGCCGCCCCGCTTGCTGAAACGCCAGCCCAGGAAGCCGTCGGCGATGCCCTCGCGCGCGCGCTCGCCGACATGGGCGTGACCACCGTGTTCGGAGTGATCTCGATTCACAACATGCCGATCCTCGACGCCATCGCGCGTCAGGGCCGCATCCGCTTCGTGCCGGCGCGGGGCGAAGCCGGCGCCATGAACATGGCCGACGCCTATGCGCGCGTGTCGCGCTCGCTCGGCGTCGCCGTCACCTCGACCGGGACCGCCGCCGGTAACGCCGCCGGCTCGCAGGTCGAGGCGCTGACCGCCGGCTCGCCGGTGCTGCACATTACGACACAAGTGGACCGCGAATTCGTCGACCGCGACCGCGCCGCCATCCACGACGTGCCGCGCCAGCCCGACATGCTCAAGGCCATCAGCAAGTCGTATGTGCGCGTCTGGGAGCCGGCCGGCGCCATCGACGCCCTGGTCGCGGCGGCACGCGACGCGCTTACCGCCCCGACCGGGCCGGTGACGCTGGAAATTCCAGTCGACGTGCAGCGGCTGCCGGTTCCGGTGCGCACCCTGGCCGGCGCGCCCGAAATCATCGCGCGCGAGCCTGACGCCGGCGTCATCGACGCGCTCGCCGCCCGTGTGCGCAACGCCAAGCGCCCCATGCTGTGGCTCGGCGGCGGCGCCCGCGGCGCGGCCGAAGCGGCAACGGCGCTTGCGAACCGCGGCTTCGGCATCGTCACCAGCACGCAAGGGCGCGCGGTGGTGCCGGAAGGTCATGCGCACAGCCTCGGCGCCTTCAACATGACGCCCGAGGCACTCACCATTTACGCCCAATGCGACCTCATGATCGTGGTCGGCTCGCGCCTGCGCGGCAACGAGACCCAGAACAACCGCATGCCGCTGCCGCCGCTGGTGCAGATCGACGCCGAGGTGTCGCAGGCCGGCCGCAACTATCCGGTCGAGCTGTTCCTGCACGCCGACGCCAAGCTCGCGCTCGAGGCGCTGCTGGCGCTGCTGCCCGAAAAGCTCGACAGCGACGCCGCTTTCCTCGCCCAAATCGCCAAAGCGCGCGCGCAGGCCGAAGCGACCTTGCGCGCCGGCCTCGGTCCGTACACCGCGCTTGCCGATCTCTTGAGCGAGCGGGTGTCGCAGGGCGGCCATCCGTGGGTGCGTGACGTCACCATATCCAACAGCACCTTCGGCAACCGCTACGTCCGCATCGCCGCGCCGCATCTCGGCGTGCATGCGCTCGGTGGCGGCATCGGCCAGGGCATCGCCATGGGCATCGGCGCCGCCATGGCGGGCGCGTCTGCCAAGACCATCACCCTCGTCGGGGACGGCGGCGCGCAGTTGATGATCGGCGAACTCGCGACCGCGGTCGAGATGCAGGCCGACATGGTGTTCGTGCTGATGAACGACCGTGGCTATGGCGTCATCCGCAACATTCAGGACGCGCAATACGGCAGCCGCCACGTCTACTCCAACATCCTGACACCCGACTTCGCGCTCATCTGCCAGTCGGTCGGCCTGCCGCACGAACGCATCGGCGAAATCGGTCAGTTCGGCGGCGCCTTGCAGCGCGCGCTCGACGCCAAGGGCCCGCGTCTGATCGAGGTCGACATGGCCGCCATCGGGCCGTTCAGCCGCAGCTTCGCCGGCCCGCCGGCGGGCGCCGCGGGGAAGCCGTCATGACCGTCACCCGCCTCGGCATCATCGGCACCGGCGGCATCGCGGACGTCGCTCTCACGTCGCTGGCCGGCACCTTGCGCAGGCCGCTGGCGCAGGTGTCGATCCTCGCGCGCGAGGCGTCGCAGACCAAGGCGCAGGCTTTGCTCGACCGGCTCGGCGACAAGCTGGCGGCAAAGCGCGCGGTGCACAGCGATATCGCTACCTTCCTCGCGGACGACCTCGAATTGGTGGCGGAGTGCGCCTCGCACGTGGCGGTGCGCGCGCACGGGTCGGCGATCCTCGCCGCCGGCTGCGATCTGATCATCATCTCCGTCGGCGCGCTCGCCGACGACGACCTGCACGGCAGTCTCGAACACGCGGCGGCCAAAGGCGGCAGCCAGCTCATCCTGCCGCCGGGCGCGGTCGGCGGGCTCGATGCCCTCGCCGCCGCCCGGCTCTCCGGCCTCAACTCGGTCATCTATACCGGGCGCAAGCCTCCCAATGCCTGGAAAGGCACGCCGGCGCAGGATCTGCTCGACCTCGATACGCTGCAAGAGCCTGCGATCTTCTACACCGGCAGCGCGCGCGAGGCGGCACGCGACTACCCCTTCAATGCCAATGTCGCGGCGGCGCTGGCGCTCGCCGGCATCGGCTTCGACAAGACGCAAGTGCGCCTCGTTGCCGACCCCGGCATCGAACGCAACGTGCACGAGTTCGCCGTCACCTCGACGTGCAGCGATTTCACCGTGCGGCTTGAAGGGCGCCCCTCCGCCGCCAACCCGAAAACCTCGCTGATGGCCGGCTACAGCGTTGCGCGCGAACTGGTCAACCGCACCGGCACGACGGTGATCTAGGAGCGCCGCATGGACCAGACCGTCACCTTCCAGGACAAGCTCTATATCGGCGGCGAATGGCGCCGCGGCCGCGGCGCCGACATCGCCTCCAACTTCCCCGCCGACGGTTTGCCCAATACGGTGCTGCCGGGCGCCTCGCTCGAGGACGTCGATCTCGCCATCGAGCGCGCGCAGGACGCGGCCAACGATCCGGCCTGGCGCAAGCTCATGCCGCACGAGCGGGCGGCTTATCTCTACCGCATCGCCGACGGCATCGCGCAGAATGCCGATCGCATCTCGCACGTGCAGTCGCGCGACACCGGCAAGACGCTCAGCGAGACGCGTGCCTTGGCGCTGAGTGCCGCCGGCACCTTCCGCTACATGGCGGCGACGCTGGAGACGATGGAAGACGCGCTGACGCCGTCGCGCGGCAACTACCTGACCATGTCGGTCTATGAGCCGCTCGGCGTCACCGCCGCCATCACGCCGTGGAATTCGCCGATTGCTTCGGACGCGCAGAAGGTCGCGCCGGCACTCGCCGCCGGCAACGCCGTTCTGCTCAAGCCGTCGTCGTGGAGCCCGCTGGTCTGCCTGGAGCTCGCCCGCATCATCGAGGCCGCCGGTCTGCCCAAGGGCCTGTTCTCGACGCTGCCCGGCGCCGGTTCGATCGTCGGCGAGCGGCTGGTGACGCATCCGGCGATCCGCAAAGTCTCGTTCACCGGCGGCACCGAAACCGGCCGCGATATCGCGCGCAAGGCGGCGGAAAAGCTGATGCCGGTGTCGCTGGAACTCGGCGGCAAATCGCCCACCATCGTCTTTGCCGACGCCGATCTCGATATCGCCTGCGCCGGCGTGATGTTCGGCGTATTCTCCTCGACCGGCCAATCCTGCATCGCCGGCTCGCGCCTGTTCGTCGAGCGCAGCGTCTACGACGCCTTCGTCGCCAAGCTGGTGGCGGCGACTGAGCGCCTGCGCATCGGGCATCCGTTCGACAAGGGCACGCAGGTCGCCCCGCTCATCCGGCCGAAGCACCGCGACGAGGTTGAAGCGCATGTCGCCCGCGCCCGCGAGGATGGCGGCACGATCCTCACAGGCGGCGAGCGCCCGGCCGGCGCCGACTACGCCGACGGCACCTATTACCGGCCGACCATTATCGGCGGGCTTGCCAATACCTCACGGCTCTGCCGCGACGAGGTGTTCGGCCCGGTGCTGGCGGTGCTGCCCTTCGACGACGAAGCCGACGTCATCCGCCAGGGCAACGACAACAGTTATGGCCTCGCCTGCGGCATCTACACCCGCGACTTCCCCAAGGCCTGGCGCGTTGCCCGCGCCATCGACACCGGCACGGTGTGGATCAACACCTACAAGCAGTTCTCCATCTCGACGCCGTTCGGCGGCACCAAGGACAGTGGCCTCGGCCGCGAGAAGGGCCGCGACGGCATCCGCGCCTGGATGGCGCAGAAGTCGATCTACTGCGACCTGAGCGAAAGCCCGCATCCCTGGGCGGCGCCGGCGCTGAAGGATTGAGGCCGATGACCGACGTGATCGAGCTCGCCACCTTGTCCTCGCCGGCCGAACTGCCGCGCGGCAATCGCGACGTTAAGCTGGAGGCACGGCTGCGCTCGCTCACCTGGGAAGCGCCCGGCGTATTGTCGCTCGAACTGGTGGCCGCCGACGGCGGCGAACTGCCACCGTTCGAGCCCGGTGCTCACATCGACCTGCACCTGCCCGACGGCACCATGCGGCAGTATTCGCTGTGGGGCGATCCCGCCGACCGCAGCCGCTACCACGTCGGCATCCGCGCCATCGCCGGCGGGGCGTCGTCGCAATACATCCACCGCAAGCTGCGGCCGGGCGAATTGTTGACCATCAGCGCGCCGCGCAACAATTTCCCGCTCGAGGACGCCGCGCGCTACATCTTCGTTGCCGGCGGCATCGGCATTACGCCCTTGATCCCGATGATGCGCGAGGCCAGCGCCAAAGGCCGTCCCTGGACCCTGCTCTACTGCAACCGCCGCAGCGAAGACGCGCCGTTCCTGAAGGAAATTCATGCGCTCGGCGGCGCGGTGTCCCTGCACGACTCCGAGGCCGGCACCCGGCTCGACGTCGCCGCCCGCCTCGGTCCGGTGCAGACGGACACGGCGCTCTATTGCTGCGGCCCGGAAAGGCTGATGACCGCGGTGGAAGAAGCCACCGCCGCCTGGCCGGAAGGCAGCGTGCACTTCGAATGGTTCGCGCCGCGCAGCCGCCCGCTCGACGAGACCTCCGACAGCTTCGAGGTGGTGTGCGAAGCGTCCGGCCTGACGCTGACCGTGCCGCCGGAAAAATCGATCCTGGAAGTGCTCAACGAGGCCGGGATCGCGGTGCCGTGCTCATGCCAGCAGGGCATCTGCGGCACCTGCGAAACGCGTGTGATCTCGGGCGAGGTCGACCATCGTGACAGCATCCTGTCCGGCGCCGAGCGTGAAGCCAACGAAACCATGATGACGTGCGTGTCCCGTGCCAAGGGCACGCGCCTCGTCCTCGATATATGATTGAGAGCTGGAAAGAGAGGCAGACCATGAGCCAGTACCAGTATCCCTATCTCGACCCGCACCAAACCCGCACGCAGGAACCGACCGCATGGCAGCAGGAGCTCGCCAACGCCATCGAGGGCGTGTTCGCCAAGGGCGCGCGCGAGCTCGACGAGGTCGTCGCGGGGCTGAACGGCACCCGCGTGCGGCCGCCGAGCGGCGACGACTGGACGCCGGAGAATTTCACCACCGTGATGCGCGAACTGGGAGCCTGACGCCATGAGCACCGCGACCCTGCAACGCCCCCGCCCCGCCGACGCCACCGCCGTCAAGCCGGCGCCAACCGACCAGGAAGTCCAGGCTTATCTCGCCACCGGCCTGCGCAATCGCTGGTATCCGATCCTGCCCGCGCGCTTCATCGCGCCCGGCGGCAAGCCGCTCGGCATCACGCGTCTGGGTGAGCCGCTGGTGGTGTGGCGCGACGCTAAGGGCGGCATCCACGTGCAGGCCGACCGCTGTCCGCACCGGGCCGTGCCGCTCTCGCGCGGCATCAACGAAGGCGACCGCCTGCGCTGCAACTATCACGGCGTCGAGGTCGCCCCCGACGGCAAGGTGTTGGCGGTGCCCGGTCAGCCCGGCTGCCCGCTCGAAGGCAAGAAGGCGGTGAAGACCTATCCGGCGCAGGAAATCGCCGGCGCCATCTTCGTCTGGTTCGGCGACGCGCTCAACGAGGAGGCCCCGGCTTTCAAACCGCCGGAGCAACTGGTCGGGCACGATTATTCCAGCTTCCTCTGCTACGCCGACTGGGAGATGCCCTGGCGCTACGCTTTCGACAACCTGATGGATCCCATGCACGGCACGTTCCTGCATGCGAATTCGCACACCATGTACCAGGGCGACACGCAGGCGACCTTCGTCACCCGCGACACCGAGCACGGCTTCTTCTTCGAGAAGACCGGGCAGCGCGACGTCAACTTCGACTGGAGCGAACTGGTCGACGACAACGCGCTCTACGTCCGCCTCGAAATCCCCTATCCGCCATCGGGCGGCCCGGGCGGCAACTTCATGATCATCGGTTTCGGCACGCCGATCGACACCGACCGCATGTGCGTATTCTTCTGGCGCATCCGCAAGGTCTCCGGCTGGCAGCGCGACACCTGGCGCTTCCTCTACAAGACCAACCTGGAAGCACGGCACTGGCACGTGCTGGAACAGGATCGCGAGATGCTCGACGGCCTCAAGCCGGGCCTCGAGAAGTACGAGATGCTCTACCAGCATGACGCCGGCGTCATCCGGCTCAGGCGTTATCTCGCCCAGCAGGCGCGCAAGCAGCTTGTGGAGTTGAAGGCCGCCGGCAAGGCGTGAGCGATAGCGAGCCCGCGGCCGGCGACGACGCCGGCCGCGCGCCGCGCCTCGGCTTCGTCAAGCACCTCTAAACGGATGCAGATGCGCAACCGTTGCTTTCAAGCCATGGCTTGATCTCATTTTTAGCAATGCTTTACCCGGTCCGCCTATGATGCGGCTCGAAAGTTGTCGAATTTGTTCGTCCACGTTCATATGCGCTGATCGGGGTCACCAAGGGACATGAACGTCGCCTTCAATCACTCAGATGTCGACAGCCCTTTGCCGGCCGGCGAAATCTTCATCGTCGACGACGACGCCACCGTCCGCAACGCATTGACCGCGGCATTTTCCCGGGCCGGCTTCAAGGTCCTCTTCTTTGCCGAAGGCGCCGGCCTGCTGGCGGCGGCGCGCGATCGCAACCCCATCTGCATCGTGCTCGACGTCAATATTCCCGGTCGCTCGGGCCTC
This sequence comes from uncultured Pseudomonadota bacterium, assembly GCA_963773225.1. Taxonomy (GTDB): domain Bacteria; phylum Pseudomonadota; class Alphaproteobacteria; order Rhizobiales; family Xanthobacteraceae; genus Pseudolabrys. Next base: position 220,290 of record CAVZAO010000006.1, read on the forward strand.
GATATCCTGAAGGAGCTCAAGGCCCGCAACTACCCGGCGCCCATCATGGTCATGTCCGGCCAGGGCAGCATCGGCATGGCCGTCGACGCCATGAAGAGCGGCGCGCGCGACTTCATCGAAAAGCCGTTCCGCGGCAGCGACATCGTCGGCCGCGTGCGAGACATGCTGTGCCGGGAGCCGGCACCGGCGGAGCGCCGGCCTGCCGCCGCGCAGTTGAATTTGCACTTTCCCGGCCGCCAACCGCTGACCCCGCGCGAACAGGCGGTGCTGCGACGCATTGTCGACGGTGAAACCAGCAAGGTCATCGCGCGCGAACTCGCCATCAGCCCGCGGACGGTCGACGTGCACCGCGCGCGCATCATCACCAAGCTCGGCGCGCAACACCGCGGACCTGATCCGCATCGCCGTCAGCGACTGCATGGCGCGCTAGACGTCTTGGCGCCGAGTCCGGGCGCCGAGCGCCCGGCAGCGACATGACGATCCGAGTGCCGCCGACAATCTACTTGCGGCTGATGCCGTAGCCGATGGTCCGCTGCAGCAGCGCCGGCTTCATACCCTTTTTGCTGAGATAGTCCTGCGCGCCGGTATTGAAGCATCCTTGCGCCTGTCTTCGACGAGCAGCAGATGGCGCAGGGCCTCTCCGATATCTTCCTTTTGCGCTTCCAACATCTCACTCACTCCTGATTTGCCGGCACTGTGAAATAGAACGTGGCGCCCTTGCCCGGTTCGGATTCGAACCAGATCTTGCCGCCGCGGCGCTCCACGATCTTCTTCGCCAGCGCCAGCCCGATGCCGCTGCCGTCGTACTCATGGCGCGTGTGAACGCGCTGGAACATCTTGAACAGACGATCGGCGTGATCTGGCGAGATACCGATGCCATTGTCTGCGACAAAAAAGGTCCAGTCGTCGCCCGTCCTGTTGGCGCCGACGCGGATCGCGACCGGCGCCTGCGAGCGGAACTTGATCGCGTTACCGATGAGATTTTGGAAGACCTGGCTGAGCTCCACCTCGTCGGCGGTGACGACCGGCATCGCGCCGACATCGATATCGGCGCGACTGCGCTCGATGACCGTCATCAGGCGATCGAGTGCCGCGTCCACAACCGTAGCCGTGTCGACTGCATGCATCGGGCGCTCGACGCTCGACAGCCGCGAATAGTTCAAGAGGTCGCGGATCAGAAACTGCATGCGGCCGGCACCTTCGACGACGTACTCGATATAGCGGTCCGCTTTTTCGTCGAGCTGGCCTTTGTACCGCTCCGCCAGGAGTTGGGTGAAGCTCGACACCATCCGCAACGGCTCCTGCAGGTCGTGCGAGGCGATATAGGCGAATTGCTCGAGCTCTGCGTTCGACTGGCGCAGGCGCTGCGCCTGTCGCGCAACCGCTTCCTCGGCCTGTTTGCGCGTCGTGATATCAACGATGGTCGCCATCACCAGCATGCCGTCGCGGCTCTCGATCGGCGTGACCGAGATTTCGACGGGAAATTCGGAAGCGTCCCGGCGCAGGCCGCAAAGCCCGCGGTCTTCGTCGAGCTTGTGCGCCGCAGGCGCGGCGAAGAAACGCGTGTAGCCCGCGGCGTGACGGGCTCGCATGCGCTCGGGCACCAGGTGCGCGAGCGATAAGCCGAGCAGCTCGCCGCGGTCATAACCGAATTGGCGCTCCGCCTCGGGATTGGTGAGCGTGATGCGGCCGTCGCGGTCCGCCATGATCAGTCCGTTGGGCGCGGATTCGACGGCGGCGCGGAACTTGCGCTCATTGAGCTTCTCGGCCGAGATGTCGCGCGCGATCTTGGCGGCGCCGATAATTTCTCCGGTCCGGGACTTGACCGGGGACACGCTCAACGACACGTCGATCAGCCGGCCGGCTTTCGTCCTGCGCACGGTTTCGTAGTGCTTGATGTGCTCGCCGTTGCCTATGCTGATGAGGATCGTCTTGACTTCGTCGCGCCGGTTCTGCGGAACGATCAGGTCGATCGGGCGGCCTATCGCTTCGGCGCGGCTATAGCCGAAGATGGCTTCGGCCGCGGGATTCCAACCTGTGATGATTCCGTCGAGCGTCTTGGTGACCACCGCGTCGGTGGCCGATTCCACCACCGCGCTATAAAGACGGTCCTGCTCTTCGTAACGTTCGAGGCTCTCGGAGCGGTCGCGTCCGTTCGTTCGCGGCAACACGCGGCCCATAAGCGCGCGCCAACGGCCTGGCTTGTCGGCCTCGGCTTGAGCGGACGCCATCCTGATGAACGATGTCGTTCCTGGGACCTGCATGGAGTTGAATCCGTGTCAGTGTTGGCCGCGTCGTGTCAGCTTGTCGCTCGGACAAGGCGTGCGTAGACGCGAGGACATTCAAAATGTCGCCCGGCAAATGCTCCGGCTAAACGTGAAACGCCGATGGCTGAACACCCTACTCGACTTGCCGCTTCCGAAGAATCCGGATGGCTCCTAGGTAGTGGCACGTATGTTCACCATCGGCTCCGCCGACAATAGTCGACGCAAGCGCCGTACGCGGCTCTATTCATCGTTAGGGGATTCTCGCGTTGGCGTAATTGCGTTTCTTAAGTCTTAATTTCGACCGTAGACGACAATGCCATCCATCCTCGTTACCGACGACGGCCACGCGACGCGCGCGGCCATCGAGTTGGTCTTGACCAAGCACAAGCTCGGCGTTCCCCTGGCGTCAGATGGGACGATCGGTCTGCGGCTGGTCCAGTCCAACCCCTTCGACGTTGTCATCGTCGACATGTTCATGCCGGCGATGGACGGCGCGCGCCGCACCCAACCCTACGGCCGCCCCCTATTTGGCGGGCGAGCACGGCGCGGCGGCCGCGGCATCGCCGAAGCCCGGCTCGTCGGCCCGCAGCAGCCCGATATTCGCCCGCAGCGGCGCCATCACGATCCGCATCAGGTCGGCAGCGTTCTTCGCCGCCAGCTTCTCCATGATGCAGTGCCGATGGATCTCCACCGTCCGCGGACTGATGCCGAGATGGCGGGCCTCTTCCTTGTTGGTATGGCCGCTGGCGATCTGGAACAGGACGTCGCGCTCCCGCGGCGTCAGACGCGCGCCGAGGTCGCCCAGACACCCGCGGCCAGGGCGTCAAGCCCGCCCCCGCCCTGCAACTCGACATCGACCAGAATGCAGCAGGCGTCCCCGGCCTTAACGGCGGCCGCGAACGAGGCAGGATCGGATTAGCAGGTCGCGACGTAGCCGGCGCGCGACAACACCTCCGGCAACATCGATTTGAGACTCAGATCGTCTACGAGCACGAGGATACTCTGCTTGGGACCATTGTTCATTCTTGTGCCTCCAAGAAGGGCCCATGCCGCGCGTCATTCCCGCTACGAGTTCGACGCCTCCGTTCCACCCTGCCCGTTGAGCGCCGGCAGACTCGAGATGGACAAACCGTTCGGTGCCGCGTTCGCTGGCAACGGCGTCCAAGGGTCGCGGCGGAACTCGGCGTTGTCGGTCATGATCAGCGCCCACAGATTGTTGAGGACGAAGATGCGGAGCGCCGACGACAGGTTCCGAGGCGTTTCCTGCTGCGCCACTTCGCTCACGAGATGCGACAGTGTGCGCCCCTGCGCCGCCGCGATCGCCTTGAGGCCTTCCCAGAACCGGTCCTCGAGACTGACGCTGGTCTTGCGACCGCAAACAACAACGCATCGCCTGAGATTTGAATTCGGCATGTTTGTCTCCGCCTTTGGTTCAATTCGCCGCTGTTCGACGCAACGCCGACCCCAGTCGGCCGAGCCGCCTCCCGCCGTTTGTGGGGCGGAAGCCTGGCTCTCTGTCCGAGCACGCCGAACCGGGGCTTTACTGGATACCGGACCGAACGGGTCCCTGCGCGTGACCCGGGAATCATCCGATATTGTTATCTTTCGTTCTGTCCCAATTTGAACATTCAGTGCACGACGACTCCTCGCAACTTTGCAGGCTCTAACCGCGTGCGGAGATTTCACCCCCGCACCACGTTCGCGAGCTAGGGTTTGCTTTCCTTGGGCTCCGACAACACCGCGTTGAGCAGCGAGTTGTTCACGGTGATGCGGCCCCGGCTGTATTGGATGTAGCCCTTCTTGCGAAACTTGTTCATGAAGTGGCTGACCCGCGGGCGGGTGGTGCCGATCATGCGCGCGAGCGTTTGCTGATCGATGCCGGGCATGATCGGACCCGATTCGACCTCGTCGAAATTGGCGAGATGCATGAGCAGCCTGGCGAGACGTTGTTCCGCCGAGTTGAAGAGATGAGCGACGATGTCGGTTTCCAGCTTCTCGACTCGCTTGAGAAGGAACCGGTTGAGCCAGAGCGCGAACTGCTGGTCCTCCTGGGGCGCCCGCATGATCCCGGCAGCGGGCAATCGGATCACGTCGCTTTCGAACAGCGCCGTGGCGGTGGCGGTGTAGAAATCGTGGCCGCGCAGACGGTCGTCGCCCAGGAGTTCGCCCTGGTGGAAGATGCCCATCACGCCCTCTTTGCCGAGTTCGGAAACGATGGTCACTTTTACCCGCCCCTTGAGCAGGTAGAACGCCGCGTCGGCCGGCTCGCCCTGACGGAACACGGTTTCGCCCGGCGCCACCACTTTGCGTGTGCCGCCGCAGAGTTTCATGATGGTCCGCCACTCCAGGCGGCTCTGGTCTTTGCTCACCATGCGATTGCTCGTAGATACCTTGCGAGTGGTGCGGCACGCCGCGCCGGCCCCCCGACGTCGGCAGCAGCGTGCCGTCTCGCCCCCGCAGTGCGGATTCGTTTGACCGCATACAATCTGTTGAATTTTGGCGGGTGATGGAATCCGAACTGCCGCTAAGGCGAAGCACTCAGGAGGATTGCGTAGGTCGTCAATCTGGTTGCGCGCGCACCCTTTCAACCAGGCTGATAAACCCGTCCTCGTCGAGCGGCTTGGCGACCACTTCGACGCCCTCAAGCGCCATCACGCGCTTCAGCAGCGCCGGTCCAACGTTGCTGCTGGTCAGAATCACCGGCGCCGAAATGCCGTCCGCCCGCAGGCGCTTCACCAGTTCGATGCCGTCCAGCTCCCGCAGATGAAAGTCGATGACCAGACATGCGTCGTCGATGGATCCAGCGTTCTTGAGGAATTCCTTGGCAGTCGCGTGATGCACGGCCTCAATTCCATGCACGCCCAGAAGGGCGCGCATCGAATCGCCAACCGCCGCATCATCGTCCACGATATGAATAATGCTGCGGCGGCGCTTGTTGCCCCGTCGCGGATTCATCGACAAAAAATGCAACCTCGGGGGCCGCCCTCGCAATACGAGCATGCCCTAAGTAATTGTACCTAGCTACGACTCGGGCGGCACGATGCCGTGCTCGAATGCCACGCGGGCCAACTCGACCATATTGCGCGCGCCCACCTTGCGCATCAGGTTGCCGCGATGGATTTCCACCGTCCGCGGCGATATCCCGAGTTCTCGCGCGATCAGCTTGTTCGACAGGCCACCGACCAGGTGCTTGTACACCGACATCTCCCGCGGCGAGAGATTGCCGAGGCGCGCCTCCATCTCGCCGCCCCCGCGCTGCGCCCGCCTTTCCTCGGCCACCCGCAAAGCAAAGCGAATGGTCTCGATCATGACTTCGTCGTCGAACGGCTTTTCGAGGAAATCGATCGCGCCCGCCTTCATGGCCTGCACGGAGCTCGGCACGTCGCCGAACGAGGTGATGAAGATGATCGGCAGATCGACGTCCGCTTCCCCGAGTCTGCGTTGCAACTCGAGCCCATCGACTTCCGGCATGCGGAGGTCGACGACGGCGCAGGCAGGTCCCTCATCGCGGTAGATCGATAGGAAACTCGGCCCCGAACTCATAGGCCTCCGCATTGAAGCCGGCGCTCGCAATTAGCGCCAACAAGGATTGACGCACGGCGTCGTCGTCGTCGACAATAAACACTTGAGTATTACGCCGCATTGGGCTGCTCTCCCTGCATCTCCGGTAACGGCAGATCGAAAAAAAACGTCGCGCCTTTTCCCGGACTGTTTTCCGCCCACAGCCTTCCGCCGTGGTTCTCGATAATCGTTCGGCTGATCGAAAGACCGATGCCCATGCCCTGCACTTTGGATGTGATAAAGGGCTTGAAGAGATTATTAGAAATCGAGTCGCTGATGCCCTCTCCCCAATCCCGCACCGAGACCACGGCGTATGCACTGTCGGACCGCTCGACCTTGATCAGAATCTCACGGTCCGCCGCGTCTTGCATGGCCTCTATGGCGTTGCGGACCAGATTGACGACGACCTGCTGAATCTGGACGCGCGCAATCTTGACCGGAGGAATGTTCGAGTCAGCCCACGAATTGACCCGCAGATTCAAAACGCCCACGACCGCGAGATCGACCGCCTCCATGACCACGCTCGGCAGGTCTTCTTCGCTGTACTGCAATTGCCTTTTTTCGACGAACGCTCTTAATTGCCTCACGATCTGGCTCGCCCGGTGCGCCTGCGCGCCGGCCCGATCGACATAGTCCACGATGTCATCCTCGATGGCGTCGTGGTTTGCGGTCAGCCGGCGGCGCGCCGCCTTCACATAGTTGGCGATGGCAGTCAGCGGCTGGTTGAGCTCATGCGCCAAGGCCGCAGCCATCTCGCCGGCGACGTTGAGCCGAAACGCATGCGCGAGCTCGGCCTGCTGCTCCTTCAATCGCCGTTCCCGCGCCAGACGATCGGTGATGTCGTGTGCAATGGACGAAGCGCCGATCAGTTGGCCGTTTGGCAATCTCACCGGAGACAGCGTCAGGGACACCTCGATAATGCGGCCGTCCTTGCTGCGCCGGGCCGTGCGGATATTCCGGACCTGCTTTCCGGCACGGATTTCCTCCATATGCCCGTCATGCTGAGCGCGCCGATCCTCTGGCACGATGAGTTCGACATTGCGGCCGATGGCTTCTTCGGCGCTGTAGCCCAGCAGATCGACCGCCGCCGGATTCCAGGAGGTCACGATGCCGTCCAGCGTCTTGGTCAGAATCGCATCGCTCGACGACACGATGGTGGCCTCGGCAAAGCGCTCGCTCTTGGCGTAGGCCGCCAAGGCCCGTGCCAGGACGCCGATTTCGCCGGTCTGGCCGACCGGCAACAGATCGGGATCCGCGACCGGCCAGCGCTGGACCTGTTCGGTGAGCTGTTTGATGGGCCGCGACAGCGAGTAGCTCAATGCCAGCGCGATCGCGATCGCCGCCAGCCCGGTGATGCCCCCGCCCAGGATGATCGAGCGCTTGATCGGGCCGGCGACGCTGAGAAGCTGGCTCTCCGGAGTCATTGCGACGACAGACAGCAACGGACCCTCGCCGATGCGGAATGGCTGGGCGATCACCGCCGTCGGCCCCTCGCTTAGGTCCAAGAGCGAAGCGGACGGCCGATCCTTGCCCACGATCGCGGCGAGCGGTGGGTGGTCGGCCTGAATGCGGCTCGAACCGCCGGTATCGAATGCGAACGTCTTGGCGGGATCCGGGCCGCTGAGATAGTAGCCCCGGCGGTTGATCAGGAAGACCTGGCTGTGAGGTGGGGCGTTCCGCTGCAAAGCCGCAAAGAGCGGCCGCATGTCGATATTGATGATGAGAATCCCGATCGGCTGAGATGCGTCGGCGTAGATCGGCATACCGACCCGAACGACCGGCACGTGCGGCGTCTCGATGACGCCGTGTTCGACGTTGAGCTCGACCTTCGAGACATAGATCTGGTTGGCCGGCGTGTGGATCGTGGACTGGAAGTAAGGGCGATCCGCCTTGATCTGAAGGTCATCGCGCGCCACGGCCCGTAGGCTGTGCGGGCCGACCCGATTGACGCGAACCAGTTCCGCGCCATTCGCGGCGATCAGGCGCATCTGCAAGTAGAGCGGCTTGGCGCGCATCTCGCTGACGAAGCGAGATTGCAACAGCTCACGCCAGTGGTTGAGATCGGTCCCGGGGGTGAAGATGCCGTCGCGGCCGCCTTGCGCGATTCTCACCAGCGGCGGCGTGCGACTGAGCGCGCGGAGATCGTCCTTCGCGAAGTCGACGGGCGCGTTCAGCTGGCTCGCCAGCAATTCGGCGTGGGCGCTCGCCTGTCCGAGCGCCTGATGAACCGTGTTCCGCTCGCTGGTGTAGATGGCTACGAATCCGGTTGCCGCGGCAGCGAGCAAAGCGACCGCGATCATCGCCAGATAAAGACGCGCCCATAAAGGCATGTGGGACGCTTCCCCATGTTCCCACGCCGGCCGCCTTGCCCGATCTCCACGAACGCGGCAGCCCAGCCTCGCCCGCCCGCATAGGATGTACTATTGTATTCAGTGTTCGCAATGGTATTTCCAGCCGCGCACCATTGATTTCGTCAAAACCTGGCATCGGCCGAGCCTTCGTCTTACTAAAGGTAGTATCGTGTGACGCATTTCGCCCAGGTTGTGGCGGCGCGTCGGAGCACCTGTGCCTGGTGGACCGCAGGTTCCCGGCTTTCTAGCCGGCGCCCGTCACCGGCACCACCAAGGGCTGCCCGACCCGCAGGAGCGACAAGTCGCCGATCTTGTTCAGCCGGACCAGAGACGCCAGCGGGGCGTGATAACGGCGCGCGATTGAGTAGAGCGTGTCGCCTTGCACGACGGTATGCACCACGAAGCGTCGCCGCGGCCGCCACCATTCACGACGCGCGTGTCTGTGCCGGTCGATCGCGCCGGTTATATCCGCGCACCGTCCGCGCCAAGCGCAGTCTTGCGACGGTCTTGCCAACGACACCGTTCTCACCGGCACGGTCGCACGCCTAGCGATGACCGGCGGCCAAGGCATCACGATGAGCGGTTAGGCTGTATTGCCGGCGAATGACCGGCGCGCGGTGCACCGAGCCGGTCACGTCGCCTTGCGAGACCGAACCGCCGGGCGCGTGTGGTTGCAGGCCACATGAACTGACGAGCACGGCCAGCGGAATACACAGCACGCCCGCAAACTTGAGCCGCCGCCTGACGCGCTTATCGATCATCGATTCCACAATGCGCCTCCCCTATTGCAGACATACGTTCGCGATAGGCGTTCCGGATTTCATCGCGGCTCGCAAGGTGGCACGCCGGATTAACCGCGCTAGTGTCAATGGCCGGCAAATCTAACGGATCGGCGGTGCGGCGCTTCCGCCGCGGCCTCAAAAACCGAATAGATGACGATATGCTCAGGGCCTGTGCGGGCGGATGCACCGGACGCAGCGCGATGTTAACGGGCCGCGGCGGGCGATTTACAGTTCGGCCACGCCCGCGCCTCGCGTTTGCATTCCACCCGTCAAAACGAGCCTTCATCGAGGCGTCGACGCTAAGAGATTTGCCTTAGCGGCCGCCCGTATTTTGTCCCGGCCTTCGATACGGCAAGAAGGCAACTGACCCGATTTTCGAGATGACGCGCACCGGCGGTGGGGGTGCCGCCAGAATGCCGGAAGTGCCCATGCTTGTGCGCCGCCCCCCAGAGAACGAACCCTCCCGGCCCGATGACGGGCTGGAGCAATACGCCGACCTCAAGCTGTCAGAAGCGCAACTGCGCACCCTTGGCCGGCTTTGTCGCGGAAATGCCTATCTGGTCGACGGCCGCTGGCGAATGCGCGGCTGCTGCGACTCGTTCCTTCCCGCGACCATCGCCCGGCTGTTACAGGCGGGGCTCGCGGTCCATGCCGATGCTTGCGGCCGCTGCGTCCGCATCACGAAGCGCGGCCGCGCCGTCTTCAGCCGGTACACCTGATCGCCGCGGGACGCGGCCGATCGGATCGCGCGCCATCATGACGGCCGGTGCAGCACGGCGGGTGCGCGCGAAACCGTCTTGCGGCCGCGCTTGAAGGCGTAAAGCACGGGCGTCAATTCGGCCACCGCCGAGGCCGGTTCGGTCGCGTCCAGCACCACCAGGTCGGCGGCCTTGCCGACCGCCAGGCCGTAGTCCTCGAGCCGCAGCAGTTCGGCGGGACGGCGCGTGATCATATCGAAACAAGCACTTATGTCCGCGTGCTTCCCGACCTGACAAACATTGGCATAGAGATTCGCCATGCGAATGAGCGAGCAGTCGCCGAAGGGTGTGAAGGGATTGAGCACGTTATTGCTGGACAGGGTGCAGTTGACGCCGTGATGCAGCAGCTTGTGGGCCGGTACGACGCCGCGCGGTGGATTGTTATCGTGCGTGTGATCGCGGCCCATGAGAAACAGGTCTGTCGAAGGCAGCACCGTCACCGTGACGCCCGAGTTCGCCAACCGTTTGGCCATGGCCTCGAACGCCGGCATCGCCAGGCTCGCCGCCTTGGTCACGTGACCGATCGCGACCCGGCCGCCGTATTTGTATTCGTCGGTGCGCCGGCAAACGTGCTCGACGTCCATATTGTCGGCAGTTGGCCCAAGGTCCAGGTGCATGTCGACGTCGATATCGAACTCACGCGCCATCTCGAAAACACGGTCGATCTGCCCGGGAGGATTGCTGTCGGTATAAGGGGCGCCGCCGACCACGCGGCAGCCGCGCTTGAGCGCCTCTATCATCAATTCATCGGTGCCGGGATTGTTGAGCAGCCCTTCCTGCGGGAACACGCAGATTTCTAGATCAATGGCCCAGGCGTATTCCTTGACCAGAGGCAGCACGCCTTCGAGGCCGCGCAGCCCCACGCCGGGATCGACCTCGAGATGGGTGCGCATATGCGTCGTACCCTGGAGGATCGCCTTCTCCAGCGTGCGCTTGGCGCGTGCATCGACATCCTCCGGCGTGAATGCCGCTTTGGCCTTGCCGGCCTCAGCAATGGCCTCCGACAGATCGCCACGATCGAGCGTGCAGCGGTCGAGGATGCAGGACTTATCGAGATGGATGTGCGTCTCGATAAAGCCCGGCGAGACCAGCCGCCCGCCAACGTCGATGATTTCGCCCTCGGCCGCCAGCGCCGGAGATACCGCCGCGATCTTTCCGCCCGCGATACCGATATCGACGACACCGGCGTCAGCACCGACGACGCGGGCGTTCCGCAGGATCAGATCCATGAACGTGGTATCCCTTCCTTATTCTTCGCCGCTTTGGACCACCGGCGTTAGACGCCCGGCGAGATGGGCGGGGCATGCACCTTCCATGCCAGCGCGGTGTCACGCGCGGCGCGGACGAAGGATTATCGGGAGATACTACATGACGCCGCTTTTCAGCCCCATCGCGGGGCGCGATCGAACAACAGCGTGACCGCCGGGTACCCGGGCATGACAGTTATATAGCGAGGCTGGCGTCCTGATCACGCGCCCACCGCCGGGTTCGGCGCTGCCATGACGGCGCCGCAACGAACACACCCGCTGACACGGCGGAGAAAAGATTGGCGGCTAGTGCAACCTGAACTCGCCATCGACGGCCTTCAGCTCCGCCGGCTTGATCAGCTTGCAGTGCGCTACCTGCACCGAGTGCAGCGGACCCTCCAGCTTTTCCTGCCAGAACTGCAGGAAGCGCTGCAGCTCGGGAAACTTCGGGAACATGTCGTAGGACTGCCAGACGTAGGACTGCAGCAGCCAGTGGTAATCGGGGCGGCGATAAAGAATGTGGGCGGTGGTCAGCCCGTACCCTTCGACTTGCTTCCTGAAATCCTGCGAAACCATTCCAGTCCTCCGTCTTCAGTCGGACCCTAAGTTTCCGATTCCGGCGTCTCTCATTGCAAGCCGAAAAGGTAAACAAGTTGTTTAAAATCAAGGCGTTAGCAGCCATCCGCAGCGCCTGCTAACAGTCTCTCCCGCCGCGCATTACGCACCGGGTCAGACCAACCCACGGCCCCGTAACGCGTTCCGCTTGTGCCGTTAACCATTGTTTTTATTGCGGTTTCAAACTTTGTTGGCACTCCGCCAGGATGAGTGCTAAAAAATCCGTCGAACCCTCTTGCGGCCGCCAAAATCACTTCCCATCTCGGCGACGATGCTGGCAAGGGGGCCAGCACGCTATCAAAAAACTAGTGCAATCAAAGCTTTAGGAGGACTACCATGAAGTTCCGCCCGCTTCACGACCGCGTCGTCGTCAAGCGTCTGGATGCCGAGCAGAAAACGGCTTCCGGCATCATCATTCCCGACACCGCGCAGGAAAAGCCGAGCCAGGGCGAGATCGTCGCCGTCGGCCCCGGCGGCCGCGACGAAACCGGCAAGCTTGTCCCGCTCGACGTCAAGGTCGGCGACACCGTCCTGTTCGGCAAGTGGTCGGGCACCGAGGTGAAGATCGACGGCCAGGATCTCCTGATCATGAAGGAGTCCGACATCATGGGCGTGCTGGAAGTCACCGCCGCCAAGAAAAAAGCCGCCTAACCAGCGCACATCCCAGGAGCAAACCCACATGTCTGCCAAGGACGTCAAATTTTCCACCGACGCGCGCGATCGCATGCTGCGCGGCGTCGACATCCTCGCCAACGCGGTGAAGGTGACGCTCGGTCCCAAGGGCCGCAATGTCGTGCTCGATAAGTCGTTCGGCGCTCCGCGCATCACCAAGGACGGTGTGACGGTCGCCAAGGAGATCGAGCTCGAAGACAAGTTCGAGAACATGGGCGCGCAGATGGTGCGCGAAGTCGCCTCGAAGACCGCTGATCTGGCGGGCGACGGCACCACCACAGCCACCGTGCTGGCCCAGGCCATCGTCAAGGAGGGCACCAAGGCGGTCGCCGCCGGCATGAACCCGATGGACCTCAAGCGCGGTATCGACCTGGCGGTCGAGGCCGTGGTCGAGGACCTCAAGAAGAACTCCAAGAAGGTTACCTCCAACGACGAGATCGCCCAGGTCGGCACCATTTCGTCGAACGGCGATGCCGAAGTCGGTCGCTTCCTCGCCGAGGCGATGAAGAAGGTCGGCAACGAGGGCGTCATCACCGTCGAAGAGGCGAAGTCGCTGGAGACCGAGCTCGACATCGTCGAGGGCATGCAGTTCGACCGCGGCTATATCTCGCCCTACTTCATCACCAATGCCGACAAGATGCGGGTCGAATTCGACGACCCCTACATCCTGATCTATGAGAAGAAGCTGTCGGGTCTGCAGGAGCTGCTGCCGCTGCTCGAAGCGGTGGTGCAGACCGGTAAGCCGCTGCTGATCGTGGCCGAGGACGTGGAAGGCGAAGCGCTCGCCACTCTCGTCGTTAACAAGCTGCGCGGCGGTCTCAAGATCGCGGCGGTGAAGGCGCCGGGCTTCGGCGATCGCCGCAAGGCCATGCTGCAAGACATCGCCATCCTGACCGGCGGTCAGGCCATCAGCGAAGACCTCGGCATCAAGCTCGAGAACGTCACGCTCAACATGCTCGGCCGCGCCAAGAAGGTGACGATCGACAAGGAGAACACCACGATCGTCAACGGCGCCGGCAAGAAGGCCGACATCGAGGCTCGCGTGGCGCAGATCAAGGCGCAGATCGAGGAGACCACCTCGGACTACGACCGTGAGAAGCTGCAGGAGCGGCTGGCGAAGCTCGCCGGCGGCGTGGCGGTGATCCGCGTCGGCGGTGCCACCGAGGTCGAGGTGAAGGAGCGCAAGGATCGCGTCGACGACGCGATGCACGCCACCCGCGCCGCGGTCGAGGAAGGCATCGTCCCGGGCGGCGGCGTCGCGCTGCTGCGTTCGGTCCAGGCGATCACCCGCATCAAGACGCAGAACGACGACCAGAAGCACGGCGTCGAGATCGTGCGGAAGGCGCTGCAGGCGCCGGCCCGCCAGATCGCGATCAACGCGGGCGCCGACGGTTCGGTCGTCGCCGGCAAGATCCTGGAGAAGGACCAGTATTCGTTTGGCTACGACGCGCAGTCGGGCGAGTACGTCAACATGGTCGCCAAGGGCATCATCGACCCGACCAAGGTCGTGCGCTGCGCCCTGCAGGATGCGGCTTCTGTCGCCGCCCTGCTGATCACCACCGAGGCCATGGTCGCCGAGTTGCCGAAGAAGAAGGAAGCGGCGGGCGGCATGCCCGGCGGCGGCATGGGCGGAATGGATTTCTAAGGTCCACGCAACTCACGAATGCGAAGGCCCGGGAGCGATCCCGGGCCTTTTGCTTTTTCCGATCCACACATTCAATCCGCGAAACAGGAAGCTTCGATCCGGCACCTTCTTTTTTCGCGCGCGCCGATGCGATAGCCTGCGGCTGTCCGTTCCTTGCCGCGAGTTCCCCGTGCCGGAAATGTTCGATGTCATCGTCGTGGGCCTGGGGGCTTTCGGGTCGGCAACGCTCTGCCACCTCGCCCGCCGCGGCAGCAAGGTGCTCGGGGTCGACCGTTTCGCGCCCCCGCACACCTTGGGCTCGACCCACGGCGAAACCCGCATCACCCGCTTCGCCTGCGGCGAGGGCGCCGTGTACACCCAAATCGTCCGCCGCTCGCACGCGCTCTGGCGCGACTACGAGGAAGAGACCGGCACGCGGCTGTTCGTGCAGAACGGGCTGCTGGTCATTTCCGGTTCCGGCCCGCGCGCCGCGGCGCACGGCAAGGATGATTTTCTCGACGAAACCTTCGGCATAGCTCGCCGGCACGGCGTCGCCCACGAGTTGCTCGATGCAGCCGCCTTGCGCGCGCGCTTTCCGGCCTTGAATACGACGCCCGACGAACGCGCCTATTTCGAACCGGCCGCAGGCTATCTCTCGCCGGAGGCGTGCATCGAGGTTCAACTCGGGCTCGCCCGCCGGGCCGGCGCGGCCATCCGGACCGGCGAAGCGGTCGCCAGCTTCCACCCCGGCACCGGCGCGGTCGAGGTCGTCACTGACCGCGGCACCTATGCGGCCGACAAGCTCGTGCTCACAACCGGGCCGTGGCTGCCGCAGCTCGTGCCGGCGCTGGCGCCGCAGCTGACGGTGAGGCGCCAGACCCTCGCTTGGTTTCGCATTGATGAGTCAAAGCTCGCGGTCGAGCACTACCGCCCGGAGCGATTTCCGGTGTTCGTCTGGCAGGTGCCGCGCGACCGGACGCTGTATGCCTTTCCCTGGACGGGCGACGGCGCGCCGTCGATCAAAGTAGGTACCGAGCAATATGAGAGCGCGACCACGCCCGACACGGTCGATCGCACGGTGGGCGCCGGCGAAATCGCCACCCTGTACCGCGATTATGTGGCCGCGTTCCTGCCCGGTCTCAGCCCCGATTGCCTGCGTTCGGCGGTCTGTCTTTATACCTGCACGGAGGACGCCCAGTTCATCATCGACCGGCTGCCGGATGACCCACGGGTGATTATCGCCTCGCCCTGCTCGGGGCACGGATTCAAGCACTCGCCGGCGATCGGCGAAGCCATCGCCGAACTGGCGACCCAGGGCCAGGCCAGCCATGTGCCGCTCGATGCGTTCAGGCTGCCTCGCTGATCTGGAAATCGGGTCGCCCCCGATGCGGCGGCAATATAGGTTGGCATTATGACAGCAGGAAAAATCTACTCGGGCATCGGTGGCTGGACCTACGAACCCTGGCGCGGCGTGTTTTATCCGAAAGGGCTGCCGCACGCGCGCGAACTCGACTACGCCGCCGAGAAGCTCACCGCCATCGAGGTCAACGGTACTTTTTACCGCACGCAAGCGCCCAAGACCTTCCGCGACTGGGCGGGCCGCGTGCCCGAGGGCTTCGTGTTCTCGGTGAAAGGCCCGCGCTACGCCGTCAACCGGCGCGTGCTGGGCGAAGCCGGTGACTCCATCAAGCGCTTTCTCGATTCCGGCATTACCGAGCTCGGCCCTCATCTCGGCCCCCTGCTCTGGCAGCTCGCGCCCACCAAGAAATTCGATGAAGCCGATGTCGGCGCCTTCCTCGAACTTCTGCCGAAGACCTTCGACGGCCACGGCCTGCGCCACGTGCTCGAAGTGCGTCACGACAGCTTCAAGATGCCGGCCTTCATCGCACTGATGCGCCGCTTCGGCCATCCCGTGGTCTTCGCCGAGCACGCCAGCTATCCGGCGATCGCCGACGTCACCGGCGATTTCGTCTATGCGCGTTTGCAGAAGGGCCAGGAGAAACTGAAAGCCGGCTATGCGCCCAAGGCGCTCGACGCCTGGGCCGCGCGGGCCAAAGCCTGGGCGAAAGGTAGCGAACCGGCCGACCTGCCGCGCGTCGACAAAGCGAAGGCCAAGAAGGCGCCGCGCGACGTCTTCGTTTATTTTATCCACGAAGCGAAGGTGCGTGCGCCGGCGGCCGCCATGGCGCTGATCGAGCGGCTGTAATCGTGCCGCGCCGGCGCCTGAAATCAAAAACGACCACCAACGAAGAGGCGCGGGTACATCCGCCGTCGCCTGATCGCAGTGGCCGCCATTCGAACGGGTTTTATAACACGCGGATGGTTAATATAGTCTCAACGGAAGGTTCTTCGCCGCCCCGCCCGCCCCCGAGGATATTGCCACGTGACCGAAGCCACCGAGATTTCCGAGCTTAGCGCCGCCGACCTGCTGCGGCTGTTCCGCCGCAAGGAGGTGTCGCCGGTCGATGTCGCGCGCGACGCGCTTGATCGCATTGGGCGCTTCGAGCCGCAGATCGACGCCTTCGTGTTCACCGACGACGACGGCGCGCTGCAAGCGGCGCGCGCGTCGGAAGCGCGCTGGGCCAAGGGCGAGCCCATGGGGATCGCCGATGGCCTGCCCGTTACCATCAAGGACATCATCGACATCAAGGGCAAGCCGACGCGGAAAGGTTCGCTCACCACGCCCGACACGCCCGCCGCGCACGACGCCCCGGCGGTGGCACGGCTGAAGGAGCAAGGCGCCGTCATCCTCGGCAAGACCACGACGCCGGAATTCGGCTGGATCGGCGCCTGCCATTCGCCGCTCACCGGCATCACGCGCAATCCTTGGAATCTCACGCGCACCACCGGCGGCTCGTCCGGCGGCGCCGCGGCCGCCGCGCTGCTCAATCTCGGTGTCCTGCATCTCGGCACCGACGGCGCCGGCTCGGTGCGCATCCCGTCGGCCTTTACAGGCACCTTCGGCATCAAGCCGAGCTACGGGCGCGTGCCGGCCTATCCGGCCTCCGCCTTCACCGTGCTCGCGCATCAGGGCCCGCTCACGCGCACCGTCTCCGACGCCGCATTGATGCTCGGCATTATCGGTCAGCCGGACATGCGCGACACCACCGCCTGGAACACGCCCGCGCCGGACTTCCGGATCGGCCTCGAGGACGGGGTGCGAGGGCTTCGGGTCGCCTGGAGCCCGCGGCTCGGCTACGTCAAGGAGCTCGACGCCGATGTTGAGGCGGCCGCGCGCAAGGCCGCGCAAGTGTTCGCCGGGCTCGGAGCCCATGTCGAAGAGGTCGACCCCGGTTTTGCCGAGCCGATCGAGATCGAGAAAAAACTCTGGTACGCGGTAGCCTCGACCATCGTCGACGCGGTGCCGGCGGCCGCGCGCGACAAGATGGACGAAGGCCTCCGCGCAATGGCCGACGAGGGCCGGCAAATTACGTTGAAAGAGCACCTTGCTGCCCACACCGCGCGCACCGAGTTGGCGCTGCACATGCTGCGCTTCCATGAGCGTTACGATCTTTTGCTCACGCCGCAGATGCCGGTGCCGGCGATCGAAGCGGGGCGCGTGACGCCGGCAGACGGCCGCTTCGGCGAACAATGGATCAACTGGTCGCCCTACACCTATCCATTCAACCTGACGCAGCAGCCCGCGGCCTCGGTGCCGTGCGGCTTTGCATCGGACGGATTGCCGGTCGCCTTGCAAATCGTTGGCCCGCCGCGTCAGGACGCGCTAGTCCTGCGCGCCGCGCGCGCCTTCGAGAGCGCCTGCCCGTTCGCGACGCTCACCGCGCCACGCGAAGGCTGAGGGACCAACCCGAAACGGAAACGACCACCGACGAAAATGCGCGGTTACATCCGCCGTCGCATGATCGGGTGGCCGTTGCGGCCGGTGGGCAGGCACCGCCGCATGAGACCCTGTTTAGCCGCCACTCATGACACAGGCATGACAGTGCCGCCGGTCGGCTTATAGTGGGGCGGCGGCCTGGGACTTAGGAAACCGGCATGACCACGCTCTTCACCATCGGCTACGAGAAAGCGACACCGGCCGCAGTCATGGCCGAGCTCAAACGCGCGCGGATCGATCTCCTGGTCGACACGCGCGCAATCGCCGCCTCGCGCCGTCCAGGCTTCTCCAAGCGCCAGCTCGCCGCCGGCCTGGACGAGGCCGGCATCGGCTATTTGCACTTGCAGAAGCTCGGCACCCCGTCGGAAGGCCGTCAGGCCGCGCGCGCCGGCGACACCGAGACGCTCTGGCTCATCTACGACAAGCACATTGCCAAGCCCGAGCCGCAGCAGGCGCTCGACGAACTGGTCGGACTCATCAAGTCCGGCAAGCGCGTGGCGCTTTTGTGCTATTGCCGCAATCCGAACGCCTGCCACCGCAGCCGCATCGTCGCGCGGCTCAAGAAGCGTATGCGGTTGATGGTTGAAGATCTTATTCCCCCCTTGTTTTAGCGCCCGGACCGCGGGCCGCACGCTGCCTCCTTGATCTGGATCAAGGCAAGAGGTTGCGCCAGCAACCATCTTTCCTTCAAGGCCAGCCTGCAACCAATAATCACAAGGGACGAGAGATGCTCGACGTCGCGCGCAAGCCTGAGAAATCGGCTTCGGCTCCCGCGGTCAAGGATGTGCTCAATTTCATCAATGGCGCATACGTCCCCGCGAAAAGCGGCAAGATCTTCGACAAGCGCTCGCCGGTCGACGGCGCGCTCATCGCCCGCGTTTCGGAAGCCGGCCGAGAGGAGGTCGACGCTGCGGTCGAAGCTGCCCGCGCGGCGCTCGAGGGCCCTTGGGGCAAGCTGACGACGGCCGAACGTGGAGACCGGCTCTACGCGCTCGCGAACGGCATCAACGCGCGCTTCGACGATTTCCTCGCAGCCGAAATCGCCGACACCGGCAAGCCGATGTCCCTGGCGAGCCACATCGACATTCCGCGCGGCGCCGCCAATTTCAAGGTTTTCGCCGACACCATCAAGAACGTCTCGACCGAGTTCTTCGAAATGGCGACGCCGGATGGCGCCGGCGCCATCAATTACGCCATGCGCCGCCCGGTCGGCGTCGTCGGCGTCATCTGCCCGTGGAACCTGCCGCTGCTGCTGATGACCTGGAAGGCCGCGCCGGCCATGGCCTGCGGCAACACCGTCGTGGTCAAGCCGTCGGAGGAAAGCCCGCAGACCGCGGCGCTGCTCGGCGAGGTGATGAATGCTGTAGGAATTCCAAAAGGCGTCTACAACGTGGTGCACGGCTTCGGCCCCGATTCGGCCGGTGAATTCCTGACGCGCCATCCGCACGTCAATGCCATCACCTTCACCGGCGAGACCCGCACCGGTGCCGCCATCATGAAGGCCGCCGCCGACGGCGCGCGCCCGGTTTCGCTCGAAATGGGCGGCAAGAACCCGGCTGTGATTTTCGCCGATTGCGATCTCGAGGCCGCGCTCGAAGGCACCATGCGCTCGTGCTTTGCTAATTGCGGCCAGGTGTGCCTCGGCACCGAGCGGGTCTATGTCGAGCGCCCGCTATTCGATACGTTCGTCGCGGCGCTGAAGGCGCGCACCGAAAAGCTCAAGCTCGGGCGCCCGGACGACGCAGGCACCACCATGGGCCCGCTCATCAGCCAGGAGCACCGCGACAAGGTTCTCTCCTATTACCGGAAGGCGGTCGAAGAAGGCGCGACCGTGGTCACCGGCGGCGGCATCCCCAACATGCCCGGCGAACTCGCCAAGGGCGCTTGGGTGCAACCGACGATCTGGACCGGCCTGCCCGATACCGCGGCAACCGTCACGGAAGAAATCTTCGGGCCCTGCACCCACATCGCGCCCTTCGACACGGAAGACGAAGTGATCGAGCGCGCCAACGCGCTCGACTACGGGCTCGCCGCCTCGGTGTGGACCACCAATCTCGCCCGCGCTCATCGCGTCTCGGCCAAGATCGAAGCCGGCATCGTCTGGGTCAATAGCTGGTTCCTGCGCGACCTGCGCACGCCCTTCGGCGGCATGAAGCAATCCGGCATCGGTCGCGAGGGCGGCGTGCATTCGCTGGAATTCTATACCGAGCTCAAGAACGTCTGCATCAAGTTGTAGCAAACTATCATTCGGGGCGCGCTAAAAGCGCGAACCTGGAATCCAGAAACAAAGTCGATGCTCGTCTCTGGATTCCGGATCGCCGCTAGGCGGCGTCCGGAATGACAGAAGAAAATACAAAGGAAACCGTCCTCATGGCACGCATCATCGGCGCCGTCGCCGCATCGCATACGCCCACCATCGGTTTCGCCTACGACCGGCACAAGCAGAACGATCCGGTCTGGAAGCCGATCTTCGAGGGCTTCGCCCCGGTGCAGAAATGGCTCGCCGACCAGAAGCCCGACGCGCTGGTGGTGACCTATAACGACCACGTCACCTCGTTCTTCTTCGACCACTACTCGGCCTTCGCCCTCGGCATCGACACGCGTTACTCGGTCGCCGACGAGGGCGGCGGCGTACGCGACCTGCCCCCGGTCGACGGCCACGCCGCGCTGTCGCAGCACATCGGCGCTTCGCTGATGGCCGACGAGTTCGACATGTCGTTCTTCCAAGGCAAGCCGCTCGACCACGGCTGCTTCTCGCCGCTGTCGATGATGCTGCCGCATCAGCCGAAATGGCCGGTTCCGATCGTGCCGCTGCAGGTGGGCGTGCTGCAATTCCCGATCCCGACGCCATTGCGCTGCTACAAGCTCGGTCAGGCGCTGCGCCGCGCCGTCGAAAGCTACCCGGAAGACCTGAGGGTCGCCATCGTCGCCACCGGCGGGCTCTCGCACCAGGTGCATGGCGAGCGCGCCGGCTTCAACAACGAGGCCTGGGACCAGCAGTTCCTCGACATGATCGAGAAGGACCCGGTGGCGCTCACGCTTTTGACGCAGGCCGACTTCGCGCGGCTCGGCGGCATGGAAGGCGCCGAGGTCATCATGTGGCTGATCATGCGCGGTGCGCTGTCGGCCAGCATCAAATGCCTGCACCGCACCTATTACCTGCCGTCGATGACCGGCATCGCCACAGCCATCTACGAGAACCAGGCGATCTCGCCGCCCGCCGACATCGTCGCCGACCACCGCCGCCACATCGGCCACCAGCTTGCCGGTGCCGGCGCGTTGGAAGGCACCTACCCGTTCACGCAGGAGCGCAGCGTGAAGGCTTTCCGTATCAACAAGTTCCTGCACGACCTGGTCAACCCGGTGCCGCGCGCCGCCTTCCTGGCCGACGAGGAGAACGCCTACGAGGCCGCCGGCCTTAGTGCGGAAGAGCGGGCGCTCATCCGCCAGCGCGACTGGCGCGGCATGATCCATTACGGCGTCAGCTTCTTCATGCTGGAGAAGCTTGGCGCGGTGACCGGCGTTTCCAACCTGCACATTTACGCCGCCATGCGCGGGCAAACGCTGGAGGAATTCCAGAAGACCCGCAACGCGCCCGGCGCGCTCTATTCCGTGGCCGGCACCGAAGCGCCCAATCTCGCCTGGGATAAGGAGCCGGCGGAATAATTAGCACTCACCATCATTTATCATTTCGGGACGCGCACAAAGTACGCGAGCCCGGAATAACAGAAGGAATTATTCTGCGGCCTGCGCCGCCGCGCGGCGGCTCTCGATGCTGGTGACCAGCAGTGCCAGCGCCGCGGTCGCCACGAAGATGGTGAAGGCGACGCCGGCGTTCGCCGCCAGCACCAGCCCGAAGCCGCCATTCGCGTGCAGATACGAGATCATGCCGATGGCGGCGCCGGCAGCGGCGAACAGCATGAAATAGCGCACGGCATAGATGCGCCCGCGCCAGGCGTCGGCGGTGTAACGCGCCAGCAGCATGTCGTTGACCGTCACCTGCCCGTAGATCGCGGCAATCGCTATCGCGAGCGCGATCATCAGCGGAATGCCGTCGGCATAGGCCGCCCACAGGTTGCCGAGGAAGCCCATGGCGGTGATCATCACGAACAGGCCCTGCACCGAGAAGCGCTCCACCAGCCGGCCGACCGCAAGTTGCGCCAGCGCGCCGCAGATCAGCACCAGGGTCGCGACGCTGCCGGCGAGCCATAGCGGCACGTTCGCGGCGAGCCCCTCGTCGACGATCTTCGGCAAGGCGATGGTGAGCAGATTGAAGACGGTGCCGCCGGTCACGGTCACGATACCGAACAGCGCGAACACCACCACCGCCAACCGCATCGTCATGGGCACGGCAGCGACGTTCTTGCGGTGCTTGGCGTGATGGCCGTCGTCAGGCGTCAGCCACATATAGACGACGCCGACGATGACCGACAGCACGGCCGGCACCAGAAAGGCGGCGCGCCAGCCGAGCCAGGTCGCGAGCCCGGCACTGATGCCGGCGGCGAGCGACACGCCGAGATTGCCGCAGACGCCATTGAAGGCGAGCGTGCGCCCGCGCGCCTGCGAGGCCTCGACCAGGATGGCCATGCCCACCGGATGATAGATCGAGGCGAACACGCCGATGCCGAACAGGCCGACGCCCAGCACGATCATGTTGGGCGCGAGCCCGGTGACGGCAAGTGACGCGCCGCAGCCGAAATAGAATGCCGCCATCATGTTGCGGCGGCTCCAGCGGTCGGCGAGCCAGCCGGCCGGCAGCGAGAACACGCCGAAGGCGACGAAGGCCGCGGTCGACAGGGCGATCAGCGCGCTGTAGTCGCGGTGGAAGACGGAGCCCAGCCCCAGTACCACCGTCGGATAAATCAGCAGCACGAAATGATCGACGCCATGCGCCAGGTTGATGAAGCCGATGGTGCGGCGTGTGGCCTTGTCGTAGCCGGCCATATTGAGAGCGGTGGGGTTCATGGTGGCGGTAAGGGGGGCTCCGGTTCGGGCGCCGGTCTCGGGTCGACGCCTAGCAACGGCCCCAAGATATACCCTTGCCATTTGGCGATGTTCGGTCGATTTTCGTCGCAATTAGGCCAGCCGGATGCGATCGCGATGCCCAAGCAAGCTCCAATCCAAGCCACGGACGCGCCGGTCTACCGCCGCAACATGGACGACGCACCCCGCCCCGTCGCGGTGATGGCGCGCAACCTGGCGATCAACCACCACATCCCGCTCCACGTCCACCGGCGCGGCCAGTTGCTCTATGCCGTGCGCGGCATCATGCGCGTGGAGACCGCCGAGGCGGCCTGGATCCTGCCGCCGGCGCGGGGCTTGTGGCTGCCGCCGCAGTGGCCGCACAGCGTCACCATGCGCAGCCAGATCGAGATGCGCACCGTCTATATCGCACCCGCCGGCTGCGAAACGCTGCCCCGCCTGCCCGTGCTGGCGGAGATTTCCCGGCTGATGCGCGAGCTGATCCTGACGCTGCTGGAAGAGCCGGTCGACTACGACGAGGACGGACGCGGGGGCATCGTCGCCCGGCTGATCCTGACCGAGTTGACGCGACTTTCGGCACGCCCCCTGGAAGTCCCCATGCCGCGCGACGCGCGGGCCCTGCGGGTCGCGCGCGCCCTGCTCGAGGACTGCGGCATTCCCCATGACCTCGACCGCTGGGCCGAGCAAGCCGGCGCCAGCCGGCGCACGCTCGCCCGCCTGTTCCGCAACGAAACCGGCCTGGGGTTTGCCGAATGGCGCGCCCGCCTGCGCGCCATCGACGGTTTGGCACGGCTTTCGGACGGAGCGTCAGTCGCCGAGACTGCGGCCGCGGTCGGATATGCGAGCCCGAGCGCCTTCTCGGCGATGATCCACCGCACCCTCGGCCAAGCGCCGCGCCGCCTGATCCACAACCCGGCCTGACGCTTACACACGCATTGCATGTGTTTCCCGGTTATGGACAACAACCAGAAACATCCTATAAGTTGTGTTTCTGTTATTTTCTACTTTAGTGTTCTGGGGCGCGTTAGGGGCCTCGATGCGTTGGTGGAGGCGTGTCGGCGCGGCGATGGCCGCCGCCGCCGGTCTTATTGTCTGTTGCGCATGTTTGCTATCGTGGCCGGCCCGTGCCGGCGATGACGGTGAGGGCGACGGCCCGTCACGCTGCATTATGTTTTCCGGCCGCGATCTCTGGCGTAAGGGCGCCTTCGCCTATGGCGGGCTGCTGTGGGCGCCGAACGGCGTCGAAACCAAGGGCTTCATGCTGAAGACTCTGCTGTCGAGCGGTGTCTATCGCTACGAGTCCGGCGCCCTCGGCACCACGGTCTACGGCGCCGAACTAAAAGGCCAAGTCATGCCCGGCTGGCAGTTCAAGCGCGGGCATTTCGATCTCATGGTCTTTGCGGGCCTGGACGTCGAAACCCACTGGCTGTGGCCGGACGACCCCGGCAATACCCTGCGCGGTACCGGCATCGGTCTCGCGATCGCCGCCGCGCTGTGGGACGAACCGACGCCCGAAACCATGCTGGCGGCCGACGCCTCCTTCTCCACCGTCGGCCGCAACTACGCGGCCCGTGCCGCCTTCGGCTGGCGTCTCTTCGGACAGTTTTATGCCGGGCCGGAGGCACAGGTCTACGGCGGCGACGGCTACCGGCAAGCCCGCTTCGGCGTCCATGTCACCAGCTTCAAGACCGGCGCGGAGGAATGGTCGGCGGCGATCGGCTGGGCCATCGACACCGACAGGCGCGAAAGCCCTTACGTGCGCATCGGGCTGATGTAGCGGCTGCGATATGCGCGCGGCGCGCGCGGCAATTCCGCCACCGCAAATTCACCTCGCGACGGCGAGATGCTAGAATTCCTGACAACGGCAGCAACGAGGTTCCCGAATATGGCTCAAGCGCCCATGCACGCGACGACCGATGTGCTCGTGATCGGCTCCGGCGCCGCCGGCATGTACGCCGCGATCGAGGCCGCCCACGGCGGGGCGCAGGTGCTGCTTGCCGACCGCAGCCTGATCGGCCGCGGCGGCGCCACCGTCATGGCGCAGATGACGGTCGCCGTGGCGCTCGGCGCGGAGACGCCGGACCATTGGACGCATCACTATAACGACACGATCGCCGCCGGCCGCGGGCTCACCGATCCGGCGCTGGCGCAACTTCTCTGCGAACAGGGGCCCGATTGCATCCGCGTGATGGACGCATGGCGCGTCGGCTGGGCGCGCAAGGACGGTCATATCACGCAGGCGATGGCGCCCGGCCACGACCGGCCGCGCTGCGTCTATGTCGACTTCCTCAACACCGGGCCGGCAGTGTCGAAGACGTTGCGCACGGTGGTCAACAAGATCGGCGCCATCCGCCGCGCCGGCGACCTCTGCGTGGTCGACCTGCTGCGTAACGGCGACGACGTGGTCGGCGCAATCGCAATGCATCTCGGCTCGGGCGCGCCGGTCGTCATCCATGCCAAGGCGACCATCGTCGCCACCGGCGGGCTCACCCGCCTCTACCGCCGCAACAGCGCCTCGGCCAACATGGGCGGCGACGGCTATGCGCTGGCGCTGCGCGCCGGCGCCTCGCTCATCGACATGGAGTTCGTGCAGTTCTTCCCCATCGGCCATCTGGCGCCGCGGCTGATCGGCATGGACCCGATCATGTGGGATCCGTTCCGCTACAAGCTGGGCGGCCGGCTGACCAATAATCGCGGCGAGGAATTCACCCAACGCTACGGCGTGATCGAGGACGGCAAGTACGTCGTCACCCGCGACGTCGGCGCCTATGCCATCACCAAGGAAGTGGAAGCCGGGCGCGGCTCGCCGCACGGCGGCGTCTATTTGAGTTTCCAGCATGTGCCGGAAGACAAGCTGCGCGCGGCCTTCGGGCCGGTGATCGACCGGCTCGCCGCCAACGGAATCGACCTGACCCAAACGCCGATCGAAGTGGCGCCGATCGCGCACTATCACATGGGCGGCATCGCGGTGGACACCGCGATGTCGACCGGCCTGCCCGGCCTCTATGCCTGCGGCGAAGCGGTGGGCGGCGCCAACGGCGCAAACCGCCTCTCCGGCAACGCCATCACCGAGGCGCTGGTGTTCGGCCGCGGGGCCGGCCGCAGCGCGGCCGCCCGCGCCGCCGAACTCATGGCGATGCCGGACGGCGGCGACAACGCGCAGGCCGCGCTCGACCTGATCGCCGCCGACACGCCCGCGCGCGACCTCAACACCGCCGAGCTGCTGCAGAGCCTGCAGGCCACCATGCAGGACGACGTCGGCCCGCTGCGCAGCGAGCAGAAGCTCGCCCGCGCCGTCGCCAAGATCGGCGACCTTTCGGACGCGCTGGGCGATCTGCCGCCCGGCGGCACCGGCGGCTTCGACATGCGGCGGCTCGACTGGCTCGATCTACGCAACATGTTGCTCGTCGGCCGTGTAGTGGCCGAGGCCGCCCGTGTACGCACGGAAACCCGCGGCGCCCAGAACCGCGAGGATTTTCCGCAGACGTCGCCGGAGTGGGCGGTCAATCAGATCGTCTCCTGGCACGACGGCGAGATCGCCCTCACCCGCAGAACCCGTCCAACCCCAGTGGCCGCCGCATCATGACCGACTACACGACGCTGACCATCTGGCGCGGCAAGAATGCCGCGCAAGGACGCTGGGAAAGCTTTAGCGTCCCGTTCGAGCCCGGCCAGTCGGTACTCGACGGCCTGCGTTGGATCCGCGTCAATCGCGACCCGACGCTCGCCATCCGCTTTTCCTGCATCAACGCCAATGCCTGCAAGGAATGCATGGTCGAGATCGACGGCGCGACCGCTTACGCCTGCACCGCGCGCCTGCGCGCGGGCGAAATGAAGCTGGCGCCGCTCTCGAACAAGAAACTGGTCCGTGACCTGGTGACGGAGATCGCTCCGCCCGCGGAGCGGTTCGCCTAGCGGCCGTCAATCCAGCGTGCGCCGGAAGCGCGTCACTGCGATGGTCATGGCGATCACCATCAAGACGGTGAGCGCGGCGGCGTCGTAATGCAGATCGGCGGCGGTGGAGCCCTTGAGCATGATCGCGCGGATGATCCGCAGGTAATGGGTGAGCGGCAAGGCCTCGCCCACCCACTGCGCCCAGACCGGCATGCCCGCGAACGGAAACAGGAAGCCGGACAAAAGGATGTTGGGCAGCAGGAACATGATCGTCATCTGCATCGCCTGAAGCTGGTTCTGCGCCACGGTGGAGAACGTGTAGCCGATCGAGAGATTGGTGGCGATGAACAGCGTACTGAGTGCCGCCAGCAGCAGCAGGTTGCCGATGATCGGCACCCCGAACAGGAAGACGCCGATGGCGATGATCATGGACGCCTGCACCGCGCCCACCATGATGTAGGGCACGATCTTGCCGAGCATGATCTCAAACGGCGTGATCGGCATCGACAGCAGGTTTTCCATGGTGCCGCGCTCGATCTCGCGCGTGACGGAAAGCGCGGTGAAGATCAGCATGGTCATGGTCAGGATGGTGCCGACCAGCCCCGGCACGACGTTGAGCTGGGTTTCGGCCGCAGGGTTATAGCGCGCGTGCACCTGGATGGTGAACGGCGGCGGCGTGACTTCGGGCACCGCGCGGTCGTGCGCGAGCGCGGTCTGCATCAACTGGCTGAGCGCCGACAACGCCGAACCCGACGCGACCGGATCGGTGGCGTCGGCGATCACCAGCATGGACGGATCCTTGCCGCGCCGCACGTCGCGCTCGAAGTTCGCCGGAATCTCGACGACGAACAGCACCTTGCCGGAAGCGATCAGCCGGTCGACCTCGGCTTCGGTGCGCGGAAACGCAGTGACCTTGAAGTAGCGCGTGTTCTGCAGCGCCGCCACGATCGAGCGCGCGAGATCGCTGTTCTCCTGCACCAGAACCGCCGTCGGCAGGTCGCGCGGCGTGGTGTTGATGGCGTAGCCGAACAGCATCAGCTGCACCAGCGGGATCATGATGATCATGGCGAAGGAGACGCGGTCGCGCTTGAGCTGGATGAACTCCTTGACCAGCACCGCCCAGGTCTTGCGCCAGAAGCCGCTGCCGGGCAGCCGGCGGGGCGCGGCGCTCGGGATCAGGTGCGTCATTGGAAGTTGTCCTGCGCGCGGCCCATGAGGTCGATGAAGACGTCTTCGAGCGAAGCTTCGCCGCGCTGCCAGGTCAGCCCGGCCCGCTGGCGGTAAGGCGCGATCGCGGCGTCGAGCGCGCCGGCGTTGCGCCCCGAGACGTGCAGGCTGGTGCCGAACGGCGCCACCATGTCGATGCCGGGCTTGCCGGTGAGTTCCTCAGTCAGCTTGGCGAGCCCGTCGCCGTGGTCGGCGCTGACGAAATAGGTCGTCAGGTGCGAGGCCGCGATCACCTCGTCGACGGTACCGCGCGCCAGCAACTGGCCGTAGGCGATGTAAGCGATCTCGTGGCAGCGCTCGGCCTCGTCCATGTAGTGGGTCGAGACCAGCACGGTGAGGCCCTCGGCGGCGAGTGCGTGAATCTCGTTCCAGAAGTCGCGTCGCGCCTTGGGATCGACACCGGCGGTGGGCTCGTCGAGCAGCAGCAGTTGGGGTCCCGGCAGGGTACAGGCGCCGAGCGCCAGACGCTGCTTCCAGCCGCCGGACAATTCGTGCGCCAATTGCTCCTCGCGGCCCTGCAGGCCGAGCCGCTCGATGGCTTGCCGCGCCGCCTGGCGCGGGCGCGCGAGCCCGTAGATGCGGCCGATGAATTCCAGGTTCTCGCGCACCGACAGGTCTTCGTAGAGGCTGAAGCGCTGAGTCATGTAGCCGACGCGCGGCTTGATCTTGTCGGTCTCACGGCGGATATCGTAGCCGAGACAGGTGCCCGAGCCCTCGTCGGGCGTGAGCAGGCCGCAGAGCATGCGGATGGTGGTGGTCTTGCCGGAGCCGTTGGGGCCGAGAAAGCCGTAGATGGTGCCGCGCCGGACCTGCATCGACAGGCCGCGCACCACCGCGCGGCCGTCGAAGCGCTTGGTCAGGCCGTGCACGTCGATGACGATGTCGGCGCCGTTCACGGGGAAACGCCCTCCGGCGGCAGCATGACGGTGACCGGTTGGCCGACGCGGAATTTGTCAGGGTCGGCGGGCCGCGCCTCGATCAGGTAGACGAGCTTGGCGCGCTCCTCGCGGCTGTAGATGACGGGGGGCGTGTATTCCGAGCTCTGCGCGATGAAGCTGACCTTGGCGGTCAAACCCTTGGCGCAGGCGTCGCAGCTCACGTCGACGGTCTCGCCGATCTTGATGCGGGCGAGCCTGGTCTCCGGCGCGAAGAAGCGGATCTTGAGATTGGGGGGCGGCAACAGCGACACCACCGGGCGCGCCGGCTGCACGGTTTCGCCGGCGCGGAAATAGACCTCCTGCACGGTGGCGTTGACGGGGCTCAGCACGCGCCGGCGCGTGAGCCGCGTCTGCGCGGCCTCCAGGTTGGCCTTGGCCTGGCGCAGCGCCGCGTCGGCATCGTCGAGCGCCTTGCGCGTGCCGGAAGCCGACTTCAAAAGCTCCTGGGCGCGGTCATAGGCCTGCTGCGCGTTGATCAGCGCCGCCTTCTTCACGGCCACGTCGGCCTTCTGCAAATCGTCGTCGAGGGTGAACAGCAGCTTGCCCTTCTGCACGCGGTCGCCTTCGCGCACGTTGAGCATCTCCACCCGGCCCTGCTCGTCGGGGCTGACGAAGACCAGTTCGCCCTCCACCCAGCCCTGCAGCGCGCGGTCGTTCTGATCCCCGCAGGCCGCAAGCGACAGCATTGCGAGCATCGCCAGGGATAATGCGATGAGGCGGTTCATGAAGCCCTCCCGGGCGGAAACAGAAGATCGCGATGCGCCTCCATCATGGCGCGGACGTCGAGCGGCGCGTAAGCGTCGAACATCCCGGACCAGACGATGGCGATGAGGCCGGGCGCCACGAGGATCTGCGGAAACTTGACCACCGCGGCCGCCACCTCGCCGCGCGCGGCGGCGCGTTTCAGCGTGCCTTGCACCGCGGCGATGATGTGGCTCAGCACCTCGCGGTAGTAGAATTCGGCGAGCTTCGGGAAGCGGCGTCCTTCGGTCACCATCAGCCGGATCACGTCCTTGCGCCGGGTCTCGTAGACCTCGCCAATGAACATGTCGACGATGCGGTCGGCGAGCGCGCGCGCCGGCAGATCCGCCTCGCTCAAGGCCTCGATGGTGCCGACCAGCGGCGCCAGCATGTCGCGCACCAGATCCTGGAACAGGCTCTCCTTGTCGCGGAAGTAGAGATAGATGGTGCCCTTGGCGACGCCGGCACGGCGGGCGACGTCCTCGAGCCGCGTGGCGGCGAAGCCGCGGTCGGAGAATTCGTCGAGGGCCGCCGACAGGATGGCCGCGCGGCGGGCGGCGCTGCGCGCCTCCCGGCCGTTCGCTTTGGCCACCTTCGCCTTGCGGCGCGGGGTCTTGGCGGCGGCGCGTCCGGTCCCGGGGCGGCCCGCGGCCCTGCCCGCCGGACGCTTGCGGCGGGACTTCGGCGTGGTCTTGCGGCGGTCGGGCATGGCGCGTGACGCAAATATGACTGACTGGTCAGTCATTTTCTAGCGCAGACCGGGTGGGCGCGCAAGGGCGGGGAAAGAGCGCGGGATCAGGCTGGTCGATCGGTGGTGGGCGCAGCGAGATTTTGGCTCGTCATTCAAGAGTGTCCGCCACGGGCGGCCGGGCCCGGAATCCAGCGTCGAAGCTCACAAATGGTGCCCTGGCGTCCAGGTTCGCTCGCTATCGTTCGTGCCCCGTAATGACGGCTGACGGCACGGCCGGCGCTGGAGCAGGCCCCTACCCTTTTCCGTCGCAGAAGAACGTGCGGATGATGCAGTCCTTGCCGCCATCGTGATAGCACGAGCGCAAGGCAACGTTCTGCGCGGGGCCGAGCTTGTGCGCCTTGCCCCAGCCGTGGCCGCCGCACGGATTGGTGAAGTCAACGGAAAACGCGGCGCAGCCGCGCTTCACGGTGGCGACGACACGGCAGGCCTTGCCGCGGCACTTCGAACGCGCGCGCATACTTGCGGACCGGATCGAACCGTAATCGTAAGCCTGGCCATACGCGCCGCAGGTGCCGATCGCGAGCGCGCCGGCAGCATGCGCCTGGCTCACCGCAACCAACATCACGGCGACGCTCGCCATCAGCAACGCCGCGGCGACGACCGCCCGCAAGACCGGCGTGATGGTGTCCGTCATCGTCCCCTGTCCATCCTTCCACCCACAGATAAGGGCTGAGTCGCGGGGGCGATCAATGATTCGAGTCACGAGTTGAGCGGATTTGACGGTCCTATCACCATTGCGACTCGCTCCTCATAGGACCGTCAAATCCAAAGCTGCACTAGATTCAATAAGTTAATAGTGCCGCTTTCGATTTGAAGTTCCTGTTTGAGCTTGCGGCACGTGGTGCAGGAATTTCAAATCGGCGGCACTATGCGCGTTCTATTTCCGCCTTGACCGCGGAGAGCGACTCGGGGGTATCGACGTCGGTCAGCGCTGCGGCGCCGTCGACCGGCACTTCGACCACGGCTTCGACGTAAGCGCCGATGAGATGACGGGCGCCGATATCGCCTTGGATAGCCATGAGGTCGCCGAAGAATTGGCGCGACCACAACACCGGATTGCCGCGCCGGCCCTCGATGCTCGGCACCACCACCAGCGCGCCGCGTTGAGGATCGAACGCGGCGATCAGCTTGTCGATGAGCGCGGCGTCCACCTGCGGCATGTCGCCGAGGCAAACGATGGCGCCGTCGACATCGTCCGGCACGGCGGCGATGCCCGCCTTCACCGAGGTGCCGAGGCCTTCTGCGTAATCGGCGTTGTGCACGAGCGTCACCGGCAGGCCGGCGAGCGCGGCTTCCACCTTCTCGTGTTGATGACCTGTGACGACGATGACAGGCGAGGCGCGCGAGGCGAGCGCCTGCTCGGCAGCGATGCGCACCAACGGTTTGCCGCCGATCTCGGCGATCAGTTTGTTGATCGCGCCCATGCGCGTGGAGCGCCCGGCCGCGAGCACGATGGCTGCGATCGGCCGTCCCGTTTCAGGCTTGAGATCTTCGCGCGGCTGCGGCCGCGTGACGATCTCCATCAGGAGGCCGCCAACGCCCATGCCGGTGACATCGGCCCGCGAAACGGAAAGACCCGCGAGTAGCCGCATCAGCACCCAGTCGAAGCCGTTCTCTTTCGGCGAGCGCGCGCAGCCGGGCGCGCCGAGGACCGCGCGGCCACGCGCGTTACCGATCAGCATCAGGTTGCCGGGATCGACCGGCATGCCGAAATGCTCGATTTCGCCGCCGACGGCTTCGACCGCCGCCGGGATCACGTCGCGGCGATCGGCGATGGCGGAAGCGCCGAACACGATCACGAGCTCGGCGCCTTCGTTGAGCAATTCATCGATGGCCTGTGTCAGCGCGGCCTGCGCGTGCGGCACGCGCTTTTCGGCGACGATGGTTGCGCCCGCGGGCGCCAGCCGCGCGGCGGTGATCTTCAGCGTCTTGTCGACGATCTTGGGCGCGAGCCCGGGCAACACGGTCGAGACGACGCCGACCTTGCGCACCGTGTAGGGCGCCACGCGGATGACCGGTTTGGCCTTCGCGGCGGCAGTGACCGCGGCGTCACGCGTCGCGCCGGCGACGGCAAACGGAATGATCTTGACGGTGGCGATCATCTCGCCTTCGACCACCGGCTTGAACGCGGTCAGCGTCGCCAGCGTCACCGCCTCATCGATGCGGTTGAGGTCGTCGATCGCCTGTTTGTCCACCACCAGCACGCCGGCGGCTTCGGCGAAAAGATTGCAGCGTCCCGTGAAGGCGCGGTCGACGCGCACGCCCGCGCCCGACGCCGCGGCCGCGATCTCGGCGGCGGCCTGGTCCTCGGACACGTCGCCCGGCTCGAGCCGCGCGGCCACGATTTCCTTGACGCCCGCTTTCGTGAGCGCGGCGATTTCCTTGTCCCCGATCAGCGTGCCCTTCTTGAGCACGAGAGCGCCCTGGCGGATCGAATGCACCGCCGTGGCGCCGCGCGCTTCGCCGACGGGGACGGAACCGAATTTCATGCCGCTTGCGCCTTGTCGACCTTCAACCGCAGCGACGCGGTGATCTCGGCCATGATTGCAACCGCGATCTCGGCCGGCGATACCGCGCCGATCGGCAAGCCGATGGGGGCATGAATGCGCGCGATGCCGGCATCGCTGATGCCGGCCTGCTTCAGCCGCTCGACGCGCTTGCCGTGGGTCTTCCGCGAACCGAGCGCGCCGATATAGAAGCAGTCGCGCGCGAGCGCGTGCAAAAGCGCGGGATCGTCGATCTTGGGATCGTGCGTGAGCGCGACGAAAGCGGTGTAGTGGTCGACGTTGAGCGGTGGCAGCGCCTCGTCCGGCCATTCCGCGATCACCTTCACGTCGGGGAAGCGTTCGGCCGAGGCGAAGGCGGTGCGCGGATCGACGATGGTGACGTCGTAACCGAGCAGCGAACCGATCGGCGCCAGCGCCTGGCTGATGTGCACGGCGCCGGTGATGACGAGTTGCGGCGACGGCACGTGCACGGTGAGGAAGACGCGGCCTTGCGCCGTCTCCTCCATGCCGCTTTTCGCCATGCGCAGGCGTTTCTCGATGACCTCGGCGAGCGGATCCGTGGCGGCATCGGCGGCTTTCACCAGCCGCTCGTTGCCGCTTTCCACGTCGGTGATGACCACCACCGCGCGCCGCGCCGCGCGTTCGGAGTTAAGGGTGTGAAGCAGGTCGAGTTTCACGTCAGTCCACCTTCTCGACGAACACGCGGATGGTACCGCCGCACGACAGCCCCACTTTCCAGGCGGCCTCGTCAGCGACGCCGAATTCCAGCATCTTGGGCTTGCCGCTGCCGATGACGTCGACGGCTTCTGCCACCACCGCGCCTTCGACGCAGCCTCCGGAGACGGAGCCGAGGAAGTTGCCCTCCTCGTCGATCACCAGATTGGAGCCGACCGGCCGCGGCGCCGAGCCCCAGGTTTCCATCACGGTCGCGAGCGCGACGCCACGCCCTTCCTTGCGCCAGTCTTCCGCCGCTTTGAGAATGTCTTCGTCACGTGAGAGCATTTGGACCTCCATCAGTAACCGTCATTCCGGGGCGCGAGCGCAGCGAGCGAGCCCGGAATGACCACAAACATTTAATTTTACGCCACCTGCTTCAGCATCGCCTTCGGATCGTAAGCCTTGATCGTCTGGCCCGACAGCGCGGCGACCAGCCCGGTCATGGACGCCAGATTGTGGATCGGCCGCAGCTCGTCGACATTGGCCATGATGGTGCGCACGCCCTTGGCGCGTGCCTCGAAACCTTCGAAGCGCAGCAGCGGGTTGAGCCAGATGAGCCTCCGGCAGGAGCGGTGCAGCCGGTCCATCTCGAATTCGAGCGTATCGTCGGCGTCGCGTTCCAGCCCGTCGGTGATCAAGAGCACCACCGCGCCCTGGCTCAAGACCCGGCGCGACCAATGCTTGTTGAAGTCGCGCAAGGACGAGGCAATGCGCGTGCCGCCCGACCAGTCCATGACGTGCGCCGAGCACGAGGCCAGCGCCTCGTCCGGATCGCGCTGGCGGATGGCGCGGCTCACGTTGGTGAGCCGCGTGCCGAAGAGGAAAGTGGTGACGCGTTTGCGCGCGTCGGTGATCGCGTGCAGAAAATGCAGAAACAGGCGCGTGTACTGGCTCATGGAGCCGGAGATATCCAGGAGCGCCACGATCGGCGGCTCCTTCTCGCGCGGCCCGAAATACTTGAGGTCGATGACGGCGCCGCCCGCCTTCATGCTCGAGCGTAGCGTGCGGCGCACGTCGATCATGTGGCCCCGGCGCGCCGTGGTCAGCCGCCGCGTCTTGACCAGATCGAGCGGCAGCGCCATGCGCGCGATCGCCGCCTTGGCGGCGGCGATCTCGGCCGCCGTCATCTGCGCGAAATCCTTCTGCTGCAGCACCTCGCGGTCGGAGACGGTGAGCCGGGCGTCGACCTCGACCTCCTCCTTTTCCTCCTCGCGCGCCTTCATGCCGGCGTAGAGCGCTTCCTGCACGCGTTGAGCGCCAGCCTCCGGCGGTTTCGGCGCGCTCGGGATCGTTTCAGGCAGCATGGTCGCGAGCAGCTTGTCGAGATAGCCGCGCCGGCGGAAGAACAGCCTGAAGGCCTGGTCAAACAGGATCGTGTGTTCATGACGCTTCACGAAGACGGCGTGAAGCGTCCAATAGAAGTCGTTGCGGCTGCCGATACGCGCCACATGCACGGCTTCGAGCGCATCGAGCACCGCACCCGGCCCGACCGGCAGGCCGGCGGCGCGCAGCGCGCGCGCGAAGTACACGATGTTTTCGGCCAGCCGGCCGTTACCTTCCGTCATCCGCATCCCTAATCCCCGTTCGTCCCCGCGCACAGATATCGGGTGTACCCGATGTCCGCCATTTCAAGTGCGCAAGTCGGCAACAGCCGACTTGCGATGGGGACCCGGACCTGGATTCCCGCTTGCGCGAGAATGAACGGAGTTTGCTGCACGTCCTCGAAATCTACTCCGCCGCCCGTAATTCCGCCTTCACCTCGTCGAGCAGCGTCTTCACCTTGCTGTTGTCGAGACGGGCGATGTCGTCCTGATACTTAAGCAGCGCGCCGAGGGTGTCCGAGACCGTCGCCGGATCGAGCGCCACCACGTCGAGTTCGGAGAGCGCGCCGGCCCAGTCCAAGGTCTCGGCGACGCCCGGCACCTTGAACAGATCCTCCTTGCGCAACGCCTGCACGAAGGCGACCACCTGCTCGGAGAGTTTCTTGGAGATGCCCGGCACCTTGGTGCGCAAGATTTCCAGTTCGCGCTGCGCGTCGGGATAGCCGACCCAGTGATAGAGGCAGCGGCGCTTCAAGGCGTCGTGAACCTCACGGGTGCGGTTGGAGGTGATGACGACGATGGGCGGGTGCGGCGCCTTGATGGTCCCGAGTTCGGGCACCGTCACCTGGAAGTCGGCCAGGACCTCCAGGAGGAACGCTTCGAAGGCCTCGTCGGTACGGTCGAGTTCGTCGATGAGCAGCACCGGCGCCCCGTCCGGGTCCGGCTCCAGCGCCTGCAAGAGCGGCCGCTTGATGAGGAATTTCTCCGAGAAAACGTCATGCTCGATGCGCTCGCGGTCGCCCTCGCCTTCCGCTTCGGCGAGCCGAATAGCGATCATCTGGGCACCATAATTCCACTCGTAAACCGCCGAGGAGACATCGAGCCCCTCGTAGCACTGCAGCCGGATCAGCCGCCGCCCGAGACCCTCGGACAGCACCTTGGCGATCTCGGTCTTGCCGACGCCCGCCTCGCCCTCCAGGAACAGCGGGCGGCCCATGCGCAATGCCAAGTACAGCACGGTCGAGAGCGAGCGGTCGGCCACGTAACCGGCCTTGCCCAAGAGCGCCAGCGTCGCGTCGATGCTGTCGGGAAGCGGTGTAAGAGACATGCTTTAGTCACCTCGCTGACACTTTAACCGATTGTGCCGTGGTCATAAATGTGGGGTGCCCAGCCGGCTTCGGCCACCCGAGGAGTTCCTGCCATGTCAAACGCCTCCGAGCTCGAAAAACAAGCCCTCCGCGCGCCCGCAATCGACCCGCGGGTGCGGATCGGCCATGTCCATCTGAAGGTCGCGGACCTGCAGCGGGCGCTCGATTTCTACTGCGGCGTGCTAGGCTTCGAGCTGACCACCAGCGTCCCGGGGGCCGCCTTCATCTCGGCCGGGGGCTACCACCACCACATCGGCCTCAACACCTGGGAGAGCAAGGGCGGCTCGCCGCCCCCGCCCGGCACCACCGGGCTCTATCACACCGCCATCCTGTACCCGACCCGCAAGATGCTGGCCGACGCACTGCGCCGGCTGATCGTCGCCAAGATCCCACTCGAGGGCGCCAGCGACCATGGCGTCTCCGAGGCGCTTTACCTGCGCGACCCGGACGGCAACGGCGTCGAGCTTTACTGGGACCGGCCCAAGGAGCTGTGGCCGCAGAGACCGGACGGATCGCTCAAGATGTTCACCCATCCGCTCGACCTGCACGACCTGCTCGGCGAGTTGGACAAGCCGTCGGCGTAACATCGCCGCCACGTGGCGGCTGTCGCGGAATGGAACTTTTGCCCGCGGGTTTTCCACGGGGAGACTATGGAATTGTTAATCAGCGCGCCCTAGCCTGAAATCTCAGCAGACGAAATAAGCGCTGGGGAGCCATGGCGAAGGCGCGTGCATTGAGGGCATCCGGCAAACCGGACGGCGTCACTCAGATCGATCCGTGCTCACACGAGGCGACCGCCGCGGCCGTGGCCCGGCTGACCGCCCTCGTCGAGGCGCAGGCGCGCACGATCCGCCAGCACGAAGCCGCGATCGCGCGCAGCCGCGACGTCTTCGAGCGCGCGTCCGCGGCTGCGCGCATCGGACTATGGGAGTGCGACCTGCGCACCGAAGCGCTGCAATGGTCGCCCGGTACCTATGACATGTTCGACATCCCGCGCGACACACCTTTGGTGCGCGGACAGGCCTTGACCCGCTACCCGGCGGAATCGCTCAAGACGCTCGAGGTGCTGCGCAACCGCGCCATCGCCGAACGTGACGGCTTCAACCTCGATGCCCAGATCGTCACGCCGGCGGGCGGCCGGCGCTGGATCCGCATCACCGCGGCGGTCGAATGCGCCGGCGACCGGCCGGTCAGTCTGGTCGGCCTCAAGCAGGACATCACCGACGAAAGAGAGAAGTGGGAGCGCACGCGCTATCTGGCCGAATTCGACGAGCTCACCGGCCTCGCCAATCGCAATCAATTCCAGGCGCGGCTCGCCGCCGCCTGCGGCGACGAATTGGGACATAATCTCGGCGGCACGCTGCTTCTGATCGATCTCGACGGCTTCAAGGAGGTCAACGATTCCCTCGGCCATTCCGCCGGCGACGAATGCCTCCAGGAGGCTGCCCGCCGCCTGGCCGCGGCCTGCGGCAGCGCCGAGATCGTCGCCCGCATCGGCGGCGATGAGTTTGCCATTTTGCTCGGCGCCGGCGTTGCGGCGAGCGTCCCGGCGCTGCTGGCCGAGCAGATCGTCACCGCGTTGAACCGCCCGCTGCACTGCGGCTGGCGCGACTTCCGCATCGGCGCGTCGGTCGGCCTTGCCGCCCTGGATGGCTGCCGGGCGAGCGAAGCGTTGAACAGAGCCGATGCCGCGCTGTACGCCGCCAAGGCCGCCGGCCGCAACACGTTCCGCTGGTTCGATCCGGCCGCCATGCGGCGTTAGCGTCTGATCGCGCCGCGCGGATCGACCGCTAGGCCGTCACCGCCTCCACCATCATGATGTCGAGCATGAACGAGCCATCCGGCTCGATGGCGAAGTGCGCGCGCACCTCCGCCGAGGCGGCCATTTGCAGCGCCCTCATCGCTTGCGCGTTGACGTCCGGCGTGCGCATGCGCGCGATCCACACCGGATAGTCCATGCGCAATTGCCACGTGCGCAGGGACCGCACCATGAAGCCGGCCTGCTCCAGCGCGCCAACCCATTCGGCGAGCTTATAGTCGCGGCCGTGCGAGGTGTCGCGCAACAGTTCGACCGCCTGCACGTGCGTGTCAAAGAGCGCGATGCCGGGGGCATAGGCGTCGATGAACACCGCCGGCGCGCCCTTCTTTGCGACCCGATGCGCCGCGCGGATGCCGGCCTGGAAGTCGCGCCAGTGGTGCGCGGAATAGCGGCAGGCGACGAAGTCAAAGAAACCGTCTTCGAACGGCAGATTTTCCGCGGCCGCTTGCACCGTCTCCACGTTGGCGAAGCCCTTGTCGCGGGCGGTCGCCGCCACGGCCGCGAGCATGTCGGCGGATAGATCGCAGGCCGTCACCTGCCGAGCGTGCGGCGCCAGCCGATAGGTGACGTGGCCGCCGCCGCAGCCGAGATCGAGCGCGCGGGCCGGCGCCGCCTGGCGGACCAGGTTCTCCAGGGCGTCGAGGTCCTGTCCCGCTGAATGCACCGCGCTTTCCACGTAGGCCTTGGCGCGGGGGCCGAACTGATCGCCGACAACCGTTTCGTGGGCGCGCGACATCGGAGGCTCCTTGTGTTTGCTGATTGACGAGGCCCCAGATGCCGCTCCAAATAACCTGGTACAAGATATCGATTATCCTGGTATATTTTCTGCCATGATCGACGGAAAATCCGGAAAGGCGCCCCGCGAAGCGGACCGCAAGGCGCTGCTCGGTGAATTCGTGCGCGCGCACCGGGAAAGCGCGATGCCGGAGCCGTCGCTTGGCCGGCGCCGCACGCCCGGGCTCCGGCGCGAAGAACTCGCCGCGCGCGCCGGCATCAGTGCCACTTGGTGCACCTGGATCGAGCAGGGCCGCGACGTGCAGGTATCGCCACAGGCGCTGGCGCGGCTGGCGCTAGCCTTGTCGCTCACCGGCGCCGAGCGCGCGTATCTGTTCGAGCTCGCCGGGCGCCGCGATCCGTCGGCGCCCTCGCCCGATGACGCGGCCGAAGCGCCGGCGTCGCTGCAGGCCGCCGTCGCCGCGCTCGCACATCCGGCCTACGGCCTCGACCGCCTGTGGAACGCCTGCTGCTGGAACGAGGCGGCCGAACGCCTCTTCGCCGGCTGGCTGAGCGCGGGCTGCCAGCGCAATCTGCTGCGCTTCGTGTTCGTCGAGCCTGCCGCGCGCGCGCTCATCCCGGACTGGCAGGACCGCGCCCGCCGCCTGCTGGCCGAATTCCGCGCCGACTTCAGCCGCGGGCTCAACGATCCGCGCCTGCGCGAGATGGTCGAGCGCCTGCGCCGCGACAGCGCGCTGTTCGACGCGGAATGGAGCGCGCAAAGCGTGCTCGGCCGCGAAGGCGGGTTACGCACCTTCACCCATCCGCGGCGGGGCGCGCTCAGCTACACGCAGTTCAGCTTCAGCCCGGTCGAGCGGCCGGACTACAAGCTGGTGATGCTGGTGCCGCGAACTTGACCCACCGCGTTATCCGCGCACGCCGAAACGGACGACGAGGATCGCAAGAGCGGCCAGGGCCGGCTCTTGCTCACGTGTCATCGCGGCCCATCCAAGGTCTGGCGTCTCAGACTGCCGCCAGGCGCGCCGGCCGTTTCAGCAGCAGCGTGACCACCAGTGCGATCAGCGACAGCGCCAGCATGGTCGCGAACGCGGCGTGGTAGCTGCCGGTCTCGTCGAACAGCGCCGCGCCGAAATAGGCGCCGAGGCCGCCGCAGATCTGGTGCACCATGGTGATCAACCCGGTAAGCGCCCCGAGATGACGCGTGCCGAAGCTCTGCGACACGAAAACGACGGTGAGCGGCGCCGTCACCAGGAAGGTGGCGCCGAACACCAGGGCGAAGACCGCGACCGAAACCGGCGAGCGGTCGACCATGACCAGCGCGAACACCGCGACGCGCGCCGCGAATGCGAGCGCGGTCGGCCACACCGGGCCGGCGCGGTCGCTGAAGGCGCCGGCGGCGACAACGCCGATGAGCCCGGTCAGACCCATCAGTGCCAACAGATTGCCGGCGAGATAGGCGTCGAGACCGCGATCTTCGGCGAGCGCCACCACGTGGGTCGAGACGAAGAAATCGCCAAAGCCGCACACCGCATAGATGACGATCAGCAGCCAGAACTGGCGCGCCCGCGCAGCCGCCAGGACGCCGACGCCGTCGATGACGGGCGCGGACCCGCCGTGCGCCGGTTCGGTGCGCGGGATCAGCAGCAGCAGCAACGGCACCAGCGCCAGGTGGGCGACGCCGAGCCACCAGTAGACCGCGTGCCAGCTCACCGCCAGCAGCACTGCCGTCAGCGCCGCGATGACGACGAGTTGGCCGACGCTCATGCCCGCCATGACCACGGCGTTGGCGGTGCCGGTGCGCGCGGGGAAAGCGCGCGTCACCATCACCCCGACCGGGATGAGCGACGCCGCCCCGCTGCCGACGCCGTACACCACGCCGTAGAGCGCGAAGGCATGCCAAGGCGCCGTGATCATGCCCATCAGGCCGATACCGATGCCGCCGACGGCGAGGCCGCCGCACAGCACCGCGCGCGGGCCCGCGCGGTCGGCGAGTTGGCCGGCGGCGAACATCGCCACCGCCGACACCACCATGAACAGCGCGACGGCCCCGCCCAGTTCGCTGCGGCCCCAGCCGAGTTCGTCGACCATCGGCTTCAGCGTCAGGCCGATGGTAAAGCGCGCGCCGCCGCCGATAAACAGCACGAGAAAGCCGGCGACGAGCACCCGCACGCCGGGTGGGACGGGACCTTGTCGCGACGAGAGCACGCGCCTCATGTCCTGGTTACCGGGAGAACCCGAAAGGGGCGGCTCTCGCCGCCCCTGGGGGTCACGGCCGCAATGTCCGCGCCGGGTCTACTTGGTCGCCTTCGCCAACGCGCGGCGGGCCAGCACGGCGACGAGATGCGCGCGGTATTCGGGCGAAGCGTGGATGTCGGAGTTCATGCCGGTCGCCGGGATGCTCATGCCCTCCAGCGACTTGGCTGCGAAGCGCTTCTTCAGCGCCTCCTCGAAAGACGTGACGCGGAAGACGCCCTCCGAGCCGGCTCCGGTCACCGCCACGCGGATTTCCGAGCCGCGCTTGGACGCGAACACGCCCACCAGCGCAAAGCCGGAGGCCGGATGCTTGAACTTCTCGTACGCCGCCTTCTTGGCCACCGGGAAGCTCACCTTGACGATGATTTCACCGTCTTCCAGCGCGGTCGTGTACATGCCCTGGAAGAAGTCGTCGGCCGCGATGCGCCGCTTGTTGGTGATGATGGTGGCGCCGAGCCCCAGCACCGCCGCCGGATAGTCGGCATTGGGATCGTTGTTGGCGATCGAGCCGCCGATGGTGCCGCGGTTGCGCACCTGCGGGTCGCCGACCGAGCCTGGCACGTCGGCGAGCGCCGGCAGCACCTCGCGCACGAGCGGCGACTTGGCGACGTCGGCGTGGCGCGCCATGGCGCCGATGACGATGGAGCGGCCCTTCTGCTCGATCGTATCCATGCCCTCGACCAGCGACAGGTCGATGAGCGCGGACGGCTGCGCCAGCCGCTGCTTCATCACCGGCAGCAGCGAGTGACCGCCGGCGAGCAGCTTGGCGTCCGGGTTGCGGGCGAGCAGGCCGGCCGCCTGGCGGACCGTCGTGGGACGATGGAAGGTGAAGTTATACATCGGTCTCTCCTGATGGGCGGCCTATTAGGCAGCTTGGCGCGGCTTGGCGCGCTGAAGCGCCGACCAGACCGCGTTGGGCGTGGCCGGCATGGGAACGTCCTCGATGCCGAGTGCGTCGGTGATGGCGTTGATCACCGCCGCCGGCGAGGCGATGGCGCCGGCCTCGCCGCAACCCTTGATGCCGAGCGGGTTGGACGGGGCTTTGGTCTCGGTGGTGTCGACCTTGAACGACGGCAGGTCGTGGGCGCGCGGCATGGTGTAGTCCATGTACGAGCCGGTGACGAGCTGGCCGCCGTTGTCGTAGACGGCGCCTTCGAGCAATGCTTGGCCGACCCCTTGCGCGATGCCGCCGTGCACCTGGCCCTCGACGATCATCGGGTTGATGACGGTGCCGAAGTCGTCGACCGCGGTCCAGTTGATGATCTCGGTCTTGCCGGTCTCGGTGTCGATCTCGAGCTCGCAGATGTGGCAGCCGGCGGGGAACGTAAAGTTGGTCGGGTCGTAGAAGGAGGTTTCCTTCAGGCCCGGCTCCAGCTCCTGGCCGGAGAACTTGTGGGCGATGTAGGCGTTGAGTGCCACGTCGCCGAAGGCTGCCGACTTGTCGGTGCCGGCAACCGTGAACTTGCCGTCCTTGAACTCGATGTCGCCCTCGGCGGCTTCGAGCATATGGGCCGCGACCTTCTTGGCCTTCTCCTCGATCTTGTCGAGCGCCTTGACGATC
This sequence comes from uncultured Pseudomonadota bacterium, assembly GCA_963773225.1. GTDB lineage: Bacteria > Pseudomonadota > Alphaproteobacteria > Rhizobiales > Xanthobacteraceae > Pseudolabrys. The sequence continues at coordinate 262,820 of CAVZAO010000006.1, forward strand.
GCCGACATGCCGACGGCGCCCGAACGCGAACCGTAGGTGCCCATGCCGAACTGCACGATGTCGGTGTCGCCGTGCACGATGGAGACGTTCTCGAACGGAATGCCGAGCCGCTCCGACACGAGCTGGGCGAACGTGGTCTCGTGGCCCTGACCGTGCGCGTGGGTGCCGGTCAGCACCTCCACCGAGCCGGTCGGATTGACGCGTACTTCCGCGCTTTCCCATAAGCCCACACCGGCGCCGAGCGAGCCGACGGCTTGGCTTGGCGCGATGCCGCAGGCTTCGATATAGGCCGAATAGCCCAGGCCGCGCAGCTTGCCGTGGCGTGCTGCCTCGCGCTTGCGCTTGTTGAAGCCCTTCACGTCCGCGATCTCCATCGCCTTCTTCAACGAGGCGCCGAAGTCACCGACATCGTAGGCCATGATCACCGGCGTCTGGTGCGGGAAGTTCTTGACGAAGTTGCGCTTGCGCAGGTCCGCCGGGTCGAGCCCCATCTCGCGCGCCGCCACTTCGACCAGGCGCTCGACCACGAAGGCCGCTTCCGGCCGCCCCGCGCCGCGATAGGCATCCACCGGAGCGGTGTTGGTGTAGACCGCGTCGACCTCGCAGTAGATCTGCGGGATGTCGTACTGGCCTGACAGCAGCGTGGCGTAGAGATAGGTCGGCACCGAAGACGAGAAGGTCGACATATAGGCGCCGAGATTGGCGATGGTGTGGGCGCGCAGGCCCAGAATCTTGCCGTTCTCGTCGAGCGCCAGCTCCGCCTTGGTGACGTGATCGCGGCCGTGCGCGTCGGTGAGGAAGGATTCCGAACGCTCGGCCGTCCACTTCACGGGCCGGCGAACCTTACGCGCCGCCCACAGGCAGACGACCTCCTCCGGATAGATGAAGATCTTGGAGCCGAAGCCGCCGCCGACGTCGGGCGCGATCACCCGCAGCTTGTGCTCGGGCGCGATGCCGACGAAGGCGGCGATCACGAGCCGCGCCACGTGCGGGTTCTGCGAGGTGTTCCAAAGCGTCAGGTGGTCGGTGCCGGCGTCGTATTCGGCGAGCGCCGCGCGCGGCTCGATGGCGTTCGGGACCAGCCGGTTGTTGATGATGTTGAGCGTGGTGACGTGCTTGGCCGACGCGAACGCCGCGTCCACGGCCTTCTGGTCGCCAAGCGACCACTCGTAGATCGTGTTCTTGGGCGCGACCTCGTGGATCTGCGGGCCCTGTTTGGCCTTGGCCGGATCGGTGACCGCCGGCAGCACCTCGTAGTCGACCACGACCTTTTCCGCTGCGTCGCGGCCCGCGGCCTGCGTTTCCGCGATCACCACCGCCACCGCGTCGCCGACGTGGTTCACCGTCTCGGCGGCAATCGCCGGATGCGGTGCCATCTTCATCGGCGTACCGTCCTTGGAATGGATCATCCAGCCGCAGATCAGGCTGCCGATGTTGTCGGCCGCAAGCTGTGCACCGGTGAGCACGTCGATCACGCCCGGCATCGCCTTGGCCTCGCTGACGTCGATCTTCTTGATCTTGGCGCGGGCGTGCGGCGAACGCACAAACACGGCGCGGGTCTCGCCCGGCCTGACCACGTCGTCCGTATAGCGGCCGTTTCCGGTCACGAAGCGGATGTCTTCCTTACGGCGTACCGCCGCGCCAATCCCGGTCGCGCTCATGGCGGTGTCCTCCCTGTTTTGTTGTGAAAGACGCTTCCTCTTGATCTGCGCATGGTCTGATCCGAAAACCGGTTTCCACTTTTCGGGATCATGCGCCGTTCGGCCGCTTGCTGCGACGCTCCTTTTTCTTGCTGTTAGCGTATAGTCAGCCCGCCGCCATGGCCTTGGCGCCGGCGGCGATCGCCTTGACGATGTTGTGGTAGCCGGTGCAGCGGCAGATGTTACCGTCGAGCTGCTCGCGGATCGTGTGTTCGTCGAGCTCGTTGCCGTTGCGGCGTACGATGTCGAGCGCGGCCATGATCATGCCGGGCGTGCAGTAGCCGCATTGCAGGCCGTGATTCTCGCGGAATGCCTCCTGCATCGGATGCAGGGTTCCGTCGTCCTTCGCCAGGCCTTCGATGGTGGTGATGTTCGCACCCTCGCACTGAAGCGCCAGGGTCGTGCAGGATTTCGCGGCGATGCCGTCGACATGAACGACGCAGGCCCCGCATTGAGAGGTGTCGCAGCCGACGTGCGTGCCGGTCAGCCGGAGGTTCTCGCGCAGGAATTGCACCAACAGGGTGCGGGCCTCGACTTCGCCGCTGACCGGCTTGCCGTTCACCGTCATGGAGACCTTCGGCATGAGTATCCTCCCAAGTTCGAGGGCAAAACCCCTCTTTTCGCCGCGCCCGCTCCCGGACGACGAGCGCTCGGGCTCAATTCTGAGCCGATTTCAGTCCGGAACTAGAATGACTTTGAACCGCAGCCCTGTTCCGGGTCAAGCAATTCAAAAGTCCGATTTGACATCACCTCAATCCGGCCACGACCCGCGACATTGCGATGCGGCAGCGGCGCGGCCCCGCTAACAGGTTGCCAGTGCTTGGATTTTTCCAAGCCGGCGACGGCTCGCGTTGCGCGCGCGAGCGTCAGCCGGCCTCAACTTGAGCGGCAAACTTCTGGAAAAAGTCGTCGGCGAGCTTTTTGGCGGCGCCGTTGACGAGGCGCTGGCCGAGTTGGGCAAGCTTGCCGCCGATCTGCGCCTCGACATTATAGCTGAGCAGGGTGCCACCGTCCTTGTCCGACAGCGCCACCGTCGCCCCGCCCTTGGCGAACCCGGCGACGCCGCCGGAGCCCTCGCCGGAAATCTTGTAGCCGTTGGGCGGGTCGAGATCGGTGAGCTGCACGTGTCCCTTGAAGCGCGCCTTCACCGGCCCGATTTTGGTGGTCGCCACCGCGTCGAATTCGGTGTCGGAGGTTTTGTTGAGCTCTTCGCACCCGGGAATGCAGGCCTTGAGCACTTCCGCGTCGTTGAGCTTGGCCCAAACCACCTCACGCGCGGCGGGAAGCTGGACCTCCCCGGTCATGGTCATCGCCATCGGCTTTGTCTCCTGAGACTGCTCGTCCTGAATGCCGGCCCTTGCCGGTTGTTGGCTTAAGCCCTTGCGGTCGCGCTGAAAAGGGGGGCTTTGCAGCCGCCCCCCGGGCCATTATGGGTGGAACCCGCCATTTATGCCGTCCGCGCGGGCGCAACAATCAGATGCGAGGGAGGAAATTGATGCCGAAGATCCAGGTCGACGACGGCTGCAAGATCAACGTCGAGGTCGAGGGCCCGGCGGACGCCCCGGCGCTGATGCTGTCGAACTCGCTCGGCACCAATCTGCATATGTGGGACCCGCAGACCCCCGAATTCGCCAAGCACTACCGGGTCATCCGCTACGACCGCCGCGGCCACGGTCAATCCGACGCGCCGCAAGGCCCCTACTCCATGGAACGCCTCGGCCGCGACGTGATCGCGGTGCTCGACGCGCTCGACATCGAGAAGACCAATTGGTGCGGGCTGTCGATGGGCGGCATGGTCGGGCAATGGCTCGGCGCCAACGCCCCCGAGCGCATGGAAAAGCTGGTGCTCTCCAACACGCACTATTTCTACCCCGACAAGAAATTCTGGGCCGACCGCATCAGGACCATCGAGGAAAAAGGCCTCCCGCAATTGGTCGACGCCAACATGCAGCGCTGGTTCACCGAAGGATTCCGCCAGCGCGCCCCGGACGTCATGGCCAAGATGACGGAGATGTTCGTCGCCACCGACCTCACCGGCTATATCGGCTGCTGCCACGCGATCATGAACATGGACATGCGCCCGAGCAATCCGAGTATCACCAATCCGACCCTGGTGATCGTCGGCGCCCAGGACGTCGCTACCCCGCCCGCGGCCGGCGAAGAGATCCAGAAGCAGATCAAGGGCGCCAAGATCGCCAGCATCGACGCCGCCCACATCGCCAACATGGAGCAGCCGGCGGCCTACGCCCGGGTCGTTCTCGATTTCCTCAACGCGTGAGCACGGCAATGGACGAAAGAGAACGCCACGAAAAAGGCATGGTGCAGCGCCGCAAGGTGCTAGGCAACGCCTGGGTCGACCGCGCCAACGCCAACAAGAACCCGTTCACCGAAGAATTCCAGGACTTCATCACCCGCGCCGCCTGGGGCGAGGTTTGGACGCGCCCGCATTTCGACGAACGCACCCGCCGCATCCTGGTGATCGGCACCATGCTCGCGCTCGACAAGTGGGACGAGTTCAAGATGCATGTGCGCGCGGCGCTGACCGAAGGCGGCTTCACCGCCGACGACATCAAGGAAGTGATCCTGCAACAGGCGATCTACTGCGGGGTGCCGGCGGCCAACCACGCCTTTAAGCTCGCCGGCGAGGTGATGGCGGAGATCAAGAAGAGCGGCTGACGAACAGCTGTGCTGCGCGCGCCGCCTACATATGCCCCAGCGCGCGCGACACTTCGCTCAGCTTCTCGGTGATGACGATGCCGACTTCGTGCGCGACCAGCCAGGCTAGTCCGCCGCGCAAGCCCCACAGCAATAGTTCTGCGATGATGCGATCAAGCATGTCTCCCTCGTCCCCAGCCGGATGGCGCCGCCCCCACGGCGCCATCCGTCTTACCGGCCGCCATATCGCGGCGCCCGGCCCCCACTAACCGTCAGGCGCGAACGCGCGGTGCCGTCCGCGCCAGCGTCGCGTCGAACGCGCTACGCGCGGTCGCAATGCGGGCGTCGGCGCGGGCGTCGGTGTCGCTGCGCCCGTACGAGCGTTCGACCGTCAGCAACCCGACCGCGAGCGCCGCGAGCGCCAGTTGGATCACGCCCTCGCGCACCAGTTCGGCGTTCTGCGACCACACCGCCGGGCCGACCGACAGGATGGTGATCGCCACCACCAACATCAGGCCCGCCTCCAGGATTTCGCCCTCGGCCTTGCCACCGGCCAAAACGCGGAAGCGGTCTGCAATGTGCACGGCGCAGGTGACCGCAACCGACAACTTGAGGATGGCGAAGAAGGCCGCGAGCTTGATGAGTCCGACCGGCGACAGATGGAAAAAGCCACCGATGGCGAACACGAATTGCGAGCGCCACACCTCATCGAGGCCGTAGGTCGGCGAGGTCAGCATGCGGTAGGCGTCGAAGCCCCACGACACCATGAAATAGAGCGAGATCGTCAGGATCATCGCCACGGAAGCGAATGAAAGCTTGCGCATCGGCACCTCCTTCGGGTGGTGCTCCCTTGGTAGTTGCATCGATTGCCCGCATCAAAAGAAACCAATCCTTTACCTTACTTGTTAGCCGCTTAACCAACGAAAGCTGTGAGTTCCCTTTGGACCCGCGCCACGCTGCTGACAGAAACCGGGTGGGACGTGGGCTATAGCGCGCCTAGCTGAGCGTCGGCGGCCATCCGAGACCCAAACGGCGAGCGCGCTTCCATGTCGGTATCCACAGATCGATTTGCGGCAACCCGTGAGCGCGGGCTCATGCGCCCGCGCCTGGTGCTGCTCGTCACCTCGCTCGGCGTGCTGCTGGCGCAAATCGACACGTCCGTGGTCAATCTAGCGCTCAAGAGCATTGGCGCCGATCTCAATGCCGGCGTCAGCGCGCTCCAATGGGTGGTCGACGCCTACAACCTCGTCTACGCCAGCCTGCTGCTGACCGGCGGCGCGCTCGGCGACATCTACGGCCGGCGCCGGCTCTTCGTGCTCGGCATCGCACTGTTCATGACCGGCTCGCTCACCTGCGCGCTGGCGCCGAGCGCGGGCGTGCTGACCGTCGGCCGCGTCATCAGCGGGCTGGGCGCGGCCTTCGAACTGCCGATGTCACTGGTGCTGCTCGCCATCGCTTTCCCCGACAAGCGCGCCCGCGCCCACGCCTTGGGGCTCTGGGCGAGTTGCAATGGGCTCGCCTTCATCATCGGCCCGACCGTCGGCGGCTGGCTGGTCGACACCGCCGGCTGGCGCAGCATCTTCTACATGGTGCTGCCGATCTGCGCCGTGACCTGGGCGCTCACCTACCGCGCTATCGGCGAAAGCGCGGACCCGCAGGGACGCCGGCTCGACCTTGCCGGCCAGGGGCTCGCGATCGCCGGCTTGAGCGGCTTCGCTTTCGCCGCCATCGAGGGCTCACATTGGGGCTGGACCTCGCCGGTGATCCTGACGCTCACGGCGCTCGCCGCCGCCGCCCTCGCCGCCTTCGTCTTTGTCGAGCGGCGCTCGCCCGGTCCACTCATCCCGCTCGACGTGCTGCGCCGCCCGGTCTTTGCCGCCGCGCTCGCCGTCGCCGGGCTGATGACCTTCGGCATGTATGCGCTCTTGTTCCTCATGCCGCTCTATTTCCAGACCGTGCGCGGCGACACGCCTTTCGTCACCGGGCTCGAATTGCTGCCGATGTCGGTTGCGTTCGTGCTCGTGTCGCAGAACGTAGGTCATCTTACCAACCGGTTCGGCCCGCGCCTGGTGATGACAGCCGGCATGGCCTGCATGGGTTCCGGCGCGCTGGCGCTCGCCTTCATCGGCCACGGCACCGGCATCACGTTCATCGAAGCGGCGCTGCTGGTGGTCGGCGTCGGGCTCGGCCTCAACACCGCGCCGGTCAACGGCGTTGCGGTCGCGGCACTGCCGCCGGCGCGCTCCGGCACCGCCTCGGGTCTCATCAATACCGCGCGCATGGTCGGCGCCACCTTGGGCGTCGCCATCCTCGGCAGCGTGTTCGCGACCTATGCCGGCGAGCACGCGGCTGCGGGCGTCAGCTTTCTCTCGGGCTTGCGCGCCGCCATGAGCGTCGGCGGCGGCGCCGAGTTCATCGGTGCGGTTATCGCCTTCGCGGTCATCCGGCCGGAGTCTCTGGAAGCGAAGCTTTGACCGTCTAACCGCCGCGTCCCTCGCGGAAGGCCTGCGGGGTGGTGCCGGTCTGCTTGCGGAAAAAGCGGGTGAAGTGCGATGGATCGGAGAAGGCGAGATCGTAGGCGATCTCGTGGATCGGCTGGTTGGTGAACACCAGTTGGCGCTTGGCTTCCGTCAACACGCGCTGGCGGATGAGATGGCCGGCGGTGACGCCGGTCGCGCGCTTCACGTGGTCGTTCAAGCGATCGGCGGTCATGGCCAGCTTCTCGGCGTAGAAGCTGATCAGCCGTTCCTTGCGGAAATGATCGTCGATCAGCCTCCGCAGTTGTTCGACCTGCGCGTCGGCGCGCGTGAGCGTCACCGCGCCGCTGCGCGCCCGGCTCGCCGCCAGACGCACCGCTTCGATGGCGATCATCGCCATCAGCGCGCGCATGGCGAGCCGGTAGCCCTCGCGCGCGAGCGAGCTCTCCTCGTCGAGTTCGGCGCACAGCGCCGACAGCCGGCGCGCCTCGTCCAGGTCCTTGAGCGGCACCAGCGGCACGCTGGCCAACGCCTTCAGCCGCGCCAGCGCCTCCCCGGACTGGTCGCCGATGGTGGCGGCAACGTCCTCGGTGAAGGTGACCACCCAGCCGTCGGTGACCTGCGGGCGGAAGCGGAAGCCGTGGGCGGTGGTCGCCGGCACCAGGATCGCCGCCGGCGCCGCAAACGGGACGATCGCCGTTTCGAAGCTCATCTCGCCGCCGCCCTGCTCGATCAACAGGATCTGGAACAGGTTGCGATGGCGGTGGGCGCGGATGGTCCACTCGTTGACCGCGGAGCGCGACCGGATCGTCTCGATATGGATGAAGCCGAACGCGGAATCGTCCGGCGGATCGCCGTAAAGATGGAAGAGCGGAAGCGCTGAGCTAGCCATAAGTCTAACCATAGGGCAGCCGGTGCCCCCTGGCCATGGTCCCCTTTTTGCGCTCACTTATTGCGGTTGCGAGATTGACGGTCGCGACCTTGCTATCGCTCCGGCCACGCCGCCGGTACGGGCGGTGCAGCCGATAGTTACGCACACGGGACGGCTTGGGAAGCGTTGCCGCTTTCGATGCCGCCTGTTAATCCTGTGGTGGGGGCGCGCGGCCCTCGATGGGACGGCCGCGCGGATACAGAGGGGCGCATGGATTACTTCCTGCAGCAGCTCATCAATGGCGTCACGCTTGGCGCCATCTACGGCCTCATCGCCATCGGCTACACGATGGTCTACGGCATCATCGGCATGATCAACTTCGCCCATGGCGACGTGTTCATGATCGGGGCCTTCATCGCTCTCATCACCTTCCTGTGCCTGTCGGTCGTCGGCATCACCTCGGTGCCGATCGCGCTTCTCCTGGTGCTGGTGATCGCCATGGCGCTGACCGCGCTCTACGGCTGGACGCTGGAGCGCGTCGCCTACCGACCGTTGCGGCAATCGTTCCGCCTGGCGCCGCTGATCTCGGCCATCGGCATGTCGATCGCGCTCGAGAATTACGCGCAGGTGGCGCAAGGCGCCCGCGTCAAGCCGCTGCCGCCGCTCATTCCGGGTGGCTACACCCTGATGCAGCAGGGCAATTTCACGGTGCAGCTGTCCAACGTGCAGATCATGGTGGTGATCACCACGCTGGTGCTGATGGGCATCTTCTCCTGGATCGTCGCGCGCACCCGGCTCGGCCGCGACATGCGCGCCTGCGAGCAGGACCTCAAGATGGCGTCGCTGCTCGGCGTCGACGTCAACCGCACCATCTCCTACACCTTCATCATCGGCGCCGCGCTCGCCGCCGTCGCGGGCGTCATGTACCTGCTCTATTACGGCGTGATCGACTTCTACATCGGCTTCGTCGCCGGCGTGAAGGCGTTCACGGCCGCGGTGCTCGGCGGCATCGGCTCGCTGCCCGGCGCCATGATCGGCGGACTCCTGATCGGCCTGATCGAAACCTTCTGGTCCGCCTACTTCTCCATCGAATACAAGGACGTGGCCGCGTTCTCCATCCTGGTCATCGTCCTCATCTTCCTCCCGACCGGCATCCTCGGCCGGCCGGAGGTCGAAAAAGTCTGAGGTCTTGTAGAGAGCGCACCCAGCGTGTCGTCCCTGTCCGTTGCGAGCAAGCGCCATTTCGACCTTGGCAACGCGCTGAAACGCGCGGGCTTCTCCGCGCTTGCGGCCTTCGGCCTGTTCGCGCTGATGATCGGCCTGCGCACGCACACCGGCGAAACCGGTGCGCTTTATCTCACCGCCCGTCCCGTGCTGCTGGCGGCCATGGTCGGGGTCGTGTTCGTCGGCGCCTTCGTCCGCGAACTGATGCTGGGCGAACGCCGGTTCGAAGTCGGCGCCAGGCTGCCGGAGGGCCTGCGCACCACGCTCGGCAAGCTGCCCATGCTGGCGGCGCCCCTGATGCTGGTGTTCGCTGTCGCGCTGCCGATCGTGTTCTACCACAACCGTTACCTGCTCGACCTCGGCATCGTCATTCTCACCTACACCATGCTGGGATGGGGGCTGAACATCGTCGTCGGCCTCGCCGGGCTGCTCGACCTCGGCTACGTCGCCTTCTACGCTGTCGGCGCCTATTCCTACGCGCTGCTCGCCGAACACTTCGGCTTCTCGTTCTGGATCTGCCTGCCGCTCGCCGGCATCCTCGCCTCGTTCTGGGGCGTCATCCTCGGCTTCCCGGTGCTGCGGCTGCGCGGCGACTATCTCGCCATCGTCACCATGGCGTTCGGCGAGATCATCCGCCTGGTGCTGTTGAACTTCCAGGCCCTCACCCATGGCCCCGACGGCATCAGCGGCATCCCACGCCCCAGCTTCTTCGGTCTGCCGTTCACGCGCGGCGACGGCGGCTTCGCGCACTTCTTCGGGCTGGAATACTCGTTCTCGCACCGCATCGTGTTTCTCTATTACCTGATCCTGGTGCTGGCGCTGATCACCAACCTCGTCACCATCCGCCTGCGCAAGCTGCCGATCGGGCGGGCATGGGAGGCCCTGCGCGAGGACGAGATCGCCTGCCGCTCGCTCGGCATCAACACCACCAATACCAAGCTCACCGCCTTCGCCATGGGCGCGATGTTCGCGGGTTTTGCCGGCTCGTTCTTCGCCACCCGCCAGGGCTTCATCTCGCCGGAAAGCTTCTCCTTCACCGAATCCGCCCTGGTGCTGGCGATCGTCGTGCTCGGCGGCATGGGCTCGCAGTTCGGGGTCGCGGTCGCCGCAGCGGTGATGCTCGGCGGCTTCGAGCTCTTCCGCGAGTTCGCCCAATTCCGCATGCTGGTGTTCGGGCTCGCCATGGTGGTGATCATGATCTGGCGGCCGCGCGGCCTGATCGCGACGCGCACGCCCAGCACGTTCCTCGGCAACGAACACGACATCGGCCCCGAGGTCGTACGGCGGGCGCGCGCCAAGTCATGGTCGTGGAGGCGCGCGCAGCATGACTGACGCGATCCTCTCCGTGCAGCACCTGACCATGCGCTTCGGCGGCCTCGTCGCCGTCGACGACGTGTCGTTCGAAGCCAAGCGCGGCGAGATCACGGCGCTGATCGGTCCCAACGGCGCCGGCAAGACTACCGTCTTCAACTGCATCACCGGCTTCTACAAGCCGACCGTCGGCATGATGCGCCTCGAGCACAGCGACGGCTCCGTCTACCTGCTCGAGCGGCTCTACGACTTCCGCATCAACAAGCTCGCCCGCGTCGCCCGCACCTTCCAGAACATCCGCCTGTTCCAGGGCATGACCGCGCTCGAAAACCTGATGGTGGCGCAGCACAACCCGCTCATGCGCGCCTCGGGCATGACCGTGCTCGGCCTGTTCGGCGTCGCCACCTATACCGCCGCCGAGCGCGCGGCCAAGGACAAGGCCCGCTACTGGCTCGACCGCATCGGCCTGATCGCGCGGGCCGACGATCCGGCCGGGGCGCTGCCCTACGGCGCCCAGCGCCGGCTCGAGGTCGCGCGCGCCATGTGCGCCGATCCGGTGCTGCTCTGCCTCGACGAGCCGGCGGCGGGCCTGAACGCGCGCGAAAGCGCGGAGCTCAATGAGCTCCTGCTGTTCATCCGCGCCGAACATGCGACCTCGATCCTGCTGATCGAGCACGACATGTCGGTGGTGATGGAGATTTCCGACCACATCGTCGTGCTCGACTACGGCGTCAAGATCGCCGACGGCGCGCCGCAGGCGGTGCGCGACGATCCCAAGGTCATCGGCGCCTATCTCGGCGTGCAGGACGAGGAGATCGAAGACGCCCACGCGGAGGCCGGCCTATGAGCGCGGTCGAAGCCAACACCCCGAACGCCGTCACCCCCCTACTCTCCGTGCGCGGCGTGAAGGCCTATTACGGCAACATCATCGCGCTCAAGGGCGTCGACATCGACATCAACCCCGGCGAGATCGTCGCCCTCATCGGCGCAAACGGCGCCGGCAAGTCGACGCTGATGATGACCGTCTTCGGCGACCCGCGTCCGCGCGAGGGCCGCGTCTTCTACGACGGCCGCGACATCACCGGCCTGCCCACGCACGAAATTGCGCGCCTGCGCATCGCGCAGTCGCCGGAAGGGCGCCGCATCTTCGGCCGCATGACGGTGATGGAAAACCTGCAGATGGGCGCCACCGTCACCGACGAGCGCCATTTCAACGACGATCTCGCGCGCGTGTTCGAACTGTTTCCGCGCCTGAAGGAACGCGTGCACCAGCGCGGTGGCACGCTCTCAGGCGGCGAGCAGCAGATGTTGGCGATCGGCCGCGCACTCATGAGCCGGCCGCGGCTCCTGCTGCTCGACGAGCCGTCGCTCGGCCTCGCGCCGCTGCTCACCAAGCAGATCTTCGACGCGATCCGCTCACTCAACGAGCGCGAGCAGCTCACCGTGTTCCTTGTGGAGCAGAACGCCTTCCACGCGCTCAAGCTGGCGCACCGCGGCTACGTCATGGTCAACGGGCTGATCACCATGTCGGGCTCGGGCCGCGAGTTGCTGCAGCGGCCGGAAGTGCGCGCGGCTTATCTCGAAGGCGGACGGCACTGACCATGGGCAAGGTACGGCCATGACCCCGCTCTACGCCACCGAAGGCTGGCTGCAGATCCTGTTCATCACCGCCATTATCGGCGGCGGCGCCGCAGCGCTCGCCGGACGGGCGTTGGCCGCGACCTGGCGGCCGTACTGGTACGTGATCGTCTACATGCTGATGCTGGGCGCAGGCGTCCGCTTCCTGCACTACGCGCTATTCAAGGCCCACATCCTGGCGATCGAGTCCTACCTGGCGGATGCCGTTTTCCTTCTGGCGGCGGCGTCGGTCGCCTACCGCATGACGCGCGCTCGCCAGATGGCACGACAATACCCCTGGCTTTACGAGCGCACCGGCTCCTTCACCTGGCGCGACCGAAGCCCGGCAGGCGACCCTACGACCTAGGACTAATTTCGGGAATGATGACTTCCCGGAAAATTCTGGGACAATGACATTCGACGGATGGTTATCGGGGGCGCGCCCAGGCGCCCGCTGCTTTTAACGTGTGTGAAAGGAGCGGATCAATGAAACTGGTACGGCTTACAGGCTTGGCCGTCGGGCTCTCGCTGGCATTCGCCGGCGCGGCGTCGGCGGCGGATATCACCATCGGCCTCGCCGGGCCGATGACGGGGCAATACGCCTCGTTCGGCCAGCAGTTCAAGAACGGCGCGATGCTGGCGGTCGAGGACATCAACAACGCCGGCGGCGTTCTCGGCAAGAAGATCGCCGTCAACATCCAGGACGATGCCTGCGATCCCAAGCAAGCGCGCTCGGTGGCCGAGAAGCTGATGCAGGCCAACGTGCCGGTCGTCATCGGCCACTTCTGCTCGGGCTCCTCGATCCCCGCCTCCGACGTCTATGCCGACGCCGGCGTGGTCGAGATCACGCCCGCCTCGACCAACCCGAAGTTCACGGAACGCAACATGTGGAACGTGTTCCGCGTGTGCGGCCGTGACGACCAGCAGGGCCAGGTCGCCGGCAACTATCTTGCCGAGCACTACAAGGGCAAGAACATCGCCGTCGTCCACGACAAGCAGACCTACAGCCAGGGTCTCGCCGACGAGGTGATCAAGACGCTCAAGGGCAAGGGCGTGCCGATCAAGATGGTCGAAGCCTTCGGCAAGGACGACAAGGACTTCAACGCGCTCGTGTCGCGCATGAAGGCCAACAACATCGACGTCGTCTACGTCGGCGGCTATCACACCTCGGCCGGCCTGATGCTGCGGCAGATGCGCCAGCAGGGCATGACGGCGCAGATGATCTCCGGCGACGCGCTGGCGACCGACGAGTTCTGGTCGATCACCGGTCCCGCCGGCGTCGGCATGATGTTCACCTTCGGTCCCGATCCGACCAAGCGCCCGGTCGCCGCCGCGGTGGTGAAGCGCTTCAAGGACAAGGGCATCAACCCGGAGGGCTACACGCTCTATACCTACGCCGCGATCCAGGTGTGGGCGGAGGCCGCCAAGAAGGCCGGCACCACCGATCCCAAGAAGGTCGCCGCGGAGATCCACAAGGCGAAGTGGGACACCGTGCTCGGGCCGCTCAGCTACGACAAGAAGGGCGACATCACCAAGCTCGACTACGTGTTCTATCACTGGACCCAGGACGGCAAATACGTCGAGATGGAATAAGCGCCGTCACCGTACGAAACGAGAAAAGCCCGCCGGCAACGGCGGGCTTTTTGTTTGGTGCAGTCCGTTATCCGTCGAGGCTCGCTGACGCGCGCGTCACACGATCGCGGGTCACCCGATATTGCCCAGCCCCGGAAACACCTGCAGCAGCCACACGCTCAGCTGGTTGAGGCTGCCGGTGAGGAAGGCGATGCCGGTGAGCACCAGCAGCGCGCCCATGGCCTGCTCGACGCGGTGCAGGTACTTCTTGAAGCGCGACAGGAAAGCCGCGAACGGCTCGACCGCGAAGGCCGCGATGATGAAGGGAATGCCGAGCCCCAGCGAATAGACCGCCAGCAGTCCGGCGCCGCGCGCCACCGTCTGCTCGGAAGCCGCCACCGCCAGGATCGCGGCGAGGATCGGCCCGATGCACGGCGTCCAGCCGAAGGCGAAGGCCAGCCCGATGACGTAGGCGCCCCACAAGCCCACGGGCTTGGCGACGTCCATCCGCTTCTGCCGGTGCAGGAAGGCGATCGGCGTGATGCCGAGGAAGTGCAGCCCCATGATGATGATGACCACGCCGGCGATAATGCCGAGCGGATGGGAATAGGCGCGGATGACGGCCCCGACGACGCTCGCGCTCGCGCCCAGCGCCACGAACACGGTGGAAAACCCGGCGACGAACAAGAGCGCCGCCGCCACGGTCTCGCGCTTGACGCGAGCCTCGGGTTCCCGGTCGGCGAAGCGCTCCAGCGACGTGCCCGTGAGGAACACGAGATACGGCGGCACCAGCGGCAACACGCAAGGGGAGAGGAAGCTGACCAGGCCGGCGAGGACCGCGGCCGCGAGGGTGACGTTATCGTGCATGGGGGCCGATATGCCCGGGGAAGTGTGGCGATGGCAAGGTTCGCCTGACCGAGATGAAGGCTTTGTGATATGCGGGTGATGATGATCCCTCCTCATCCCCCTATAGGGGTCCGTTCGGGTGGGGGTCTGCAACGCAATGAGCCTAGGCCAATGCCCTCACGCAACCTGATCACCGACATTCCCGGCGTGCGGGTCGGCCATGCCGGCGACGCCGGCCTTGGCTCCGGCTCCACGGTGGTCGTGTTCGACCGGCCGGCGATGGCCTCGATCGACGTGCGCGGCGGCGGACCCGGCACCCGCGAGAGCGCCCTGCTCGATCCGGCGCAGACGGTCGAGGGCATCGACGCCATCGTCATCTCCGGCGGCTCCGCTTTCGGGCTCGACGCCGCCTCCGGCGCGCAGGCCTATATGCGCGAGCAGGGCCGCGGCTTCGCCATCCGCGAGGCGCGCGTACCCATCATCCCGGCGGCGATCCTGTTCGATCTGCTGGCCGGCGGGAACAAGGACTGGGGCCGCTACCCGCCCTATCGCGAGTTCGGCTATGAAGCGGCGCAGCGCGCGGCCGCCGACTTCGCGCTTGGCAGCGTCGGTGCCGGCTTGGGCGCCACCACTGTCGGTCTCAAGGCCGGTATCGGCTCGGCCTCCGCCATGACGCCAGAGGGGATCGCGGTGGGTGCCATTGTCGCCGTCAACGCCGCCGGCACCGTCACCATCGGCGATGGCCCGCATTTCTGGGCGGCGCCGTTCGAGCAGAACAAAGAGTTCGGCGGCCGCGGCTGGCCGGCCGCGTTCGCCCCCGGCGACCTCGCGTTCCGCAGCAAGGGCGCGCCGGGCGCCAACACCACGCTTGCCGTCATCGCCACCGACGCGGCATTGAGCAAGGCGCAGGTCAACCGCCTCGCCGTGATCGCGCAGACCGGCCTCGCGCGCGCGATCTATCCGGTGCACACGCCGCTCGATGGCGATGTCGTGTTCGCGGCGGCGACTGGCGCCAAGCCCCTGCCCGATCCGGTCTATGGATTGAGCGCGCTCGGCATGCTGGCCGCCAACGTGCTCGCCCGCGCAGTGGCGCGCGGCGTCTACGAGGCAACCGCGCTGCCGTTTGCCGGCGCGTTGCCGGCGTGGAAGGACAAGTTCGGCAATTAACCGCCGCCATTCCCGGTTCGCGAACTTCGTTCGCGACCAGGAACAACTCAAGAGCGAAACCGCTCCGCCGCGTAGGCCGCCGGATCGCAGAACGGCGTCTCGCCCGCGATCATCTCGCCCAGCAGCACGCCGGTGATCGGTCCAAGCGTCAGCCCCCAATGGGCGTGGCCGATCGCAAGCCACATGCCCTTGATGCCGGGCGCGCGCCCGATGACCGGGCGCGAATCCGGAAATGAAGGCCGGCAGCCGAGCCAGGTCTTGTCGTCGGCGCGCGGTCCGAGCGGAAACAGCTTGCGCGCGGCCGGCATCAGCCGGTCGAACTGCACCGGCGTCGGCTTGGTATCGCGCGCGGCGATCTCGACGCCGGTGGTAAGCCGGATGCCCTGCTCCATGGGCGTGATCAGATAGCCGTTCTCCACGTCGACCACCGGCCGCGCCAGCGCCGCGTTGCCTTCGGCGCGAAAATGGCGGTGATAGCCGCGCTTGATGCCCATCGGCAGCTTCAGCCCAATGGGCTCCAACAAATCCGGCGCCCAGGGCCCGAGCGCGACCACGACGTGGCCGGCGTCGACGCCGCCCTCGTTAGTCTCCACCCGCCAGCGGTCGCCGTTACGATGCAGCGAACGCGCGTCGCCCTTCACCGTGACGCCGCCGCGCGCAGCAAAGCGCGCGGCATAGGCGCGCGTGACGGCGAGCGGATTGCTGATGCTCGCCGCCTTCGGCCAGAACACCGCGCGCTCGAAAGTCGGATTGAGCGACGGCTCCAGCTTCTGCGCACCGGCCGGATCGAGCACGTCGAGCGGCAGCCCGAATTCCTGCGCGAGCTCGAATTCCGGCTTCAACGCCGAGAACGCGCGTTCGCTGCGATAGAGCTTCATCCAGCCGTTCTTGCGCAGATACTTGGTGGCGCCGGCCTCCTCCATCAGCGTCTCATGCTCGGAGAGCGCGCGCGCGAACAGCGGCCGGTTGGCGCGCGTGTTCTCGATCATGCGCGGCAGCCGCGAGTTGGCGCGGAACGCCAGCAGCCAAGGCGCGGCCTGCGGCAGAAATGACAGATGGTAGTTGGCCTCGCCCGCGCGCTTGAGCGCGACCCGCAACACGCCGGCGAGGCTCGACGGGAAGGCCGGCGGCAGGATGGTCGAGCCCTCGATGACGCCGGCATTGCCGTAGGAGGTCTGCTCGCCAACCCCGGCGCGCTCGACCAGCGTCACCGACATGCCGCGCCGGGTCAGTTGCAGTGCGATTGACGTGCCGACGATGCCGGCCCCCAGAACGATGACGTCGGTGCGTGCCATGACTCTCTCCTTCGCCTCCCCCCGCGGGCCCGGAGAGGGAAAATCGGCCTCCTGTAGATCGCCGGTCTTGGACGCGCTATCAAGGGGTGATTTGCTCGCGCATGGCCGCATCCGAAAATCACATTCATCCTCGATTGAATTCTGGGGGCGTGATTTGCGGGGGCCGCGCGCGTCGCCGCCGGGAGCGAAATGACCATGAAATTGCTGGCGCCGTTGGCCGGCGCGCTGTCGCGCATCGGCCGCCACGGCACGCTGATTCTCGCCGGCTCAGTCTTTGTCGGTCTCGCCCTGCCGCAGCTCGCCACCATCCTGAAGCCCTGCTTCGGCCCGGCGATCGTCGTGCTGGTGACGCTCTCCTTCCTGCGTGTCGACCCCGCGGAGTTGCGGCGGCACTGGACGCGGCCCGGCCTTATCGCGGCGGCGGCCGCCTGGTGCATGCTGGTGGTGCCGGCGGTGCTGTGCACGCTGGCGCTGGCGCTCGGCGTCAACCACCGCCTGCCCGGCCTGTACTTCATGCTGGTGCTGCAGCTGTCAGCGCCCGGCCTGCTCTCGTCGCCGGCGGTCGCCGGTCTGCTCGGCCTCGACGTGGCGCTGTCGCTCGCGACCCTGCTGCTCGGCGCGGCGATCGTGCCGCTCACCGCCGGCCTCTTCACCCACATTTTCCTCGGCGCGGCGCTGATCTCGCCGGCCGCTTTCGCACTCAAGCTGTTCGCCATCATCGGTGGCAGCGCGCTCACCGCCGCGGTCATCCGCCGCGTCGCCGGAGGCGCCTTCATCGAGGCTCAGCACGAGCGCATGGACGGCCTGAGCGTGCTCGCCATGGTGCTGTTCGCGATCGCCGCCATGGACGGCGTCACCGCGCACATCCGCTCCGACCCGCTGCTGGTCCTCGGCCTGCTCACGCTCGGCTTCGCGCTGGCGCTCGGCCAGCTCGCGGTGACCGCGTTCGTGTTCCGCGGCGCCGGGCGCGATCGCGCCTTCGCCATCGGGTTGATCGCCGCCGGGCGCAACATGGGCATCATGCTCACCGCCACCGGCTTCGGCGTGCCGGAGGTGGCGTGGCTCTATTTCGCGCTTGCCCAGTTTCCGATCTATCTTTTGCCGCACCTGCTCAAGCCGCTGGCGCGGCGCATGCGGCAGAACGCCTAGCGTTGTCGGCGCAATGCGATGATGAGCATGCCTAGGCGGTCGTGGAAGCGGTGGCGCCCGACGACGAACTGCTCGCGAGCTGCGCCTGCATCTTGATGAGCTGCTCGAGCAGATTGGCCTGGCTGGAACCGCTCGATGACGACCCGCTGGATGGCGTGCCGTTGGACGCAGCGCTCGCCGCCGCGGTGGTCGAACTCACGCTGCTGCCGTCCGCATAGGTGACCGTCGTGGTCGTCGAACCGTTCGCGTTGGTGGTGGTCTTGGTGGTGGCTCCGGATGCGTCGGAGTCCA
The DNA here is from genome assembly GCA_963773225.1 of uncultured Pseudomonadota bacterium. Lineage (GTDB taxonomy): Bacteria > Pseudomonadota > Alphaproteobacteria > Rhizobiales > Xanthobacteraceae > Pseudolabrys. Next base: position 280,995 of record CAVZAO010000006.1, read on the forward strand.
TCGCCTGCGCGAGCTTGCCCATCCCGCCGCCATGATGGTGACCGCCGCCACGATGCACAGCCTGGGCGAATTCGCCCTTGCTGATGCTACCGTCGCCGTTGGCGTCGAGCTTGTTGAAAATCGCGTTGGCGCTCGAACTGTCGACCCCTGCGTTGGCAGCCGCCGTATCGAATTCGCTTTGGCTGATGCTGCCGTCGCCATCCGCATCCAGCTTCGCGAACAAACCGCCCTGCCCGCTTGCGCCGGTCTGCCCGTTGGCGCCGTCCTGCCCCTGCATGGCGATCAGCGCGGCCAGCGTACCGCTCGACAGCGCCGGCGCGCCCTGGCCCGAACCGGTAACCGCGCTCGTCTGGGTGCTGCTGCTGCCTCCCGTCAACGCCTGCCCGAGCGAAGAGAACAGGTTGTTGCCGGTCTGGGCCGTGCCAGGCGACGTGCCCGACTTCAGGACCGTATTGAGAAGCGACAGTGCGCTGCCGGCTGCACCAATCCACGGAAACATGACCCCGAACGCTCCTTAAGTCTCGCCGGTCGCCGGCCGGCGCACTTCACCCCGTACCGGACGGCTCGCAAGACGCGGGCCAACGCTCGCAAGAGGCGAAAAAACCCGGCCCCGCTTGCACTTGTCCATAGCAGGTGGCGTGCCGCCCGGTGTCTGAGACGCGCGCGACCCGGCAAATTCTGCCGGTTTTGCGGCGCATTCTGCCGGGCTGTCACCGCCCGCGCGCGTCGCGTTGCCGCCCGCCGCGCCGCGTGTTACCCGACAGCCCTCCAAAGGAATCCGTCCATGCGCCCGCTAGCGATCGCCCCTTCGATCCTGTCCGCCGACTTCGCCAAACTGGGCGAGGAGGTCCGCGCCATCGACGCGGCCGGCGCCGACTGGATCCACGTCGACGTGATGGACGGCCATTTCGTGCCCAACATCTCGATCGGCCCCATGGTGGTGCAGGCGATCCGCGGCGCGACGAGCAAGCCGTTCGACGTGCATCTGATGATCAGCCCCTGCGATCCCTATCTCGAGGCCTTCGCCAAGGCCGGCTCCGACATCATCACCGTGCACGTGGAGGCCGGCGCGCACATCCACCGCTCGCTGCAGGCGATCCGCGCGCTCGGCAAGAAGGCGGGCGTCACGCTCAATCCGGGCACGCCGGTCGCGACGCTGGAAAACCTCATCGACATGATCGATCTGGTGCTGGTGATGTCGGTCAACCCCGGCTTCGGCGGCCAGAGCTTCATCAAGTCGCAGCTCGACAAGATCGCCGCGGTGCACGCGCTCTGCGGCGGCCGGCCGATCGACATCGAAGTCGACGGGGGCGTCACGCCCGACAATGCCGCCGACGTGGTGCGCGCCGGCGCCAATGCGCTGGTCGCCGGCTCCGCCGTGTTCAAGGGCGGAAAGTATAAAGAGAACATCGACGCCATCCGCACCGCGGCCCTGCTCGCGCGCGGGGAAGCGGCGTGACGTTGTTATGGGTCATTCCGGGGCGCGCGTCAGCGCGAACCTGGAATGACAGATTGAGAGTGTCGCCATGATCCCCCGCTATTCCCGTACCGCGATGACCGCGATCTGGTCGCCGGAAACCAAGTACCGCATCTGGTTCGAAATCGAGGCGCACGCCGCTGACGCCATGGCCGGTCTCGGCATCGTGCCGAAGGAAGCGGCGAAGAAAATCTGGGAGAAGGGCAAGGACGCGCAATTCGACGTCGCCCGCATCGACGCCATCGAGGCCGAGGTGAAGCACGACGTTATCGCCTTCCTCACGCACCTGTCGGAGATCGTCGGGCCGGAAGCGCGTTTCGTTCACGCCGGCATGACCTCCTCCGACGTGCTCGACACCTGCTTCAACGTGCAGCTCGTGCGCGCCGCCGACATCCTGCTCGCGGATATCGATGCGCTGCTCGCGGCCATCAAACGCCGCGCCTATGAATACAAGGACACGCCCACGGTCGGGCGCTCGCACGGCATCCACGCCGAGCCGACCACTTTCGGCCTGAAGATGGCGCAGGCCTACGCCGAGTTTGCGCGCGCGCGTCGCCGCCTGCATGCGGCGCGCGAAGAGGTCGCCACCTGTGCCATTTCCGGCGCCGTCGGCACCTTCGCGCAGATCGATCCACGCGTGGAAGAACACGTCGCCAAGGCCATGGGCCTACGCGTGGAGCCGATCTCGACGCAGGTGATCCCGCGCGACCGCCACGCCATGTTCTTTGCGACGCTCGGCGTCATCGCCTCGTCGATGGAGCGCCTCGCCACCGAGATCCGCCATCTCCAGCGCACGGAAGTGCTGGAGGCCGAAGAGTTCTTCTCCGAAAAGCAGAAGGGCTCGTCAGCCATGCCGCACAAGCGCAACCCGGTGCTGTCGGAAAACCTCACCGGTCTCGCGCGCATGGTGCGCTCCTACGCCCTCCCCGCCATGGAGAACGTGGCGCTCTGGCACGAGCGCGACATCTCGCACTCGTCGGTCGAACGCATGATCGGACCGGACGCCACGGTGACGCTCGATTTCGCGCTCGCCCGGCTTACGGGCCTCGTCGACAAGCTGCTGGTCTATCCGGCGAACATGCAGAAGAATTTGGACCGGCTCGGCGGGCTGATCCATTCACAGCGCGTGCTGATCGCACTGACGCAAAAGGGCGTGCCGCGCGAAGACGCTTATCGGCTCGTGCAGAGGAACGCCATGAAGATCTGGGGCGGCGAGAGCAACGACTTCCTGGCCCTGCTCAAGGCCGACCCGGAGGTCTCCGCCAGGCTCAGCGACAAGGAGCTCGCGGCCAATTTCGACCTCGGCTACCACCTGAAGCACGTCGACACGATCTTCAAGCGAGTCTTCGGAGAGAATTGAACGGAATGACGGGAATCCCCGACGGACGCGTCGTCGCTGTCTGCGTCGCCAAGGGCCATAAGTTCAGCAAGCCCAAGGCCCCGAGCATCCGTCTGCTGACGGGCCTCGGTGTGGAGGGCGACGCCCATATGGGCGAGAAGGTGAAGCACCTCTACCTCGTCCGCAAGAATCCCAATGCGCCCAACTTGAGACAGGTGCATTTGATGCATGGCGAATTATTCGCTGAGGTGCGCGGCAAAGGCTTCGACGTCAAAGCGGGCGATCTCGGCGAGAACGTCACCACCGAAGGCATCGACCTGCTCGGCCTGTCGGCCGGAACAAGGCTGCATCTCGGCGAGGCGGCGGTGGTCGAAATCACCGGCCTTCGCCATCCATGTCACCAGATCGACGCGTTTCAGAAGGGTTTGCTTCACGCGACGCTGGACAAGAGCGGCCCGACACTGGTCCGCAAGACCGGCGTCATGGCTATCGTGCTGGCCGATGGCGAAGTCAGGCCGGGTGACGTCATTCGTATTGAAGCGCCGGAAGGACCGCATCGGCCGCTGATACCGGTCTAGGTGCTATTGGCGCCGCGCGCCGCTAGGCCTCGTTGAGCGAGCCGGCGCTGATCCGCCGCGCCGGAAGAGCGCGGCGGATCGCAGCGGCGTTGCTCAGTCTCCGTCCCAGCCGTAGCCGGGGCCGATGCCGAAGCCGAACCCGCCCGGGCCGAAGCCGATGTCGAAGCCGGGACCTTCGTCATAGCGATCGCCGTAGTAGCGATGACCGTAATAGCCCGGCGCCTCGGCATAGGCGCCATAAGCCGGCGCCGTACGATAGGTCCGATAAGTGCGATAGCGCGCGCGGTAGCTGCGGCGGCCATGGCCGCGGTATTGGGCGATATAGTTCGCGCTCGCCCAGCCGCTTTCACCGCGGAAGCTTACGCGGCACCAGGAACTGGTGCAGTTCCGGATGCGCACATGCGCGCCCGCCGGCATGGTGGCGACGACACGGTAATGCGTGCCAGGGCCACTGCGCAGATGAAGCGAATTGGTGACGGTCGCCGCGCTCGCCGCGCCGCCCGAAATCAGCAGCGCGCCGGCGGCCAACGCGAGATATTTCATACGCATGATGGTTTCCCACTTTGGTTCGAGTTTCGGGAGCCCGCGACTTTCTATCGATCGCAGTCCGTGTGCTCACCGTGGGAAACCGTTAGCGCCCCTGATTGTTTCGCCGTGCGCAGCAATTGGCCGCACCGAGGCGCGCTCCGGCGCGCGGCGGTTGCGCGCGCCGGTGTCACGCATCAATGACGGTAGTATCCGTGCCAACCGCGATGCCAGCCCCGATGCCAACCACCGCCCCAGCCGAACCCGAACGTCACCACCGGGGGCGGCGCATAATAGACCGGCGGCGGTGGCGCCACCGCGTAGGCGGGGCCGCCATCGACGTCGAGATAACGGCTGCTGGCGAAACCATAACCGCCACGCCAGGCGATACGACACCAGCCAGCGGCGCAGCCGCGCACGTTGACGGTGGCGCCGCCCGGCAGAACCGTCAGCACGCCGTATTGCGTGCCCGGGCCGCTGCGCAAATGGACGTCGCCGGTCACAAGTGCCGGCGCCGCGCTAGCCGCGCCTGCCGACACCAGAAGGAGGCCGCCGGCCAATGCCAAGTGTCTAATTTGCATGGCAAAATCCTATTCAAAAGAACGTTGCGCCCCACTTGAACTATGAACGGACGCTGGCCTGAATTCCTGCTGCGACCCGATGTCGCCTTTTTCCGGCGTCAATGTGGTTGGCGAAACGTCAACGAATCTCTGCAACGCTCGGGCTTGAAACGTCCCCCGCGCTGCCGTCATCCATGTCCGCCGCTCCCGCGACCATCCTCATCTTCGACTCCGGCCTCGGCGGTCTCACCGTGTTCCGCGAAGTCGCGTTGGCGCGGCCCGATGCGCGCTTCGTCTATGTGGCGGACGACGCCGGCTTCCCCTACGGCGGCCTGCCGGAAGCGACGCTGATTGCGCGCGTGCGTCAGGTGGTCGGCGGGGCCATCGCGCAACACGCGCCCGACCTCGTCGTGATCGCCTGCAACACCGCGTCGACCTTGGCGCTCGGCGACCTGCGCGCGCATTTCAACGTGCCGTTCGTCGGCACCGTGCCGGCGATCAAGCCGGCCTGCGCGGGCTCGGCGAGCGGGCGCATCTCGGTGCTCGGCACCGAGGCGACCGTCGCGCGCGAATACACCCGCGCGCTCATCCGCGAATTCGCCGCGCGTTGCGTGGTCGATCTGGTGGGTTCGCCGCGGCTGGCGCCGCTCGCGGAAGCTTCGCTTGCCGGCACAGCCGTGGACGATGCCGAGATCGTCCATGAAATTGCGCCTTGCTTCGTCGACAAGGACGGCCGCCGCACCGACACGGTGGTGCTCGCCTGCACGCACTATCCGCTGTTGCTCGCGCGCTTTCAGGCGCTTTCGCCCTGGCCGGTGACGTGGCTCGATCCGGCGCCGGCGATCGCGCGCCGCGTCGCCGACCTGTTGCGCGACCGCCCGCGCGTCGATGCACCCGTGCCGAAGCCGGCGATCGAATTCACCTCGGGCAAGTTACCGGCACCGCAACTGAAGGCCGCGCTGGCGCGCTTCGGATTCTAGACGAAGGCATGCGCGTGGATCTCCCACGCGCCGCGCCAGATCATGTCGAGCGCCACGTAAAGAACGATCGCGAGCCCGATATAGGCGATCCAGCGATGGCGGTGGAGCAGCCGTGCCACCAGATTGGCGGCGACGCCCATCAGCACGATGGACAGGCCGAGCCCGAACACCAGCGCCAGCGCATGCTCGCGCGCCGCACCCGCCACCGCCAGCACATTGTCGAGCGACATCGAGACGTCGGCGAGCACGATTTGCAGGGCGGCTTGCGCAAAGGTCTTAGGCTTCGCCCCGGCACCGGCCGCGGCCGCACCGGTCGCTTCGTCGGCCGGCCGGCGCAGTTCGCGCCACATCTTCCAGCTCACCCACAGCAACAGGATGCCGCCGGCAAACAGCAGCCCGACGATCGCCAACAGTTCCACCGCGATACCGGCAAACGCGATGCGCAGCACGGTCGCGGCGATGATGCCGACCAGGATCGCCCGGCCGCGCTGCTCCTTCGGCAGGCCGGCTGCGGCGAGCCCGATGACGACGGCGTTGTCGCCGGCCAGCACCAGGTCGATGACGATGACCTGCAAGAAGGCGGTGAGCGAGGCTTGGGTGAAGAAGTCGGAGAACAGACCGTCCATGGCGGGACCCCGTTTCGGTGCTATTCAGTCCGACATCGCAGTCAGGGTGACTGCCAGAGGGGCCCGGCCTGATGGCGCCAAAATGGCCCCCGGATGCCGCCGGGACAAGCCCCAAACGGCCCAATTCGGCCCAAAATGCGCCACTGAGGCCGCACGTTTGACAGCTCTCGCCCAACCCCCTAAATAGCGCTCGCCCGGCGGGTTTTCGAACCCGCCGGCGCTGTTTCGCGACCCGCGGCAAGACCTTGCGCTTTTCGAGGTCCTGTCTGTCGGTTCCGGCATCCGCCGGGACAAAGGAGGGCGCGATCCTCAACCAACGTGAAACAAGACCACGAGGACGCGATGACCAAGCGCATGGAATCCAAGTACAAGATCGACCGCCGGATGGGCGAGAACATCTGGGGTCGGCCGAAGAGCCCGGTCAACCGGCGCGAATACGGCCCCGGCCAGCACGGCCAGCGCCGCAAGGGCAAGCTCTCGGACTACGGCGTTCAGCTCAAGGCCAAGCAGAAGCTGCGCGGCTACTACGGCAACGTCTCCGAGAAACAGTTCCGCCGCATCTATTCCGACGCCATCAGCATGAAGGGCGACTCGGGCGCCAACATGATCGGCCTGCTGGAGCGCCGGCTCGACGCGGTCATCTACCGCGCCAAGTTCGTGGCGACCGTGTTCGCCGCCCGCCAGTTCATCAACCACGGCCACATCAAGGTGAACGGCCGCCGCGTCACCATCCCGAGCTATCGGGTCAAGGTCGGCGACGTCATCGAGATCAAAGAGAAGTCCAAGGAACTCGCAGTGGTGCTCGAGGCGCAGGCGCTGCCCGAGCGCGACGTGCCGGACTACATCGAGGTCGACGAGGGCAAGAAGTCCGCCAAATTCGCGCGCATTCCGGTGCTCTCTGACGTGCCCTACGCGGTGCAGATGGAGCCGCACCTAGTGGTCGAATACTATTCGCGCTAAGCGCCGACACCGAAGCATTCAAATGCAAAACCCCGCCGGATCGGCGGGGTTTTTGTTTGTGGTCCGACTTTTCTCAGGACCTCAATACGGCGCCGGCAGCAGAATCGCAGCGAGCGCGCCCACGCTCGGCAGCCAGGCGGTGAACTGCGCCGCCGTCTTGTGATGAGATCCGTTGAGCACGAAGCCCGCGACCGGCGCCACGATGCAGGCGATGACGCCGGCGGCGTAGACCACGGTCGCGCCCGCGCCGGCGTTCATGCTTTGCGGCCCGCCGCCGAACAGAAAGCCCGAGACCCCGATCAGCAGGGCGGCGATGCCGAGATCGACGATCGTCGCCACCACCAGTGACGCCTTGGCCATCGCGACCCGCCCCCCGCTGTCACGTACCGTCAGGCCGGCTGGCGCGTCTCGATGCCCTTGTCCTTCATGGCCTGCTGCAGTTCACCCGCCTGGAACATCTCGCGGATGATGTCGCAGCCGCCGACGAACTCGCCCTTCACGTAGAGCTGCGGGATGGTCGGCCAGTTCGAATAGGCCTTGATACCGTTACGCAGGTCGTCTGACTCCAGCACGTTGAGCCCTTTATAGGGCACGCCCAGATAGTCGAGGATCTGCACCACCTGGCCGGAGAAGCCGCACTGCGGGAACTGCGGGGTGCCCTTCATAAACAGCACCACGTCGTTGCTCTTCACTTCGTTGTCGATGAACTGCTCGATGCCCATGGAAATCCTGTCCTTTCGCACGGATGCCCGCCGCAGGGCGCGGGCTTGCCGTCTCGCGTGTCGATATATGTAGCGCAGAAGACGCCGCTACCCCAAGGGGGCCAACTGGAGATTCGCCGGAGATTTGGCGTAAATTCACGCCGTTTTCAGGGCGGATCGGGCTTCCGCGGCGCGCTACTCCGGCGTGCCGGTCTGCAGTGCCAGCGCGTGCAGGACCCCGCCCATCTGCCCTTTCAGCGCGTCGTAGACGAGCTGGTGCTGCTGCACCCGCGATTTGCCTTTGAACGAAGGGGAAATCACCGTGGCGGCGTAGTGGTCGCCGTCGCCGGCGAGATCGCGGATCGTCACCTCGGCATCGGGGATGCTGGTCTTGATCAGCCGTTCGATCTCATCGGCATCCATGGCCATGGCACTGGTCTCCGAACGGTCGTTGACGGGCCGGCAGGGCCGCCGAGAGGCCGTCAGGAGCCGTCGCGACGCCGCTCAACCCGAAGGTTATTGATGCTTCTGGCTCTAGCAGAGTTGACGCTGATCGGGAACGGTCCAAGGGCGGTTTGCACCCCCTGCCCTGTGCATGCCCGGTAAAACCGTCATTTCCTGGCATTAAACTCTGCGTTGCATTAGCCTGAGGGGGCGATGGATCAAAGGGGGCTGACGTGTCTGTGATGACAATCGACGTGCCATGGCGCGCGGCCGCGCGCCTCGCCATCGTCCTCGCCTTCACGCTGGCACCACTCTTAGGCAGCGCGCAGGCCCAGGTGAGCAAGGCGCAGCTCGATGCCATCAAGGGGTCCTGCCGGTCCGACTACATGGCGCACTGCATGGGCGTGACGCCCGGCGGCAAGGAGGCGCTGCAATGCCTGCAGAGCCACGCCGGCCAGCTGACCGGCGCCTGCAAGAGCGCCGTCACCGCCACCATGGCGCCGCCCAAGGCGGCCGAGGCGCCGAAGCCCGCCGAGACGCCTAGAACCGCCGAAGCGCCGAAACCGGTGCCCGCGCCGCCACCGGCCGCAGCCGCCGCCCCGCCACCCAAAGCCCCGCCGCCGCGCGGCAGCACCACCGAGAGCGAGGCGCTGAACAAGGCCTGCGGAAATGATTATCTCGCCCATTGCGCCGGCGTGCCACCCGGCGGCAAGGCGGCGCTGGCGTGCCTCAAACAGCATGCCATGCAGCTCTCGGTGCCCTGCAAGCGCGTACTCAGCGCCATGATGGCGCCTCTTGCGCGCCCGCCCGCGCCGAAGCCCGTGGCGCTCGCACCACCGCCTCCGGCCGCAGCGCCACCTCCGGCGGCGGCCATGCCGATGCCCACGCGGCGGCAGATGGAGGCCGTCAGGTTCACCTGCCGGCGCGACTTCCGCGTCCATTGCCGCGGCGTACCGCCGGGCGGTCAGGCGGCCTTCGCTTGCCTGGCCGAGCATCAGGCACGGCTGTCGCCAGATTGCCGGACCTCGGTGCGCGCCATCGTCCTCAACATGCCGGCGCCCGCCCACCCAGCCGGCACACAGGAGGCGGTGAAGCAGAATTGCGGCGGCGACTTCCGGCGCGTCTGCCCCGGCGTCGCACCGGGTCAGGAAGCGCTCGCGTGCCTCAAAGCCCACGCCGCGGAAGTCTCGCCGGCATGCAGGGCTTCGCTCGCGGCACTCGGTGGCGCGGCGGCAACCCCGACCGTCGTCGTCGAGCCGGAGCCACGACGCCACCTGCCGCCGGGGATTACGCCGGCAGGCCGAATCATGCGGCGGATCATGGAGCGCAACCAGTAACGGCGGGGCGGCTTTATAGCTCGCCGGCCATGTAGGCCGGCAGCCAGCCCTCGAAGTGTTCGCGCAAGCGCGCGACCGAGAGCGGCATTTCGCCCGGCAGCGCCAGCACTTCGCCGCCGGTCGACCCGACCCGCGACACCAGCACGCCGGCTTCGCGCGCGCGCGCGAGCACTGCGTCCGCCTGGCTCGCCTTCACCGTGATCACGTAGCGCGCCTGGTCTTCACCGAACCAGTGAGCGTGCGCGGGGATATCCTGCGGCGCATCGCCGAGCACGGCGCCGAGCCCGGAGGCCATCGCCATCTCGGCCACCGCCACCAGCAGCCCGCCGTCGGAGACATCATGCACCGCGGTCGCGGTGCCGTCGGCGATCAGTGCGCGCACGAAATCGCCGTTCTCACGCTCCTCGGTGAGATCGACCGGCGGGGCCGCACCGTCCTCGCGTCCGCAGATCTCGCGCAGATACATCGACTGCCCGAGCCAGCCGGTGGTCTCGCCGACCAGCAGGATCGCCTCGCCCTCCGCCTTGAAGGCAAGCGTCGCCGACTTGCCGAAGTCGGCGAGCAGGCCGACACCGCCGATAGAGGGCGTCGGCAGGATCGGCCGGCCGAATTCTTCGCCCGACACCTTGGTCTCGTTGTAGAGCGAGACGTTGCCGGACACGACCGGGAAGTCGAGCGCCTTGCAGGCTTCCGCGATGCCGCGGATGCAGCCGACGAACTGGCCCATGATCTCGGGCCGCTCCGGATTGCCGAAGTTGAGGTTATCGGTGATGGCGAGCGGGGTCGCGCCGACCGCCGTGAGATTGCGCCAGCATTCGGCGACCGCCTGCTTGCCGCCCTCGAACGGATCGGCTTCGCAATAACGCGGCGTCACGTCTGTGGTGAGCGCGAGGCCCTTGGGCCCGTCCTCGACCCGCACCACCGCCGCGTCGCCACCCGGGCGCTGCACCGTGTTGCCGCCGATGACGTAGTCGTACTGTTCCCAGACCCAGCGCTTGGAGCACAAGTCGGGCGCGGCGATCAGCTTCTCCAGCGCCTCGGCGATGCCGACCGGCGCCTCGATTTTGGTGGCATCGATCGCCGCCGGCTTCTCCTTGAACACGAACGGCCGGTGATAGACCGGCGCTTCCGTGCCGAGTTCGGTGATCGGCAGATCGACCATCACCTCGCCCTTATGGCGCACGATGAACCGCTTGGTGTCGGTGGTCTCGCCGACCACCGCAAAGTCGAGCCCCCATTTGCGGAAGATCGCTTCGGCTTCCTGTTCCTTTTCGGGCTTGAGCACCATGAGCATGCGCTCCTGGCTCTCCGACAGCATCATCTCGTAGGCCGTCATGCCCTCTTCGCGGCACGGCACATGATCGAGGTCGAGGGTGACGCCGAGATTGCCCTTGGCGCCCATCTCGGTCGACGACGACGTCAAGCCCGCCGCGCCCATGTCCTGAATGGCGATGACGCAGCCCTTGGCCATGATCTCCAGGCAGGCTTCCAGCAGCAGCTTTTCGGAGAACGGGTCGCCGACCTGCACGGTCGGCCGCTTTTCTTCCGAGTCCTCGCCGAACTCGGCCGAGGCCATGGTGGCGCCATGAATGCCGTCGCGCCCGGTCTTGGAGCCGAGATAGACGATCGGCATGCCCACGCCGGAGGCCGCTGCATAGAAAATCTCGTCCTTCTTGGCGATGCCGACCGCCATGGCGTTGACCAGGCAATTGCCGTCGTAACGCGGATGGAAGCGCACCGAGCCGCCGACCGTGGGCACGCCGAAGGAATTGCCGTATCCGCCGATGCCGCCGACGACGCCGGCCACCAGATGCCGCGTCTTGGCATGTGACGGCGCGCCGAAGCTCAAGGCATTGAGGCAGGCGATGGGGCGCGCGCCCATGGTGAACACGTCGCGTAAGATTCCGCCGACCCCGGTGGCCGCGCCCTGGTAGGGCTCGATGTAGCTCGGGTGATTGTGGCTCTCCATCTTGAACACGACCGCGAGCCCGTCGCCGATGTCGACCACGCCGGCATTCTCGCCCGGGCCCTGGATCACTTGCGGCCCCGTGGTGGGCAGTCCCTTCAAGTGCACGCGCGAGGACTTGTACGAGCAGTGCTCGTTCCACATGGCCGAGAAGATGCCGAGCTCGGTCAGCGTCGGTTCGCGGCCGATCAGCTCGAGGATGCGCTGGTATTCGTCCGGCTTGAGGCCGTGCTCGGCGACGAGTTCCGGGGTGATGGGGGTGGTATGGGCGGTCATTGGCCTCTTTGTGCCGCGCGGGGCTAGGCATGAATTGTCACTGTTGCGCCCGCTGCCGCAATGCGGCGCGACGCCAACTCCACAGGGTTTGCCGGGCGTTCCCGCCTTTGGCAAGGCCATTCGGCGGCGGCCGGCGGGAAACAAAACGAACCTGCGCCGTTAAGTCTCGGACGCCTGCTGCCGGCGCTCCCGCCGCGCCGCTCCAACTCAATTGCCCCCTAGACGAAAGGATGACGGATGGCTCCCCAGGCCCAAGGACACTATGTCCCGCGGCTGACGATCGCCCTTTTTTCGCTGGTTCCCTACATCCTGGTGGCGAGCGGCGCGGCGCTTTACCGCCCCGAGGTCATCCACGACACCGGCGTCGCACGCGGCGCGCTCTCGGTCATCGAGGGCCTCAGCACCGCCGGCTACGCCTTCGGTGCCCTGTTCGGCGGCGACCTCATCAACCGCTTTCCCCAGCGCCACATGTTCATCGCGGGCCAGTGCCTGTTCATCGCCGGCTGGCTGCTTTCGGCTTTGGCCGTAGGGGTGGTCAGCTACGGCGCCGGGCGCGTGCTGGCGGGCTTTGCCACCGGCACGCTGCTGGTGACCTCGCTGCCGCCGGTCATGCGGCAATTTCCGCCGGAGCGGCTGCCGACCAGCGCGGCCTTCGTCAATCTGGGCCTCTTCGGCGCGGTCGCGGCCGGCCCGTTGCTGGGCGGGGTCGTGGCCTACGCCCACGCCTGGCGCGAGCTCTACGGCGCCTTTGCCTTGCTGGGGCTGTTCAATATCGCGGTCGGCGTCGCCACCCTGCCCCACATGGCGCCCTACAATCCGGACCTACGCTTCGACTTCCCCGGGATCGCGCTCGCCTTCGCCGCGACCGTGCTGCCGTTTTGGGCGAGCGGCGAATTGGCCTCGCACGGCTTCAGTGCGCCGATCGTAGCGGTGCCGCTCGCGCTCGGCCTCGCCTGCTTCATCGCGCTGCTGCTGGTGGAATATCACCAGCGCGAGGCGCTGGCCCCGGTGACCAAGATGTGGAGCACGCTGCCCGTGTTCGGCACCTGGATCGCCATGCTCGGCGGCGGCGTCTTCGTTACTTTCGTGCTGCTGACGTCCGAATTCCTCATCAAGATCGAGGGCTTCAGCCCCCTGCAAGCGGGCCTGAGCTATTGGCCGCAGGTGCTCGGCGCGGCCCTCACCGCCGGCATCCTCGCCTTCGTGTTTCACACCCGCTTCCTGCCGCTGCTCGCCTTCGGCGGCATGGTGGTACTGATCGCGGGCGGCGTTCTGCTGCTACTGCTGCTGAAGAAGGACGATACCGGACCGCTGCTGCTGACTGCGCTTGGATTGCTCGGCCTCGGCGCCGGCGCGACCGTGAGCCCGGGCCTGTTCGTGGCCGGCCTGTCGCTGCCCTCGCAGATGCTGGGCCGCATCTTTGCGCTCATCGAACTGGTGCGCTCGGTCGCCGACTTCATCATGGCGCCGGTGCTGGAGCGTATCGCCAAGGTCACGTCGAGCGGTCCTGGCCTCGCCGCCAACGGCATCCACGAAGCCGTATGGGTGGCCTTGCTGATCGCCATTTCCGGCACGTTGTTCGCCGCCGCGCTCTATCTGCTCGGCGGCGCCCGTCTGCGGCAGCCCGACATCAAGGCGTGGATCGACGGCGCGCGGCCCGCCGTCAAATCACCCAAGCTGCTGCACGTGCTCCGCGGCGGCTGATGATTAAGCGGCGCGGCCGAGATGCTCGGCAAGCCCGGCGAACAGGCCACGGCCGTCGGTGACGCCGATCACCTCTTCGACGTGGTTCTCCGGGTGAGGCATCATGCCAAGTACATTGCCGTTCTCGCCGGCGATGCCGGCGATTGCGTTGATGGCGCCGTTATGATTCCAGTTCGGATCGATCATGCCGTCGGGCGACGAATAGCGGAACAGCACCCGCCCTTCGCCTTCCAGCCGCGCGATGGTCTCGCTGTCGGCGATGTAGTTGCCCTCGCCGTGCGCGACCGGCACCTTGACCACTTGCCCGGCGTTATAGCCGCCGGTGAACGGCGTGTCGGAACGCTCGACGCGCAAGAATACGTCGCGGCAGATGAAACGCAGATTCTGGTTGCGCATCAGCACGCCCGGCAACAGGCCCGCCTCGCACAGGATCTGGAAGCCGTTGCAGACGCCGAGCACGAGGCCGCCGCCGGCCGCGAACCGGCGCACCGCGTCCATCACCGGCGAACGCGCCGCGATGGCGCCGCAACGCAGGTAATCGCCGTAGGAGAAGCCGCCCGGGATCACCACCAGATCGGTGCCGGCCGGGAGATCGGTCTCGGCGTGCCAGACCATGGCCGGGGTCTGCCCCGAGACGAGCCGGAGCGTGCGCGCCATGTCGCGCTCGCGATTGATGCCCGGGAAGACGAGGACGGCTGCTTTCATGTTCGTCATAAAGCCCAACGGAAGGCGCGTTTCAACTCCGCCGCGGCCTTTTCCGGATACCACCTGCCATGCGCCAGAATCACCCGCTCAGGCCCCCATTCCAGCATGCGCCGGACCGCTTGGCGAACCGCGCCACGGTGGCGGTAGAACGTGGAGCGCAGATCGATCGGCGCCCGGCCGTCCGGATCGCAGCAGCCCGACCACTGGCAAACGAGCCGAAGCCAGCGTTTGTGGAAGCGCGCCGGCTCGAAATTCTCGATCAGGTCGGTGAGGACGAGCGTGCGCGAGGCTTTGTGAAAGAACACCGCCTCGGTCATGTAGCTGCCCGGCACCAGCACCTGCTCGAAGGCACCCTGCCATTCCGGCGGCGCCGAGTCGGTCAAATCGGCGTCGAAGCCGTTGAAATGCGCCGCCGCGTGGGCGCGCGCACCGGGCGCCGCATAGGCGCGCGCTTGCGGATAACGGGTCTTCCACGCACCGATCCACCAGAAGTGCAGGAGGTTGGGCGCCACCAGAAAGGCGACCCGCCCGAGCGAATCGATTTCGGCGGCAAGGCCGTCGGTCAGCGGCGTCGGCGAATGCAGCCACAGTGCGCCGTCGGCGAGCCGCACCACGGTCATGCGCGTGGGGAACGGCACCTTTAAGAAGGGCAGCCACGGATAGGTCATCTGGATTTCGGGGCCGTCCACGATCCAGACGTTGTCGGCAACGGATTTAAGCGTGCCGACCGGCTCGTAGAGGGCGTAGGCGGTCATCGTCGTTTCCTCGCCGGCCGAGGACCGAGACGCCGAGGCCCTTAAAGCACCTCGACGCGGTAGTTCTCGATCACCGTATTCGCCAGGAGCTTGTCGGCGGCCTGTTTGAGCAGCGCTTCCGCCTTGGCCGGATCGCCGCCCTCGATCTCGACGTCGAACACCTTGCCCTGGCGCACGCTGGCGACGCCCTCGATGCCGAGCGAGCGCAGCGCGCCCTCGATCGCCTTGCCTTGCGGATCGAGGATGCCGGTTTTTAGGGTGACGGTAACGCGGGCTTTCATGGCTCAATTCCTTGCCGCTCCGGCGCGGGCCGAAAGCGATACATCTGGACAAGCAAAACGGGGGCCTTTCGGCCCCCAGTTAGCATCCTCACCGATTCATCTCAATCGGCCCGGAAGCGCGTTCAGCTCTTCACCAGCACCGGGCCGACGCCGCGCGGCGGCTCGCCCTCGTTCATGATGCCGAGCCGCTTGGCGACCTCGGTATAGGCCTCCACCAGCCCGCCCATGTCGCGGCGGAAACGGTCCTTGTCGAGCTTGTCGTTCGACTTCATGTCCCATAGCCGGCACGAATCGGGGCTGATCTCGTCGGCCACCACGATGCGCATGAGGTCGTTTTCCCACAGGCGCCCGCATTCCATCTTGAAATCGACCAGGCGGATGCCGACGCCCAGGAACAGGCCGGAGAGGAAGTCGTTGACGCGGATCGCCAGCGCCATGATGTCGTCGATTTCCTGCGGGCTCGCCCAGCCGAATGCCGTGATGTGCTCTTCCGACACCATCGGGTCGTTGAGCGCGTCGTTCTTGTAGTAGAATTCGATGATCGAACGCGGCAGCTGCGTGCCTTCCTCGATGCCGAGGCGCGTCGACAGTGAGCCGGCCGCGACGTTGCGCACAACCACTTCCAGCGGAATGATCTCGACCTCGCGGATCAACTGCTCGCGCATGTTGAGACGGCGGATAAAGTGCGTCGGCACGCCGATGTCGTTGAGGTGCTGGAAGACGTATTCCGAAATGCGGTTGTTCAGTACACCTTTGCCCTCGATCACTTCATGCTTCTTGGCGTTGAAGGCAGTGGCATCGTCCTTGAAGTGCTGGATCAGTGTCCCCGGCTCCGGACCTTCGTAAAGGACTTTCGCCTTGCCTTCGTAGATGCGACGACGGCGGCTCATGGGTGTGTACCGTGTTTTGTGAAAATCCATCGGGTTTGCCGTGGCTCCTCTAAAGCATACGTGAATCCGCGGCGCCAACCCGGATCAAAAGCGCGCTTTCCCGCGCGAACTCGCTCCGGGCAGGGCGTCAACCTAGCCGATCGGTCTGGTGAGTACAATCGCGCTTGGAGGCCGTTTCCACTTCGCATTTTCGCCGCATTGGCGGCACCTATGTTGCCTTGACGGTATTCCGGCGATATGCAAGGCGCGGATATATAGGGCGACTCGACTGGTCGCAAGTAACCCCAGTCAGGGCTTAGCGAGGGCGGCATGACGACGACGTTCGACAAGCGTGAGGAAGGCTTCGAAAAGAAGTTCGCGCATGACGAGGAACTGCGCTTCAAGGCGACGGCGCGGCGCAACAAGTTGTTGGGACTCTGGGTCGCGGGCGTGCTCGGCAAGAGCGGCCCGGACGCCGAGGCGTACGCCAAGGAGGTCGTGCTGTCCGACTTCGAGGAAGCCGGTGACCACGACGTGGTGCGCAAGGTCATGAAGGACCTCGAGGGCAAGGGTGTCAGCGAGCAGGACGTCCGCGCCAAGATGGCGGAGCTGCTGGCCCAGGCGGTCGCGCAGATCCAGGC
Source organism: uncultured Pseudomonadota bacterium (assembly GCA_963773225.1). Taxonomy (GTDB): domain Bacteria; phylum Pseudomonadota; class Alphaproteobacteria; order Rhizobiales; family Xanthobacteraceae; genus Pseudolabrys. The sequence continues at coordinate 297,719 of CAVZAO010000006.1, forward strand.
GGGCCAGTAGCCGATGCCGCTTCCCTCGCGCGCCAGCGCGGGGACTGGATTTCAAAACCTCCGGCCACGATGATAGGCACGGGCCCCGAGTGGCCCGCGCCCTTTAATGACGCGTCGAGAGGTGATTCTGATGACCCAAGCCCCCTTCCCGCTCGCGCGCGCGTTGCGCGCCGGCGAGACCGTTTACGCCGGCTGGAGCTCCATGGCTTCGCCGCACGCCGCCGAGACGCTCGGGCGTGACGGATTTGGCGCTGTCGTGCTCGACGGCCAGCACGGGCTCTGGGATGCGGCCTCGCTTGCGGTCGGCATCGCCGCCGTGCATCACGCCGGCGCCGCCCCCATGGTGCGGGTCCCGCTCAACGACTTCGCGCTGGTGTCGCGCGCGCTCGACTTCGGCGCCGAGGCCATCATCGCCCCCATGATCAACAGCGCGTCGGACGCGAGGGCTTTCGCCGCAGCCGCCAAGTATCCGCCGATCGGCGAGCGCAGCTGGGGCCCGCAGCGCGCTATGACGTTGCAGGGGCTCGACGTGCCCACCGATTATCTGCGCGAGGCCAACGCCGGCGCACTGACGCTTGCCATGATCGAGACCCCGGCCGCGCTCAACGACGTCGACGACATCGCGGCGACCGACGGCATCGACGCGCTCTTCATCGGCCCTTACGATCTTGCCACCTCGCTTTCCGGCGGCACCGCCCAGGACGTCACCGCGCCGGAAGTCGAGCGCGCCATCGACCAGATCTGCGCGGCCGCGGTGAAGGCCGGCAAGATTCCCGGCGTCTATTGCCGCGACGCCGCGCGCGCCGTGGCCATGGCCAAGCGCGGCTTCAAGCTCATGACCATCGGCAGCGATCTCGGCTTCATGCGCGAGGGCATCGCGGCGCAGATGAAGGTGTTGAAAAGGTCCTGATTGTCGTTCCGAAGCGCAGGCCATCAGCGCGCTTACGTGCGTCTCTGATGCCGATGGCGCGTGGATCCGAAGTCCAGGGCAACAAGGCACGGCATTGGTCGCGCTCGCTTCCGGGTTCGCGTGCCGCGCAAGTGCCCCGGAATGACTGCTAATTGATAGCCGCCGCCAAACTGTCGAGCGCTGCCGCCAGATCGCTCTCCACCTCCGCCGCCCTCACCTCGACCACACGGTAATCGCGCTGCTCGAGATAAGTGCGCTTCTCGGCGCGGCCTTTGAGGGCGTCCTCGGTCTCCCCGGTCGGCGCCAGGTCAATCACACACTTCAACGGAAACGACACGAAGTCGGTGATGTGCGGGCCGACCGGCACCTGGCGCTTGAAGCCGCGCCCGGCAAAGCGGCGGTCGTTGGTCAGCGCCTGCCACAGGATGCGCTCGGCCTCTGTCGGATTGCGCCTGAGCAGGCGCGCGAGGCCCCGCACCGGCCCCCGCTCGCCCGGCACCCCGCCGGAGCCATGCTCGGCGATGAGATCGCGCAGGCGCTGCGCCTCCTCGCTGTCGAGCACGCCGCCGCGCGCCGGTCCCTTGCGGCCGTGCACCAGCGCCGTGACGACGCCGTGCAGCGTGCGGATATCCTGCTGCGTCGGGTTCATGCGGCGGAAGATGTTGTGCAGATTGATGGACATGGTGCCGCGCTTTTCTTCCGGGCGGAAGAACTCGGCTTTCTCCAGCTCGCGGTCGAGGTCGTCGAAGAACGCCGCGAGTTGCTGCTTGGAAACCGGCGGCGACCTGTCGCGGCCACCGATCGGCAGTTCGCCGCCGGTGGCGTTCTTGAACCACTCATAGGCAACCACCACCACGGCCTGCGCCAGGTTGAGCGACGCGAAGGCCGGGTTCACCGGCAGCGTGATGATCGCATCGGCCATCGCCACTTCGTGATTCTCGAGCCCGATGCGCTCGCGCCCGAACACCAGCGCCACGGTCTCGTCCGACGCGACCCGCGATGCGAGTTCGGTGGCCGCCTCGTCGGCGCCCATCACGGGCTTTGCCTGGTCATGGACGCGCGCGGTGGTGGCCAGCACGTAGGTGCAGTCGCCGATGGCGTCGCTCAGACTTTCGTACAACACCGCGCCGTCCAGGATGCGGTCGGCGCCCGACGCCATCACCCGCGCCCGTTCGTTGGGCCAGCCCTGCAGCGGCTTCACGATGCGCAATTTGGAGAGCCCGAAATTGGCCATGGCGCGGGCCGCCGCCCCGATGTTCTCGCCGAGCTGCGGCTCGACCAGCACGACCACAGGGGCCGGCGTCTCGATCCAGCGGCGCGTCTTGTCGGTGCCGGCTCCAGGCATGAAATCCTCCGTTGCCGGGGCTCTATAGCGGCGTCGCGGCAGCGGGGGAAGAACGGAGCTGGGCGGCTTTCACCGCCCCGGTGCGGATGCTATAGGGCCCGCCAAATTCCCCGTCAGCCGGATCCCCGGGTGGCGGCGTCCCGCCGAAGACAATTCATTTGAGGGCGCACCCCGCGCCATCGATGGTCAGTTTCCGGTCGGCCCCAACAAGTACGGCGACCAGAGGTGTGAAGCATGTCGGATCTCGAAATCATGTGGACGAAGGTCGATGAAGCCCCGGCGCTCGCGACCTATTCCCTGCTCCCGATAGTCCGCGCCTTCGTCGGCGCGGCGGGCGTATCGGTGGAGCTGAAGGACATTTCGCTGGCCGGCCGCATCATCGCCCAATTCCCCGAGAGGCTCACCCCGGCGCAACGCATCAACGACGAGCTCACCGAACTCGGCGAGCTCACGTTGCGGCCCGAAGCCAACATCATGAAGCTGCCCAACATCTCCGCCTCGATCCCGCAGCTCAGGGCCGCGATCAAGGAACTGCAGGGCAAGGGCTACGACGTTCCGGACTATCCGGACAATCCGACGACGGACGCCGAGAAGGATATCAAGGCGCGTTACGCCAAGGTGTTCGGCAGCGTCGTCAACCCGATCCTGCGCGAGGGCAATTCCGACCGCCGCGCGGCCGCCGCGGTCAAGAACTACGCCCGCAACAATCCGCACAAAATGGGCGCCTGGAGCAAGGACTCCAAATCGCATGTCGCGCACATGTCGAGCGGCGACTACTTCGGCTCGGAAATCGCGACCACTGTCCCCGCCGCAACCAACGTCCGCATCGAACTGGCCGCCGCCGACGGCACCGTCACAGTGCTGAAGGCCAAGACGGCGATCGCCGATGGTGAGATTATCGACGCCGCCGTGATGAGCGCCAAGGCGCTGCGCGCCTTCTTTGACCAGCAGATCGAAGAGGCGAAGAAGGAAGGCGTGCTGTTCTCGCTGCACGTCAAGGCGACCATGATGAAGATCGCCGACCCCATCATATTCGGCCACGCCGTATCGGCCTTCTTCGCCGACGTCATCAAGAAACACGACGCCACGCTGAAGAAGCTTGGCGTCAATCTCAACAATGGCTTCGGTGATCTGCTGGCGAAGATCGAGACGTTGCCTGAGCCTGAGAAGAAGGCGATCAAGGACGACATCGCGGCCGAGTACGCCAAGCGTCCGGCGCTTGCCATGGTCAACTCCGACAAGGGGATCACCGGCCTCCACGTCCCCAGCGACTTCATCATCGACGCGACGATGCCGGCGATGATCCGCGAAGGCGGCAAGATGTGGGGACCTGACGGCAAGCCGCACGACGCCATGGCCGTGATCCCGGATCGCGCCTACGCGCGGCTCTATCAGGCGGTCATCGACGATTGTAAGGCGCACGGCGCCTTCGATCCCAAGACCATGGGCACGGTCCCCAACGTCGGCTTGATGGCGCAGAAGGCCGAGGAATACGGCTCGCACGACAAGACTTTCGAAGTTGCGGCGAGTGGGACGGTCCGCGTCGTCGCCGACGACGGCAAGGTCCTGCTCGAACGTCCGGTCGAGGCTGGTGACATTTTCCGCATGTGCGAGCTCAAGGATGCAGCGGTGCGGGATTGGGTGAAGCTCGGTGTGCGCCGCGCGCGCCTGACCAACACGCCGGCGGTGTTCTGGCTCGACAAGAATCGCGCGCACGACGCGCAGCTCATCGCCAAGGTCGAGACGTACCTGAAGAACGAAGATACGTCCGGGCTCGACATCCGCATTCTGGCCCCGGTCGATGCGATGAAATTTTCGCTCGAGCGCATCCGCAAGGGGCAGGACACGATCTCCGTCACCGGCAACATCCTGCGGGATTATCTGACGGATCTTTTCCCGATCATGGAGCTCGGCACCTCGGCCAAGATGTTGTCGATCGTTCCGCTGCTGGCGGGCGGCGGCCTGTTCGAGACCGGCGCCGGCGGCTCGGCCCCCAAGCACGTGCAGCAGTTCCAGGAAGAAGGCTATCTGCGCTGGGATTCGCTCGGCGAGTTCCTGGCGCTCGGCGCCTCGCTCGAGCATCTGGCGCAGACCTACAAGAACGCCAAGGCCCAGGTTCTCGCCGAGACGCTCGACACGGCCATCGCAAAGTTCCTCGAGCTCAACCGGAATCCCGCGCGCAAGGTCGGCCAGATCGACAACCGTGGCAGCCACTTCTACCTCGCCCTCTACTGGGCGCAGGCGCTGGCCGCGCAATCCAAGGACAAGGAATTGCAGGCCCGCTTCAAGCCGCTGGCCGAAACGCTCGCCAAGAACGAGGACAAGATCAACGCCGAACTGATTGGCGCCCAGGGCAAGCCCGTCGACATCGGCGGCTACTACCTGCCCGACGATGCCAAGGCCTCCGCCGCCATGCGGCCGAGCCCCACGCTCAACGCCGCCATCGCCGCGGTCTGACGCCCCAAACCCGTTCGCCCCCGCGCGCAGACATCAGGTGCACCCGATGCCTGCCATCTAAAATACGCAAGTCGGCTATAGCCGACTTGCGGTGAGGACCCAGGCCCCAAGCACGGGATTCCCCGCTGGCGCGGGAATGAATGGGGTGGTTTCAACGACGCCCGATCGATCTCGGCTAATCCTCTTTGGACGTTGATTAGCACCACGATCTGACGCGGCTTTCACGCCACGAAAGTCGATGCTATAGCCATCGGCGATGCCGGATCTCGAAAGGTGGCCCCGCAAAATGGCGAAGATTAAGGTGAACAACCCCGTCGTCGAAATGGACGGCGACGAGATGACGCGCATCATCTGGCAGCTCATCAAGGACAAGCTGATCCACCCCTACCTCGACATCGATCTTCTCTACTACGACCTTTCGATCCAGAAGCGCGACGAGACCGACGACCAGATCACCATCGACGCCGCCGAGAAGACCAAGGAAGTCGGCGTCGCGGTGAAATGCGCCACCATCACCCCGGACGAGGCGCGGGTGAAGGAGTTCAACCTCAAGAAGATGTGGCGCTCGCCCAACGGCACCATCCGCAACATCATCGGCGGCGTGATCTTCCGCGAGCCGATCATCTGCAAGAACGTGCCGCGCCTGGTGCCGGGCTGGACGCAGCCGATCATCATCGGCCGCCACGCCTACGGCGACCAGTACCGCGCCACCGACATCCGCGTGCCGCAGGGCGCCAAGCTGACGCTCAGCTACGTGACGCCCGACGGGCAGAAGATCGAGCACGAGGTGTTCGAGTTCCCGGGCTCCGGCGTCGCCATGGCGATGTACAACCTCGACGATTCGATCCGCGATTTCGCCATGGCCTCGTTCAATTACGGGCTGGCGCGCGGCTATCCGGTCTATCTCTCGACCAAGAACACGATCCTCAAGGCCTATGACGGGCGCTTCAAGGACATCTTCCAGGAGGTCTTCGACAGCCAGTTCAAGGACGCGTTCCAGAAGAAGAAGCTGACCTACGAACACCGCCTGATCGACGACATGGTGGCCTCCTCGCTAAAGTGGTCGGGCGGATACGTCTGGGCCTGCAAAAACTACGACGGCGACGTGCAATCCGACATCGTGGCGCAGGGCTTCGGCTCGCTCGGCCTGATGACCTCGGTGCTGATGACGCCGGACGGCAAGACGGTCGAATCGGAAGCCGCCCACGGCACGGTCACCCGCCACTACCGCCAGCACGAGAAGGGCGAGCAGACCTCGACCAACTCGATCGCCTCGATCTTTGCCTGGACCCGCGGCCTCGCCCACCGCGCCAAGCTCGACGGTAACGAGCCGCTCGCCAGGTTCGCCGCCACGCTCGAGAAAGTCTGCATCGACACGGTCGAAGCCGGCTTCATGACCAAGGACCTGGCGCTCCTGGTCGGGCCCGACCAGGCGTGGCTGTCGACGACCGGCTTTCTCGACAAGGTGGACGCCAACCTGCAGAAGGCGATGGGGTGATCCCTGCCCTTTGAGGGAGGGACTGAGAAGCTTACTCCTCCGCCGCGGGCTCGATTTCATCCCGCACGATGTCGCCCTTGGGCGTCACGGTGTTGCGCGCGACGCGCTTTTCCACCACCTCGTTGATGCGCGCGGCGACGCGCGGGTCGCGCTCCATGAGCGCGTGCAGGTCCTGCGCGTCGAGCACCAGGAGGTTGGTGCGGGTGAGCGCGGTCGCGGTCGCCGAGCGCCGCGCCTTGCGCAACACCGCCACCTCGCCGAAGAACTGCCCGGGCCCGAGCCGCAGCTTCTCGCGCTTGAGCGCGACCTCGACGTCCCCGGCGGCGATGAAATACATGGAATGCGCCGGATCGCCGGCGTGGACGATCACCTGCCCGGGCTCGAAAATGCGCGCGCGCAACAGCCCCATGATGTCGGAGATTTCGGCGGCGTCGAGCTCGGCGAACAGCGGCACGCGCGCGATCATGCCCCAGGTGACGACGAACTGACGGCGATGGAACTGGTCGGCAAACGCCGTGGCGATGATGCCGACCGGCAGCGCAATCATGATGACGCTCGCGAAGATGGTCCCGGTAGCGATCAGCTTGCCGAGTGCGGTCACCGGCACGACGTCGCCATAGCCGATGGTGCCCAGCGTGACGATCGCCCACCACAAGGCGTCCGGAATGGTGCCGAGCTTGTCGGGCTGCACCTTGCCCTCGGCCAGATGCATGAGCGTGGCGGAAACGAGCGCGGTGCCGAGCGCGATGACCAGGCAGCCGAACAGCCCGCGCCGCTCGCGGTAGAGTACGTCGAGCAGCGAGCGCATCGCCGGCGAATAGCGCGTGATTTTGAAGAAGCGCACGATGCGGAAGACCTGCAGCACGCGCAGATCGTCCGGCAGCAGGGGCGAGAACCAGAACGGCATCACCGCGATCAGATCGACGAGACCGGCCGGACTGACGAGATAAGTGAGCCGCGCCCTGAGCGGCGTGAGGTGAGAGTGCGGTCCGTGTTCGACCGCGCACCAGATGCGCAGGACGTATTCCACCGTGAACACGACGAGCGACAGGTACTCGATGGTGGCGAACAGCGGCCGATAGGCCGCCCGCAGGCCCGGCACCAATTCAAGCGCAACCGCGACCAGATTGACGACGATGAGCGTCACCAGCGCGCGGTCGACGACGACGCTGAGCCCGTCCCCCGCCGGCCCCTGCTCGAGCACCTGGTAGACGCGCCGCCTTACGTCATTGACGAGGTCAGTGGCCATCGGGGCCCTCCGCCGGAATCGGTCGAACCATAATACAGTTCGCTGCGCGGCCTTTGCGGTCGATCAAGCGCGGCGGCCCAGCCTCCCCCTTGCGGGGAGGCTGGCAAGCATCACAGCATCCGCGCCATAACATCGTAGGGCGGCCGCCCGGGGTCCTGGCCGGCACCGATGACGGCAAAGCCCAGCCGTTCGAAATAGGCGCGGTTGCCGGGCAGGTTCTGACGTACCCGCAAAGTGAGCCGCGCGAGCCCCGTCGCGCGCGCTTCGCCGGCGGCGGCCTCGACCAGCGCACGGCCGACGCCATGCTTTCGCCAAGCCGGCGCCACCGCGAGCCGCGTCAGATAAAGCGCGTCGTCCTGGCGCGAGGCGAAGACGCTGCCGACGAAGCGGCCGTCGGCCAGCGCCACCAGCATCGGCCCCGCCTGCTGACGGCGCGCGACATCGTCGACGGTTTCATTGAGCACGCTCGAGGGCGGCTGCAACCCGGCGAAGGCCGAATGCACCAGCGCCAGCACATCATCGAGCCGGTCGGTGGTGGTCCAGCGCGTCAGATCGACCGCAGCCGCAGTCATCCCGCGAGCGCCGCCTCGATCGCCTTCAACGCGTCGTCGGCCTTGGCGCCGTCGGGGCCGCCCGCCTGCGCCATGTCGGGCTTGCCGCCGCCGCCCTTGCCGCCCAGGACCTCGGAGGCCTTGCGCACCAGGTCGACGGCCGAGATGCGGCTCGTGAGGTCGCCGGTGACGCCAACGACGATGCTGGCCTTGCCGTCCTCGCTGGTGGCGATCAGCGCCACCACACCGGAGCCGAGCCGCTTCTTGCCTTCGTCGGCGAGCCCCTTGAGCTCCTTGACGCCGATGCCGCTGACGGCGCGCGCCATCAGCTTCACACCGTTGACCTCGCGCACGCCGTCGCCGGCGCCGTCGGCCTTCGTGCCGCCGCCGCCCATGGCGAGCTTCTTGCGCGCGTCGGAAAGCTCGCGCTCGAGCTTCTTGCGCTCGTCGAGCAGTGCGGCGATGCGCGCCGGCATGTCGTCGGGCGTGACCTTGAGCTCGGACGCTGCGGTCTTGATGAGCTGGATCTGGTTGTTGGCGGCGTGACGCGCGGCGCGGCCGGTCAAGGCCTCGATGCGGCGCACGCCGGCGGCGACGCCGCTGTCGCCCAGCACTGAAATCATACCGATGTCGCCGGTGCGTTTGACGTGGGTGCCGCCGCACAGTTCAACCGACCAGCCCATCGTGTTGCCTGTCGGCTCGCCCATGGCCACCACACGCACCTCGTCGCCGTACTTTTCGCCGAACAGCGCGCGCGCGCCCGAGGCGATGGCGTCGTCCTGCGCCATCAGCCGCGTCGTCACCGGGGCGTTCTGTAAGACGATGTCGTTGGCGATGTCCTCGACGCGCGACAATTCCTCGGCGCTGATGGGCTTGGGGTGCGAGAAGTCGAAGCGCAGGCGGTCGGGCGCGACCATCGAGCCCTTCTGCGCCACGTGATCGCCGAGCACCAGGCGCAGCGCCTCGTGCAGAAGATGCGTCGCCGAATGGTTCTGGCGGATGCCGGCGCGGCGCGCGTGATCGACTTCCAACAGCAGCGGATCGCCGACCTTGAGCGTGCCCTGCTTGACGGTGACGAAGTGGACGAACATGTCGCCCGCCTTCTTCTGGGTGTCGGTCACCAGCGCCGAGACGCCCTCGCGCCGCATCTCGCCCTTGTCGCCGACCTGGCCGCCGGACTCGCCGTAGAACGGCGTCTGGTTGACCATGACGGCGCCGCTCTCGCCGGCTTTCAGTTCGGCAACCTCTTTGCCGTCGCGCTCGAGCGCGGTGACGACGCCCTCGGCGCTCTCGGTCTCGTAGCCGAGGAACTCGGTGGCGCCGAGCTTCTCGCGCAGTGAGAACCACACCGCCTCCTGCGCCGCCTCGCCCGAACCCGACCAGGACGCGCGCGCCTTCTCGCGCTGGCGCTCCATGGCGTCGTCGAAGCTCGCGAGATCGACGCCGATGCCGCGCGCGCGCAGCGCGTCCTGCGTCAGATCGAGCGGGAAGCCATAGGTGTCGTAGAGCGTGAACGCGGTGTCGCCGTCGAACATGTCGCCGCGCTTCAGGCCCGCGCTCTTCTCGTCGAGGATGGCGAGCCCGCGCTCCAGCGTCTTGCGGAAGCGGGTCTCTTCCAGCTTCAGCGTCTCAGTGATCAGCGCCTCGGCGCGCAGGAGCTCCGGATAGGCCTGCCCCATCTCGCGGGTGAGCGCCGGCACCAGCTTGAACATCAGCGGCTCGCGCGCGCCGAGCAGCTCGGCGTGGCGCATGGCGCGGCGCATGATGCGGCGGAGCACGTAGCCGCGTCCCTCGTTCGAGGGCAGCACGCCGTCGGCGATGAGGAACGACGAGGCGCGCAGGTGATCGGCGATGACCCGGTGCGAGGCCTTCTGCGGGCCTTCGGAATCGACGCCGGTCAGCTCGGCGATGGCGCGGATCAAGGTCGCGAACAGATCGATCGAATAGTTGTCGTGGGTGCCCTGCAGGACGGCGGCGATGCGCTCGAGCCCCATGCCGGTGTCGATCGACGGCCGCGGCAGTTCCAGGCGCTTGCCGCCCTCGAGCTGCTCGAACTGCATGAAGACGAGATTCCAGATCTCGATGAAGCGGTCGCCGTCCTGATCGGCCGAGCCCGGCGGGCCGCCGGGGATGTGGTCGCCGTGGTCGTAGAAGATCTCCGAGCACGGCCCGCACGGGCCAGTGTCGCCCATGGCCCAGAAATTGTCGGAGCCGGCGATGCGCAGGATCTTCGAGTCCGGCAGACCGGCGATCTTCTTCCACAGATTGAAGGCGTCGTCGTCGTCGACATAGACGGTGGCGAGCAGGCGCTCCTTCGGCAGCCCGAATTCCTTGGTGACCAGGTTCCAAGCGAGCTCGATGGCGCGCTCCTTGAAGTAGTCCCCGAACGAGAAGTTGCCGAGCATCTCGAAGAAGGTGTGGTGGCGCGCGGTGTAGCCGACGTTGTCGAGGTCGTTGTGCTTGCCGCCCGCGCGCACGCATTTCTGCGCCGTCACCGCCCGGTTGTAGGGCCGGGTCTCGAGGCCGGTGAACACGTTCTTGAACTGCACCATGCCGGCATTGGTGAACATCAACGTCGGATCGTTGCGCGGGACCAGCGGCGACGAGGCCACGACGGCGTGCTCGTTGCGTGCGAAATAGTCCAAGAAGCCTTTACGGATATCGTTGACGCCACTCATGAAAACGCCGCTTCGTCCTTTTGTCGCCGGGTTCGGGCCCCGGCCCCCGGCCGACCCGACCGGCCCAGCCCCCCGAAGCCTCCACGGATGGCCATAAATGCCCATCCGGCCTGGATTTTAACCGGCTGCTATTTAACGGCGGGGGGGCGATGAGTCCAGGAAGGGGGTACAGGGGCTCACGGCGCCTGCCCCGCCGCCAGTTTGCCGGCGAGCGCCACCAAGACCGCGCCGATGAGCCGCTGCGACCAGCGGCGCAAGGCCGAACGCCCGGCGAAATGCCGCGCCGAGCGCGCCGCCACCAGCGCGACGATCACCAGCCAGAGCGTGCCCGTGAGGTCGAAGGTGGCGCCCAGCAGCGCAAACCCGAGCGCCTTGCCCGGGGCGGCCGCCGCCACGAACTGCGGCAGAAAGGCCAGGAAGAACAGCGCCACCTTGGGGTTGAGCGCATTGGTGAGGAAACCTTGCAGGAACGCGGAACGGCCGGTCACGCCCTTGGACTGAGCCGCCGGCACGGCCGGTTCCTGCGCCCCGAACATCATGCTCAAACCGATGAAGGCGAGATAGGCGGCGCCCGCCCATTTTAGGACCGTAAAGGCCGTCGCCGACGCCATCAGCAAGGCGGAGAGACCGAGAGTCGCCGCCGTGATGTGCACAAGGCAGCCGGCGCCGACGCCGAGCGCCGCCAGCACGCCCGCGCGCGCGCCGCCGCCCGCGCCATCACCCGTCCCCTGCCGCAGGCTGTGGCTGAGAACGAGCGCGGTGTCCGGGCCCGGCGTCAGGTTGAGCAGGATGCCCACGCCCAAGAACAATGCGAAGTCGTGGATCCCGAACATGCGCGCTCCCTCGGCAGGCCTCGCGGCTCGCGCCCGTAGGCCTTGCGGCTCGCACCGTTCTAGCATGATGGCGGCGCCAAACGGGAGCGGCGCCAAACGCGCTTCGCCCCCGTCCTCGGTGGCGGCCGCTTTACGCAGCCGGGTGCCGACGGGGGCGACATCGCGCAGGCTCGTATGGCCTGAATTGGGTCCCGGCCGGAACGCCACGCGCCGGGTGATCACTTGGAACGCAGGAACGCCGATACGCTTCAACGCAACGCGGTACGCAAAACCTTGATCAGCCTTTCGCCTTGGCGGTCTTCTGGGCGGACCTTTTGACAGCCTTTTTCGCGGCAGACGGCTTGGCCGCAGGTTGCTTGGCCGCAGCCGGCTTGCTCTTGGCCGGCTTTACCGACTTGGTCGTCTTGGCCGGCTTTGCCGTCTTGGTCGTCTTGGCCGGCTTTACCATCTTGGCCTTCGTCACCTCCGGCGGCTCGGCTTCTGCCGCATCGGCCTTCGCAAGCTTTGCCGGCTTTGCCGGCTTGGCGGTCGCGGCTTCGGCCTTCGGCGTCTCGGCCCCGACGACGTTGGCCTGTGCGGCCTCGGTCGCCGTCTCGGCTTCAGGCACCATGCCTGCGACCGTATCGGGCGCGGCCGCTTCCGGTTCGACCGCGAACGGTGTCGCCGCTTCAGACTTCACCGCTTCAGACGCCGCGATGAGAGGCTCGACAGACTTGGCAGGCTCGGACGTTTTGGGAGCTTGAGGCTCCCGCGCCGGCACGACCGCGAGGAAGGGCGTTCCCTCCTCCGCCATCCCGGCGCCGGACGGCAGCGCCGAAGCGCCGGCGTACTTAACGCCCTGACCCTTTCAAGCTTCGGCGGCCTCGTCGCCGCCGTCGTCGTCCTCGCCGGACTCGTCGGTCACGATGGCGTCCTGCAGAAGACCGGCGTTCTGGCGCACCGCCGCTTCGATGCGGGCGGCCATGTCGGTGTTCTCTTTCAGGAAGGCCTTGGCGTTCTCGCGGCCCTGGCCGATGCGCTGGCTGTCGTAGGAGTACCAGGCGCCCGACTTCTCCACCACGCCGGCCTTGACGCCGAGGTCGATGAGCTCGCCGAGCTTGGAGACGCCCTCGCCGTACATGATGTCGAACTCGACCTGCTTGAACGGCGGCGCCAGCTTGTTCTTGACCACCTTGACGCGGGTCTGGTTGCCGATCACCTCGTCGCGGTCCTTGATGGCGCCGATGCGGCGGATGTCGAGGCGCACCGAGGCGTAGAACTTCAAGGCGTTGCCGCCGGAGGTCACTTCCGGCGAGCCGTACATCACGCCGATCTTCATCCGAATTTGATTGATGAAGATCACCATGGTCTTGGATTTGTTGATCGACGAGGTGAGCTTGCGCAGCGCCTGGCTCATCAGACGCGCCTGCGAGCCCGGCTGCACGTCGCCCATCTCGCCCTCGAGCTCGGAGCGCGGCACGAGCGCTGCGACCGAATCCACCACCAGCACGTCGATGGCGCCGGACCTCACAAGGGTATCGGCGATCTCGAGCGCCTGCTCGCCGGCGTCCGGCTGCGAGATCAGGAGGTCGTCGGTGTTGACCCCGAGCTTCCTGGCATAGACCACGTCGAGCGCGTGCTCGGCGTCGACGAAGGCGCAGATGCCACCCTTCTTCTGGGCTTCCGCAATGGTGTGCAGGGCAAGCGTGGTCTTACCGGAGGATTCCGGCCCGTAGATCTCCACCACCCGGCCGCGCGGCAGGCCGCCGATGCCGAGCGCGATGTCGAGCCCGAGCGAGCCCGAGGATATCGATTCGATATCCATGGTCTTGTCGTTCTTGCCGAGCTTCATGATCGAGCCCTTGCCGAACTGGCGCTCGATCTGGGAGAGCGCGGCAGAAAGGGCCTTCGACTTGTCCATGGACGATCCTTCGACGACACGCAGGGCAGGCTGACTCATCGCTGGCGCTCCTTATGGCCGTGATTCCCGTCACCGACAACGCGGCCCTTGGCCCCGCGCCGGAATCGACTGTGAAAGCATTGTACCCCATTTGTTCTCAGTTCGCAATATGTTCTTTTTTGGGGGTGGGTCCTGGCCTGTTTCGGCCTCCGGTGCCCTCAATCGAAGAAGCTATCCCCCCGGCAGCGGATTACCGCGCATTCTAGGCATTTTGGGAGGGAACCCTTTACAGGAGCCGGCTTAGGAATCCGTACGGGACGGCAAATTGGAGCGTCTTATGTCGACGGTTGTTGCGTTTTTGAAGAACGAGTCCGGCGCGACCGCAATTGAATACGGCCTCATCGCCGCCGGAATCTCGGTCGCCATCATCGTGGCCGTGAACTCGATCGGCTCGAGCCTGAATACCGCCTTCAGCAGCATTTCGACCCAGCTCAAGTAGCGGCGGCCCGTCCCGGTCGGCGCGCAGAGAGGCCGCCCCGGTTGGCGGCCTCTTTCATTTGTTCCGGCGCGTTCGTTCCGCCGCGCGACGGTGCCGGATCCGTGCGGCGGCGGTGCGCATTCAACGGCCGCCTGCTGCGCTTTGAAATTTTTGCTGGCCTGATCTGAAAGCCCCGCGCGTTGACGCCCCCCGCCCCGCCTCCTCATATGGCGGGCGCATGACAGTGGCAGGGAGCGTCGGATGTGGACCGTAAGCCAGGCGGAAGCGACGGAAATGTATGCGCGCTACTTCGAGGCCCGGCATCGCAGTGCCGCCGGCAAGCGGGCGCGCGAAACCGCCCGTGCCCTGAAGTCGAAGGGCGATCCGCGCGGCGAACGCGCCTGGATCGACGTCGCCGAAACCATCGAGCGGCACGCGCGCGAACGCCAGGCGGCGCCGCGGCCGCTGTCATAAGCCCGTAACCCGAGCCCGTAACCCAGGTCCGGCGCCGGTAACCCAGGTCCGCAGCCAGTAACCTAAGTCCGGCTCACGCCGTCTTGTCGACGTGGCCGCCGATGTCGGGATCGGATGGGCGGCCGCCCTCGTCGGGCGGGCCATCGTGCCGTTCGCGCTCACGCTGCTCGTTGTGACGGCGGTCGTTCGCCTGCGCGCCGGGATCGATCGGCCTCTCGGCCGCCGGCCACACCCCTCGCACTGAACCGGTCGGGCGGGTGCGCTCCCGTGGAAACTGGACGCGGATTTCCATCGCGTGTCCCCTTCTCTTCGGTTGCGCCGCGACTCTCGCGCAAAATAGTGAGGATTTGCCTAACGCAACTGCCGCCCCGCGAGGGAACTCAGCCATTGGCCGATGTCGCGCGGCCGGCGGCGGCGCGTGCAGCGCAGCAGCGCCGAATTTACGGCATCATTACGCGACGCGCTCGTTCATCGGCCTATCATGGTGCATCCCTGGCGGGGGCGACCTGCCGGCCCAACGACCCGCACAAGACCCGACCTCGGCGCTCCCCACGCCGAGGTCTTTTTCGTTTGCGCGCCCGCCCCCGGCTTTGCGCGCCTGCCCCCTGCGTCATCGTGTCGAGGGGTGAAATTTCCCTGCGCCCGGAACGATCATCAAACCTTACACATTGTTGCAGCGGTATTGCGTGGTGGAAGAACGACCCGTCTGCTGACGCGGCGCGTGCCCCCGGCGCAAAAACAGTCGACGGGAGAGACGGGACCCCTCGTGTTCAGTGATCAGACAGGGCGGCAGCACAGCCCTTCCCCGCAGCCACCCTCACGCCCCTGCCCGCGCTGCGGCGACGCTTTGCGGGCGGCCATGCACCTGCCGGAGCGGCTGGGCGAGCCGGCCTACGACATCTTCTGCTGTTTCGGCTGCGGTTTCCTCTCCTGGGTCGCGCAGGGGACGCAGCTGTAACGGGCTGCGCCGGAGGGTTGCGGGCGCCGGCGCGTTGGTAAAATTACACAGCCGGTCATGACAAAATCTTTAGGGCTGCCGCGGCAAGGTGGCGGCCGAGAAAAGCCATGGCGACCATCGACATCACCCCCGGATTGAGCGTTCCGTTGCGCGACTGCGTCGCGTGCGGCGGGCCGGCGAAAATCCTCTCCACGCTGCCGCCGGCGCGCGGCACCTCCTCGCTGGCCATCTTCCGCTGCACCCTGTGCGGCACCGTCGACTGGATGACCCCGCAGCAGCTGCCGGTGCGCAGCGCGCGCGCCCGGGTGAAGAACGCGCGCGAGTTCGCCGCCATCCGCGTCGACGGTCCGGCCCGGCTGCGGTTTACGATCGACGCCTGACGCCGCCCCGCGACGCGCCACCGGCCGCTCCGGCGACATCATCCATTCCGGAAAAATACTGAGTTGCCGGTAGCCCGATCGCACCGTCTAGTGCGCGCATGTCACAACGCCCGCCGCTCCCCTGCCCGGCCTGCCAAAACCTCATGCATTTGAGCCGGGTGACGCCCGCGGTCGCGGGCCATCCCGCGCTGCACAGCTTCGCATGCACGGCCTGCGGCGAAGTCCTCACCGTCGAAGCCCCGCCCGATCCCGCCGCCTAGCCGCTCGCACACCGCCGCCACAACCGCGCGGTGGCCGCAGGCGTGGTTTGCACCGGCATGCCTTTCCGGCACCGGCGCGGTCAGCTAATATGCGCCTCTACGAATGCAAGAATGGAGCTTGAGGGCGCCATGGACCGGACCGTCGCCCGGCTGAACGTCGAGCACTTCCGCCAGCTGCTGGCGCAGGAAACCGACGAAACGCGCCGCGCCCTGTTGCAGCGCCTGCTGGCCGAGGAAGAAGCCAAGCTCTCCGACCCGGGCCCCAAGGACCGCAAGCGCCGGCACCTTTGAACGCCCGCGCCGGAATCCACCGTTCAATCGTCCGCCTTGCCGTGCGTGCGCTGACTGCCGAACAGACCCTCGCCCTGCCACTCCCGCCAGTGCGTCGGATGCACGTCGATCCGCTCGCGCGTTTCCGCCTTCATCCAGCCGCCGACGATACGCCGGCATGGAAATACCAGGGCGTGCGGCCCCTCCACATCGAGGACCGCCAGTTCCAAATCCCGGTCGAAGGGCGCTGTCGAGATATCCTGCCACATTGGCCGCAGACTGAGGCGTGCCGGGAATCCCGGCATTGAGATAGATCAGATTGCACCGAGAACGGGTGCAGGACCGGCTGCATTAACTTTGGGTGCGGCCGGCGGGCTTATCTTGATCTGGATCAAGGCTGTGCGGCGCGTCCGGTCCTTGAAATGGATTATGCCCCCCCGCCGGTCCCCCGCCACCATCCGCCATTGCCCGCTCTGCGGCATCGCCATGCAGGCCAGCAAATCGCATGAAAGCCTCGCGGCTTTCGACACCTTTCAGTGCCAGACCTGCCACACCACCATCGTCGAAGCCCCGAGCCCCGTTAAACCGGGCGGTTCTTCCGGCGGCTAAGGCGCGCGCCGGGAACTAAATCCCGGTTTCCAGCGTTGGTGGGTCGCATATGTCTGGCACGCGACATAACGGAGTCGGAACAGCGACTGCCGTTATCGCCGCGAGCCCCCGTGAAAATTGGACAAGCTTTCGGGGAACGAAAGCTTGTCTTGCGCGTTAGGTCGTCGCCGAACCAGCGCCATCGCTGTGACGCCTTCGGCATGACGCCAGCTGCACGGCGCCATCCTGGGAACCGACCCACGGGGGTAACCCTTATGAAATCCCAAATCATCAAGCGTTCGGTCGTGATCCGCGGCCATAAGACGAGTGTGAGCCTGGAGCAGCCGTTCTGGGACGCCTTCCGCGACATCGCGGAGAGCGAGCGGATCAGCACCTCGGCCTTGCTGCGCAAGGTCGACGCCGAGCGCAACCAGGCGAACATGTCGTCGGCGATCCGCGTGTTCGTGTTGCGGCACATGCGCTCGCTGGCGACCAACGAGCCGGCGCGCCCGGAGGGCGAGCGCGACGGCGCCGGCTGGTGGTCGCCTTCCCCGGTCGGCACGCTCTAGCATCCAGCAACGCCGCCACCGCGGCGGGCTGCGCGACCCTTGGGTTGCGTGATCCTCAGGTTGCGTGATCCTTGGCGACCAAGGTGCCGTTGGCGCTCAAGCTGGCGTCGGCGCCCTTGGCAAGCCGAGGGGGCATGGTTAGCGTCACCGCCGGTGAATCGCTGATCAGGAAAGCCTTATGGTCGACTCAGCCGCGGCGGGCACGCCGGTTACGCCTGTAGCCTCTCCGCTTGTGGCGTCGCCGTTCAGGCCCGCGTATTTCGCCGCCGGCGCCGCCGGCCTTGCGGTGATGGTGGCAGCGGTCCTCGGGCCGAGCCTCTGGTTTCTCAACTTCGTGCACGTCATGAGCGGCGCGCTGTGGACCGGCATCGACCTGTTCATGGGCTTCGTGGTCGGTCGCGTGATGCGGGGCGTCTCGCTCGAGACCCGGCGCGCCATGATCGCCGGCCTGATGCCGCGCATGCTGGTGCTGATGCCGACCTTGTCGATCATGACCGGCACCGCCGGCTGGTTCCTCGCCAAGCGCCTCGGTTTCCTCGAGCTCGGTTACCCGCAGTTCTGGTGGGTGGTAGCCGCGCTCGCCATCATTGCCCTGCTCACGGTGCAGGGCCTCGGCTATCTGCTGCCGACCAATCTCAAGATCTATTTCGAAATGCAGAAGCCCGCCCCCGACGCCGCCAAGATCGGGCGCTGGATGAAGGGCTACGTGCGGGTGGTGGCGTTTCAGGGTTCGCTGCAGGTCGCCATCATCGTGGTGATGGCGCGCTTTGCCACGGGGATGTGAGCAAAAGCCGTCATTCCGGGGCGCACGCGCCAGCGTGCGAACCCGGAATCCAGAGCGACAGATTGAGGATCATCGTGCAGCCCTGGATTCCGGGCCCGCGCCTTCGGCGCGTCCCGGAATGACAACCGTGGCTACACCGCCAGATAACGTTGCAGCACGTCCGGGTCGGCCTTGATCTCGGCCGCCGGTCCCTCGTGCACGATGTGACCGTTGTTGATGATGTAGGCGCGGTTGGCGAGCGCCAGCGTCGCGGCGAGGTTCTGCTCCACCAGCACGATGGTTTGCCCCTCCTTCACGAGCTGGCGGCAGGCCTGCATCAGGTCGCGCACGATGACGGGCGCGAGCCCCTCGAACGGTTCGTCGAGCAGGATGATCTTGGGGTCGCGCACCAGCGCCCGCGCGATCGCCAGCATCTGCTGCTCGCCGCCGGAGAGATCGGTGCCGCGGCTGCGCCGCCGCTCGGCAAGCCGCGGGAAGATCGTATAGATGCGCTCGAGCGGCCAGGCGTTCGACGCCGTCAGGCTCGCCAGCACGATGTTCTCCTCGACGTCGAGGCTACCGAAGATGCGCCGTTCTTCCGGCACCAGCTGCATGCCCGCCATGGCGATGGCGTGCGCCGGCTTGCCGGCGACGTTCTGGCCGTCGAAGTTGACCGCGCCCGAGCGCGGCTTGACCACGCCCATCAGGCTCTTGAGCGTGGTCGACTTGCCGGCGCCGTTGCGCCCGAGCAGCGCCACCACCTCGTGGGCTTCCACGCGCAAGCTCACGTCGAACAGAATGTGCGAGTCGCCGTAATAGCTGTTCAGGCCTTGGACCTCGAGCAGGCTCATGCTTCGTGCACTCCGCCAAGATAGGCTTCCTGGACCTGCGCGTTGGCCTTGATCTCCTCCGGGGTCCCTTCGACGAGCACCGAGCCTTCGCGCAGCACCGTGATCTTTTCAGCCAGTTCGAAAATCGCGTCCATGTCGTGGTCGATGACGATCATGGTGCGCCCGCGCCCGATCGCCTTCAAAAGCTTGACCGTCTGCACGCGCTCGCGCGGGCTCATGCCGGCGAGCGGCTCGTCGAGCAGCAGCAGCGACGGCGAGGTGGCGAGCGCCAAGCCGATCTCCAGGCGCCGCTTCTCGCCGTAGGCGAGCTCGGACACCTTGCGCTCGGCGCGCTTGGTGAGGTGCACGAGCGCCAGCGTCTCCTCGACCCGTCGCTCCAGGCCCTCGACGCCACCGAGGCTGCGCAACAGATCGAGCTTGAACGAGCCGCGCTTCTGCGCCAGCGCCGCAATGGTGATGTTCTCGCGCACGGTCAACCGGTTGAACAGCTGGTTGACCTGGTAGCTCTTGGTCAGGCCGAGCTGGCACACTTCCGTCACGCCAAGCCCCGTGATGTCCTGACCGTCGAACACTATCTGGCCGGAGCTGGGCTGGATTTCGCAGGTCAGCATCTTGAAGAACGTCGACTTGCCGGCGCCGTTCGGGCCGATGATGCCGCGCAGCTCGCCGCGCTCGACCGCGAAGTTGACGTCGTTGTTGGCGACCACGCCGCCATAGCGCTTGGAGAGGGACTTTGCCTCGAGAATGACGTCGGTCTTCGTCGCCACGCCCGAGCCGAGCGCGGCCGGCGCCGAGGCCGATCCGACTTCGGTGTCCTCGCCGTCGAGATCCGGTTCGGGCGGCTCCTCGGCATGACCGCCGAGCTTGAGCCAGCCGGCGAGATCCACGAGGCCGCCCACGATGCCGCGGCGCAGGAACACCACCAGCAGCACGAACACGAGCCCCAGCGCCAGCTTCCAGGTGGCGCCGAGATGCAGCGTCATCTGGAAGAAATCGCTGAGATAGAACCAGACGGTGGCGCCGACCAGGGGGCCGAACAGCGTGCCGGCGCCGCCGATCGCGGTCTGCATGACGAGCTGGCCCGACGTCTCGAAGGTGAAGGCGTCCGGCGGCATGAAGCCCTGCATCAGACCGAGCAGGCCGCCGGCAAAGCCGGCATAGGCCGCCGCAATGACGAAGGCCGTGTGCTTGTAGGCGTGGATGTTATGGCCGACGGCCTGCGCGCGCAGCGGGTTTTCGCGGATGGCGCTCAGGATGTGCCCGACCGGCGAGCGCACGATGCGCAGCGCCAGCACGACGCCGACGAAATACCAGAACGCAAGGAACGTATAGAGCGACTTGTCGCTGCTGAACTGGAGCGTCGTGAAGCCGAGATTGAACGCCGGCGTCGGCACGCCCGGCAGGCCGTTTTCGCCGCCGGTATAGGCCGACAGCGGATTGAACTCGACGAAGTAGAACACTTCCGCGATCGCCACCGTGATCATGGCGAAATAGATGCCGGTACGCCGCAGCGCGATCAGCCCGATCACGTAGCCGACGGCGGCGGTCGCGATGGTGCCGATGAACACCGCCGTCAGGACGTCGGGGTAGTTCATCATCGTGAGCAGATAGGCGGCGATCATGCCGCCGGTGCCGAAGAAGGCCGACTGCCCGAACGACAACAGCCCGGTGAAGCCGAACAAGATGTCGAAGCCGAGGCCGAACAGGCCCCAGACCAGGATGCGGTTGATGGTGGCGGGCGCGAAGCCGAGATGCGGCAGCACGAAAGGCGCCGCGATCAGCCCGATCGCCGTCAGGATTTCGATGAGGAAAGCGCGTTGCTTCAACATGGTGCGGCCGCCCTCACTCGCGGCCGGCGGCGCCGAGCAGCCCGTAGGGCCGCAGCACCAGGACCAACGTCATTGCCACGAACAGCATGACGTAGGAATAACCGGGGTTGAACATCGAGGTGACGGATATGATCTCGCCGGCGATGAGCCCGCCCAGCACGGCGCCCGGGAAAGAGCCGACGCCGCCGATGACGACCACCACGAAGGTCTGCACCAGGATCTCCTCGCCGACATCCGGCGCGATCGAGACCACCGGCGCGTTGACGATGCCGGCGAAGCCCGCCGCCATGGCCCCGATGCCGAACACCAGCATGAAGACCTTGTAGACGTCGATGCCGAGCGCATCGACCATGACCGAATCCTCGATGCCGGCGCGCACGATCATGCCAATGCGGGTGCGATAGAGCACGATGTAAAGCGCGAGCAGCGCCACCGCCACGATGCCGAGCAGCGCGATCCGGTAGGTCGGGTAGAACATGAAGCCGAGGTTCATGATGCCGCCGAAAATCGGCGGCGGCGGCACGGCTTTCGACAGGCTGCCGAAGAAGAAGCGTACGGCTTCGACGAACACGATGCCGAGGCCGAAGGTGACCAGGATCTGATCCTCGTGCGGGCGGCTGTAGAACGAGCGGATGATGACGCGCTCCATCACCACGCCCACCAGCATCACGAACAGCGAGCCGGCGATGACCGCGACGACGAAAGAATGGGTATAGGTGTAGGCGACCCAGCCTGCGTAGCCGCCGAGCATGAACATGGCGCCGTGCGCGAGGTTCAGAACGCCGAGCGTGCCGTAGATGATCGTCAAGCCGGACGAAATCAGCGCCAACAAGGCGCCGAGGACGAGGCCGTTGAAGCACTGCGAGAAGAAATTAGCCCAGTTGACCACGCTGTCGCCCGCAAGCTGTGATGATGAAGTCTAACCCGGCGCCGCCGCAGGTACACCCGTTGATTTGCCGGGCATCCACAACGACTTTGCAACCGGCAAGTCGGCCGGGCCCGGCGGCGAAGATCGAAGCGCTCCGCAGCCTCTTGCCCGGCCATCATGCAGTGAACGGAGCCCTCCCCGCGCGGCGCGCGCGGAGAGGGCATCGTACGTCTCCGAACGTCAGGTGTAGGACCCGAGCTTGCAGCCGAAGGCGTCCGGCTTCTGCATCAGCGGCGCGCCGGGCACCACCTCGACCACCTCCCAGTAGTCTTCCTTGTTCTTCATGTCGGACGGCTTCTTGCCTTCGACGATGACGACCGGACGGACGAGCTGGTGATCCTCGGGGCGGAAGTGCACGTCACCGACCATGGACGGGAAGGTTTCGCCCTTCTCGTACTGCTTGATGACGTCCGGCGGATAGAAGGAGCCGGCTTCCGAGACCATGCGGGCCCAGATCGCGAACTGCATGTAGGCGTTCTCGGCGCCCCACTCGGGCTTGTAGCCGTACTTCTTGTCGAAGGCTTCGACGAACATCTTGGCCAGGGGATACTTGTCCTCCAGCGTCCACCAGAAGTCGGTAGCCGCCAGCACGCCCTCGGTGAGCGCCGGGCCCGTCTCCTTCGCCAGGAACGGGATCTGATACGGCACCACCATCTTCATCTTCGGCGTCAGGCCGAACTGCTTGGCCTGCTGGATCGACAGCACCGCGTCACGGCCCCAGTTCACGTTGACGATGAACTCGGCGCCGGAGTTGGCGATGTTGGTCAGGAACTGGCTGAAGTCCTGGGTGCCCAGCTTGGAGACCTGGTTGGTCACCATCTTCCAGCCGCCGTTCTTGGTGAGGTAGTCGTTCACCGACTTGGTCACCGTGTGGCCGTAGGTGTAGTCCGGCGTCATGAACGCGGCTTTGCGGTTCTTGCCGTACTTCTTGATCATTACCGGGCCGATCGCGTTGGCCGCCGTCTCGCCGTAGAAGCACTGGCGGAACGAGTAGCGCGTGCAATCCTTGCCGGTGGTGTCGTTGGAGCCGGAAATTGCGACGAGATAGAGGATCTTCTCGCGCTCGGCGAACTTGTTGAGCGCGACCGCGACCGCCGACGAGGTCGAGCCGGTCATGGCGATGACCTTGTTCTCGTTGATGAAGCGCTGCTGCTCCTGCACCGCGTTGTTCGGCTTGGCGCCCGAGTCGGCGACCACCAGCTTCACCTGCTTGCCGAGCACGCCCTTCGACACCTTCGGCGCGATCTTCTTGATGATCTCGTTGCCTTCGTTGATGTGCTCGACGGCAAGCTGCATGCCCTTGAGCTCATCTTCGCCCTGCACGGCGTAGGCGCCGGTGCGCGGCACGGTGGCGCCGATGGTGACGCTGTCACCCTTGGAGCCCGCCGGCCAGGTGCCCATCGCCGGCTTGTCGTCGGCGTAGACCGGCATCACCATGGTGAAGCCGCCCAGCATCGAGCCGCCGGCCAGGCCGGCGCCGACCTGCAGCAGCGTGCGGCGGGATACGGATTTATCGTCTTTGGAAAAGGCCATTTTTAATTCCTCCCGGTGAAGTTCATTGGCGTCGCCTTCCGAAGCCGGTTGCCCGGCCTCGAACGGTATCGCTTGCGGTATCTCGTTTGCTGAGATCGGACGGCCGGCGCTCGCGCACCGGTGCTATCCGCGGTTTGTCGCCTGGTCGTCGCCCCCTCAATCTTCCGCCTTTGGCATCTCGGCCGTGCTCGAAACCGGAAACCGGTTTCGGCTGCAGCCGCGTAACCCGCGGATTATCCGTCGCATTACTGGCATAGCCGAAAGGGCCACAGGATCGTCAATCCCACTTTCGGCTAGGCCGCAGGGGCAAAGCCGCGCGCGCGGCGCAACGGCATGCGCCGCCGGTCCCGACACGCACTGCAACATGCGGACACCACGCGCGCGTCATGCGCCGCGTGGCAACGATGCGGATGAAGTGTTTGCGTTGCAACAAAAGGCACGGCCGCACGGCGCGCCTGAGCCAAGCCCGCGCCCGCACGCCGCATGCCGCGCTCGACTAAAGGATGATGACGCGCGCGCAAGCGCCGCACCCGCGGCCGGCGCGGCAAAGCGCCGGCATTCGGATGCGTGCGAACGATCGGCGCTGCCGCCGCCCGCGCCTTACCCGAGGTTCAGCTCCTTGAAGAAGTCGTTGCCCTTGTCGTCGATGACGATGAAGGCCGGGAAGTCCTCGACTTCGATGCGCCACACCGCTTCCATGCCGAGCTCGGGGAACTCCTGCACCTCGACCTTCTTGATGCAGTGCTCGGCGAGGTTCGCCGCCGCGCCGCCGATCGACGCCAGGTAGAAGCCGCCGTGCTTCTTGCAGGCCTCGCGCACCTGCGCCGAGCGGTTGCCCTTGGCGACCGAGATCATCGAGCCGCCGGCGGCCTGGAACTGATCGACATAACTATCCATCCGCCCCGCCGTGGTCGGCCCGAAGGCGCCGGAGGCGTAGCCGTCCGGGGTCTTGGCCGGCCCGGCGTAATAGACCGGATGGTTCTTGAAGTAGTCCGGCAGCCCCTGCCCGCTTTCCAGCCGCTCGCGCAGCTTGGCGTGCGCGAGGTCGCGCGCGACGATCATCGGCCCTGAGAGCGACAGCCGCGTCTTCACCGGATACTGCGCAAGCTGCGCCAGGATCTCCTTCATCGGCCGGTTGAGGTCGACCTTCACCACCGCGCCGCCGAGCTTCTCCTCGTCCACCTCCGGCAGGTACTGCGCCGGATGATGCTCGAGCTCCTCCAGGAACACGCCGTCCTTGGTGATCTTGCCCATGGCCTGGCGGTCGGCCGAGCACGACACGCCCAAACCAATGGGAAGCGAGGCGCCGTGGCGCGGCAGCCGGATCACGCGCACGTCGTGGCAGAAATACTTGCCGCCGAACTGCGCGCCGACGCCCATGGACTGCGTCAGCTTGTGCACTTCCTTTTCCATCTCGAGGTCGCGGAAGGCGTTGCCGCCCTCGGAGCCCTTGGTCGGCAGGGTGTCGAGATATTTGGTGGAGGCGAGCTTCACCGTCTTCAGGTTCAATTCGGCCGATGTGCCGCCGATGACGATCGCCAGATGGTACGGCGGGCACGCGGCGGTGCCGAGCGTGAGGATTTTCTCCTTCAGGAACGCCAGCAGCCGGTCGTGGGTCAGGATCGAGGGCGTCGCCTGGAACAGGAAGGTCTTGTTGGCCGAACCGCCGCCCTTGGCGACGAACAGGAACTTGTAGGCGTCCTCACCCTCGGCATAGATCTCCACCTGCGCCGGCATGTTCGACTTGGTGTTGGTCTCCTCGAACATGGAGAGCGGCGCGAGCTGCGAATAGCGCAGGTTCTTCTTCAGGTACGCGTCGCGCGCGCCCTCGGCGAGCGCGCCCTCGTCCTCGCCGTCGGTGAAGACGTGGCGGCCCTTCTTGCCCATGATAATCGCCGTACCAGTGTCCTGGCACATGGGCAGCACGCCGCCGGCGGCGATGTTGGCGTTCTTCAGGAGGTCATAGGCGACGAAGCGGTCGTTGGCGGTCGCCTCCGGGTCGTCGAGGATGGCGCGCAACTGTTTCAGATGCGCGGGCCGCAGCAAGTGGTTGATGTCGGTGAAGGCGGCCTCGGCCAGCGCGCGCAGGGTCTCGCGCTCGATCACCAGCACGTCGCGGCCCATGACTTTCTCGGTGCGGACCCCGCCGACGTCGAGCTTGCGGTATTTAGTCTCATCCGGCCCGAGCGGGAACAAGGGCGTGTGGGTGTAGGGCGGCAGCGGGGATTTGGTGGGGGCGTTCATGGGGGGCCTTTCGCTAGACACTTACTATTACGACCTTTTTAATCAGAGTTGAACCAGCTATCCGATTCTACGAACTCCATTGTGAAATTCGCAATTCGAACAGGCGGGCCTCTCAATGAGAACTCCAAAAAAGGCACCGTCGAAGCTTCCCGAGTTCTTTGCAGCTCTAATTCGGCATGGATATTTTCCTGTCGAAATTCCGCCTGCAGTCACGACGCGATATTTTGCTGATTTTTGCAGATCGCAATACGCCTTCCTGAGGTCCCAGCAAGACTCACTCATCGCAAAGACAACTAACTACGAAACATTCACCGCGCCCCGCGGAGCGAGCGGGCGGCGCAATCTTGCGTTAGTCCACCCACTCACCCAGGCAGGACTTTCGTTGCTAATTACTCAAAATCGAACACGAATACGAAAATTCATATCGGAAAACTCGATAACGCTGTACCGGACAACAGAAAACCTCGCCGAAGGAAAGGCATTTGAGGGCTTAGATTTTCGAAAATGGGATGCGTTAAAAACGAAACTCTATTCCGAACACTCCGTCATACTCCATGCAGACATATCTCGCTTTTTCTATACCATGTACACCCACTCAATTCCGTGGGCGATCATCGGCAAGACAAAAGTAAAAGGGTGGCTCGCAACAAAGAAGAGACAGAAACTCGACAAACACTGGTCGAATAATTTTGATGTCGCATTACAATCTTGCCGATCACGTGAGACATTTGGAATTCCCGTCGGTCCCGACACGTCACGTCTAGTAGCGGAACTGCTACTGGCGGGCGTCGAACGGGACGAGGAACTCGCCAGCTTCCTCAAAACCCATCACGCAATCAGACTTGTCGATGATTATACGTTTGGCTTCGATGACGAAGAGACTGCCCGCAAATGTTTGGCGACACTTCGATCGGCGCTGTGGAAATTTAATCTACAACTCAATGAAGAAAAGACCACAATTCGCCCAGCTCGGATGCTCTACCGCCCTAAATGGGAGCTCGATCACGGCACTATCACCCTCTCAGACAGCGATCCCGCTTCGCAGGAAAGAGACATCTATCGGATTATCGACCTCACTCTACACTACTGCGCAGAGTCAAAGACCGATGCACCGGCAATACGGGCAGCACACCGTTTGTCTCAACTCAAAAATATAGGCACGAACTTCTCAATAATCTTGGACGCACTCTTCCGGCTAGCCCGAGATTTCCCGCGATCTATTTCGCACGCATCAAGTTTCTTAATTAACAATCAACGCCTTTGCGTTGGGCCAATTCGAGACAAGGTCGTCGTATGGGTAAAGGCCACCCTGCACGCCCATCTCCCACACGGGCATGATTTTGAAGTTGCATGGTGCTTGGTCGTCTGCGCGGTACTCAAGATCGAAGTTGGGAAAGATGAAATTCCAAACTCGAACTCCATGCCAAATGCCGTAGTTTTTGCCCTGCTCGGACTCATGCATGAAAAAGGCCTTCTAAAAGTGCGGCTTTCGAGCTGGCCTTGGCGGGCGCATCTAAAAAAGCAAGGAATAAACAGCGAAAATTGGCTGCCATATTACGAATCGGTTCGCCGCAACTGGACCAAGGATAAGAAAATGGTGGCAACTGTCCGAAACGACCCTGTATGGTCAAAGATGCTATCTGCAAAGGTCAAATTTCTAGAGGATTCAATTTTTGAGGCCGCAAGAATTAATCTATCGCGACGAGTGTTTCAAAGATCGCGAACACAGCAACCGGCGAATTTGCTGCCTCCGCCGTCCAGCAGCAGAACAGCAAAGCCCAAAACTCATAAGCCATCTAAAAAGATACGTGGCTTTGCCGATATCGATTTCGAACCCGATGAATTCGACTATTAGCCCGTAGGATGGGTTGAACGCAGTGAAACCCATCGTAACCGGCGCCGTGGTGATGGGTTTCGCTTCGCTCAACCCATCCTACGCGCTCACGGCGCCGCCCCGGCCCTCGCCCGCCGCTTCGCGCCGCCTTTGCCCGGCCTCACCGGCTCGAAGCTGATCTTCAGCCGGTGCCCGGTTGCCTTGGCGAAGCGCGAAAGCGTGCGCGTCGAGGGCTGGCCGCGCCCGCTTTCCAGCCGCGCCACCGTCGACTGCGTCGTCTTCATGCGCTTGGCGAGCTGCGCCTGCGTCAGCCCCGAACGCATGCGCGCTTTCGCCACCGCCTCGATCAGCGCGAACTCCTCCTCCAGCGCTTCGTATTCCTTGCGGTACTTCGGGTTCTTCATCCATTTCTTGTGCAGGTCGCCGATCTTGATCATGTCACGTCCTTCGCCCGCCTCCGGGCAATTTCCAGTTCGCGTATTGGAGTCTTCTGCGTCTTCTTCACGAAAGCGCGCACCACCACGACGCGCTGGCCGCTCGCCGTCACATAAATGGCCCGCGCGATGCCGTCGCGCCCGGTCATGCGCAGTTCCCAAAGCCTGCCTTCGAGATGCCTGGCGGCGTCGCGCGGCAATGCCGTCAAGCCCGCCTGCTCTATGACCGTGGTGAGCCGCGCAAACCGCGCCCGTATATCTTCAGGCAGCGCGTCAAGCTCGGCGGCCACAGCGGGATTGAGGGCCAATACCGTCCAGCGCATCCCTCCATATAGCAAAAAAGCGATATCGCTTCAAGGCCGCAGCCCTTGAGACCGATTGGCAAAGTTACCCCCGCGCGCCGGCAACCGCCCCAAAACGGGATAAGTTTTTTTTCACATATTTCCGTTGACGCGGCTTTGATCCTAGATTAAATTCCTCGCCATCCCGCCCTCGGTACCGAGGGGTCTGCAGTCTCCAGACTGGGGCGGGGAGCGGTGGCCGGTTCGGGGGCGTCGGAGATGCGGCGCGAATTTCCCCGCTCCGGCGGTCCAAGCCGCATCGTCCCGGCGCGCCACCCGTGCGTCACCGGGGCCCCACTGGCGGCGGCAGCCGGCACGGCCAGACGTGCTGGGCACCGTTTGGGCCCGAATAGCGGTGGATAGGCGTCCAGCCGTAAGGCGGGAAGCCTGAAAGGTCAGTCCACCGGGGGCGATGCGGAGCAAACCTATAAACACCGCGCGCGGGACGCCGAGGGACTGGCGGACTTGCGGCTTCATCAGCTTCGACATGCCTCGATGTCGCGAGGCGTCGAGGCCCGTGGGTCTGAGCACTTTGCGTTTGCGCTCCTGGCGTAAACCAGCGTGCGCCCGGACCCGAACGCGTCCCGCGCGCCCTCGGTTCTCTTTCGAAGGCGGCGGAGATGAACGTGTAACGAGGGCCTGCCCGGGGCCGACCAAAGAATACGGGCGGCGGAGCCGGGCCTAAGCGCCGTCATTCCCGGGCGCGCGGCGCACGCGCGTCACGAATCCCCGAAGCCCTTCCCCGGCTTGCGGTACTCCGGGCGCGGCGGCGAGAAGATATCGAGCACGCGGCACCCCTCCGCCCCCGCCCGCATGGTGTGCGGCACGTTGCCGGGCGTGCGCCAGAAGTCGCCCTTCTTCACCTGGATTTCCTCATCGCCCTGATAGCGGACCGCCGAGCCGTCCAGGCACACCCCCCACTGCTCCTCCGGGTGATGGTGCATCTTGCCCTGCGCGTTGGGCGCGATCGTCACCACCGACAGCATGGCCTGCTCGCCGGCGAAGATGCGCGTCATCACGCCGTCGGCGAGCTCGCGCAGGAGCCCGTCGTCGGGGTGATCGAGATTGTGGAATTCTTCCTTCTGGCTCATCGGTGTTTCCTTCCCCTTATTCTTTTCGTCACGCGCCGCGCGGCATCACTTCTTGCCGTAGCTGCCCTGATAGCGGCCCTCGCGGATCGCGGTCATGGTGTCGGCCTCGCGCTGGATCTGCGCCTTCACCTTCTCCAAGAGCTCGAGCGCGATCGATTGCGGGAACGAGACGACGCCGTCCTCGTCGCCGACCACGATGTCGCCGGGCGAAATTACCGAACCGCCGATCGAGACCGGCACGTTGATCTCGCCCGGCCCGTCCTTGTAGGGCCCGCGGTGGATCGCCGAGCGCGCGAAGAACGGATAGCTGTCGGCGGCGATCGCGCCCACGTCGCGGATGGCCCCGTCGATGACGTAGCCCTCGGCGCCCCGCCACTGCGCCACGTTCTTCATGATCTCGCCGACCAGCGCGCGGCTCTCGTCGCCGCCGGCGTCGACCACGATGACGTCACCGGGCCCGACCAGCTCGAGCGCCTTGTGGATGGCGAGGTTGTCGCCCGGCCGCGTCTTCACCGTGAAGGCAACCCCGCAGAGCGCCCCGCCCTTGTGGAAGGGCTTCAGCCCCACCGCGCCCGCCAGCCGCGCCAGGTTGTCGCTGATGATCGGCGTCGGCGCCGCCTTGAACGCCGCGATGATCTCGGGCGCCGGCTTCGGCACGCTCGTCATGGCGATGGCGATGTTGTCCATTACACGATGGTCCTTTTGTTTCTTCCCGCGTTGGCGCGTCCCCCGCGCTCTCTTACACCACCCGGCAGCGGCCCGCCTCCCCCATGGCGCAGTCGAGCGCCGCGCGGTCCCAGTCGGCGAGATCGGCCGCCGCTTCATACGTGCTGATGAGGAAATCCATCAGCGCCGCGTCGGGGTCGCCCGCGCTGCGCACGGCGTCATAAGGCAGCAGGAATTCGCCCAGGTCACGCGAGAAGTAAGCCGCCGCCGGCCGCACTTTCGCGGCGTCGAAGCCCGCCGGCGCCGGATAGGCATAGGAGTAGAACGCCGCCTCGTCGATCGGCCCGCCGCCGCCCGGCCAGAAGCCGGCGCTCGACACCTCGTGCGAATAGGCCTCGCGCGCGACGCTGTCCGGCAGGTGCGGGATACCCCCGGGGTGCGCCGGCGCCCGGCGGCCGGAAAAGCGCGTCACCGCCAGGTCGAACGAACCCCAGAAGAAATGCACCGGGCTCGCCTTGCCGAGAAAGCCGCTGCGGAACCGGCCCATCACGTCGTGCGACGCGAGCAGCACGCGCCAGAAGCGGTTGGCGTAGTCGGCATCGTAGGCAGCGTGGGTGCGGTCCTGGTCGAAAGGCACCGCATCGGCGATCTCGCACGGCATGGTGCGGATGGGGGTCGATACGCCCAGGTCGGCCAGCGCCGCCATGACGGCAGCGTAGAAGTCCGCCACCGCCATCGGCTTCAGCCGCACCTCACGGTAATGGCCGTCGCTGAGGTTGAGCCGCAAGACATGGTCGATGAAGTCGAAGTCGATCTGCAGCACGCGGCCGGAAACCGGCATTGGCCCGGTCGTCAGCCCGCGCGCCGTCACGTAGAGCGTGACGTGCCAGGCGTGGTTCAGCCATGGCGTCAGCGTGAGGCGGATCTTGCCGATCACCTGCGTCCAAAGATGCAGCGTCGCACGCGTCTCGCGCCAGTCGGCTGCCGCAAGCGCCGGCCACCGTTCTTCCGTGGACAAGCCCGCCATGTCACCTCTCCTTCTCCCGCTCCGGTCCATGCCATCATGGCGCGGTCGGCGTTCGCCGCAAATACCCACACCTGATTGCTTTATGGGCACGCCTTTGCATTGACCAAGGCCGATACATCTGGCATTGCCGCTTGTCGTCATTGTCTCATCTTGGATTTAGCTTAAGCGAATGGCTCCCAGACCCTTCCGTATCGGCCGCGCGCGCACCGGGCTCGGCCTGTTCGCGACCCGGCTGATCAAGAAGCGCACCCGCATCGCGGAATATAAGGGCCCGATCCTCGACGCTGAGGCCGCCGAGCGCGCCGAGCGGCGCGGCAACCGCTATCTGTACGAGGTCTCCAAGAACCGCACCATCGACGGCACGCCGCGCTCCAACGTCGCGCGCTACGCCAACCACTCGTGCAATCCGAACGCGGAATCGCTCACCTGGCGCGGGCGCGTGTTCATCAAGGCCATCAAAGATATCCAGCCGGGCGACGAGATCGTCTACGATTACGGCACCGATTACCTCAAGAACGTGATCGGCCGCGCAAACTGCCAGTGCACACGCTGCCGCAAGCGGAGGGCCCGGCACGCCAAGGAACTGCGCGAGGCGCGCAAGCGACGCGAGGCACGCCTCGCCCGCAAGACAGCGGCCGGGCGCACGAGCAAGGCCGGGACCAAAGCCAAAAAGACAACCAAGAAAAAGGCCGGGCGGCGCGCCCGCTGAAACAGAAGTCGTAACAACAACATGTCCCGCAACGCATCGAGGCCGTTCCGCGTCGGCCGCGCCAAGACCGGTCTTGGCCTGTTCGCCACCGAAGCCATCCGCAAGGGCCGCACGATCGTGGAATACCGCGGCCGCCGCATCACCACCGCGGAGGCGCTGGAGATCGAGCGCAAGGGCAACAATCGTTATCTGTTTGAACTCAACAAAGACTGGACCATCGACGGTTCCTCGCGCCGCAATCTCGGCCGTTACATCAACCACGCCTGCAAGCCGAACGCGGAAGCCATCATGCGCCGCACCGGCAAGCTGGAGTTCGCCGCCTCGCGTTGGATCGAGCCCGGCGAGGAGATCACCCTCGACTACGGCAAGGATTATTTCGAGACGATCATCGCCGAGGTCGGCTGCAAGTGCATGACCTGCGCCACCAGAAGCCTGCGTAAGACCCGCAAGGTCGGCAAAGCCCGCAAGGCCAAAAGCAAGAAGAAGAGAAGCGGCACGCGCCGCTGATCCACTTTCCGCCTGCGCGCGACTGGGTCCACCCCTTTTCGCGATGCCGAATAGGCTCGGCGCGCATCCCCGCTATTCGCCGACGGCTATGACCCGGACGCCGAAGCCGTGTTAGGCAGAAGCCCCTGCCCGCATCCGCTCCGAGGCTTCGTGACCTCCGTCGACCAGCGCACAGTCCCGACCCGCCAAGACCGCATCCCGCTCGGCATCTTGCTGATGCTGGGAACCACGGTCGCCTTCGCCTTGTCGCAGGCGATCTCGAAATGGCAGGTGACGAGCTATCCGGCCATCGAAGTCCTGTTCATCCGCGCCTTCTTCTCGCTGATCACCTGCGCAGTGCTCATCCTGCCGCGACACGGGCTCGCGGTTTTCCGCACGCGTCGCCTCGGCGCGCACGTGGCGCGGAACTTCACGCAGACGGTGGCGCAGACCTGCATCCTGATCGCGCTCAGCATGATGCCGATCGCGAGCGCAATGGCGATCAATTTCTCCGCGCCGCTGTTCGCCGCTTTGTTTGCCGCCATCTGGTTGAAGGAAAAGGTCGGCCCGACGCGCGCCATCGTATTGGTGACCGGTTTCATCGGCGTGCTCGTCGTCGCCTCCCCCGGCGCCGATACCTTTCGCACCGGCGCGCTGTTCGCGATCGCCAATGCGGTGCTCTATGGCAGCGTCACGGCCGCGGTGCGCGGCATGAGCGCAACCGAGTCGGTCGAAACCCTGACCATGTACCAGATGGGTTTCATCACCGCCTTCTTCGCCCTGGCGCTGATCGTGTCCGGTTTTGCCTGGCCCGGCACCGCAGGCGACTGGCTCGCGCTCACGCTCAACGGCGTCATCAACGGCATCGGGCAATACTGGTGGACACGCTCGCTGTCGATGGCGCCGCCGGCCGCGGTCGGGCCCTTCTATTACTTTACGCTGGTGTGGGCGATGGTATTGGGCTTCGTGTTCTGGGGCGATGTCCCAACCCTCACCTTGCTCGCGGGCTCTGCCGTGGTGGTCGCCTCCGGACTGTTCTTGCTCTGGCACGAAAGCGGCAAAAAATCGGTTACCGAGCCAACCGAGATATGATTGTGTAAGACACGCAGGGAGACATAAAACCATGAGCCTTACTTTGCGCCGGGTCGTCACCGGTCACGATGCCAACGGCAAGGCTAAGGTGTTGATCGACGAGCACGTTCAGAACACCTTCTCGCACCGTGCGGGCGCCGAATTCAGCGTGATCTGGTCGACCGACACGCTGCCGGCGAACAACGACGGGAGCGAAGACCCTTCCGACAAGAAGATCGGCACCACGATTCCGGGCGGCTCGGTGTTCCGCGTGGTCAGCTTCGGTCCCGGCGTCGCGCCACGCAACCACCGCACGGATTCGATCGACTACGCCGTGGTGATTTCCGGCGAGATCGACATGGTGCTCGACGACGAAACCGTGCACCTGAAGGCCGGCGACCTGCTGGTGCAGCGCGGCACCGTGCACGATTGGATCAACAACGGGAGCGTGCCGTGCGTCATCGCCTTCGCGCTGATCGCGGCCAAGCCCGTGGAGATCGACGGCAAGCCGCTGCCGGCCCACGGGTAGCGCGCTAGACGTCCAGTTCCGGGTAATGCCGAAAAATGCCGTCCTCGTTGAACGGGATGCGCCGATCGGAATCCAGGTACGCCTTCACATTCGGCCTTTTGGCGACGCGGTCGCGTACGGCCACGAGGCCCGGCACATCGCGCTCGAGGCGCTGCATCGCCTTTGGGAACGCGTAGCGCAGGCCCTCGATCAATTGGAACACGGAGAGGTCCATATAGGTGAACTTGCGGCCGAGCAGCCACGGGCCACCGCTCTTCTCGAGCGCGGTCTCGAAATAGCCGAGATACTTCGGCGCGCGGTTCTCCAGGAAATTCCCCGCGTAGCGCTTGGCCTCGGGCTTGGCATCCGCGTAGTAGAACTCGCCGCCGAGCGGATGGTGCGTGTCGTGGATCTCCTTGACGAAATCGGTGACGGTGAGCTGCAACTGGTGCAGCCACAGCCGGCCCGCTTCGTCGGCAGGCGCGAGCTTCAGGCGCGGACCGAGATAGAACAGGATCTCGCCCACCTGCGCGATCACCAGCTTGCCCGCCTTCAAGAACGGCGGCGCGAAGGGCGGACGCTTTTCGCCCTTGCGATCCATCATCGCCATCATCTGCGACATGCCGCGCCCACTGCGCGCGACATCGTCATACGATGCGCCGGCATCCTCGAGCGCCAGCCGCACGAACTCGCCGCGGCCCTGGATTCCCGGCCAATAGAAGAACTGATAGCGCATAAATCACCCGTTTTGCGGCCCCGCCCACGCCGCGCGCCAGTATGCCAGCGCCGGCATTAACTTTCGAACTCACGATCGTCTTGCAACTACGCCGCGTTGCCCGACAGTACCGAGTTTCACGGCGCAAAGATGCTTATTCGGAGCCTTTGTGGCGTCCCTTTGGATAAGGAACCTCGGCAGGACTGGGATGCGGCCTACAGCGCTTTGCTTTGCCCTCGTGCTTGCACTCGTCGCAGTTGGCGCGGCAGCGCCGGCCCGCGCCGAGCTCGTGCGCGCCGGCACGGTACCCTCCAGCCGTTACATCGTCGATTTCCGCGCGCGACCGGGCGGCGTGTTCGGACATACTTATCTGGTCTTCGGGCAGGTCGACGCGCGCGGTCGCATCAAAGAGCCGCGTTTTGCCGGGCTCTATCCGGACGGGCCGTTTTCGCAGACGGCGCTGCTGGCCCTGCTCGCGGTGCCGGGCACGATCACCGTGCACAAGACCGACCATGACCGCAGGCCGCAGATGATCTACCGCCGCCATCTCAGCCCCGAAGCCTATGCCCGCCTGACCCACACGGTGCGCGCCCAAGAAAGGACGCCACAGATCTGGGATCTGCTGCTCAACAACTGCAACAGCTTCGTCGCCGACGTCGCCGCCGCCATCGGCCTGCGCGTGCCGCCGACCATCGAATTCCCGGACGATTTTGTGCGCGATCTTTATGTGATGAACAGGCTGCCCCGCGCAGCGCGCCACCGTAAGCACTTGCATCAGACGAGGCGGCCGAATGAGCCGACGGTATACGCGCGCGACGCGCTCTACCGCTACGATTCCGATACGCGCCGGGTTCAGGTGTGGCGATAGAGCTTGCTCAAAAGAGCTCAGATCGCCTGCGCGACGGCGGCCGGCAGTTCCTCCGGCGGCGGCGTAGCGCCGACCACGCGGTTGCGGCCGGCTGATTTCGCTTCATAAAGCCGCTTGTCGGCGATATCGAACAACTCGTCATAATCGCCGGCGTCGTCCGGACAGACCGCAACGCCGATCGAGGTCGTCGTCGCATCGCGCACGGCAAGCGCCGCGATAGCGCCGCGGACGCGCTCGGCCAGCGCCAGCGCCTCGGGCATACCGATGGCGTCGGCGATCACCACGAACTCCTCACCACCGAAGCGGTAGGTGACGTCGTTGACGCGTACCGACGCCATAATGGCGGCGACGATCTGCTTGAGCTTACGGTCACCGGCGGAATGGCCGAAGCGGTCGTTGAATTCCTTGAAATGGTCGATGTCGATCAAGAGCAGCGCTAAAGGCCGGCCGACGGCCGCGGCGTTCTCAACGGCCCGACGGCCGTAGGATTCCAGGGAATGGCGGTCGAGCGCGCCGGTCAATGCGTCGGAACCGGTGTGGGCCAAGAGATCTTCATAGCGCTCGCGATAGGTCAACGTGCTGAATACGTCCCACAGCTGTAGCTCGCGGCGCCGGCGTCCGAGCGGCCGCTCGAAGTAAAGCAGATAGATCGCGGCCATGGCGCTGTAGAGAACCACCGCCCCCATCTTGGCGACCCAGCCGCCGATCAGCACCGGCACGCCGGCGCCAGTGAGAACATGCAGCCCGGCCCAAAACGCCGCCTGATCGAAACTCAAAATCAGCGCGCTGGTGAACAGCAGGCGCGGAAACACACGATCCCCGAACCAGGCGCGCATGCGCTCGTAGAGCAGGATCATCAGGATGCAGTCGAAGAAGAGGACCGCCGTGCCCCACACCATCAGCGCACCCATCTCGTCCAGGAACCCGAAGTTAGCGGTGCGCTCGGGGCTGAGCGGGAGCAGCACGTGGTGGCGCATGAGGAACGCAAGCGCAAACAACAGCACGTTGCCGAACAACAGGCCGTACATCGGCTGGCGTACCACCACCGCGTCCTCGCGGATGTACAGCAGCAGAAGCAGCATCAGCTTGCCGGTGAACAGCACGGTCGAGCCCGGCGAGGCGACAACGCCGGCGGGCAGCGCGACATAGAAGATGCTGGCGAGATAGGTTTCGAGGAAGTGCATCACCCCGAGCGCACAGAAGAAAGCGCCGAGGCCGATCCGGCTGCGCGCGCGCAGCAAGGCGGCAAGCGCGACGAAGTAGATCACCGCGTCGCCGCACAGCAGCAGAAGATTTTGCAAGCCAATCATTCGGCCCGAGGCCCCACGCATCCACCCCGGCGCGTGCCTTGTTGCGGCCGTCGCCGGGCTCTCCCGTCGGCTTCCTTATAGGCCAAAGAGTTAACGATTTTGCGCAGCGCGCCGCCGATTCACAATCGTTTCGACGGCGCGAGGCCCGACAGGCGAAATGCGGTTCCGCGCCGGTCAGTGGGCCTTGCCGCTAAACTGTGCATCGGTCACCGGTTCCAGCCAGGTGACATGGGACCCGTCCTTGGCTTCCTGCATGGCAAGATCCTCCATGGCGTGATCGGGCGCAGCGCCATGCCAGTGCTTCTCGTCCGGCGGAATCCAGACCGTGTCGCCCGGCCGGATCTCGCGGGCCGGACCGCCCCAACTCTGCACCCGCTCGATGCCGGTCACCACGTGCAAGGCCTGCCCGAGCGGATGGGTATGCCAAGCCGTACGCGCGCCGGGCTCGAAACGCACCCAGGCCGCGCGCAGGATCGCCGGCTCCGGCGCCTGGATGATCGGATCCTGCCACACCGTGCCGGTAAAATTTGGCGGCCCGACTTTGCGCGGCGGGCGCGCGTTGTTTCGCGCGCCGCGCGAATTATAGGCACACAAACGAAAAAGCCCGGCGTCACCGCCGGGCTTTCTGGTCAAAGCGAAGTCCTTAAGCGGACGATCAGGCCGGCTGCAGGTTGCCGGCAGCCTGCTTGCCGCGCTCGACGACGATCTCGTACGAGACCTTCTGACCCTCGATCAGGGAGCGCATTCCTGCCTTCTCGACGGCCGTGATGTGCACGAACACATCCTTGGAGCCGTCGTCGGGCTGGATGAAGCCGTAGCCCTTCTGGGTGTTGAAGAACTTCACAGTTCCGGTAGCCATTCAGAGTTCCTTTCGCGCCTTTCCGTTGATCGCCCGCGCAATCCCGCGCCGACGTGCAACTTTCAGAGTTTTGGGAGATCACTTGAGGCGCAGCCCATAGCCGGGAGCGGGTCAGCAAGTTGAAGCCGAAAACCAGGTTGCAGGGGCGGGGAAATAGACTGGTTTAGGCTTGCGGTCAACGAGGGTTGTTCCGGAACCGAAGCCCCGCGGGGGTGCCCGACGTACCGGGGTGGCACACCGGCTCGATTAACGACCGGTAAACGCGAACGCGCCCGGCAGGGCCTCACCCCGCGATGGTCTCCTTGACCGCCGCCACCAGCTGCTTCAGCGTGAACGGCTTCGCCAGGAAGGCATATTGCTCGTCGCTGGGCAGGTTCTTGCTGAAGGCTTCCTCGGCATAGCCGGAGACGAATATGATCTTCACGGTCGGATCGCGCCGGCGCAGCTCCTTTAGCAGCGTCGGACCGTCCATCTCCGGCATCACGACGTCCGAGACCACGAGGTCGACGTGCCCCTCGGCCTCCATCACCTCGATCGCCTCGACCCCGTTGCCGGCCTCGCGCACGGTGTAGCCGCGCGAGGACAGCCCGCGGGCGTTCAGCGCGCGCAGGCCCTCCTCGTCCTCAACGAGCAGGATGGTGCCGTGACCGGTAAGATCGGCGCTCGCCGCCTTCGCCGCGCTTGCAGCCGCCGATTCCGCGGCCGCCGGCGGCGCCGCTTCGGCGGCGGCAGCCGCCGCCTCCTCCACGCCCGGCACATGGCGCGGCAGGAAGATGCGGAACGCCGTGCGGCCCGGCTCGCTGTCGGCGTAGATGAAGCCGCCGGTCTGCTTGACGATGCCGTAGACGGTGGACAGGCCGAGCCCGGTGCCTTTGCCCACCTCCTTGGTCGAGAAGAACGGCTCGAAGATCTTGTCGATGATCTCGGGCGGAATGCCGGTGCCGGTGTCGCTGACCTCAACCTGTACGTAATCGCCGTGCGGCAGCCCCTTGTACCCGAGCTTGGCGCTTTCGGCCGCCGTGACGTTGGCGGTGCGCACCGTGAGCTTGCCGCCCTCGGGCATGGCATCGCGCGCGTTGACCGCGAGATTGACGACCACCTGCTCGAACTGTGAGAGGTCCGCCTTCACCGGCCACAGATCCCGCCCGAAAGCCGGCGTCAGCGTTACGCGCTCGCCGATCAGGCGGCGCAACAGCATGGTGAGGTCGCTCAGGGTCTCGTTGAGGTCGAGCACCTGGGGACGCAGCGTCTGCTTGCGCGAGAACGCCAGGAGCTGCCGCACCAAGGCGGCGGCACGGTTGGCGTTCTGCTTGATCTGCATGATGTCCTTGAAGGACGGATCGGTCGGCCGGTGCGAGTTGAGCAGGAAGTCGGTCGCCATCATGATGGCGGAGAGCACGTTGTTGAAGTCGTGCGCGATGCCGCCGGCGAGTTGGCCGACGGATTCCATCTTCTGCTGCTGGTTGATGCGGTCTTCCAGCGTGCGCTGCGCCGTGGTCTCGAGCGCATAGACGATGGCCGCCTCGCCGTCGCGGTCGGCGGCATCGACCGCGGACACGTAAAGGCTCGCCCAGCGGTCGTCGGCGCCGGCGAGCTTGGCCTCCACCGGCGCGATCTCTCCCTCGCCCGCGGCGGCTTTCGAAATCGCGGATTCCAATGCCGCGCGGTCGCGCTCGGCCACCACCGACAGGATCGAGCGCGTGTCGCTCTTGAGGG
Source organism: uncultured Pseudomonadota bacterium (assembly GCA_963773225.1). GTDB lineage: Bacteria > Pseudomonadota > Alphaproteobacteria > Rhizobiales > Xanthobacteraceae > Pseudolabrys. The sequence continues at coordinate 336,879 of CAVZAO010000006.1, forward strand.
CATTCTCGAAGGCGTTGGCGAAGCGCGCATTGCTGCGTGCGATGCGGCCAGCCTTGTCGACGGTGGCGATCGCCATGGGCGTGTTCTGGAAGAAGCGCATGAAGCGCACTTCCGCCGCGCGCTGGGCTTCGTCGCCCGCCCCCTGCGCGCGGTTGAGCACCAGCGTGCGGGACGGCCCCGGCGTGCCGTCGGCGCCGAAGGCGACCTTGTGGAACAGGCGCACCGGCAGCGGCTTGCCGGTGCGGGTCCTCAGATCGAGATCGATCACCTCGGTCTTCACGTCGCCGGGCGCGGCCGCGAGCGTGGTCAGCAGCGCCGCGCCCTCACCCGCCACGATGTCGGCGAGCTTGAGCGCCCCGGCGCCGACCTGGGCGAGGTCGTGATCGAGCCAACTCGCCAGCGTCGCATTGAGATAGACAATCTGGCCGCCGGCATCGACCGAGAAGAAGCCGGCCGGTGCGTGGTCGAGATAGTCGATGGCGTGCTGCAGTTCCTGGAAGACGTTCTCCTGGCGCTCGCGCTCGCGCGTGACGTCGGCGATCGCCCAGACCGCGAGGCGCGCGTTGCGGCGCCCGGCCCCGAGCGGACGCACGCGCAGCCGCAGCCAGCGCCCGGCCTCGCCGGCCGGACCGGCCACGCGCACCTCCTCCTGCAGGCGGCGGCCTTCGCGCGCCGCCTTGAGCAGGCGATAGATCGATTCGGACACGTTCGGGTCGCCGATGAACACCCGCTCGATCGGCCGCGCGTCGTCGGGCCCTTGCGCCCCGATCAGGTCGAGATAGGCGGCGTTGGCGTAGAACACACGGCCGTTCTGGTCGGTGACGACGATGCCGTCGAAATCGTTGTCGACCAGAGTCTTGAGCAGCGGGTTGCCCGGCTCGCGGCCGCCGAAGCGCATGATGCCGGCGGCGAGCGCGAACAGCGAGAACACGCCGATGGTGCCGAGCACGGCGAGCAGCGCCAGAATGTAGTTCTCGGCATGACCTTGGCCGACATAGACCGAGCCGGCGGCAGCCGCCACCAGCAGCAGCGCCACCAGCAGCACCAGGCCGACCGAGCCGCCGCGCGGGGCGCGCTCGCTCTGGTCGAAGGCCGGCCGGCCCTCCGCTTCGCTGGTGTCCTGCGCCGGCGTCCGCGCGGTGCGATCCTGACCTGCCGTCATGAAGGTGCCGAATCCTGTCCTGCCGCGGCGCCTGCCGCGCCGAAACCTCCAAGTGCCTTAAGCCGGCCCGGGCACGCAAGACCCCGGTAAGGCCGCCGCCGGCACCGCCGGCCTACCTTAGCCCGCTCGCCGCCCGGCGCAGGCGCATAACATAGCCGATCACCTCGGCCACCGCCTTGTAGTGCTCGGGGGGGATGGTCTGATCGAGTTCCACGGTCGCGTGCAGCGCGCGCGCCAGCGGCGGATTCTCGACCAGCGGGATGCGGTTTTCCTCGGCGATCTCGCGAATCTTGCGCGCGACGGCGTCCATCCCCTTGGCGACGCAGATCGGCGCCTCCATGCCGCGGTCGTATTGCAGCGCGACTGCGTAGTGGGTCGGGTTGGTGATGACGACGGCCGCCTTGGGGACCTGCGCCATCATGCGCTTGCGCGAGCGCTGATGGCGGATCTGCTTCTGCTTGCCCTTAACCGCCGGGTCGCCTTCCGACTGCTTGAACTCCTCCTTGACGTCCCGGATCGACATCTTCTGCTTTTCGTACCAACGCCGGTACTGGAACAGGTAGTCGACGACCGCCACGACTGCCATGATGACGACCACGGCGCCCATGAGCTTGAGTGACAGGGTGCGGGTCACCGGCAGGATCGCCGCCGGATCGGTGCGCACCATCGCCATGATGCGCCAACGGTCGGGCCACATCAGCGCGGTGAGCACGCCGCCGAGCACCAGGATCTTGACGACGCCCTTGAGGAGGTTGGCGATCGCCTGCATCGAGAACAGGCGTTTGGCGCCCTCCATCGGCGAGACCTTGGACAATTTCGGCATGAGCGACTCGGCCGACCACACCATCCGGTGCTGGATCATGTTGCCGGCGAGCGCCGCCAGCACCAGCAGCAGCACCGGCACAGCCATCGCCGCCATGATGTGTGTGCCGATCGTGTCGTAGAGCATCCGCAATCCCGTCGGGTCGACGGGGATTTCCCAGGAATTGGCGATGATCCCGCGCATGGTGGTGCTGAGGCTCGCGCTCATGCTTTGGGAAAAGGTCATCAACATCAGCGTGCCGGCGGCTACCACGAACCAGGTACCGACTTCCTGGCTCTTCACGACGTCGCCGCGCTCGATCGCCTCGTCGAGTTTTTTCTGTGTCGGGTCTTCTGTTTTTTCGGAGTCGTTTTCCTCGGCCATGGCGCGCCCCTGCCCCCGGCTAGTTGAGCGCGATCGAGGCGAGGACGCCTTCGAAGTAGTGGACGAAAGTACCCATCATCGCCCCGATCACCACGAGCAGCAACATCATGCCGAGCAGGATCGAGAGCGGCAGACCGATGAAGAACACCTGCATCTGCGGCATCAGCCGCGACAGCACGCCGAGGCCGAGATTGAACAGGAGGCCAAACACCAGGAACGGCGCCGAAAGCTGGATGCCGATGCGGAACGCGACGCCGACGACATGGGTGATGTGCTGCGCCACGTCGCCGGCGAGCGGCATGTCGCCCGGCTTGAAGATGTTGTAGCTATCGTTGAGGGCGGCAATCACGAGGTAGTGCAGATCGGTCGCGAAGATCAGGGTGATGCCGAGCAGCGTCAGGAAATTGCCGACCAGCGCGCCCTGCTGATTCTGGGTCGGATCGAGCGCGGTGACGAAGCCGAGGCCCATCTGCTGCGCGACCACGGTGCCCGCGACCTGCAATCCCGAAATCGCCAGCCGGGCGGTCATGCCGAGGATGATGCCGACGATGATTTCCTCGATCAGCATCGTGAATACCGGCGCCAGCGAATCGAGCGTAACCGCGTAGGCTTTTTCATGCAGCGGCAGCAGCACTAACGTCAGCACCAGCGCCAGCGACAGCCGCACGTTCGACGGCATGGTCATCTCGCCGATGCCCGGCAGCAGCATGACCATGGTTCCGACGCGCGCAAAAGTAAGCAGGAAGGCCGCGGTCACGACCGGCAGGAATGAAACGTCAATCTGCATCCCGCACTCTTCTTCTTATGGACGCGACTTGACGCCCCCGGACGGCCGCACCCCGAGCTTCGGCGCAAGCGTCAGCCGCTGACGATATGGGCGGCGATTCGCAGCATCTCCGCGTGTAGCTTTTCCGCCATGAACGGCAGCGCGACAAGGAGCGCGAAGAAGATGGCGAGAATTTTCGGCACGAAGGCGATGGTCATTTCCTGGATTTGCGTCAATGCCTGCAAAAGCGAAATGACGACGCCGACGACGAGCCCCACCAGCATCACCGGCGCGCAGACCTCGACCAGGGTGAAAATGGCTTCGCGGGCGATATCGAGAACTTCAGGTCCGGTCATGCTAACTCCTTGCGAACCCCATGCGGGCTTTTAGACGGGCAATCCTGCGCGCAAGACGCGTCAGATCGGCATCTTCATGATTTCCTGGTAGGCCGCGATCACCTTGTCGCGCACCGCTACCACGGCGTCGATGGCGACCTCGGTCTGCGAGACGGCGGTGGCGACGTCGACCATGTCGGACTTGCCGTTGGCCGCCGCCATCATCTGCGTATCGGACTTGCGGCCAAGATCGTTCAGGCCGTCGATCGCCTGCTTGAGCACCGAGGAGAAGGTCGTGCCGCTGTCGCCGCCCGCGCCAAGACCCGCCCCGATGCCGGCGCCGGAGGCGCGCGAAGGATCAGCGGCAAGGCGCGCGATATTGGCGTAGGTGCTGGCGGCGGCGAGCGGTGAGGCCATGGCGGTTCACTCCTTCTCCTGCTTGAGCGCGCTGATTGATGCGGCGCGCCCGCTCAAGCCTTGAGGATGTCGATGGTGCGCTTGATCATCTGCCGGGTGGCGGTGACCACGTTGATGTTGGCTTGGTAGGACCGCTGCGCCTCTCGCATGTCGGTCATCTCCACCAGAGAATTGACGTTGGGGTATTTGACGTTGCCGTTCTTGTCGGCGGCCGGATGCCCCGGTTCGTGCTTGACCGTGAACGGCGTCTCATCGGACTCGACCTTGCCGAGTGTGACCTCTTCGACGCCGAGATGGCGGTTGAACTCGGTTTCGAATGTTGGAATTTTGCGCCGATAGGGATCACCGCCCGGCGTGGTAGCGGTCGAATCGGCGTTGGCGATGTTTTCTGCGATGATGCGCATGCGGCCGGCCTGGGCGTGCAGGCCCGAAGCGGCCACCGACAGCGTCTTGAAGAAATCCACGACTGCTCTCCTCTACGGGTCTACTTGCCGAGGGCGGTTTTGATGAGCCCGAGGCTGCGCTGGTAGAGCGCGGTGGCGACCTGGTAGTCCATCTGGTTGCCGGCGACTTTCATCATCTGGTCTTCGAGGTTCACCGCGTTGCCGGCCGGGGTCACCTCGAAGTTGCCCGCGCCGGTCGACCGGAAGGAAGCGCCGGTTTCGGGGAACCCGGCCAAGTGCAGCGGCTGGGTGCGTTCGAGCGAGACACCGCCGACCTCGGGCTGCCGCAACGCTTTTGTCTGGTTGAATTGCGGCGCCACCAAATCGCGCGGCCGGAACCCGGGCGTGTCGGCGTTGGCCACGTTCTCGGCGAGCACCCGCTGGCGCGCTTGGGACCACTCCATGCGCGTGCGCAGCATGTTCAAAATCGGCAGGTCGCCTATCCCAAAGCCCATCTCTTTTCCCCGTTTGCGGCCCCCACTGGGTTGCCGCCCCCTTGGGTTGCAGGCCCCTGCAGACGCAGGCCCCGCTGGCGGATCACCCGCCCTAGGCAGACTTTGCCGGGCTCATGGTTAACCGCTGGTTAAAATGCCTGGATCGTGCGGGAATTCGTTGACAAGCCGTTTACCATGCGAGATGCGGTGCCACGGGCCCGCCGCGTGAAAAAGGCCTTTATTTGTTAAGACTCTGTTAGTATTCGGGGCGGCAAATAATGCCTGAGGCGTTAACCATTCGGAATCGCCGCAAGGCGAGCAAATTCATGAGCTGCGGTAGGGTGTAAGGAGCGCGATCGATGTTCGACCTGTTCGGCTCGGAGCTGCCGCTGGCTGCCCGCTTCTTCATCGCCTTCCTGGTGGTGCTGGCGCTCATCGGCTTGACCGCCTGGGTCGTGCGCCGTTTCGGCGCCAACCGGCTGGGCGGCGCCGGCGCGCGCGGACGCCAGCCGCGGCTTGCCGTGATCGACGCGACGAACGTCGACGGCCGCCGGCGCTTGGTGCTGATTCGGCGCGACAACGTCGAGCATTTGCTGATGATCGGCGGCCCCACCGACGTGGTGGTCGAACCCAACATCGTGCGCGCGGCCGCCACGCCGGCACGTCCGGGCGAGCCAAACCTGCGCACCGCTCCCGCGGCCGAAACCGCCTGGCCCCTGCAACCCGCGAATGAGCCGCCGCCGGTGGCGCCGCCGCGGACGTATCGCGCGTCGGAGCGCGGCGCACAGCCCGAGGAAACGTCGGCGCCGCGCGCGCCCGCAAGTGACGAGCCCTGGCTGCCACAGGAACCCGGTACCCGCCCGCGCCCGGCCCCCGACAGCCTGAGCGGACTTGCCGCCGAACTGTCGAGCAGGCTGACGCCCCCGGAGCCGCCGCAGCCCGAACCGCCGCCGCAGCAGTACAATCTTTCTGAGATGGCCCAGCAGCTCGAAGCGGCGCTGCGCCGCGCGCCGATGCCCGAAGGCCGCCCGCCGGTGACCGACCCGTTCGCGGCGCAGGGGCATGTGCCAGCCCCCGAGCCGGTCAAGCCGGCTGAACCGCGCGTGAGCGAGGCGCGGGCGCCGGAACCGAAGATTGAGCCGCGCGCCGAGGTTAAGCCCGTCGTCCGGCCTACGCCCAAGGCAGAACCTAAAGCCGAACCCAAGGTTCAAGCTAAGACTGAGCCCAGATTCGAACCCAAGCTTGAGCCCAAGCCCGAGGCGAAGGCCGAGTTCAGAGCAGAGCCAAAGCCGGAGCCCAAGCCGGAGGCCAAGTCCGAGCCTCGCTTCGGCGCCCGCGCCGACTTGCGCGTCGAGCCCAAAATCGACACCAAGAGCGAGCCGAAAGCCCAGCCCGCGCCGAAAGCGGAGCCACAGGCAGCACCAGAGGTGAAGCCGGAGCCGGCTTTCGCAAGCGACAAAAATCTCTACGACAATTTGGAAGAGGAGATGGCCAGCTTGCTCGGCCGTCCGTCAGGCAAATCGTGACAGACATCTTCGATCGCCGCGTCCGTCTGTTGACGGTGGCGATCGGAGTAGTCGGGGTCGCGATTGCGGCGACGAGCACTCCGGCGCTCGCGCAGCAGATCAGCGTCAACCTGGGTCAGGGCAACGGCCTGACCGAGCGCGTGATCCAGATGATCGCGCTGCTCACGGTGCTGTCATTAGCGCCGTCCATCCTCGTCATGATGACGTCGTTCACGCGCATCGTGGTGGTGCTGTCGCTACTCCGCACGGCGCTCGGCACCGCCACGGCGCCGCCCAACGCGGTGATCGTGTCGCTGGCGCTGTTCCTCACCGCCTTCGTGATGGGCCCTGCGCTGCAGCGCGCCTATGACACCGGCGTCAAGCCGCTGGTCGCCAATCAGATCACCGTCGAGCAGGCTTTCGAGCGCGGCTCACAGCCCTTGCGCGCGTTCATGGAGCAGAACGTTTCGCCCAAGGATCTGAAGCTGTTCATCGACATGTCGCACCAGCCGATGCCCAAAGATCCGCAGGACGTGTCGCTCAGGGTCCTGGTGCCGGCCTTCATGATCTCCGAGCTCAAGCGCGCCTTCGAGATCGGCTTTCTTCTGTTCCTGCCGTTCCTGATCATCGATCTGGTGGTGGCCTCGGTGCTGATGTCGATGGGCATGATGATGCTGCCACCGGTCGTGGTCTCGCTGCCGTTCAAGCTGATCTTCTTCGTGCTGGTGGACGGCTGGAGCCTGGTGGCGGGAAGCCTGATCCAGAGCTACGGGCACTAGCGCGCGGAAAACGCCCGAGTTTTGTCTTGTCGCGTTTCCGGACGGCGAACGGGTCCTTCTTTCGCCTGGACGCGCTCCAAGCTATCAGTGCCGCGCAAGCGAGCCGGTCGGCTGATCGGGCATGAGCGGCGTGCCTTGCGGCACTTTCCCTGGCGCTTTGCCGGCGGAGGGACCGGGCGTCTTGGCCGCCGGCTTCTGACCCGGCTTGCCGCCGGCTTTAGGCGCCGCCGGCGACACCGTCTCGGGCGGCGACAGCTTGGGCGCCGCGCCCTTGACCTCGCCTTTGGCATTCGCGCTCTCGGCACCGGCCTGCGCGCCCTGGTCCTTCGGTGGCAACGCTTTCGAGTCGGGGTAGCGCTTACGCATGTCGGCCAGGAACGCATCGAGCGTGTCGATGCTCGCTAAGTGCGTCGCGACCGCCCGGAATTCGGTGTTGCTGGTGCCGATCGGGGCGGTCACCACGTCGAAGGCATGGCCGTCGGGACCGGCGTCCATCTTGGCCGCGTATTTGTCACGGAAGCGCTGCAGGCTGATCGGCTCGTCCGCGAGCGCATAGCCGATCGCCGCGCGCATGATGTCGAAGCGCTCATTGGCGTCGAGCGGCTTGAAGTCCTTCCAGCGCTGGCCGTAGAGGCGCTCGATGTCCTCGGCCGCGTTACGCCAGCGGTGCGCGGACCACAGGATGTCGGCGCGCAACCGCATCGCCTGGTGGCCGCCGACGTCCTTGATGAGCTCAAGCGCGATATCGTAGCGGCCGAGATCGGAGAGCGCCCGCGCCTGCAGCAACAGCCGCTGGTCGCGCAGTTCGCTGTTGAGCTGGGCGGCGCGCGTCGACTGCAAGGTGGCAAGCGCCCGCGCCGGCTTGTGGTCCTTCAGGTAGATGACGGCGAGCTTGGTCGCGACCTGCGCGCGCGCGGCGCCTTCTAGCCGATGGTCGACCTGGTGCTGCAGAAGCTTGGCGGCCTGGTCGAGCAGATCGACCGCCACCAGCCGGTCGGCGAGCCGGCGGATCATTTCGTCGCCGCGACGGCCAATCGGCGTCAGCTCGCGGTAATCGTAGAACAGCCCGAGCGCCTCGATGGGCGGCAGCGTATCGCCACGGTGCGAGAGGAACAAGCTCTCGAACGTGGCCGCGGCCTCGTCCTGGATCTTGCGCGTCAAGTCGGAGTTCGGGTGCGCCAACAGCGCCACCCGCATCACGTGGAAGGCCTCGCGGTAATGCGCCTCCTTGGTGTAGAGATGAGCGAGCAGGCGCAGGCCTTCGGCTTCGGTGGCGTCGCCGCGCCAGATGGTGGTGAGCGTCTCCAGCGCCGCGACCGCCTCGCTGTCGCTCATCTGGCCGAGCTTGTAGCGCAGCTCGATGTCATGCAGCCGGCCCTGCGCGGCCGCTGGCCGCACCGGTGAATCGGCGGCGGCCTCGTATTTGGCGAGCGCGTCGTCGTTGCGGCCGAGCCCCTGGTCGAGCAGGCCGACCAGCACCTCGAATTCAGGCTTCATCGCCTTCGGCACGCCGATGCCGTCGAACAGGTTGACCAGGCGTTCGGCCTGGCTGAAGTCGCGCACTTCGACGGCCGCGTGCAGCGCCTGGATCAGCGCCATGCGCTGCAATTCGAGCGGCAGCGTTGCCACTTCGGTGGCCACGTCCGCGAATAGTTTATGTGCCTCGGCCCACTTGCCCTGATGCGCGTAGGCGATCGCCCGCCAGATCGGCGCATCGAGCTGATTGCCCACCTGCGGCTGTGACAGATCCTTGAGCGCATCCTGCGGCCGGCCGATCATGATGTTGGCGACCGACTTGAGCACGCTGCCGGTGACGTCGTCGCCGCCATCGGCGTAGGCCACGTTGAGCACGCCGAGCGCTTCCGCCGACATGTGCCGGGCGAGATAGAAGCGCGCGAGATTGAGCCGCGCGAGCTTGCGTTTGCCGGGCGGCGCGGCTGCGGCGAGCCGGATCAGCTCCGACTGGCGCTGGACGTAGTTGGCGCTGCGGTCGACGCTCCAGAGCTGATTGTCGAAGGTAGTGACGCGGAAGCTCGCCGCCGACTGCTGCTCGGAGTCCATGGCCGCCGACATCGCCAACCCCCCGGGGCGGGTGAAGGTCACGTTGTCGGTGCCGACCTTGCCGGTCAGGTCATCGGCGATCGGCTTGACCACCACGCCCTGCCGCGACGCCAGTACATCGAGTTCGACGAACTCACGCGCGCGCAGGAAGCCTCGCACCGGCGAAAGCCCGGTCATCACCATAAGGCGATCGCCGACTTGCGGGTCGTGCAGAATGTGGAGTTTGCCCGGATGCGCGAAGGGCACGATGAGATTGGCGCGGTCGCGCGCGATCATCACGCGCGCGATGTCGAGCGGATGACTGGCGGTGGTAACGGTGTCGCCGATGGTCACCATCCAGGCCGGGCCATCGCTGTCGACGCTGATCAGCCGCGGACGGCTCAAGCGGATCCGCACCACCGCCGCGCCGTCGTCGGCGCGCGTGACCGTGGCGCGTCGGATGGCTCCACCGCTTTGCGCGGCCAGCTTGCCGAGATCGATCTTGGCCGGATTGTCGAACACCATCCACAACACGTCATCGCGGCGGAACACAGCTGCCGGCGTCGGGATCGCGAACGGAAATTCCATCTCCAGCGTCTGCCCGTTGCGATGAAGGCCCGCGACCACCGGCGCGTCCGGATTGGGCGCCGGCATCTGCGCCGCCGCATCCTTTGCGGTCGCCATATCATGCGGCGCCTTTGCGACCTGCTGCTCCGCTGGCATCGGCGCCGCCGCCTTTGCGGCCGGTGGTGCGATCGGTTCGAGAGGCTTGCGCGCCGCGGGCTTGGGCGATTGAAGCGGCTTTGCCGGCTGCGCCATCGGCGGTTTGGCCATCGCGGCGGGCGCCGCCCGCGGATGAGCTTCGGCTTCCCTCACCGGCTCCTTGAAGGCGGGCTTTGGGGCCGGCGGCGGCATCGCCGCCTGCTTCCTTGGCGCTGGCTTGCTTGGTGCCAGCTTGGGTCCAGACAGCACGATTTCCGGCGACGGCGGCGGGGCCGGCTTGCTGCCGGGCGGCGCGCCCGGCGCGACCATGTCGACCATTGGCGGTACACCACCATTGTCCGCGGCCGCCGGCGCCGGGACCGGGGCCGCCGCCGGCGGCGCGGTCTCCGGCGGCGTGATCGCCGGCGTACCGGAGCCGCGCGCGGCCAGCTCGGCGGCACCGGCGGCCAGCGCGTTTTGCGCGGAAGCGCCGGTGTGGCCGATGTCGACAACGTAGCTGTCGCCGTCGCGGAAGGTGCGCACCGAGGGATCGTCCTTGAGCTTGAAGCGCACCGACGCCGAACGGTCCGTGTGCGCTGCGTCGATCATCTGCACGGTTGACGGCAGGTCCACGAGCGCATCGCCCAAATCCCATTTGATCGGTTGATCGAAGTGCAGCGTATAGCTGCCGTCCCCGCGCTCGGGGTCGACATGGGTCTTGGTCTTGAGATCGAAGACGTAGCGCGTGAAGGTCGGCTGGGTCGCGACCCGGACGCGGATCGGATTGGCGAGCGCCTTCTCATTGGCGCGCCGGGCCTTGTCAATCAACTGGTCGGCCTCGCCGGCGCGCCGCGCGAGTTCGTCGATGACGTCCTGCGGCAGGCCCGGCAGCAAACCGCTCCAGCTTTCCGGCAGAAGATCGATGAACAGCCGCTCGCCGGCGGGAATGACGTGGTACTTCACCTTGCGCACCAGCGCGATGCGCACGGCGGTGCCGTCAGGATCGCGACGCACGGCGCTGATGAAGCTGGGCGCGCCTTCGTTGAGGCGGTCGACCGAGACATCCACCGGCTTGCCGAAGTGGATGACCATGATCGGCCAGTTCATGGTCACGCGCGACGGCACCGGCTGATCGAACTTGAAGACCATGCGCGCGAAGCCGTGATCGGTGCTGGTGGTGACTCGGCCGGCGAGCATGTCGTCAGCGCCGGCCGGGGTGCAGACCAGCGCGGCCGCCAGCAGCACCAGCAGCGCCGACAGTAGAACGCGCACGCATGCCCCCCGCCGCGCGCGCGGTTGCGCGCGGGCGTGAGCGCACACCCCGAGGGGACGATGGCACGAACCCGTCATGAATCTTTCCAACCGGCGACACGTCCGGTGGCGACAGCCTAGGCGGCGGCGTTTAACACAGCCTTAACCGTCTACCGTCACTGGCCGGGGGCCATTCCGCTGCCGATCTTGGGCAGCTGGTTCACGCCCGTCGGCTTGGGCACGACGCTGGCGTTGGCCCGATTGGCGAGCTCTACGGTGAGCCGCTGGGCGGCCTCCGGCGTCATCTTGGCCATAATGGACGACATGACCCGCGGCTTCATGGCACTGGCGACCTGGACCTGGACCTCGATATCGAGCTTGTCGAAGATGCGGGCGGCGGAACGCGGGTCCATGGCGGAGTACATGGCGACCAGGCTGTCGAAGTCCTGCTTCTGGGTCTCGTTGCGGACACCGCTCGCCTTCTTGACCTTCGCTTCCAGGTCCTTGAGCTCCTCCACCCGCGCCTCGACGCGCTTTTCGGCCGCCTTGAGCAGGCTCTCCCGCATGTCGAGATTGCGGCTGCGCTGGTCGAGCTCCTTGCTGCGCTCCTTCAGACGCTCGATGACGGCGCGCTCACCGGGCGAAGCGAGGCGGCCTGCGCCGATGACCACGGAGTCGCCGCCCTGGTTCACCTTGGTCGGCGCCGGTGCCTTTTGGCTGACCTTGAGCTCGGGCCCACTGTCCTTGTTCTTGTCCGGCTCGGGCACCGAGCCGGTGATGTCCGGGTTGTCCTTGCCGTAATTGAACATCTGCTCGGCCCAGGAGAGCCGCGTGTCGGGCGAGCCCGCCCCGGGCTGCGGCGTGGGCTTGCCATCGGCGTAGACGATCTTGGGCTGTGCCGGCACGCTCGCGGCGGTGGTGATCTTGAGTTGCGGCGTGTTCCGGTGGGCGAGGCGCTCACCCAATGTGTAGCCACCGTCGAACAGAAGCCCCGACACCTTCAGCGCGAGCAGGCAGACCGCCGCGATGATGACGACGGGCAGCAGACGGGTGGTGCGGGCGAACCGGCTCATGCGGCGCGGCCGCCTTGACGGGCCCGCGCCCGCTCGGCGAACAGTTGCGCCGCCGCGGCCACAGCCTTGACGTCATTGACCGGCGGCGCCGGCATCAGTGTGTCCTCAGGCGCGGCAATGCCGGCAATACGCGAGATCTTGGCAAGCAGCCCCTCGCCTGCCGCGATCTGTTGCTTGAGATCGCCCGACAACGTCTCCATGCGTTCCATGCGCGGCGCCAGCGTCTGCTCGCCTTCGCGCAGCGTCGCCTTGAGGCCGGCGATGGCGCGCTCGGCGATCTCGGTGGCTGTGATGAGCTCCGAGATGGTTGCGCGCAGCGACTGCTCGTCGGCCTTGAGGAGGCGAAGCTGGTTATTGAGCCGCACGCAATAAAGAATCGTGAGCAGCAGGAGGACGGAAACCATGCACTCGACCGCGTAGCCCAGGTTCACGACGCATCCCTCCGGCTGGTGGCAGCCTCCGCATTCTCGAACATGGCGAAGGTAGTGCGCGGCTTGCGCAGGTTCTTGGCGACCCGCACCGCGACCCGGTCGCCGACGCGCCCCATGCGGCCTTCGGTGAGCGTGATGTCCCCGGCGCGCACCGTCACCAGCGCATCCGGCTTCAGTTCGAGCGTGAGCGTGTCGCCGACCTCGAGCGCCATGATCTGCTTCAACGGCAGCATGGATTCGTACAGCACCGCCTCCACCCCGATCTCGGCCTGCGCAATTTCGGTGGCGAGATGGCCTTCCCAGATCGGGTCGCGGCCGAACTTCTCGCCCATGAACATCTGCAGCAACACGCCGCGGATCGGCTCGATGGTGGCGTAGGGCAGCAGCAATTCGATGTTGCCGCCGCGATCCTCCATATCGATGCGCAGGCGGACGAGGATCGCCGCGTTGGCAGGCCGCGTGATGGCGGCGAAACGCGGATTGGTCTCCAACCGGTCGATGTTGAACTTGACCGGCGACAGCGGCTTAAAGGCAAGCTCGGCGTCGGCCAGGATCACCTCGATCATGCGTTTGACCAGATTGGTCTCGATCGTGGTGTAGGGCCGGCCTTCGATGCGGACAGCCGACGCGCCGCGCCGGCCGCCGAGCAGCACGTCGATGATCGAATAGATCAGGTTCGAATTGACGGTGGCGAGCCCGAAATTGTCCCACTCCTCGGCCTTGAACACCGCCAAGATGGCCGGCAGCGGGATCGAATTGAGATAGTCGCCGAAGCGCACAGAGGTGATGCGGTCGAGCGAGACTTCGACGTTGTCCGAGGTGAAGTTGCGCAGGCTGGTCGTCATCAGCCGCACTAGGCGGTCGAAGACGATTTCCAGCATCGGCAGGCGTTCGTAGGACACCATCGCCGAATCGATGATGGCGCGAATGCCCGAATTGTCGTTGAGCGTTACGTCGGCGAGCGAGAAGCCGAGCAGGCTGTCGATTTCTTCCTGGTTGAGGACGCGCTCGGCACCGCCCTTGTTGCCCTGGACGCCGCCGTTCTCGTCGACCATGGCCGCCCACTGCGCGGCGGCCTCGTCGGGATCGAGGTTGGGGGTGCCGGAGCCGTTGCTCTGCTCGGCCTGAAGCGCCTGGCCCCATTCGGCGGCCAGCGCTTCCTTATCGATCGGATCGTTGGGCGCCATGGCTTCAGGCCGTCACTGGACGACGATTTCTTTGAACAGAACGGCGGTGATGTGGCTCGGCGCAACCGCGGCGTTGACACGCCGTGTCAGCGCTTCCTTCAGCCGGTAAAGGCCGGCGGAGCCGTCAAGATCGGTCGGCCGCAGTTCGCGCAGGTAGGTCTGGAAGGTATCGAGCACCCGCGGCATTAGCGGCTTGATCTTGTCGACCAGCGCCTGGTTCGGGAGTTCGAGCGTGATCTTCACCTTGAGATATTGCGTGCGGTCGGCGCCCGGGTTTGACAGGTTTACCAAAACGTCTGGCAGGTCGACGAAGACCGCCGGCTTGGCGGCCTCCTTCTTCTCGACGTGGTGGACGGGCTTGGCGAAGAACTTGTAGCCGCCGTAACCCACACCGCCGAGCAGCAGAACCCCGCCCGCGGCCATGCCGATCAGTTTGACGGGAAGCTTCTTCTTTCCCTGGCCCTTGCCTGCTGCGTCCTCGTCCGCTTCGTCGGCGTCAGCCTGCTTCTTCTTTCCCTTGGCCGCCATCACTGATGTCCCGCGCTGCCTTCGAACCGGCCCTGGCAAGCGGCGGTTCCGGCTGGAATTTCCGCCTATTGCGCATCGGCCCGCGCCCGTCCCCGCAAGGTAGGTCGGTATGGTTAACAGTTCCTTGCCACGGGCACCGGACCGGCAAGTTTTGCCGGGCAAGGAGCGCCGGCAGGGCGGTTTTTGCCCGGCGTCAGCCTACCAGAATTCCATTAAGAAGCTGAAAATAAACAATTTTTCAATTTGGCACGGTCGCTGCAAAGAAACCGGCAGCCATCGGCTTGGGAGAGCGGGTGGCGCCGGATGCGGCAAGGGGCCGGCCTGGGAGGGCTTGGCGTCTTGCCGGAGCAAATGGGGAGTTACCGATGCAGAATGCTCTTCTGATCGGACTATCACGCCAGGTTGCGCTCGGGCGGCAGCTCGACGTCATCGCGAACAATATCGCCAACCTGAACACGTCCGCCTTCAAGTCGGACGGGGCGCTGTTCGAGGCCTACCTGTCGCCGACGGCACGCGCCAACGACGTCTCGCTCAAGGACAGCGGACTCGATTTCGTGCGCGACCGCGCCACCTGGGTCGATTGGAGCCAGGGCGCGATGCAGCGCACCGGCAACCCGCTCGATGTCGCGATCGAGGGCCAAGGCTTTCTGGCGGTGCAGACCGCCAACGGCGAACGCTACACCCGCAACGGCGATCTCCAAATCGACGCCCAGGGACAGCTGGTGACGAGCGCCGGCGATCCGGTGTTGGGTGACAACGGCCCGATCCAATTTCAGAAGACCGACCGCGGCGTCACCATCAGCAAAGACGGCACCATCAGCGTGCGCACCGCCGGCAGCAACCAGGAAGCCACCCGCGGCCATCTGCGCGTCGTCGGCTTCCAGAACGTCAACCAGCTTCAGAAAAGCGGCAACAGCTATTACGCCGCGCCGCAGGGCGTCTCGCCCGATCCGGACAAGAGCTCGAGCATCGTGCAGGGCGCGATCGAGAAATCCAACGTCAGCCCCGTCCTGGAAATGACTCACATGATCCAGGTGACACGCAGCTACACAGAAACGGCACAGATGATCGCCCAGCAGAGCGACCTGCAAAGCGCGGCGATCGACAAGCTTTCCGCCGTACCGAATTGAACCGGGGGCACCGGGAGATAAACCATGCGCGCACTCAACACCGCCGCCACCGGCATGATGGCCCAGGAACTCAACGTCCAGGTCATCTCCAACAACATCGCCAACATGCGCACGACCGGCTACAAGCGTCAGCGTGCCGAGTTCCAAGACCTGCTCTATGAGCACGTCAACCGGGTCGGCACCCAGACGTCGTCGCAGGGCAACATCCTGCCCGCCGGCATCGAGCTCGGCTCCGGCGTCAAGACGGTCGCCACACCGCGCCTGTTCACGCAAGGCGACCTGACCCAGACCGGCAACACTTATGACCTCGCCATCCGCGGCGACGGCTTCTTCAAGATCCTGCTGCCAGATGGCCGGACGGCCTATACGCGCGACGGCTCGTTTCAACTCGACTCGCAAGGCCGGCTGGTGACCGCCGAGGGCAACGTGGTGCAGCCGGGCATCACTATTCCCTCGACCGCAACGTCGGTGTCCATCAACTCGCAGGGCCAGGTTTCGGTCACCCTTCCCGGCTCCACCGCGCAGAGCCAGGTCGGGCAGATCGCGCTCACGAACTTCCTCAACAAGGCCGGCCTCGAGAGCATCGGGGACAATTTGTACCTGGAAACGCCCGCCTCCGGCTCGCCGCAGGACGGCACGCCGGCCTCTGACGGTTTCGGCAATCTGCAGCAGGGCTATCTCGAGCAGGCCAACGTGCAGGTGGTGAGCGAGATCTCCGACCTGATCTCGGCCCAGCGCGCCTACGAGATGAACGCCAAAGTCATCAGCGCAGCCGACCAGATGCTGCAGGCAACCGCCAACCTCTCGCACTGAGGCCTCGCCATGATGCGCAAATTCATCATCGCCCTCGCCGCCGCAGCTGGCATGGCCGCCTTGGCCGCAGCAGCCGCACCGGCGGCCGCCGACCAGCCCAAGCCGCGGCTGAAGGCATCCGTCACCGTCACCGGCGACATTGTGCGCATCGGCGACCTGGTGTCGAACGCCGGCATCATCGCCAACGTGCCGATCTTCCGCTCGCCCGATCTCGGCACCACCGGCGTGGTCTCGGCCGAAGCCGTGGTCGCGGCCGTGCGCGCCCATGCACTGATCGGGCTCGACACCGGCGCGGTGCAGGAGGTGCTGGTGACGCGGGCGAGCCGCACGATCGCGCCGCAGGCCATCGAGACCCCGATCGTGCAGGCACTAGCCACGCGTTTCGCACTCGGCACGCCGAAGGATCTGACGCTCAGCTTCGACAATGATGTGCAGCCGGTCCAGGTGGAGCCGTCGGTGACCGCCGCGCCGCGCGTCACGCGCGTCAGCTACGACCCGCGCAGCACTCGCTTCGACGCGGTAGTGGCGATCCCCAGTCAGCGCGCGCTGCGGTTCACCG
The DNA here is from genome assembly GCA_963773225.1 of uncultured Pseudomonadota bacterium. Classification (GTDB taxonomy): domain Bacteria; phylum Pseudomonadota; class Alphaproteobacteria; order Rhizobiales; family Xanthobacteraceae; genus Pseudolabrys. The sequence goes on from CAVZAO010000006.1 coordinate 353,620, forward strand.
GCCACGTCACCGCTATGCAAGAGGTCGTGACGCTCGCGCGTGCGGTGGCGCGCGGCGACACCATCAAGCAGGACGATGTGGTGGTGAGCCGCCGCCCGCGCAGCCAGACGCCTACCGACGCCATCGCCGAAAGCGCCAACGTCATCGGTCTCGCGGCCCGCCACACGCTTCAGCCGGGCCAGCCTCTGCGCAACGTCGATCTGATGCGGCCCGAGCTGGTGCACCGCAACGAGCTGGTGACGCTGGTCTACAAGGTGCCCGGCATCCTACTGACGGTGCGCGGCCGCGCCGCCGAGAACGGCGCCCAGGGCGACGTGGTCGGCGTGCTCAACGAAGAGACCAAGCGCGTCGTCCACGGCGTCGTAGTCGGTACCGACCGCGTGTTGATCGACGGCGGCAGCACACAGATCGCGGCCGCCGGCGGCGGCGTGCAGACGACCGGCGCCCTCGGCACAGCGCAGTGACCTTTGACACGAGATAGCCAGACCCATAGCCGATCAAACGCGTACGAATTCGTGTTCGTACCCCAAACTTGAAAGCCAATCCGATGAAACGTCATTCTGTCGTGCGTGCCGTACTGCTAGCGACGACCGCGGCCTCGCTCTTGAGCGGATGCTCCGCCATCGACCGCCTGAAGGATATCGGCGAGCCGCCGAAGCTGTCGGCAATCAAGAACCCGGTGGCGCAGCCCGGCTACAAGCCCGTGCAGATGCCGATGCCCGCGGCGCAGCCGGCCTCCTATAATCCGAACTCGCTGTGGCGCAACGGCTCGCGCGCCTTCTTCAAGGACCAGCGCGCGCATCAGATCGGCGACATCCTGACGGTGCAGGTCAACATCACCGATAAGGCCAACATCGCCAACGAAACCAAGCGCACCCGCACCAACACCGACAACAGCACGGTCAACGACCTCTTCGGCTGGGCCAAGCTGCCGATCTTCGGCTCGGCTATCCCGGGCAACATCGCCAACACCGACTCGAGCACCGCGCTCGACGGCAAGGGCTCGGTCGACCGCTCGGAGGCGTTGACCACCAACGTCGCCGCGGTGGTGACGCAGGTCCTGCCCAACGGCAACCTGGTGATCGAGGGCAAGCAGGACATCCGGGTCAACAACGAGCTGCGCGAAATGGTGGTCGGCGGCATCGTGCGGCCGGAGGATATCGCCAGCGACAACACGATCAACTCGAGCAAGATCGCCGAGGCGCGCATCTCCTACGGCGGCAAGGGTCAACTCACCGACGTGCAGCAACAGCGCTACGGCTCGCAGGTGCTCGACGTGCTGCTGCCGTTCTAGGGTCTGACCGAAGAGACCGATCGCGGCGCGCGCGCACCGCGGCACGCAAGGAATGACGACGTGACGACCGCGTGACGTCTACGAGCTCCCACGCCGCTTCCGGTTCGCGAACGGAAACGGCGGAAACGCCCGGCCCCCGGCTTCTCCCCAGCCGGGGGTCGTGGTGTTTTTGGGAGGCGAGGCGCGACGGATCGCGTTGGCCCGCGGCTGCGACCGGGCCGATGTCCGGAAACGGCAACGCCCGGCGCAAGAGGCCGGGCATCGCAAAAGCCTCGATATGTTGCATGGCGTCTGCCGTGCCGCGCCTTGCCGCGCGGCCGTTTTCTTCGGCAGAGGACCACCCGCCTCAGTCGTCGCGGTAGACGCGCTCGCGCCGCTCGTGGCGCTCCTGCGCCTCGACCGAAAGCGTAGCGATGGGCCGCGCCTCCAGCCGACGCAGCGAGATCGGCTCGCCGGTCTCTTCGCAATAGCCGTAGGTGCCATCGTCGATGCGGGTGAGCGCCTCGTCGATCTTGGCGATCAGCTTGCGCTGGCGGTCGCGCGCCCTGAGCTCAATGGCCCGATCGGTCTCCGACGAGGCCCGATCGGCGATATCCGGATGATTCTGATTCTCCTCCTGCAGGTGCTGCAGGGTCTCCTTGGATTCCTTCAGAATGTCCTCGCGCCAGGCCAGCAGCTTCGCGCGAAAATACTCGCGCTGGCGCTCGTTCATGAACGGCTCCTTCTCGGACGGCCGATAGCTCTTATTCTTGGCCAACATCCCGCTGACTCCCATCTGTCTTTTTATTGTCGCTGCCGAAGTCCACCCTCCCGGTGCGGCAGGCTTATATACGCGCACCGCGATCCGGACAATAACCGAATACGGCCTGTGCGTTTGCCAGAATCTAATGACAGTTCAGTGACTTGCGCGCGATGCGGGGGACGGCGCGGTCGTCTGCGGTTGCTGATATGGTTAGCTCGCGCGGTGCTTGGCGAGTTCCACGGCGAGACGTAGGTGTATGTCCCGCATCAAGGTGTCGAGATGCGCGTCCCCGGTCTCCTCGGTGAGCCCGTCCGCGGCCACTTTCAGGCGCGCCAGCGTCGCGCCGTCCAAAGTTCCGCCGAGCAAGCCGGCTTTGAGCGAGTCGAGGGCGTCGAGCGCGTTGCGCCCCTTGGCGACCATCCTCTTCTTGCGCTGCGTGAAGTCCTCGACCCCCTGCAGCGCCAGAAGCGCGTCGAGGGTTGAAACCGTGCGCAGGGAACCCGCTGCCGCCGGCTGGCGCGCGTCGGACTCTTCGCTCACCGAGAATCCGCCGCCGCCGGCACGCCGGGCGCCGGTGGGCGCCTTGGCAAGCGCGGCTCCATTGGTCCCGTTGATGCGCATGGCGTGATCCCCGATCCGCAGGCGATATCGGCCCTTCGGTACCGTCGACCCTGCGCCGTCATGGTTAACGCGCTCTTAAATTGCCCGGCAAAATCTGCCGGCCCTGGCGGTTTCTGCCGGGTCGGGGCGCGCCCGTCACGGACCATCAAAACAAAAAATAGAATAAAATCAATATCTTGCCATCTCACCCCCGGTTGGCACGCTGTTCGCAAGACAAAGGGCAGTCGAACGTCACATTGGGGAGAGTGATGACGAAGACCTGGCAGGCCGTCCTGCCGGCGCGATGCGTCGGCGCGGCACGGGCCCTCGTGGCCCTTTTGGTCGTCGCTTCCTTGGTGGTCCCAGTGGCCGCCGGGGCCTCGTCGCGCATCAAGGATCTCGTCAATGTCGAGGGCGTGCGCGAGAACCAGTTGATCGGCTACGGCCTCGTTGTCGGGCTAAACGGCACCGGCGACACCCTCAACAACATTCCCTTCACCAAGCAGTCACTCACCGCCATGCTGGAGCGGCTCGGCGTCAACGTGCGCGGCCAGAGCCTGCGCACCGGCAACGTGGCCGCGGTGATGGTGACCGCCAACCTGCCGCCCTTCGCGACGCAAGGCACCCGCATCGACGTCACCGTATCGGCGCTGGGCGACTCCAAGAGCCTGGACGGCGGGACGCTGCTGGTCACTCCGCTGCTCGGCGCCGACGGCAACGTCTATGCGGTCGGCCAGGGCGCGGTGGCCATAGGCGGCTTCGCCGCGCAGGGTCAGTCCGCCACGATCACGCGCGGCGTGCCGACCGTCGGCCGCATCGTCAACGGCGCCCTAGTGGAGCGCGAGATCGACTTCCAGCTCAACAAGCTGCACCAGGTCCGCCTGGCGCTGCGTAATCCCGACTTCACCACCGCCAAGCGCATGGCGGCGGCGATCAACGACTTCATCGGCGCGCCCACCGCCGAGCCGCTCGACCCGGCCACCATCAGCCTCAAGGTCCCGAAGAGCTACCACGGCAACGTGGTGTCGCTCTTGACCGACATCGAGCAGCTGCGCGTGGAACCCGACAACTCCGCCAAGATCGTGATCGACGAGCGCTCCGGCATTATCGTCATGGGCAGCAACGTGCGCGTGTCGACGGTTGCCGTCGCCCAGGGCAACCTCACGGTCTCCATCACCGAGTCGCCGCAGGTGAGCCAGGCGCTTCCGTTCGCCCAGGGCGGCAAGACCGTCACCGTGCCGCGCACCAAGATCGGTGTGCAGGAGGACGGCAAGGGCCTCGCGGTGGTCAAGAACGGCGTCTCGCTGCAACAGCTTGTCGACGGCCTCAACGCGCTCGGCATCGGTCCGCGTGACCTGATCGCCATCCTGCAGGCGATCAAGGCGGCGGGCGCGATCCAGGCCGACATCGTGGTGATGTGATGAACAGCTTCGCCATTCCCTCGCCCGGCTTGCGACCCATGGATCTGATGATGGCCAACGCCGCCTATGGCCAGAAGACCACGCCGCACCTGACCGGCAACCAGGCCAAGGCGCGCGCGGCGGCCAAGGATTTCGAGGCCGTGTTCCTCAATTCCATGTTCGAGCAGATGTACACCGGCGTCGACGGGGACGGCCCCTTCGGCGGCAAGGGCGCCACCGGCGTGTGGCGCTCCTTCTTGACCGACGCCTTCGCCAAATCGTTCGCGCAGTCCGGCGGCATCGGCATCGCCAACGACGTCTACAAGACGCTGCTCGCCCAGCAGGAGAAGACCCAATGAACGCGGCGCCGCATGCCCCTACCGAACCGCCCGCCATCACCAACGCCAACGAGGCCGCGCAGGCGATCGCGACGGTATCCGACCTGCTCGACCAGCTGATCGCCACGGTCGAGGACGAGACGCTGCACCTGCGCGCCGGCCGCTTGCGCGAGGCGCTCGCGCACGAAACCACCAAATCCGCGCTGGCGCGCAGCTACGCCGCCGAGAGCGCGCGGCTGAAGGCCGCAGGCGCCGCGGTCATGCGCTTTGAGCCCGCCAAGGTGAAAGAGCTGCGCCGCCGCCATGACCGCTTCCAAACGCTGCTGCAGACCAACCTCACGGTGCTGGCGACGGCGCACGCGGTGTCGGAAGGCATTATCCGGGGCGTCTCAGGCGAACTCGCCAAGAAGCGCGCGCCCTCGACCTATGGCGCCACCGGCCGCGCCAACGCGCCGAACCTGAAGGCCGCGCAACCGATGGCAGTGAGCCGGAGCTTGTAAGCGCCGATCCGTTCCAGTGCTGCGTTGCCGAAGCGCGCAACCGACAAATCACATCGTGCGCTTGCGGCGCTGCTGTTGGGCCGCCTTCCCGTACCACGCCGCGGCCCGCGGCTGCTCATGGCGACGTCACATTTTCCAACCGAAGAAAACTTTTGACCCGCCGCCGGGTGGCTCATTTTGCGAACCCCCGTAAAATGATCGCCCCGCAATTGCACTGAGCGTCATCAATGGACAAAGCGGATATCATTGTCGTCGGAGCCGGCTCGGCCGGGGCCGTCGTTGCAGCCCGTCTGTCGGAAGACCCCGCGCGGCGCGTCCTGTTGATCGAAGCCGGGCCGGATACGCCGCCTGGCGAGGAGCCGGCCGACATCCGCAGCAGCTTCCCGGCTTCGTATTTCAACAGCGACTACTTCTGGCCCGGCCTGCGCGCGAGCCTGCGCGAGCATGAGCCACCGGCGCCCTACCTTCAGCCGCGCGTCATGGGCGGCGGGTCGAGCGTCATGGGTATGATCGCCCTGCCCGGATTGCCGGCCGATTTCGATCGTTGGGAGCGCGGCGGCGCAAGCGGCTGGGGTTGGCACGACGTGCAGCCCTTCATTCAATCGATGACCCACGACCTCGATGCGCCGGCGACGAGCCGCAACGCGCTCGGGCCCAACGTCGTGCGCCGCGTGCCACGCGAGCGATGGCCCCTCTACATCAAGCGCATCGAAGAGACTGCGGGCAGAGGAAAGGCATCCGGAGACGCCGGTGGGCCGGGCGCGGACGGCTTTTTTGCCATGCCGCTCAGCCAGGACGACGCGCGCGCGAGCAGCGCGCGATGCTACATGACGGCGGAGGTCAGGGCGCGGCCGAATCTCACGATCATGGCGGACACGCGCGTGCTGCGCATCACGTTCGACCGGCAGCGGGTATCGGGGGTCGTCGCGGAACGCGGGGGCGAGGCGATGTCGATCGCGGCGCCGTCGGTCGTCGTGGCGTGTGGCGCGATCTATTCGCCAGCGCTGTTGCTGCGTTCCGGGATCGGGCCTGCCGACGACCTGCGCAGGCTCGACGTCCCGGTTGCCGCCGACCGGCCGGGCGTCGGGCGCAACTTCCAGAATCATCCGCAATTGCATTTCGCCATGACGCTGAAGTCCGGCGGACGGCTCCCGCCGGAGGCCCAGCATTACATCGTCGCGGGTTCACGGTTTTCGTCCGGTCTCGCCGATTGTCCGGCCAATGATCTGTTCCTGTATTTTACCGGCCGCGTCAGCCCCAAACCCTTCGGTACGCGCATGGCCCTGGTTGCCGCCGCGCTCTACGCACCGTTTTCGCGCGGGCGCGTGACGTTGAGCGCGAGCGATCCGGCCGTGCCGCCACGCGTCGAGCAACGCCTGCTGTCGGATCCGCGCGATGCGCAGCGCATGATCATGGCGGCAAGGCATGCCTTGGCGCTTCTGGGCGAGCCAACGGTGCGCGCGTGTTTTGACGACGTCTACCTCATGCCGCGGCGGCCGCCACTGAAGCTGATCAACGGCAGCGGCGTGAGCGGCGCGTTGAAAGCGATGGCGGCATCGGCCGTGCTCGGTTCGCCGCCACCGCTGCGCCGTCTCGTGCTCGATAGGGCGATCAAGCCGGGGATGCGGATTGCCGGCCCGGAACGGGCTACGCCATTGTCCGATGACGACATTCTGCAGGCGAGCGGCGCGATGTTCCATCCGAGCTCGACCTGCGCCATCGGCGCCGAAGACGACCCGATGGCGGTCGTCGACCCGCAGTGCCGGGTCTATGGGGTGTCGGGCCTGCGGGTTGCCGACAATTCGGTGATGCCATCCATCGTCAGCGCCAACACGAACATGACCGCCGTGATGATCGGCGAGCGCGTTGCGGCCTTCATGCGGCAGGCCGAATGAAGACTGCCCGTCCGAGGCCTTGACCAAGTCCGGGCGGCGGTCACCCATGGGGGGCTTCGCGCAGAGATCCGCCTCATGCCCCCACCCCAGGATCCCGAACTCATCCGCCGCCTGCTGCGCGCCAAGGACCGGATGGACGCCGCCTCGCAGGAGGCCTGGCCCGTGCCGCGGCTGGCGCGCGCGAGCGGCGTTTCTGAAGCCCACTTCGCGCGCTCGTTCAAGCAGGCCTTCGGCGCGCGCCCCACCGCTACCTGCTCACGCGCCGCATCGAGCGCGCGGCGGCGCTGTTGCGCGACACCGACCTCGCCGTCACCGCGATCGCGTTCGAAACCGGCTGGAACAGCCTCGGCACGTTCGGGCGCGCCTTCCGCGACGTCACCGGCGAGAGCCCGGGCGAGCGCCGCGCACGCGAACAGGCAACGCTGCACCGCCACGCGCCGGTGCCGGCCTGCCATCTCCGCGCTGCCGAGCGGCCCGGGCTCACAATGGCAGTTTCGGAGAAGCGACGGCGGGCGGTGCGCGTCTAAGGTGGCCGGGTCGGAAGCACCGGCGGCTGCAAGGGAGGTTCCATGACCCAGGGCGTGCAGGTGGTCGGCCTTTACGTTCGCGACCAGAACGAGGCAGTCGAGTTCTACGTCGGGAAGCTCGGATTCAAGATTCACACCGACGCGAAGAACGGCGATTACCGCTGGCTCACGGTGCAGCACCCCGAGCAGCCGTTCTTCCAGCTTGGTCTGTTCGCGCCGCAGCCGCCGGCGCTCGATGCGGCGACCGCCGGGAGCGTCCGCGAGATCGTGGCGAAGGGCGCCATGCCGCCGCTCGTGCTCGTGGCCGACGACTGCCGTGCTGCTTACGAGAGGATGCGCAAGATCGGCATCGAGTTCACGCAGGAACCGATCGAGCGCTACGGCACTGTCGATGCGGGTTTCCGCGATCCGGCGGGAAACGGCTGGAAGATGATCCAGGCGCGCCACGACGCCAAGTGACTAATGCAAATGCCTGAGCTTTTCCGGATTGCGCACGATATAGATCGCCGCGATCCGGCCATCCTCGATGTCGAGCGCGGTGGTCTGCAATTCGCCGTCGGCCTCCAGCGTGACGAAGCCCGGCAGTCCGTTGACGAAGCCGGTGCGCACCAGTTGCGACGGCCGATGCTTGAACAGGACCGCCAGCCTTTCGTGCGCCTGCATCACGGCCTCGAAGCCGAGGATCGGCTTGAGCACTGCGGGGCGCTTGCCGCCGCCGTCGGTGTGGGCGCTGACGTCGGCCGCCAGGATGGCGGCGAGCGCCTTCATGTCACCCGAACGCGATGCGGCAAAGAACGCCTCCGCCAGTGCGAGCCCGTGCTGCTTTTCCACCTGAAAGCGCGGCCGCGCAGACCGTACGTGAGTACGCGCCCGGGCCGCGAGTTGGCGGCAGGCGGCGGCATCGCGCCCGACCGTCGCCGCGACCTCCTCGAACGCGAGCCCGAACACGTCGTGCAGCAAAAAGGCCGCGCGTTCGAGCGGCGACAGCCGCTCCAGCGCCAGCATCAGCGGCAGGGTGACGTCCTCCTCCTCCTCCGCCGCCTCCTCGACGACCGGGTCGGGCAGCCACGGACCGATATAGGTCTCGCGCGTTCGCCGTGCCGACTTGAGCTGGTCGAGGCAAAGCCGCGTGACCGTGCGGCGCAGAAACGCTTCCGGCTCACGCACCGCGCCGCGGTCGGCCCCCATCCAGCGGATGAAGGCCTCCTGCAGCACGTCCTCGGCGTCGGCGACCGAGCCGAGCATGCGGTAAGCCACTCGCATCAGCTTGCGCCGCAGCGGATCGAAGCTCGCCGCCGCCTCGTCGCGCGCGGGCGCCGGCATCAGGCGGCTTCCTGGGCGGCCTTGACCGCAGCGGGATCGACGAACTGGCCGAATCCGACCGCGATCCGGTTCCAGCCGTTGATGATGTTGATCATCAAGGTCAGTTCCACCTGCTCCTTCTCCGTGAAATGCGCTTTGAGGTCTTCGTAAGCGTGTTCATGGGTGTGACCCTCGGACATCCGAGTCAGCGCCTCGGTCCATCCAAGCGCGGCGCGCTCGCGCGCGGTATAGCATGGGGCCTCGCGCCAGGCAGACAGGAGATATATGCGCTGCTCGGTCTCGCCATTTTCGCGCGCCATGCTCGCATGCAGGTTGATACAGTTGGCGCAGCCGTTGATCTGCGAGGCGCGAATCTCGACCAGTGCGGCGAGGACCGGGTCGAGAGTCGAGGCGACGGCCATGGAGGTGCGCAGCCAGGTCTTCATCAAGGCGGGTGCCGCGGCAATCGGGTCGACTTTGGGTGCAGGTTCAGCGGTCATGGTCAGTATCCTTTCGCTTGGTTCCGACCCCATGACGAGCCGGACAGCGTCGGTGTGACATGACGGGCGAAAATATCCCGGTGCCCGCCTCCGCCGATTGCCGGCGCCGACCGCCGCTCATTATAGTCGCGATTGAGGCTCGTTCAGGGAGGATGCAATGGCCGCGACGGCGGGTAAAAAGAAGAGCGCCGCGAAGAAGGGCGGCGACTGGCGCAGCGAGACCTTGGCCCTAATCCGAAAGCTCATCAAAGCGGCCGACCCGGAAATCGTGGAAACGATCAAATGGCGCAAGCCCACGAACCCGGACGGCGTACCGGTATGGGAGCACGCCGGCATCGTCTGCACCGGCGAGACCTACACGGAGAAAGTGAAGCTGACGTTTGCGCGCGGCGCCGCGCTCGGCGATCCCGCCGGCCTGTTCAATGCAAGCCTCGATGGCAACCTGCGCCGCGCCATCGATATCCGCGAAGGCGATACTATCAATGAAAAGGCGTTGACCGCGCTCGTGCGCGCGGCCGTGGCATTGAATACGGCCAAAGCCAAGTAGCCGCGACGGATTTGCTTGATGCCTTAAGCTACGTGCCGGCTGGCCGCCGGCTCCGCCGCCCGCCGCCATAGCCCGTCATCGCCACGCACGAAGCCGTTGTCGCGATAGATGTTGCGGACGGGACTGTTGCGCGCGGTCTCGACGATGCGGGCGGAAAGCACGCCCTGCTCCGCGCCCAGCACGCCGATGATGTGCTCCATGAAGCGGTGCTCGACGCCGAGACCGAGCACGCGGCAGCTCATGACCAGACCGATGAACTCGCCACTCTCGATCACAGCCGCGCCGACCAGGCCGTGATCGCCGAAGCGGTCTGACACCTCGATGGCGAAGACCCGAGCGTCGGGCGCCGCCAACAGCGCCTTCAACTCCGAGACGGCAAATTTGCGGCCGGTGGCGTTGAACTGGGTGGTGCGCTGAAACAATTCGGCGATGCGCTGCAGCTTGTCGTCGCTCGCCGGAATTTCCATGCGGCACTGCACCTGCAAGGACGCAAGATAATCGCCTTCGTCGACGGCCTCGGCCCGCAGGTGCTGGCGGCCGAGCTGCGCCTTGACCAGGGCGGTGCGCTCGGCGGATTCTTGCGTGATGCGCGGCAACTGCAGCCGCGGATCGGTGAGCAGCTTGCGCCGCAGCGCGAAAGGATCCTCGCCCCAGACTTCGACTTCCGGCAGCCTTTGGCGCACGCGGTCGCGCTCGATGGGGTGGTCGTCGATGAACAGGAAAGTGTCGAGCGCGAAGCCGAGTTCGTCGGCGATGGAGCGGATGTTCTCTACTTTATCATGCCAGTTGACGCGCCAGGTGACGAAATCGTCCGGCGTCAACAGCCGGCTCTTCGGATAGTGGTCGGGGTATCGCCACAGCTCGCGCACGGTCGCCTCGTCGTTCTTGCTGACACAGGCGAGAACGATACCGCGCCGCTTGAGGCAGAGCAGCGCTTCATGCAGGCCGAAATAGAGCCCGACATACGAGAACGTGCCGCTGATGGCGGGCTCCCAGGCAAACGGGCTGCCGGTTTCCGCCAGCACGCCGGGCCACAACGTGCCGTCGAGATCCACTATGACGCATTTCTTTCGATCAAGCCCGAGCACCACCGACAAGGCGTCCATGTGCGCGCGCGCCATCACGACCTCGCGGCCGTAGGGATCGCCCTCTAGCGCGCGCGCCAGCGGTGCCGTGTCGGGAAAGATGCCGTGTACCGCACGCTTCTCGCTTTCGGGGCGTTGCAACAGCCACCCCAGCGAGCCCATATGTGTGAAGCCGGAATAGCCGTCGTCGAGCATGGTTTCGGCGCCGACCGCTGCCAGCGTCGCTGTCACGTCGACGATATGCACGTCGGCGAACAACTCCACCAGATCGGTTAGCACCACGTTGGCGAGCCGAAAGCGCGCGCGATGCCCGCGCAGGCCGCGCTCGGCGAGCCCGAGCGGCTGCACGGTGGGTTCCGGCAGATTATCGATGAGCACCGGCGCCGTCGTGCGCTTGCGCACCTGCTCCAGGATGTGGCTCGCTTCCGCGATGAAGCCGGCGTGCGCGGCCTGCTCGGGGCCCTCGAGCTCGGCGGTGAGCGAATGGCGCGCGCGCAAGGCACCGATGATAACCGCGTCGTGCTTGTGCTCGCTGAGCAGCTCGAAGTCGTCGGGAAAGCCGGCCGCCACGCGCAGGTCGATGCCGCGGTCCGCCGCCTCGCGCCGCAGGAAATCGGCTTCCATCTGGATATCGCAATCGCCGAACAGCACCACCTCGACCCGCCGTCGGTCACCAGCAAAATCCGCCAACCCTTGAGCGGCGGCCGCCGACCAATAGCTCTCGCCACCTTCCTTCATGGCGCGGCGGTAGTTGTCCAAAAGCGCCACCGGGTCGCGCCCATAGGTGGTGCTGAGCTTGCCTGTAACGGCCGCCATCTCCGCTTCGGCATCGAGATCGGTCAGAATCTGCCGCTCGAGCAGCGACTGCACGCAGTCCATAACGGCGGCGCGGTCGCGGCCGTCGCCTCCGAGGCCGGCCCAGTCGTCGGGCCAGGCGCGCGGCGTGGCGAAGAAGTCGAGGATGCTGACGACGTCGGCGTCGACAGTGAGACGCAGCTGGCTCACCGCATGGACGATCAACGCGCGGCCCGCGGCGAGCGGGACCAGGTGGATGAACCGGGATTGGCGGAGGATCATGCCGCTTTTTCCGGCGCGCCGGCCTTTTCGGGGAACAGGCGGTCCCAACTCCCGTCGTAGCGCTCCTCGCTGTCGTGCAGGCGCGCGTTATTGGCCTCACGCTTGACGGCATCGGCTTCGCCGTAGAGGAACGCCAGGAAGGCGTAGCGCTTGCCGCGCGTGACTGGCATCACCTGATGCAGCGCACCGCACGAAAACAGCACGCCCCCCCCGACCGGCGCACGGTAGGTCCGGCGCCCGAATTCCGGGAAGATCAGGTCGCCGCCCTCATAGTCGGAATTGAGGTTGATGGTGAGCGCAAAGCGCCGATGCGCAGCGCCGGCATTCACGTTATCGCGGTGTCGATGGAAGTGTCCGCCGACCGTGCTGTCGTAGCAGGCGACCACATAGCGATCCATGCGGGTCGCTTCGAACTGGAAGAAGCGCTCGATCTCGGGCAATAGCCTCCGCACGATCTGGCCACGGATGACATCGCGCAGCTCGGCCCGCGCCACGGCGACGTCGCGGCGACGCTTGAGGCGGTAATTGAGCATCGTCGCGGTCTTGCCCTCGGTATCGTAGAGGAAGCCAGATTCCTCGCTCTCGTTCTTTTCATAGAAGTCGATGAGGAAGTCGCAGAAAGGAAAGTCGAAGATGCGAGGCACGATAAGGGCGGGTGCGGTGAGCGGCACGCCGGCCGAATCGTCCACCGACGGCAGTGTGCGCAGCAGGCCGGCAACGCTTTGCGCGTGCCCTTGCGGATAGTCCCACGGAATGTTGGCGATCGCCCTCAGCATGGGATCGAGCACGATCGTCCCCGGCATGTCCAGCATGCCATAGGCGCGGCTGATCGAACCGTCATAATCGGCGATGAAGGAAAGGGTCTTGTTCTGAAGCGCGGCGTATTTCTCGATCGCGGCCGGCGGCGCGGTGAAGACCGCCTTCACCACCACGTGGTCTTCGTTCAGGACGTCGGTCAGTTGCGTCAGCGCTTCGATCTCGCCATCGGCCCGTGGGCCGTCTGGCGAGCCGAGAAAGCTCAGCACCACCCAGCGGCCGGCGCTCACATGCAGATCGACGACATCCCCGCTGATCAGCCGGCCGCTGAAAAGCGGCACGGGGTCGCCGAGCGCGATTGGGCTGGTGGCATTAGATGACACGGCATGGACCTCGTCGAGGCGCGAGCCTCCCCCTAACAGATCGTGAAAGAAAATGGTTAACACGATCCTAAGAGGCGCACCGTCACGCGGCACGCTCGCGGACGTCCCCGCGCCCTACCCTGCTCAGGCCGTGGTATTGACCTTCAGGCCAGTCACCGTGTCGATCTGGGTGCCGTCACTGAGCGTCATTATATTAGTAGAGGTGTTGAGGTAGGACCCGTTGCCCATCTGGACGATGCTGGCCGGATCGGTGTACTTGGCGCCGGTCGTGATATCGACCTGACTCCCGTCGCTCAGCGTCATGATGTTGTTTTGCGTGTCGACGCTCACGCCGTTACCCAGATAGAGATACGAATCCAATTTGCCGTTCTGCGGCGGTGCCGGCTGCTGCAACGCCTGCAAGGCATCCATCAGCTTCTTCTGCGCCGCCGTTTGCTGATTCTGGTTGGCGATCTGGGCGTAATAGCTGCCATAATTGCTCACGTTCGTTTGCGCGATGGTCGCGAAATTGTTGGCGAAGCTGGTACTGCTCGACAGGAAGGAGCTGAGCGTCCCGGTGTTGCCGGAGGCGAGCGAGCTGAGCGCGCCCATGATACCCGCCTGGCTCTGCGAGTTCTTGATCGCCGTTTCCGTGCTCGAGAGCCAATCGGAGCTGCTGCTCGCCGTTCCCAGCGAGTTGTAATAGGCCGACGCGGCTGCGCTGATTCCGACCATGATCCTGTACCGGTTCGGCCGGAAATTACCGCAACGAGATTAACGAATTGCGACGCCTCGCCGTCGCCGGCGACATGGCCAACGTTGCTCTCATGCCCACCATGCAGAGCTTTACGCAATTCCCGATGCATCCAACTTGATGCAAATGCGATCCGAGACGGTCAAGGGGTTACATCCCGTTAACCACGTTTTTTTACGGGGTATTGGGAGGCGCCATGAGATGACGAGGCCGATCCACGAGATCACCTGAAGACTTGCCAGTAGGCAAATTGACCAGAAAGGTACCTCTAAGATGTCAGGCATCGTCCTCTCGGCCGGCGTGCGGGCCAACCTGCTCAACCTGCAGCAGACGTCAGACCTCATCACGCAGACTCAGAACCGACTTGCTACCGGCAAGCGGGTCAACTCGGCCCTCGACAATCCGCTCAACTACTTCACCTCTCAGGCCCTCGATAACCGCGCCAGCGACTTGAGCGGCCTGCTCGACTCGATGTCGACCGCCATCAACACGATTCAGGCGGCCAACAACGGCATTTCGTCGATCACCAAGCTGGTGCAGTCCGCCCAGGCCCTGGTCAGCCAGGCGCAGCAGACCACCGACACCACCGTGCGCGCCAGCCTCTCGACCCAGTTCAACGCGCTGCTGGGCCAGATCGGCTCGCTCGCCGGCGACTCGGGCTTCAACGGCATTAACCTCCTCGGTGGCGACAACCTCACCGTGGTGCTGAACGAAAAGTCCGGCACAAGCCAGTCGAGCGTTACGGTAAGCGGCGTGAACTACTCCAGCACGACCGTTGCCAACGCCGCGCTCTCGATCTCGAATGCGGCCGGCAACTGGGGGACCACCGCCAACATCAACACAGCTTCGTCCGACCTGACCAAGGCTCTGACCACGCTGCGTTCGGAATCGCAGGCGCTGGGCTCGAATCTGTCGACCGTGCAAGTTCGCCAGGACTTCACCAAGGCGACTATCAACACCCTGCAGACCGGCTCTTCGGACCTCACCCTGGCCGACTCCAACCAGGAAGGCGCGAACCTGCTGGCCCTGCAGACCCGCCAGCAGCTCTCGACCACCGCTCTGTCGCTTGCTTCGCAGGCCGACCAGAACGTGCTGCGTCTGTTCGGCTAATCCGAGCAACCCGACGAAACGAAACGGCGGCCTTCGGGCCGCCGTTTTTTTATTGCCGCTCCGTACATAGTTAATGCTGCGTTTATGTTTCTTGGTAACGGTACATTAACCTTAACAATTTACTTTCGTTAAACGATCGACCGGGCTGACCCAGAACGGGCCCGGCGCGAAGACGGGGATTGCCATGAGCGACATTGTTCTTTCCAGCGGCGTTCGTTCAAACCTGTTGAATTTGCAGCAGACTTCCGACCTGATCACCCAGACCCAGAATCGGCTGGCGACGGGCAAGCGGGTCAATTCGGCCCTGGATAACCCGATCAACTTTTTCACCGCGCAGAGCCTGAGCGCCCGCGCCAACGACCTGAACGCCCTGCTCGACTCCATGTCGACGGCTATCAACACCATCCAGGCGGCCAACAACGGCCTGACCTCGATGACCAAGTTGATTCAGTCCGCGCAAGCGCTCACCACCCAGGCCCAGCAGACGAGCGACACGACCATCCGCAAGAGCCTGTCGACCCAGTTCGACGCGCTTCTGACCCAGATCGATCAGCTCGCATCCGATGCCGGCCTCAATGGTGTCAATCTGCTCGCGGGCGACAACCTGACGGTCAAGCTGAACCAGGACAGCACTTCGACGGTCACGATCACCGGCATCAACGATTCGGCCAACGGCGCGCTCGCCATCGGCAACTCCTCGGGGAACTGGACCTCGACCGCCAGCATCATGACGGCGTCGAGCGACCTGAGCAAAGCCCTGGTGACCGTGCGTTCGCAGGCGCAGCAACTCAGCTCGAACCTGCAGACCGTCCAGGTTAGGCAAGATTTTACCAAAGCCATGGTCAATACCTTGAACACGGGGGCCGACGGGTTGACGCTGGCTGACAGCAACGAAGAGGGCGCCAACCTGTTGGCCTTGCAGACCCGGCAACAACTGTCGACCACGGCGCTCTCGCTCGCTGCCCAGTCCGACCAGAACGTGCTGCGGCTGTTCCAGTAATTAACGGGCCGACCGGCAAAGGCGGCGCCTGAGACCGAAGCCGTCCGGACGGCCGCAAGGCAGAGCGACCCATGGGCCTCAAAGTCGAACTGAAACCCGGCGAACGCCTGATCATCGGCGAATGCGTGGTCACCAACGGCGATCAGCGCACGCGACTCCTGGTCGAGGGGCAGGCACCGATCCTGCGCGAAAAGGACATCATGACGCCCGAGTTGGCGGATACGCCAGCTAAGCGGATCTACCTGGCCGTGCAGTTCATGTACACGTCCGCGGATCCACGCGTCTATCACGAGAACTACTTCGCCCTCATGCGCGATCTGGTGCAGGCCGCCCCCAGCGCCTGGCCGTACCTGGAAGCCGTGAGCAACCACATCATGGCCGGCGAAATGTACAAGGCGCTGAAAAGCGCCAGGAAATTGATCGACTACGAGAAGGAGCTGCTCGATCATGCAAAACGCGGCGCAAGCCTACAGCTCGATCGCGAGAAAGACCGGAAATCCGCGTGAGCTGGAAGCCGACCTGCTGCTCGAGGCGGCGGCGAGGCTGCAGGCTGTGCGGGAGTCGTGGGACAAGAAGCGGCCGGAACTCGACGCGGCGTTGATCAACAACCGCCGGCTCTGGACGATTTTCGTGACCTCGGCGACCAATGCGGAGAACCCGTTGCCAGCCGGCATCCGCCAGAACATCGCCAACCTGGGCCTGTTCGTCTTCCAGCAGACGATGCGCGTGCTGGTCGATCCCAAACCGGATAACCTCGTGTCGCTGATCAACATCAACCGTGAATTGGCGGCTGGCTTGCGGGCCCGCGGCTGACCGAACAATCGCGCGCAACGGCGCCGCGGCCCCCATGGCGGCCGCGGCTTTCTTTATGCGCGTCCGCCTGAAAGCTTAGAGGTAATTCACCAGGCTGGTCTGCGACAGCATGGCCGTCGTCTGCATCGAGGCCTGCATGCGCGTCTGCAGCGCCAGCAGCTCAGTGCCGACCTGCTCGTTGCTGACGCCCGTTATCTGATCCAGGAACGACGTCAGGGTGTTGCTGGTTTGCTGGTGGTTGGTCTGCACCGCCTGCATCGACGTCTGCACGCCGGCGAGTTCCGCCTCGATGGCGGTCACGGTCTGGACGCCGCCGGTGCCATTGATGTTGTTGCTCAAGCGCTGATCGAGTGCCGAGATGTAGTTGTTGCCGTTCGGGTCGGTCGATGAGAGGGTCACCGCCGCACGCGTCGCAGCACTCTGCACCACATTGCGGATGCCGGTCTCGTTGGCCCTCGTGCCGTAGTCGACCGTCAGGGACTGATCGATGCGCGCGCTCACGGAGCTGCGCGCCGAGCCGGTGGTGTCGCCGGTGTACCAGATCACCGTATCGGCGCTGGTACCGGCGACCATACTGGTCGCGGTGTCGAAGGGCGGCCCGTTGACCCGCTGCGGCGGGTTGCTGGCGTCACCGTCAAAGAACTCGTTCGACGCCTGCATGGTCGAGGCGGCCTTCAGCGTGGTGTTGGCCGCGGCGCCAAGCGCCGTGCCGAGCGCCGTCTGCAAATTGGCCGCGGTCGCCGCGGGCGTCGCACCAATCGTGAACTGATTGGCGCCCGGGGGCGAATTCGTCGTGGCCGTCAGCGTCAGGTTGGAGGAGGTGCCATCCGGCAGATTAAGGCCGAGCGTGATGGCCTGGCCGGCGGTGGGCTGGCCCGTAAAATCCACCGACAGCGCGGCGGGCGAGCCACTCGGGCCGCTGACCGTCGCATTGCTGAGGGTCGAGTTGACCGAGCCGAGCTTGAATCCGAATGGCGAGCCGGCCACGTCCTCCGCGACCTGTACCGAGGTCGATGTCGGTGCGCTCACCACCAGCCGGCCGAGCCCGCTGGCGCCGAGGTCCGCCTGGTTGCGCTCGGAGATCAACTGCGTCAGGCCGGCCTGCGCACCGTTGCCGTTGAGGATATGGTCGTAGGTCGCCGTCGACGGCTGATCGGTGGCGCTGCCCGAAAAGACGTAGCGGTCGCCGACCTGGGTGTTGAGCAGGCCGATGAGTTGCTGCAGCGACGACTGTGCCGTCACCTGCATCGAATTGCCGTTGTTGGCGCTGTCGGAGCCCTGCGACAAGCCTCCGGCCAGACTGGTCGACAGCGTGCCCACTGAGGTAAGCGCGTTCTGCGCCACGTTGATGCGGGTCATGACGTTGCTGATGGTGGTGTTGAAGCTGTCGATCTGCGCCGACTGCGTGTTCAGGCTCACCGCCAGGCTGCGGTCGAGACCGAGGCCGGCATAGGTGTCCGATTTCTGTCCCGTGCTGAGCTGGCGCTGCAGATCGTTGAACTGCTGGCGCATGTTGATCAGCGCCTGCGCCATCAGGTTAGCCGCCGATCCGATAGTCGACACCGACATCTTACGCCCCCATCTGCATCAATTGCTGGAGCATATCTTTCACCGTCGTCATCACCCGGGCATTGGCGGCGTAAGTGTTCTGCAGCGTGAGCAGGTTGCTCATTTCCTGGTCGATGTTGACCCCGGACTCTGTATTGAACCGCTGCTGCAACGAACTCAGAACCACGTCCTGGCCCTGCTTGAGGCTGGTCGCGTTGCTGGCGGCCTGGCCTTGCTGGCTGATGACCTGTCGCAGGAAGCTGCCGAGCGTGCCGCTATAGGGCGAGGCCGACGTGCCGACGCCGCTGGACGGGTCGAACAGCTGCGTCGCGCTCACCAACTGGTTGTAGATGTAGGTCGATCGGGTCGCGTCGCTGGCGGTCAGGCCGCTGGTATAGTTCACAAGCGCGCTCGGATTGTTGACCAGCGACTGGTTGACTGCGATGCGGCCGGCGAGCCCGACGCTTTGCGAGCCAACCGAGTCGATCGCGCCGGTATAGGGGTTGACGCCGTCCATGAAGAACGGCAGCGCAACCTGACCCGTCAGAGACGTCGCCGTCGTTGTCGTCGACAGCGCGTTCACGTCCGACAGGTTCGGCGTGCCGTCGTCGAGCACCTGCAAGGTGGTGCCGCTCGGATTGGAGACCGTCAAGTTGCTGCCGGCGAGCGCCGCGTTGATCTGAGTCACTACGGATGCCGTGCCGCCGGAAAAATCAAGCCCGATCACCGTGTCATTGGGATTAGCGGTGGCGCTGTTCGACAACGGCAACGCCGCGGGATCGTCCACCCGCACGAACGTCACCTGATGCTGTGTGCCGCTCGTATTGTCGGTGTAGGTGAGATTGATCGTGTTGCCGTTCTGCAGGCTGCCGATATCGACGTTGAAGCCGCTTTGCGTGCCGGATGTGGCGGCGGTCCCCGCCGTCGTCGTATTCGACAGCGCACTCGCCATGCCGGCCGCGAATTGGTCGAGCTGGCCTTGCGCCTGCACTAGCACATTGTCGCGCATGTCGAGGTAGCCAGCGATCTCGCCCGAACGGATGGCGCCGGTCGCGATCAGATCGGTGCTGCTGGTGCCGCCGGGCGCCGTCAACGTGATGGTGCCGAGCGAGCGCTTGGTCGGATCGCTGCTCCACTTCGACTGCGCGTTGACGGTGGGATGGGCGTCGAAAGACAGCGTGGAAGCCTGCGTGCCCACGAGCTGCACGCCCGAGGTCGTCCAAACGCTGACCTGGTTGTTGTCGCTCTTGACCACGCGGACGTCCATCAGCGACGAGAGCTGGTTTATGTAGTTGTCGCGCTGGTCCTCGAGCTGCGCCGTCGTCGAATCCTGCTGCGGCGAGCGGCCCAACTGCAGATTGAGCGACGCGATCTGTTGCAGGCAATCGTTGGCCTTCGACACGTCGTCCGACAAGCCCTGCTCGGACTGACTACGCAGGGTCTGGATATTGGTGGTCATCTGGTTGAGCGTCTGCGTAAGCTGTTGCGCTGCGCTCACGGTCGCGATCTGGGTCGGCTGATCGCCGGGGCTCGTCGTCAGCGCCTGCAGGCTGCTGGTGAAGTTGTTGTAGACGCTCTGGATCGTAGACGACGAACTGGGATCGCCGTAGATGCTCTGCAACTGATTGTAGATGTTGGATTGCAGGTCGGCATAGGCGGCGCCGGACAACTCGGTGCGCAGCTGGCTCTGCACGAACTGGTCGAGCACCCGGTTGATGCTCCCGACCTGGACGTACGAGCCCACGCTGCCAGTCGAGCTCGCGATCAGAGTCGTGGTCCGGCGCACGTAGCCGGCCGTGTTCGCGTTGGAGACGTTGCCCGCAACAAGCGATAGGCCGGTCTGGGCGGCGTTCAGTCCGCTCAATGCCGAGGTGAGTGCGTCGGTGAGACTCATGCGCTAGGGCTTCATGAAGGCTACCGCAGCCGCAAAAGCGGCTACCGCAGCATGTTGAGCATGTCCTGAGTCATCTGGTTCGCCGTCGTGATCACCTTGGTGTTGGCCGAGTAGGCCTGCTGGGTCACGATCAGCTTGGTGAACTGGTCGGCGATGTCGGCGTTCGAGCCCTCGAGCGAGCTGCCCACGATCTTGCCGCTGGCGCCGGCGAGCGGCGTGCCGGAATCGCCGGTGGCCTCGTAGGCGCCGCCGTCGAGTCCCTTCAGGTTATTCGGACTGGCGAAGTGATAGAGTGGCACCTCTGCGAGATCGATCGTCTTGCCGTTGGTGAAGGTGCCGGCGATGCGCCCGGCCTTGGTCACGGAGATGCTCTGCAACTGGCCAGCCGGGTAGCCGTCCTGCTGCAGGTTGTTGACGGTCACCGCGCCATTGGAATCGGCGTATTGGGTGGGGCTCAGTTGCATGGACACGCTGCCGAGCGTCACGCCATCGACGGAAACGCCCGGCATCGTAAAGGTGCCATTGCCAGATGTGAGCGTGCCGCTCGAATTGAATGTAAAGTCCTGCCCGGCGTTGACCCACTGGGTTTGGGTGCCGGTTGCGTTCGAATTGGTCTGATAGAAAAGTTCCCAAGTGTCGGTGCCGCCGTAGGTGGAAGAAGCAGTCTTGGCCCAGCGCAATTGGACGTCGGCGGCCTGGCCGGTGGCGTCGTAGGCGGTGACCGAGCCGCCGTCGAGCGACTCGCTCATGAACTTGTTATTGTCCTGCGCCGCCACCACGCCGTTACCGCCGGTGCCGGTCGTCGTCGGCAGATAGCCAGCGGTGAATCCTGTCGGATTGAGCAGTTCGGATTGCGCGATTGTGGGGTCGGAATTGGTGGTCTTCGGATAGGTCGGAAGGTTGGCGCCGTAAGTGATCGTCGATGTCGCCGAGGCCGCCAGGAAGGAACTGCCCAATTGCAACGGGGCCACCGCACTGCCGACCGCATTGCCCGTGGTCGGGTCGACCGGGATGCCTTCGAGGTAGTAGCCCGAACCGTTCACCAGGTAGCCGTCCTGATTCATGGAGAAGTCGCCGCGGCGGGTATAGAGATCGGTGCCCGCGAACTGCGTCGTGGTGCCCGAGGAGCCGGTCGGCTGCTTGACCGCGAAATATCCGTCACCGCTGATCGCCATGTAGGTGCCGACCGAGGCGTTCTGGATCGTGCCCTGCACGGTGTTGGTCGGGCGCGACAGCGCGCTCACACCGCCGGCGGTCTGCTGGTCCGGTGGCGCATCGGGGATCATGTTGAGGAAGCTGGTGTCGATGCCCTTGTAGGCGATGGTCTGCGAGTTCGCGATGTTGCCCGAGATGTTCTGCAGCGCGTAGGACTGGCTCTGCAATCCGTTGACCGCTGTATTGAGAGCACCGAAAACACCCATCACTGTTCTCCACGTTTGAATGCGCGTCGTACCGTTGCCGGCTGGTGGGCGGCGGACGCACTCTTTCGGCATGGCTTTTCGCAAGCGCCGTGCCATATGAATATTCTCGTAAAATCAATAATTTAAACGAATGCGGCGGCCCGCAAGGACCGCCGCATCAGGTGATTTCTGCCGCCAGCGCGGCAGATTTTGCCGGGCCGCGCGCTCAGCTCGACGACGCCGAAGACGCCGGCTCGAACTTCAACGCTACGCCGTTCATGCAGTAGCGCAGGCCCGTGGGCGCCGGACCGTCGTCGAACACATGGCCGAGATGGCCGAGGCACCGGCTGCAATGCACCTCGGTGCGCGTCATAAAGAACGAACGGTCGGTCTTGCTGGCGACCGCGTTCGGCAGCGGCTGATAGAAGCTCGGCCAACCGGTGCCGCTCTCGAACTTCGTCTCGGACGAGAACAGCGGGAGATCGCAGCCGGCGCAGGCGAACACGCCTTTGCGGTGCTCGTTCAGAAGCGGGCTGGTACCGGCGCGCTCGGTGCCGTGCTTACGCAGGATGTCGTACTGCTGCGGGGTCAGCCGCTTGCGCCACTCGGCGTCGGTGAGATGGGCCCAGTCGATGTCGTGCTCGGTTGTCGATGTCATTTGTCCTGCCTCGCCGGGTTTGTTGGCGACGAAGAGCGCGGCCAGCGCCACGCCGCTTGCCAAGAGGGAACGCCTGTTCAGCATCAGCCTTCTCCTTTTTCGGCGTTGCCCCAGATCTGCTTGATCCGCTGATCGCGTCCGCAGTTCCAGCGATAGAACTCGTACTTCAGCGGGTTCTTCTTGTAGAAGTTCTGGTGATACTCCTCGGCCTTATAGAATGGGCCGGCGGTGTCAATCTCGGTGTAGATGGGCTTGCCAAGCTCCGCGGCGACCTTCTTCTTCGACGCTTCAGCATGTTTGCGCTGTTCGTCGTTGTGCACGAAGATCGCAGTGCGGTACTGGTGACCGACATCGCAGAACTGGCGGTCCTTCACCGTCGGATCGATGTGGTGCCAGTAATAGGTCAGCAACTGGCTGTAGCTGACCACGTTCGGATTGTAGATCACCTCCACCGATTCCGCGTGGCCAGTGCCGCCGGCGGAAACTTGCTCATAGGTCGGGTTCTTGACGTGGCCGCCGGTATAGCCCGACGTGGTCGAGATCACGCCTTTGACCTTGTCGAAGTCGCTCTCCACGCACCAGAAGCAGCCGCCGGCGAAGGTCGCCACCGCCTGCGCCGGCTTTGGCACCGCCGTGTTCTGGGCGCCCGCCGCGCCGGCCGCCGCCAGCACGAGAACGAGACTGAGCAGAAGCCGACGCATGGTGGTTCCTCCCGTGGGGTGTCGGACCCTGACATATACCTTTCGGGCGCAACCGGAATTCACGTTGCCGTCACCCCGTCTTCACATTGGCGCGAGGGTTTTGCGAGCGCCCCTCTGCCCGCCAAATCGCCTTGCCCCCGCCCCGCTCCATGCCTAGTGTCGCCCCCGAAAACACGAGGAATTCCATGCGTTTTGAAGGCACTCAAGACTATGTGGCGACCGACGACCTGAAGGTCGCGGTCAACGCGGCGATCACCCTGGAGCGGCCCCTCCTGGTCAAGGGCGAACCCGGCACCGGCAAGACCGTGCTGGCGTTGGAAGTCGCCAAGGCGATCCAGGCGCCACTGATCGAATGGCACGTCAAATCGACCACCAAGGCGCAGCAGGGTCTTTACGAATACGACGCTGTCTCGCGCCTGCGCGACAGCCAGCTCGGCGACGAGCGCGTCAAGGACATCCGCAACTACATTAAGCGCGGCAAGTTGTGGGAGGCCTTCGTCACCGACGAGCGCCCGGTGCTGCTGATCGACGAGATCGACAAGGCCGACATCGAGTTTCCCAATGACCTGTTGCAGGAACTCGACCGCATGGAGTTCTTCGTCTACGAGACCGGCGAAACCGTGAAGGCGCGCCGCCGGCCGATCGTGGTCATCACCTCAAACAACGAGAAGGAACTGCCGGACGCCTTCCTGCGCCGCTGCTTCTTCCACTACATCCGCTTTCCCGACACCGACACGATGCAAGCGATCGTCGAGGTGCACTTTCCCGGAATCAAGCAGCGCCTGGTGAGCGAAGCCTTGCGGCTGTTCTACGAGATCCGCGACGTGCCGGGCATGAAGAAGAAGCCGTCGACCTCGGAGCTGCTGGACTGGCTGAAGCTCCTGATGGTCGAGGACATCGGGCCGGAGCTGTTGCGCGAGCGCGATCCCAAAAAGCTGATCCCGCCGCTGCACGGCGCGCTCATCAAGAACGAGCAGGACGTGCACCTGTTCGAGCGGCTGGCGTTCATGGCGAGACGCGACGGGCGCTAGTTCTAATCCCTACTCCGCCGCCTGCTGTTGGCCCGCCTGGCGTGCGGCCTTTCGCACGCGCCGGCGCCAGCGGCGACGCGCCATCGCCTGCGCCGCCGTATTGCGGGCGCTGCGCGTCCAATACAGCGTCTGCGCCAGCGCGCGTCCGGCGGCGCCGCCCGCCCACACCAATTCGTAGGGCGCAAACAGCCGCCAGGTGTCGTCCTTGTCGACGATGCCGCGCGCGATCAGCTCGCCTGCCATCGCCGTGGTGTTGAGACCGTGACCACCGAAGCCGCTCGCTATCCACTGCCCGGGCTCGAGTTCGCCGATCTGCGGCATGTGATGCACGGGAACGCCGAGCGTCCCGCGCCACAGATACGCGACCTCAACCGGCCCGAGCGCCGGAAAGGCGCGGCGGATATCGCCGATGAGCGCGCGCGCGAAAGATTGCGGGTGCGCGTTCCACACCCGCATGCGGCCCGACCACTGCAATCGTTCACCACCATTGGCGCCGTTCTCCTTGCCGCCGACGATGCGGTAGTGATTGTCGGCACGCAGGCCGTCGCTCACCGCGCCACGATAGCCGATGACGGAGCGCAGTTGCGGGCCGATCGGCTCGCTCACCATCACGAACGTGCTCGCCGGCACCAAAGTCGCCGCCAGCTCCGGCACGAGTCCGCCGATATTGACGTTGCCGGCCAGCACCACGTGCGGCGCGCGCACGCGCGCATGCGGCGTAACGATACGCTTGCGCACCCCGGTCGGGTCGATTTCGATCGCCGGGGTGTGCTCGAAGATGCGCGCGCCGGCGGCCTCCGCGCCGGCCGCGAGCCCGAGCGCATAGTTGAGCGGATGTATGTGGAAGGCTGTGGGGTAATGCACGGCGCTGAAATAGCGCGGGTTGGGCAGCACCTCACGCACGCGCTCGGTGGACCAGGCCTCGACCTCGGCGCCGATCCAACGCAGTTGCTCGACCTCGCTGCGGCTGTCGCGGCCGCTCTCGTCGGTCTTAGAGACCGCGAGCCAGCCCGGCAACGGATCGACGCCCGGCATGCCGGTCTCTTCGATGGCGCGACGCATGTAGGCGAGGCCCTGCTCCGATAGCGCCCAAAGCTCTTTGGTGTGATCGAGCCCGATGCGCTCGATCATGCGTTCGTGATCTTCCTGGAAGCCGGGCAGCACGAAACCGGTGTTGCGCCCGGAGGCGGCCCAGGCCACGCGGTTCGCCTCCAGCACCGCCACTGTCCACCCGCGCCGCGCCACCTCGCGCGCCACGGTCAGGCCGGCGAGCCCCGCGCCGATCACGCAAACGTCGACGTCGAAATCGAAAGTGAGGTGTGGCCGCTCTGGCGCGGCGACTTGCGTCGTCTCGTACCAGGTGGCGCCGGGGGTATGGGTGTCGCTCATCAACTCAACGGCTGGCGTCGTTTCAAGGGCCCGGGCCGGCTTGACCCGCGTCAAGGTAGCGCTCGGGGTGCGCATGCTAGACATTATGGCAGTCGAAAGCGATGCCTTCATCGGCCACCGACCCCGATTGCGAATCGCCACCCGATTGTTAAGTCACCCCTCATGCGACGTCTGCTGCTCTTTCGTCATGCCAAGGCCGAGCGCCCGTTACCGGGCGCGGAGGACCGCGAGCGCGCGCTGGTCGAGCGCGGCCGCAAGGATGCCGCCAAGATCGGCGCCTACATGGCGGCGCACGCCCTGGTGCCGGACCGCGTGCTGGTCTCGACCGCCACCCGCACCCAGCAGACGTGGAAGTCGGCGGAAGGCGCCTTCAAGCCGGCGCCGGCTGCCACCATGGTAGACCGGCTCTACGATGCCACGCCCCACGCCATCCTGGCGGCGATCAAGGACGTGCCGGCCAAGGCCCATACGCTCATGGTCATCGCCCACAATCCGGGCCTGCACGAACTCGCGCTGATGCTGATCGCGTCCGGCGACGTGGAAGCGCGCGAGCGCTTGCGCGAAAAACTGCCGACCTCGGGGCTGGTGATCATCGACTTCGCCTTCGACGACTGGAACAAGCTGCATCCGCAGTCGGGCCGCCTGGAACGCTTCGTCAGTCCGAAATCGCTGGACGCCGCCGGTTAAACGGTCGTGCTGCCGGCGCCCGGCATCAGCAGCCGCGGCAGCGCATCGGGGCGGTAGCGGCCCGGCCAGTTGCGGCGGAACAGATTGGCCCCCTGCCACAAGAACAGCGCGGCGAATGCCGCGATGATCGCCGCCGGCCCGAACGTCGTGAGCCAGAACGCGCGCACCGCCACCGTGATTAAGCCCAGCGCCACCACCGCGTAGAGCACCAGCCCCGGCCAATAGGCCAAGGGAGGTGTGCCGCGCTCAAAACGCACCGCGCGCGCCTCGCGCGCAATGCGGGCGTGCAATTCGCCGACAAAGGCGGTGTAGGCGTCATCGAGGCGTTCCTGCTCAACCATGCTGCGCCAGGAGGTGGAGGCAATCTGCAGCTTGGGCGTGCCGTCCGCCCAAATCTCGGTCAGATACCGCTGCGTCAGCAGGCCGGTCGGCTTGTAGGAGAGGCGGACGCGGCGCACGTCGCGATAGCGCACCCGCCCCGACCGATGGCCGGCGGTCCAGTCCAGGCCGCCCGCGGCCAGCCGGAACTCCCAGGGCGCTCCCAGGAGCGAAGGGCGAAAGGTGTAGGCCGGCTCCCCGTCGATCGGCGGGCCTTCTGGGTCGAATGTCATGTTCGGGGTCCGGATCAGGCGAAAAGTGCGGCCGTTCTGCCAGCGGCATTCGCGTTAACCATGCCGACGGCTGATGCCCTGTAACGCCCGCGGAAGCCGCCGTCACGGTTTCAATCGGTCATGGTTTATAATACCCTAACATCGCAATAGTGGCATGCGTGTGCGGAGGGCCTTGGCATGGCTAAGTTGACGGATCTGTTCGGCCGCAAGGTCGAAAACGGCGCGGAGGCGCCGGCGCGGTCCGTGCCCCCGACCCTGAGCGTTGCGCCGGCCGCCGCCCCCACCGCGAGCCGCCCCGACGGCGCAAAGCGGGCGCCGGCGTCCGATACGACCAGCGATCTCGGCTCGCGCATGGGCGAGGAAAACGAAGCCCTGCGCAACATGCTGAGCGACGCCGGACGCAAGATCGGCGAGCTCGACGAGCTCAAGCAGGCCTTCGACAAGCTGGTCAATCCGTTCAACGCCACCCTGCGTGCGCTCGAGGAAGAGAAGTCCCACAGCCTCAGCCTCTCCGGCATGCTGGCGGAATCGCGCAGCGCCTACGAGACGCTGCGCAACGAATTTTACGAGATCGAGCGCAAGGCAACGGCGCTCGAGGCGGAAGCCGAGCGCTTGCGCGAAAACCTCGAATTCGCCAACGAGACCAACCGCTCGCTCGAAAGCAGCGTGAGCGAGCTCGGCAACGAAATTTCGACCAACCGGGCGCAAATCGCCGAGCTCGAGCGCCAGCTCGCGCAGGAAAGCACCCAGCGCCGCGGGCTCAGCGAAGCCCGGCGCGCCGCCCAGGAACAACTCGACAGTGCCGAGAAGCACATTGTCGAACTGGAAGGCGAACTCGCGGCCGCGCGCGAGAAGCTGGTGCTGATGGAGGACGACCGGCGCTCGCTGACGACCGCGGTCGACCACGGCCTCAACGAAAACGCCCGCATCGGCCGCCGCCTCACCGAAAGCGAGAACGCCCTCACCGCCACCCGCGCCCAGCTCGGCAAGGTGGAGGCGAGCTTCGCGGAAGCCTACGCCGAACGCGGCCAACTCGCCGCCGCGCTCGACGAGGTCAAGGAGCAGCACCAGGCCGAGCGCAACACCATGTCCATGCGGCTCGACGCGCTATCCTCACGCGCCTCCACCGCCGAGCGCCTGCTGGCGGAAGCGCGCCAGAACCTGCTCTCGCGCACCGAGGAAGTGCGTGCCTTCGACCGCAAGGCGGTCGAGGCGACCATCGCGCGGAACGCCGCCGAGAAGCGGCTCGGCCAGATCGAGGCTTCGCACGAGACGCGCGAGCGCCAGGCCAAGGAGCTCGAGCAGGCGCGCAACGCGCTCGCCGAGCGCAACAACGCGCTCACCAAGCAGCTCAAGGCGCGCGACACCGCGGTGACCCGCGCCGAGGAAAAGATCATGGCGCTGACCCAGCGCAACGGCCAGCTCGAGGCCGACGTGCAGGTCATCCGCACCAGCATTGAAAAGCGCGTCGAGAACCTCAGCAGTTCGCTGCAGCGCGAGCGCCTGGAGCGCGCCGTGATCGAGGGCGCGCTCGAAGCCGCCCGCAAGGACAATGCCCGCCTGCAGAACGAGATGAGCGCCCTGCGCGCGGCGTTCCGCCGAGGCGCGGCGCTCGAGAGCGAGGATACACTGGCGCCGAGCATGCCGGCCAATGAAGACGAAAACGACATCTTCGAGCCGGCTCCGGAGCCGCGCGCAGCCAACGACAAGCCGTAACGGCCGGTAGCCGCACGGGGCGCGGCCCAAGCCGATTGACGAACGCGCGACGCCACGTCCCGCGTTTCGTTTTTGGGCCGGCCGCACGCCGCGAACCGGAGCGATGACAACCGCCCGTCTCCGCCCTATATGAGCGGCATGCGAAGCTGGTTGGCCCTTATCCCGTTGCTCTTCCTGCTCGGGCTGGCGCTCTACATCGCCGGTACGGCATGGGTGCGCTTCGACTACGACATCCCGTTCGAAGGCTGGCTGGCGCTCATCGGCGGAGCGGTCGCGACGCTGTTGGTCGGCGGCGGGCTGATGGCGCTTCTGTTCTATTCGAGCCGCCACGGCTACGACGATTTGAGCGGCGGCGACCGCGCCAAGCACGAAGAGCCCGAAGCCTCCTGGAAGCGCACCGATATCGACTGAGCGCCGGCCGCCGCCCGCCCTCACACCGTCACCGACACCCGTCTCGCGCCGCCGCCTCGGACCGGCTATGAAGACGCCCGGCCGCCTCCGTTCGGACGGCGCCGCATCCACAGCAGGATCACGAGCAAGGCCATGAACAAGTCACTGGTCCAGGAACAGTTCGGCAAGACCGCCGCCAGCTATCTCACCAGCAAGCCGCACAAGCTCGGCAAGAGCCTGGAGCGCCTGGTCGCGCTGACGGCCCCGCAGACGGACTGGCGCGTGCTCGACGTCGCCACCGGCGGCGGCCATGTCGTCTACACCTTCGCGCCGCATGTGGCACGCGTTTGGGCGACCGACATCACCCAGGAAATGCTCGACATGGTGAAGGCGGAGGCCGCAACGCGCGGGCTCGCCAACGTGCGCACCGCCTACGCCAAGGCCGAGGCGGTGCCGTTCGAAGACGCAAGCTTCGATCTCGTGACCTGCCGCATCGCGCCCCACCACTTCGACTCGATCCCGGATTTTCTCGCCGAGGTGCACCGCGTGCTCAAGCCGGGCGGGCTGTTCGCGCTGGTCGACAACGTGGTGCCGCCCGGCAGCGTCGGCGACTACATCAACGCCTTCGAGCGCTTCCGCGACCCGAGCCACCTGCGCGCCTGGACCATGGACGAGTGGCGCGATGCGCTGAAGACCGCCGGTCTCGCCGTCCAGTACGAAGAGCAAATCCCCAAGACCATGGAATTCGCGCCCTGGGCGGCGCGCCACGACGCCACCATGCAGGC
This sequence comes from uncultured Pseudomonadota bacterium, assembly GCA_963773225.1. Taxonomy (GTDB): domain Bacteria; phylum Pseudomonadota; class Alphaproteobacteria; order Rhizobiales; family Xanthobacteraceae; genus Pseudolabrys. The sequence continues at coordinate 383,032 of CAVZAO010000006.1, forward strand.
GCTGCTCACCGCCATGCTGAAAGAGGCGACCCCGGCGGTGAAAGCGGCGCTCGATCCGCAGGAGAACGCGGACGTCGTCTTCACCTTCCGCCTCACCGAAGGGCTTTTCGTGGCCAAGCGCGGATAGAGAAAGAGCTTCCGAACCGGAGCGGCACTACAAGCACGGCGCGCTCCCTCTCCCCTGCCGGAAGATGGGGTTCGTAAATCTCGTATGCCCTAGCCCCTCACCCGGCGCGCTATCGCGCGCCAACCTCTCCCTCTGGGAGGGGTAAAACGTGCTCGCTGCAATTCCGTCAGAAACGAAGGCGTCTTTAGCGGTGACGGCGCCGGTGATAGCGCGCCTGCTTCGGGTGCACCTGCTCCCAGTCCGGATGCGCGTCGTAGAGGGCGTCGACAATCATCGGCCCGACGATCGGGATCACGCAGCCGACCGCCAGCTTGTCCGCCTCGCGAAACGTCAGCTCACGCTTAGCAAGCACCGTGGCGATCATCGGCGACACCGCGGCGCAGCCGAAGGTGGTGCCGATCATGGCGCCGGCCTGGGAGATGCCGGCGGCGGCGGCGTCCCACTTCCACTTCCAGTGATTGATGGCGAAATAGCTGGCGGTGGCACCGACGCCGGCGATGGTGCCGCCGGTGGCGACCGGCCCGGCGAACGGGTTCAAGGCATCGAGAAGGCTGGGCGAACTCGCCTGCGCCTTGTGGGCCTTGTGGCGCGCCCCCGCGTGCGCGACCGGGCCCATCAAAAACGCAAAAGCCGCAAAAGCGGCTGCAAAAACGGCGATCTTACGGTTCATCCCCAGTCCCTCGTTCGGCAATCCAATCCGCCAATCCCATCGCGCGCTTCGCCCCGGTCGCTTCTCGCGCTTCTCGGGTGACTCCATTCTCGCCAAGCGTCGCGGCGGCGATTGTCAGTGCAAATGCGAATCACGTCGAGCCGCCAGCCTAACAACATTGGCGATTATGCACAGTTCCGACCGGCGGCCTAGACGACCGGCTCGTTCGCACGGCCGAGGCCGAATTTGAGACAAGTTGCCGCAGGCTACCGGCACGAATTGGCGCCAATGCCCGCGGCCACGGTCCTCGGCCACGCAGCCACCCCGGGTTGATATACCGCAAGGTAGCGCCGACACGTGTCGGCTAGATTCCAAATACATGCCGGCGGGGGCCAACTCCAGCAATTCAGGCGAGACCAACAAGGGGAAAACCCGACCACGCCATGCCCTATCGCTCGAACATCGACCTGCCCGCCTCAGTGCGCGACCATCTGCCGGCACACGCACAGGATATCTATCGCGAGGCCTTCAATCACGCCTTCGGCGCGCATGCCGGCGAGGCGGACCGCGAGCAGCGCGCCCACATGATCGCCTGGTCGGCGGTGAAGCGATCCTACGTCAAGGCCGGCGCCGACTGGGTGCCGCGCGATGCCTGAGGCCCCCTCCATGACCCATGCCACGACCCCTGCGAAGACGGATTCGACCACCGGCGGCGGGCTCGCCGCCCTCGCCCTGGCCGAGCGCAACGTGCCGCGCTACACATCCTACCCGACTGCACCGCATTTTACCGCAGCCGTTGGTCCAGAGACCTACGCCGGCTGGCTGGACGCGCTGCCGCGCGACGCCGCGCTCTCGCTCTACATCCATGTGCCGTTCTGCACCGAGTTGTGCCACTACTGCGGCTGCAACACGCGCGCGGTGCGCAAGCGCGAGCCGGTCGACGCCTACGCCCAACGGCTCATCAGCGAGATTGCGCTGCTCGGCGCGATGAAGGGGCGCAAGCTCACGCACCTGCACTGGGGCGGCGGCACGCCTTCGATCCTAGGGCCGCAATGGCTAGAAACGATTGCCGCGCGGCTCGCCTCGCTGTTCGACCTCGCGGGACTCAAGGAACACGCGATCGAACTCGACCCACGCCGGCTCGACAAGCCGCTCTTGCGCACGCTCGCCGCCATCGGTGTCAACCGCGCCAGTCTCGGCGTGCAGGACGCGTCGCCGCACGTGCAGCAACTGATCGGCCGGGTGCAACCCTTCGAGCTGGTGGAGCGCGCGGCCGAGGGCTTGCGCGAAGCCGGCATCGCCAACCTCAACATCGATCTCATGTACGGCCTGCCCGGTCAGGGCACGCGCGAGGTGGCGCGCAGCGCGGAATTGTCCGCCGCGCTCAATCCGCAGCGGCTGGCGCTGTTCGGCTACGCCCACGTGCCGTGGTTCAAGACCCATCAGCGGCTGATCGCGGAAGCCGAGCTGCCAGGCGTGGAAGCGCGGCTGGCGCAGGCCGAGGTGGCCGCCGACACGCTGCAAAGCTTCGGCTATCAACTGATCGGGCTCGACCATTTCGCCCTGCCCGGCGACGAACTGGCGATCGCGGCCGCGGAAAATCGGCTGCACCGCAACTTCCAGGGCTACACCGTGGACGACGCCGACGCGCTGATCGGCATGGGCGCGAGCGCCATCGGCAAGCTGCCGCAGGGGTTCGTGCAGAATGCGCCGGATCTTGCCGGCTATTCGCGCAGCATCGACGGTGGCCGCTTCGCCACCGTGAAGGGGCTGGGTCTTCGCGACGACGACCGCGTGCGCGCGAACGTCATCGAGCGCCTGATGTGCGATCTCGCGGTCGATCTCGACACCATCGAAGGCGGCGCGGCGCGCTTCGCCGATGCGATCGAGACGCTCACCCCGCTCGCCGATCAGGGACTGGTCACGCTCGCCGGCGCGCGCATTACGGTGACCGAGCGCGGCCGGCCTTACATCCGCATCGCCGCCGCGGCCTTCGACGCCTATCTCAACAGCGGCCAGAATCGCCATTCCGTGGCAGTCTAGATTTTCGCGCCGCGTTCTCGATGCTGTCATTCCGCGGCGCGGTCGAAGGCTGCGCCCCGGAATCCGGAGCCAAGTACGAGCACGTCACCGCTGGGTTCCGGGTCTGGCCCTGACGGGCCGTCCCGGAATGACGAACACAAAAAAGCCCCGGATCGCACCTTCGCCGCTGACGGCGAAAACGGATCCGAGGCACGCCGCCCCCGCTGGCGTGACGCTGTTTCGAAATGCGCCGGGCACCGGCGCCGCTTACGAGAGAATTTGCTAACGCTACGCCCGCTGCTTCGCCTTATTCAGGCGGGCGAATTCGGCCCCGTTGGGGCAGAACTTTGGCGGCACCGGGATAGAATCGGCAGCGCCCACGAGGAAGTCGGCGCAGGCGTCTTCCGCCTCGCAGCGGTGGCAAGCCATGTAGGTTTGCGTGAATTGCGCCAGTCCCGAAGGCCAAGCGGCCGGCACCGTAGTCCCGGGCTTCTTGGCAGCCATCGCAGAATTGGCCGCAAAGGTGCGCGCCGCGTCGGATTTCGATTTCACCTCATGCCCCATCATGGCACGTCCCGGTCTCGTTCGTTAACGCAGCCAAGATGAGTGGAAATCACCGCCCAAGCCTTGATGCAGCGCAAGCAACCGCCTCAGGAGATGTACGTAACGGAGCACCGCGCGTATGGCGCACCGCCGCCAGTCCGGCCGGGCGGCGCATCTCTTACACGGCGCGGCGCGAGGTGATAGCGTCGCCGCCGAACCATCCAACGCCCCACCCGCACGAGATTTGATCCGTATGGCCCGCTATTTCTTCCGCCTCACCGACGGCAACCAGGTGCTCAACAACCATCAGGGCATCGATCTTGCCGGCCCCGCCGCCGCACGCGAGGACGCGGTCGCGCTCGCGCGCGATCTGAGAACCGGCTCGCTCATGCCGGGGTTCGACTGGGGCGGCTGGTTCGTGGCCGTGATCGACGAGCATGGCAAGACGGTCGACGAAGTGCCGATCGGGGACGCGGCGGGGGAAAGATAGAGCGCTCCCCTCACGCGCCGAAGCGCATGGGCAATCCTGCTTGGATGGCGACGGCGATATAGAGCGCTGCCAGCGTCAGTGCGCCCACGATCACGGCGCCCGCACGCCAGACGATTTGCCAGATGCCGAGCCGTTCGATGGCGCGGTTGAACGGCGGTATAGACAACGCCGGCACCGCGATCACCAGCACCACCACCAGTGAACCGAAGAAGTACGCCGGTCCGAACCCGAAGCCGATGAAAGCCGCGATCAGGAACATCACCACGTTGGCGGCAAGCAGGAGCGTCAGGCCGTATAGGCCGTAAAGCACGCGCCGCTGCGGCGGCGCCGCCTTGACCATCTCGCGCATGCCGCCCCAGCGCGGATGCAACTCCGCCGCCAGGATGAGGCTCGCCGCCGCCGCAATGACCAGCATCACGAGCAGCGGCAGATAGCCGAGATGGATTGACGGGTTCATGAGACAGTAGGCGTTTCGAGCGCATTCAAGTCGTGGGCGGCTTAGCGCACCGAGGCGCGTCGGTTCAAGAGGCGAGAAAACCCTACCTCACCAACTCCCGCATCGCCCTCTCCAGCCCATCCAGCGTCAGCGGATACATGCGTCCGCCCATGAGCTGCTCGACCATCTGGATCGAATAGGTGTAGTCCCATTCCTTCTCCGGCACGGGATTGAGCCACACCGCCGCCGGATAGGCGCGCGTGACGCGCTCGAGCCAGGTCGCGCCCGCCTCCTCGTTGAAATGCTCGACCGAACCGCCCGGCGCGGTGATTTCGTAAGGCGACATCGAGGCGTCGCCGACAAACACCACCTTGTAGTCGTGGGGATAGGTGTGCAGCACGTCCCAGGTCGGCGTCGTCTCCTGGAAGCGGCGGCGGTTCTCCTTCCACACCTTCTCGTACAGGCAATTGTGGAAGTAGAAATGCTCCATGTGCTTGAACTCGGAGCGCGCGGCCGAGAACAATTCCTCGGTCGCCTTGATATGCCAGTCCATCGAGCCGCCGATATCGAAGAACAAAAGGACCTTCACCGCGTTGTGGCGCTCGGGCCGCATGTGGATGTCGAGATAGCCCTTGTGTGCGGTGCCCTTGATGGTGCCGTCGAGATCGAGCTCGTCGGCGCTACCGGTACGCGCGAACTTGCGCAGGCGGCGCAGCGCGACCTTGATGTTGCGAGTGCCGAGCTCGACCTCGTCGTCGAGGTCCTTGAACTCGCGCTTGTCCCACACCTTGACGGCGCGGAAGTAGCGATTGCCCTCCTGCCCGATGCGAATACCTTCCGGGTTGTAGCCGTAAGCCCCAAAAGGAGAAGTGCCGGCGGTGCCGATCCACTTGCTCCCGCCCTGATGGCGCTTCTTCTGCTCGGCGAGGCGCTGGCGCAACGTCTCCATCAGCTTGTCGAGCCCGCCCAGCGCCTCGATCTGCTTCTTCTCTTCTTCGGTGAGATACTTCTCGGCGAGCTTCTTCAGCCACGCTTCCGGGATTTCGGCCTCGACCGCGTCGCTCATCAGTTCGAGGCCCTTGAACACGTGGCCGAACACGCGATCGAACTTGTCGAGGTTGCGCTCGTCCTTAATCAGCGCCGCGCGCGACAGGTAATAGAAATCCTCCACCCGGCGCCCGGCGAGGTCCTGCTCCATCGCCTGCATGAGGGTGAGGTATTCGCGCAAGGACACCGGCACGCCGGCGCTTTTGAGTTCCTGGAAGAAGGTAACGAACATGGGCCTCATATTGCATGGCAGGGCCGCCCGGCGCCACTCCCCGGCGCGCCCCCTGTGAAACCCGCATGCGGGCGTGCTATCGGGACGTCGACCCCGCAATGACCCTGCAATATCCCGAGTTCATTCCCCCATGACCGATCCATCCGCAACGCCGCCCGCCGCGCCGGCGGGCAAGAAGCCCACGCCCCTGCTCGCGCATTTTCCCCATCACGTGCGCGACGTGGTGCGCTACGCCGATCTCGACGCCCAAGGCCACGTCAACAACGCCGTCTTCGCCACCTATTTCGAGAGCGGCCGTGTCGCGCTGTTCCGCGCGCGCGATTTCAGCATCGGCGTTCCGGGCGCCACCTACGTTTTGGCGCGCCAGGAGATCGACTTCCTGCGCGAACTGCATTGGCCGGGCGAGGTCGTCGTCGGCGTCGGCCTGGCCGAACGTGGACGCTCGTCGTTCACGCTGGCGCAGGCGATCTTTTCCGGCGACTTGTGCGTGGCATCTGGGCGGGCGACCTTGGTGATGGTCGACACCGAAACCCGCCGGCCGCGGCCCTTGCCCGCGGAAGCGATCGCACGGCTGGAGCCGTGGCGATACCAAGGACCGTAATTACCGACGTCAGGGAGCAGACATCTCCGGCGTGTGCACGTGCTCCGGCCTCACCCCCATGCCGATGAGGCGGGCGGGCAGCCGCTGCAGCACCGGAAACCATTGCAGAACCCTGGTGACGAACGGCGGTTGTGGGCGCTCTTGGCTCTTGAGGGCCTTATTGATCAGGTTGTTCTGGATGACGACCTGGAGCTTCTGCGTCACCTTCACCGGAAATTCGCGCCGCGCCTGAACGGCGGCAAGCGTTTCTTCGCTCACCGCGCCGGCGCGCAAAGGTCCGGCCAGGATGTTGGCGGCGGCGACCGCGTCCTGCACGGCGAGATTGACGCCGACACCGCCGATCGGCGACATCGCGTGCGCGGCGTCGCCGATGCAGATCAGCCCGGGCTTGTGCCACTGGGGCAGCCGGTCGACCGCCACCGTCAACAGCTTGACGTGATCCCAGTCGGCGATCTCGGCCACCCGCTCTTTGAGGAACGGCGACATCGCCACGACGCCGGCGCGGAAGGCCTCGAGCCCCTTGGCCTCCACCTTGCCGTAGCCGTCCTTGGGAATGATGTAGGCGCACTGCCAGTAGTCGCCGCGGTTGAGCATGATCATCATGCGCCCCGCTTCCACATGACCGAAGGTCTCGCTCTCGTCGCTCATCTCGCGCGACAGCCGAAACCAGAGCACGTCCATGGGTGCGCCCAGGCTGTCGACATGGAAACCGGCGGACACGCGCGTGGTCGAGTGGCGACCGTCGGTGCCGACCGTGAGGTCCGCGCGGATCTCGATCTCGCCGTCCGGCGATATCGCGCGCACGCCGACGACGCGGCCGCCCTCTTCGATCAGACCGGTCGCTTCCGCTTTCATGTGCAGGTCGAAGGTGGGATAGCGCTTGCCGTGTTCTGCGATGAAATCGAGAAAATCCCACTGCGGCATCAGCGCGACGTATTGGCAGGCCGTCGGCAGGTGGCTGAAATCGGCGATCCGGACGTGGGTGTCGCCGATCTGAGCGGAGACATGATCGACGCGCGCATGCGGCAGCTTGAGGAATTCATCGAGCAGCCCGAGCTCATGCATCAGCTGCAAGGTCGAGGGGTGGATGGTGTCGCCGCGGAAGTCGCGCAGGAAGTCGGCGTGCTTTTCCAGCACTGCCACGGGCACGCCGGCGCGCGCCAGCAGAAAGGCGAGCATCATCCCGGCCGGGCCGCCGCCGACCACGCAACATGTCGTCTTGAGGGAGGTTGCGCTCATATCGGCCTCGCTCCGTCGCCGTGAGGTGCGCCGCGCCAGCGCGCGCCGCAGAATGACGGAATGAGCGCCGCTGTAAACCCCGCCGGGCCGGCCCTAAGCCTGCTTCTCCGGCGTGCGGACGACGAGGCCGTCGAGTTCGTCGCTCACCTTGATCTGGCACGACAGCCGCGAGTTGGGGCGCACATCGTAGCCGAAGTCGAGCATGTCCTCTTCCATGGGCGAGGGCTCGCCGGTCTTCTCGCGCCAGGCTTCGTCGACATAGACGTGGCAGGTGGCGCAGGCGCAGGCCCCGCCGCACTCGGCCTCGATGCCCGGAATGTTGTTGCGGATCGCGGTCTCCATCACGGTGGAGCCGACCTCGGCGTCGACCGAGCGCGCGGTCCCTTCGGAGTCAATGTAGGTGATCTTCGGCATGAACGACTGGCAGCCCGCGTGAGTCAGGGAAACGCCGCACGCCGGAACCGGCGCAGGCGCGCCTCCTATATCGCCATTCGGCCGGGGGCGCTATCCCTTCGCTGAGGCCGCTCAGTCCGCCAGCAGCGCCGCGATCTCCGGGCGCGCGCGCTCGACCGCGGCGGAAAGCCGCGCGATCGCCGCGCTGCGCTTGGCCGGGCTCGCTGCAGCGACCTTTTCTGCAGCGGCTGCAGCCTCCGCCACCTCGCCGGCGCCGATGCCCAGCGCGGAACCCTTCAAGGTATGCGCCAGCGCCGCGAAGGCGACCGCCTCGCTGTCGCGCATGCGCGCCAGCAGCAACGTCGCCTGCCGATCGAACAGCGTCAGCAGCTCGCGCTCGAGGCCTTGGTCCCCGTAGGTCACGCGGGACAGGTGCGCGCGGTCGATGGCCGGTGTGAACGGCCCGTCTTCGGCGGCGATATCCATGTAATTGATGGCGAGATGGGTCATGGCGTCGGCCTCCCTGCGGCCCTCAGGGCATAGCTTGGAGGCTGAGCGCCCCCGTCCTTGTTCCCGACCATGGGACCGGCAGCGCCAATGATCGGTAAACGGGCGGGGTACCCCGTTCCGGACTGGTTAACGGCCCGGCAACCGCGCCGCCAACAAGGCGGTCCGGAAACCGGCCGGTGGCTGTTCGCCGCCCCGCCGCCGCCCCAATTCATCCCCTTCATCATGGCCTGGAGCGGCCGCCCGACCGCTGCTAAGGACTTCAAAAACATGGTGAATAATAAGTTAACGATGATGGGAAACTCTTGATCGGGCTTGTTTCTTTCGCACTGCCAAGCCGTTAGGATGAAGCTGCCGGCAGCCTGGGACGGTAGCCGCCGGCTTGGCAACGACCCCCCGCGCGCGTGGCGCGGCCCGATAAGGCAAATCACGGCGGGCCGCGTGAGCAGTCCGGCGTTCAAACGAGGCGACCACCGCAATGGCCAATAGCCCCCAGAAATCCGACGATCCGATGGCCGATACCCTCAACGCCATCGAGGCCGCCCTCAAGCTCAACGACGGTGATGGCGAGCCGGCCGCGCCGGCCGGCAAGGCCCCGCCGGTCAAGCTGCCGCCCGAGAACAACGGCTCGGACAAGGCCAAATCTGCCGACAAGACCCGATCCGTCGAGCCCGAACTGTCTATCGCCGAGCCGCCGCCGTCCTGGCAGGCCGACGACTCGCCGCCCCGCCCCGCCAACGACGACCGCGCCATCGCCGGCCAGATGCTGCAGGCGCTGAACGAGCGCCCGGTTTCGCGCACGCCGGTGATGCTCGCCAGCATTGCCACCATCGCCTGGCTCGCCGCCGCCGCTGCGATCGCCTTCCTGTTCCGTCCCGAATTGCAGGCGCAGTTCGCGACGCCGCGCATGGCCATTCTGATCGCGCTCGGCGCCGTCGCGGCGGTCGCGCTGCCGATCATCGCCTTCTACGTGCTCGCCCTGATGATCCGTCGCGCGCAGGAACTGCGCGCCGTCGCTCAATCCATGGCCGACGTCGCGCTCCGGCTGGCTCAGCCGGAGACGGCGGCGAGCGAATCCGTGATGTCGGTGGGCCACGCCATCCGCCGCGAGGTCGCGGCCATGGGCGACGGCGTAGAGCGCGCGCTCGCGCGCGCCGCCGAGCTGGAGTCGCTGGTGCACAACGAAGTGTCGGCGATCGAACGCGCCTACAATGATAACGAGGTGCGCATTCGCGGCCTGCTCAGCGACCTCGCGACCCAGCGCGAGACCATGGTCGCGCAGGCCGAGCACGTGCGCAACGCGATTTCGGGCGTGCATCTCGACCTCTCGCACGACATCACCTCGGTCGGCGATCTGGTTGCCGACAAGGTGCAGGAGGTGGCGCAGCGCGTCACCAAGTCGCTCACCGAGAAAGGCGAATACATCACGCTCGCGCTCGGCCACGCCGGCGACTCCATGATCGACGCGCTCAGCGAGCGCGGCTCGACCCTGCTGGAGCGCCTGGAATCGACCAGCGAGCGCTCGATCGGCGCCGTCACGGCCGCCGGCGAGAACACCTCGCACGCGATCGCCTCGTCGGCCGATAGCGTCACCCAGATCATCACCGCCGCCAATCAGCAGCTCACCGAAAGTCTCAAATTCAAGGGCGAGACGGTGGCGCAGGAGTTCGACGACCTAGCCGCGCGCCTGCAGCAGATGATGACCGTCCGCCTCGACCAGGTCGCGCACGGCTTCGCGCAGAATGCCGCGCTCACCATCGAGAACATGGGCACGCGCTCTGAAGCTTTCACCACCGCGCTCGGCCAGACCAGTCAGCGCATGGTCGACGATATGGCGGCGCGTGCCGAAGACCTGCACCGGACGCTGCAGGAAACCGGCGACTCGCTGATCGTCGGCATCGGCCGGCGCGGCGACGAGGTCGTCGGCCGCATGGAAGAAACCGGCGCCCGCGTCGGCGAGACGCTCGAGAGCCGCAGCGACGCGGTGGCCGAGAGCTTCCGCGCCAGTACGGAAACCCTGGTGGGCGCCCTCGACGCGCGCAGCAACTCGGTCGACGTGGCCTTCCGCGCCAGCACCGACACGCTCATCGGCGCGCTCGATGCCCGCAGCGCTTCAATCGACGACAGCTTCCGCGCCAGCACGGATCAGCTCATTGGCGCGCTCGACGCCCGCAGCGCCACCATCAACGACAGCTTCCGCTCAAACACCCAAAGCCTTGTCGGCAGCCTCGACGCGCGCAGCGCCTCGGTCGCGGAATCCTTCCGCGCCAGCACCGACACCCTGCTCGGCGCCATCGACGAGCGCGGCGAAGCGGTCCGGGACATGCTGGTCAAGCGCCTGCAGGCGTTCGACGACATGTTCCAGCATGGCGGCATCGAGCTCACCGAGAAGATCTCGCGCGATGCCTCGACGCTCGGTAGCCTGATCACCCGCCACATCGCCGAGTTCGACCGCACCGTGAAGACCTACGGCGGCGAACTGGTGGAGCGGCTGGGCCAGCGCACCCAAGATGTCTCCGACGCCATGCGCACGCATCTCGACAGCTTCGACCAGCGCGTCGGCGACCAGATCTCGACCGCCGGTGAGACCATCAGCGCGCGCGGCAATGAAGTCGCCGACACCCTCGACCAACGCATCAGCCGCTTCGAGGAACTGCTGGTCGGCCGCGCCGCGACGGTTGCCGCGCAGATCGAGAGCCGCACCCAGGCCGCCGCTGACGCGGTGCAGGCCCGCGTCGAGGAACTGTCGGAATCGGTCAAGGCCAACGCCGCCGACGCCGAACGCACCCTCGGCGAACTGACCCAGTCGACCACCGAGCAGATCCGCGGCAGCACCAGCGAGGCCGAGCGCACGTTGCGCGGCGCCAGCGACGACATCGCCGCGGCCATCGGCCAACGCGCCGAGGAACTGACCAGCCTGCTCTCCGAGCGTGGCGGCGGCGTCATTGCGGCCCTCACCGAGCAGGGCGAGCACTTCGCCTTCACCGTCGGCAGCGCCACCGACCGCGCGCTCGAGGCGATCGAGCAGAAGGGTCTGTCGTTCTCGCGCACGGTGCTCGACAACAGCAACGAAATTGCCAACCTCATCAACAGCGCCGGAGAAAACGCCGCCGGCACGGTCAGCCGCACCCTGGCCTCGCTGCAGGACAGCACGCAGGACGCCATCACGCGGTCGACCGAGAGCGCGACCGCCGCCATCAAGGGCATGGAGGAGACGCACAACATGCTGCGCTCCGACAGCACCGCCCTGTTCGAGCGCCTGCGCGAAGCCAACACCATGCTGCAGGAAGTGCTCTCCGGCGCCCACGAGAACATGAACTCGCTGGAAAGCACCCTGATGCTGCGGGTGTCGGAGTTCGTCACCTCCATGAACGAGGTGACCGGCACGACCGCCGAGGTCACCAAGCGCGTGGAAGGCAACATCACCGGTTTCCGCGAGGTCACCGCGCAGCTCGTCACCGACCTCGGCCAGCTCGCCAACCAGTTCGACGAGCACGGCCGCGATCTCGCCAAGTCGATCGAGATGATGGACCGCAGCAACCAGCGCACCGAGGAAGCGGTGACCCAGCGCCGCACCCAACTCGACGATCTGGTGCAGAGCCTCGATACGCGCACCGGCGATCTGCAGGAACGGCTCAGCCGCTTCTCCGGGTTGCTCGACGAGACGCTGGAAGCCGCCGCCGGACGCGCCCGCGACGTCGCCCGCGTGGTTTCGGAGACGACCGCCGAGGGCACCCGCGCCATCAGCGAGCAGTACGAGCGCGTGCGCGAGCACGCCGACGACGTCGCCCGCGCCATGCTCGAAAGCAGCGCCGAGGGCACCCGCATGGTCGGCGAGCAATACGAGCAAATGCGTGAGCAGGCCGACGAAACCGCCCGCGCCCTGTTCGATAGCAGCGTCGCGGGGGCCCGTCAGGTCGGCGAGCAGTACGCGCTGATACGCCAGCAGGCGGAGGATACCGCCCGCGCCCTGCTCGACAGCAGCGCCTCCGGCGCCCGCCAGGTCGGCGAGCAGTTCGAGCACATCCGCCAGCAGGCCGAGGACACCGCCCGCGCGGTCGCCGCCAACGCCGAGGACAGCGCGCGCGCGATGAGCGAGCAGTACGACCGCATTCGCGCCAACGCCGAGGAGGAACGCCGCCGCACCATCGAGACCATGCGCTCTGTCTATCAGCAGGTCGGCGGCGACGCCGAAGGCCTCTTCCGCGAGGCCGGCGAACGCTTCGCCGAGGTGATGGCCAACATGAAGGAGATGGCCAGCGAGATGCAGCGTGAGCTCGAGACCACCCGCGCAGAATTGCGGCGCGGCATCTTCGAGCTGCCGCAGGAGACCGCCGACAGCGCCGCCGAAATGCGCCGGGTGATCGTCGATCAGATCGAGGCGCTGGCCGAACTCAACCGCATCGTCGCGCGCCATGGCCGCAACATCGACGCCTCGGAGCCGATGCGCCGGCCGCAGCGCGAAGAGCCGACGCTCGCCGTTGTCGGCGGCGCCCGTTCTGGCGATACGGCCACGCGCTACGAGGCGCGTCAGCCGGCGCGCTCCGAGGCCCCGGCTCACCCGGAATCGCCACGCCAAGAGTCGTCGCGCGGGCTGCCGCCGCTGCGGTCCCCGAACCCGCCGCGCAACGAAGCCCCCGCCTTCGCAACACCGCGCCGGCCCGAGCCGCCGGCGGCGCCGCCGGCCGCGCCGGAAGGCGGCAGCCGCGGCTGGCTCAGCGATCTGCTCAACCGCGCCTCGCAGGAGCCCGAGCCGTCGGCGCGCGAGTTCCCGCGCGGCAGCGACGAGCGTCCGCGTAACGAGGAGCGCCCGCCGCGCCACACCATCGAGTCCCTGGACTCGTTGTCGGTCGACATCGCGCGCATGATCGATCATCAGGCCGCGACCGACTTGTGGGACCGTTACAAGCGCGGCGAACGCAACGTCTTCACCCGCCGGCTCTACACCTTGCAGGGCCAGCAGGCATTCGACGAGATCCGGCGCAAGTATCGCGGCGATCGCGAATTCAAGCAGACCGTCGACGGCTATATCGGCCACTTCGAACGGCTGCTGGACGACGCCTCGCGCGACGACCCGAGCGGCATGATGGCGCGCACGTATCTCACGTCCGAGACCGGCAAGGTCTACACCATGCTGGCGCACGCCGCCGGGCGCTTCGACTGACGGAGCGCAAAGCGCAAGACGATAGCGGCCGCCGGCGGCAACCGGCGGCCGTTTTCATTGTGCATAGCCTTTACGCATGACTGCGCAAAATGCATGTGCGCATCTGAATCGCCATGCAGCCGCGCCGGCGCGCGTTAAGGCGTTTGCCTTCCCTTCCGGAGTGCGGTGCAGCGCAACCGGTGCCTTTTTTTGAAATGCTGAAAATGCATGGTGGCGCCCAATCGCAGACGCTTAAATAGCGCTATATTACAGTTCTATATGAGCAATTTCGAATTGCCATCGTTGCCCAACTGGCCGATAGTACGGCGCTTCGTGGCCCTATGAGGCAACGCAGCAAATAGTGGCTAGACAATCAACGAACAGCCATGATGGAGGCCGCTCGCATCAATCGCGCGGCTGAGCGGAGGGCTTCTAGCCGGCGCTGACTGCGCCAACGACCATAAGGCTAGTCTTGGGAGGACAAACAGCCATGCGGAAACGCAAACTTTCCGCCCGTGCCGTCTTGGCACAGGGCGTCGCTGCGGGTGTGTTCGCAGCTTTCACATTCGCTTTGGTAAGCGCCAGCGCCACGCCGGGCCAGGCCGCGCCAATCGACGTGAAATGGGCGACCGGCCCGATCGGTTCGTCGGGCGGCAAGGCACTCGTCGTGCTCGCCAACGTGCTCAATCACGCGATGCCGAAGTATCACATCGACGTGCTGCCGACACCCGGCGCGGTGACCACCGTGAAGGGCTTCGCGCTCGGCAATTACGATGGCTACTACGGCTCCGACGTCGCGATGAAGGAATACGCGGCTGACAACGGGCGCTTCAAGGGCTTCCGGTCGCACGTGAAGGTGACGCCGGTGCAGTCGCTGTGGTGCTACACGCTTGACGTCGGCCTCGCCATCAACGCGGATGACGAGAAGACCATCAAGTCGTGGAAGGACCTCAGCGGCAAGCAGGTCTATACCGGCCCGCTGCCGTTCGACACCCGCAAGCACCTCGAGGCCGCCATGGCCGCGGTCGGCGTGCACCACATCTACAAGCAGGTGGATCTGTCGACCGCCGGCTCGCAGCTCAAGTCCGGCTCGATCAAGGGCATGATCATCTACGCCGCCGGCGGCATCACCCCGCCGCCGTGGATTGCGGAAGCGTCGCTCGCGGTGAAGTGGATTCCGCTCAACCCGACCGCGCCAGAAGTCGCCACGCTTAAGAAGGACGGCTTCGCGGTCGAGCAGGTGCCGGGCGCGAACTTCCACAAGCCGGAAGTGAAGTCCGTGACGCTGCTGCCCTTCTACTGGGGCTTCGACGTCGGCTCCAGGTACTCGACCGACGACATGGTCGAGATGCTCAACGTCGTCGAGAAGCACGCCGACGAACTGGCCAAGCTCGACCCGAGCTTCCGTCAGATCGCGGGCGGCAAGATGGCCCAGTTCGAGCACGACGCGCTCGAGTCCACCTGGAAGCTCGTTCCGATCCATCCCGGCCTACGCAAATGGCTGAAGGCCAAGGGCAAGTGGGACAGCAAATGGGACGCCAACGTCGCCAAGCTGTGAGACTTGACGTCTCGATCGGCTGACTTCGGGGCGGGCGCACTTCGCGGCGCCCGCCCCTTTCAAATTCGGACCCACCGGGCAGGCTCGCCATGACCGACACGCCGTCGCAATTCCGTCCGCCGCTGGCGCTCAACGTTATATATTACGCCGGCTCCATCGGATTCTTGGGCTACTTGCTGTTCTACTACTGGACGGGCCTCGGCGGGCCGACGCTGCTCGCGATGACCATGATCCCGCTCACCTATGCGCTGTTCACGGTGGCGTCGCTCCGGCAGAATGACCTCTATCCCAAGCTGCCGATGTGGCTGAACTATGCGATCGCCACCGTCTTCGTCGTGTTCTCGGTCTACTGCTCCTACTACATGAACACGAACTACATGGCGCTCGGCGAATACCGCGCCGGCCTTTACGACACGCAGGACATCGTGATGGGCGGCGGCATGTCGCTGCTGATCATCGAATACGCCCGCCGGCGGCACATGCCGCTGTTCATCCTCAACATCGTGCTCATTCTCTACGCCGTATACGGCTACGTCGTACCCGGAATGTTCTACCATGGCGGGCTGCCCTGGGACCGCGTCATCACCGCCTCCAGCGTCGAGATGGCGACCGGCATCTTCTCGCGCCTGCCGCAGATCGCGCTCACCATCATCGGCTCGTTCCTGCTGGTGCTGAGCCTGCTGCGCGGCTTCGGCTGCATCGACTCGCTCCTGCGCGCGACCAAACGCGTTGCCGTGCGCTCGCCGCACGCGATCCCGCAGTCGGCGGTTATCGGCTCCATGGCGATCGGCACCGTCAGCGGCTCGGGCGCCGCCAACTCCATCACCGTCGGCTCGGCGACCATTCCCGCCATGATCAACGCCGGCCTGCCGCCGGCCACCGCCGCCGCGATCGAGAACGCCTCCTCCATGGGCGGCCAGCTGATGCCGCCGGTGATGGGCATCGCCGCCTTCCTCATGGCCGAATATCTCAGCGTAGACTATTTCGACGTGGTGGCGCGCGGCTGGGTGCCGGCGCTGATCTACTACATCACGGTCGCCGTGTCGGTTTATCTCTTGGCGACCCACTATCACACCCGCATGATCATTGACCGCAAGGCCGCGAACCTCAGCTGGCGCGACTACGTCAATCTGGGCGCCTTCGTTTTCGTGGTCGGCGGGCTGGTGGCGCTGATGGCGATCACGTTCATGGCGCCGATGTTCGCGGCGCTGGACATGTTCTACGCTGCCGGCGCAGCCCTCATCGCGATCCACGTGGCGTCTCTGTTTGCCTCGGGGGAATGGTCGCTGCGCAAGTTGCTGTCGCCGCTTGAGCGCTTCCTCGACTGCTACATCGACATGATCACCGACATCGCCCTGCTCTTGGCGACGTTGTCGATCATGACCGGCGCGCTGGTGATCACGGGCGTGCCGACCAAGCTCGGCCAGCTCCTGGTCGACGCCGCGGGCGTCAATCTCGCCGCGATGGTGGGCATGGCCTTCATCTTCGGCGCCGTGCTCGGCATGGGCCTGCCGCCGGCGCCGGTCTACATCCTGGTCGCCATCGTGATCGTCCCCGCCTTCGTCAAAGTCGGCGTCGACCCCTGGGTCGCGCACTTCTTCGCCTTCTTCATCGCGGTGTTCGGCGAACTGACCCCGCCGACATCCATAACCGCGGCGATAACGTCGAAGATTGCCGGCGCATCGTTCTACGTCACGCTCTGGCGTTCGGTGCAGATCTGCGTCTCGCTGTTCACGCTGATGGCCGGCATCTTCGTGCACCCCGAATTGGTGATCAAACCGGGCCTCGACCAGATGGGCGCCGCTTATCTGATCCTGGTCGCCACCATCGGCATCACCTTCAGCCTGCAGGCGATCTACTCCGAGAGCCGGAGCGTCGACATCCCGGTGCGCCTCGGCATGGCGGCCATGTCGCTCTACGTCCTGCTCTCCTACCAGGACGTGATCTCGACTTTCGTGTCTTTCGTGGTGCTGGCGGGTATCGCCTACTGGCTGATCATACGCAGGCCGCAGTTGCAGCAGGGCGAGCCGGAAGTGGTCGAGCTCGAGGATTCCACGGTGCTGCAGTCGACCGCGCCTGTGCACGCCGCAAAGTGAAGCGCCGAAGCAAAGCGCAACAAGTGTAAAACGCCGCGGCATCGCCGCGGCGTTCGCCGCTCAGTGGCTGCCGGCCGGCGTCGCGCCGCCGCCCCAGATCAGGCGGCTCGGATTCTGGTCGATATTCTTGATGGTGCGGTCGAGGGTGCCAAGCGTGCGGCGCGCCTCGGTCGACAGCGTGTCGAGCTGCTTCTTGCCGCTGGTGGCAAGTTCGCTCAGACTGTCCGTGACCGCCGCGGTGCGCTTGTCGAGCTTGTCGGAGAGGCCGCGGATCGAACGCACCGCCTCGTTGATCTGTCCGCTCTTGCCGTCTTTACCGCCGGTCAGGTCCTGCATGCCTTCCATGATCTTGTCGAGGCGGTCGGAGTTCTTCGCCAACGTGGCACTGAACTTGTCGACATTGGCGAGCGTGTCGTCGATGTGCTTGGAGTTCTTGGCGAGCGCGGCGGTGAAAGTGTTGACGTTGGCAAGCGCCGTGTGTAGTGCCTTCTGGTTATCGCTCAGGAGTTGGTCGAGCCTGCCGAGCACGTCGCGCGCCGTCTGCGCCACGTCCTGCGAGGCCGCCGCGGGAGCGACGAGCGCCGCCGGGTGATCGCGGGTGCCGCTCAGCACCGGCAACTCCACCGTGCCGCCGGTCAGCGACAGCGCGGCGAGGCCGGTCAACCCCTGGAACTGGATGCCGACGGCAGTGTCCTTGTGCACCGGCACGTCGCGCTGGATCGCGATGTCGGCGACCACCCGCTCCGGATGTTTGGGGTCGAGCGCAAGCCCCGTCACCTGCCCGACCCGCACCCCGTTGAACATCACCGGCGCGCCGGCCGACAAGCCGGCCACGGAGCCCGCGAACTGCACGCGGAAATAAGCGCGCGTGCCACCCATGCCCTGAAACCAGTAGATAACGGCGAACGCGCCGGCGATGACAGCCAGCGTAAACAGACCGATCAGGGTGTAGTTCGCCTTGGTTTCCATGCCGCCTCGGTCTTTCATGGCCACCTTGTCCAACGGCTCGGGCGGCCGCCGGCGCCAGCGCCGGTCTCTGTCAATTGGCGCTGCTTCTGGCGCAGGATTTTGTCGGAAACCCGACCCTGGCACCGCTGCAGCTATGCGTTGAACGCAGGACTAAAGCTCCGGGTCGCGCGAAACCGGCACCCTTGCTGCTAGCTTTGCGCGGTCGCTTCTTGCGCGTGCCCGACGCGGGAGCGCTTGCCCCGGAAGTATTCCTTCAGCCACGGATGCTCGGACTTGAGCATGGCCTCCATGGTGCCGGTCAGGATCACCTTGCCGTCGGCCAAGACCGCGATGCGGTCGCAGACCGTGTGCAGGCTGTCGAGATCGTGGGTGACCATGAACACGGTCAGACCCAAGGTCCGTTGCAGCGTGGCGATCAGGGTATCGAAATCGCCGGCGCCGATCGGGTCGAGGCCCGAGGTCGGCTCGTCCAGGAACACGATGTCGGGATCGAGCGCGAGCGCGCGGGCGAGCGCCACGCGCTTGGTCATGCCGCCGGAGAGCTCGGCCGGGTACTTCTCCAGCGCGCTGGCGTCGAGCCCGACCATTTCGAGCTTAGCGAGCGCCAGTTCGTCGAGCAGGCGCTGGGAGACCTTCAAGTTCTCACGGATGGGGAACTGCAGGTTCTCACGTACCGTGAGCGAGGAGAACAGCGCCCCCTGCTGGAACAGGACGCCCCAGCGCCGCTCGACCGCCTGGCGGGCGCTGTCGCTCACTGCGTCGAGGTCGACGCCCAGCACCTTGATGGTGCCCTGGCGTTTCGGCAGCAGGCCGACGATCGTGCGCATCAGCACCGATTTGCCGGCGCCGGAGCCGCCGACGAAGCCGAGGATCTCGCCGCGATAGACGTCGAGGTCGACGCGGTTGAGCACGATGTGGTCGCCGAAGCCGACCACCACGTCGCGCACCTCGATCACCGTCTCTTTGTGTCCGTTGGTCGAAACCATGACTTACATCCCGATCGAGGCGAAGAACACAGCGAACAGGCCGTCGACAACGATCACCAGGAATATCGATTCCACCACCGAGGCTGTCGTGTGCAGGCCGAGCGATTCCGAACTGCCGCGGACGCGGAAGCCCTCGACGCAAGCGACCACGCCGATGATCAGCGCCATGAACGGGGCCTTGATCATGCCGACCTTGAAGGTGTCGAGGGTGATCGCCTCCTTCAGCCGCTCCAGGAACACCGCCGGCTCGATGCCGCCATAGAGCCAGCACACCAGTGCGCCGCCGTAGAGCGCGGCCATCGAACCGAGGAATGTGAGGATCGGCACCGCGATGATCAGCGCGACGATGCGCGGCAGGATCAGCACCTCGACCGGATCGAAGCCCATGGTGTTCAGTGCGTCGATCTCCTCGCGCATCTTCATGGCGCCGAGCTCGGCGGTGTAGGCCGAGCCGGACCGGCCCGCCACCATGATGCAGACGATCAGCACGCCCAACTCGCGCAGGACCAGGAAGCCGAGCAGGTCGACCACGTAGACGGTGGCCCCGAACTTGGTGAAGTGGAACACCCCCTGCTGCGCCACGATGCAGCCGACCAGGAAGGTGATCAGCAGGACGATCGGCACCGCGCGCCAGCCCACGTTGTCGAGCTGGTGCACCATCGAGGTGAAGCGGAAGCGGCGCGGATTGACGATCACGCGGCCGATGGCGACCGTGAGCGCGCCCAGCATGTTGAC
Source organism: uncultured Pseudomonadota bacterium (assembly GCA_963773225.1). GTDB lineage: Bacteria > Pseudomonadota > Alphaproteobacteria > Rhizobiales > Xanthobacteraceae > Pseudolabrys. The sequence continues at coordinate 402,805 of CAVZAO010000006.1, forward strand.
CACACCGGCGAGCGTCTCGCCGACCGAGACCATGCTGATCCCAATTGCGCCCAGCACGAAAGCGATGCCGTGGCGCGGCCGCGGCTCCGACGGCGCCGGCTCGACCGTGTGCAGTTCGTCGAACAGCGGCTTGTAGTCGTCCTTCAGCCCGTTCACCGTCGGCGCCACGCCGCGCGTGGAGAACGCGCGCACCAGGCGCTCCAGCAACCAGGCGCCGAAAGTATCGAGGCGGGTCACCCCGCCCATGTCGATCTCGACATTGCTCGCGCCCTGCCCGGCGGCGCGCTTGATCTCGCCGTCGACTTGCGTCTCGAGCACACGGGCGTTCTCGGCGATCCATTCGCCACCGGCGGCGATGCGCAGGCGATCGCCTTCCGTTTTGGCTTCAAGCAGCATGTCGCTCACGGGCAGGAACCTCTGATGTCGCTCGCCGCAGCCGCAAGCGGTAATATCCGATACTTGACCATCGCGGGCGAACCTGTCGAGGGTTTGGCGGAACTTCTCAACGCGACCCGATCTATAACCGATCTTGGCGATTCATGCCCCTTGCTCTCGAGGTTTCTATTGAAAGCTGGCCGATCCGTGGCGGATTTGCCATTAGCCGCGGTGCCAAGACCGAGGCGGTGGTAGTCGTGGCCACCCTCGGCGACGGCACGGCGCGCGGCCGGGGCGAATGCGTGCCCTACGCCCGCTATGGCGAATCGCCCGACAGCGTGGCGGCCACCTTACGCGCCATGACGCCGGCGCTGGCCGACGGCCTCACCCGCGCGACCCTGCAGGACGCCATGCCGGCGGGCGCCGCCCGCAACGCACTGGACTGCGCTTTCTGGGATCTGGAAGCCAAGCACGCCGGCCGCCCGGTGCACGAACTCGCCGGCCTGCCCGCGCCCAAACCGCTCACCACCGCACTTACGGTCTCGCTCGGTACGCCCGAGGCCATGGCCGCGGCTGCCGCGCGCGCAGCGCATCGCGCGCTCCTGAAGATCAAGCTCGGCGCCGACGGCGACCCCGCCCGCATCGCGGCGGTGCGCGCGGCCGCGCCTGCGTCGACACTCATCGTCGACGCCAACGAAGGCTGGACCGACGCCAACCTCGCAGTCAATCTCGCCGCCTGCGCGCAGGCGCGTGTCGCGCTGGTAGAACAGCCGCTGCCCGCCGCGGATGACACAGCGCTCGCTAACATCGTGCGGCCGATCCCCGTTTGTGCCGATGAAAGCGTGCACGCGCGCAATTCGTTGCAGGCGCTTGCGGGGAAATACGATGCCGTGAACATCAAGCTCGATAAGACCGGCGGGCTTACCGAAGCGCTCGCCATGGCGGCGGACGCCGCTAAGCAAGGCTTCACCATCATGGCCGGCTGCATGGTGGCAACCTCGCTGTCGATGGCGCCGGCGGTGTTACTGGCGCAAACCGCTCGCTTCGTCGATCTCGACGGGGCGTTGCTGTTGGAACGGGATCGCCCGCACGGCCTCGTCTATCGCGACAGCCTCGTCTGTCCGCCGACACCCGCGCTTTGGGGTTGAGCGAGGCGGAATGTTTCGCCCCAGTTGATCTTGCTCAATGCGGTCGTCAGCGACTGCGGGCATGAGGCACCATATGGATAAGCGGCGTCTTTCCTTTCCGCCAGGAACTCCCGTCCCGGCCTCTAAGATGGCCGAGCGGTTGCGCGCGCACGCACGACTTTGCCACCAGATCGCTCAGGAAACCTGGAACGAGGCCATTGCCGGGGAGCTTGGCCGGCTGGCCGACCAGTGTTTAACCGCCGCCGACAATATCGACGCCGACCTGGTTCCCTCGGCCAGTCTGCATTGAAAGCCCGGGACCCTTCGTCACAGCGGGCCCAAATGCCTGATTCTGTTCCTGGATTGTCCGCATTATTTGGTTAGCCAAGTCTTCCCGTGGCTCCCAAGCCTGCGTTAAGATCGTGTAAAGTTTACCGCGGGGAGCGGTAGACGCGGCTAATGTAGACGGGGCTACGGGGCCGATGCGGATACGGGGACTGCTACTAATCGCGATTCTTATGGCTGCGGCATCGGCCTACTCAGCGCCGGCGTCGGCGGCCATGCGTATTTCCGAGGACCGCGGCGGCCAGATCGGCCAATACCTGCAAGCGTTCGCCAACCTGCGGGCGTCGGGCGAGCGGGTGATCATCGACGGCGACTGCCTGTCGGCTTGCACCCTGGTCCTCGGCATCATGCCGCGCAGCCGGATGTGCGCCACGTCACGGGCGGTGTTCGGCTTTCACGCCGCGTGGATGCCGGGCCGCGACGGCCGCCCGGTCACCAGTGGGCCCGGCACGCGCGAACTCTGGAAGGTTTATCCCTGGCGGGTGCGGCGCTGGATCAACAGCCACGGCGGCCTCTCGCGCCACATGATCTACCTGCACGGGCATGACCTTCACGGCATCGTGGCGAGTTGCGACAGCCGCGGTGAGCAGCGCGAAGTGCGCCGGCATCACTCACGACACCGGCACATCGTGGCGCGCGCGGTGCGCTATCAGCGCGCAGCCGCCGCCAACGACCGCCGCTAACGCCATCGCCGCATAGGCGGCGCTGCCCACCATCCCGTAGAGCCAGCCGGCGAGCGCCATCGCCGCGGCCATCGCAAGGCCGAGCGCGATGGCCAGATAGCCTTGCGCGGTCGCGCCCTGCCCGGGCGGCGCGTAGCGGGCGATGAAGCCGATGGCGCCGAGGTGCGTGGCACCGAACGTCAACGCGTGCAGCACTTGCAGGAACGGCAGCGCCGCCACCGGCGGATCGAACGCCATGCCGGCCCAGCGCACCGCGCCGCCGAACGCCCCGGCCATCAGCAGCACTGATGGTTCGATGAACCGCGGCAGCTTGCCCTGCGCGGCGAACAACCCGATCTCGGCCACCACGCCGAGCGCCCAGAGCGCGGCGATCGTCGTGCCGCTCAAGCCCGCGGCGCGCCAGGCCAGCGCGGAAAACCCGTAATAGACCGCGTGGCTCGACTGGATCAGCGCCGCCGCCGCGAGCGCCGCCAGGAAGCCGCGGTCGCGCAATAGCGTGCGCTCGGCCGCCGGCCGCGCGGCGCCAGCGCCGGATGCGGCCGGCAGCGGCGCCAGCATCAGCCCGGCGAAAGCGAGCGCGGCGCCAGCAGCCACGATCAGCCAGATCAGGTGGCGCGCCGGCAGCGCATCGCTGGCGTAGCCGGCGCCGAAGGTGCCGGCGATGAAGGCCGCCGATCCCCACAGCCGCACCGGCCCGTAGGCGCGCCCCACCGCCGCCAATCCGCGCAGCGCATAGGCGTCGGCAAGCGGCATGACGGGCGTATAGAAGAAGGCGACCAGCGCGATGATGGCCAGCACCGCCGCCGGATCGGGCGCCAGCGCCAGCAGCAGATAGCCGGCACAGCTTGCCACCGCCGCCGCCGCCAGCACCGCCCGCAAGGCCTCGCGCCGGTCGGCGGTCCGTGTCGCCAGCGGTACCGCCACAACCCGCACCAACATCGGCAGTGCCAGCGCCACGCCGATTAGCGAGGAATCGAGCCCGCGCGCCTTGAGCCAGACCGGCAGGAACGGCAGCTGCACACCCATCAGCACGAACAGCGCGGCGTAGAATCCGGCCAAACGGCCGGCAAAATCGAACCTTGGCTGGTAAAACAAGGCTATTTCCTTGTCCGGGGCGAGCGAATCAGGCCGTCCGATTGATAGAGTGCCGCCGACGGGTTGCCCATGTCGTGCCTCGCGTTGCGGCCCGCACCGCTATCCACGTCATTGGTCATGGCAAAGCAAACAATCGCGCTCGCCTATTCGCGGCCGGCGGAAACATTGGGCGAATCCGAGTACCTGGCGCTGGTGCAGGCGCTGTCCGAAAGCGCGCGCGGGCGCGCCTTTCTGGACGAGCACGCCCGCCGCAGCCGCAGCGCGGAAACCAAGATCCTGCTCACCGCCATCGAGCGTATCGAGGCGCAGGTGCGCCCGCGCCCGCGCGATCCCGTCTATGACGATCTCGGCCAGGTGCTGGAAGAACTGCGCGCGGCGCGCGCGCGCATCGAGGCCGGCGGCAAGATGGCCAAGGCCGACCAGCTCGGCGCGTTGCTGGAACTGCTGTTGCGCCGCATCACCAAGCTGCTGCCGCCGTCCGCGGCCCCCGCAGCGCGGGCTGCCGCACCGCCCCCGCAACCGGCGCCGTCACCCGCCGCCGCACCGCGCCCGGCGGCGCAGCGCTGGCTGGAGGAGCCGCTGGTGCCGCCGCCGCCCGTGAACGACGCGCTGCCGCGCCCCGCCGCCGGCACCATCGCGGCCAAGGTTGCCGGCGCCCTACGCACACCGCCGCGCGCTGCCCCGCAGGCGCGGCCGCAACCTCAACCGAAAGCGATGCCCGCCGTGCAAGCGCCGGCGCCGCACCCTGCACGGCCGGCGCGGCCGGCCACCGCGGTCGAGATCGAGGCTGAGATCCAGGAACTGGTCGTCACCGAAGTCGAAAGCCGCTCCCGCAAAGCGCCGTCCGCCACGGCCGCAGCGCCGAGGGGCGCCGCCACCTCCGCCAAAGAGGCGCTCGCCGCCATCATGGCACTGAGCGAGGAAGAACGGATCGCGCTGTTTTCGTAACTTTCTTACACTGCCGCCCCACAGCATCGCCGAATACCCTCGCTGCACTTCCACTTTCGCGACAGAGCCGACCTCGCAGGACGCGCTGCCCCCCGTGACTTGGCCGAAAGTGAACCGATCCAGACTACAAATTCCTCCCGATATGTCTGGTGTTCGATAATCGAGCGGAGGGCGGTGCTGAAGTGGGCCAATAGCCCTCTGCAATCCCATGCCGCCAATCAGCTCACCTTCCGATACGCGATGAAGACGAGTTCTGGAGCGCCGACATTCTGCTCGAAAACGTCAGTTAGTTGACCTTGAACGTAATCTGACAATTCATCGTTGATATTGTACCTTTCCGAACCGCGCCAAAGTATGAAGTTATTGTCTTTGTCTTTGTCGAAATTCCAGTTGTGCAGCCCTGAATACCCGGTGCTCTCCCCTTCGTTTCTGTGCACTCTTACGTACATAAGGCCACGCGGGTGCAGGAGCTGAGCCATTGCGAGCAAAATCGTCCGCGGGTCCATTGAATGGTCCAACGCGTTGCACGAATGACAGACATGAAAGCGGCGACTGCCGAAATGCTGCAGCAAATTTTCACCAAAACACTTTTGCGTCTTAACCGGAGGTGTAACGTTTGCCTCGTTCAACAGGACTGAATACGCTTCAGCCAAGGGATCGGTGGCCGTAATTTTGATGTCGAATTCTTTACTCACATAGCCAAGCGAAGTGATGGGGCCAGACCCCACATCTAATATATCGATCTCACGAGAACCAATGGCGCGAATTGCATCTTCGACCATGCTATTAAATGGCCTGTTTGGATCGAAGCGAACGCGAAAATCGTCAGGCCACTGCGCGCCTTTAGTGTCCAGGTAGTTTTTCCAGAAGCCTAATTCAAAGTCCAAACCCTCAAACCATTTTTCCGACGAAACGGGCATTGCCGAGTCCCTCATCAACCGTCAGAACGTCAGTTCTTCAGACTAGCCGTTGATCTGTCGACATTAGGCCAATTCGAATCGAGTTTAGGTTATCAAGAAATAGGCACGGCGAGAAATGACGACGCCGAAGATCCGTGCTGCCTCTAGTGGGCTCTAATATCTGGACGAAAACGTATCGGCTCCCGGGCGCGACGACGGGTGACGATCAGCGGTCTACTTAATGGCTGCTTCCGGGATCGAAGGCGCAGGTTTACCGGCCCTTCCCTTTACTTCCGCATCCGCCCTATCGCTGCCATTCGCAACCGAGCCGCAATCCGGTCGCTTTCGGGGCAAAGCGGGCATCCGGCGGCCCGCGCTTATGGAACCGGATTTATGAGGACGCGCCCTGGTCCGCAATCAACTTCGCAAACAGCGCCGCGTCGATATTGCCGCCCGATAGCACCGCGGCGACCACCTTGCCGCCGACGTCGAGCTTGCCGGCAAGCAGCGCCGCCAGGCTCACCGCCCCGCCCGGCTCCACCGCGAGCTTCAGCTCCTCGAAACCGTAGCGCACAGCGCGCGCCACTTCAGCGTCGCTGACCGCGAAGCCCTGGCCGATCAGCTTGCTGGTGATCGGAAACGTGAGCGCGCCGGGCGTGCCGCTCATCAGCGCGTCGCACATGGTGCCGCTCAGCCGCGCATTCGATTCGCGTCGGCCGCTCTTGAACGAGCGCAGCGTGTCGTCGAAGCCTTCGGGCTCCACCGCGTAGATCGGCGTCGCCGGCGCGGCATCCTTGACCGCGAGCGCGATGCCGGCGGCAAGCCCGCCGCCGGAGGCGCCAACCAGCACGGCGTCGGGCGTCAGACCGAGGGCGGCAAGGTCTTCCATCATCTCGCGCCCGGCGGTGCCCTGGCCGGCAATAATGAGCGGATCGTCATAGGGCGGCACCAGGGTCGCGCCGCGCTCGCGCGCGATGCCTTCGGCGATCGCGGCGCGGTCTTCGGTGTCGCGGTCGTAGGGCACGATTTCAGCGCCGAGCGCGCGCGTGCGCTCGCGCTTGGCCGCCGGTGCGTCCGACGGCATCACGATGGTCGCGCGCATGCCGCAGAGCTTGGCCGCCGCCGCCACGCCTTGTGCGTGGTTGCCGGAGGAATAGGCAACCACGCCGGCGGCACGCTTCTCGGGCGGAATCGACAAGATCTTGTTATAGGCGCCGCGGAACTTGAACGAACCGGTGCGCTGGAAGATTTCAAGCTTGAGGAAGACGCGCGCGTTCAGGCGCTCGTCGAGCACGGGCGCGTTGATGAGGGGCGTGCGCACGGCGACGCCCTTGAGGCGTTCGGCGGCACGGGCCACGTCGGCGGCGGTGGGAAGGGTGTCGGGAGCGTTCATGAAAATCAGTATAGCCTAAATCGAGAGCGCGAAGCACCTCACGGCGGTCGTCCCCGCGAAGGCGGGGACCTATACGCCGTGCCGTGTCGAACATCGCCGATACAGGGGTAATGGGTCCCGGCTTTCGCGTTGCCCGGCCGGGACGACGGAGAACGGCTACGCCGCTACCGCCGCCACCTGCGGGATGTTGGCGCCGCGCGCGGCCTCGCTGACATACTGCACGAACAGCCGCGCACTCTTCTCCCAGGTCATGGTAAGTGCGAAATCGCGGCAGGCCACGCGAGAAACGTCGAGCGCCTTGAGACAGGCCGCGCCGAGGTCCGCGTCGAGCGCGCCGACCGGGGCCTCGCCCAGGACGTCGCGCGGCGCCGGCGCGGGAAAAGCCGCCACCGGCACGCCACTCGCCAGCGCTTCCAGCAACACCAGCCCGAACGTGTCCGTCAGGCTCGGAAACACGAACACGTCGGCGGCGGCATATGCTTCCGCGAGTGCCTCTCCCTCGCGCGCACCGAGGAATACAGCGTCGGGATAGGCGCGCTGCAACGCCGCGCGCGCCGGACCGTCGCCCACCACCACCTTGCTGCCCGGCAAGTCGAGGCGGAGGAAGGCTTCGACGTTCTTCTCGACCGCCACCCGCCCCACGGTCATGAAGACCGGCCGCGGCAGGTCGAGCGTCGCGTCCGCTCGCGGGCGGAACAAGTTGGCGTCGACCCCGCGCGGCCACAGCTTCACGTCATTGAAGCCGCGCGTCTGGAGTTCGCCGACCAGCGACGGCGTCGCCGCCAGCACCGCCTTGCCGGCGCGGTGGAAGCGGCGCAGGTAGGCCCAGGTCAGCTCCGTGGTCCAACGCTCCGGCACAGGCAGCCGCTCGGCGAGGTAATCGGGAAAGCGGGTGTGGAAGCTGGTGGTAAACGGCACCCCGAGCCGGATGCACACGCGCCGCATGGCGTGGCCGATCGGCCCCTCGGTCGCGACGTGAATGGCGTCGGGGCGCAGGCGTTCCAGCCGCCGCTCGACCGCGCCGGGACGCACCAGCGCCAGGCGGATCTCCGGGTAGCTCGGCATCGGCAGCGTGCGGAATTCCGCGGAACTCAAGAAATCCATCTCGACGCCGAAGCCGCGTGCCTCGTCGGCCACCTTGCCGAGGGTGCGCACCACGCCGTTGACTTGCGGGTGCCAGGCATCGGTGGCGACCAGGATTTTCATGCCGCCTGCGGCTGCGGCAGGGCGACCGCCGGCGCGTCGCCCTCGGCCATGGCCTCGTTCCAGGTGATGATCTCGAAGGTACCGTCCGCGTGCTCGGCGATCGCCGTGCAGCTTTCCACCCAGTCGCCGCAGTTGATGTAGTGCAGGCCGAAGTTGTCGTGGATGGTGGCGTAGTGGATGTGGCCGCAGATGACGCCGTCGGCGTCGTGGTGCTTGGCCTCGGTCGCCAGCGCCTTCTCGAAGGCGCCGATGAAGTTGACCGCGTTCTTTACCTTCAGCTTGGCCCACTGCGACAGCGACCAGTATGGCGCGCCGATCAGACGGCGCATCGCATTGAAGACGCGGTTGGCCTTGATGGCGATGTCGTAGGCCTTGTCGCCGAGCAACGCAAGCCAACGCGCCTGCGTCACCACGAGGTCGAAGATGTCGCCGTGCACGACGAGATAGCGCTTGCCGTTGGCGGCCTCGTGGATCGTATGTTCGACCACCTCGATGCCGCCGAAATGGGTGCCGTAATAGCCGCGCAGGAACTCGTCGTGGTTGCCGGGGATGTAGATCAGCCGCGCGCCCTTGCGCGCCTTGCGCAGAAGCTTCTGCACGACATCGTTATGCGCCTGCGGCCAGTACCACGACGAGCGCAGGGCCCAGCCGTCGACGATGTCCCCCACGAGGTAGATAGTGTCGGCATCGTGCAGACGCAGGAAGTCGAGCAGCTTGTCGGCCTGGCAGCTTCGCATCCCGAGATGCACGTCGGAGATGAAAAGCGCGCGAAAACGCTTCGTGGCGGCGTCCGTCACGAGGCGTTCCTGTTGTTGCCCATCTTCATGTAGAAAATCGCCTAGCATGATTTGATTGCACTTTTGTGACAGCGCGACACCGACGTCATGCCGCGACGGTTTGCGTTAACGCGCGCTTGAAACGCACCAAGGTGTAGACGCCGAACGGCTTGACCTTGCGCCGCTCGACGAGCGAAGCGCCGCCGTGCGCGCTCGCCCAGTCGGCAAGACGCTGGAACGGAAATTCCGGCCGCAGGCCGAGGCGGCGTGCCTTCTGCGCCAGGAGACGCTCCACCGCGGCGGCGAAGCCGCGCTCGGAATAGAGATGATTGACCAGGATGATCTCGCCGCCCGGGCGCACCACGCGCGCGCATTCCGACAGCACGCGCTCCGGGTCCTCAACCAGCGTGATGACGAACTGACCCACCACGCAATCGAAGCTCGCGTCCTCGAACTTGAGGTTCTGCGCGTCCATCACCGCGAGCCCCTTCACGAAAGGATAGCGCCCGCTCGCCGCCCGTTCGCGCGCGCGCGCGATCATCGGCTCGGAGATGTCGATGCCGGTGATCTCGGTCGACGCGTCGTAGTCGTCGAAGGACAGCCCCGTGCCGACGCCGATCTCGAGAATGCGCCCGCCGACGTCGCGTGCCGCCTGCGCCGCGGCGCGCCGGCCGTTGAGGAACACCGGCCCGCACAGCGCGTCGTACACCGGCGCCCAGCGCGCGTAAGCCTTTTCCATGATCTGACGATCGGGATCGCGCAGCATGAGTTCCCCCACGAATCGAATGCCTTGCACGAATTCAGGGGGTAGCAACCCTGTGCGACAGTCTGGCGACAGGGCCCAAAAGGCGACGCTTGACGTGTAACGACTGTAACAATTACATTATTACCACTATGGCCGCCCCCATCTCCTGGCTGATGCTCGCCTACAAAGTGCCGCCCGACCCGCCGGCAAGACGCATCGCGCTTTGGCGCAAGCTGAAGGCGGTCGGTGCCGTCTATCTGCAAAACGGCGTGTGCCTCTTTCCCAAGACGGCGGAGCACGTACGCCGCCTCAAGATCCTGACGAACGACGTATCGGACATGGGAGGCGTCGCCTTTGCCCTTGAAACCGTCGGGCTCGACAAGACGCAAGAAGAACGCGTCGTCGAGCGCTTCAAGGCGGATCGCGACGAGCAGTACAAGGAGTTCATCCGCCGGTGCGACGACTATGAAGCGGAGATCGCCAAGGAACGGCGGATAAAGAAATTCACCTACGCCGAGCTCGACGAAGAAGAGACCGATCTTAAGAAGATGCAGAGCTGGCTCGAAAAAATCCGCAAGCTGGATTTTTACGGCGCAGCCCTCGCTGAAGAGGCGCAAGCCAGGCTTCGGATCTGCGAGGAGCTGCTCGAAAGCTACGCCCAGCAGGTCTTCGAGGCGCACGAAGAAAACCGGGGCGAATGAGGGCGAAAGCCGAGCTTGCGGGGCGCAATCTCGTTGACGAGGCGTTACGCCGATGCAAGAGCATGCTGATTTGGCGGTTCGATGCCGCAACATCAGCAAGACCTATGGGGCGGGTGTTGCGAAAGTAGCCGCGTTGCGCGGCGCCGATCTCGACGTTCGGCGTGGCGAACTGCTGATGCTGGTGGGCCCGTCCGGCTGCGGCAAGACCTCCCTCATCTCCATCATCGCCGCCATCCTCGATCCGGACGCCGGCTCCTGCGAGGTGCTGGGCCAGGACCTCAACGCCCTCGCGCCGCTCGCGCGCGCCCGCTTCCGCAGCCTGTCGCTCGGCTTCGTGTTCCAGGTCTTCAACCTGCTGCCCGCCCTGACCGCGCTCGAAAACGTCTCGGTGCCGCTACTGATCCAGGGGCTTGGCCGCAAACAGGCCGAAGCGCGCGCCGCCGATCTGCTTGACCGCGTCGGCCTTTCCGAACGCCGGCAAATGCGCCCCACCGAGCTCAGCGGCGGCCAGCAGCAGCGGGTGGCGATTGCGCGCGCGCTCGCCGGCGATCCGCGCCTGATCATCTGCGACGAGCCGACCAGCAGTCTCGACCATGACACCGGACACAGCGTCATGGACATCCTGAAGCGCCACGCCGCCAGCCCCGACCGCGCGGTCATCGTGGTCACCCACGACCCGCGCATCTTTCCCTTCGCCGACCGCCTCGCCCGCATGGACGACGGCCGTGTCGTCGCGATCGAAACCGCAGAGGCCCACCGTCATGCGTAAGCTGCTGCTGCCCTTGCTGGCGCTCGCCGGCTTCGCCCTCGCCGCCGCCGCGGTAATCGAGGACAACAACGCCGCACCCGCGCGCGGTGCGCCGAGCCCCACCGCGACCTCGCCCTTCGCCGCCTACGTCGAAGGCACCGGCATCACCGAGGCGAGCACCGGCAACATCGCCATCGGCACGCCGGTCTCCGGCATCGTCAAGTCGATCGCCGTGACCTGGAACCAAAGGGTTGCCGCCGGCGCGCCGCTCTTCACCATCGACGACCGCGATGTGCAGGCCAAGCTGCTGCCGGCCGAGGCCAAGGTGAAGCAGGCCGAGGCCGATCTGGCCAAGACCAAGAACTTGCTCAAGGTCGCCGGTGGCCTGGCGATCGGCAGTTCGATCAGCAAGGTCAACCTCGACAACCGCCGCTACGATGTCGCTATCAAGCAGGCGGCGGTGGCGGCGGCTGAGGCGCAGGTCAAGGAACTCAAGATCGAGCTTGCGCGCCGGGTGGTGCGGGCGCCGGTCGCCGGCCGCGTGCTGCAGATCAACACGCGCGTCGGCGAATTCGCCCAGAGCGGCGTGCTCAACCCGCCGCTGATGCTGTTCGGCGACGACAGCCGGCTCTATCTGCGCGTCGACATCGACGAAAACGACGCCTGGCGCGTGCGCCCCGATGCCCCCGCCGTCGCCTACGTGCGCGGCAATCCGCAGCTCAAGACGCCGCTCACATTCGTGCGCTTCGACCCCTACGTCGTGCCCAAGCCTGTCCTCACCGGCCGCAGCACCGAGCGCAGCGATATGCGGGTATTGGAAGTGATCTACAGCTTCAAACACTCTGCGCTGCCGGTCTACGTAGGACAGGAGATGGACGCCTTCATCAAGGCGCCCCCCGCCACGTCCGGCAGCAGGCCGACCGGCAAGCCATCCTGACCCGCGGGAGCGACAGCCTCATGTTTCGCATCGCCCTCAAAATGCTGATCGGCAACCGCGCCAAGTACGCGGGACTGCTGCTCGGCATTGCCTTCACCTCGTTCCTAGTGACCTTCGCCCTGTCCTATCTCGCCGGCTTCATGACGCGCGGTTATTCGCTGATCACGGAAAACCCGCAAGCCGACGTCTGGGTGATGGACCCGGCGGTGAATTCCACCGAGCACACCGCCAACATCCCCGCCTCCGTCCTCGCTCAAGTGCGCAGCGTCGACGGCGTGCGCGGCGCAACCCCGCTCGCAATCGGTCACGCCGACGTGCTTTATCCCAACGGCGAGTTCCAGGCCTTCGAGGTGATCGGCTTCGACGGACCCACGCTCGACGGCCTGCCGCCGCTGAAGGGCGGCATCCCGCGCGCGATCTTGCGCACGCCGGATGCCGCGGCCGTCGCGTCTGGCGGCAGCACCGGCAAGCTGCAAACGCCGCTCCTGAAGGCGGACCAGTGGCCGCGCCATCCGCATCTCGATGTGCCGACGCGGCGCCTGCGCGCGGGCGACGTGGTGCTGGTCAACGATCACCGCGTGCGCATCGTCGGGATTGCCCGCGCACTGCCGCGCTATCCTTCGCGGCCGCTGCTTTACACCACCTACGCCAACGCGCTTCGTATCCTGCCGCCGGAGCGCCATCGCATCACCTTCGTGCTGGCGAGCGCGGCCGCCGGCGTCTCCCCGGCGACCTTGGCGGCGCGCATCGCCGCGCGTACCAGCTTGCGCGCGCGCACCAGTGCGCAGTTCGAGGACGATACGCTGCGTTGGCTCTTCATCAATTCGGAGGACGTCGGCGACATCGCCTCCATGATCTCGATCGCCATGCTGGTCGGCTTCGGCGTCACCGGCGTCATGCTCTACATGTTCACCGAGGAGAGCATGGCACAATACGCCGTGCTCAAGGCCATGGGCGCTACGCCGCGGCTGCTGCTCACCATGATCCTCGGTCAGGCGGGCCTGTGCGCCGTGCTCGGCGCCGGCATCGGGCTCGGCTTCTGCGCCATCGTCGGACAGGTCGCAGTCGCCGAGGCCGACTATCCATTCCGCATGATGTGGTTCACCCCGCTGTTCGGTGCGCTTATGGTGATACTGGTCGCCCTGGTGGCCGCTGCCATCAGTGCGCGGCCGGTTTTCAAGTTGCAGCCCGCCGTCGTGTTCGCAGGCCGCTGATCCGGATTTCAGTTGTGACGATCAGAAAACTTCTCGACGAAAAGCGTATCCATTTCATTTTCGAGGTCAGCCTCTTCCTCAAGGGCGCGTTTGCCTTGCTGGAAATGATCGGCGGCGTCCTCGCCTACATCGTCCCGAAGCATTTCGTGGTAGGCGTTGTCGCCACGCTGACCCAAAGCGAACTGGCGGAAGACCCGCGCGATCTGGTTGCAAACTATCTCTTGCACGCCGCTCAGCACATCTCAGCCGGCGGGAAGTCCTTTGCGGCGATCTACCTTTTGAGCCATGGCGCGGTCAAACTTTGGCTGATTGCCGGCCTGTTGCGCGAGAAGCTCTGGTACTACCCGGTCGCGCTGATCGTATTCGGGCTATTCATCGCCTATCAGCTCTACCGCTTCAGCTTCACCCATTCTCCCTTTCTGATATTCCTGACAGTGGTCGACCTCGTGGTGATCGTTCTCACATGGCACGAATACGGGTTCCTCAAGCGACGCCTGTCACGGCACGCGTGATCGGCACGCGAAACATTGCGGGTTTTGCCACGCAGTGGACAGGGGTAGTCTTGGGCAACTCAAAATTCGCAATTCGTACGTAAGCGCGAAAGCCCTCGCCCTCGAAACGCCCGGCATCTTCGGGCCCCTTAACCACCGAACCATGGCCCCACAGAACGCCGCACGAGACCTGCCCCGGCGCACGGCCCGGCTGCTCTTCCGCCATCACGTCGAGAACGGTGTCTCGGTGTCGCTGTGCCTGGCCGCGGTGATCCTGGCCGCCGGCGCCCTTGGCGGCATTGAAATGGCGATATTCGCCGCCATCGGCGCCCTTTGCGTCAGCATCGTCGACCAGCCCGCCGCACTCAACCGCAAGATCCGCGCCTTCACGGCCGCGCTCATCGCCAGTTCCCTGGTCTCGCTCTTGGCCGGGCTCGCCAGCGGCCGCCCGCTTGCCATGGCCGGCGTGGTGACGCTGACCAGCCTCGGTTTCGCCTATGCCACAGCCTACGGGCGGCCGGCGCTGATGCTCGCCATCACCGGCGTGCTGGCGCTGATCATCGGCATGGCCATTCCCGCCGGCGGCGTCGCGCCCGCCTTCGTCCATACCGGCCTGTTTCTGGCGGGCGGCGTCGCCTACGCGGCGCTGGCGCTGCTCGCCGCCTGGGCGCTCGACGACCGCAACCGCCGCATGTTCCTCAACGAGACACTGCTTGCGTTTGCCGCCTATCTGCGGGCCCGCGCCGACCTCTATGACCGCGCCACCGACAGACCGGCGGCGCTCGCCAACGTCATCGAGTGTCACGGGGTGCTGATGGAGCGGCTGCAGGCGGCGCGCGACACCATCTTCACCGGCCGGATCACCGCGCGGCGGCGGCAATGGATCGTCGGCCTTCTGGCGCTGCTCGATCTTTATGAGTCGGTGCTGTCGAGCGACGCCGACTGGGAGGGCTTGCGCGAGGCGCCGGATAACGAGGCGCTGCGCCTGGTCGCGGATCTCAGCCGCGCCATCGCCGATGACATCGATGCCATCGCGCTGGCCTTGATCTCGGCCGGCCAGCCGCCACCGGTCGGCCTGCACCCCGACCTGCTGGCGGCGCTCGACGCGGCGCTCAAGCGGCTGGGCGACGCGGGCCGCGAGGACGTGGTCGCGGGGCTTCACCCGACGCGCGTCAAGCTCGCCCGCGCCATGCAGCGCACGCACCGGCTCTCCGAGGTGCTGTCGGCGCCGGCGAACGACACGCCGCCCCTGCCGGCAGTCGCGCTCGCCGCCTTCGTGCAGCCGCCGGCGCAATGGATCGCGACGCTCCGCCCCCACATGACGCTCACCTCACCCGTGACGCGCTACGCCATCCGCCTGACGCTCGCCATGCTCGCCGGCTACGGCGTCACCGTCGCTTTCCCGAACTACGTTCACGGCGGCTGGGTGCTGCTCACCGTGGCGCTGATCATGCGCGCGAGCTACGCCGTCACCCGCCAGCGGCGAGACGATCGCCTCCTCGGCACGCTCGCCGGCTGCGCAGTCGCCGCGGTGCTTATTCCGCTGCTGCCGCATGCCGCTGTCATCGTCATCATCATCGTCGGGCTCGGCGTCGCGCACGCCTACGCCGTCGTCAACTACCGCATCACCTCGTTCGCGGCCTCGCTGATGGCGCTGCTGCTGCTGCACTTTCTAGAGCCGCAAACTTTTTACGTCGCTGACCGGGTCATCGACACCGCCATTGGCGCCGCGCTATCGATGGTGTTCGCGCGCGTGCTGCCGAGTTGGGAGTGGAACGACGTGCCGCGGCTGGTCGCCGCGCTGCTTTCGGCCGACCGCGCCTTTGCCGGCGAGGCTCTGACTGCGAGCGGGGAGGACCTGCACTACCGGCTCGCCCGCAAGCGCGCGCTCGACAGCTTCACCGCGCTTGCCACCATCGCTCGCCGGCTGTCAAGCGAGCCGCACCACGACGACCGGCAATTCGTCGGCCTCAACGAGCTGCTTGCGGCGAACTACCTGTTCGCCTCCGACCTCGCTTCGGTGGGCGGCATGATGCGGACGCGCGGCGCCGGCTATGACAGCGCGGCCGCGATCACACTGCTCGATGAAACGCGCGCGCGCGTGCTTGAGAGTCTCGCCGCCAGCGGCACCGCGCCGCCGCCCGAAACGCTGCGCCGGCGCGGCTGGTTCGAGCTCCACGATGTCGAACCGCTGACCTTGCTGCGCCGTCGCCTGCTCCACATCGAGCATGGCGCCGCGCGGTTGGCGGCCCAAGCTGGCCGCGCCATCAGCCCCCCGCGGTCATAACCACCCTCGTCGCAATTCTCATCGCTGCCGGCTGACGTGCACACTCACTTTCAGGATGGCGGCGCCGCGGTCGGCCCGCACCTCGAGCCGGTGCGTCACCTCGCCAGCGCTGTCGATCGGTTCTTCGCGCACCAGATCGGCCATCGTTCTCAACGCTTCCTTCACGGCGGTGTCATCGTCCGGCAATTCGAGTTGATGGTGCTCGTCGACGTGATCGTCAATCGCGAAATGGTATGTCGCCATGGGAGTCTCTCTGAACTTCGGGTTAGCGCTTCTTACCCGCCTACCGTCGATGGTTCCGGCTGGTCAGAGGCCATGAAACTTTCGCCGCAAGGTTCGGGTTAACGCCTCGAATAGTGTTTCAAGGGTCAGATGGAACAGTTCCTCTTTCGACTGGCGTGGAGCGGCCTCCTTTCCGAACGTGAACAAACGCGAATTAAACGCGTCATCGTGCGAGAACGTTCATTCGCGGCCAATAGCGAAGTCGTCCCGGCCGGCAAGCGGTTGGACTTCAGCACCGTCATGCTGACGGGCATGAGTTGCCGCCAGCGCGTCCTGCGCGGCGGGTCGCGTCAGGTTACGGCCTTCCAGCTCCCCGGCGACTTCTGCGATCTGCACAGCTACATGGTGAAGACGCTGGAGGAGAGCATCGTCGCCATCACCGACTGCAAGGTCGGAATCGTGCCGCATGAGGAGATCGACGCGATCATCGAGGAAGAGTCGAACGTTGCGCGGCTACTATGGCTCTCCACGCTCATCGACGCCTCCATCTATCGCGAATGGATCGTTTCTTTGGGCCGCCGGCAAGTGCTCGGCCGGCTCGGCCATCTCTTTTGCGAATTGTACGTGCGGCTGAAGGCGGTGGATCTGGTCGACGGCAACAGCTACCCGCTGCCGGTGACCCAGCAGGACATCAGCGACGCCATGGGGACCTCGCTGGTCCACACCAATCGCGTGCTGGGCACGCTGCGCAAAGAAGGGCTCGCGACCTTCGCCAACCGCCGGGTGACCATCCACGACTGGCCGGCGCTGCAGGAGGTATCCGAATTCGACCCGCTCTATCTGCATCTCGACTGAGCGGCCGGCCGCCCCGCGGCCGAGGTTCAAATACCAGCCATGCGTATGTGCGAATTCGGCTCAACTCGGAACCGCTATATCATTTTTAATAGAGGCACGAAGCCGGAACCTCTACTAAAGTAGCGTCGGCAGCTTGAGCCGAGCGCTGTGTCCAAAGGACGTTTATGCGTACCAACTCCTGGCCTCCGGCATCGGCCGTCTCCAAGGTGATGGTGGTGATGTGCCCGCAGTGCGGCGGGCGGATGTTTCTCTCCCATTCGGAGCCGGCCCTGAACGCATCCGGCGATATCGCTAATTTCGTATGCACGGACTGTGGCCACGCCCTTCAGCAGCATACCAAGCCGCTCTGATCGGCGCTTTCTCATCCGGCCGACGGCCCTCTTCGGTCCCGCGCCCGGCTTGAGTTTTCGCGGCGGTACCCTAATGATGAACCGGCAACCGGCGCTGCATCAGCACGGATTCTGCAACTCCGCGCCGCCCACGCGGCCCCCTCTCTGCCCTTGGACACGATGAAACCCGCCGACCCCGTCGCCAGCGCACAGACCAGCGAGGAGGACCCGTTCTCGACCGGCGGCGGCGAAATGGGCGCGCTGGTGCGCGCGTTCGACTGGTCCCAGACCGGTCTCGGGCCGATCGCCGCTTGGCCCGCCCATTTCAGAACCGCGGTCAGCCTCATGCTGCCCTCGCAGGCCCAGATCGTGTTGTTCTGGGGACCGGACTGCATCGCCCTCTACAACGACGCCTATGCGCCGACCATCGGCGACAAGCATCCCCGGGCGCTCGGCCGCCCGGCGCGCGAGAGCTGGTCGGAGCTGTGGGACGATCTCGAGCCGCTGCTGCGGCGCGTCCTCGACCACGGCGAGACCGTGTTCGCCAAGGATCGCCCCTTCCACATCGAGCGGCACGGTTACCCGGAGACCGTCTACTTCGACATCTCCTACTCCCCCGTGCGCGACGAGACCGGCAAGGTCGACGGCATTCTTTGCATCGTCAGCGAAACTACCGAGCGCGTCATCGCGGAAGAGCGCCAGCGCCTGCTGCTTCAGGAATCGAACCACCGCCTCAAGAACCTGTTTGCCACCGTCGACGCCATGATCAGCCTGAGCGCGCGCTCGGCGCGCACGCCGCAGGAGCTCGCCGAGGCGCTGCACGGACGGCTCGCCGCGCTGCTGCGCGCCAAGGAGCTGGTCCGCCCCGGCATGATGGGCACCGAACCCGCCAGCGAACGCACAACGATCGAGGCGGTCGTGCGTACGATCCTGCAGCCCTACGAGACCAATGCCGCGCGCATCGACGCCAGCGGCCCCGAGGTGGAGGTCGGCACGATGGCGGTGACGAGCCTCGCCCTGGCGCTGCACGAGAGCGCGACCAATGCCGTGAAATACGGGGCGCTGTCGCGGCCGGAAGGCTCGATCCGCATCAACTGGCAGACGCAGGGCGACGACTGCCGCCTCGAATGGGAGGAAAACGGCGGCCCCGCCATCGAGAGCGATCCCACCGGCCGCGGTTTCGGCAGCATCCTGACCGAGCGCAGCATCGTCCGTCAACTCGGCGGCGAGATCGCCTACGATTGGCGCCGCGACGGCCTTCGCATCGGCATGACAATTCCGATTGAGCGGCTGTTGGCCTGAGTTCGCCTGAGCGGGCGCCGCCCCTGCCCGTACCGACCTTCCAATGGGCCAAGCCCCCCGGGTTGACGCCCGCGCCCCCGGCCCCAACACTCGCGCCCGCGCCAATAATCCGACACGTAAGGGGACCCCATGGATCTCGGAATTGCCGGCCGCAAGGCCATTGTCTGCGCCTCCAGCCGCGGGCTTGGCCGCGCCTGCGCGCACGCGCTCGCCGAAGCCGGCTGCGAGGTGGTGATGAACGGCCGCAAAGGCGGCACGCTGCAAGCGGCGGCCAGCGAGATCGCCAAGGCGACCGGCGCCAAGGTCATCCCCGTGGCCGCCGACGTCGCCACCCCCGAAGGCCAGAAGGCGCTGCTCGCCGCCTGCCCGACCCCCGACATCCTGATCAACAACAACGGCGGCCCGCCGCTGCGCGACTTCCGCACCCTTTCGCGCGAACAGATGATCGACGGCGTCGTCGCCAACATGATCGTCGCCATCGAGCTGATTCAGAAGGTGATCGACCCGATGTGCGAAAAGAAGTTCGGCCGCATCGTCAACATCACCTCGGGCTCGGTGAAGATGCCGCTCGCCGGCCTCGATCTCTCCTCCGGCGCGCGCGCGGGGTTGACCGCGTTCCTCGCCGGCGTCGCGCGCACGGTCGCCGGCAATAACGTCACCATCAACCACGTGCTGCCCGGCGCGTTCGACACCGACCGCCTGCACAGTGCGCTCGCCACCAACGCCGAGAAGCAGGGCAAGAGCGTCGCCGAGGTCTCGGCTGCACGGCTCGCCGGCATCCCCGCCAAGCGCTTTGGCGAGCCAGCGGAGTTTGGCGCCGCCTGCGCCTTCCTGTGCTCGACCAGCGCCGGCTACATCACCGGTCAGAACCTGCTGATCGACGGCGGCGTCTTCAACGGGGCCTTTTAGAGCGCTCCCGGGCGACGTGGAAACCGGTTCTCCGTCCGGAAACGCGACAATGCAAAAACCTTTGAGGCCGCGCGCGTTGATCGGCGACCTCAGCGCGCGCCGATATGAGCCGGCGCTTCATTCGCATTCCGCGGGCAGGAATCGACGCGAGGCGCCACTACTGCCCACGGAATTTCTTGTCAGGCTAATTTTCCGCCCGGACCTCGGCGGCGCCTGGGTGCCGTCCCGCGCGCTGCGGAACCAGGAAGACGCACGCGACGATGAGGGCCGCGATGACGGCGGAGGCGAGCGGCCGGCTGAGATCGAGCCCGCCGTGGTTGAGCGGCTTGTCCAGTAGGTCGCCGACGGTGGCGCCGAGCGGCCGCGTCAGAATGAAGGCCGCCCAGAACAGGAAGACCCGCGAGATATCGGTCCAGAAATAGAGCGCCGCCAGCAAAGCGAGACCGGCACAGAACACCAGCGCTCCATCGCCATAGCCGAGCCCGCCGGTATCGGCAGCCCAATCACCGAGCGCGGTGCCCAAGGTCTGAGAGAAGGTGATAGCCACCCAATAAAAGGCTTCCACTTTCGGCGTGTTGACGGTTTGCACTGAAATCGAGCCCTGCGAGAAGTACCAGAGGGCGAGCGTGCCCATCAGGCAAAGAAACAGCAGGGTCGTGCCCCCGGTGTACCCGATGCCGAGCGCGCGGTCCGCGAAGTCGGCCATCGCGGTACCGGCTGTCGTGGAGGCGATGATCGTCGACCAATAGAGGACGGGATGAAACTTGGGCGCCAAGGTCTGCCACACGACCAGCGCCGCCAAAATCGCCAGAAAGATGCCTGCGCCGATCAAATAGCCGCCATTGTGGGCGTTTTTATCAGCGTGCAGCCACGTCATCGTTACCGTGTCGCCTCCGGTCTCGCCTAGAGTCGTCGCCAGTATCTTGATGACCCAGAAGATGAGGGTGACCTCGGGCACCTTGGTGAGGTAGTCGGTAGGTTTGTGGTTCATGGCACCTCTCTTGCGCAAAACGGCTGAGGCGCGCGTCGCGACGCGCGCCTTGCACGCGATAAATAGCCATGAAAACTTACGACGGCATTTCGTGGGCCTTACACAAATGTAAGGAGCCCGGCGTGACGCCTGTTGGTTTACAAATTTTCAAAAAAGCCCTGTGACGCCCCACCTACCCGGCCACGTCTTCGTTTGCCGCCGGACGCGCGAACGCGATCACGGCCCGCAGACCGGGCCGCGCGTCCTCCAGGCGAATTTCGGCTCCGTGAAGATCGGCGATCGCCTTGACCAGGCTGAGGCCCAGCCCGGTTCCCGACGACGTCCGGCTCTTTTCGAGGCGGTAGAGACGCCGGAACACCTTTTCTCGCTCATCCTCGGGAATACCGGGGCCGTTATCGGCGACGCTTGTGACGATCGAGTCGCCTTCGCTCGCCATCGACAGTCGGATGACGGCACCCTCAGGCGCATGGCGGATCGCGTTCTCGATCAGGTTGGCGTACATCTGGATCAGGAGTTCTCGATCCCCCAAGATGATCCGCGCATCGCAGGGATCGACATCGCAAACGAGCGTGCGGCCACTGTCTTCGGCCACATCACGGTATGTCTCCGCAAGCGACACGAAAATGTTGGCCAGGTCCACATCGGCAAAACGGGATTTTCGCGAGCCCGCTTCGATTTGGGCGATGCGCAATAGCGCCTCAAAGGTCTGGTTGATCTGATCGGCCTCAACGAGGGCGGCGTCGACCATGCCGCCGACCGGCGCACCCGCCGCCTCCCGCCGCTGCGCTTCTTCGAGCGTGATCTTGAGATGGTTGAGCGGCGTCTTCAGGTCATGGGCAATATCGCTGCTGACTTGCCGCATGCTCTCAACCGCAGCCGAAAGACGCTCCAGCGCGACGTTGATATCCCGAGACAACAGATCGATGTCGTCGCCCTTGCCGAGCAGCGGTATGCGGGCGGCAAGTTCGCCGTGCGACACGCGCCCCATGGTATCGCGGACCGCATCAAGGCGGCGCTGCGCGCGGGAGGCGATGAGCGCACCTCCGCCTACAGCGAGCGCGATCACGACAATCGACGCCCAGCCAAAGCTGATAAAGACGATTTCCCGGAGTTCGTCGGTCTCCTCGTTGTTCGTGCCGACGACGAGCCGCGTCGCTCCCACGCGGCCCGCGAATATCTGGTAGGTGTAATCGCCCGGAATCCCTAACGCGGTGCTGGAGCGTTCCGACCGGCCATCAGGAACCGAAACCGGCGGAATATTCGCTGCCAGGACTCTGCCATCGGCGGCCTGCAACAGGAAAATATCTCGCTTGTGAGACGTCGCCGCGATGTGCACGCGCGTCGAATCAATGACGTCCTGGATGTCGCTGTCTGAGAAAGCCTGAGAGATGACATGAAACAGCTCTCGGGTGTGATTGTCGTAGCGGGTGTCAAGCTCTCGCTTGATGAGATTGATCGTCACGACGCCGGCGAGCAGAAACGCACATATGAAAAATAGCGCAAAGGCCAGCGCAAGACGGAATGGGGTGCTGCGAAGAAGGCTATGACGACGCATGCAAGCTGTAACCGGTGTTGCGCACCGTGTGCAGAAGCGGCTTATCGAACGGCTTGTCGATCTTGGCGCGCAGGCGGCTGATATGGGTTTCGACAACGCTGGTTTTCGGATCGAAATTGAAGCCCCACACCTTCTCCAGCAGCATGGTGCGGGTCACCACACGGCCCTCATTGCGCATCAGAAACTCGAGGAGTTCAAATTCCTTCGTTTTCAGCTCTATCGACTGACCGCTCCGCGACGCGCGGCGGCGCAACAAGTCGAGTTCAAGGTCAGCCACACGGAGATGCGTCACTTCGGCCTGAGCCGCCGGGCGACGGCCGAGCGCGTTGACGCGGGCGAGCAGTTCGGAAAAGGCGAATGGCTTGACCAAATAGTCGTCCCCGCCGGCATCGAGACCTTCGACGCGATCGTCGACGCCAGCGACGGAGGTCAAGAACAAGACCGGCGTCATGACGTTGGCGGCGCGAAGAGCGCGCACCAAGGACAGCCCGTCCAGTCCGGGCAGCATGCGATCGACGACCAGCACGTCATAGGCCTCACGCGTCGCCTGGTAGAGGCCGTCCTGGCCATGGCCCAAGCTCTCGCAGCGGTGGCCGCTCTCGGCAAATCCGCGCACGATGTAATCGGCGGTGCGCTGATCGTCTTCGATTAAGAGTATCCGCATCGGTGATTAGGTAGGGCAGCCCCGTCGCTGAGATCAAGCAAAATGCGCCGTGACCGGCAAAAATCGCATGCCGAGGTCTTCAGGTCCGGTCGGCATTGGTTTGTTCCAACCCCTGCCTGGTGGCACTCATGTAGATCACGATCGCGGCGATGCAGCCGAGAAACACCAGGCTAGTGACGGTGGTACCCAAGCCGAGCCCGCCTTCCGCGCGCGGCTGCGAAAAATAGTCGCCGAATGAGGCACCCATCGGCCGCGTCAGAATATAAGCAAGCCAAAAGGCGACGATGCCATTGAGCCGGAAGCCATAGTAGGCGACGGCGATGATTGCGATGGCCGTCGAATAGGCGAGCCCGGCCTGGAGATAGCCGAGGCCGAGACCTTCCGCGGCAAGATCGCCGGCAGATGTGCCCAGCGCAAACGTGAACAGAATCGAAAGCCAGTAAAAGGTCTCCCGGCGCGTGGTGTATATCGTATGGATGGAGAGCGTCCCCTCGCAGAGATACCAGGCGGCAAAGGTCGCGATGAGCGCGAGGCCAAAGATGACGCTGGTGGTGGCGAGCGGCACATTCAGATTGTCGGCCAGATAGTCGCTGATGAGCGTGCCGACCACGCTGATCAAGACAACCGCAAGCCAATATGGCAACGGCACGTATTTGCGCTGCGCGAATTGCAGCATTAGGGCCGCTGCCAGGAAGCCGCTCATGATAAGAGCGGTTACCGGAAGGCCGAGCCCCAAATGAATGCTCAGGTAGTCGGCCGCTGTTTCGCCGACGGTGACGGCCATGAGCTTGATGAGCCAGAAGTCGACCGTCACCGACGGCACGCGATTGTAGGCGATCGATGACGTATCTGCGGCGATGCTCGACATGGGTTGCTCTACCGGGCTGTGAATGAACGATCGCGAAAGCGGCAGACGATTGCCGATTCCCGACGAATCTCCCGGGCAACCTAGCGTGACGAAATCACGGCAGCCTGTCGCGCGGCATACAAATTTGTAAGGCGCACCGGCGATGCCTTAACGATTTGTATTCCGGCAGAGAGGTGACGGCAAAGTGCAGACCCCTATATCGGCGCCAAGGGGTTCTCGCGGCAGCCGCCCCGAACAGATCGAGCTGCCGCATCTACAAGTGATGGAGCACATACATGCCTATGCGCAACAAACTACTCGGTATGACAGGCACGGCCCTGCTTGCCGCCGCGACGGCACTGCCGTTCACCGCCGGTTCTGCGACGGCTGCCGTCCGCCCCGCCATCAGCATGAGCAAGGCGCGCGCAATCGCGGTAAAGGCCTTTCCCGGAAAGATCATGAAGGAGGAACTCGAGCACGAACGCGGCGGCAGCGGGCTTCGCTATTCGTTCGACATGCGCCGCGGCAAGCACTGGCGCGAGGTCGGCGTCGACGCGATGACCGGGCGGGTGCTTGAGAACACGAGGGAGGGCGCCAACCCGAAAGACTGATACGGCGGCGGCGGGCTCATGCCGTGGCGCCTTGAGCCCGCCGTCACGTTTGCCGTTCGGCTCTCGTCACGCCGCCTGCGGCGGCACCGGCTGCTCGTCGGCGCAGAACTCGACGCCCACGCGGGCGCCCTCGCGCCAGATCACGTGGCAGGCCTGGCGCATTTGGTCACTGTCGATCATCAGCACGAAATATTCGGGGATGCCGAACGGGCTCCCCACATCGAGGCAGGCGCCAACGGGGGATAGATTGCGCACACGGCAGTCGATGCCGGCGGCGCGGTTGAAGCCGATACGGCCGGACTTGAGCACGCGATGCCGTTGGACCTTGCGACGTTCTTCCATAGCAACCTCCACCCACTTGGCCGCCGCAACTCCGGACCCCTTTCCGTACGGCGACAGCCTGATCGGACCGCTGGCAGCATAGGCTTGGGCTTTTATCCGAGCGTAAAGACGATCATCAAAAGCCGCGGGTTGCCATTAGCATCCGTTCACCATCCGCCCGGCTCGCGATTTTAGCCAGCGTCCTCATGGGCTTACGCCGACGGCGGAAACCGTTGCCGCCGCGGTTGCGGCAAGAACGGCACATTTTATTCGCAATTTACCGTAAGACGCGCCCGCCTTGACCTAAGCTGGCGGTGGCGCAGGGGACGCGGCCGGCGAAGCGCGCGGTCGCGCGAAGCCACGGACGGAGCACCATGCAGCACTGGCTCACCGGCGACTGCCGGGTGTTCGGCCTCGACGGGCAGAACTGGATGCTGGTCATCGCCGGCGCGCTCGCGGCGTACGGCGCCGCGCTGGCCGTCCTGCGGCGGCGCCGCCGCCCCTATTGACGCGCGGGGATGGCGCGGTCGCCGGGGTTGCCCGGCGCCCGCGGCCAGCGCAATATCGGCGCGATTTGTTCGACCCCGGTTTGCGCGCACCCGGCCGGCCGTGCCGGTTGCACCGCTCCTGCCGGTTATGCTGCCGTTTTTCCGGCCGTCCGGCCGGCAACCCAACCAGAAACGCCACGTCCCAAGGAGACCGAAAGACATGAAGCTTGTCCGCTACGGCGCGGCCGGCCGCGAAAAGCCCGGCATCATCGGCGAGGACGGCAAAATCCGCGACCTCTCGCGCCTTGTCAAAGACATCGACGGCGCCATGCTGGCCGCGGGCGGCCTCGCCAAGATCAAGAAAGCCAATCTCGCCCGCATGAAGCCCGTCCCCGGCCGCCCGCGCCTGGGCCCCTGCGTCGGCAACGTCAAGAACTTCATCGCCATCGGCCTCAACTACTCCGACCACGCCGCCGAAGCCGGCATGCCGATCCCGAAGGAGCCGATCATCTTCAACAAGATGACCACCTGCATCTGCGGGCCCAACGACGACACCGTCACCCCGCGCGACTCCACCAAGCTCGACTACGAGATCGAGCTCGGCATCGTCATCGGCAAGCGCGCGCGCTACCTCACCAAGGAGAACGCCCGCCAGGCCATCGCCGGCTACTTCCTCGCCAACGACGTCTCCGAGCGCGCCTTCCAGATCGAGCGCTCCGGCGGCCAGTGGGACAAGGGCAAGGGCTGCGAGACCTTCGGGCCGATCGGCCCCTGGTTCGTCACCAAGGACGAGATCAAGGACGTGCAGAACCTCGGCATGTGGCTCGACGTCAACGGCGAGCGCCGCCAGACCGGCAACACCAAGACCATGATCTTCTCGGCCGAACACATCGTCTGGTACTGCTCGCAGTTCTTCGTCATGGAGCCGGGCGACATCATAATCACCGGCACGCCGCCGGGCGTCGCGCTCGGCATGAAGCCGGAGCCCAAGTTCCTGCACCCGGGCGACGTGGTCACCCTCGGCATCGAGGGCCTCGGCGAGCAGAAGCAGAAGGTGGTGGCGGCGAAGAAGTGAGGCTTTAGCCTCCCGCCTTCACCAAAGCCAGGGACGGCTTGCGACAACAAACCCCGGGCACCCGCCCGGGGTTTCGATTCTGGCCATCCGCCTGCCCGACACACGCACATCATCGCCGCCGCGCAGCGCCCCCCGCACCCCACGAAAAAAGCCCCGCGCGAACGCGGGGCTTTTCAGTCGTCACCTGAAGACATCCAAAGACATCCGGGGAGGTCCGCAGACATCGCGCCGGCTATAGCATGCGGCGCCTTGCCGGCATGTTTCGCAAACCGCGACAAGTCTCATCAAATGCCGCGCGCCGCGGCCGGCAATCGTCAACACCTTGCGGCCCACACTCGCCCCCGATAGGCAGCGCGCGGCGTCAAGGATCAAGCCGCGCGAGGGCCGATTGGGAGCGCGACGCCGGTGGTTGGCTTTTCGGTCAATGGCGCGGGCATGCCCACGTCCGGCGGCTTCGGTTTGACGGACCTTGCCGGCGGCGCCGGTGCGCTTGCCGGCGGCACCAACGCGGCCCGCCTGCTCGCCGGCAACGCGCTGTCGTCGTTTGCCGGCAGCCGCGCCGACATCGTCCGCATCGCGGCCGCGCTCGGACGGTTGCGCGACGCGCTCACCGCCGCGCGCGGTGGCGCCGACGCCGTGCCCGGCCGCACCACGCTGCAGGCCGTCACCACCGACATCACTCGCTACGTCGACAAGCCGACCTTCGTCACCGTCAACGGCCAGCCGGTGCAGATCGGCACCGTGACAGTCGCCGACGGCACGCAGAAGCTCGTCACGGCCTACGAGCGCGTCACCCGCGGCCGCACCGACATCGGCGACGCGCTCAAGGTTCTGCTCAACGCGACGATGAACGTCGGCTCCGCGCCCGGGCTTGCCAATGTCGGCACCTTCGGCTCGCAGATTGCTGCCTTTCTCAAGAACACCGACGTCACCACCGCGCTGACGCGACCCGACAAGGCGTCGCTCGATAGCGCGCTCACCCAGGTCAACGGCCTGCTGGCGGCGGCCGAGGCTTTGGGCCTGGCGGCGAACCAGAGCGCGCGGGCCGCGGCGCAGCCCGGCCTCGGCGCGCTGCTGCTCGGCGCCAGCGCCGGCGCGGCGACGGATTCCAGCTCACCGGCGGGGGCGTCGGACACCAGCGCCAGCAGCGGCGCGAGCGCGTATCAGGCGACGGCGCAGCTGACGCAAGGGGTGTAGGGGGTGCCACCGCAAACAAAGACCGGTCACCCGGTTTCGCCCATCCACGGGGACATCGAGGCAGTGGAAGCGAGGGTGCGGCGCCTAAGGCGCGCCTTTAGCAAGGTTTCGCGACGCTGGGACCGGCAACCATGGCGGCATCAATTGAAGTATCCGGCTCTCGCCTTCGTCGGCACGGTACTTGTGACCGCCTATCTTTCGAGCAGCCCGTGGCCAGTCACGGTCACTCTTCGGCATCTCGTCGCCTTTACGAACTGCGACGCCGCTCGGATGGTCAGCTTGGCGCCATCGCGAAAGAGCCAACCGGGCTATTGGCGTCACAATGACCGTGACAACGACGGCATAGCATGCGAACGACATTGACCACCGTCACGACACAGCTTCGCGCCGTTGCCTCTCTAGCTACCCTTCAGGTGCGTCCGGCGGTTGACGCGGGCGCCGCGCACGCTCTCCCTGCAGAGCGGAGCAAGGGAAAGTGAGAGAGCACCTCGGCCGCGATCCAACGAAAACCGCAACACTACTGCGTCGCTGCTCAACCTGCGCTGCCTCGCCCATTCCCGCTGGGCGAGACGCATACATCAGCCCGTGTCACCGCTCGTAGGTGGCGCCGCAGACACCTTCGTCTTCCAGGAACCAAACATCTCATTCGGCCATTAATGGCAGGGCGCTTGGCACGCGGGTTCGATTGTTCCCGTGCACCGGTTCCCATTGTTCCACCGAGAGGCCAGGCGGCATCGATCAAACGAGGAGGCGACTATGAAGAAGACCATCTTGCTCGCGAGCGTGACGCTCGCGTTGTGCGCGGGAACGGCGATGGCCGACGAGTACTACGTGGTGCAGAACCCGGAGAGCCATGAGTGCACCGTCACCACCACCAAGCCGGCGGACAAGACCGTCGTGACGCAGATCGGCCCGGTAGCCTTTGCGACGCGCGAAAAGGCGGAAGAGCGCATCAAGACGACCACGGTCTGCTCCGACGCGACCACCGGCAGCGGTTCCACCACCGTGATCAAGGAAGACAACGACAAGGACTGAGGCGCAATGCTTGAGTTCGCGACGGCGGCCGTGGCGCCCTAGCGCCGCGGCCAAGCCGGCGCCGAACTGACTTAGGAGACCGCATCACAGGAATTGACGGCCACCCGTCTCGCAGCGGTCTGCTGTGAAGCGGTGTTTTTCCCTTTGCGGATTGGAAGCGCTGAGCACAGCCGCTACGCTGCAATGCACGCGTTTCCCTACGGTAAATTAATAAATGCCCTGCCCACCCCCGTGGTAACATCTGTCCCACAGGGCGACGTTTTTGTCTTTCAAGGCGAGGAAACGTCGATGAATCTCCCCAATTATCTCAAAGGCGAGCAACTCAAGACGCACGGCTTCGCGCTGGCCCTCGGCGCGGTGGCGGCGATGGCGATCGGCTTCGGCTGGGGCGGCTGGATGCTCGGCAGCACGGCGCAGAAGATGGCGAGCGACAAGGTCAACGCCGAGGTGGTGGCGCTCTACACGCCCGAATGCGTGCGCCATTTCGAGGCGCAGAGCGACATGAGCGCGCATTGGACCGCGCTCAAGAAGGCCAATGCCAACTATGATCAGCAGGACTTCATCGAGAAGGCCGGCTTCGCCACGCCACCCGGCGCCAAGTCGCCGAACGACGACGTCGCGGACGCCTGCGCCAACAAGCTCACCGCCGCGCTCAAGAAGCTGCCGGCCAAGAAGGTGGCGAAGGTCACCAAGAGCTGAGCATGAAGCGCTGAGCGTCGAGCGCTGACGACCTGAAGGCTCGCGCGCCTCAGGCGCGCGCGGCCATGGCGAGCGCGTCGATATCGGCGTCGAAATGACAATGCCGGTTGCGGCCCTCACGCTTGGCGCGGTAGAGCGCCAGATCCGCGCACCGCAGCAGGTCGCCCGGCGCGCGAGCATCGCTGGGCGAGGCCGCAACGCCGATGCTGACGCCGATCTCGAAGCGGTCGGGTCCGATCGTCATCGTGGGGCGCATGGCCTCGATGATCCTTTCCGCCAGCGCGATGCCGCCGGCGCGGCCGCAGCCCGAGCGCAGGATGGCGAACTCGTCCCCGCCGAGCCGCGACACCGTATCGGTGCGCGCCGCAATCGAGCGCAGCCGGCGCGCCACGGCTTCCAGCACCGCATCGCCGGCCTGGTGCCCGCGCGTGTCGTTGACGGCCTTGAAGCGATCGAGGTCGAGCAGCAAGAGGCAGCAGCGCCCCTCGCCCTCCTCCAGATGGCGCTGAAGGCGGTCGAGAAAATGCCGGCGGTTGGCGAGCCCGGTCAACGAATCGTGGCGCGCCATGTGTTCGATCAGCGCTTCGGTGCGCTTGCGATCGGTGATGTCGGTGTAGGTGCGCACGATGCCACCGTCCGGCAAAGGCGCCGTACGCACTTCGAGCACCGTCTGGTTGGGGCGTGCGCGCTCATAGTGCGCCAGACCGCCGAACAGATCGCGACCGGAGATGGCCGTCCTGATCATCCGGCGCAGCACGGGCTCGACGTGTTCGCCGTTCGGGCCGTATTCGCCGGACCGCCATTGGAGGTCGACGATCTCGCGATAGTCCGGCCGGTTGCGCACTTTTACCGCGGGCAAGCCGAGCAGATCGATGCTCTGCCGGTTGGCCAGCGGAATCTTGCCCTCGCTATCCACCATCAGGATGCCGTGGGGCATGCGTTCGAATACCAAACGGCATGCCGGATCGAGCAAAGCGGCGAGCGGAAGCTCGTTACCATCGACTTGAAGCGGGGATCTCAGGACCATGGTTTGGCACCCTGACGTCGCCGGTTGAAACAAATTGCGCGAGCCGCTGCAGGCGCGCCAGCGCACAAAGCGATACACCCTACAGTGTTGCGGATTACCCAATGCACGTGGCGGAAACGCCGCGATCGATATTTATCTTAGCCATCAGTTAACGTGTTGGGCACCGGCGCGGGGGCCGGATTGTCAATGCGGCCGGCCGCGCCCGGCCGGCAGACCAGCGTGCGGCAAGGCCGGGCGTCAATGACGATACGGCAAAGCACGGGCGCCGCGCGGGGCGGCTTGCCTTGACCAAGCACACAGCTGATGCCCGGAACGCCATCAGGCGACGCATGGCAAACGCCGCAACAGGCCAAGCCGGTTAATCGGTGACAACCGGCCACCACGACGTGACACCCGCTTGGGCCGGTGTGACCCAAGACGGACATGAGACAGATGCAGGCAGGCCTGGGGCGCCATATCTCGAATTTGAATTCCAGTGCTAGGTCTGCATTTGCACGGCGTAGATGGCAAATTCGCTTCCATCCAGGTCGAAGGACGCCCGCCAGACGTTTGTTAGACTCGGAATAGGCTGCCACTCCAACCGATAAGTCTTCTCCACCGCGGAGCGTCGAAGCGTCTCGTTCAGTCCAGGCAATGCCCGGTCGGGGATGCGACCGACCACCAGGGCCGCAAAGCCTTTGAAGTTGCTTCGCCGATCCTGGTCCGCGTGAGTGCCACCACGATAACAGGGAATGCATGTAAAGAGAGGGCATGCGCCTATTCCGGCCGCTGGCATGGCAGCGTCCGCCGACTTCTGGTCTAGATTTTCAGAATTCGAGCGGGGAAAACAGCTATCAAGCCAACTTGGTGATGTCGCCTGATGACCCTGGCTGTGTGAAAACGTCTCTACTGTTATGATTCTCTCGTGATTCTGCGGGGGATGACAAGCCGCCCATGAACGTCTTGCCGCCACGGTATGCCCGCGTCTGGTTGGCCCATCAGTTTCACAATCTGGCGCGGAACTGAATGTTGTTTGCTTTGATTCTGGTCCTTAGCTATTTTTATAATGATCCTTAGATATCCTTAGTTGCTTAACTAGATTCGCGTCGTGATGAAGCGGCAGGTTACGAAATTCAATCCCGTCTTCCTGCATGCGGGCGACGACAAAGAGGGCTGCTGCCCGCTCGGTCTTGCCAGCCAAAGCCCCCCCAATGCGTTTCGTATGGCGGCCTACAGTGATCCGGATGTAGGTCATCGCACAACACCCTTAGCCAAGACGCCAAAGCAACAAATTCGGTAGTGGGCATTAGATAGGTTTGAAAAAGCGAAAGTGGCCTTTCGATAAATATCTGCGACTGATGATTCTTGCCGAAGTTTGAATTGTAGCTCCCGAGCAAATATGCCCAGTTCACTTTGTCTGGAAATGCCAAGGGATGAGGCCGCCCGCCTCGGTCACATAAAGCGCCGACACTTATGCCGTAAATCACGTCAGGGCGTCGAATTCCACCGAGGGCCAACTCTCTGAGAGCTGCAACTGCTGACGGCGTCCATCTCATGTCGTACTGGCAAATACCTACGTAATCATAACCCCTATACAGCTCATTTGTCAGCACATGGACGTAGCATGACGTTTCCATGAAGCCACGGTCTTGTAGCTTCGGGTCGTAGCTCGGAAGGGTGTACTCTAGCAACGTATCGCTGCTCCCGCGCCCAGGATCGACAGTTGCCACAAGTCCACCCTTCTCAATTCTTGTTTTCGGATGCTTGGAATTAACGCCCTACCGTATAATCCAGTTGCGCACCTCATCGTCGCTAAATTCAGAGAACACCACCTCACTAAACACTTTGTGAAAGACCACGAATATCTTCACTTTCATCGCATCCTCCCAGATTGCTGGCACGACCGTCCGTCTTGGCTTAAAAGAGAGGGCCTAATAAGCGCCGTGGATCGTCGCCCACACGCAAAGGGTTTGAACATCACAGGGGTGCTTGATTTTCCGACCAGGGTTTTGCGACAGCGCATCGAATCGATTATAAGCCTTCCAGTAAACGATTTCCGATGCATTACACATATTTACATTACATCCCGGATTGAGCGGATGGCACATGAAGCTCCTTCATGTCGAAGGTTGGCGACGCACGCACCACTCTTATGCCATGGTGAACCAATGGCAGCTCTTGGCCCTCCTTAAGAGGCGCGACATCTCATTGAGGCTCAAGGATCTTCCATTTTACGATACGCAATGGCAGAAAAGCATTGGGCTATTTGGTGCGGACGATGAGAACAGCTTAAGCTCAATTGGGGCCCTCGGAGGCGATGAGCAGGCCGATGTGACGTATCGCATCTCCTATCCATTTGATTTCTCATGCGCCAGCGAAGGTGTTACCGCGGTATTCGGCACATCCGAATATCAATTCCTCGATCGGAGCCGATTTTCCGCGCCGTTTGACTTCGATGCTTTATCGAAATCGGAGCGATTTTTTGTAATCACGCCATCGAACTGGTCGCGGCACGGGTTTCTCCGGCTCGGATTGCGTGAAGCCCAGGTTCGTGTTGTTCCGCATGGAGTCGCAAGCCAGATCTTTTATCCCGCGCAGACCGCGCGCGCGGCGTTGCGCGAGAAGTTAAAGCTTACGGGTTTTGTCTTTGCCAATGTGTCGGCGATGACCGACAACAAAGGAATCGATATCTTGCTGCGTGCGTTTGCGTCCGTTTCCGAGAAGCGCCCGAATATTCATCTGTTGTTGAAGGGAGTCGACGGCTTGTATTCATCCAAAGACTACCTGCTGAAGGCGCTAACAGCGTTACCAGCCAACGCCAAAGATCGAGTGGCTGCGAGATTGCTTTATGATGGCAGCACGATGTCAACGGAACGGATGGCAGACTTCTATCGAGCTGCGGATGCCTATGTATCTCCTTACCGCGCAGAGGGATTTAATCTTCCCGCGCTGGAGGCGCTGGCGTGTGGGACGCCAATTATCTGCACGGCAGGCGGGCCAACAGACGATTTCCTCGACGATAGATACGCGTTGTTCGTAAATAGTAAAGGGTCACGCTTATTGAGTGGCGGCGTTCAGCTCGAACCTGACATCGATAGCCTGACTGAACTAATGTTTAAGTCGATAGACGCGCATGCTTGGCGCTCTGAGGCGTCGCGACTTGGAGCCAATCATGCGGCCCAGAACTTCAATTGGGATGCGATTGCCGCTCGTTTGCTTGGAGCCTTTGATGGATTAGAATAAGCACGCATGCTATCCGTTGGGAGAGAAAGGGTCCGCCTAGGCATTCAGCGCGGTTTTCGCCATTACGGTTTATCAGCTCGAATGGGCCTATTCAGATATAGGCCGTCGCGAATATGCGACCTTTCGGCTAAGGTCGGCTGTTCGAGGACTAATAGCCTTGTTGGACGCCTAGACCAATTGCTGCAATTGGCCTGTCGAAAAAGAATTTTCTACGAGGCACCAAGTAACATTGATTCAAGATCAAGTCTGCGCTCGCAATATTGATTCAAAGGATAGCTCGCCCGGATTCCATAGTTTCAAATTCCAATTCCACAGTTCTTTCTTGGATCCTTTTTCGACAGCATCGGCCGTTTGGCGAAGCGCTGGGCAGGACGCGCTTAGGTCTGGTCCTGTTCGCTGAGCGGCCAAAAAAGGATAAGCCCCCGCCCGCGGTCGCCGCATCCTCCCTTCCCCACGTCGTCTCTCAAGCTCGTCCCGCGTCGCCGACGCGATAAAATCCGCCCTGCGCCCAGAGGACGGCGAGGCCAACGAAAACCCCCGGTCCGTTGCCGGCCCGAGGGTGCGGGGCGCCGCATTCGGGGATAAGCGGCGCACCCAACGATCCTCACGGCTCTTCACGTCACGCGTCGTGCAGAGCCTCGATGGAAGCGTCAGTGACGCGCGGCAGGCCTAGTCGTCCTTCTGCTCGTCGCCCGACTTCTGCTCATCGCTGCCGGACCCCGAAGTGTCGCTCTGCTCATCCTGCTGGGCTTGCGCCATCGTCATGCCGTGGCTGCGGCTCGGCAACGCCTCGTCCTTGTCCTTGCTGCCTTCGCTCGAGGTGCTGCTCTTGTCCTCGTCCTGCTGCGACTGCGCCAACAGGACGTTGCGCGCGCCCGCAGCCTGCGTGGCAGCCGCCGGGTTCATGAGGGCCGCGCTGTGATTGTGCTGATCGCACGCCACCGCCGCCCCGCCGGCGCCGATCACCAGCGCCGACAACGCAACACCGTAGAACAACCGTTTCATCTCACTCTCCATGATAGCCGGATCATGCCCGGTCGAGCCAACCATCGCGGCGTGCGGCGTCAATTGGATGGCGATGGCGTATCGCGCGCGTAAATTCGAACGCGCACGCGGATATGAGCGACGTAAAGACTTTGCGGGTTTCGGGCGGAATTGCGACCGGCGAACAACGCGCCAGTGCGGGATACCACCCGCGTCCGCTATTGCGCGGCGGCGATGTGGCGGTAGAGCCGCTCTTCGGCGGCGGCGAGCGTGGCGCTGCGCTCGCAGGCGTCGTTGAACCATAGGCACGCGAACACCGGCGCGTCGTCGCCGGCCGCCTGCTCGAGGATGATCCACTCGACGCCGTGGGCGTGATAGATGTGCGCGCCGACGGCAGCGCCCGCGCGGTCGGCGCCGACGATACGGATGGCGTTGACGAACTGCTCGCCGCCGCGCCGGTAATCGCTCACGCGGCTGGCGCGGAAGGTCTCGAGGTCGAGCGGAAGATCCTGCAGTCTGACCATGGTCGCCCTCACGTCACATTGCGCTGGGCCCGAATGACGGCGGGCCTGAGCGGCGCGTTCGTGAGCCTTCGATGCTAAGGGCGGCCGGTCAACATTGTGTTGACGTTTAGCTTAATTAACGGAAAAGCCCCGGGCCTTTTTGCGGGCACCGGGGCTTTCGTCGCGATCTCTAACGGCGTGGCGAGCGCTCAGAAGCGATAGTTGATGCCCGCGCGCACGAGGTTCGCCTTGAAGTCGACCGTGTCGGTGCCGGAAGCGCTGCAGGCCGAGCAGTCGAAGCTGCCGAAGTCGGTGTAGAGGTACTCGAACTTCGCGCTCCAGTTCGACATGAAGGCGTATTCCAGGCCGGCGCCGGCGGTCCAGCCGAACTGGGTCTTGCTGACATCGCCGAGGGCCGACGAGGCCTTCAGGCCGGCGAAGGCGCCGCCACCGGTGATGTAGGGCAGGAAGTTGTTCCAGCCGGCATAGCCGATGCGGCCGCGCGCCGTGCCCATCCACGAGGCTTTGGTCGCGCAGGAGCCGGGCACGCAGCTGTCGTTGGTGTCCTTCATGCCCGTGTAGTCGACGTCGCCTTCAAGACCCCAGACCCAGGTGCCGGTCTGCAGGTTGTAGCCGATGGTGCCGCCGGCGAGGAATCCCTTCGGGCTCATGCTGATCGCCGGATCGCTCCAGTCCGAGGTGGCGAAGCCGTAGCCCGCGTTGATACCGACGTAGAAGCCGGACCAGTTTGCGTACATCGGCTCGGGCGGCGCGTAAGCGGGCGCCTTGTAAGGCTGCTCGTAAGCTGGCTGGGCCGGCAGATCCGCCGCTTGGACGGCCATCGGGGCAGCAGCCAGTAGGATCGCGGCAACTAGACCGCGTCGGATCATATTGGTCGTCATTTGGGTCGGCCCTTTGACTGACATTGAGAGTGCTTTCACCGCGGGCGATCTCAACCGATCGACCCGATATCGAACGAACGCATGGGTACTGGAGCGTCATCGGAACGCACCCAGCGAGCGCGCAAGACGACCTCTCTTCCCCTAGGAATGCCCAACAATTGTAAAGCTGGGGTTAACCATAGGTGGTAACCATGCGAGGGCACCGCCCGATCCTTGCTGTGCGGCTAAAATGCCGCAGCAACATGGTCCGATCGTTAATGGCGGGTAAATGCGCAGCCGCCGCAGCAAGGCGATAGCTGCGGACGGAAAACCTGCGCGCAGTGTCAGCCTTGATGCAGCGGGGCCGCGCCGTCGGCTTCGAGTTGCCAGCCGCCGCGCCAACGCTGCCACAACAGCCACAGGCCGAAGATCAACAGCACCGCGGCCGCGATCGGCCGCACCCATCCGCCCATCTGAAAGAGCGGCACCGACAGCGCCGCGCACAGCGCGGGCGCATAGCCGAGCGTCCATTTGCTGCGGCCGCGCCCGCGCTGGAACCAGGGATAGATCAGCGAAAACACCGACAGGATGATGAAGAACAACGACCAATGCCGCGTGACGAACAGCGTCAGATCGTTGCTGGTCGCGAGCGAGCGCGACAGGTTGACCTCCGCCACCGGCCCCAGCACGACGCCGAGGATCATTGGCGTCAGCGGGAAGCCCAGCCGCACCATCACGTAACCGACGGCGCCGAAGATGAGCAGCGTCCACAGGTCGAAACCCACGTTGTTGAGCGAGAACACGCCGATCGCGCAGTACGCCAGAATGACGGCCGCGAGCACGTAAAGCGGCACGCGCATGATCAGCACGAACAGCCGCAGCGACACCGACTGGCACGCGACCATGATGAAGTGCGCGAGGAAGAAGGCCACGATGATGGCGTAAGCAAGCTGCGGCTGCGTGCTGATGAAAGTCGGGCTCGGCGCGATGTCGTGGATGAGGAGCGCGCCCAACATGACGGCGGTGACGGCGTCGCCCGGAATGCCGAGCGCCATCATGGTGATGAGCGCGCCGCCGGCGGTGGCGTTGTTGGCGGATTCGGAAGCGATGATGCCGTCGGGAATGCCGGTGCCGAATTTTTCCGGATACTTCGACGACTTCTTGGCCTGGTCGTAGGCGAGGATGTTCGAGATCGAACTGCCGGCGGCCGGCAGCACGCCGACGAACACGCCGATCAGCGAGGAGCGCAGCCAAAGCGCCCAGCGCGCGAAGATCGCCTTGATCGCGCCCAGGTGCTCGATCTTGACGCTGGTGGCGCCGCGCTCAGCGAGCGCCTGCCCCGCCGATTCCGGATCGCGGATGTCCGACATCAGTTGGCTGAACGCGAACAGCCCCACCAGCACGGGCAGGAACGCGAAGCCCTGCTCGAGCGCGTCGATGCCGAAGGTGAAGCGGGCGACGCCGTTGATCTGGTCCTCGCCGAACGAGGCCACCAGGATGCCGAAGACGCCGGCGATCAGGCCCTTGAGCAGGTCCTCGTCCGACAGGCTGGCGGCAATGGTGAGCGCGAACGCGACCAGCGAGAAGAAATCCCACGGGCCGAACTCGAGGCCGATGCGCGCAAGCTGCGGCGCCAGCACCGACAACAGCACCGCGCTCAACAGACCGCCGAAGAACGACGACCACACGCCGATGCCGAGCGCCAGCCCCGGCTTGCCGGCGCGCGCCATGGTGAAGCCGTCGAAGGTGGTGGCGACAGAGGACGGCGTGCCCGGAATGCCGGTCAGGATCGCCGACATCAGGCCGCCGGAAAGGCCGCCGACATAGACGCCGAGCATGGTCGAGAGGCCTTCCACCGGCGGCATGCCGAAGGTGAAGGGAAGCGTCAGCACGATCGCCATCGCGATGGTGAAGCCGGGAATCGCGCCGGCGATGAGGCCGGCGACGACGCCGACGGTCATCAGGATCAGATTGCGCAGTTCAAAAACCGCGCCGAACGCTGCGATCACGTGATCGAGATGCTGCATGGTTGTGCCGTCGCGCTAGATATGGACCAGGCTGCCGGCCGGCAGGATGACGCCGATGGCATAGGTGAACACGAGCCACATGAAGCCGACCGAGGCGACCGCGATCGTCGCGTGCCGGATCTGCGCAACCGTGGTGCGCTCGCCGACCACCACCTGCACCAGCCACACGAATAGAATGCCGCCGACCAGCATGCCGAGGTAAGGCAAGGTCAGGAGAAACGCCAGGAACAGCCCATAGCACCACAACGGATTGCGGTAGTAGGCGAGCCACTCGCGCACGGAGCGCCTCACTTCGTCGCCCGGCCCGCGCACCAGCGAGCGGACGAGATAGACGAGGCACAGCGCAAAGAAGACGACCAGCACGAATCGCGGCCACACGCTCGACGCCATGGTCGCGAACGGCGTGTGCCGCCATTGAAAGGTGTCCCAGAACAGGACCCCACCGGCGATCAGCAGCACAGCGGCCACGATCGCATCAAGACTGAGACGGCGCACGACGTCCGCTCCCCCCGCATGGCGACGAGCGGCAGGTCCGGCGGCAGCCGCCGGCACTTCTGCCGCTCGCGCGTTGGCAGACGATTACTTCTTCTTGTACATCCCGATCGAGATCGCCAGCTTCTCGTATTGGGCGTAGGACTTCTTCAGGAAGGCGGTGTATTCCGCCGGCCCGCGGAACACGACTGACGTGCCCTTCTTGCCGAGCGCATCCTCGACCGCCTTGCTCTCGGCGGCCTTCTTGATGACGCCTTCCCAATACTTGATGACGTCCGGCTTGGTGCCCTTGGGCGCCACGATGCCGCGCGTGAGGCCGTAGACCACGTCGACGCCCTGCTCCTTCAGCGTCGGCAGGTCGGGCGCCAACGGATCGCGCTTCTCCGACGCGATGCCGAGGCCCTTGAGCGTGCCTTCCTTCATGTACTGCTTGGCGGTCAGGATGTTCATGTCGCCGACCTGAATATTCTTGGCGAGCAGCGCGGTGAGGCGCTGGCGCGTGCCTTCGTAAGGCACGTACTTCAGCTTGATGTTGGCGGCGTCGTCGATTAGCAAGAAGATGAACTGGCTGGTCGAGCCGAGCGTCACGCCAGCGGTGATCGTGCCGGGCGCCTTTTTGGCCGCCGCCACGAACTCTTTCATATTGCTGAAAGGTGTGGCGGCGTTGGCGCCGACCACCTCGGGCGTATAGGCAACGGTCGCAATGGGCTCGAAAGCATCCCAGGTGAAGTTCACGCGGCCGGCGAGATAGCTGATGATCGCGCTGTCATGCATCGCGAACAGCGTGCAGCCGTCCGGCGCCGCGGCCTTGGCGTCTTTCGCACCCTTGTTGCCGCCCTGGCCGGAGACGTTGACGACCTGAAGGCGCGGTTTGGCGCCGTCCTTGTTGGCCTGATCGACGAGCAGGCGGAAGATGATGTCGGTGTCGCCGCCCGCACCCCACGGCACGATCAACTTTGCCGTGCTGCAAGGCATGTCTGCCGCCTGCGCCGGGACGCTTGCCACCGCGGCAAACGCTG
The DNA here is from genome assembly GCA_963773225.1 of uncultured Pseudomonadota bacterium. Taxonomy (GTDB): domain Bacteria; phylum Pseudomonadota; class Alphaproteobacteria; order Rhizobiales; family Xanthobacteraceae; genus Pseudolabrys. The sequence continues at coordinate 442,030 of CAVZAO010000006.1, forward strand.
AAATGGCGGCCGCGACGGCCAAGAATGGCTTTGAATAACGCATTTTGTTCGCTCCCTCACACTGAGCGGGCAGCGTACCCCGGGCACCGCCGCCCTGACCAGACAAAATTCTGGGCCGTGTGGGCTTCGATTGGGCAGACGGCAGCTTGGCAATGGCTGCACTCTGCGCGCGATGCGCGAAAAAAGTCCGGCGGATGGCCGCGCCATCCACCGGACGATCAGCGATTGGATCTAACGCAACACGCGGCGCCCTGCGACGGCTTGCCTCAGTTGGCCCGCTCCAAGAGCGCGATGCGCACCGGCACCGATTTCGCCGCCGGCACCTTGCTCTGCTTGGCGTAGTGCCACACCGGAATCAGCACGTTGCACTCGGGATAATAGCCGGCGATGCATTGTTCGGGGATATCGTACTGCATCACCTGCAGACCATCGAGCTTGCGCTCGAAGCCGTCATCGAGCGCGGTCGTCAGCCGCACCAGATCGCCGACGCTGAGGCCCAAGCGCGCGATGTCGGCCTTGTTCATCAGCACCACCTTGCGGCCGCCCTTGACGCCGCGGAAGCGGTCTTCCTCGGAATAGATGGTGGTGTTGAACTGGCCGTCGGCGCGCAAGGTCAGCAACTGATAGATGTCGGGGCCCTCTTCGCGCAGCTCCGACAGGCTCTCGGGCACGGTGAAGTTGGCCTTGCCGTTGGGCGTATTCCATTTGCGCTCGCGCGCGCCGAGCGGACGCGGGAAGCCGCCGGGCGTAAACATGCGCTTGTTGAAGTCCTTGAAGCGGTCGGGATAGGTCGCCTCGATGGCGTCGCGCACCAGCGCATAGTCGCCGACCCATTTGTCCCAGTCGATCTTCGGATTGGGCGGCAGGGTGGCCTTGGCCATGCCGGCGACGATGAACGGCTCCGAGCGCACGTGCGGGCTGACCGGCTGGCGCTGGCCTCGCGACCCGTGGATGCAGGCGGTGGAATCTTCCATCGACACCGCCTGCGGGCCGGTGTCCTGCTCGTCGATCTCGATGCGGCCGAGGCACGGCAGCAGGTAGGTCACCTCGCCCGGCAAGAGATGCGTGCGGTTGAGCTTGGTGGCGACCTGCACGGACAGCCGCATCTTCATCCAGGCCGGCTCCATGCGCGAATGATCGGGGATGGCGCGGGCAAAGTTGCCGCCCAGGCTGATGAAGCCGCGTACGCTGCCGTCGAGGATGCCCTCGCAGGCGTCGACGGTGGTGAGCCCGTCCTCGCGCGGCGGCTCGAAGCCGTAGAGCTCCTTCAGCTTGTCGAGCGGCGCCAGCTTGGTCTTTTCGGTGATGCCGACGGTGCGCTGGCCCTGCACGTTGGAGTGGCCGCGGATCGGCGAGACGCCGGCGCCCGGTTTGCCGATGTTGCCGCGCAGGAGCAGCAGGTTGACGATCATCTGCACGGTTTCGACGCCGTATTTGTGCTGGGTGACGCCCATGCCGTAATTGGCGATGACGGCGTTGGCCTTCATGTAGGTCTCGGCCGCGTCACGCATCTCGGCCTCGGTGACGCCGGATACCTTGACCAGTTCCGGCCACTGCCGCGCGCGGCAATAGTCGGCGAAGGCCTCGATGCCGGCGGTGTGCTCCTCAATGAAGGCGACGTCGAGGATGCGCGGCTTGCCGGCGGCCTTGGCCGCATCGTCGGCTTCGATCACCGCCTTGCAGATACCGGCGATGGCCGCGGTGTCGCCGCCGGCGCGCACCTGGCAGTATTGCGAGCTGATGCGGGTGCCGCCGGCCACCATCTGCATCGGGCTTTGCGGGTTGACGAAGCGCTCGAGCCCGCGCTCACGCAGGGGGTTGAAGGTGATGATCGGCACGCCGCGCTGCGCGGCGCGCTGCAGCGGATGCAGCATGCGCGGCGCGTTGGTCGTGGTGTTATGGCCGAAGAAGAAGATGCAGTCGGCCTTGTCGAAGTCGGGCAACATCACGGTGCCGACCGGCACGCCGATCACCGGCGGCAGGCCGACCGACGTCGACTCGTGGCACATGTTCGATGAATCGGGAAAGTTGTTGGTGCCGTAAAGGCGGCCGAACAACTGATACATGTAGCTCGCTTCCAGCGAGGCGCGGCCCGACGCGTACATGATGACGGATTTGGGATCGAGCTTGTTCAACTCGGCGCCGATCTCGGTGAAGGCCTGGTCCCAGGACACCGGCACGTATTGGTCGGTCGCCGCGTCGTAACGCATGGGGTGGGTCAGCCGGCCGTTTTCCTCCAAAGCGTGGTCGGACCATTGGCGCAGTTCGCTGACGGTGTGCTCGGCGAAGAACTCCGGCGTCGTCTTCTTGCCGGTGATTTCCCAGGCGGTCGCCTTGGCGCCGTTTTCGCAGAACTCGAACTTGTGCGGCTCCGCGGGCTTGGCCCACGAGCAGCTCACGCACATGAAGCCGTCGGTTTTGTTCTGCTTCCAGAGAATTTCGCTGCCGAGAACGGCGACCTCCTCCTGGGTCAGAATGTTGGTCAGCGCCTCGACCGATCCCCACCCGCCGGCTGCCGCCGGCTTTCTTTCCGCTTTCGCTGCCATGGAACGCCTCGTATCTGCAAAGACTCGCCCGCAGACGATGACGCGTGGGGCCGACCATAGTTCCACTCGCGCGCGAAAGCGGCGCGCCTTCCGCCGCGACAATGCGTTGCGGCCGCCGTTCGGAACCGCGGGGCGGCGTGGAACACAGGCAAGCCGGCCGGGATCAGGCGCGGAACTGGTGGAAATGGTGCAGCGGCCCGTGGCCGTGACCGATGGCGAGGTTATTGGCGGCGGCAATGGCGGCCGTCACGTAGGTCTTGGCGGCGCGCACGGCGGGGCCCAGGGCGAGGCCCTTGGCGAGCCCGGCGGCAATCGCGGACGATAACGTGCAGCCGGTGCCGTGGGTGTTCTTCGTCGCGATGCGCATGTCCGCAAGGCGGGTGACGCCGTCGTCGTCCAAGAGGAGATCGACGCTGTCGGCGCCCTCGCCGTGGCCGCCCTTGATCAGCACCGCCGCCGCCCCGAAGCGCTCGATGATCAGGCGCGCTTGCGCGGCCATTTCCCTTTCGTCGCGCGCCGCTTGGGTCTCGAGCAGGAGCGCGGCTTCCGGCAGATTGGGCGTGACCACGCGCGCTAGGGGGATCAACCGCCGGCGCATCGCGTCAACCGCCTGCGGCGCCAGCAGCCGGTCGCCGGACGATGCCACCATCACCGGATCGAGCACGATGTTCCTGGCACGGTGGCGCGCGAGCGCCTGCGCGACCGCCTCGACGATCGGTGCTTGCGACAGCATGCCGATCTTCACCGCGCCGACGTCGAGATCGGCGAACACCGCATCGATCTGCGCGGCGACGAAATCCGGAGGCACGTCGTGGATGCCGGTGACGCCCTGCGTGTTCTGCGCCGTCAGCGCGGTGATGGCGCTGGCGCCATAGACGCCGAGCGCGGCGAAGGTCTTGAGGTCGGCCTGGATGCCGGCGCCGCCGCTCGAATCGGACCCGGCGACGGTGAGCGCGATGGCGGTCATCCGGCGATCCGGGCCTGCCGGACGAGCGCGGGCCCGTCGAGATTGTAAAGCGCATCGACGATGGCGACCGCGAAGCTGCCGGGGCCTTGCGCCTTGGCGGCGGCGAGCTCGCCGGCGACGCCGATGATGACGAGCGCGGTCGCGGCGGCGCGCCAGGGATCGGGCTCGACCGCGAGACAGGCGGCGACCAGCGCCGAGCCGGCGCAGCCCATGGCGGTGACCTTGGCCATCAGCGGATGGCCGTTGGCGATGGCGCCTAGCCGCGTACCGTCGGCGACGCGGTCGGTCTCGCCGGAGAGCGCCACCACCGTGGCATGAGCCTGGGCGTAAGCGGCGAGCGACGGCGCCGTCGGCTCGGCCTCGGCGAGCGCGGCAAACTCACGCGCATTGAGCCGCACGGCCTGCGGGCCGCGGCCGACCAGGTTGCGGGCGAAGGCGGCGCGCGCCGGCGCACGGTCGACGAAGACGGGATCGAGCACCCACGGCACCTTGTTCTTGGCGGCGGTTTCGACCGCGACATCGGTGGCCGCGCGGCGCTCGCGGTCGAGGGTGCCGAGATTGATCAGGAGCGCGTCGGCGCGCGCGACGAAAGCCGCGATCTCGTCGGGATCGACCGTCATGGACGGCACGCAGCCGGCGGCGAGCAGGACGTTGGCGGTGAAATTCTGCGCCACCGCGTTGGTGATGCAGTGGACCCGGGGGGCGCGCGCCCGCAGGTTCGCGCACACGGCGGCGGCGGCCTCCGCCAGCGCGGCGGCGCCCGGCGTCGGGGCGGTGCTGAGGTCGCGCGGCGTGTGCATCTCTGGTCCCTCCGCCGGCATGACCCGGATCAGGTTCGTTGGGTTGGCGGGAAGCGGCCTCTCAGCCCGGCGGCGCCGGGCACCCCACGAGATTGCTGGCGCTCTAGCTAAGTCCCTCCGCCCGGCAAGGCAAGAGCGGCCCCTGCCCCGCCGCCGCTTGCCAGAGACGCCCGATTTTGCTGGATTGCGGCAGCGCATGATCCCGAAAAGTGGGCACCGGTTTTCGGACAAGATCATGCGCCAGGAAAGACCGGAGGCGCCTCAATGACCCCCTTCTTCATTCAGATCAAATGCGAGCTCGGCAAGGCCTACCAGGTGGCGAACGCCCTGGCCGAGGCCGAGATCGCCTCCGAGATCTATTCGACCGCCGGCGACTATGACCTGCTGGTGAAGTTCTACGTCGATGCCGGTACCGACATCGGCCATTTCGTCAACGAAAAGGTGCAGGGCCTGCCCGGCATCAAGGACACCTACACCATCATCACCTTCAAGGCGTTCCAGGCCTGACGCAGGGCGCGTTCGCCGCGTCCGCGAAACGGCGGACGTTGCGTTCTCTCGCGCGGGATTGCGGCGCCCACACTTCACCTCTCCCCTGTGGAGAGAGGGAGCACCTCACGCCTCAAGCAAAAAAAGAACCGCCTTACGCCGCGCGCACGTGCTGCAGGAAGCGGTCGACCTGCTGCTGAAGTTCGGCGGCGTGGGCAATGAGGCGTTCGGCGCCCTTGAGCGCGTGGCCGGAGGCCTCGTCGTTTTCCCCGGTCTTGCGGTCGAGCTCGGCGATGTTGCTGGCCGCGGTGCGGGAGCGCTCGGCGGCGAGCTGCGCGTTGCGGGAGATTTCCTGAGTCGCTGAGGCCTGGTGGTTGACCGCCGCCGCCATCTCGGACGCATCCTCCCCGAGGCGGGTGATGGCGTCGATTACCTTGCTCATGATGCTGACGACCGCGCCGCAGGAGGCGTTGACCGCGGCGATCTTCTGGTTGATCTCGTCGGTAGCGCTCGCCGTCTGCGCGGCAAGCGATTTCACCTCCGCCGCCACGACCGTGAAGCCCTTGCCGGCGGCGCCGGCGCGCGCCGCCTCGATGGTGGCATTGAGGGCCAGGAGGTTGGTCTGCTGGGCGATCGATTGGATCAGGCCGGTAATCGGCGTGATCTGGCCCACGGCGTCGACGAGTTGCTCCACCTTTTCGCGTGCGTTCTGAGATTGGTTCACGGTGTCGCCGGTGAGCGTCTTGGCGCCGTGGGTCTGCGTCGCCAGTTGCTCGATGGTGCGGGCGAGTTCTTCCGCCGCGTTGGCCACCGAGTCGACATTCGCGCGCGTCTCGACCACGAGGCCGGACGCCGACGTCGACTTGGCGCGGGTATCCGCCGCGATCGCCGACATCGCCCGCGAGTTCTCGTGCATCCCCGCCACCGCCGCGGTCAGCTCCTTGGCGATCTGCTGCACCAACTCCTCAAATTCGCCCGCGAGTTGCTCCATCTCCGCGCGCCGCTCCGCCGCGCGGCGCTGCTCGGCTTGGTGACTCGCCTGCTCCAACGCGTGCTTCTCGATCGCGTTCTTGCGGAACACGTCGATGGCATCGACCATCTTGCCGATCTCGTCGCGGCTGCCCCGGTAAGCGAGTTCTATATCGGTCTCGCCGGCCGACAGCTTCTGCATCACGTCGGTGATCGAGCGGATTGGGCGCACGATCGAAGCCCCGACCAGCATCGAGGTGATGATGCTCACCAGGAGCCCGGCGAGCGTGCCGCCGATGAGGATGCCTTTGTTGCGCTCGGCATCCTGATAAAGATTGTCCTGCACCTCATTGGAATTGGCTGTCAGCGCCATCGACAACGTGCGGATCTCGCCATCCACCGCCTCGAAACTGTCGTCGGTCTGGCCGAGCATGATCGTCGCCATGGCTGCATCGACGCGGCCGACATCGATAGTGTCCTTCGCCTGCTGGCGGCACTTCTTCCAGTCGGCAAGCAACCGCCGCAGCCCGTTGCGCTCGTAGGGGGACAGGTCACGGCGGGCGGCGAGATCGTTGATTTGCGCCGACAGGCTTTCGAGATCGGCGTTGATCTCGTTGTAGAGCCTGCCGAGCAGATCCTTGTCGACGCTGTTGCTGGCCCAAGACACGTAGCGGAAGATCTTCATGTGCGCGGCGACGACGGCGTCGCTTACGTCCTGGAAGGCCCTCTGCTTGGGTTCGAGCCGGACCGACAACTCGCGCAAGCCGGCGGCCGAATGGTTCGAGGTGACGTAGGCGTTGATGCCGACCGCCAGCAGGCAGACCACCAATACGGCGGACGCCGCCGACAGCTTGATCGGCAGCGACACGTCGCGCAGCCGGTCGCGCAAGCCGCGCCGGCGGCCGTCATCAGGCGATGTCGTAACGAAGCGCACGGGCGATCACTTGTAAATGCCGACCCCGACGAAATAGTTGTCGCCGAGCTTCTCGACGTAGCTCGACTTGTCCTCGATCTTGTTGGTGAGCGGGTTCGGCCACTTGTAGTCAACCCAGCCGTGCCCGGGCCCTTTCGCGAGATTGACCATGTCACGGATCAGGTACTTGCCGTCGGGGTCCTTGAGCGCCATGAGGTTCTTGCCCACCAGCACGATCTTGGCGCCATGCGCCACACACACCCCCTTGAGATCGTAGACGAAGGGATAGAGGTCGCGGTCGTGGAAGCTCTTGTTAGCCTTGTCGTCGACCGCCTTGAAGGTCGCCTTGGCGCCGTCCTTCTTGAACTCCGCCTGCACGCGCTTGACCATCGCCACGGCCTCGGCTCGGGTCCCATGGTCGGCCGCGCGCGCGGCCGAAGTGAAAGCAAATAATGAGGAAAACAGAATAATTGCCAGAGCCCGCATAGCCTGCTCCACGGAAATTGAAGATTTCGCACTTTGAATCAGTGGTATTAAAGTGCGCTTAACAATATTTGGCGCCGGCCATTTTTTGGGCAGACGGTTCGAGCCACGTCCGGGGGCACGCAGCAACGTTGCGATAGCGCCGTGGCCGCCGCTATTTCTCCGCCTTTTCCGGCTTCGGCGGCCCTGCGACCGGGGGCAGTGACTTGATATAGGTGGCGATTGCCAGGCGGTCGGCGTCGCTGATGAGCGCGGTGTTAGCCGTCACCGCCTCCATGCTGGAGCCGACGAAATCGCCGTCCGGCGTCATGCCGCTTTGCAGCAAATAGGCAATGTCCGTCACCGACCAATCGCCGAGGCCCTTCTGGGTGATGTTGGGCACCCAGCCCTTGCCCTCCGGATTGGGCCCGCCTGCGAAGCGCTCGGCCGAGACAATGGCGCCGAAGGCGTCGCGCGGGCTGTGGCATTCGGCGCAGTGGCCGGGGCCGTTGACGAGATACGCGCCGCGATTCCATTGCGCCGATTTCGACGGATCTGGCTTGAACACGCCGCGATCGAAGAAGGCGCGCTTCCAGAGTCCGATGCCGCGGCGCACCGTGAAGGGAAAGGCGAGTTGGTGCGCCGGCGCCTTGCCGCCGACGGCCGGCAGCGTCCTGAGATAGGCGAACAGATCGCGCAGATCGTCGAACGTCATGTGGGCGTAGGACGTGTAGGGAAAAGCTGGATAAAGATGCTGGCCGTTCGCGCCGACGCCGTCATGCATAGCGGTGACGAACTGCGCCTCGCTCCAGGCGCCGATGCCGTCCTTCTTATCGGGCGAAATATTGGGCGGATAAAAGGTGCCGAATGCCGTCTTCAGCGGCCGGCCGCCGCCGAGTCGGGTGCGGTCCTTCTGGTTCGGCGTGGCGTGACAGGAGGCGCAATCGCCGACGGCGAACAGGGTCTTGCCGTTGGCGAGGTCGGGCGTGTGAGGCGCCAGCGCCGTCGCGGATACGGTCTGCGGAATGGTGAGAAACCAGAAGGCGGCGGCGCCAACAACCGCGAGCGCCAGCCCCGCGACAATCAGTTTACGTAAAATGACACGTTACCTCTTCGCCCGATCGAATGCGCACCGGCGGCGCGCGATGAGCGCGCGCCGCCTTTTCATGAAACCCGATCGTTACGGATTAATCGCGTCTGACCCGGTACTCGCGATGGCAGGCGCCGCACTGGCGGCCGACCTCGCCGAAGGCGGTTCTGAAGCTGGCCAGATCGGTGACGTTCGCTTCGGCCTTCTTGGCCTCGGCGCCGAGATTCTCGAAGCGCGCTTTGACGTCGGTCATATGCTGCCAGATCTTGGGCGACACGGTGGTCCTGTGACCCGTCTTGGAATTGGGCGGGAAGAGAGACGGCATCTGTCGCGACGTCTCTTCGAAGGTGGCGAAGATCTTCTTGGCGGTGGCGAGATCGAACGGCTTCTGGTGCTTGATCATCTGCGCGGCAAGCTTGGCTTCCCGGCCGTTGTGCTTCATCAAATCCTGCCGTTCGATAATCGGGTTCTTTGGCTGCGCTACCACAGCGGTCGCGCCAAAAACCACGACCGCCAGAACAGCGGCCGACAGACTTGCCGTCAATTTCATCGGGATTCCTCGTAAAGGTTGGTCTTGCGAGGAATCGTTTGCGCCGACGTGATGGCGTTATTCAGGCAATCACGCCGTCGCCACCCGTCTCATGCCGTCGCTATTGCATGTTACGGAAATGTATCAGCTCGCGGCCGCATTGCGCGCCGCCTGGATCGCGGCCCAGATCTTGGACGGCGTCGCCGGCATGTCGATGTGGCGCACGCCATAGCCGCGCGCGAGCGCGTCGATGACGGCGTTGATCAGCGCCGGGCATGAGCCGATGGCGCCCGCCTCACCCGCACCCTTCACGCCGAGCGGATTGGTCTTGCACGGCTGGTTGCGCGTTTCGAACACGAAGGACGGCGCGTTGTCGGCGCGCGGCATGGCGTAGTCCATGAAGGTCGCGCTCAAGAGCTGGCCGGAGGCGGGATCGTAGACCGTGTCCTCCATCAGCGCCTGGCCGATGCCTTGCACCACGCCGCCGTGCACCTGGCCTGCCAGCAGCAGCGGGTTGAGGGCGCGGCCGAAGTCGTCGACCACGACGTAGTTGACGATGGTGGTGGCGCCGGTGTCGGGATCGATCTCGACCTCGGCCACGTGGGCGCCGTTCGGATAGGTCGGCGACTCGTTGCCGAATTCGTTGGCGGCCTTGAGCCGCTCCGGCGTCGCCGACGGATGCGCGGCGATGTCGGCGAACGACACGACCTTGTCGGTGCCGGCGACGCGGATGGAGCCGCCGGCGATTTCAAGATCGCCGGCGGACGCTTCCAGCATCTCGGCGGCGATGTCCTTGAGCTGGTCGCCCAAGGTCTTGCTGGCGCGATCGACCGAGACGCCGCCAATCGGGATCGAGCTCGAGCCGCCGGTGCCGGCGCCGGTCGCGATCTGGTCGGTGTCGCCCTGGATCACGGTCACCTTTTCCGGCGGCAGGTCGAGGCGCTCGGCGACGAGCTGCGCGTAGGACGTGGCATGGCCCTGCCCGCTTGCCTGCGAGCCGATCAGCACGGTGACGCTGCCGTCCTTTTCGAGCCGCACGTTGGCGGTCTCCGGGCCGTTGTTGCCGCAGGCCTCGATGTAGCTCGCGAGCCCGATGCCGCGCAGGCGCCCGGCGCGCTTGGATTCGGCGGCGCGCTTGCGGAAGCCGGTCCAATCGGCGAGCTCCTGCGCGCGCGCCATGATGCCGGCGAAGTCGCCGGAATCGTAAACCTTGCCGGTCGGCGTGGTGTAGGGCAGCGACTTCGGCTTGATGAAGTTCTTCTTGCGCAGGCTTTCCGGCGTGACGCCGAGCTCGCGCGCGGTGTTGTCGACCGCGCGCTCGATCAGATAGGCGGCCTCCGGACGGCCGGCGCCGCGATAGGCATCGACCGGCACCGTGTTGGTGTAGACGCCGCGCAGGCGCACGTGCGCGGCGGGGATATCGTAAACGCCGGTCGCCATACCGACGCCGAGCCACGGGATATACGGCGCGTAGCTGTGCAGATAGGCGCCCATGTCGGCGATGATGTCGACTTCCAGGCCGATGAAGCGGTTGTTGGCGTCGAGCGCGAGCCGCGCGGTCGAGATGTTGTCGCGGCCGTGGCTGTCGGCGAGGAAATGCTCGGAGCGGTCGGAAACCCAGTTGACCGGCTTGCCGGTGCGCTCGGCCGCGACCGCGGCAAGCGCGTATTCGCGATAGGGAAACAGCTTGGTGCCGAAGCCGCCGCCGACGTCCTTGGTGACGACGCGCATGCGCTCGGGCGGCAGCTTCATCACCATGCCGCCGATGACGTCGCGGATCATGTGCACGCCCTGGCTGCCGAGCGTCAGCGTGTAGCGGTTGCCGTCGTATTCGGCGACGACGCCGCGGGTGTCCATGTAGTTGGTCACCAGCCGTTGATTGATGACGGTGGTCTCGATCACGCGCGCGGCCTGCGCGAACGCCCGGCGGGTGGCGGCGGCGTCGCCGGCCTCGGTCTCGAAGGCGAGATTGCCCTGCCCTTCCCACGCCGAGACGGCGCCGTCCTTCAATGCCTCGACGCCGCCGATGATGTGCGGCAGCGGCTGCCAATCGACGGTGATCGCTTCGGCGGCATCCTTGGCAAGCGCGAGCGTGTCGGCGACCACGAAGGCGACGGCGTCGCCCACGTAGCGCACCACGTCGCGCGCCAGCACGAGATAGGGCCTGACGTCGGTCTCGACACCCGGCAGCACGCCGAGGCAGGGCATGGGCCCGAGGTCGGCGGCGTCGGCGCCGGTCAGCACCAGTCGCACGCCCGGCATGGCGCGCACGCGGTCGAGCTCATGGAGGGTGAAGCGGGCATGGGCGTGCGGCGAACGCACCACCACCGCCTGGAGCGCGCCCTTCGGCGCGACGTCGGCGACGTAGCAGCCCTCACCGCGGAGCAGCGGGGCGTCTTCCTTGCGGGTGAGCGGCTGACCTATTCCGAATTTCATGGCGGCGACAGTCTCTTGCTTGCGTCTGCTGGCACAGACGGCTTAGCACGCAGGGGGCGCCGTCGCCACCGCCTGGAACCTCATGCCCGCGGCGACTATTCCGCCGGCTGCTCGGATGCCGGTGCATTGCCGCGGCGCTCGAATCGCGCCGCGATCCAGCGCGCCACCACGTAGAACACCGGCGTGAACACCAGGCCGAAGGCGGTGACGCCGATCATGCCGGAGAACACGGTGGTGCCGAGCACCTGTCGCAGTTCGGACCCCGCCCCGACCGCCCAGACCAGCGGCGAGACGCCGAGGATGAAGGCGAGCGAGGTCATCAGGATGGGCCGGAAGCGCAGCCGCGCCGCCTCCTTGGCCGCCTCATAGCGGCTGCGGCCGCCGTCCTCGAGCTGCTTGGCGAATTCGACGATCAGGATGGCGTTCTTGGCCGCCAACCCGATCAGCACGATGAAGCCGACCTGGGTGAGGATGTTGTTGTCCTGCCCGCGCAGCGTCACGCCGACGATCGACGCGATCAGGCACATGGGCACGATCAGGATCACCGCCAGCGGCAGCGTCAGACTTTCGAACTGCGCCGCCAGCACCAGGAACACGAACACGACACCGAGCCCGAAGGCGAAGATCGACGTGTTGCCGGCGCGCAATTGCTGGAAGGCGAGCGTGGTCCATTCATACGAGAAGCCCGGCGGCAGCACGTGCGCAGCGAGGTTCTCCATGATCTTGATGGCCTGGCCCTGGCTGTAGCCGGGCGCCGCCTGACCGTCGAGCTCGGCGGCGGGATAGAGGTTATAGCGCGGCACCAGATAAGGCCCGGCGATGTTGTGCACGGTGGTGAAGGACCCGAGCGGCACGGTATTGCCCGACGAATTCCGCACGCGCAGCGCCAGCACGTCTTTGGCGTCCAGGCGGTACGGCGCGGCGGCCTGCGCCTGCACCCGGTAAGTGCGGCCGAACAGGTTGAAGTCGTTGACGTAGATCGAGCCGAGATAGATCTGCAGCGTGCTGAAGACGTCGGGGATGCTGACGCCGAGCAACTGCGCCTCGGTGCGGTCGATGTCGAGGTAGAGTTGCGGCGTCTGCGTGTCGAACAGCGAGAAGACGTGCTCGACGCCCTTCGTCTTCGCGGCCGCGCCCATCATGGCGTAGACCGCCTTTTGCAGCGCCGCCGAGCCCTCGCCGCCGCGGTCCTCGATCATCATGGCAAAGCCGCCGGCGTTACCGATGCCCGACACCGGCGGCGGCTGGATGACGAAGATCTGCGCCGCCTGGAGCGCCGCGAACTTGCCGAACAACGCGCCCTGGATGGCGGCGGCCGACTGGCGCGGGTCCTTCGCGCGCTCCTCGAACGGCTTGAGCACCAGGAACATGGCGCCCGCATTGGGCGCGTTGGTGAAGGTGGCCCCGGAGAAGCCGACGATGCGGATGGCGTGCGCGACGCCCGGCTGCTTGGACGCGATGTCGTAGGCGCGGTTCATCACCGCGTCGGTGCGCTGGAGCGAAGCGCCGGGCGGCAGCTGCGCCGCCACGATCAGGAAGCCGCGGTCCTGCTGCGGGATGAAGCCCTGCGGCGTCTTACGGAATTCATTCAGTCCGAAGGCGATCAAGCCGCCGTAGATCACGAGCATGATGAGCGCGAAGCGCACCACCTTGCCGGCGAGCCAGCTATAGCCGCGGCCGACGCGATCGAATCCCCAGTTGAACCCGCTGAAGAAGAAGCGGAACGGCGCACCCCACCAATGATGGCGTTCGCGCTCGTGGCTCTTGAGCAGCAGCGCGCACAGGGCCGGCGACAGCGTCAGCGAGACGGTCAGCGAGATGATGGTGGAGCCGGCGATGGTGAGCGCAAACTGGCGATAGAACTGGCCGGAGATGCCGGTGATGAAGGTCGACGGCACGAACACGGCGGTCAGCACCAGCGCGATGGCAATCAGCGCGAAGCCGACCTCGTCCATGCTCTTGCGCGCCGCCTCCTTGGGCGACAGGCCGGTGGCGATATTGCGCTCGACGTTCTCGACCACGACGATGGCGTCGTCGACCACGATACCGATCGCGAGCACAAGGCCGAACAGCGAGAGGTTGTTGAGCGAGAAGCCGAACAGGCTCATCACGAAGAACGTGCCGATGAGCGAGATCGGGATCGCCAGGATCGGAATGATGGCGGCGCGCCAGGTCTGCAGGAACAGGAGCACCACCAGCACCACCAGCACCATCGCCTCGAGGATGGTGTGCACCACCGCGTTCACCGATTGCGAGATGAACTGGGTGGGGTCGTAGATGATGGTGTATTTCATCCCTTGCGGGAAATCCTTGGAGATCTGCTCCATCTTCTTGCGGATCGCCTTGCCGGTGGCGAGCGCATTGGAGCCCGGACGCTGGAACACGGCGACCGCGACCGACTGGTGCGCGTCGAGGTAGGAATTCGACGCGTAGTTCTGCGCCTGGAGTTCGACGCGGGCGACGTCCTTGAGCCTGACCACCGCGGTCGGGCTCTGCTTGATGACGATGTTGCCGAACTCGGCCGGCGTGGTCAGGCGCCCTTGCGTGCGCACCGCGATCTGGAATGCGCGCTGGTGCGGCACCGGCGGCGAATTGAGCTCGCCCGAGGCGACCTGCACGTTCTGCCCGCGCAGCGCGTTGACCACGTCGTTCGCCGTGAGGTCGAGGGACTGCAGGCGGTCGGGATCGAGCCAGACCTGCATGGCGTAGTCGCGCGCGCCGAAGACGGTGAGCGAGCCGACGCCCTCGACGCGGGTGAGCGCGTTGGTGATCTCCAGGTTGGCGTAGTTCGACATGAACAATGCGCTGCGCGAATTGTCCGGCGAATAGAGGTTCACCACCATCAGGATGTCGGGGGAGCGCTTGTCGACGGTGATGCCGACCTGCTGCACCGCGGCCGGCAACCGTGGCGTGGCGGTGGCGACGCGGTTCTGCACCTGCACCTGGGCGGTGTCGAGGTTGGTGCCGACGTTGAAGGTGACCGAAATCGTGAACTTGCCGTCGGCGGTCGAGTTCGAGTTGATGTAGAGCATGCCCTCGACGCCGTTTACCGCCTGCTCGATGGGCGTGACGACGGTGTCGGCCACGGTCTCGGCGCTGGCGCCGGCGTACTGGCCGCTGACGGTGATGGTCGGCGGCGCGATCTCGGGATACTGCGAGACCGGCAGCTCGAGGTAGGCCACCGCCCCGAGGATGATGAAGACGATCGAGAGGACCGAGGCGAAGATCGGCCGATCGATGAAAAAGCGCGAAATGGGCATAGTCCGCCCCGCCTCAGTCCGGCTGGACGTGGCTTGAGGGCTTGGCGCTCGCCGCCGAGGGGCCCTTGGCGCCCTGCTTGGGCGGGGCGGCCTTCGGCGTCACCTTCTGCCCGGGCCGCACGCGCGCCAGCCCGTTGACGATCACACGATCGTCCGGTTTGAGGCCGCTCTTGATGACCCGCAGGCCGCCGACGAGCTGGCCGAGCGTGACTGTGTGCGACGTGGCGACGTCCTTGTCGTTGACCACCAGCACGTACTTCTCGGTCTGCAGGCTGCCGATCGCAGTATCGGGCACCAGCAGCGCCTCATGCGGCGCCGAGGCCGGCACGCGCACGCGCGCGAACATGCCGGGCGTGAACAGGTCGTGTTGATTGGGGAAGACGGCGCGGCCGAGGATGGTGCCGGTGCCCTTGTCGATCACGTTGTTGACGAAGTCCATGTGGCCTTCGTGATCGAAGCTCTTTTCGTCCATCAGCTTGAGCGAGACCGGCACCTTGTCGCGATCGCTGGCGACGTCGTCGCTGGCGGTGCCCATGCGCTTATAGCGAAGGTAGGACGCCTCGTCGAAGGTGAACTCGAAATAGATCGGATCGGTCGAGACGATGGTCGCGAGCAAAGTCGTGTTGCCGGTGGTGCCGCCCGTGACGAGGTTGCCGGGGGAAACCTGGCGCGCGCCGATGCGGCCGTCGATCGGTGCGCGCAACTCGCTGAACTGCAGATCGAGCTTGGCCTGGCGCACCGCCGCCTCGGCGCTGTTGACGCTGGCCTGCGCGTTGCGCGCGGCCTGCGCGCGTTGTTCAAACACCTGCTGCGTGATGGTCTTTTCCTTCACCAGCGACTGGCCGCGCTCGAGGTCCGATTGCGCGTAGGCCAGGTTCGACTTCGCCTGTGCGAGCGTCGCCTGCGCCTGGTCGAGCGCGTTCTGGAACGTACGTTTGTCGATGGTGAAGAGCAGGTCGCCCTTCTTGACCATCTGGCCATCCCTGAAGTGCACGCCGTCGAGATAGCCGGAGACGCGCGCGCGCACCTCGACGCTGTTCACGGCGGCGAAGCGGCCGACATATTCGTCGTAATCGGTGACGGTCTGCTTGACGGGCGGCGCGACGGTGACCGTCGGCGGCGGCGGCGCCTTGGCCTGCTGCTGCTGTTGCTGCTGTCCGCACGCCGCAAGCGCCATCGGCAACAACAACATCAGCGCCGGGCGGGCGGTACGGCGCAGCAATTTGGAGAAATGCGGCCGAACGGCCTTGGGCGAAATAAACGTCATACAGAACCTGCGATCATCGGCAACACGCTTGGCGCGAACCCGGCCTGTCCCCTTAGACCCGGGCGGTAGCGATGTCCACCTCGCGCGCAAAAACGCCGTGGCCAACGAAAGATCGTTTCATGACGCGCGCCTTGCACGAAATGCCGTGAGCCAATCGCGCCCGAAAAATACCGCAATCAGTCCGCCGTAGACCGCCGTGCCCAGAGCCGCCAGCACCGCCAGAATGGTGACCGCACGTAGGTAGTGGTCGAGGCCGCCGAGCCAGACGCTCACCGGCGCATAGGCCACGTAGAGCACGGCCGCCAGCACCATGCCCGCCACGCCCAGCCGCAGCGCAGAGCGCCGCAGGCGCGCGTCGACGCGGAAATGACCGGCGCGATGGGCAAACCACACCACGAGGCCGAGATTGATCCAAGCGCCGATGGAGGTCGCGAGCGCGAGGCCGACCTGCGCCAGGGGTCCCATCAGCAACACCTTGAAGCCGATATTGACGGCGGCGGCGGCGAGCGCGGCTTTGACCGGCGTCGCGGTGTCGCCGCGCGCAAAGAAGCTGGCGACCGCGCTGCGGATCAGCACAAAAGGCAGAAGGCCGATCGAATAAGCGGCGAGCGTGTGGCCGGCGGCGATGGCGTCGGCGTTGGTGAAGGCGCCGCGCATGAACAGCGCCCGCATGATCAGATCGGGCACGGTGACGAAGGCGGCCAGGCACGGCACCGCCAAGAGCAGCGTGAACTCGATGGCGCGGTTCTGCGCATGCAACGCGCCGCGGTCGTCGCCGGAGGCCAGGCGCTGGGACATTTCCGGCAGTATCACGGTACCGGCAGCGATGCCGATGACACCGATCGGCAGCTGATTGAGGCGGTCGGCATAGTAGAGCGCCGACACCGCGCCGGTCGGCAGGAAGCTCGCGATGATGGTGTCGGCGAACAGCGCGAGCTGAACGCCAGCGGACCCGACCGTGGCCGGCCCGAGCGCACGGAAAAAGGCGCGCACGTCGGCGTCGAGCTCCGGCCAGCGCAGGCTTGGCAGCACGCCGGCGCGCCAGGTGTCGCCGCCGACCAGCAGCGCCTGCAGGAAGCCGGAGATCAGCACACCCCAGGCGGCGGCGTGGCCCGCCGTGGGAAAAAGGGCCGCGAGCAGCAGTGCCACGATCAGCGACAGATTGAGCAGAATGGGCGCAGCCGCCGCCGCCGCAAAACGCTGGATGGTGTTGAGGATGCCGCCGTAGAGGGTCACCAGCGTGATCAGCAAGAGATAGGGAAAGGTGATGCGGGTGAGGTGCACGGCGAGCGGGTAGCGCACAGGATCGTTGACGAAGCCCGGCGCCAGCACGTCGATGACCGCCGGCGTGAAGATCAACGCCACCGCCAGGAGCACGATCTGGCTCACCAGCAGCAGCGTGAAGATGCGGTCGGCGAACAGCCCCGCCCGCGCCGGGCCGCCCTGCTCGCGGATGCGGGCATAGGCCGGCACGTAAGCCGCGTTGAAGGCGCCCTCGGCGAAGATGGCGCGGAAATGGTTGGGCAGGCGCAGCGCCACGAAAAAGGCGTCGGCCACCGGCCCCGCCCCCAGGATCGCCGCCAGGATGATGTCGCGCACGAAGCCCGTGAGCCGCGACAGCAGCGTGAAACCGCCGACCGTGAGAATGCGCTTGATCATCGCCGTGGCTTGGCCGAGGCAACCCGAATGAGAAGGAGCAAGACGGCCCTCGCGCTGTTTTCCGCCTCGGGGGGCATAGCTCAATTCCGATGGCGCGCCTATAGGACGCGGCTTTGCGGCGCCCCTGCGGCGGCCAAAGCCCACAAGACGCGCCGTTTGAGCAGCAGCTTGATGCCGGAGCGCGTCCCTGTAACGTCGTCCGACGGCAGGCCGCCGGCGAATCAGGTCAACGCACCGTGGCATCGCATACCGGGGACATCGAGATCGGCGATCTGGACGCGGCCATCGCGCACGCCGAGCCGGCGCTCGCGCAGCTTGCGGGCGGTTCGCTGTTCATCACCGGCGGCACCGGCTTCATCGGGCGCTGGTTGCTGTCGGTGCTGGCGCGCGCGACCGCCACATTGCGCCTCGACCTCGGCGTTACGGTGCTGACGCGCTCGCGCAGCGCGTTTGCTGAGAAATATCCTCGGCTCGCCGCCGAACCCATTCTGCGCTGGTGCGAGGGCGACGTGCAAACGTTCGCCTTGCCGACGGGCCGCTATACCCACGTGATTCATGGCGCGACCGACACCAGCGCCGAGGCCGATCGCGATGCGCTGCAACTCATCGATACCATCGTCAACGGCACGCGCCGCGTCCTGGAATTTTCCCGCGCGGCCGGCGCGCAGCGCGTGCTGTTGTTGAGCTCCGGCGCGGTCTATGGATCGCAACCTGCGCATCTCGACGCGATACCCGAAGACTACGCCGGCGCCGGCGCGACCACCGACCGGCGCGCGGCCTACGGCCAGGGCAAACGGCTCGCCGAGCAACTAGCCACCATCTTCCACAGCGATCTCGGCCTTGATGTCGTCATCGGCCGGTTGTTCGCCTTCGTGGGTCCGGGCATGCCGCTCGACGCGCATTTTGCCATCGGCAACTTCATCCGCGATGCGGCCGGCGGGCGCGAGATCGCCGTCACCAGCGACGGCTCGCCCGTTCGCTCTTATCTCTATGCCGGCGACCTCTCTGCCTGGCTGTTGCGGCTGCTGGTCTCGGGCTCGCCCGGCACGGCCTACAACGTGGGCTCGGATCGGGCGATTTCGCTCGCCGACCTAGCGGCGCTGGTGGCCCGCGTCGTACCCGGCGCCGACGGCTACGCCATCAAGGGCGCGCCGCGGAACGACGCATTCCATTCCCGCTACGTCCCGTCGATCGCGCGCGCGCGCGCCGAACTTGGGCTCGCGGCCTGGACCCCGCTTGACGAGGCCATCCGGCGCACCGCGCGCGCCGCCGGCCGGGCCTGAGCGAGCCGCCCTTGATCATCCCGCGGTCCCCTGCCTATCCAGGTGTATAAGGCGACCTCATGATTCCTTCCCAGCCACCGATTCGTCCCGCAGCCGAACGCAACATCGCGTCCTACGCGGTCGATCTGGCGGTGGCGCTCGGCTCCCGCGCGGCGTTCACGCTGACGGGCGGGATGGCCATGTTCCTGAACCGGGCGGTCGCGACCCACCCTGGGCTGACGGCGGTTTACAATCAGCATGAGCAGGCCTGTGTGGCGGGCGCCGAAGGCTACGCCAGCGCGGCCGATTTCCAGGAGGCGGGCCTGGCGGTGGTCACCGCGGGCCCCGGCGTCACCAATTCCATCACCAGCCTTTGCTCGGCCTATGGCGACAGCGCGCCGCTCATCGTTCTCGCCGGTCAGGTGAAGACCGCGGATATCGATCGCCACGGCAGCCGCACCCACGGCATGCAGGAGGTACGTTCGATCGAGTTGGTGCGCGCTTGCGTCAAGCGCGCGGTCCGTGTCTCCGCCGATAACTTCCGCGACGAACTGATAGAGACGTTCGCGGAAGCCTTCACCGGCCGTCCGGGGCCGGTGTTCGCTGAGATCCCGCTCGACGTCCAGAACATCGTGATCGACGACGCGCCCGAAGCGATCGCCGCCGCGGCCGACAAAGTCCGCGCCAGGATCGCCGCCGAGGCCGGCGCGCCCAACCTCGCGACGCTGACCAACGCCCTCACCTGGCTGCTCGCCGGCGAACGGCCGCTGATCTATGTGGGCAATGGCTGCCGCGTGGCCGGCGCCGGCGCGGCGGCGCACGCCTTCATCGAGACACATCAGGTGCCGGCGGTTTTTTCCTGGCTCACCGCCGACCTGCTGCCGGCATCGCATCCGCTCAATTTCGGCGCCCCGGGCGGACTGGCGCCGCTCTCGGCCAACCAGGTGCTGTCCCGCGCCGACCGCGTACTGTTCCTGGGCGCTCGCCTCGATCTCGGCACGACCGGATTCCAGCCCGAGAATTTCGGCGCCCAGGCCGAGCGTCTCATCGTCGACGTCGACCTTCCGGAACTAGCCAAGTTCGCGCCGCTGCCGAACACGCGCACCGTGCAGGCCAATCTGCGGGCGCTGCCCGCGGCTGTCGCGGCGCTCCCGGCGGCCACCGTCGCCGAGGACTGGCGCGGCTGGTGCGCGGCGCGGCGCGCCGAGTATCTGCCCGAGGAGCGCCGGCGGCTGACGGTCGAAAGCCTCAACGTCTATGGCGTCGCGCAGAATCTGTCCGCCTGGTCGGACGGCAAGGTGTTCGCGCTCACCGGTTCGGGCTGGGCCATCGAAGGCTTCATCCGCTTCTTCGCACCGGGCGAGGATAGCCGCTGCTTTTTCGGCGCCGCGCTCGGCGCCATGGGCCTGGGCCTGCCGCAGGCGATCGGGGCGAGCTTTGCCACTAAGCGCCGCGTGATCTGCGTGGACGCCGATGGCGGCCTGATGCTCAACATTCAGGAACTGGCGACGCTCGCGCATTGGGCGCCCAAAGGCTTCGTGCTGTTCGTGCTCAACAACGACGGCTATGTGTCGATCGAAGCCTCCCAGAAGCGCTATTTCGGAGCGCTCGGCGGCGCCGGCCGCGACTCCGGCGTGTTCATTCCCGACTACGGCAAAGTCGCGCCTGCCTTCGGACTGCGCTACGTCCGCATCGACAGCCTGGCCGCGCTGGCGGCGCTGCTGCCGACGCTCGACGAGGCGGCCGCGCCGATCGTCGTCGACCTGATCATCGACCGCACCGAGTCGCGGGGACCATCGGTCAAGACCGTGATCTCCGCCGACGGCAAACTATCGTCCACACCACTCTCTGATCTCCAATGGTAGATGCCGCCCTCGCCGGACTGTTCTCGCTCGAGGGCAAGACGGCCCTGGTGACCGGCGCGTCGCGCGGGATCGGTGCGGCGCTGGCGGACGGACTTGCCGGTGCCGGCGCGACCGTCGTCGGCGTCGCACGCTCGCCCGCGCCGCGACAGGCGTTCCGTCACCGCGTGCGCTATGTCGCCGCCGACATGACCGGCGATGTCGAGACGCTGGTGGCCAACATCGCCGCCGCGCACGGCCGCATCGACGTCCTTATCAACGCCGCCGGCATCAGCGTAAGCGGCGACGCCAAGGCGCGGGCGCTGGCCACCTTCGACGCCACGCTCGCGCTCAATCTGCGCGCCGCCTACGCCACCTGTCTGGCGGTGACCCCGCACATGGCCGAACGCGGCGGATCGATCATCAATGTCACCAGCATCAACAGCCTCGTCGGCTTTCCCGACAATCCCGGGTACGTCGCCGCCAAAGGCGGGCTGCGGATGCTGACCAAGGCGCTGGCTGTCGACCTCGGCCCGCGCGGCATCCGCGTCAACGCACTGGCGCCGGGCTACATTCACACAGACATGACCGCCTCGAGCTTCGCCGATCACGAACGCCGCGAGCAGCGCACGCGCCATACCTGTCTCGGCCGCTGGGGCGACCCCGAGGACCTGGTCGGCGCGGCGATCTTCCTGGCGTCGGACGCCTCACGCTACATGACCGGCCAGGACCTGGTAATCGACGGCGGCTGGACCGCCAAGGGGCTGGTATGAGCGGGCCGGCGCATCGCATCGGCTTCATGCAGGGCCGCCTGTCTCCACCGGTCGACGGCAAGATTCAAGCTTTTCCGAAGGCGCATTGGCGCGACGAGTTTGCAGCCGCTCAAGCCTTGGATTTCGCGCGGGTGGAATGGACGCTCGACCACGACGACCTCGCCGCCAATCCGCTGATGACCGCGGACGGCCAGGCGGAAATCCGCGCGCTTTCGTCCCGTCATGGTGTCGCGGTGTCGTCGATCACTGGCGACTGCTTCATGCAGGCGCCGTTCTGGAAAGCAAACGGCGCGGCGCGGACGGCACTGATTGACGAGATGGCGGCGGTCATCCGCGCCGGCGTGGCGGTGGGCGCAGCGATCGTGGTGGTGCCGCTGGTGGACAACGGCTCGCTGTCGTCGTCCAACGAAGAAGCCGCCATCCTCGACGGTCTCGCCACGCTGACGCCGCTCATGCGCGAGCACGGTGTACGGGTCGCGTTCGAATCCGACTATGCGCCGGCGCGGCTCATGCGCTTCAT
The DNA here is from genome assembly GCA_963773225.1 of uncultured Pseudomonadota bacterium. Taxonomy (GTDB): domain Bacteria; phylum Pseudomonadota; class Alphaproteobacteria; order Rhizobiales; family Xanthobacteraceae; genus Pseudolabrys. The sequence continues at coordinate 463,810 of CAVZAO010000006.1, forward strand.
GGAAGCGTTTCCAGCCGACACGTTCGGCATCAATTTCGACATGGGTAACAGCGCCAGTCTCGGCTGGTCGCCGCAAGAGGAAATCCCGCTGATCGCTCCGCGCATCGTCAACGTGCACGTCAAAGACCGCGTGCGCGGCGGCACCACCGTGCCGCTCGGCCAGGGCGACGCCAATCTGCCGACGGTGTTCCGGCTCTTGAACGCGGCCGGGTATGGCGGCTTCCTGATCCTCCAAGCCGCCCGCGCCAGAAACGGCGACGATGTCGGCGCGGCGCGCGCCTATCGCGATCTCGTGCTCAACCTGGCAGGTGGATCGTGAACTTGGAGCTCGGCGGAAAGGTGGCCCTCGTCGGCGGCGCCAGCCGCGGCATCGGGCTGGCGATTGCCAAGGCGCTGGCCGAGGAGAATTGCCAGGTCGTACTCACGGCGCGCGGCCGCGCGGCGCTCGAGGAGGCCGTTACCGCGATCGGCGGCTCAGCATATGGCGAGGTCGCCGATCTCGGCCGGCCTGCCGATTGCCAACGCCTCATATCGGCGGTGGATGCCCGCTTCGGGCGGCTCGATGTGCTCATCGCCAATGCCGGCTCCGGCGCCTCGGTCGCGCCCGGCCACGAAACGCCGGACGAGTGGCGGCGGGTGATCGAGCAGAACCTGTTCACCGCCACCAACCTGATCAGCGCGGGGCGCCCGCTCATGGCCCGCGGTGGTGGCGGCGCCATCGTGTGCGTATCGTCGATCTGCGGCCGCGAGGCGCTCGGCGCGCCGGTGACCTACTCCGCCGCCAAGGCGGCGCTCGATGCGGTCATCAATGGCCTGTCGCGGCCGTTCGCCGCCGACGGCATCCGCATCACCGGCGTCGCACCCGGCAACATCCTGTTCCCGGGCGGCACCTGGGACCGCAAGATGACCGAGAACGCCAAGGCCGTCGCCGCCATGCTGGCGCGCGAGGTGCCGCAAGGCGTGCTCGGTCGGCCCGAAGACATCGCCGACGCGGTCTGCTTCCTGGCTTCGTCCCGCGCCGCCTTCATCACCGGCACCGTGCTGGTGGTCGACGGCGGCCAGACGCGCACGTGAGGAACGCCGCGCCATGACCACGCCCGCATACGGTGCCGCCGCCTTCGACCTGACCGGCCAGACCGCGCTGGTGACCGGCGCCGCCGGTCTCTTGGGGCGCGAGCACGTGGCGGCATTGGCCGAGATCGGCGCCACCGTTGTGCTGAGCGACATCGATTTGGCAAGCGCGGAGGCTGCCGCCAAATCGCTGCGCCAGGTCTACGGCGAGCGCGTCGTCGCCGCCGCGCTCGACGTGACGTCGGAGGCGTCGATCCAAGCGGCCGCCCGCAGCCACGGTCCGTTCGACGTCCTGGTGAACAACGCCGCCGTCGATCCGAAGGTGACGGCGGAGGGCGGGCCGGAGTTGAGCCGGCTGGAACACTTTCCGCGCGATACCTGGGACTTTCAGATCGGCGTCGGCCTGACCGGCGCGTTCCTGTGTTCGCGGGTGCTGGGCACGGCGATGGCGCGACGCGGGCGCGGTGTCATCCTCAACATCGCCTCCGACCTTTCGGTGATCGCCCCGGACCAGCGGCTCTACCGCAAAGACGGGGCCGCAGAGGACGAGCAGCCGGTCAAGCCGGTGACCTACTCCGTGATCAAGGCGGGGCTCGTGGGCCTGACCCGTTACCTCGCCGGCTATTGGGCGGGGCAAGGCGTGCGCGTCAACGCGCTGTCGCCGGGCGGCGTGTTCAACGATCATCCGGACGCGTTTGTCAGCAGGCTCACGCAGCTGATCCCGATGGGACGCATGGCCGACGTGTCGGAATATCGCGCGGCGGTGCAGTTCCTGTGCTCGCCGGCCTCCAGCTACATGACCGGCCAGAACATCCTGATCGACGGCGGGCGGACCGTCCTGTGAGGCGCGAAGGGAGCACCCAAGCCATGCCAGAGAGCGACACCGTGGCGCTGACCTTCGCCGACTTCCGCGCGAGCCTCCAGGCGGCCGCCGCCGAACGAGAGCGCAAACGGCCGCGTCTCGCTGAGCTCGAGGGTACACGCGCGGTGCTGCTTTATACTTACGGCACCCGCGGTCAGGACCTGGCATTGCAACTGCGGGCGGCCGGCATCGCCTGCATGATTTACGACAACGCCGGAGCCGCGCGTGAGCGCGCGGCCGCCGATGGCTTCGAGGTTACCCGCGATCTCAACCTCGACCTGCCGCTCATCGTTGCTGCGGGCCAGAACCAGATTGAGATTCTAGGCGAGCTCAAGCGTGACGCCTACTCGCTCGCCGAAGCACTCTATGCCCTGGACCTGCGCAACTCCTATGGGCCGGCGCGCGCGTTCAGCGACCGCGTCGTGGGGGATGCCGAGCCACTCTATGCCATCTACCAGCAGATCGACGCCGCTTGCCGGCCGGCCTTCTTCGACGTGCTGGGCTATCGGGCCTCGCTCGACGTTCATCGCCTGGTGCATCGCCGGCCGGTCGGCGCAATGTGGCGCCCGCCGGTGAGCGGGCTCGACATCCGCTCGTTTTGCGACATCGGCGCCTATGACGGCGACAGCCTGGCGGCGACCAAAGCGGTGTTTCCGCAGCTCGCGCGTAGTCTCACCATCGAGCCGAGCGCGGCAATGGCGCCGGTCATCGCCGCGGTGGCGGCACGCATTGGGGTCGAGAACCGCATCTTCACCGGCGCCGCCTGGAGCCATGCCACCCGGCTCGGCGCGCGGCTCATCTTCAACGGCATGCTGGTGATCGAGGAAGACGCCGCCGGCGACATCCGGACCGAGACGCTCGACAGCCTGACCGGCGGGACGGCCTACGACTTCGTCAAGATGGACGTGGAGGCCTCCGAGGACAAGGTAATGGACGGCGGCGTCGAAACCTTGCGGCGGGCGCGCTGCATCGCCGTCGCGTCCTATCACCTGCCAGGCGACCTCATCGACCTGCCGACGCGGCTGCGCCGCCTTCTGGGCGACGAGGCGGGCGCGAACCGGCGTCTGGCCTTCGCACACTATTCCCAGTCATTCGACAACTCGATCTTCTACCTCTACCGCGCGCCTGAGCAGCCTTAGCGGGCATTTGTCCCCGATGGAACTATGACGCGTGTTTGCGCCCCGGTATTCTCATTATCGTCGAATCACCGACTCATTTACAAACGACGCAGGGTGAATTGCCGCGTGAACAGGCGTGTGGGCCTGACGGCAGCAGCCCAGTCCGGGGGATTATGTCGACCAGCAACGCGCCGAGCACCAAGGCTCTCTCCCTGGCCACCGAGCGCTTGGCCGCGCAGCCCTGGCCGCTGTCGGGCCGCCCGCTCGTGATCGCCGAGATCGGCATCAACCACAATGGCGACATCGCCATCGCCAAGCAGTTGATCCACGCCGCGCGCGAGGCCGGCTGCGACGCGGTCAAGTTCCAGAAGCGAACGATCGACATCGTCTATTCGCCCGAGGTGCTGGCACAGCCGCGCGTCAGCCCCTGGGGCGACACCCAGCGCGCCCAGAAGGAAGGGCTGGAGTTCGGCGAGGCCGAATACGACGCGATCGACGCCTATTGCCGCGAGCAGGGCATCGCCTGGTTCGCCTCGTCCTGGGACGTGCCCAGCCTGAGCTTCCTGGCGAAGTACGACCTGCCCTACAACAAGATCGCCTCGGCGATGCTGCCGCACCTTGCGCTGGTCGAGGCGGTTGCGGCCGAAGGCAAGCTTACCTTCGCCTCGACCGGCATGAGCACCTACGAGCAGATCGACACGGCTGTGGAGATCCTGCGCACCGCCGCCTGCCCGTTCGCGCTGATGCACACGGTCTCCACCTATCCCACGCCGCTTGACGACCTCAATCTGCGCATGATCGAGACGCTGCGCCGCCGCTATGGCGCGCCGGTCGGCTATAGCGGACACGAACGCCTGCTGGAGCCGAGCCTGATCGCCGCTGCGCTCGGTGCGGTGGCCATCGAGCGCCACATCACGCTTGACCGCACCATGTACGGCTCCGATCAATCCGCCTCGCTGGAGCCGGACGAAATGAAGGCGCTGGTGACGCGCCTCGACGAAATGCACGGATGGCTGGGCGACGGGGAAAAGCGCGTTACCGAAGGCGAAGCCTCGGTCGCCCGGAAGCTGCGCTACTGGCTGGATGACGCCGCATAGCGCGTTGCCTGTTGGCGTTGCGCAACCGGTTGGCCGTCAAACTGCGGTATCCGCTTGGCGCTGAGTAAGTCGGCCCAATATTTGAGGTACGCCATCGCGTGCGGGGGCGAGGTCAGCGCCATGAATTCACAGATGTCGGCAAGGATCGGTTCAAACGCCAATTGACCGGACGCCGCCTTCCATTTCACGCACAACTTTTCAGCCTCGCCCGCCAGCGGCGAGCCGCCGTCGTCGCGCGGATGTGCCATGAAGCGCAGGAACATGGTCGTGAACCACACATCGGCGATTTGCTGGCGCACGTTGGGCGCCAAATCCAGCGTTAACGCGACGGTACGGATCAATACCGCCCCCTCGAAGGCGCACAAAAGCCAGTGCAGCTTGTTGATGGCGGGGTCTAGCGAAGCCGCCTTATACCATTTCAAATCCTCGGCCTGCGCAGTGCCGTGCTCTTCCCAATTCCCCTGATCGTAGACGTAGAGCAGGCGGTCCAGCGCGGCAAACTTGCCCCGCAGCAGATAGAGGACGCTGCAGATTTGGTCATCGAACGAAAACTTGAACGGCTTTGCCTGGATCGTCTCCGTCACCCAATTCAGCACGTCGCGCCGGACCGGTGAAAACAGCAGCACCGGCGGTATCTTTGCGGCAAGCCAAGCGGACACGCGGGTCAACGCATCGCTGCTATCCATGTCGCGGTAAGCAACGACAGACGACCGCTTGCTGTTCTCCAGCACGACGACGCCTATTATGCCGACGACAGATTGATCGCCGCCGACCGCTTCAAGACGGGCGGGAATATCGGCGATGGCCCGGTCGAAGCAGGCGTCGTCGTCGCAGACGAGCAAGACAAACTCTCCCTGGGCCCGGGCGAGCGCCTTCGACGCGTTTTCCTGTGCGTCGCAGGGATCCGCCGTGATGAGGTGGCAGTTTTCCCGCGCGATCTGCGCCAGCAGTTGGCGTTTCGACGCGCTGCCCGAATTGTCGCGGATGATGACCTCGATCTCCGGCCCGGCCCAAGAGCACGCCTGGACGATGCGCGAAACCGCCGTGAGATTGTCCCGGTTCGAGGGCATGATGATGGAGAGCCGGATCATGGCGCTTCGTAACCTTCGGGTCAGACGCAAGGGGCCAGCAGATCGCAGCACAGGCGAATCGCTTGAAAGAAAGCTTAATACGTCTCGGCCGCCGGTGACATCGGCGCCAGCCGCCGCGGGGGCCGCAATCGCGAATCAGCAGGCCGGATGGTATGAGGCTGTTTGATCAATCGTTCATCGAGATAGAGGCGACCGCACCCGATGCCCCCGCTGCAAGCCCCCGCCCTGGACGATCTTCGCGCGCAAATCCTGGCATTGGGCGACGATTTCTTTGCCGAACGCGAGCGCGGCAGGGCCTTCGTTCCCGGTGAGACCTATATTCCCTGCGCCGGCAAGGTGCTCGACGCCGACGACCTGCGCCACCTGCTCGACGCCTCGCTCGACCTGTGGCTGACCGCCGGCCGCTATGCGACCGAGTTCGAGAGCGCGCTCGCCGCGCGCTTCGGCCTCGCGCATTGCCGGCTGACCGTATCCGGTTCCGCGGCGAACCTGCTGGCGTTCACCGCCCTGACCTCCTGGAAGCTGCACGAGCGCCGCATCGCGCCCAGCAGCGAAGTCGTCACGGTCGCCGCCGGCTTTCCGACCACGGTCGCGCCTATCGTGCAGAACGGCTGCACGCCGGTGTTCGTCGACGTCGACCTCGCGACCGCCAACGTCAACATCGAGAAGCTGGCGGCGGCGATCGGCCCCAAGACGCGCGCCATCATGCTCGCGCACACGCTCGGCAATCCGTTCAACGTCGGTGCCGTCAGCGCGCTCGCCAAGGAGCATAACCTTTATCTGATCGAGGACTGCTGCGACGCCCTCGGCGCGACCTACGACGGCCGTCACGTCGGCACCTTCGGCGACCTCGCGACCATCAGCTTCTATCCCGCCCATCACATCACCATGGGCGAAGGCGGTGCGGTGCTGATGAACCGCAAGTCGCTTGCCACGCTGGTCGAATCCTATCGCGACTGGGGCCGCGACTGCTGGTGCACACCGGGCGACCAGAATACCTGCGGCAAGCGCTTCGACTGGCGCATGCGCGGCATGCCCGAAGGCTACGATCACAAGTTCACTTTCGCGCACCTCGGCTACAACATGAAGGCGACCGACATGCAGGCCGCTGTAGGCGTCAGCCAGTTGCGCAAGGCCGACCGCTTCATCGCCGCGCGGCGCGACAACTTCGAGAAGCTCACCGCCGCGTTCCGCTTGCGCGGCCTCGAGGAGCATTTCATCCTGCCGCAGGCGACGGAGAACTCCGATCCAAGTTGGTTCGGTTTCCTGCTGGTCGTGCGCGACGGCAGTCCGCTGGAGCGACGCGAGGTCACGCGCTATCTCGACAACCATAAGATCGGCACGCGATTGCTGTTCGGTGGCAACCTGACGCGGCAGCCGGCCTTCCGCGAGGTCGACTATCGCGTCGTGGGCGAACTCACCAATACCGACAAGCTGATGAACGATGCGTTCTGGATCGGCGTGTGGCCGGGCATCGGGGACGCCGAACTCGAATACATGGTCGAGACCTTCGTCGAGATGGTGCGGCACTTCGAGGCTGGGCAGACACCGGCCGGCAAGACGGCACGCGCCGGGTAAACGTCGTTATTTGGCCGGCACCAGCTCGGGATCCGCCGGCGCCAGCAGGCGCAGATCCTGCCAGAGGCGATTTTGCGCCTTCAAGGCGCGCAGGACGTTCAAGCGCAGATAAGGCGATTGCCGGAACGGGACGCCGGCGAAGTCGATGGCGCCGATCTGGTCGCGCAATTCCTTGACCGCCACGTCGAAACGCTTCTGCGGCTGATGGTCGGGCGCAAGCTTGCGGAACAGCGAAAAGTCGACCTTGTAGGAGCGGTTGTCGGGCTGCGCCGCCGTGTTGATCGACACCGTGACGCCACCCAGAACATCCGCCACGTCGTGCGCGAGCGCGCCGATCTGCCAGGTCCAATCGGTGGAGCCGACGTTGACGGCGACGAACGCATCGCCGCCGCGCCTCAGGGCCCATTCAATGGCGCGGGCCATATCGTCGACATGCACCAGCGGCCGCCACGGAGAGCCGTCGGAGAGCACCTCAATACGGCCATTGAGCACCGCGGACGCGACGAAATCGTTGAGCACGAGATCGAGCCGCAGGCGGGGGCTGGCGCCGCATGCGGTCGCAAAGCGCAAGGCCGTCACCGTGAAGCCGTCGCCGGCGAGCGGCTTCAAACCCCGCTCCGCCTCCACCTTCGAGCGCGCATAGGCCGTCAGCGGATTGAGTGCATCGCCTTCGGCGCGCGGCGCCTCGCCGGCGGCGCCGTAGATGCTGCAACTGCTGGCGAAGACAAAACGCTTGACGCCCAGCTTTCGACAGCGTTGCGCCAGCGAGACCGCTGCCGCAGCGTTGATCTCGAGCGTCGCCGCCTCGAACTCCTTACCCATCGGGTCGTTGGAGACGGCGGCAAGATAGACGACGGCGTCGGCACCTTGCAGGACATCGTCGGGAAGCTCGCGCACGTCGGCACGGATCTCGCGCGCGAACAGGGGCGCGGGGTCGGGTCCCGTGAGCCGGTCGGCGAAGAAACCGGTATCGATGCCGGTCAGCCGCCAGCCGAGCCCATGGTCAGCGACGTGGCGCGCAAAGACCGGACCGATATAGCCTTGGTGTCCCGTGACGACGACCCGCATAAAACCCTCTCCCGCGCCGCGCCGGCGGCCTTTAACGCGCTCACCAGTTCTTCCAGGGCGCCCGGCCGGACGCCCACAGGTTTTCCAGCAGATCTTTGTCGCGCATGGTGTCCATCGGCTGCCAGAAGCCGCGATGCTCGAAAGCCATCATCTGGCCCATGGCCGCCAACCGGATAGCGGGCGAGCGCTCCCAGGGCGTGTCGTCGCTTTCGATGTAGTCGAGGCAGCGCGGCGACAGCACGAAGAAGCCGCCGTTGATGAGTCCGCCGTCGCCGCGCGGCTTCTCGCTGAAGCCGGTGACGACGTCGCCGTCGCGCTCGAGGGCGCCGAAACGGCCGGGCGGGCGCACCGCGGTGACGGTCGCGAGCTTGCCGTGGCTCAAATGGAAGTCGATCGAAGCGCGGACGTTAACGTCACTCACGCCGTCACCGTAGGTGAAGCAGAATGCGTCCTCATCCTTGATATAGTCGGCGACGCGCTTGAGGCGGCCGCCGGTCTGAGTGCTCTCGCCGGTGTCGACGAGCGTTACGCGCCACGGCTCAGCCTTCTGCTGATGGACGATCACGCTGTTGTCCGCCATGTCGAAGGTTACGTCGGACATGTGCAGGAAGTAGTTGGCGAAGTATTCCTTGATGACATAGCCCTTGTAGCCGCAGCAGATCACGAACTGGCGCACGCCGTGCGTCGAGTATAGCTTCATGATGTGCCAGAGAATGGGCTTGCCGCCGATCTCGATCATCGGCTTGGGGCGCAGGTAGCTCTCTTCGGAAATGCGGGTGCCGAGTTCCCCGGCAAGGATGACGGCCTTCATGGGTGCTTTTGCTGACTTGGCTCAGGGCTTGGTCGCGCGCTGGATACGCCTGACGTCCACGCAACCGGCCGCGCACTGCGCGCCGCCGTCGACAACTGATTCGCGCTTATTGAAGTGTAGCTGGCCCGGTTCCGCCAAGTAAACCGGCTCGCCCGACTATTTCCCGCCCCGCTTCGACCCGCGCGGCCAATGCGACCACAAGAACCAGGCGAAGGCCGCCAGGATGAGCAAAACCACGATGCCGTCAAACCGATGAAAGGTTTCGCGCAGCATCGGGTCGCTGTGCCAACGGTCGCCCAGCACGTAGCCGATATAGGCGAGCGCGAAACACCAGGGCCAGGAGCCGAGGAAAGTGTAGAGCTGAAACTTGAGCATCGGCATGCGCGCGAGGCCGGCCGGAAACGCGATAAAGGTCCGCACTACCGGCAGCAGGCGGGCGACGAAGACCGTCCCCGAGCCGTAACGGGCAAAGAAGCGCTCGGCACGCTCCAGGTCGGCAGCGGCGACCAACACGTAGGAGCCCCAGCGCTCGAACGCCGGCCGGCCGCCCTTGACCGCCACGTAGTAGGCGACGGTGGAGCCGATATTGCAGCCGACCGCCCCCGCCGTGGCGACGCCGAACAGGTCGAGCTTGCCGATCGACACGAGATAGCCGGCGAACGGCATGATGATCTCGGACGGCAGCGGGATACACGCCAACTCGATCGCCATCAGGGTGGCGATGCCAGCGTAACCGCCGGCCGAGATCAGCGCAACGATCGGCGCCACGAGGAGGGAAACGAGATGCTCCAGCATTGTCGGGCAAATTCCTCGGCTTGGGCGCATCCGCCGGCGGCGCGTAAGCGATCTATCTACCAGTATCGCCGCCCTGGTGAAGCCCTTTCCGGCGCCGGAGCGAGCCCATTACGGCAGCTTGCTCCAACCATTGGCATTGGTTAAGACCTAGCCAAGCTTCAAGGTTGCGCAATCGGATAGAACCACTCGCCCATGGCATCCCCGATCATCCCCGTTCTGCTGGCCGGCGGCGCCGGGACCCGGCTATGGCCGGTGTCGCGCGACGCGCTACCCAAGCAGTTCCTGCCGCTGGTGGGCGAGCGCTCGAGCTACCAGGAGACACTCCTGCGGGTGAGCGATCCGATGTTCGCGCAGCCGATCGTCATCACCGGCCCCGACTTCCATTTCTTCGCCCGCCGCCAGGCGGAAGCCGTCGGGGTCGACGCCACCGTCGTGATCGAGCCGCTCAGGCGCGACTCCGGCCCGGCCATCGCGGCGGCCGCCGCGGTCGCACACATGCGCGACCCGAATGCGGTGGTGCTGGCGCTCGCCGCCGACCACATCATTCTCGACACGCCAGAATTCCGCGCCACCTGCCTCGCCGGCCGTGCCGGCGCCGAGGCCGGGCGTATCGTCACCTTCGGCATCAGACCGACCGAGCCAAAGACCAGCTACGGCTACATCCTGCCCGGCGAAGCGCTGAGCGCCGAGGGCGTGCATGCGGTCGCGCGCTTTGTCGAAAAGCCCGACGCGGTGACCGCCGCGCGCTACGTGCAGGAAGGCTATCTCTGGAACTCGGGCAACTTCCTGTTCCGTGCCGACGTTCTGCTCGACGAAATCGCGCGGCTGGAGCCCGAGATGGCGGCGGCCGTCCAGGCGGCGGTGGCGGAGAGCACCAACGATCTCGGCTTCATGCGGCTCGGCGCCGACGCCTTCGCCCGCACGCCGCAGAAATCGATCGACTACGCGGTGATGGAGAAGACCGATCGCGCCGCCGTGGTGGCGGGCAACTTCCGCTGGTCGGACATCGGCAGCTGGGACGCGCTGTTCGACATCACGCCGCGCGACGACAGCGGCAACGTCACGCACGGGCCGGTCGTTGTCGAGGATACGCAAGGCTGCGTCATTCATTCGGACGGGCGGCTGACCGCGGCGGTCGGCATCACCGACATGGTGGTGGTGAGCACGGCCGACGCGGTGATGGTGGTGCCGCGCGCGCGCAGCCAGGAGGTCAAGGAGCTGGTGGCGCGGCTGAAAAAACAAGAGCGCAAGGAAGCGACCGAGCACAAGCGCGGCCACCGGCCGTGGGGCTATTACGAGACCATCGACCTCGGCGAGCGCTTCCACGTCAAGCGCATCGTGGTCAATCCGGGCGGCATGCTGTCGTTGCAGAAGCACCGCCACCGCGCCGAGCACTGGGTGGTGGTGCGCGGCACCGCCGAGGTCACGATCGGCGACGACACCAAAGCCGTGCACGAGAACGAGTCGATCTTCATTCCGATCGGCAGCGTCCATCGCCTCGCCAACCAGGGCAAGATTCCGCTCGAGCTGATCGAGGTGCAGACCGGCAGCTATCTCGGCGAGGACGATATCGTGCGGCTGGAGGATGTCTACGCGCGCCAGTAGCTTCGAACGCTTAGACCTTGACCGGCGCCCAGGCCGCGCCCGGCCGGCCCTATTCCATCCAATGCACGAGGGCCGCGGCGTGTTCGTGACCTTCGTTAGGCGCCCAGTCCGCAAACTCGTTCGGTCGATAGGATCCCGGATTCACTTCCAGTACCACCGTGCCGGGCTCGCGATGCTGCTCGGATTGGCTCTCTACCTCGAAAGGCGGTCCTGGCAGAAGCTGGCAGCCGGCGGCCTCGTCGTCACCGGGCTGATCATCATCGCCGCGCTGCGCTGAGCGAGGCCCGTCCGGCGGTTCCGCCGAACGCCCGGTCAACGCTTCGACAAATTAACCATCAGTTGAAATAGGACAACGCCGCGCACTTCGGTAACAATTCGATAGCCATGGCGGTCGCAACCTTTGCCATCGCGACCCGAGACAGAAGGCGACGTTCAGTCAGTGGGAAGGAAGCCGTTGCCGATCGGCAAGGCCAGGCTGGAGCGTAAAAGGCGGCGTCCATGGTCGAAACGCATATGTATTTCGCGATGGGGTTTCTCCTCGCGGCTGTGAGCCTCGTCGTCTTTATCCCGCTGGTCCATGGCCGCGCCGTCCGGCTGACGCGGCAACAGCTGCAAGCCCTGTTGCCGGCTTCGACGGCCGAAGTCGCCGCCGGCAAAGATCTGTTGCGCGCCGAGTTCGCGATGACGACACGGCAACTCGAGATTGAGATCGGTGCGCTCAAGGCCAAAGTCGCGAGCGGTCAAGCGGAAATCGGCCGCAAGACCGACGCCGTGCTTCGGCTAACCAATGAACTGAACACCATGCGTGGCCGCTTGACCGCAGCGGACGACAACGCCGCGCGCAACCCGCAGGATCAGACCGTCACGGCGGATGCCGGCGGCGCGACGCCCTCACCGGCCCATGCCGACGGCGAGGAGCTCTTATCGCTCAGGATGCAGGTTGAATCGCTGACCAAATGGCTGACCGACGCCGGCGTCGAAATTAGAGCCATGCGCGCCGAACAGGAGGAACTCGAAGGGGCGCGGGAAACCCTGGCCGAGGAACGCTTGAAGTTCCGCAACTTCCATCGGCGTGCAGCCGAACTGGTGCAGCAGCTCATCAACCAGGCAGCCAATGACCGGGGCGCAGCCGCCGGCAGCCCGGAACCGGACGCCCGTACGGGGCATCAAGCGGTGTCAGGCAGCCAGCCGCGCTTTATCGAAAAGCCGGCGGCCTGAGAACCAGCTTCCCTGAATGGACCTCAGGCCCCCGCCAGGGCCTCGGCCTTAGCAGCGTCGAAGGCTTTCGAGTCGACCTTGAGGTAGGCGAGCTTTTCTTCGGCGATCACCACCGCCTCCTTCACGCCCGGCAACTGCTTCAGGCGCGCGGCGAGCGTGGCGGCGTCGGCGCCGTCGCCGACGCGCACCAGCCGCGTGGTGAGATAGCTCGGCTGCGCCATGGTGCCGGCGGCGAAGAGCCAGAGCAACGCGATCACCGACGTCAGCGCAAAGACCAGCGAACTGCCGCCGTGCTGATTGGCCCAGCCCCCGACGATGCCACCGACGAAGATGCCGAGGAACTGCGAGCTCGAATAGACACCGGAGGCCGTGCCCTTGGCGTCGGGCGGCGCCGCCTTGGTGATCAGCGACGGCAGGCTTGCCTCCATCACGTTGAAGGCGGCAAAGAAGATGGTGAGCGCGGCGAGCAGCACATAGACGTTGCTGGCGCCGGCGTAGAGCATCGCCTGGCTGACGAGCAGGCCGGCGACCGCGGCGACGAACACGCCCTTCATGCGGCGGTGCTTCTCGGCGACGATGATCGCGGGCACCATGACCGCGACCGAGACCACGAGCACCGGCAGGTAGACGATCCACTGGTCGTGGCTGGTGACGCCAAGCGCGCCGCGCAACAACCCGGGCACCACCAGGAAGCTCGCGGTCAGCATGGCGTGCAGGGCGAAAATGCCGAAATCGAGCCGCAGCAACTCCGGGTTCTTGAGGACCGAGCCGATCATGGCCGGCACCGCTTCGGCGTCGCGGTGGACGCGCACGCGCTGCGGCGTCGGCACGACGAACAGGGTGATGGCGATACCGACGAAGGCGAGGCCGACCATCAGCCAGAAGATGCCGTCGACGGCGATGAAGTGCGCGACAATGGGGCCGGCGACCAGCGCGATCATGAACGAAAAGCCGATGGTGATGCCGACCATCGCCATGGCCTTGGTGCGGTTTTCTTCGCTGGTCAGGTCGGCGACCAGGGCCAGGATGACCGAGCCGACGGCGCCGGCGCCCTGCAGCACGCGGCCGATGATGACGCCGCCGATCGAATGGGACATGGCCGCCACCGCGCTGCCGAGCGCGAACATGAGCAGCCCCAGCACGATCATGGTCTTGCGGCCGATCTTGTCGGAAAGCAGCCCGAAGGGGATCTGCAGCAGCCCCTGGCTGAGGCCGTAAACGCCGAGCGCTTCGCCGATCAGGTAGGGGGTGGCGCCGTCGAGATGCCGGGCATAGGCCACGAAGACGGGATAGATCATGAACAGGCCAAGCAGCCTGACCGAAAAGACCGCCGCGAGGGCACTGGCGGCCCGGAACTCTTGTTTGTCCATCGTACTCAATTCCACGTGCGCAAGACCGAGCCCGCTCGGCGGACGGCCGGCCGCGCCCCCGGGCACGGGCATAGCCTCTTCAGGCAGGCGCCCGCAAGGACCGGGTATTTCAGCCTGAATAAGCGATCTCTACCGCCGCCTCTGCCCCAGAGCACGGTCTGAAAATAAGTTGGCTAGGGTGCTAACCCTTCATCTGAGCCTTTGCGCCAACGCGTTGTCCGCTTTTCGGAAATTTGGGTTCGTTTTGCCAAAACGAGTAGTCCGCCAAGTTCGGCCAAGGTTGGAACAGCCAACCGACCACATCGCGGCATCACAGCTAAAGCGCACTCCACCAGCCGTGACCAGCTAAGGGTCTGATTGGGGGCAATAAAATTGGGTTCGTTTTGCCAAGATTTGAGACATATAGGAATAATTACCGTAGAAAGACAATTTTGTCCTACACATTGACCCTAGCCCGACGGTATGGCCCGAGCCTCTAAAATCGGCACCAACATCCTCCCGCTCATCGCGGCACTGTCAGCTGGATACCCTTTCTGTCCATTCCATCACATCGCGTCCTTTTCCCGGATGGAGGATGAACCCTAAGGTGATTGGCCTGCTTTGTCTGAAATGTGCGCTCTCATGGCGACCTTCCATCAGCAATACAATCAAAAATATACTTTCTTAACCTGTTAGCCCTACGGTGGTGTGGCGTGGATACTGGTATCGATTGCCACGTTTTCAGGTTTTCTCCCGGTCCTTGACCCCTGGCGCCTACACGCCAGGGGTTCTTCACTTCTCAGTGGGATGTGGGGGGGGAAATCAGCAGAAATCTTGTGGCGTTTGCGCCATAACTCCGCTGGAGCGCCGTCAATCGGGCACCACCAAGCCCAACTCGATTTCCAGCGCACCGCAGAGCATTTGCCCGAGCATTATGTGCATCTCCTGGATGCGGGCTGTGGTGTCCGACGGCACGATCAAGGCGTGGTCGGCGAGTGCGACCATATCGCCGCCGTCCTTGCCGCCGAGCGCGACGGTGACGAGGCCCATGGCCCTGGCCTGGCGCAGGGCGGCAAGCACGTTGGGGCTCCTGCCCGAGGTCGAGATCGCGATGGCAACGTCGCCCGGGCGGCCGAGTGCCTCGATTTGCCGGGAGAAGATCTGGTCGAAGCCGAGGTCGTTCCCGGCTGCCGTGAGCGCAGAGGTGTCGGTGGTGAGCGCAAGGGCGGCAATCGCCCGGCGGTCCTTTTTGTAGCGGATGGTCAGCTCGGTCGCGAGGTGCTGGGCATCGCCGGCGCTGCCGCCATTGCCGAAGAAGAGAAGCTTGCCGCCGCCCCACACGGCGCGAACGCAAGACCCAACAGCGGCAATGAATGGCTCGCGTAGCGCCGCCTCGGCGCGGCGGGCGACGTTGTAATGTTCGGTGAGTTCAGCGTCGAAGAATGCGGCCAAATCCATCCCGAACCTTTACCCCCTCGCCGGCCCTTTGCCAAAGGCCGCGCTGGCCCCTTGGGAAACCCCGGCACGCCGGAACACCAACCCGCCTTCCGGCGTGGGGAATCAGACGATGCCCCGTGCCGTCAGGTCGGCGATGATCCTTTCGGCCAGGGTCCCGGGCTCGCCGCTGCCCGCCATGAGGTGCAGTTCGGGGTTTTCCGGGGTCTCGTAGGCCTGGTCGACGCCGGTGAAGTTCTTGATCTGGCCGGCCAGCGCCCGCTTGTAGAGGCCCTTGGGGTCGCGGGCGATGCACTCTTCAATCGGGGTGTCGACGAACACTTCGAGGAATTCGCCTTCGTCCAGGAGCTCGCGCACCATGCGCCGCTCCGCCTTAAACGGGGAGATGAATGAGCACAGCACCACCAGGCCTGCCTCCGTCATCAGCTTGGCGACCTCGCCAATGCGGCGGATGTTCTCGACGCGGTCGGTTTCGGTGAAGCCCAAGTCCCTGTTGAGACCGTGGCGCACGTTATCGCCGTCGAGCAGGACCGTGTGCACGCCGCGCGCATGCAGGCCAGCCTCGACCAGGTTGGCGATGGTCGACTTGCCGGCCCCGGAAAGCCCCGTGAACCAAAGCACCGCCGGCTTGTGGTTCATGAGCTGGCCGCGCTCGGCCTTACTCACGACCAGGTGCTGATGGTGGATGTTGCTGGCGCGCCTGAGCGCGAAGTCGATCATCCCGGCGGCGACCGTCTCGTTGGTGTAGCGGTCGATGAGGATGAAGGCGCCGGTGTCGCGGTTGTCGGCGTAGGCATCAAATGCGATTGGTCGCGCGACCGACAAATTGGCGACGCCGACCTCGTTGAGCGCTAACGATTTGGCGGCGAGCTGCGACAGCGAGTTGATGTCGAGCCGGTGCTTGAGTTCGGTGACGGTGGCGACGGCCGTGTTGTTGTTGATCTTGATGAGATAGGAGCGGCCCGGCTGCAGCCGATCGCCCGACATCCAGACCAGATGCGCCGCGAACTGGTCGGCGACCTGCGGCCGCGCGCGCGCGGCGGCGAGCATATCACCGCGGACAATGTCGATCTCGTCGGCAAGCGTCACCGTGACTGAGTCGCCGGCTTGCGCCTTCTCAACCGTCGTGTCGCCGTTGATGATCGACTGCACGGTCGTGGTGCGACCGGATGGTAACACCGCGATCTCATCGCCAATGCGCAGACTTCCGCCGGCGATGGTGCCGGCAAAGCCACGGAAGTCGGCGTTCGGGCGGTTCACCAACTGCACCGGCAGACGGAAGGGCTTGTCGGCGCGGTCGTCCTCGACGTCGACCGCTTCCAGGTAGTCCACCAGCGCCGGCCCGTCGTACCAGGGCGTGTTGGCGCTGCGGCTCGATACGTTGTCGCCGAAGCGCGCCGAAATCGGGATCGCGGTGATCTCGTTAAACCCGAGCGAACCGGCAAATGCCGTGAAGTCCGCGACGATCTTGTCGAACGCCACCTTGTCGAAGCCGACCAAATCGATCTTGTTGACGGCGAGCACCGCGTAGCGAATGCCGAGCAGGCTGGCGATGACGGCGTGGCGCCGGGTCTGCGGCAACAGCCCCTTGCGCGCGTCCACCAGCAGCACGGCCAGTTCCGCATTGGAGGCGCCGGTCGCCATGTTGCGGGTGTACTGTTCGTGGCCCGGCGTGTCGGCGACGATGAAGGCGCGGCGCGACGTCGTGAAATAGCGATAGGCGACGTCGATGGTGATGCCCTGCTCGCGCTCGGCCTCGAGGCCGTCGAGCAGCAGCGCAAAATCGACGTCCGCGCCGGTGGTGCCGTGCTTGCGCGAGTCGCGCTCGAGCGCGCTTAGTTGGTCATCGAAGATCAGGTTCTGCTCGTAGAGCAGCCGGCCGATCAGCGTCGACTTGCCGTCATCGACCGAGCCGCAGGTGAGGAAGCGCAGCGCCGGCCGCGTGTCGGCCTCGCGGGGCGCGGCCGCGTGGGTTGCCGGATGAGCGAGGTCGTCCATCAGAAGTACCCCTCGCGCTTCTTCTTCTCCATCGAGCCGGATTCGTCGTGGTCGATGAGGCGCCCCTGACGCTCCGAATGGTTAGCCCCGCGCATTTCCGCGATGATGGCGTCGAGCGTATCGGCCTGCCAACTCAATGGCCCCGGTCAGAGGATAGCAGCCGAGCGTGCGGAAGCGCACCCGCAGCATCTGCGGGACCTCGTTGGGTTCGAGCGGCAGGCGGCCGTCGTCGACCATGATCAGCGCGCCGCCGCGCTTCACCACGGGACGGGGCTTCGCAAAATAGAGCGGCACCACGGGGATGTCCTCGAGCCTGATGTACTCCCAGACGTCAAGCTCGGTCCAATTAGACAGCGGGAACACGCGCATGGATTCGCCCGGCTTGATGCGCGTGTTGTAGAGGTGCCAGAGTTCGGGACGCTGGTTGCGCGGATCCCAGACGTGCGCGGCGGAGCGGTGTGAGAACACGCGCTCCTTGGCGCGGCTCTTCTCCTCGTCGCGGCGCGCGCCACCGAAGGCTGCATCGAACTTCCACTTGTCGAGCGCCTGGCGCAGGCCCTCAGTCTTCATGACTTGTGTATGCACTGATGAGCCCGAGGCCACCGGCGAGATGCCGCGCGCAACCCCTTCCTCGTTGACGTGCACGAGCAGATCCATGCCGAGGCGCTTCGCAGTCTCGTCGCGGAACGCGATCATCTCGCGGAATTTCCAGGTAGTATCGATGTGCAGCAGCGGAAACGGCGGCTTTGCCGGATAGAACGCCTTGCACGCAAGGTGCAGCATGACGCCCGAATCCTTGCCGATTGAATAGAGCATCACCGGGCGGCTGAACTCCGCCACCGTCTCACGGATAATTTCGATCGCCTCGGCTTCCAGCCGGCGCAATCGGATATGATCAGCTTGCCAAGTCATAACTTCATTCACTCGTTAACGCTATCCCAGGGCTCGCGAGGCGAGACATCCATCGTCAGAGCGCCGGGGTTCTACGCAGCCGAAATTCCGAAAACAAGGCGACCCGAAAGAAGACAACGAAAATCTACATCGGCATGGATCGGCGCGACGATCGTGCTCGCAGCACGGCCCGTTACGCCTGTTTTGTCACACGGCGCAGACGCCGTGAAACCGAATTCTCAGCCGGACGGCACCGCCGCTCAGCTCAAGTCCGCCCCAGGAAGTCGGCGTAAGCCCCCGCCAGCCCTTCGCGCAACGGAATACGGGGTGTCCACCCGAGCGCGGTGAGCTTCGACGTGTCGAGCAGTTTCTGCGGCATGCCGTCCGGCCGGGATGCGTCAAACACAAGCTCGCCCTTGTAGCCGACGACGTCGCGCACGAGGGCGGCGAACTCGGCAATGGTCATATCCTTGCCGGCGCCGACATTGAGGAACTGGGCGCCCGAATAATGCTTCATCACGAACACACAAGCATCGGCGAGATCGTCCGACGAGAGAAATTCGCGCCGCGGGCGGCCCGATCCCCAGACGACGGCTGAGGGCGCGCCGGCGAGCTTGGCCTCGTGGAAGCGCCTGATCAGCGCCGCCGGTACGTGGCTAAATTCGGGATGATAGTTGTCGCCGGGGCCGTAAAGGTTGCTCGGCATCACCGAGACAAACTTGGCGCCGTACTGCTTATGGTAGGCCTCGCACATCTTGATGGCGCCGATCTTGGCGACGGCGTACCATTCGTTGGTAGGTTCCAATGGACCCGTCAACAGCGAGTCCTCTTTCATCGGCTGCGGTGCGAGCCGCGGATAGATGCAGGACGAGCCGAGCGCCAGCAGCTTTTCGACGCCCCCCTTAAACGAGCCGCGGATCACGTTGAGGGCGATTGCCAGGTTCTCGGCCAGGAAATCGACCGGCATGGTGTCGTTGGCAAAAATGCCGCCGACCTTGGCTGCGGCGAGAAAGACAGCGTCCGGCTTGTTGTCGGCAAGCCAGCGCTCAGTCGGCTCCTGCTGGGTGAGATCGAGCGCCTTGTGGTCGGCTGTGAGGATCTCGCAGCTTTCCCGCGAAAGTCGCCGAACAATGGCCGAGCCGGCCATACCCCTGTGCCCTGCGACGAAAACCCTTTTGCCGCGCAGATCGAATTCGAGCGGCAAGGCCATTTAGACCTACAGGGCTCGCCGCACCGCTTCGATGATCCGGCCTTGCGTGGCGGCGTCGAGATAGGCGTGCATCGGCAGGCTGATCACCTCGCCCGCGAGCTGCTCGCTCACGGCCAGGCCACCGTCAGCCACCGGGTAATTTTTGTAGGCTTTCTGGTGGTGCAACGGGATCGGGTAATAAATCGCGGTCGGCACGCCTTCCGCTTTCAGAGTGGCCGCGAATGCCTCGCGCCGGCCAGCCGGCAATCGGATCGTGTATTGCGCCCACACCGAGACGAACCCCTCAGGGACGATCGGGACCGTCACGACATCGGCCAGTCCTTCCGCATAACGGCGCGCCACCGCGTTGCGGGCTTCGATCTCGTCCGGGAAAATCTTCAGTTTTTCGAGCAGCACCGCCGCCTGAATCGTATCCAGCCGCGAAGCCAGCCCAATGCGGACGTTGTCGTATTTGTCGCTCCCCTGCCCGTGGACACGAACACTTCGCATCAACTCGGCGAGTTCGGCATCGTCGGTCAGCACCGCACCACCGTCGCCGTAGCAGCCCAATGGTTTGGCCGGGAAGAAGCTGGTGGAGGTGGCGTGCGCGAAGGTGCCGAGGCGGCGGCCCTGGATGGACCCACCAAAGCCCTGCGCTGCGTCGTCGATCACGAACAAGCCTTCGGCGTCGGCGATGGCGCGGATGGCCCCATGATCGGCCGGCAAGCCAAACAGATCGACCGGGATGATCGCCTTGGGGTTAAGGCCCGCTGCCTTGGCGGCCTTGATGCCGCCAGCGATGGCGTCCGGCTTCATGTTGAAGGTATCGGCGTCGACGTCGACAAAGACCGGCGTAGCGCCGACCAGCACCGCGACTTCCGCCGTGGCGCAGAAGGTGAAGCTCGGGCAGATCACTGCGTCGCCAGGGCCGATGCCACGCGCGCGCAATGGCAGCACCAGCGCGTCTGTGCCGCTAGCACAGCTTACCGCGTGCTTGGCGCCGGAAAATGCCGCGAGTTCGGCTTCGAAAGCGCGCACTTCCGGCCCCAGGATGAATTGGCAGTGGTCGAGCACACGGGCCACCGCTGTATCAATGGCGCTGCCCAATCGCCGGCGCTGCGCCGCAATATCGATGAAGGGAATAGGCGGAAGTTCGACGCGTGGGTTCATGATCGTCCTGGTCGTCCCTGTCGTATTACAAACGGCCCGGCTCACATCGCCGCAAAGCGCGGGAGCGGCTGCTGGGCTGCATCCGCCGCCGCGCGGGATTCGAGGCATTGGGTCGCGATTTCGAGGCTGGCGACGCCCTCCTCGCCGGTCACCGCGGGCGCGGCTCCCGTACGCACGGCGTGGATGAAGGCGAGCAGTTCCGCACGCAGCGGCTCGGCGTGGCCGACCGAAAGATGGCGCATGGAATAGCTGCCGTCGGGCTGGAAACCGAAGCATTCGGTGACCTGGCGGGTGAGCAAGTCGCCGGTTACGTATTTGCCACGCGTCGCCACGGTGACGCTGCGCGCCTTGAATGGCGTCAGCCAGTTGGTGTTGATGTGCGCGAGCACGCCATTCGCGGTGCGGAATTGCAAGAGCGCGATGTCCTCGCGCTCGGCCACCGCGTTCGACATCTGCGGCTGCACCTCGACGATGTCGGAGTCGGTAAACCAACGGATCAAGTCGATGTCGTGCACGGCAAGATCGATCACCACACCGACGTTCGACATGCGCGGCGGAAACGGACCGACGCGGGTGATGGCGATCGAGAGGATATCCTCGTTCCGGATTGCCTCCTTGATCGCTTCCACCGCCGGATTGAAGCGCTCGACGTGACCGACCATGAGCGTGACGCCTGCCGCACGCGCGGCGGCGATGATGTCGTGGCCCTGCTCCACCGTGGAGGCGATCGGCTTTTCGACCAGCACGTGGACGCCGCGTGCGATGCAGGCGAGCGCGATCGGGTGGTGCAGATGGGTCGGCGCCGCGATGGTGACCGCGTCTATGCCGAGATCGAGCAATTCCTCGACACCATCGACAGCGGTACAGCCCAGTGTGCGCGCGACAAAGTCAGCCTGCTTGCGATCGGGATCGGCGATGCCGACGAGCTTCACGCCCGGCAGACCGGACAGGACGCGGGCGTGGTTGCTGCCCATGACACCGACGCCGATGACACCGATTCGCAATGGGTGCTCCGCGCTCGGCATTTGGGTCTGAGTCATGATCTGAAAGCGTCCCCTGGCCGCCTAAATGGGCCCCTGCGAATCCCTTAGCATGCTGCCCTGTGGCTGGCGACAGCTGCCCGGAACCGGGGCGAACACGTTTTGATTCAGAGCGTTACAGGGCGCTGAGCTATACGCGTCGCGCTCATTCCGCCGCCCGGGAAGCGCCAACGTCGAGTCGCAGACCGGCGGCCAGTGCGTCATCCCGGAAGGCCTGCACCGCGCCCAAGGAAAGCGCCGCCGGTGTCTTGGTGCCGATCGAGGGCAGCTTCTTCAGGACATCGGCGGGCGCGGTAATGATTTGGCAGCCCATGACATCGGCCTCGATCACGTTGAAGGCCTCGCGCGTGGAAGCCCAGATGATCTCGACGTTACGGGTCTTGCGCGCAAGCGCCACGGCCTTCTGCATGGTCGGACGGTAGTCGATGCCGAAATCCGCCAGCCGACCGGCAAACACCGAAACGCAGGCCGGCGCACCGCCGTCTAGAGCAACAACAGCCTGCTCTACCTGCTCGTCGGTGAAGATCGCGGTCATGTTGATCTTGACGCCGTCGCGCGAGAGCATCCGCACGGCCTCGAACAGGGTCTCGCCGCGAGTGTTGGTCACCGGCAGCTTGGCATAAACATTCTCGCCCCAGGTATGGATCAGGCGGCCCTGCGCCACCATCTCCGGGATATCATCTGAGATGACCTCGAATGAAATGTGGCGGTCGGGAACCGCAGCGACCAACTCGCGAGCGTAAGCTGCGTAGTCGCTGACCCCGGCCTTCTTGAGCAGTGACGGATTGGTCGTGAAACCGGCGATCCAGGACTGTTTGGCCATCTCGACAATCTGCGCCTTGTCGGCGCCGTCGGTGAACAGTTTAACCTTCAGCGTTTCCAGAGTGGGAGCGGTCATCGCGTAGGTTCCCTCATCGGACTGCCATTGTGCGAGCTACCCATGGCAAGCAGGGCGACCGCTTGCAAGGCATTTACGGGGCTTTTTTCGCCCCCTCCTGGCCCGCTTGACTTCCCGCCGGCGAACCGGCAACCGGGTAGGCAGCGATCCCCCAAGATCAAAGCGACCCGAAGAGCCCGCCAAAACCCAGTGATGACCCGGCAATGCGCAAGGCGATATCCCTGCTGTTGAAAGCCACGGTCTCGGCGCTGTTGCTGTATTTTGCGCTGCGGCTGGTCGACCTCAACAGCATCGCCGCCCGGCTGAAACAGGTTCAGATCGGCTGGCTGGCGCTTTCAGTCGTTATGCTCATAGCCCAAACCGCCCTCCTCGCCCTGCGCTGGCAGCAGATCGTGGCCCGGTGTGGCGCGTCGATGGCGCTCGGACGCCTGTTCCGCTTCACTATCATCGGCACCTTCTTCAACCAGACCCTGCCGTCGAGCGTCGGCGGCGACGCCATGCGCATCTGGCTGCTGGGCAAGCAGCACGACTGGCGGGTGGCAAGCTATTCGGTGCTGCTCGACAGGCTGATCGGGCTTGTCATGCTGGCCTGCGTGGTCGTCGTCTGCCTGCCGTGGACCTTCGCGCTGGTGCAGGATCCAATCGGGCGGATCGCCCTGCTGGCGATCGGTCTCGGCAGCCTCGCCGGCTGGGGCGTATTCCTGTTGCTCGGCTGGGAACGCTGGCACTTCCTGCAACGCTGGACGCTGACGCGCCACCTTGCCGCCAGCGCGACCATCGCCGTCGGCATTCTGCGCACGCCCCGCACGCTCGGTTCGGTCAGCTTGATTTCTGTCTTGAGCCACATCCTGACTGCGCTGTGCGCCTGGTGCGTCGCGCGAGCGATCGGCGCCGACCTCTCGTTCACCAATGCCATCTTTGTGGTGCTGCCGGTCGCGCTGATCGCGGTGGTGCCGATCTCGATCGCGGGCTGGGGCGTGCGCGAAGGCGCCATGGTCGCGGCCTTCGCCTATGCGGGCCTGCCGCGCAGTGACGGCCTGCTGGTTTCGATCCTGTTCGGCGTCAGCTATCTAATGCTGGGGATGCTCGGTGGTCTGGTATGGATCATGGCCCCGCAGCGCGCCGACGACAAGATCGTCGCCGACGGCAGCGTCAATCCGTCTTGACGCCGCGGGCCGCCGCGAGATCGCTGGTTACCATTTGGGTGACCAGTTCGTCGAAGCTCACGCGGTGGCGCCAGCCGAGCATGGTGCGGGCCTTGGCGGGATCGCCGAGCAGCACATCCACTTCAGTCGGCCGGAAATAGCGCGGGTCGACGCGGATCAAGACCTTGCCGCTAACTTCATCGATCCCGACCTCGTCGACCCCCTCCCCCTGCCAGCGGATGCGACGGCCGACCACTGCAAAAGCGCGCTCGCAGAATTCCCGCACAGTGTGGCTCTCGCCGGTCGCGAGCACGTAGTCGTCTGGCTTGGCCTGTTGCAAGATTGCCCACATGCCCTCGACGTAATCTCGTGCATGCCCCCAATCGCGTCGGGCGTTGAGATTGCCGATGAACAACGTCTCCTGCCGCCCCACTTCGATGGCAGCAACCGCGTTAGTAATCTTGCGGGTGACGAAGGTCTCGCCCCGGATCGGGCTCTCGTGATTGAATAGGATGCCATTCGAGGCGTGCATGCCATAAGCCTCGCGATAGTTCACCGTGATCCAGTACGCATAGAGCTTGGCAGCGGCGTAAGGACTGCGGGGCGCGAACGGCGTTGCCTCGTTCTGCGGGGGCGGCGATACGCCGTAGAGCTCCGAGGTCGAGGCCTGGTAGAATCGGGTCCTCTCTTCCATGCGCAGGATGCGCATCGCCTCGAGCAGGCGCAGCGTCCCTAACCCGTCGGCGTTGGCGGTGTATTCCGGCGTCTCGAAGCTGACCTGGACGTGGCTCTGCGCCGCCAAATTGTAGATTTCGGTCGGCTGCGTCTCTTGCATCAGCCGGATCAAATTGGTGGCGTCGGTCATATCCCCGTAGTGAAGGAAAAACCGGACGTTCTCGAGATGGGGATCGACGTAGAGGTGATCGACCCGTTGGGTATTGAGCGAGGACGAGCGCCGTTTGACGCCGTGGACGACGTAGCCCCTGCCGAGCAGCATCTCCGCCAGATAGGCGCCATCCTGTCCGGTCACGCCGGTGATCAATGCAACACGATCCGTCATGGCCTGCCGGACCTGCCCGCTCGAGATAGAATCAGAGGCCGTGATATTCGCGATACCACGCCACGAACCGCGCAATGCCCTCGCCGATCGGCGTCGCCGGCTTGAAATCGACCTCGCGCATGAGATCGTCGACGTCCGCGTAGGTCGCCGGCACGTCGCCGGGCTGCATCGGCAGCAACTCGCGCTTGGCTTGCCTACCCAATCGACTCTTCCAGGTGCCGCACGACGTCCATCAACTCGACCGGATTGTTGTTGCCAATATTGTAGACCCGCCAGGGCGCGTTGCTGGAGCCAGGATCGGGCGCTTCGCTGGACCAGGCCGGATTCGGCTCCGGCGCGAGCGCGATCAGCCGCACGATCGCCTCGACGATGTCGTCGATATAGGTGAAATCGCGCCGCATGTCGCCGTTGTTGAAGAGCTTGATCGGCTCATCGGCCATGATCGCTTTGGCGAACAGCCACATCGCCATGTCGGGCCGGCCCCAGGGGCCGTAGACCGTGAAGA
Organism: uncultured Pseudomonadota bacterium; assembly: GCA_963773225.1. Taxonomy (GTDB): domain Bacteria; phylum Pseudomonadota; class Alphaproteobacteria; order Rhizobiales; family Xanthobacteraceae; genus Pseudolabrys. Next base: position 488,824 of record CAVZAO010000006.1, read on the forward strand.
ACCGCAATCCCGTCGTCGGCAGCCGAAATAGATGGGAATAAGCGTGCGCCATGAGCTCGTTGGCCTTCTTCGAGGCGCCGTAGAGGCTGAGCGGATGGTCCACATTGTCGTGCACGGAAAACGGCATATGAGTGTTGGCGCCATAGACCGACGACGACGAGGCGTAGAGCGAGATGTTGGCAGCCGTTATGGCGGCAGCCTTCGAGGATGTTGGTGAAGCCAACGAGATTGGCGTCGATATAGGCGAACGGATCGACCAGCGAATGGCGCACGCCCGCCTGCGCCGCGAGATGAACGACACGCGGAAAGCGATGCCGCTTGAATAGCGCCGCCATGCCCTCGCGGTCGGCGAGATCGAGCCTGGCGAATTCGAAGCCGCCGAGCTTGCCTAGCTCCGCGAGCCGCGCCTCCTTCAGCTTGGGATCGTAGTAGTCGTTGACGTTGTCGAGACCGACAACGCGCTGACCGTCCTGCAGCAGGCGCAGCGCCGCGTGGAAACCAATGAAGCCGGCGGCACCGGTGACGAGAACGGGATTCACAGCCGCCATAGATCGATGCCTTCCGGTTTTTGCTCGCGCGCAAGCCGCGATTTCACGTCCAGCACCGTGCCCTTGCCATCGCGCAGGAGCCGCCGAATGAGCGGCCAGCCTTCATCGAGATATGCGCGGTGCGGCACCGCCAGCACGATCGCATCCGCGAGGGCAAGCGCCTCGCGCGGGGTGAGCGCAATGCCATATTCTTGCTTCGTCTCGTCGGCCAGCGCCAACGGATCATGCACCTGGGTGCGGATACCGAAGCGCTCGAGCTCTCGCACGATATCGATGACCTTGGAATTGCGAATGTCGGGCACGTCTTCCTTGAATGTCATGCCGAGGACCGTGACCACGGCGTTGGTGCAATTGCGCAAAGTGAGGCTGCGTACGCATTCGCGGGCGACCCACTGCCCCATGCCGTCATTGATGCGCCGGCCGGCGAGGATAATGCCCGGGTGATAGCCGGCTTTCTCAGCGCGATAGGTCAGGTAATAAGGATCGACGCCGATACAGTGGCCGCCAACCAGACCCGGTTGGAAATTGAGGAAATTCCATTTGGTCGCGGCCGCCGCCAGCACGTCGGCGGTGTCGATACCGAGCTCGTGAAAGATCGCCGATAGCTCGTTCATGAAAGCGATGTTGAGATCGCGCTGCGTATTCTCGATGACCTTGGCGGCCTCCGCCACCTTGATCGATGGCGCGCGATGAATTCCGGCGGTAACCACCGAGCCGTAAACGTCGGCGACGATATCGAGCGTCTTGGCATCCTGGCCCGAGACAACCTTGGTGATGGTCTCGAAGCGATGCAGCTTATCGCCGGGATTGATGCGCTCGGGCGAATAGCCGACCGTGAAGTCGCGGCCAGCGACGAGGCCGGAATTCGCCGCCAGTACCGGCACGCAGTCTTCCTCGATGGCGCCGGGATAGACCGTGGATTCATAGACGACGATGTCGCCCTTTTTCAGCACGCCACCGACGGTCTCGGACGCGGCCAGCATGGCGCCGAGGTCGGGTCGGTTGGCGTCGTCGATCGGCGTCGGCACGGTGACGATGTAAAAGTCGGCGTCCTTCAGGCGCGCCACGTCACAGGTGTAGGTCAAGGTCGGCTGCGCCAGTTCGCCGGGCTCGACCTCGCGCGTGCGGTCGCGGCCTGCACGTAGCTCGGCGACACGTTCTTGATGGATATCAAATCCAATCACCGTAACGCCGGCGCGCGCGAAGGCGACCGCCACCGGCAAGCCAACATAGCCGAGCCCGATTACAGCGATTTTACGATTGTAATTCACGGAAAGGCACCGAGATTTATGTAGCGTGGACGTTCGGAAACGAAGTTATCAGGTGAGGCCTCGCATCAAGCTCAGTCAAGCAATTCGGGGTCCCGAGCCGCCGCATGATCAGCCGGTTGATGGCCGGACCGCCAGACGAAGTCAATGGCCCCTCCGGCGAGACTTCGAACCATGAACAATCAGATCGGCCACACCCGCATCATTTCAAACGCGCCAAGCCCGAGACCAAGCGGCCAGCATTAGCACGTTCCAAACCAGGTATTGGTTGCGATCCGCCCCCTTCAGGAAGTCCGCCCAAAGCGACCTGACCGATTGGGGATCGAGCAACGAGTCCGTTTGGAGAGCTTCTGGCGACAAGAGGCTCTCGGCCCATTCACGCAGGGGCCCCCGCAGCCACCTCGCCAAAGGAACGCCAAATCCTCGCTTTGGTCTATCGACTAACGCTGCTGGAACATACCGTTCAAGCACACAGCGCAGAAGGTGTTTAGGGCGGCACGCGTGCGTGTTGAGCTGCGGCGGCAGCCGCCATACCCATTCCACGATCCGGTGATCGAGGAGCGGCGCCCGAACCTCGAGTCCAACGGCCATAGACGCTCGGTCCACCTTTGTAAGCACATCGTCCGGAAGATAGACCATTTGATCCGAATAGCGCATCCGATCTACCGGATCGGTGAGTCCAGTTGCAAAACGCACGTCTTTGAGCCAGGTGCAGGTGTCGTTGTGAATACCCTTGAGGAATTTATCTGGCCGGCTCGTCTGCGAAACCAGCTGCTCGTAGACCGCATCTATCGAAGGCAACGCAATCAAATCGGCGATGCGATGGACATTGTATCCGGGCTGCTGGGGGCGATAGCTCACCGGGAGGGCCCTCGCAAGACGATCATAGGCGCTTTCCGGAATTGAACGGAGTGCGGCAGCACCTAACCGCCGAACCGGACCCGGCATTCGCGAAAACGGTGACCAAATCTTCTCCGCCCAATGGTAACGATTGTAGCCAGTGAAAAGTTCGTCTCCGCCATCGCCTGACAGCGCCACGGTGACCTTCTGACGCGTGAGCAATGAAAGCAGATGGGTCGGGATTTGTGAAGAATCGGCGAATGGTTCATCGTACATTTGGGCCAATTGCGGAACGACGCGATATGCCTCTTCGCCGGAAACGCGGAAGGTCGTGTGGTCGGTTCCAAGATGCCTCGCGACCGCCTCGGCATGGGGCGCCTCGTCGAACTGGGACTCTTCGAAGCTCGCCGTGAAGGTCCGCACCGGTGCAGATGTCCTCGCCTGCATAAGCGCGACAATCGTCGACGAGTCATAGCCGCCGGAGAGAAACGCACCGAGAGGCACATCGGCGATCATGCGAAGAGAGACGGCGTCGCCCAAAAGGTCGTCGAGCGTTTCGACGGCCTCAGCTTCCTCTACCTCCGGTGTCAAACCGGCATTATGCTCGATCGTGTCACGGATCGACCAATAGTATTCTTCTCGCGGCTCGCTCCCAGGCCTAATCATTGCCAGCGCGCCCGGCGGCAATTTCCTTATGCCATCATAGATCGATCCGGGACCTGGCACGCAACCATGGCGAAGAAAGGCTGCAGCAGCAGACAAATTGATGCGCGGCTGCCACCAAGGAACGGCACGCAGTGCTTTGAGCTCGGACGCGAACAGAGTTAACGGCCCCGCCGTCATGTAATAAAGCGGTTTCTCCCCTATCCGGTCTCTTGCGAGGTATAATACTTTTTCTTCGGCATCCCAGATGGCAAAGGCAAACATGCCGTTGAGCTGCGGCAACACGTTCGCGACACCATCTATGACGCAGCCTTCAAGGATAACTTCGGTATCCGAGCCACTTCGGAATTGCGCGCCGCGCGCCACAAGGCGATCGCGCAGCGCGCGATAATTGTAGATCTCACCGTTATAGGTGATGGTGTATCGCCCGTCTGATGACGTCATCGGCTGATGACCACCGGGCGACAAATCGACGATCGAGAGACGTCGGTGGCCAAATGCAATGCCGTCTGACGCTGAAATCCACACTCCGCTGTCGTTCGGACCACGATGGGCCATGGTTTCGGTCATCGACCTTGCAACAGCGCGCAAGTCCGCAACATTGCCTCCGTCCTGCCGCCAAACTCCTGCTATCCCGCACATCGTCTACGCCCACCCGCACACGCCATTATGACGTCGTAGATTGGGGTAGCCGATTTTAAAGATTGTGCACATGGGAGTGCGACGCCCACTTTAGCGCCGCGGGCAAAAAATTCATGACACGGCAGGTCAACAAAAGACCACACCAAGTTAAAGCCCCTATTTCCGTGGCTGCACTCCAATATTACGATTGATCCGGTCAAAGACCGCGCCGATCGCCCCAATCGAATGGTGCCGCTCTACGAAAGCGCGAGATTGCTCACCTAGCGCGCGCAGTTCGCCGCGCGACATTGACGCTAGACGCTTAAGCACGTCTTTGATCGTTCGGATGTCGGCATCAACAACAGGTAGCTCACCCGGAGCAATTAGACCGACTCCTTCATACAGCTCTCTAAGATCTTTGCGGATGCGGCAGACAACCGGCTTGCCCTGCGCCATTCCCTCGAGCGCGAACATAGCGTACCAGCCGATCACAAGCTGATCCACGACGACATCGCTTGCCTTAATTCTCGCATGCACCTCGTGGTTGGGAAGGCCTTCCAGGATGCTGAGTTCGATCGCCACGCCTTCCGCCCTTAACTCCTCGACCGCCCGGAGGATATGGGCTGTCCCTTTAAGGGCACGATGATTCGGCGCATGCACGATCCGCAAGGGCGAGCAAGTTCGATCACCTCGTCCTTCGACATGGCTGACCTCGAATGCATCGGTGTCGATCGCGAAATGAGCCAGCATAAGCGTGTCCCAAAAATACATATAATCAACCCAGTCGCAGCCAGATACGACGTGACTTGCCCCCTGCGTCCAGACATCGACCAAAGCAGCGGTACGCCGGACCGTTAGTCGGTTACCCGGGTAATCCTGAGCTGAGCCATGAACGAATAGCTTGTTTGTAGCCCGAGAAAGAACCTGTACATCCGCCCCGAAGGGCATAACCACCGTTTTAATCCCGGCCAGTTGAAAAAGAAACGGCTCACATCGCGCAAGCAAAGTCGTGAACCCTAGCGGCCCCCCTGAGAAATACACGTATAGGGACTTGTATCTAAAAAGACAGAAGACGTAAGAGAGGTACGGACCCAAGGCACGCGGGCAGATTTTGTTGAGCATCACGTCGAACTCGTTCGTGAAATACCAAGTATGGTACACGAATGTTTCACAACGATAACCGCGACTTTCTAAGGCACGCTTGTGATATCGGCTATTGATCGTTGGGGTCGGGCCCAGACCAACATCGACAGGTCTTGCTATGAACCGCGATGCGATCGTCAGCAACAATAGCGGTATAAACAGAACGATGTCCGCAACGAGGTAGCTTCCCCTCACTGCAAGGTGACGGAAATAGCCTACTCGGCCGGAGTAAAAGCCACGCTTTGTCTGGGCGCTTTGCGCCTGTCGACCTGCCGCCGCGGCCCGCGACAGTCCACCGACCGTCGATGAAGTCATCTCGCTATCGTCTTGCATTGTTGAAACCTTAGCCGACTCGCGCACCGCGGTTGGTCCGATCGAACTCTATGCGGCAACATCGGCTCTAGACGAAGGCACCACCAGCGAACGCTACCGCCGTTGGCCCCGGCCGCTTCGTGCCTAATAGCGAGCCGCACCATCCACAGAACCCTCTAGACGACAGATGTAGTGTGTATCGTGGCTTACGCGTCGGGCGACTCACAGAACGTTTCCCCTCGGATCTACAGCTACGCTGGTCGAGGTACGACAATCCGTCGTCCAGCGGAATGCAATGCCAAGAGGGGGCCAGCGACTTAAGCCGCCCGGTATCGGGCACAATCTTGCGGGCCAGACCGTCTCTCCCAGCAAACTTAGGCTCACGGCCGACCAGACTGCCAATTTTTCGCGCCAACTCGCGTATGCTTATGACCTCGTCGGATGCAAGATTGACAACTCCCTGCCACCTATCGGAGAGCGCGGTAGAGATAAGATATGCAACGTCATTGACATGCAAGAGCGTGAATTCGAGCCCCTGCCCAGCGCCATCGATGAAAACCGGAGCACCTCTGACTATTTGCTCAACGAGGCGGGGCACTAACCGGTCTAATTGTCCGGGACCGTAGGGAAAGAATAACCGGCAAACGCAGACCTCGAACTGGCCCGAATAGGCCAATGCGATCTGCTCCGCGGCAAGCTTGGTCACCGAATAGAAGCCATTCGGCTGAACGCATTCGCTTTCTGCCAATCGACCGGTATACGGCTCGTAAACACTGCCCGTAGAGGCAAGGAAAAGCCAACGAACACCGTTTTTGGCAGCATAGTCTGCCAATCGCGCGGTGCTTTCAACGTTGACTTGGAAGACGTCTAGGGCGCAATCTGGAAACCGGTGATACGATGCGGATTGAGCGAGGTGGATAATCGCATCTAGATTTTTAGGCAGGTGTGCCTCCCACCCGCGGTTCGAGAAGTCTACTTCTACGTGATCGACGCCGATCAGATCTACCCGGCGGCGGCCTGCAGAAAACACGTGGTGATGCCGGGCCAGCAAAGGCAACAAGGCGCCACCAATAAACCCGGTGGCGCCCGTCACGAGAACCCGCATATCAAATCTCCGTTCCGGAACCTATGTCTGACCTAGATTCGTAAGAGTTTAGCGCTTCCTCCATCGATAGGCTGTTGATGCCAGCTTCGCTCATCGCCCGGCACAGATCGACGAAATAGCTGCCAGCGCCGTAGTCGCCATATCGTATCAGCGACAGGGGCTCACCGGCTCGGAACCGGTCTCGGACCGAAAAATAGTACTCGGGAGCGGGAGAATTCAGCATCAGGTGGATTGGATGAAAGTCGAATACATACAATCCTTCCTCTACCAATGCCTTGTCGATCAGGCTTCTCGCGAACGGCTTCTCCGCCGCAGCGCCCCAGAAGCGGGCTCGCGAAAAGTCCATGTTGTCCATATAATAAATGGGGAGGTGCCAAACTCCCCAAGGCTGCCGAACGGGCCTGATGTGGGTCTGGCCAAACTGGTCGTTCGTACTCACATACCGATATCCGTTACGGCCCAACCATTCCGCTAGGAGGTGACTGAATACGCAGGAATGCGATCTCCAACCGACGGCGCGAGGGAAGGCTTTTCGCATCGTCCGCAAAACGGGCAGCCACTCCTCTCTATCCGAGAGAAATGGATGCGGTGCGACCTCGTGGTCCGTGTCTTTCAAGCACTCATATATCTGAGTGCAAAAAAACGTTCCCCTCCCCTGAAAGGCTAACACCTTGTAGGAATTCTGACAGGCGCGCTTCATCCATGTGATCGGTATCGAAGCTTAAGCAGATCATCGCCGCCTCGCGACTAATCCGTTCAGGCGCATTTGCGCCAAGCGAAACCGACCAAATGGCCCATGTTATCGAGATCCGGGAACACGCGCGCAATTTTCTTAGCCACCTCGTTCAAGGGATGGTCGTACCTAGGCTTGTCCGGCGCCACTAGAAGAGGTTGAACGATCCGCGTAAGAAAATAGTACATGCCGAAGCGTTGGGTCCGCAACAATTCGTAGTGTGGTTTGCAGAACTCGAACAAGGCACTTTCATCAAACTTGAGCGTCAAAAGACGATCACGGCCATCCGGCTCGATCTCTGGCAAATCGAATTTTCGGCGATAGAAATTGAGTCGGTCGAGACCGTCGATTGTGCCCTCCATCATTACATAGATGCCACCAGGCTTCAGAACGCGACGGATTTCAATCAATGCCTCCTTTTGCTTTTCCCAATCAAGCAAGGCCATAAGACAGCGATGACTAGTCACCACGTCCATGCTTGCGTCAGCATAAGGCAGATCGAGAACGGAAGCGTGGCGGACTTCGATATCAAGATTGGGCGCCAGCTCTCGGTTTTGGCGAAGCGCGAACTCGACCATGTTCTCCGAATAGTCGATACCGAATGCCTTCACGCGTCTTGATGCCGCATAGCTCCGTAGCGACACGCCGGGTCCGCAGCCGACATCCGGCACCATGTCCCCGTCCCGCAGGAACTCCAGTCCAAAAGCGATCTCCAAGTCCCGCAGATTATAATCGCATGCCGTCGTCGTCGAATCGCCCGTAAGGGCGAATTGTTCGTAACAATTCTTGAGGAGTTCCGAGTCGGTGCTCATGGTGTCAAAAATTCCTATATACCGTCACATGGTCTTGTATGATCCGCGCCGGACTGTGATATTTGTCCGTCCAGTTCCGAGCGCGCTCTTTATATTCATCTCGCCAAGCGGGGTCTAGCGCTTTCGAGACGGCCGCGGCAACCTGGTCCGGCGTGAATGCAGGCATATCGGCGCGGGCTCCGCTCGATCCAACTAGTGCTCTCGGGTCGGTAGCTCGAAACGACAGGAACACCAGTCGCGATGGCTTGCGGCGCGGTGGCGCCGAAGTGCGGAAGGGCAATTTGATCGAGCACCACATCGGCCGCTTGCATCAATTTGATCATCGCCATCCGCGAAATGGCGGAACCCAGTACGACATTAGATTGACACCCCAGTTGCTCGATGAGGTGTTTGCTTTCTTCGAGCTCGCTTCCCCAGAATGCCGTCACGAGCACGACACGCTTTCCAATAGAGCGACACATCAACGGCAGCGCCCGAAGATGTACACTGTTCCCTTGACCGCCCAATCGTGACATAGCGGGCACACAAGCAGCGCTTCCGCATTATACCGCCTCCTTATTTCAACCGCCTCGTCCCTAAAATCAGACCTGTGCTGCTCGATGTCGACCGGATGCATCAGCATCGCGGACAAACTCGATCTCAAGATCCTTCGCGTACTGCAAGCAATCGCCGTTAGTCACGAAGGTATGAGCGGCATTACGGTATGCGAACGCCGTAAGCCGATGAAGAGGTTGATCCCCCTTCGTAAAGTCACGTAAAGTCCCGTGCTCGTACGCGACATAGGGCTTGCCGCCCGCCAACATAGGATAGATGGGAGAGGTGCCGTACGCTTGAATGATGTCGTAATATTGAAATGCTCTCCCCGTATAGTCGCGCACTCAATTCGAATGCCTCTATCTCCGAATTTTTAATCCGATCTGCACGGCGAGGGAAGTGGCTAACGAACTCTTCGACTAAACTTGACGTATGTCGGCTTCCGTTACGACCATCAAGGCCATCCGCCGTCGGCTCTTTCCTCGAGATCAAATCGTCACAGCTCCGAGCTACAGCCCGCGCGAGAGGGCGCACTCCGGGCCACAAGGCAGCAACATGTCCGTATAGACCGGCTATTTTGCGGCTGCGGCGCAGTATCGCCACCCACCCAACCGGGTAAGCAATTGGATCAGTGACGATTCCCCCGATGAACCGCTGCAGCCGCCCGCCGGGCCTGCGCGCGATCCATCGCGTCAGTGCTCGCCGCATCGCCCCAGAACGAAAGGAACGCTTTGCCGAATGGCGACGTGAAATTTCAGCGATGCAATAAGACAAGGGCCCCTGGAAAAACCATTTAGGACGGGAATAGCCGCGAAGGTCTGCTCGATCGAAAATCGGATCGAAATCAGAGCGATGGCCACGAGGAAGTTCAAGTTCTTCCCACTCCGGACACCCCATTACATGATAATAATCAGCGCACAATACGTCCGCCTCGATACCAACTCGGCGAAGAAACTTCGCGTTCAAATAGGCGTTGTTGGCCACGTTACCAACGTGCAGCACCCGAAGCGGCCGCCCCTTTTCCATGGCGAACCGTTCAAGCCAAACGGCGTCGTCTTCGCTTAGGGTGGACGAGGTCCCCATGGGCATTTCACTCCGAAATCAGCGCCTCTTTGATCAAATCGACAGTTACTAACTGCTGTTCCGGCTGAATGCCGGGAAAAATCGGCAGGGTAATGGTCGTGTCCTCCGCTCCTGCAGCGATTGGAAACATCTCCGCTTTTAACGCGTATTTCGACCGATAATACCCGAGCCGGTGGACCGCATGAGTACCTGGTCGGCTCTCGATACCGTGCTGCGCAAGACGGGCCATGACTGCGTTACGAAGATCGCGGCCGCCAGCGCGGATCCGAATTACAAAAGATTGAAAGGTATGGCCGGCGACGTCGCCGGCCACAGGCAATGCGATCTCCTCGACGGCGGACAACATCTCGGTGTACCGAGCGGCAGCGGCGCGTCGTTCGGCCAGAAGACCATCCAGCTTGCTCATCTGCGCGACACCCACAGCTGCCTGGATATCAGAAAGCCGGAGATTGAATCCCAAATTGTCGAATGTCGCCATGGTCCATGGCCCTTGCGCCTCAGCGTCTGATGCCATAACGCCTGTCGAGCCATGGTTCCGGAAGCTTGCAACGCGATTCGCAAGCCCTGCATCATTCGTCGTCACCATGCCGCCTTCACCGGTCGTAATCACCTTCCGTGGATGAAACGAAAAGCATCCCAGGTTACCAAGGCTCCCGACCGGCTGGCCCTTATAGGTCGTACCGATCGCGCATGCGGCGTCCTCAATAATGCTTAGGCCGTGGTGCGAGGCGATGGCCCTGATCTCGTCCATCTCGGCAGCAAGCCCGAACAGGTGCACAGCGATCACCGCCCGAGTACGCGGGCTGATCGCAGCTTGGAGCGCCTCGGGATCAAGATTGTACGTATTGGGGTCAATGTCGGCAAATACGGCGCGAGCTCCGACGTACTCCGCCGCATTCGCCGAGGTCACCCACGTAAAAGCCGGCACCACCACCTCATCGCCCGGCTTTAAATCCAGTGCCAATACGGCCAAATGAAGTGCGGCGGTACACGAGGTCGTCGCCAGCGCATGAGCCACGCGATGCCGTATGGCAACCAAACTCTCGAATTCGCTTGTTAGCGGTCCTTGCGTTACCCATCCACTGTCAAGACACCGGCGTAGCGAATCAATTTCACTCTCGTCGAAGGATGGGGCCGTTATCCTTTGTGAACTCTTGTGAGACTCGACAGTCATGCTGCGTAGACCTTCACGTCTAACGGCGCGAGCTTCTTCCTAACTTGTTCGAAATACACCGGACTGATGGCCAACGCGATATGCTTCACGCCATATTCCCCAATTTGATCCGGCCCGACCACTGGCCGTCCATGGACTTTGCTGCCCCAAACGGTCTTGTTTTCATCGATGTAGGCACAGATTTCGGTTACATCAAACTCTCCATAAAATGGAGCAAACAACCCAGCCGACGCCAACCCGAAAATTCCGAAATTCTCATTCGCGATGCGCGCCCCTTCCCTCGCCCGGAGCACCGAATCAACAAGCTTGTGCGCCAACGTCTGATTAGCGATGGCGACCTTTCTGTTTTCATCTAAAACGCTTTCAAGTTTGCTTTCTGGAGGCCCAGCCTTTCTTAGCAAAACAAACACGGGAACACCTCCCGCCTTTACGGCCGAGACTTCGAAGCCTGCGGCCGAGGCCATGGACTTTAGGCTGGGGACCGTCAACTTCGACAAATGATCCGCACAGAACAAATCGTTCGGATTCGCTGCGAAATTCGGCACACGAATATAGAAGTGTCCTCCGGTTACGAGGCAGCGGTTAGCCCACCGAAGCATATCGAGTGGATCTTCCACGTGCTCCAGCACACCCAGCGCCACTACGAGATCGGCCGATTCCTCCGGGAACGAAAATGCGCCATAATCGCAATGCTGAATGTCCGCTTGCTGCAGTCGTTGCATCAACACGTCAAACGCTGCGCTTGGCTCAAATGCGGCGATTTTCCAAGCCGGAGCTCCTTGCGCGAAAAACGTCAAGAATTCACCCTTTCCGGCGCCAGCCTCTAGGACCACTCCCTCAGGGCGAAATGCGAGCATCTCGCACAAAACTTTAAACGTACGCTCCGCTTGAGACATCGGCTCGGGGCCGGAAAAGCTCTGTACCGCCGCTTCTTCGCTGCGCATCATTAGTTTATACGATTTGCGATAAAACCTCTCTGTATGGCCACGGGTCCCCGCTGCATTGAAAATCAACCCGCAACCTTCACACAGCCTGTTATCGAGCTTTGCGCCGTCCAGGACGTTCATGTCTGAGGTGATACAGCGACCTTCATAGCGCGGATAAAGTGATGTCGTCAGCTCGGACTTACATACGGGGCAAACGGCGCTCACGGACTAACTCCCTCTTTCCAGTGCGCCGACAACTTCTTCCGGCAGCACAAATTCGCTGAGGCCACGGAGCACCGTCATCTCCCGGTAGTCGAATCCGGCCTCGACCGCCTCGCCGAATACGTCGCGACGAATAAGAATGTCAGGCTCATTGTAGCCGGCCATCGCACGCAAGGATGTCGTGCCGGAGAACCTCGGGTTTATTTCAAACGGAACGACTTGGCCCGCCACGACCCTACATTGAATGTTTACGGGCGCAACCGGATTCAAAGCACGCGCAATTTGCTCGCATTGGCGAGTCACTTCGGACCACCGGCCGATCTTGCCTTGAGAAATTCCGGTTGAAACAACAAGGTACGGACCGAGCTCGCTCCGATCTGTGCGATTCGGTACCTTAACGCGAATGGTCAGCGCATTATTGATGATTCTCTGAATACCAATCGAATTTATCAGTGCAGAATTGGAGCCAAAGAGAACTCCGACCGTGAACTCGGCATCAGGCGTTCCGATATATTCTTGAACCGTCAACTGATCGGAAACTTGAAGCAGATATTCCGTAATTCTACGGAACTCTTTGTCATCCTGGACGATGTATGTGTTGGCCGAACCGCCGCCACCGATCGATGGCTTGAGAATCGCCGGAAACGTTGCAAAGCCCTCCGTGTCTGCTAGCGACTCGATCCGACGAAAGAGCGGAACTCGAAACCCACGTTGCGCGAAAAATTCCAGGGTCTGGACCTTGTCCATACATATCTGCATTACCGAAGGCTGATTGACCGGCACGTAGATACCGAGGGCCTCGATATCCGAACGGGCTTTGCTCAACACGCTCATTTCGGCTTCAGAGCCGTGAAATATTGCGACGCACCCCGAATTGCGCGCGATCCTTAAGATCGCATCCAAGTAAGCCGGATCCGTCGCGCGCGGGACTACATAGAAGTCATCCACCAGCGCGCGATTGGCACAATACGGACTCGCATCTACTCCGATAATCCGATATCGAAGTTGCCCCATCCGAAGGGCCTTCATAATCTGCTCGCCGTGTCCACCCCCACCTACGCCGGTAAGCAGAACCGGTACGATATTAACCGACGACATCACTGTCCCCACCTACAGCACTTCGCCGGCGCAAGCAGGCAATCACAGAAGGGTGAATGACCGCTTCTTTTGATGCGCGATCGATCACCGCCTCAGCATCGAATTGGGTTCGAATCATTGTCACCGCATTTGACCACGGCTCGTAAATGACTGATGCGGACCAATTTCCAATATCACGCGGCAGACCACAACTACCGACATTCACGACTTTCGTCGCCCCGGCGAGCCTGACAAACGGACGGTGAGTATGGCCGACAAACACGGTCGAAAATTCACAATCGAAATAGTTGCCGAGATCCGTGTCCGCATGCACGTATTCAGTCAAGGGATCGCGAATTCCGCCATGCACCATCAATATTGCCTTCCCATCCGGAGCGACGATTTCCAACCTGTCGGGCCAACTCGCAATGTATTCCAAATCGTCAGAATTAAGCATTCGCCGGGACTCTACAATGCGATAGACTTCGTTCTTTATTGGGTCGAGCGCCAAATCTGACGTCATCATCGCATCGTGATTTCCACGGATACATATAACATTGCGGCTCCTTAGAATATTGAGCGTCTCTTTGGCGAAGGGAAGATATCCGACTGCATCGCCCAAGCAATAGAGCCATTTCGCACCGTTATTCTCCAAAGATTCCAGCGCCGCGATAAGTCCATCCGGATTGCCATGAGGGTCTGAAAGGACTCCCCAGCGCTCACCCCAGGCAGAATTCTCGACCGAGTACCGCATGTTTACCAGGTATAATCTGGGAACTGAGGAGCCTGCCTCAGTCCGGAACTCTGTGATAAGCTCTTTCCTCCGAGCTAAGGCTCCCTTTTAAGGGAGACCCCCTATAGGACGAGCGCCGCTCCTCTGCAGTGTTTCCAAGTACTGCGACATAGTCTGGTAGCCACCGCTGCGACGAGTGATTCTTCATGAACCACTCTCTATGGCATGATGCCAGCGACTTGCGTGATTCCTCATCATTCGAGAGGCGCACAAGCTGGTGCAAAATTCCAGTTGCACTCTCTGCTTGGAGGATGGGAGGCGCACCCGTCTCGCAAAGCGCATCATATTGATCACGCTCCAACCGGCCAATGACCGGCAAACCGCACGCCATAGCCTCGAGTGCCGTCGCCCCAAAGTATCCGACGACAAATTGATCTAACATGCAATCGGCACTGCGTAGATACTCACGCAGCCGAGCCTTCCCTGAGAGTGGAAGCCAGATCACACGATCCGCAATACCCCAGCGCTCAGCCGATCTCTCGCCAACCTCTCTGTCGCGACCCCATGCAATCGCCAGCAGCCGAGCACCAGCATGTTGGAGCGCGAATTGCCGAAAGCCTTCAAGCGCAATTGACGACCCTTTGTTCTTTTCATCAAGCCGTGACGTCATCAACACGAAAAAGCTTCCGCCACTTTCCGCCTTCCACAATTCCCTGAAATTACCCACTCCAGGAGCGTACACTGTTTCATCTAAAAACATCGGCAAGTATATCAAATGACTGAAGCCGAACCGACGTGCGTGCGCAAAACTCCATGGATTAGAAGCCAAAAAAATGCGCGCACGTACGAAGGATTTTCGCATCAACTGGCCGAGCAAATCTCCTCGCGACGCCTCGAACCAAATATCGCCACCTGATTGCGAGACTAGATAGGGACGATTTGAGAGGTACGCCAGATAAGGAACCTGTGTGGACCAAATCGCATCAAATTTTTGCAGCGCCTGCAACGTGAGCGACGACGACAGATATGGATAATACTTCCGCGCGTCCCCCCACCGCAGAAACGGAAGCAATCCGTCCCTCCGCAAAGCATTCCAGTCGGGCACATCCGGAAATTGATAGACATCCGGGACCTGCGGCAAGTCGATGCCGCGGGCCATTAACTCGTCAATGTTCGCCACGCCATCTGGGACGATGCCATCATATTCCTCCCAACTAGGGCTACTCATTACGAAGCGATCTTGCGCAGGAAGGAAAATGCTTGCGCTCAATCCCGCAGCACGCAAAGCCACCGCACGAACATAGAGGTTGTTTGCGATGTTACCAACAAATGCTATTTTGAGCGCGGCAGCATTACTACGCGCGAAATTTTGACGCTCCCTAGCAAGAAACGAAGAGCTAAATTGCTTAACTTCTCGCAAATTTTCTTTCGTTAACCAGGGATGCTTCCATGGATGAGGGTCCCAACTATGCCAAGATTCCGAATAGCCTCGTGACTTCCTACCTCTGAGTGCGCTCACCATCCGTGCAACATTCATCTTCCTGTTAGCCATGCTGCTGCTTCAGGCTTTCTCAGTTATCGAAAATTGATTAGCCGCTTCAGCGAATTCGACCAAGCAGAACCTGAACCCGCTAGGCCCTGACTGTCATCTCGCTTGCTGAACCAATCAAAACATTCTCGCAAATTCCATGCAACAAATCCCGCGGAAATAGCCTCAAACGCCGCATCGTGCATCTCTCGTGACAATGAAATGTTTTGCGGATGCAGATTTAGTAAAATCACTCCAGGAACCGGATGAGACCGCACTTCTTCAACTACCTGCCGCACCCGATTCCCAGCCTGCTTCGGCGACATACCGCCAGCGAACAGCAATCCGTCGCCCAGCGTTGTCAAAACCGACCAATGCTCCGTAAGTTTACCCTCCCAAACCATACGACTTGGAAGAAATGACCCATTTACTGCCGTCCCATCGAATCCGGGGACATTAGAGCTAATTGTAATGCCGTGTTCATTCCAGAAGGGCAAATGACCCCAATAACCGTCATTGAGGAACCCATGGTTGCGAACCGCATAGGGCTTCGTTCCGACAAGCCCCCGAAACCATTTAACCTCAGCATCAAATCGATTCTCATACCCGGCCGGATCATCGATCGAGTCAGGATGCAGGGCTAGGTCAATTCGGGGACACGCCTTTAATTGCGAGAGTGTATTCCTAGTGTGCCGAGTTAAACGATGAAGAAAGTACGTGATCGGCATGCCCCTAAGATGAGAGATTTGCTCCTGATATTTTTCCAAGTAGGCTTGATCATCGTCTCCCGTAAAAACGACCGCACCACGGGCGCCGCTCGGCAAAATTGGATATAGCGGACTGGCCAATGCCTCTGACACGACATTTGCAAGTGTTATACCCCAGTTGTCGGCATGCCTTTCGCGCGGCAATTCCCCCTCACGCTGCGCCTCGAAGAGATAATTTGGTCGCTCGAACTCAAAACCCCATCGCCCTTCGTAACGCCTACGAGCAACCTCCGAGGGATCACCTTGACGATAGCGAACTATGTCACCGACAAAATCAGTTCCTATGAATAAGAGCGTCGAATTCGCGAGCTCAATCTTGAGCCATACTGCCCTTCCCTCCTCGTCGGACAGCAAATGCTCACCCTGCATCGCGTCATAGCACTCATAGTTATGAAGTGTGCGAAGGCGAAGAGGCGGACGCCCGGGCTTCGTTTGAAAGCAGCTGTTACCGCGGCGCCTTAATTGAGGGTTCACCCCAAACTCTCGACTAAACGCTTCATTCGGGCGCAACAAGAGAAACACACTGCCCGAATTGGCAGCCCTGACAAGTGAGGCCTCCCTGGCGCCCGGCCGATCGAGGACACCAAGACTGGTCTGCCCCTCTTCCGACAGCCCGAACAACCGGAGCTGATGCTTAACAACATCGATCGGAAAGGACCGAGCCATTTAATGCCCTGACACTCTCAAAGACGCGTCACGCGATCCGAGTTAAATGTAATATGTTGTTGACTTGCATGTCCGGCTGCAGACGGGCGTTCAATCTCTCTTCCATCGCATGAACTCATGTGCACGTTGGCAAAATACCAATAAAGCCCAGGAAATAGTCCCGGATAATAGCCGTACTGAAATGCTCTCGCCTCTTCAAAACCAACGTCTCTAAATAACGACCGCATATCCTCCAACGAATACAAGTTCTTCGATGCCGGATCGAGTTTTACACCGCTGCGGCGAGTATAAAGATTATTTTTGTTTATTGATCGAACAACCATCCGACCGCCCGGCTTTAATACGCGTCGCATCTCCGCCAGGGCTTCGCCTACATCGTCGAAATACAACAATGCTCCCAGACAACATACATGATCAAAACTTCCATCGTCGAACGGCAACCTTTCGGCCTTCACGCCGTCCAGCAATGTCACATTTCCTGCGCGCCTCACCATGTCCCATGTCTCGAACCAAGCCGGATCGACGCCAACTACTTCGAAGCCCATAGAACCAATCATTGCGACGTATCTGCCAGGGCCACACCCCAACTCCAATACTCGCCGCCCAATACTTGGAACAATCCAATCCCCAAGACAAGCGTGTCTCGGCAACGCCGATTCTCGGCGTGCAAATTCGGGATCCGATGCCAGACGAGCATTCAATTCTTCTTGGGCACGTTTAATGGCAACCGTCCGCCGCGCCTTTATGAACAACTCATCTATCAGCATTTGCGACCATCAAATGTCGCAAAAGTCACGCCTTGTGTCGCCTCAGCGTTTCTCTTAGCCGCATCGGTAGACACTAATATACGTGTTTCGACACGCTGATTTACTGCGCCATAATCGATCTTGGCATGCTCACGGCGGATCGTGAACATTGTTGCATTGATCTTACGATCAAACACCTCTGAATATGGATAATTTCCATCCGGATCCCATCCATTTCCTGCGTAGACAGTGACTTGGTACTGCCCAGCAGGGAAAAGGTTTGGATTGAAATCAAAATAGATTTCCGCCTCGCCAGGCTCCATCTTAATATTGCCGCTAGTCTCGCCCGTGGTTTGCCAAAACACATATACGCCATCGGACCGGAAAATTCTTACGCCAAAATCAAGCACAGGAACAATCCGTCGAATGCTCGCAGCAATTCTGATCCGAAACGCCTGTCTTTCCGCTATCAGCTGAGTTTCTTCGTCGGCCACAACTACCGAGCAATCATTTATAATGACGTCGGCCGCATGCGCTTGAACGACTCTGCTCTGAAGTCTCCCGAATCACATCTGCGGCAACCAATGGAAGGATACCAGAGAAAGCGGAAACCCGCCACGATTTCACCTTCGGCTGCTCCTCTTCCTCCGTCACGGTGTGGTCAAGCCTCTGCCATTCACCCGACAATTCATTCAGGTATTCGACGGCAAGCATCTCGGAGTTATTCGCTACGGAATGATTGAACGCAATCTCAATTGGGTACTCCGCCCTCGTATAGGCCTTTGGCTTAGGCAGAAGAATATGTCCTCCGCGCCTCTTTCCGGTATTTGTCGAAAGGATGCGACACTCCACTCCATTTCGTTCGTATGGACGGCCCCACTCTGAATCCATTATATCAAGAAACCCCCCAGCACTTCCATCTGCTTCGCCCGACATTAAGATCGGAAGAACATTTCCCTCAGCACGGAGCTCAATGCTATTTATGTAATGAATGTCGTGAAAGAGCCGATTTTCCTTAGAAACTATCCGCAGGCGCCACACTGAAGGATCTGCAAAGTCCTCGGGAAGTGCAGCGCCATCAAGGGCTATCGAACGGAGGCGATTTTGGGCGCGAATTGCCTTGTCCTCTCGCCGCCGAAAATCCTCTTCATATGCCCTCACGACATCACTAACCGATCCCCGCATTCGGATCTCGCCCTTATCGAGCCAAATGGCAGAATTACAGAGCATCTGAAGCGTACTAAGCGAATGACTTACATAAAGAAGCGCCTTGCCCTTTTCGCAAAGCTGAATCATTCTCTCTGTCGCCTTACCGACAAAATATCCATCTCCAACACCCAATACTTCATCCACGATTAAAATTTCAGGCGTAATCGCGGTAGTTATGCCAAACGCAAGCCGAGCATTCATTCCGGAGCTGTAAGTTTGAACCGGAGCGTGAATAAAGCTACCCAATTCTGTGAATTCAATTATTTCTGCGGTCAGAGCCGGGATTTCTCGCTCAGGGATCCCGAGTATGCGCAGGTTAAATTGGATATTTTCCAGACCTGTTTCCCTCTCGTTCAAAAACGACGTCAACGACAGCATCGAAGATACCTTGCCGTTGACCTCCAAAATGCCCGAGGTCGGGCTCAGACTGCCCGTAATAAGCTTTAGTAGCGTCGACTTACCGGCGCCGTTAGGACCAATGATCCCGATCCGATCACCTTCAACCACATCCAAATTCAAATCGCGCAATGCCCAGAACACGTCATGCCTCGGCTTACCTGAGACTAATTCATAAAGAAGATCCGCGGGCCGCGAATAAAAATTGAACGCCTTCGAAAGCCGCTCCGCCCGAATGACAGGTTTCGACTTCATAGGACATTTCCGAACAGCGGCTTCAACTTTCTGAACAGTCGATAACCAAGCGCCAAGATAACAACGCTGAAAGACGGGAATACGACCCAAGCGAGAGGATGTTGAACCCGCCCAAAGTACAGAACATCCTGAAAGCACCAGACCATGTAGCTAAATGGATTGATATAGATAAGTAGCCGCAGCGGCCCGGGGACAGCAGACGGCAGATAGACAGCTGGAATTATGTAGATATTAACAATGCAGAACAGCTGCACAAAGTCTCGGACGTCTCGCACGAACACAGTCAGTGCGGCGAGTGCGAATGCTGATCCGATCATTGCTATTGTCATAGATAAGGCCAACAGTGGCAGGAGGGCGTATGTCCACAGCACCGTCTGATCCTTAATGCCGACGTATATGAAAAGGAAAGCAGTTCCGAGCACCAAGACAACGAGGCTAGAGATTGCAGAGCGCACTGGAAGAACCTCAAGTGGAAATACAATCTGCTTCACTAAACTAGCGTGCGCCGTCACTGCTTGCGTACCCTTAGTCATAGACTGCTGAAACGTCATCCAAGGGACTAAGCCGCTTAGAACATAAACCGTATAATCGAGCGGCAGGGCGTAAGTTCCGCCAATGCGCGCTGGAAAATCAGGTTAAAGACCACGGCATAAACCGCCATTAAGAATAGCGGATGGACAACCGCCCAAAACCAGCCAAAAAGTTGGCCCGCGTGTGGTTCAGCGATTTCTCTCCGCACTAAAACAGCTGCGAGTCGACGGTTAAGAAATATGATATGCGCTGCCTCGTTGATCGCGGCAATGTGCCCCCGAAAATCAGCTATGATACGCATTAGGACCGTTCCACTCACCCCGTAAGAATTCTTGGCACCAAGCTTCTACGCTCAAAAGAGACCAGATTAGCAGCCGACAATTCTCACGCCCCTCTAAATGATCTTCAATTAACGCTTCGACGCTCTTACGATCCAGATAGTCATAAATATGGGCTTGGCCGTCCAATAACATTCGCCGTACAAACTCTATACTCTCGCCTTTAAACCACGATCCATCCGGCGCCGAAAACCCTTGCTTCTCGCGCTCAACGACTTCAGCTGGAATATGACGCTCCATCATCTTTCGAAGTAGCAACTTCCCATCTTTAGTCTTTTGGAAATATTTTGCGGTTTTCTCGCCAGGCTCATTTTCGTTCAAGCGGACTACTTCCCCCAGCATACCTAGCTTCAAATTAGCAGGGAGGCGCATGGCAAAGTCGACTAGGTCGTTATCGAGGAATGGCACTCTGGTTTCCAACGAGTGCGCCATTGACAATTTGTCATCGACGACCAGCAATCCATGCAGAAAGGTTTTAGCCTCAAAATAAAGCGAATGATTGATATAATCCTCTGGACGGGTGAGTTTGTCGGCGTGCGAAGAGAAAACGTCTCGGAATATATCTCTGGTCCAAACGTGCCTTATTTGATCGTAAACGGGCGAGAACACCTGTTGAATTTGCCTGTTCGGAATCAGTCGTTGCCAATATTGATAATACTTGTCGATATAGTGATCAAAGTCGTCATTAACGACGGCACGATAATATCGCCACGGATAGCCGCCGAACAGTTCGTCACCTCCGGTTCCAGCAAGTACAACCTTGTTGAATTTGCTGGCTAACTGAGCCACGTAATAGTTTGGGTAGCTTTGGCCAACCCTTGGCTCCTCAAGGTGACGAGCAAGCCGCGGCATCACCCGCTCCATGTCGCCAGCCTTGAGCACCATTTCATAGTGTTCAGTGCCAAATAGATAGGACATCCGCTCCGCCGTGCGGCGCTCGTCGAAATTCAATTCGATACCCGAGGCAGAACTAAGGTCGAACCCACAAGTAAACGTCCGCAGCAACGGAAGCTGGCGGGCCGCGATGGCGGTTATTGAGCCCGAGTCCATGCCGCCGGAAAGATAAGATCCAACCTCTACATCGCTCACGAGTTGACGGCTAACGGCCTGACGGAAAAGAAAGTCAAGTTCTTCCAAATACTCTTTTTCCGACGAGGGACGAACTGGCTCTTGGAAATCGTAGTCCCAATAGCGATGGACGCGCGGCTCACCGCTAGATTCACCGTCTAAATCGACGCGCAGCCAGCACCCTGCCGGAAGCAGGCGCACGCCTGAAAAAATCGTCTGGTCGGTAAAGAAGTTCTGGAACGTGAAGTATTCCAGCAAGCCGGGCAAGTTCATTTCCGCCCTCAACGTCGGGTGCTGAAGCAAAGCCTTCACTTCCGAGCCGAAAAGAAGTGCCGAACCAATCGAAGCGTAATATAGAGGCTTGACTCCGTACCGGTCACGGCCGAGCGTGAGAGCCCGCTCATGACGGTCCCATAAGGCGAATGCAAACATTCCATTGAGGCGAGAAAGTGCATTCGCAACCCCCCACTCGCTCAGAGCTTGAAGCAGAACCTCCGTATCGCTCCGAGAATGGAACTGGCGGCCACGCCCCTCCAGGGCGACGCGAAGTTCTCGGTAATTATAAATCTCGCCATTGTAACTGATCACATAACGCCCGTCCCGCGACTGCATCGGCTGCGCACCGGCCGGCGAGAGATCGATAATAGCGAGTCGGCGATGGCCTAGAGCCGCAGGACCCTCAACCCATAATCCATCGCCGTCGGGGCCCCGATGCGCTATAGCGTCAGTCATTCTCTGGGCAATGGCAGACGAGGCCGGCTCGCCGTCGCGGTTTAAGAATCCAGCTACGCCGCACATTGTAGTCTCGCGCCCCTGTTACGAGCGCGCGCTCTGCCGGCGCACCTCGACTTCCGCCTTGTGTGCCGCCCGCCAGTCGATAAGGCGTCGCAATCCCTCGTCGAGAGAAATTTGCGCGTCGAAGCCTATCTCCTTACGCGCTTTCGCCGCACTCCCAACGCGGTTTCTGACCAAAGTCGCCTGGCTTCGTGGCGCATAACGGATAGGCTGATTGCTGCCCGTCAGCGACAACAATTTCTCCGCTATTTCCTTGAGCGAAGTACGCTTTCCGGTGCCTACATTATAAAATGAATCCACCACATTGGCCTTCATTCCACAAATGTTCGCCCGTGCACAATCTTCAACTGCGACGAAGTCGAATGCCTCGGATCCATCACCTAGAATAGTTGGACCCTCGCCACGGTCGATCGCATCAAGCATTTTCATGATCACCGCAATGTAGGCTCCGTGGTAGTCCTGGCGCGGTCCGTATACATTCATGTACCGAAGCCCGACAAAATCCAGCCCATACCGGTGATGAAAAGCCCGGAGCATGGCTTCCCCACATATCTTCGTCGCCCCGTAGAAATTTTTGTTATTGAATGGATGATCTTCCGTCATCGGCTCCTCGACGGCGTCACCATAAACAGACGCAGATGAGGAGTAGACTAGGCGCTTCACGCCTTTCGCGACGCAAGCCTCCATTACGTTAAAGGTACCTCGAACGTTCACATCGAATGCGGAGCGCGGATAATCATGGCATTGAAGCAGCCATAAAGCCGCGAAGTGGAAAACGCAGTCAGCTCCGTCCATGGCCGCTTGAAGAATGTCCGTCTGCGTGATGTCGCCACCGGCCTCGAAGACTTTAACGCGAGGGTCGTGAAAAGCGCCTGCTAGATTTTCGCGCGTCCCACGAAAGAAATTATCGTAGACAACAATTTCGCCTACGTTTTCCTTCGTGAGTTGATCAACGGTGTGGGAACCGATTAGACCGGCTCCTCCGATCACCACTACCTTTTTTCCCCGCAGATCCATTCAAATGGCTCCAAGTTGGTTTGGTAAATCAGTTGCAGTCCCAGCGCCCGGCGTCGCACAGCACGATTCCGATTTGCGTCTCATCCGTCGACCAACTTTAAAATCTCGGAGCCGACGAGATGATAGCGTTCCCCGGTTCGCGGGCAGGTCAAATCGGAACCAAGCTTTTCTCCGGAACGACTCATCCATCCGATTCGATGCGCTGGTGAACCGACTACGCAGGCATAGGCTGGGACATCACGGGTGACTACAGCGCCAGCGCCTATGAAGCAGCTCTCCCCCAGGGTAACGCCACAAACAACTGTCGCATTTGCGCCGATCGTGGCGCCACGCTTGACCACGGTCGCCCTGAACTCTGATTTTCGCGAAACATTGGCGCGCGGATTGATCACGTTGGTAAACACGCAACTTGGACCACAAAAGACGTCATCCTCGAGCGTCACGCCCTCGTAGAGCGACACGTTGTTCTGTATCTTGCACCTGTCGCCGACATGCACCCGCGGACCGATCATAACGTTTTGCCCGATAGAGCAATTTCGGCCGACCGAGACGTCGCTGATCAAATGGCAAAAGTGCCAGATCGTCGTTCCCTCGCCAATCTCAACGCTCTCATCAACATATGCGCTTTCGTGGATACGAACCCCTGGAAATCGAACATCCGCTTTGAATTGATCGTGCCCCATTACAGATACCGGCGTGCGAAAGAATGGACGTCGCCCACCGATGTCTCAATCGGACGTGTACGGAATGCCGAAACCACCTCGACTGACGGACGAACCTCTTCAAGACCGAAACCGCGTCCTTCAAGAATCTCCTCATAGCTGCGCGTATGTAAATCGGTGAAGCCATCCGAGAACTCAACTTCCTGACCATCCAGCAGAATGGAACGGTAGGTCGTTTTTTCCTTCGCGACTGCCGGCGGCAAGTCGTCGCGATCGATCGATAGGAACCATCGGATGTGCGCCCGACCACACTGCAAATAGCCCGCAGCGCGGTCTTTATCGCGGAGATGAACGACATTGCGTTGCGCCGGCCCAAAGACGTACATGAGCATGTCAAATAGGTGGACGCCGATATTCGTCGCAATGCCGCCCGACTTTGGCTCGTCGCCTTTCCACGAGGAGTGGTACCAGCGTCCGCGCGAAGTGATGTATGTCAAGTCCAAAGTCATGTCATTGCGGTCACTCGCCGCCACCTTTTCACGCAGCAATTTGATGGCTGGATGTAATCGAAGCTGCAGGATGGTCGAAATCTTCCGCCCGGTGTCTCGCTCTATCTCGGCGAGCCCATCGATGTTCCACGGATTGAGTACCAGCGGCTTTTCGCAGATCGCGTCAGCCTCCGAACGCAGGGCGAAGCGACAATGAGCATCGTGCATGTAGTTCGGCGAGCAAATCGAGACGTAGTCGATCTTCTCACCTTTGCGGCGCAACTTGTCGATGTGGCGATCAAAGCGTTCAAATTCCACGAAAAAGCTCGCCTCGGGGAAATAGCTATCGATGATGCCGACCGAGTCGTTCGGATCGAAGGCAACTTTCAGATCGCCGCCCAAGGCTTTAATCGCCTTCATGTGCCGCGGGGCCACATAGCCTCCCGCGCCGATCAGTGCAAATGCTGTCATACTGTTTCTCGCAATTTATCGAAAGCCAGCCAAGCTACCGCACTCCGGGTGCAACGCACATGGAGCACTTCGCGCGATCTTACCGTAGCCATGCTCTAAGCCGCGGCCACGCTGTCGACGCCGACCACCACTCGAACCTTCCGTCCAAGCAGGTCGAGAAGGATGGCAACACGTTCGCTATCCTTCAAGCCCTCGTAAAGTCCGAGGCAATCAGCAAACGCGCCATCCACGACCCGAATATTGTCGCCAGGACGAAAATTCGGCCGTTGATTTAGCCGAATAAATCCGTCGTCGTCCTCGCGCGCCTTGAGCGCCTCGATGAACTATTCGAGATAGGCGTAGGGATTTCGCCTTGGCAAACCAGTCGCGAAACGCCGACCGTAGAAAAGACCGAACGCCAGCGCTGCGCGTTCAGATCGATGGCGACGAACAGGTAGCGAGGAAACAAAGGCGCCGCAATGGTCTCGACGCGTCGAGCGTGCCGCCGGCGCTTAAGGTAGCGCGGCAAATAGGTCTCGAAGCCTTGCCGATTGAGGTGGAAGACGGCCTTCGCCTCCGCGCTCGGTTGCGACTGCACGACATACCAGCGCTGACCTTCGATGGTCATTCCGCCGCCTCCCCGCGTTCTGCGGGCCTTATCCGCAACATCGCTGGGACAAGCACGTGCTCCGTACCAAAGCGCGCGACAGCACGGTCGTAGGTTTCGCGCGCATCGGCAACATCGGTCACCACGACCATGTCAAACGGAAGCGACACGGCGTCAAAGGAATTGAAAATCGGGACCCCGACAAATTGTTGACCATCGGTGCCATTCTCCACAAGCCCGATGACCGAACCCCTTGGTCCATGGCGCACAAGGTCGCGATTTCGGCCAGATCAGATCGACCCACGAGCAGCACTTTGCCTACCCCGCGGGCCTTTGCCGCCTGCAGGATGGCAGTGCAGTCCGTCTTTGCTTGCCGAAAGAAGGAGAACGAATAAGACATATATTCGACGGTGAGCCGCGACTTCTCCGCAAATCCCTGTGGCGTGAGATAGTACGCATAGCGTCGCGCTGGCGCCTGACCGATTTTCACAAGCCCCTTTTTGACACACCGCTTCAGGTAGGCGTTGACCAGGCCGAGGGCGATACCGAGCTCAGACGCCAAGTGCCGCTGGGACTGAGCCCGGTCGTGCTCAACGGCATCAAGCAGCCCCAGCATGATGCGGGACGCCTCAACGTTATCTTCCGCCGATCGGCGCATGGCACTCCCTCAACAGGCGGAAGTCCTAGCGCGTTCACGAAATGAACGTCAAGGGAATTGTTCATCCAGTGAACAATATTTTTTACTGTACTTATAGAGACTTACCGATGCCAGTCTGCATATTTTGAAACGCATTCAGCCTTGCCACTGCCCGATTTGTGCATCCAACCGACGGCCCTGACGTGCTCCTGGCATTTCTGGGCTTATGGATTTTCACCCCGGTCGAGAGGGCTACCCCTTTATGCGCCCGAGGCCAAGCGGTGCGCTTTCGCATGATTGGCATCTATCATCTGCGCGTGTTTCGATCGACGGCGAACGGCAAGTTCGCGAAAGAGCCGCGACCATACCCCGCGTTGCGCCCAGCGCACAAAGCGATTGTAAATCGTCGTCGGCGGCCCGTATTCCGGTGGGCAACGTATCAGCGGCAGCCGCCCCCGATCACGATGCCGCTGATCACGATGCGATCATCGCCGCGTGCTTACCCCGCACGTTCCTGGGCAAAAGGGGCTCAATCTGCCGCCACGGTTCATCGCTCAACCAAAAAAGTTGCGCCGCCTCGTCCCTGCTCCGAACCGCGACAGCAGAGAACCAGCGCCGATTCAGCCAGCAACAGATTTATCTGGTTTTGACCAAGCAAAAGGAGGCAACCCGCCAAACAAGCTCAATTTCAAAATTGGACGACTAGTCCACAACAGGCCTGCGATCGCTTGTGAATTGCCTTATTGAGGCAGACCTACCCAAGAAACGGCTGACGGGAACCGCAGCAAAAATGATCAAGAATGGCTCTAGGGGGAGCCGGTAGCGTATCGTGCCTACGAGCGCCATAATAATTATCGTATAGCCGACGCAAAAGAGAATAATCGGAGACAGTCGTAACAAGCGTTGCCGCTCAAGGATTACGCCGAGGGCGCTCAAAACATAAAGAGGTATGTATATAATGAGTGAAATCGCGATATATCGCCAATTCGCATAACCTTTGTTAGCCGGCCACGGGCGCCACATGCGCATGAACTTAAGACCGGCAAGCTCGATGAATCTTTTCGGATGCGCTTCAATATATGAAATAGCAGCTCTGCGCATCACAGCATTGCGATCAGCCGGATTTTTTATTTTTGCAAAGATACCCACGTCATAATCAACTCCAACGTTGCCGCCGCCAGACGTATTGAGTGGATTATTGCCGGCATAGAGCGTGTAGCCGGAGCCAGCAGTTAGCGGAACGAAATATCCGTAATGCGCATAATTTTGTATCCACCATGGACCCATTAAAATACCACAAATGAGCGCGTACACCGCCAAGTACCGCGCGGTCCTGGCGAGAGAACAACGATGGACTGTGACTGCAAAATAGATAAGCAGCAATGGGGCTACTGCAAAAATGGGTCGGGTTAATATTGCAAGCACAGCAAACACAGACCCGGCCGTAAATTGGCCGCGGTACCAAAAGAGGAATGCCCCCAGAAGCAATGCAATGAATAGTGTCTCCGAAAGGCCAACTACTGCGAAGAAAATTAGAGGCGGATAACAAGCCGTCGCCAAGGCGGCGAACATGCTGATCCGATCATCGCGGAATAACTCCTGCGTAAGCAGGTATACAATCCATATAGTTGCTGTTGACAGCATGATATCGGCAATCATTTGCCAACGGCCCGTAAGTGCTATCAAAAGCGGATACAATGGCATTTGAAATGGATCGTTCATTCGCCAATGCGTGAGCAGTTGGTGCGCCGACTCTCTATAAGCAATGGAATCAACAAGCAGCGCGCTTTGATCTGGCAGCGCCATCCCGGCAATTAAACGGGCTACAAATCCAAGGGCGAGAATGCCCAAAATGATCTTGTGTCGGTGAGCTATCGCAGGCACGATCTTGCTCCTGGCCGGACCGATCCTTTGTACCATCTGAGATGATTCGCAAATTGATAAGCTTTTATTCTCGCGCCGGCTTGTTCCAAACTGTTTCCCCGACGGCTATTGCCGCCCGAGTAATTCCCCCCGGATTGTGGATGCCCCTGCTCTCTCCCCAAAGTCCTCCAGCAATATCCAAGGCATTGATTTCCAGATTTTTCCACCAAGCCTTCTCATTGCCCGCATTATGAAGCTGGCGGTGGTGAATACGGCATAGAGGGACCGTGAATTCGTCGCTGACTTTTCTCCCAATCGCCTGAGGTTGCGCAAACCGCAAGTGATGCGCGTCGCAGGGTTGCCGGCCGCAGACTAGACAGGGCTGCTGTGCCACAAATTTCAGATGGTCTTTATCGCGAATGCGGCGGGGTTCTGGAAACGTTAGGACGCTCTTGTCGATTGGCTCCGATTGAGAGCGCCTTCGCTTCTCTCGCTTCTTGCCGGGGGCTGGCGGGTCCGGTTGCTTGTGCGCGTTCGAAGCGTCGGGCTCATTATCGGATTCCGACGTGGTGGGCGCCGGCCAAGGCAAATCTAAACTCGACTGCTGAGCAGAGGAGATGGCCGGTTCGCACTGGGCTGCGAGAGAGGCGGCTTTGGCCGCAAAGGCACCTTCCAACGATTTGGCATCGGCTGGTAGAAGCAAGGCTTTGCAGGGCAAAGTACGCTGAACCCAACCCGTCAACTCCGTTTCTGAATGTAGACCCTCAAGCTCACGCAGTAACTTGTCGCGCGACAGAGCGGAATTTGCCGGTGAGGCGGCGGGGATGCTCGGAAGGCGGCCATTCGCTGTCGCCGGTGCAGAGGGCTTGATTTCCGGTCGCACCGCGGTCGCCGCTTGATCGGGTTCTGACGGCGCCAAGTCGGGCGCGTCCACGTCGTCCTCGCCGGCGATCCCGACCAGAGTGAACAGCGCATAGCGCCGAGCGTAGGTCAGCGCGGCACCCATCCGGCGCGGCGCCACCGTTTCTGATACCGGACAGACCGGCCAGTCCGAGGAGACCCATTCCCCCGAGGCGTGGGCCAACATGGTGGTTAGCCGGATCAGGCCGCTTTCGGCGTCAATGGCTGTCGTCTGCACCGCCGCGATCTCGTGCTTGCCCAGGCATTTGCGCACGATCTCCAGGCCGCTCGACAGTGGCGCATAGCGGAAAATCCTGGCGTCTTCCCGGGGGAATGGCGACTGGATGGTCGCCGTGAGGGACTTTTCGGGGTTCGCCAGCTCAGCCTGGGCTTTGGCCAGCGCCGCGGCAATGGCGCCGATGGTCTCGCTACTGCGCTGCATCGGCCATCTCCTCCAGGACATCGAAGCTGACCGCACCGGCTTTCGAACGCTTAGCCCTGACGCCATGCCCAATCGCCTCTTTGGCATCCGCCGGCATGAGCTTTTTCAGCTCCGCCTTGGCCGCCTCGTGCTCCACAAAGGCAGGGCGTGTTCGGCAATAGACGGCGGCGATGTCCGCCCAGGCGTTGGATGAACTCATATCCACCACCCTGAGGGCCTGGATGCGGGGGAGTGGTGCTTCGACCCCGAACAGTTGAGGGGCCTCGCCGCTCTCGATGCAGCGCCAGAACTTGCGCTCGGCGGTCAGCAACAGGTGCTGGTAGAGCGGATCGGCATCGATCCGGATCTCCACCCATTTCCCGCCACCCGTGATGATCGAGAGCACCGCCTGCTTGGCGTTGGTGACCCACATATTGTGCTGCAGCTGGGCCATGTGCTTTGCTGCCGCCGCCTCCTCGGAGAAGGACCAGGGCAGCATGAATTTGGCCTCGTAGACCGCCCCTGTGGCCCCGACGACCCCGTCCAGGGTGGCCCCCATCCACCGGTTCACAGGATGCAGTACCCGGCGCTGGATGTCCTTGAGCTTGTGGCCGGTATTGGCCTCGAACCAGCGCTGGTTCAGCTCCTCGGTCACCACCCCGAGCTGGACGATGAGGTTGCCGGAGAGGTCCTCGGGCTCGATTTCCCCCCGCTTTTCACGCCAGAGCCGCACCAGGGCTTTGTCGTCCTGGCCCATGATGATGCGGGCATCCGAGCCGCCGATGTAATGTCGGCGGTCGCTCTGACGGGGAAGAGCTGCATTCGTCGGTCGATTTGCGCTAGACAGGCGCTTAGCCTGAGCCATGGGTACCTCCTTGGCTTGGGTCAGGGCCGGTGGCGAGTTGCCGCTTGCCATCGGCCTGCCTTCGTAAATAATCTGCACCCTGAATTATGTCAACACAAAAACTACAAAAGAAAAAAACTCAACGTGGTGGCCGCCGGCCCGGTCGACCGACCGACGAGGCGCAGGATCGGCTTTTTCAGATGCGCGTCTCGGACAGGTTTTTATGTCTGGTGGACGCTTGGCGGAGGCAGCAGCCCGATCTCCCATCGCGAGCCGAGGCGGTCAGGCGCCTCGTCGAGATCGCAACTAAGCAGGCAAAGCCTTAGGCCGACTGAGCTGTCCGACCGCGCGCCGGCTCACGCGCGTTCACACGTTTTCGTGAACGCCCCGTCGGTGACCGGAACGTTCCGTGCCGTTGCTGCGTTGCACAATTTGACAGCCGAGCGCAAAGCTCGGGCTGATGACCAGATTGAACATCCAAAAGGAACTATTATGAAACGGATTATCAAATACGCCGCAGTGGCCGGTACGGCCGGCATGCTGGCTATCGGCATGGCGATGCCGAGCTACGCCGCCCATGGCCGCAACGCAGCGGCCGCGGTCGGCTTCGGCGCCGGCGCCGTGGTGGGCGCGACGGTGGCGAACGCCGCCAACAACGGCTATTACGGTTCGCGTTACGATCGCGAGGCCTATGCCTACGGTTCGGGTTACGATCGTACGGGCTATGGTGCCTATGCCTACGCGCCTGGACCGGAAAATACGTCCGACTGCACGCAGTCGCCGGCGTCCCCGAACTACGTGCCCTGCTTCAATCAATAAGCGTCAGGCAAGGGCGGGCCGCGCACCCGCCCTCGTTCTTATCCGGGATGCTCCAGATGAACCCCGAACTGGCGTAAATATTGGCGCTTTTCCGCCCTTCCCGAAAGACAGTCGCGAGATGCGGACCAGCATCAGCGCCTCGGCCAGCCCGAACGGCAGCCGAGGGGCTGCTCTGCCATTTTTCGTGACATCTGGACGCAGTCCTCCCGTCGGTTGTCCTTGAAAGCATGACCATCGAGCACCTCATGCCGGTGCAGGCTGCGGCCGTAGTTCTGCATTGAGCTGCAGAATCGCCTGGAAAATCTGCCGACGGATGGCGACCTTAGCCATTTGGAAGACGACGTAGCGGCCCTGGCCGACGACCTTCGCGCCAATCTTCACGAGTTTCTCCCGCAGGCTGGCCAGCGACCACTGCTTGATCGCCTCCGGCATAGCCAGCGTCCGCATGAAGTTGGCGAGATTATAGGCCTGCGCATGCAACTGCAGACGCACGGGGTTGGCGTCGAACGAACAGCATAACAGCCGCGTCCACTTGATCGCGCTCATGCCTTCCTTGATCCATTGCTCACACGTTCCGCGCTTGCTGTAGAAGGCGACGACCCGCTTGTCCGATATGGTCATGTTGGTGACGATGAAGCCAACGCGCGGATAAAGCTCGCCCGGGTGCCACTCAACGGCGGTTGTGCGCCAGGTCAATCCATCGCCCGGAGAGATCGGTGAGCGCTACAAGGTTCTCAGCACCCGCTAGCCAATGCGTCTCAAAGTGTCCCATCTGCCTGGTGGAGGCTGCCCGCTTCGTTGCAGCACGTCCGCCAACGATCCGACGCATCGCCGGATCGCGACCGAGCCGATCAGCATCGTTGAGGTCTTCGTATCCGACAAGACGACCGAACACCGACTGCCGCAGCATTCCGGTCAGATCGTGCCAACCGTTCCTGCCCGTGCGTCCATCAGCCAGAGTTTGCCCCGCGATGACCATCAGGCCGAGCACATCATCCAACTCCCGGAACGGCAGCAGTCCAGCATCAGAGGTGACGCTGGAACCTTGGAACTCTAACTTCAGGCGCCAGTCAAAATTGAGCCGAGGAACGTCCGATTCCGACTCACCCGCTGGGTGCGCCATGATCGCCTCGCTCGATCCAGGATAAGGTGCTGGTGCCGATATCTGAATCGGCGTGAGCGTTGCGGAAATCAGAGCGTCATCCCGGGAATGCGGATTTAAAGGGCTAACAGCCCGCTTGACCGGCCAACTGAACGCCCCTATATTCTAGCCAGAAAATATAGCTAGGTTATGTGTGATGGCTCATCCGACATGGTCGGTACAAGACGCCAAAAACCGGTTCAGCGAGGTGGTCGAGGCCGCCCGCCGCAAGCCGCAGACCGTAACCAAGCACGGCAAGCCGGCCGTCGTCATCGTTGCGGCCGACGAATATGAGCGTCTGCACAAGCTGGAACAACTGAAAGCGCCAAGCTTCGCCGAACTGCTGCTTGCGATGCCACGCGGCGACGTAGAATTTGAACGGATAAAGGCGTTGCCGCGCGATGTAGATTTCTGATGTTCCTGATCGACACTGACGTTCTCTCGGCGCTCGCCAAACGCCGGCGTAACCAGAATGTCGAACGCTGGATGGAGCGCCAACGCAGCAGTGATTTATTCCTGAGCGTCGTCGTTATCGGCGAGATTGAGCGCGGGATCATTTTGCAGCGCGCTAAGGATCCGCATTTCGCCGAGATGCTTGCACGCTGGCTCGACCAGATCTTAGTCGTTTACGGTAACCGCGTTCTGCCTTTCGATCTCGCATCGGCGCGCCGTTGGGGACAGCTGAGCGCAAAGATTGGCCACAATGGCGCTCACCTTCAAGTTGCGGCCACAGCGCTCGAACACGGCCTCACGGTCGTGACACGCAACGTATCGGATTTCGAGCCGACAGGTGTGTCCGTGCTCAACCCCTTCGTTTCACCGCCGAGCCGGAATTCGTGACCAGAATTGTAGGCCGGACATTGGAGATATGATACGTGGAGCACTCCGACGAGAGGATCCATCGGTATCCCGGACCTCGAATCCCGCAGATCGGATTGCCGGCGCCCTGCAGGCCTTGCCAGTGGCGCTCATGAAAATCGACCGCTATGAACCACCGTTGTTCTCCGTAGCGTGGTGAGCATCCGCAAGCTGAAAAATCTTACCCAGGCAGACGCCTGTGTCTCAAGCGCATTTTGTTCGACTGCCCAATGCTTCTGATCAAAGATTAGCTTCGGTGCTCACACCCAACAGCCCCATGCCCCGCCTCATCTACCTCGTCTCAGAAGATTGGTATTTCGTCTCCCACCGCCTGCCGATGGCACGGGCGGCGCGGGACGCCGGCTTCGAAGTCCACGTCATCACTCGCGTAGTCGATTGTGGCGCTGAGATCGAGCGCGAAGGATTCGTGCTGCATCCGATCGCTTGGTCGCGCGGCTCTCTGCACCCGCTGCGGACGTTGTCCACCATGCGCGCCGTGCGCTCGCTCTACCGCGCTCTCAAGCCTGACATCGCGCATCATGTCGCACTCGTACCCTCGATCATTGGCTCGATCGCAGCGCTCGGCCTGCCGATGGCGAAGCTGAACGCGCTCGCGGGGCTCGGCTTCGTCTTCACATCCAACAATGCCAAGGCACGTCTGCTGCGACCGGTCGCAGCGACGGTGCTGCGCTTCCTATTAAACCGACCGAACACGACCGTGCTGGTGCAGAACCCGGACGACAAGCGCATGGTGACGGAGTTGGGCGTTGCTCCATCACGCATCGCTGTCATCCCCGGCTCGGGTGTCGATATAGATGCCTTAAAGCCACAGCCCGAGCCGCCAGGGCCCGTGACCATCGGTTTTGTCGGACGCCTGCTCGACGACAAAGGCGTGGCAACCTTGGTGCGGGCCCACGACCGGCTGCGGCAGCGCGGGTTGGCCGTACGCACCCTGCTCGCCGGCGCACCCGATCCATCAAACCCGGCCTCGATTCCGCAACAAACATTGGCTAACTGGCGTCGCCATGACGGCCTCGAGCTGCTCGGCCACGTTGCCGACATCGGCGGCTTCTGGGCCAAGGCGCACATCGCCGTGCTACCGTCGCGGCGCGAGGGCCTGCCAAAGAGTCTAATGGAGGCCGCCGCCTGCGGTCGCCCCATTGTAGCGACCGACGTTCCCGGCTGCCGAGAGGTGGCGCGGCCAGGCCTGAACGCCCTTCTAGTTCCGGTTGATGACGATGCCGCGCTTGCCGATGCACTTGCCACACTAGCCGAGGACGCTGACCTGCGCGCTCGGCTCGGTGCCGCCGGACGTGGCTTGGCCGAAAGCGAATTCTCCAGCAAGCGCATCGGAGCCGAGATCGTCGCGCTCTATCGCAAGCTGCTGCCATGACGGGGCGGATCATCGTATCGTGACCGGCATGGTCCTTTCCCCCCTGCAGTCTCTGGCCGCCCTCGTTGCGGCAGCCCTCATAAGCGCGGCGCTCATCGTGCTCCTGCGCCCCTTGCTCGTGCGCTACGCTCTGGCACGGCCCAATGCACGCTCATCGCACCGCGAGCCCACTCCGCAAGGTGGCGGCATGGCGGTGATCGCGGCGACCGTCATTGTAATCGGTGGCGTTGCGCTGGGCGCTACCGGCACCCTCGGCAGCCCGCTTCGCTTGGCCATCGTCCTGGCTGCGACCATCGCACTGGCGGTGGTGGGCGCGATCGACGACATCCGTCCGATGGAAGCCCTTCCACGGCTCGTCTTACAGGCCGTAGCAGTTGCCGCAGTCATCGCCGCCCTGCCCGATCACCTGCGGGTGTTGCCGGAAATGCCGTGGTGGGTAGAACGCGCCGGTCTGCTGATCGGCGGAATCTGGCTCGTAAACCTCGTCAACTTCATGGACGGCATCGACTGGATCACTGTCGCCGAAGTAATTCCAGTTACCGCCGCCCTCGCGGTATTCGGCGTGATGGGCGCCCTGCCCGCCGACGCCACGCTCGCCGCCGTGGCGCTCTGCGGTGGCATGCTCGGCTTCGCGCCGTTCAACCGGCCGGTGGCGCGCTTGTTTCTTGGCGACGTCGGTAGCCTGCCGATCGGTCTGCTTCTGACGTGGCTACTAATCGAGTTCGCCGGCGGCGGACACTTGGCCGCAGCCCTGCTGCTGCCGCTCTATTATCTGGCCGATTCCACCATCACACTGCTGCGCCGCCTCGCTAAGGGTGAGCAACTCATGAAGGCGCACCGCAGCCATTTCTACCAGCGCGCCCTAGACAACGGCTTCAGCGTGACCGCGGTCGTCGGCCTTGTATTTGCAGTCAATCTGGCTCTGATAGCCCTTGCCGCCGTTACATTCGCGAACGCATCGCCAATCGTGCACGTGGCGGCTCTGGCCGCCGGCTGCGTCGTAGTCGGCCTTCTGCTGATACGCCTATCGCGTACCGGGCCAAAGAGACCATAGGCACGGGCACGACCATTCATCTTTTTGAAAGTTGCGACGCGTCCCGCTCGCGCCGCAACATGCCGGCAACCACCCCGATGCCGATGACATAGAGCCAACCTTCTGTGAAATCGAAGATGAACGAATTGAACAGCGAACCGACGAGATTCTGAATCAGCAGGACCAGGCCCATCCAAGCTACCGCGCCGGGCGCCCAGAAGAACCACAATTGGGCGAGCCACATAGCCCACAACACGACTGCGCCGACCAGACCGATCTGAATCGCGACCGCAAACGTCATGTTGTGAGGATTGGTGGAGACCTCACCCTGGACCCCGCGGAGACCGACCGCGGCATGCCGGAACAGCGCGGTGATAGATCCGGTGCCGTGCCCGAGAAGCGGCGCACCCAAAACGAAATGCAGGGACTTGGTCCAGAAGACGATCCGCTCGCCGGCCGAGGTCGTCGCGTCTTTGCTCTCGAAAGCGTGCGTCTCGGTGTAGACGCTGTCGACGCGGCCGCGCAGATAGGGCGACGCCGTCCAGACGACGCCTGCGCCGACAACGATGACCACGGCCGCGGCCGCCAAGCCGCGCCAGCCGAACCGGCGAATGCCGTAGACGATGGCCAGCACCGGCAGGATCACCAGCGTTGTGCGGCTGGTGACGACGAAAACGATATCGGCCAGGAACGCGAGCGCCAGCAGCAGCGGCGGCGCTGCCGCCCGCCACCCTCGGGCAACCATCCGCGCGGCGGCAAAATCCAGCAGCACCGCCGCGCAGACGGCGAACTCGGCGCTCTGCACGATGTAATTCTTCACCAGCACGCCGGGGTCTTGCGAGCCACGCGGCAGTTCCGGAAAAATCCTCACCACCACCGACGCAATCAAAAGCGCAACGCAAGCGCCAAGAAATGCCACGAGCACCCGCCCGCCCTTGTCGGAGCGGCGGAATTGGGCGATCAGCAGGGGCACCGCCAGCAGCTTGACGAAACCATCGAGGCCGCCGAGCCGCGCGGCCCACGAAACGTCGGCCCACGCCATCCCGAGCGCGCCCAGCAGGAACAGCAGCACCGGCAGGCCGCCGGGCCCGGTCAGCAGTTCTCGCCGGACGTCAGTCCACGTCAGCGTCGGAATGACCGCGAGAAACCAAACCACCACCAGGATGCCGGTCGCCGAGGTCGACCACGGCAGCGATGCCGCCAACGCCACCGTGGCCCAGTCGGCTCGGTCCGCCATGCGCTGCGGATTGAAAACCCTGGCGATCACGGCTCCGCCCATCGGTCAGCCTGCTGCCACGGCGGACGCCGAGCCGGCGTCGATCGAAGACAGCCCGCGTCGCGCACGTATGCGATCGGTCGTCATCATCTCAGCGAGCTTGCGCTCGTTGGCCGGCAGTTCGGCACGGTCGGCCTCCGGATGCCACAGATGCAGCACCCCGGTCGCGAACACACCGTCCTTGCGGCGCACGCCGGCGTGCAGCAGCCGCACGATGATGTCGGAATCTTCCTTGCCCCAGCCGCTGTAGTCGCCGTCGTAGCCGTCGACGCGTGCGAGGTCGGCGCGCCAGATCGCGAGGTTGCACGAGCGCGCGCCGCGCCACGCCCGCTGCCGCAACCGGCGCAGCGGCCCGAGCGGCAGATGCAGCAGCGCCGAGAGCCGGTTGACGCCACCGCGCCGGCGCTCGGCGAGCCAGGTCGCGAAGCCCCACCGCTCCGGCGCCCGTCCCTCGCGCAACACCGTCGCGGTAAGCGCCGGGCGAGAGCAGCACGCGATTACCGGTCACGAACCAGCCCGGCTCGGCCATGCGGCGATGCACCGCCACAAAGTCCGGGCGCACGATGCAGTCGCCATCAAGGAATATGCAGTAGTCGCCGCGCGCGGCGGCAATCGCCCGGTTGCGGATCTCGGCGGCGCGAAAGCCGCGGTCCTCGTGCCAGACGTGGCGCAAGGCATGACCGAGCCGCGCCTTCCAGCTCTCGACCAGCGCGGCCGTGGCCGGGCCCGAGCCGTCGTCAGCCACCACCACCTCGAAATCCGCATCGGTCTGACCCGAAAGGCTGCGCAAGACCGCCGCCAACGCGTCTTCCCGGCGGTAGGTCGTGACGATGACGGAAATCAAGCCGGCCACACGGGGCCCCCTCGAACAGGCCAAATTCGATACCATGGCGGAAGCTTTAGCCGAAGTCGCAGGGGCCCACAAACCACGTGCGTTCCGCCGCCACAGGCCCGTTCCGCTGGGGCCATTGCACGAGTTGCGGCAAGGCGGTAAGGCCCGGCCACCCGTCGAAAGGCACGACCTGAACGCATCGGCCGCCATGCCCCCACCGAACCAACCCGAGCCGCGCGCCGCCGTTTTTCTGGACCGCGACGGCGTCATCAATGTCGACGACGGCTACATCGGCACGCCCGAACGGTTCCGCTGGATGCCGGGCGCGGCGGCAGCCATCCGCCGCCTCAATGACGCCGGCTATCTGGTTTTCGTGGCGTCCAACCAGTCCGGCGTCGCGCGCGGATATTTCACGGAACAGCAGATGTGGGCGCTCGACGCCTGGATGCGCGAGCAACTTGCCGCGCAAGGCGCGCGCATCGACGACGTGCGCTATTGCCCGTTCCTGACCGATGCGCCGATCGCGGCCTATCGCCGCGACTCCGACTGGCGCAAGCCGGCGCCGGGCATGCTCCTGGACCTGATGCGCCAGTGGCCGGTCGACAAAAGCCGCAGCTTCCTGGTCGGCGACAAGGAGCGCGATCTAGCGGCTGCCCGCGCCGCAGGCATCGCCGGTCGCCATTTCAAGGGCGGCGATCTCTCAACCTTCGTCGCGCAATGCCTGGATCAGGCCTAGCGCCGCGGTAACCCCGGACCGGCGGCGGTCAAGGCACGACTTTTAATCTGCGGTCAGATTAGCTAGACAGATCAACCGATTGTACCTTCGCGCCCTGAACAGTCCCGGCCGATGAGCTAGAATGGGCTCTGCGCCCAGACCGGAAACGTCACTGATGATCCGCCTGCCGTCCCTGACGCCGCGCCAGATTCTCATCATGCTGCACGACGTCGTCGCCACCGCGGCCGCGGTCCTGCTGACGTTCATCATGCGCTTCGAGGAGCCATGGCTGTCCCACAAGCTGCCGGGCCTACCTTATCTGCCAATTTTCTTGGCGTACGCGGCGCTCGTCTATTTCGCCTTCGGCATGCATCGGAACAAGTGGCGGTTCACGTCGCTGCCGGACCTCTTCAACATCTTTCGCGTCAGCACGGTGCTCGCGGCCACGCTGCTTGCCGTCGACTATGTGCTGGTCGCACCAAACGTCTACGGTCAATTCTTTTTCGGCAAGATCACCATACTGCTTTACTGGTTCTTGCAGATGTTCTTCCTGAGCGGCTCCCGGGTCGCCTACCGCTATTTCCACTACACGCGCGTCATTCAGCACGCTCGCGTCGCCGACGCCTCCCCGACCCTGGTGCTGGGCCGCGCTGCCGACGTCGAGGTTCTGCTGCGCGCGGTCGAAAGCGGCGCGGTCAAGAACATCTGGACGGCAGGCGTGCTCTCGCCATCGCGCGCGGACCGCGGCCAGTCCATTCGCGGCGTGCCGGTACTGGGTGACATTGAGGATTTGGAGACGGTCGTCGGCGACCTGTCCGGCCGCGGAACGCGGGTCGCTCGCCTCATCCTCGCGCCATCGGCGCTCTCGCCGGAGGCGCGGCCGGAGTCGATCCTGGTTCGCGCCCGCAAACTGGGACTGACCGCAAGCCAGTTGCCCTCGCTCGATGCGCCAGGCCCCGCCATGCAGCTCGCCCCGGTGGCCGTCGAAGACCTACTGCTGCGCCCGAGCGTCAACATCGACTACCAGCGCCTTGAAGACTTCGTCAAAGGCAAGGCCGTGGTAGTGACTGGCGGCGGCGGCTCGATCGGGTCCGAGATCTGCGACCGGCTGGTCACCTTCGGCGCCGCCCGCCTGCTGGTGATCGAAAACTCGGAGCCGGCACTGCACGCGGTGCTTGAGGCGCTGAACGCCAAGCAAACCAAGGCCGACATCACCGGCCGCATCGCCGACGTGCGCGACCGCGCCCGCATGATGAGCCTAATCGGCGCATTCAAGCCCGACCTCGTCTTTCACGCCGCCGCGCTCAAGCACGTGCCGCTGCTCGAGCGGGATTGGGACGAAGCGATCAAGACAAACGTTTTCGGCTCGATGAACGTCGCCGATGCGGCCGCGGCCGCCAAAGCCGCCGCTATGGTGATGATCTCCACCGACAAGGCGATCGAGCCGGTCTCCATGCTGGGCGCCACCAAGCGGCTCGCCGAGATGTATTGCCAGGCGCTCGACGCCGAATTCGCCGGCCGCACCGATGGCCACCAGGCCATGCGCTTGATCTCGGTGCGTTTCGGGAACGTACTAGCGTCCAACGGCTCGGTGGTGCCGAAGTTCAAGGCGCAGATCGAGGCCGGCGGCCCGGTGACTGTCACCCACCCCGACATGGTGCGCTACTTCATGACCATCCGCGAGGCCTGCGACCTGGTCATCACCGCGGCGAGCCACGCGCGAGGATCCAAGCACGGCGACGTCGCCGTCTACGTGCTGAACATGGGCCAGCCAGTGAAGATCGTCGATCTCGCCGAACGAATCATCCGGCTCAGCGGGCTCGAGCCCGGCCGCGACATCGAGATCACCTTTACAGGCATCCGCCCCGGCGAGCGCCTGCATGAGATCCTGTTCGCGCGCGAAGAGGAGAGTGCTGAGATCGGCATTCCCGGCATTGTCGCCGCCCGCCCGGTGGAGCCCTCGATGCAAGCGATCCGGGCCTGGCTCGCGCAGCTCGAGCAGAGCTTGAGCCACGGCGAGCGCTCCGCGATCTACGTCGTCTTGCGCGACGCGGTGCCGGAATTCCGCGGCGAAGCCGCCTGAGCAGCGCAATATGGCGCTGCAAACAGTGGTCTGTCTCAGGGGCAAGACTGTCGCTGGCGTTGC
Source organism: uncultured Pseudomonadota bacterium (assembly GCA_963773225.1). Lineage (GTDB taxonomy): Bacteria > Pseudomonadota > Alphaproteobacteria > Rhizobiales > Xanthobacteraceae > Pseudolabrys. Next base: position 529,019 of record CAVZAO010000006.1, read on the forward strand.
ATACCCTTCGGAGAGTCGGAGCGAAAGACAGCCGTTCAGGCTGTTCGATCCCTTTCTGCCACGGCATCAGCACCCGGCACGCCAGCACAACGGTGCCGGAGCCCGCGACTTGGACGGAACGACAAAAATGCCGTTGGTTTACGGCGGTGAGAACCGGGGTTGAGATCTGCTCGGTGCGCACAGTGCTCGGCTACAATTTCTTTACCACAGTGCGGCTGCCCGCGCCCTGGGCATACGTTTCTTAATCCCTTTAGGCGATTACTTTGTCGGTTCACCCGACAGGCCTTCCCCATGCGACGACTTCACTACCTTTCGGCCGTAACTATCTGCGTGCTCACTTTCGGCGCTCCCCAGGTTGCACTTGGGGATGTTCGCATCAATGTGAACAAGGCAACGCAGAGACTAGTCGTTACCGTCGACGGAACCGAGATGTACAATTGGCCTGTTTCTACGGCGCGACCGGGCTACGTAACGCCAAATGGCGTGTACCGCCCGGTTCGAATGAACCGGATTTGGTTTTCGAAAAAGTATCACAACGCACCAATGCCGTATTCCATCTTCTTTCACGGCGGGTACGCTATTCACGGATCATTAGAGGTGCGAGAAATTGGCCATCCGGCGTCGCATGGCTGCGTTCGATTGCATCCAGAAAACGCCAGGGTCCTATTCAGGCTTGTAAAGGCTGAGGGACCGAATAATACGCGAATTGTAATAGAAGGTTCTGGACCATCAGCCCCACGGGTCGAGGCGCGCTCCACATATGCGCCACCACCTATCCGCTATAACCGCCAATTGCGGGGGCGGACGAATTATTCGAAACGTGCAGACGGCGATCGCATTCTAACGCGCATCGAGGCACCGCATCAACGTCAGCCTCGCTTCTACTTTGCTGATCCTCGTGGCTTCGTTGGACCATTCGAGGAGCTATTTTCTTACATGCAAGCCCACGATGAATAGTTTAGGGGCGCAAATAACCACGTATCGTTCTAAGATATGCCGCCGGCCAGATTTGACCTAACTAGGACATTCAGCAAGCGTGCCGCCGGATCGCTTCCCTGACGCTGCCCCTATAATAAGCACTCAGCCGCCACACCAAGGCGGACACTTGTTGGTACGAGGCGCCGCCCTAGTGTTTCAGTCCGCTGGATGCTATATGGCGCGCATGAACGACCGCACGCTCACCTTCTGCTGGTGGCGCTCCTTCCCTTAAGGAGCGGCCCGTCGTTCATGCCTTCAACCGCACGCGGCGCCGCCGGACCTCCGGCCCGAGCGCTTTTGCGATGCGTGATGATCCGGCCCGTCTGGCGGTGTCCCTTTCCAGGATCCCCGCCATGTCCACCATCGATACCCGTCCAATCGTCCTTACCGGCGACCGCACAACTGGGCCGCTTCACCTCGGCCACTACGTCGGTTCGCTGAAGAACCGGCTCGCGCTACAGCGCGATCACCGCCAGTTCCTTCTGCTCGCCGATGCCCAGGCGTTGACCGACAATGCCGACGATCCCCGACGGGTCGGCCGCAACGTATTGGAGGTCGCGCTAGACTATCTCGCCGTGGGGATCGATCCGGAAAAGTCGGCGATCTGCGTGCAGTCGCGCCTGCCGGCGCTCGCCGAACTGACGATGCTCTACATGAACTATGTGACCGTGAGCCGGCTCGAACGGAACCCGACCGTGAAACAGGAGATTGTCCAGCGCAGTTTCCAGCGGGACATTCCTGTCGGCTTCCTTTGCTATCCGGTCGCCCAGGCCGCCGACATTACCGCCTTTAAGGCTGCGCTGGTCCCAGTCGGGGAGGACCAGCTCCCAATGATCGAACAATCGAATGAGCTCGTGCGCCGCATTAATCGCCAAGCTAAGCGGCAAGTACTACCCGAGGCGCGCGCGCTCGTGTCATCCGTAGGTCGCCTCCCCGGGATCGACGGTCGGTCCAAGATGAGCAAGACCGCGGGTAACGCCATCGCACTCTCGGCTATGCCAGAGGAAATCAGCGCCGCGGTCCAGGCCATGTTTACCGACCGGGACCATCTACGGGTGAACGACCCCGGGCGCGTCGAGGGCAACGTCGTCTTCACCTACCTTGACGCTTTCGATGAAAGTCCCGAGGAAGTCGAGGATCTGAAGGCACATTACAGGCGCGGCGGGCTCGGAGACATGGTCGTCAAGAAACGCTTGGATGCGCGCCTCCAAGCGTTGCTCGCTCCGATACGTGAACGGCGATATGAGTTCGCCAAGCGACCTGATTTCGTAATGGGCCTAGTCCGAGCCGGCACCGAGCGCGCATCGGTGTTGACCCAAGAAACCCTTGCTGAGGTCAAGGATGCTTTAGGGGTGTTCAGTTTTGACCGGGCATGATCATCTTGCGGTAGTGCACGGCCTTACGCCTGGGTTCTTTTGTGTCCGTTTACGGCCCCGAACGGACTCGCCAAAAACGCCAGAATGCCTTCGCCGCCCTTGAGCGGAACGGCGCGGTTCGCCTAATATTCTGAGCCTGCGTTTCTCGACTCCCGTCCCTTCCTTCGACAACATGCCCCCATGCCGCTGGAACGCCCTTCCGCCCTGACATTCAGCTTCTCTGATCTGCTCAGCGGAATCCGCGGCGTCTATCTTGTCAACGCGATAGTCGCCTTTCTTTTCGTAGCTTCCGCGCCGGTCGCCATCGTTCTGACCGCGGGCGCCGCCGGCCATTTGACGGAAGCGGACATCGCATCCTGGCTGTTCGGATGCTTCTTCATCAATGGTTTGCTCTCGTTGGCTTTCTGCCTCGCCTACCGGCAGCCGCTGGTCTTCTTCTGGACCATTCCGGGCACCGTCCTGGTTGGCCAGGCGCTGGATCACCTGAGTTTTGCGCAGGTGATTGGCGCCTACTATGCCACCGGCCTGCTGATGCTAATCCTTGGCCTGAGCGGTTGGATGCGCAAATGCATGGACCTGCTGCCGATGCCGATCGTGATGGCGATGGTGGCCGGGGTGTTTCTCCAATTCGGCCTCAATCTCATCTACGCAATCCGCGACGGCTTCCTCATCGCCGCGCCCATGACGGCGGTGTTTGTGCTGCTGTCGGCGGTTCGCATGTTTGGCCGCGCATTGCCTCCGCTCATTGGCGCGCTCATCACCGGCGTTGTCGTCATTGCCCTTTCGGGCAAGTTCGACATGGGCGGAGCAGTCTTTAGCAGCGTTGCGAGCCCCAACCTTTATACGCCGGAATTTTCCTGGCGCGCCATGGTGGAGTTGGTCTTGCCGCTCGCCATCACCGTACTGGCGGCACAGAATGCGCAAGGGTTCGCCGTGCTCGAGGCCGCGGGGCACAAGCCTCCCGTCAATATGATCACGGCGGCGTGCGGCATCGGCTCGCTGATCGCGGCATTGGTCGGCACGGTTTCGACCTGTCTCACGGGTCCGGTCAATGCCATCCTCGCGAGCGCTGGTGACAAAGAGAAGCATTACGCTGCCGGCGTCTTAGTCGCGCTGCTGGCCTTGGCCTCTGGGATATTCTCGCCGCTTATTACCCACTTCATGCTGGCGGCGCCCAAGGCCTTCATCGCGACCTTGGCGGGATTGGCGCTGGTACGTATCCTGGAACGTACCTTCGTCGTGTCGTTCAAGGGCAGATTTACCCTTGGCGCCACGGTCACCTTTCTCATTACGGTGGCCAATGTCTCGATTCTGTCGATCGGCGCCCCCTTTTGGGGGCTGGTCATTGGCTTCGCCATATCGTGGGCACTGGAAAAATCCGATTTCGAGCCAATCGCCAAGAAGTAAAGAAGCGTCGTTCGGGGCAGCTATTGTGCACGTTTCTCGGACGCCGGGAATGTCGGGCGCGGATTAAGCGCCGCTTGTCGAGCCGGCCGTTCGCGGTAACCCCAGAACGGCAGCGCCGCGGCCACGCTGTGAATCGGCGCGCAACCATGATCCCCGTGAATGCGAAGCTAACCGATTGTGCAAGCGTGTGAATTTGCAAGAAGGGGGGTCACGGTTGGACGCCGACGAAGATTTAGAAAGCAATACAATCTTTCCGGCATTTCAGCCGCTTAGCGCAAAAATGGGGTGGGGTCCAAGTTGGAAGCCAATTCACAGGGATCGGCTTGTTGCGGCCGCAGGTGACCCAACGCGCCCCTCACAAAGTTCCCCCGCATCGCTGCGGTGGTTAGGGGCAGGCCGAGTCGGGCTGGCGCTATGACAGCATCAAGTGATGGGTCACGGCGTCAGCGTTCACCTCGATCAACCGACGGATCGCCTTTCTGCCGGCGTCGGCCTCTGCGTCTTCGCAGCCGCTGATAGCGCAAACCACTTCGGGAAAGTCTGGCACAAATGGCGCTCGCCCATGATCTGAACCGTCCCGGCCTTCAGGGCCTTTGACAACGGAATATCTCCCATCCAAACGCAGATCATGTCTCGTAAGGAACTCGTGACATAGCAATCTACATCCTTACCAGGATCTTCGTAGCAAATGTCCGCCTCGCCACCTTGGCAAATCAGCCACCACTGTCGGAACTTCTTGTTCCCAACATCGGTGAATTGAAAGCATAGTACGGTTTCGCCCTCGGGGAGGGCCGTCTTGTCAACTCGGCGCTGGATATCGAACATCAGGAAGGACACGTCGAGATCGTCTGGGCCCATCTCGTCGCGCGCCCACCGCATGCCCCAGACCGCCAGCGCTTCGACTACTGCGGAGAGCTCGCGGCCTGCTGCCGTAAGATGATAGGCGTGGCCTCGTTGACCGTTGAGACGACGCTTGACGATCACACCCCGTTCTTCCAGTTCTCTTAGGCGCGTATTTAAAACCGTAGGCGAGATGCGGGGAAGCCCGCGTTGCAGCAGACTGAACCTGCCGCTTCCTAGGAGCATTTCGCGCACGATTAGGATCGACCAGGGATCTCCAATGATCTCCGCTGATTTTGCTATAGGGCAGAACTGACCATACCGCTGCATCGGGTTTCTCTCGCCTGCCGTCTCAACCTAGTCAACTACGCATAGCGTAGTTGATTGATCGGTTTCGCGCAGTACCAAATTGGGCCAGGCCCGGCCTATTCCACTCCGAATGACGGGATCGACCCGCGGCAGTGGAGATGAACATGCTTGGCTTTCTGATACGCATGCTGGAGTTGTTTGGCGTGGTCTTTCTGCGGTTCCGCCCCGTTCCGCGCGTGTGGTGCGTGTGGTTGGTCGGCGTCAACCTCACGTGTCTATATTTCATCACGCATATCGAGGCGCAGGTCGTCCTGGCAGTGACCGTGGTTGCGGTAGTCAGTCAAACGCTGATCTATCAAAACATTGGATTTACACGCATCCTCGGTTCGACCCATGTGTTGTGGGTTCCGATGTTTGCGTGGATGGCAACGCGGATCGACACCATCATGAGCGAACCGGCCATAGCCAACTGGCTCGTCCTGCTGTTCGTCACAAACATGGTTTCGATTGCCCTGGATACAATCGATGCCGTTCGCTTCCTGCACGGCGAGCGGACGCCCCACTACCGATGGACGCCGGTGGATCAGGGCTGATGTGCTGGTGGTTTCGTGCCAACATCACGAGAAGCTAACCCTGCCTATCTCGGAAGGTCGCTCCTACCGATGAGGGGAGCGGGTGACCCTCCGATTGTCCCAGTGCATGAGTTTCCTTGTGGCCCGAAGCGGCCGCTCGACCGTCAAAGGGTTCAGCGGACTAATGCGCTCGCCATGGCTAGCGCCAACAACACTAGCGCGCCGCCTGTCATTTGACTGACCCGCCAGCGCTCCGGCGCGACCTTCTCCATCAGCATCAGAACCGTCAGGGCGGCCATCCAGAGCAAGTTCATGGCTCCGACCACGAACATCACGGCCATCAACGCCCAGCAGCAACCGACGCAATAGCTCCCGTGCTTCAGTCCCAGCGCCAGTGCGCCGGCCTTGCCATCCCGCCACTCCGCGAGAAAGAACGCAAACGGCGTCCGGCATTGCGTGACGCATTTTTCCTTCAGCGCAGTGAATTGGAAGACCCCGGCGCCCAGCAGGATGGCGACGCTGAGCGTCTGGCTGGAACTCTTCAGCATGGGTGTCAATAGTGCCGCATGGAAGAGCCCCACCTGCCCGACTGCGGCGACGATAGAGTAGAGGGTCCAGACCGCGAGATAGCCCGCAACGAACAAACCAGTAGTGATAGGTTGACGTCCATTCGGCGCACGGCGGCGCGACAGCCCGTCGAAGACCGTCACCGCCGGGAGTGCGGTCGGCAGCATCATAGCCACCATCATGACGCTCCACATGCCGACAGCGGCAATTAGCTGTTCCGTTAAGCCCGGCGTCATCGCCGGCATCAACATTTGACCCATAACCCCGTTGCCACGCGGCATTGCGGCCTTCATGTGCAGGAGATAGAGCCAGCACAGCGCGGCGACCGCGCCGCTCATGGTGAACACGAGAAGACGATCTCGCCATCGTCCTGCGCCGAAGCTGGTCGCCAACCCGGTCATGGCACTTACGCCGAATAGGCGAAGTTGGACAGGAAGCCGTTGCGACCCGAGAGCTTCCAATCCATGCCGAAGTCGGCGAAGTTGAAATGCTTGGATTTGGCCACTGTGGCCGGCTCGCCGGGCACGACGCAAAGTGGGTGGTTATTGACGGTTATGGCCTGTCCGCCCTGACCCTCCATCGCTTCGATTGCGGCATCAGCAATGCCGGGGATCGTTAAGCTCGCGTGCTTGCCGTCGGCTTCGTAACGCATGGGCACATTCTTGGCGCCGACAAGTTCGCCGATGAACGAAGCGAGGGTTGCGGGATGTCCGCCCGCCTTGCCCCCGAAGATAGCGTGCAATGCGTCATTCTGCTTCCCGTCAGCCTTGTCATCGAAATAAGCAGCGACCTTCCATTTGGTCTGCACCATGTTGCCAGGCGCGTGGATCGCCAACGCGACGTTGAGGCCATCGAGCGTGACGTCACCGTAATGGCCCTTGTCGATGTGCCAGGCGACAAGCGCCGTGCACTCGCCTTCCGTTGGCGCGCTGGTGAACACGCACGGGCAGGCGGCATCGCAGTTGCAAGTCTCGAAGTATCGCCCGCTGATGGTCCATTGGGTCATGGCGCGCCCTCCTTGTCTGAACGATGGCCGGCAAGGTTGTGGAGATGCCGGCTGAGGCTGGAGGATGGACCCAAGCGACGGAAAAGGCCTTGATGGCGTCCTGATTTACGGCCTAGCTAGCCCTGATTGTTTGTCCAGAAGTCGCCCATCTGGGCGCCCCCGAAACGCGCGGGACGGGCCTCACGTCAGCCGATTCTCGATGCCTGGTGGTATCGCCGCAGGGCCTCGAAGAGGCTATTATCCCATCTCTCGATGTAGTTTGATGCGGGTGCGAAGGGCGAGAATTGGCAAGTCCCTAATGGCTGCAAGCTCACCTTGAGCAATGGTCCAGGATGGTCGAAACGGTCAGTGAACGTGAGGCTCTGACATACTATTTCGAGGATTTTGTCCTCGATGCGGGGACGCGTGAATTGCGCCGCGGCACCGAGTTGATCGCCCTCGAGCCACAGGTTTTCGACCTGCTGATTTTCCTGATCAACAATCGTGACCGGGTCGTCAGCAAGAACGATATCATCCAGGCGATCTGGCAGGGCCGTGCCATATCCGACTCGACGTTGACCAGTCGCCTCAATGCGGCGCGGCGCGCGATCGGTGACAGCGGCGAGCGGCAGACGATGATCCGCACAGTGCCGCGCAAAGGATTTCGTTTCGTGAGCACATTGCGCGCGCCACCGGAGATTTCCACCGAGCCGCGCGCCGCCGGCTCGATGGGGCGGCACGCCGCCATACCCCTGTCCGAACGCCCGTCAATTGCCGTCCTACCGTTCACGAACATGAGCGGTGATCGTGAGCAGGACTACTTTTCGGACGGAATTAGCGAAGACATCATCACGGCGCTGTCGAAATTGCGCTGGTTCCTGGTTATCGCGCGCAACTCTTCATTCATCTACAAGGGCAAGGCTGTTCATCTCAAGCAGGTCGCAGAAGAGCTCGGCGTCGGCTATGTGGTCGAAGGCAGCGTTCGCAAAGCCGGCGATCAAGTACGGATCACGGCGCAGCTCAATGATGCCGTCACCGGCAGCCATTTGTGGGCTGAACGCTACGACCGCAGCTTAGCCGACGTGTTCGCCGTTCAAGACGAGATCACCGAAGCGATCGCGGCTGCGATCGAGCCGCAACTCTATGCGGCGGAAAACTTCCGCGCACAGCGCAAACCACCCGACAGCCTCGACGCGTGGGACCTCGTAATGAGGGCGCTGTCGCATTATTGGCGGGTGACGCCGCAGGACTTCGTCGTCTGCCAGGCCCTGCTTGAAAAAGCCATTGCGATCGATCCCAATTATGGCCAGGCCCTGGGGCTGCTGGCGACGAGCTACATGTTCCCCGCTCATATGGGTTGGATGGACATGGCCACCGCGATGGCCATAGCCGAGCGCTCCGCGCTGGCGGCCATTCGGGCCGACGGCGAGGACCCTTGGGCTCACAACGCACTGGGGCACGTCTATCTTTTTTCGCGCCGGTTCGACGATTCACTTGCCGAATACGAAACCGCGCTTCGCCTCAATCCGAATTTCTCGTTGGCGCAAGGCTACTATGGACTGTCGCTATCCTACTCGGGCCGTTGGCAGGAAGCCGACGAAGCGGCCCGGCGCGCCATCCGCCTCAGCCCGCGCGATCCATTTCTTGGAGTCTATTACGGCATCGCTGCCTATGCTCAATACATCGGACGCAATTACGAGGAAGCAGCCAAACTGGCGCGCGACGGGATCCGCCAGCGCGGCGACTTTGTCGGCGCCCATCGCGTGCTGACGGCGGCCAGCGGCATGGCAGGGGACACGGCGGCAGCCAAAGCGGCGTTGGACGACCTCTTGCGCGCGCAGCCTAACCTGTCACTGGAATGGATCGCCACCAACATGCCAATCCGCGCAGACGCCGAGCGCCACCATTACCTTGAGGGTTTCCGCCGGGCCGGGCTGACCTAACCGCACATGAGATCCATAACAAAGATTGGTGACGGCCTTTTTCCGCTCATGGCCCCTCCCGGCTGTTGACGGTCGTGGCGTCGATGCCTGCTATCTGGGGCACTGCGGAAACGTCTCGGACATTGCCCGACCGCCGCCCGTGACCCAGGGCGGACACAAACGCTCCTAACATGCTTAGTCGAAGGGTGCTGCTATTGCATCTGCCGAGAACTCCGCAAGTATGCTATCGTTGGTCCCGATATTCGGCTTTCTAAAACACTATAATCGAACGCAGGGAGGAAGTGACAATGGCGGCAACACACAAAGGCGAGTGCTTTTGCGGAGCAATTCATGTGGAGGTTTCCGGCGAGCCGGAAGCAATGGGGTATTGCCATTGTCGATCATGCAGATCTTGGTCGGCTGGCCCAGTCAATGCCTTTACCCTTTGGAAGCCAGAAGCAGTGCGAGTCACTGCGGGGGCGGAACATCTTGCCACGTTCCAAAAGACAGAAACCAGTCAGCGGCAATACTGCAGTAAGTGCGGTGGCCATCTTATGACCAATCATCCCCCGCTCGGATTGGTAGACGTGTATGCAGCGACATTACCGACGTTGAAGTTTAGTCCGGGTGTCCATGTCAACTACGCCGAAACAGTTTTGCCTATGCGGGACGGACTTCCCAAGTTGAAGGATTTTCCGAAGGAGTTTGGCGGCTCAGGCGAAGTCGTGCCAGAGTAGGAATTGCGCTAAAACTTCAAAAAAAACAACCGGTGCCCGATTATCGCCCACGGCCGCTGTTCGAGAACGTCGCGCTAATTCCCGCTATCCGGGGCCTTGCGGACTTGTCTCCGACATCGGCCTTACCGCCGGAGATGACCCGTTCCGGAAATTGCGTTGCCGCACCGCCCTACCGGTTCGGTAGTCTAGCGGCCGGGTCGCCAAGTGATCCCGGCCGCCTCGGAGGGGACGCCTAAAAGTCTTGCCACTCGCGCTGCTTGAAAGCCGTGGCGAGCGAGGTCTGGATGCGGCCAACGGGATGGACCACGACCTCATCTCGGTTAGCGGCAGCCGCCGCCCGCGGGGCCGCGACCGGCTTTTCCTTCGCGGGCGCCGGCTGCAGCTTCACCACCTGACCGGTTGCCGCCTCGCCGACGCGGAAGAAGGCGATGCGCTCGTCCATGGACCTGGCTTGATCTTCCAGCATCTTGGCGGTGGCGGCATTCTCCTCGACCAGCGCCGAGTTCTGCTGCGTCATCTCGTCCATCTGAGCGAGCGCCTTGTTGACCTCCGCGACCCCAGTCGCCTGCTCGGCGCTGGCCGAGGCTATGTCCGACACAAAGTCGGCGACTTGCCGGATCGAGCCGGTAATTTCAGCGAGTGCCGCCCCGGCCCGATTGACCAAGTCAACGCCTTCCTTCACCTGGCCGCCAGAGTTGACGATCAAGTCCTTGATGTCCTTCGCGGCCTGGGACGAGCGTTGCGCCAGGCTGCGCACCTCGGAGGCGACCACCGCGAAGCCGCGTCCGGCGTCACCGGCGCGCGCGGCCTCGACCGCTGCGTTGAGCGCCAGCAGGTTGGTCTGGCGCGCGATCTCGTCGATGACGACGATAATCTCGGCAATATTGCGTGACGACTCTTCGATACGCGCCATCGCATTGACCGCCTGGGCGGCAACCTGACCGCCGCGATCGGCGACCTTGCTCGCATTCGTCGCAGATTCATTAGCGTGCTGCGCGTTATCCGCATTCTTCTTCACCGTGCCGGCAATCTGCTCCAGCGCGGCCGACGTCTCTTCCAGGCTCGCCGCCTGCTCTTCGGTGCGCTGTGACAAGTCGGTCGTGCTGGTCGTGATCTCAATGGACGCGTTGGTGACTTCGTGCGAGGCTGCCTTGATTTCAGAGACTGTAGCCCCGATACGTTCGGCAGTCTTGTTAGCGTTATCTTTCAGCAGTGCAAAGCTGCCCTGATAGTCCGCCGTGATGCGTCGCGTCAGATCGCCGTCGGCAAGCGCATCCAGCATACCGACCATGTCGTCGAGTGCAGTGGCGACGTTGTCGCATAGGGAGTTGATTGCGGTGCCGACGTTTAGCACGAGCCCGCTCTTACCCTTGAGATCGACACGCTGTGAGAAATCACCAGCAACCGCCGCGCTGACGATACTGCCGACCGCCGCCTGGAACTCGTCCGCCGCCCGCTGCATGGCCGCCTCGCGTTCAGCCGCCACCCGCAATTCCTGTTCCTCCTTCTCCACGCTGGCCTTCCGCATCGCTGCCTCGCGTTCGGCGACGGCCTGTTTTTCTTGAGCGGCCTTTTCCTCGGCGTCCCGCTTCGCCTTCTCGACGGCCTTCAATTTGAAGTCTTCGACCGCGCGGGCAATATCGCCGATCTCATCCTTTTGATGTAGACCGGGCAGCACGACATCGAAGTTGCCTGCCGCCAATTGGCCCATGGCGACGGTCGTGCCTTTCAGCGCGCCGCTGATGCGCCGGGTGAACAGGACGACAACCCCGCCGAGGACGACGATGATGAGCGCACCTGCGGCCAAGGCCTCCTCGAAAGCCGTCCAGATTTGCTGGTCGAGATCATCGATATAGACGCCGGTGCCAATGACCCAGCCCCAGGGAGCGAACCCGGCGACATAAGAGAGCTTCGGCTGCGGCTTGCTCGCGCCCGGCTTAGGCCATTCGTAACTGACGAAGCCAGCACCCCGTCGCTTTACGGTCGCAGCAGCGTCGACGAATATGCGTTTGCCATTTGGATCCTTGATATTGGTGCCATCCTTGCCATCAAGTTGCGGCTTGATGGGGTGCATGACAATGCGGGCCTGCATATCGTTGATCCAGAAGTAGTCATTTGAGCCGTAGCGCAAGTTCCCGATGCGTCGGATTGCGTTCTGCTTGGCGACCTCGGGAGATATGAGACCCTTCTGCGTGGCTTCGTACTCGTGCGACGCTATGCCGACCGCCATCTCGCCGAGGTGACGTAGTTCGATCCGCTTCTGATTTTGCAAACTGCTGGATAGACTTACGAACTGGAACCCCATTAACCCCACGAGGGAAAGGATGACGAGGGTCACAATCGTATAAAGCGTTGAACGGATGCTAAGGTTCTTCATGGTGCTTACATGCCTCTAGTGTGGCGCATCTCGACCGACGAGATTGCGAAATTGGAGCTTTTTGTTAGAACTTCGTTCGGGCCGAAAGGAGAGTCTCCAGATCGATAAGCGCGATCATCGTGCCGTCGATGCTGACGAGGCCGGACAGGAAGCTCGCATGCGCGTCGGCTGCGACTTTCGGCACCGGCTGAATATCGGCCGCGTCCAGCCCGACGATGTCGAGAACGCGGTCGCCCAAAAGGCCGACCAGCTGATCGCCGGCCTGCACGATGATGACGATGTGCCGTGGCGTGGTTTCAGTGACGCCCTGGCCGAAGCGGCAACGCAGATCGACGATCGGCACCATCGTTCCGCGCAGATCGAGCACGCCGCGCACGTAATCCGGCTGCTCCGGCAATGGCGTGACGTTCGACCACTCCTTGATCTCACGCACCGCCATGATGTCGACGCCGTACTGCTCGTCACCAAGCGCGAACTTGATGTACTGGGTGCCGGCTTCGGCGCCGCTATCGAATGCGGCATTGAGGGTATGACCCGCCAAGCCGCTGGTCTCTTGCGTGAGGAACACTGACTCAGACATTGTACTCGCCACTTTGAAGCCCGGCGGATCGAAGCCGCGGCGTTTGCCATTCCGGTGTGTCTTGCGTGGCCGGTGCTTTAGCGGGCGAGGCGAGAAGGAAAATCTAATCCGATCTCAAACTCGAACGGGGTCGCCGTTTGCCGGTTTTTAAAAGTTGAGACGATTCCAAGGATTGCTCTACTCGAGGCGCTTCGCATGGCGCGGCTTGTCGAAGCCGCATGAATCCCATCGAACCCGCTGATCGGTCTGTATTTTCTCCCGCACGGCCGGAGCCTCGAGCATGTGCCGTTCGCCCGGTCCGAGGCCTGGCTGACCTTCGTCCTGTCGAATCTGCTTAGCTGCTATGCCAAAGGACGACGCTTCGTCGCACGGCGGTGTGGGCGCTTGAACAAGCGACAGCTTGCCCCGCCAAAGCTCGCCCCATTCATCGCGTAATGTAGCGACGATCTCCCAGCATTCGTCGCTTGCGCCCGCCTCCTTGCCGACCTCTAACATCGTAAGGCGCATCGCTCGCAGAGCGAGTTCGACGTTTTGGAAATCGTGACCTGCGTGGTCATGATGGCAAAGGGCGCCTTGCTGAATGCCAAAGTAGTACGTCGGCATGAGAGATCTTCGGGCTCGCTTTGCAAGTTTGCTGCTGCGTGACGGCGGCCGGCATCGGTCGTCGCCGGTTTGTGGCGCGAGGGGCGGAGGAGCGGGCTCGACGCAATGCCCTCAATCGAGAAATGCGACCTGGCCCGGCTCGGGGCGATCGTTGCTAGGCTCCTCGGGACTGTTGATCGGCGGTGCCGGGATGCAGCCCGAGATAAAACGGACGACAACCTCGGCGCCGTCGCGCGCCTCGACAGCGCAAAGCCGGCGGACTGTGCCGCATGCCGACAACAACAACAGGAAGGTGTCGGGAAGCTTGGATTCAATTTCGGCGCGGAGGCGAGCCTGCGTATTTGATATTGCCAAAATAACGCAGTTGCTGCGCCGTAGACCTTTGCCGGGATCGATGACAGCGGACCAGGGCTTAGAAAGCCCGACGCTTTTTTGATCCCTGAAAGCTGCGCGCCTCATATTGTCTAACCAGAGTGACGTCTTGCATTCGCCCCCTTTGAGGGCATAGCAGTAACATGGTATTCGCAAATCAAAGGTTTGCCCTAGGAGCGCGCTTTTCGCTCAAAAACGGCGAATGCAGGCCGACTTAGCAGGAAAGCCAGCGGAGCCGACCCGCAACTCAGAGGGAGCTTTTCGGTTGTCGGCAGTGCGGACGTGGATCCGATGCACGGGGTCAATGCAGACCGACCTACGCGCGGGGCTCGCTGCGGGCGCAAACGGCTCGCTATTCATTCAGAATCGATGTCTAATATTGAACGGACAGAGGTCAAATTTTAGTAGCTGAGAACATCCATAACGACGTCTACACAGCGAGCATAGCTCGCTTGAGCGAGAACTTATCAGCTCGGCTCAAAGCAAAGAAGCCGCGCACCCCTTCGCGGTTGCTTATCGCTAGGCATGTCAAAAATGAGACCACGCGCTCAGACCACCAAGCCGATCGATACCGCTAAAGACGTTCTCCGACTTATGGAGAGATTTGATCTATCGCCGGCGCCAAATATCTACGAAATCTGCTATCGGCGTCTTACAGAGGACAGAGTAAAGTTCCTCTCGACTTTAGAAGATTTGTACAAGCGGGACGGATTTATCTCAGATTTCGCATTAGAATGTTTCCAAGCGCAGAACCTCGCCAAGGTCGAGCAGACTGATCGGGTATTCAGTGTCGCTGAGACTCTCGAGGATGAGATTGACGAAATAGCCGGTTTAATCGAGCTATCGTTGATTGGCAGGGCTAAGTTTTGCGGGGCTTTGACCGAGGCGGAGTCCGCGCTGACTGTCACCGTCGATGGATTTGAGCTAAAGGCGATTATTCAATCGACCCTCAAAGCAGCAGCGCAAATTAAGAGCGACGACCTTACATTTGGACGCGTTTTGCAGAATTCAAAATATGAATTGGATAGGCTTCAAGAGGAGCTTAATCATGCCCGTAGTGAGAGTCTGACAAACTCGTTGACGGGTGCCGCCAATCGACGACATTTCGATCACCATATCGAATCATTGATGCGCGATGCGGCGGCGCACAATCAAAGTTTTGCGCTTATCCTGGCAGATGCAGATCATTTCAAGCGTTTGAATGATGAGCATGGTCATGTTCTTGGAGATCATGTGTTGCGACTCATTGCGTCGGAGATCAAGCAGGTTGTCAAAGGACAGGATTTTGTGGCTCGCATCGGCGGCGAAGAATTTGCCATCCTTTTGCCGGATACGACATCAGATGAGGCTATTATCGTGGCTAATAACATTCGGCAGAAATTGGCCGGCAGAACCATTATAAAGAAGTCGACAGGCGAGAGGATCGGACACGTGACGATGTCGTACGGTGTGAGTGCTTGGAATGTCGGGATGTCGGCCTCCGCACTAATCGAAGCGGCAGACAAATGTCTCTACAGAGCGAAGGAAGAAGGACGCGATCGCGTCGTGGCCTGACGCGTCAAAAAGTCGTCGGGATAGCGCGCTCTGAACGCGAGGACCATTGGCAGCGCGAGTATGCGGGAACCCGAAACGGCCTTCTGCCGAAGCAATTTGGCTTTTCTGGCGTAAAACGGCCTTTGCCCTTCAGCAAGTTTGCAAAAAAATAGGACGAGACGGCGAGCCCGCTTCGATGCTTGTTGGCCTGTCGTTTGCATGCGGTGAACAGTTACCTGGCAGCACTCAGCACTTGGCAAGTTTGCTCTAACGCGGCTTATCAGCCCGACTGAGACGCTACGCTCCAGTTGGGCAGCGCCGTTACTGTGCTTCTGGCCGAGAGATCGCTAACGCGAAGGCGGACTTACTTAGTCTGTCCGAAATCCCCGCCAGAAGATCGATACGCCTCAAGCACACTCATAGGGTCCTTAAGAAAGCGGGCCAACGCATCTCCCCTACCCTCTCGTACTGAGCGATTCTGGCGGCGCAATGAATTTAACCCCAATTGCCGTGTCGGATCGCCAAACGACCTGGCACCATCTAGCCAGCCCCTGACCGAGCTGAACTAAAAATTCTTGAGGAGCAGATCCGGGCGCGCCCACTCTTATTCGAGCGCCACGCTCGGAGATATCAAGCAATTGGCATTCCAACGGAGGGCTGACCCCAGTTGCAATATAAATCTTGCGTGAGATCTCGCGCCGTACACCATCTCTCTTTTCGATCTCATTCATCGCGGATAGATTCACTTCTTGGGCGTCCCACGGTGTAGCTTCCTTTGCGGTCAAAATTTCTGATATCCAGTAATTATGCTTCGCCAGCTCCATATTTGCTGACTTCAATTGCCTAATTTGTCTGCTTTGCGTGTTCAGCACAGCCGCGAGTGCCCGAATTTTGGCACCAAATGCAATTAGAGTTCTGGTTTTATCTTCGCATATCTCCTTGCCGTCTTGTTCAAACGCAACAAGGTCAAGAGCTGTGTGGGACAACTCCTTGATCTGTCTCGGATCGAATGGGTTAGACCCACTCTCCATTGAATTTGCTGGCCGCTCTCTCGAACTGGAATTCTTATTAGTATAGATATCAGGGCCGAAAGACGTACAGAGATAACTTGCCGTGGTTTCTATTCGCGCTGACTGTCGAATTTCTTCTTCGTTGGGCTGTGGTTCTGAGCTATCCGGCCGTGCTTTGGGTTCTTCGAACTGCGCCAGTCTCGCTTGTAGCAGGCTCACTGACGCCTCAAGGCTTTCAATTACATTGCGCGCAGCCTGAAGGGAGGCCAGGGCCCCTCTTTCGACTTCGGCACTTTGGATAACATCAATGGTCGACTTCGGGGTCGCCTGAATTACGCTCGAAGGCCTTCTTGGATCTCGAACTTCCTCTTCACTATGGCCAATTTCTCTAAGCAAGTCGTGGTAATTAAACGGCTCGCTACTATTTGGGAACATCGCTTCGCGATGACGATAGAAAGACCACGGGTTGGAAGGTCCTGCATTAATGGCAGGCAGCCACGAATTTGTTATCCTAACAGAAAGCCAATTTGGGCTCGCGCTGCGATCTGCGGGTTGCGATTTTTCAGGCACTGACAAATGCCCAATCTTTTCACCTCTCGCGAGTCCATTTGATTCGCGATTCGAAGGTTTACGGTAGCATATAGGCTTTCAAGTATGCTCGTTAATAGCCGGGCCGATATTGCCCTCCTTCGAGAAGCGCGAATCAACGAAATATCCACAAGCGGATTTGTGCCTTCGCTGAGAAATAGCCCTACGGCTTTGCAGACCTCGAAGACAGACAACGCCTTCTTCGAGGCCCTCAACAGGCGCCTCCGCGCCGAACGCCTGAATACGCAATGATTCATGAGCCTTGCCGACGCGCAGGAAAAGATGGAGAATTGGCGCAACTACCATAATGAGGAACGGCCCCATGGGGCGATCGGGCAAAAACCCCCGATAACGCTGCTGAACTACGATGGCGCAACCAGCCCGCCATCGTGAACAGAGCCGAAAAACTCTAGCCTCCGCCGGTCCAAACTTCGGCCTCAGCGCAAGAGTCAAAGAACTCTAAAATCCGCCGCACCAAACTCGGCCTGAGCGCACTTGGCCTTATGGTTGAAATCATATCGATACCGAAAAAAGGAGCGGCAACGATGCTCGATGCACCCAAGATCATCCAGACCACGGCACAGACAGCTGCCGTAATTCACCTTACCGTCCCCCGCAGCGATATGATGAAGGCCTTTGGCCTGGCTGCCCGAGAATTAATTGCAGCGCTGGCAGCGCAAGGGATCAAACCCGAAGGGCCGATTTTTGCGCATCACCTTAAGATGAGCGCGGACAACTTCGACTTTGAATTGGGCTTTAGTGTCTCGACATCGGTTAAAGCTGCCGGACGCGTGACGCCTGGTGAGCTGCCAGCCGCGAAAGTTGCGCGTACTATCTACAGTGGCCCCTACGAGGCCCTGCCCGCTGCGTGGAGCGAATTCACCAAATGGATTAAGGCCAATGGTCACGAACAAGCCGATGACTTGTGGGAGCTATATTCTGTTGGGCCACAATCTACACCCAATTCAGCAAAATGGCGCACCGAATTAAATCGGCCTCTAAAAGCCTAAAGCTGCACTACAGGTATGCCTCCGTTCAAAAATCAAAACTGTCGGTCAAGAAAAATAGCCTACTGACCGGTCGCGGCCATCAGCAGCGGTGAAGCAATTGGGTCGTTATCGGAGCGAAGCCGATATCAAGCCTGACTTTTATGCGTACGCGACCTGAAAGAACTCCACTCATAATTTTATTCTTATACATGATCAACCGAGGCGTAGCCTTGTTTAAGGCGCCTACGGACTTTCAAGGCAAATAGGGAGTCCATTATCGACCGCTTAAAGACGTCCCTCTTCTGACCCGACAGGTTCCAACAGATATGGTTGGTCGGCACCCAGACGGAGATATTGTATTATTTGCCTCGCCGATCGAACAGCCACGCCTTCATGTATTTGTAATAGGTACCCTGCGCGTTGGCGACGGCGAGCAGGAACCCTTCGCGGCCGTCGAGGAAGCCGGCGCGCAGCACGTAGGTGCTGACGAACGTATAGAGCCCGCGCAAGATGCCGGTGACGAACCAGACATGCTTACCGCTGGCGATCAGCTTCTCGGCATTGGCGCTCGAATAGCGATCCATGCGCGACAGCGCATCCTCGAGGCGGGTAACCGGGAAGTGCAGCAGCGGCTCCTTGAGGCGCGCAATCGTGCCATCGCAGACCACGCGCTCGTGCACGACGTCGTCGGAAAAGCGCGCCTTTCCGCGCCGGAACAGGCGCAGGATATGGTCGGGGTACCAGCCGGAATGGCGCATGGGCCGACCGCAGAAGCTCGACAGGCGCGGCATTTCGTAGCCTTCGGCGCCCCCCTGCTGCATCGCGCGCACGAGCTCGGCGGCGAGCGCTGAGCTCACGCGCTCATCGGCGTCGATCGACAACACCCATGCGCCCGACGCCAGCGAAAGAGCGAGATTCTTCTGCGCCCCGAAGCCGACGAACGGATGCAACACCACCCGCGCTCCCTTGCCTTCCGCAATCGCCACCGTTTCGTCGCGGCTGCCGCCGTCGACCACGATGCGTTCCTCGGCAAAGGCCACGCTATCGAGACAGGCCGCGATATTGGCGGCCTCATCTTGAGCGATGATGATAACGCTCAGCTGCGCCATATCAATTCCATTAGCTCGGCCTGCAAGGCCACCTGCTTCAATCTAGCCTAAACCGCCCGCGCGATCTCGCATCATGCGCCGATTCTTGAATGGTTGACGCAGGCGGCGCGAAAAATTGCGAAACTTGCGCCACGGCAGCGCCAGAAAATACTTTCGCAAGACTTCCCATCGGTCGCGCCAGTCGAACCTCACGTCTGCGTCGTCCGGCACGTACCAGCCGTTGGTATCGGTACGCCGAACCAGGCGGTAACCTGCCCGCCGCATGAAACGGTGCTTGGCAAGATCCGAAACGTGATCCTCGATCAGGATGAGATCCGGGCGCCAGCGTGCAAAATCGAAGCCGCCGAGCGCTTCGATCTCATGGCCTTCTACATCGATCGACAGAAACGCAAGCGGTGCCGGCGCGCCAGCTTCCTCGAGGATATCGTCGAGGGTGCGCACCCGGACATCGATGACTTCGCTCGGGATGGCGCCCGGTGCCATACGATCGCGGTCGAGCGCCGACATCGGGCCGGCGACATGCAGCGACAAAGTCCGTCCGGCGTTATCCGGCGACGAACAAGCAGCCTCGAACACCTGCGCCCTGCGGGTCTCGCGCAACCGCGCGGCGAGCGCGGGTTGGGGCTCGACCAGAATGCCGCGCCAGCCGAGCTGTTCGAGGTGCCAGCTCTGCGAGCCTTGCTTCGGGTCGTTGGCGCCAACATCGGCGAAAAAGCCTTGGTGGCCGGCGAAGAACTCGCGCACCAAGTGCTTTTCCCGTTCCGGTGCGGTGAGGGTCTCGGTCATGGGGTATCGAAACGTCCGCCCTCAACGAGCCTTCGCGCGCGATCGCTCGACCATGCTGGTGGTCGAATGCCCTGGCACCAGATCGACCAGGACGACCTCGCCGCCGAGCTCTTCGACGAGGTCTGCGCCGACCACCTGGTCGCGGGTGTAATCGCCGCCCTTGACCAGCACGGTCGGCTGGACCCGCGCGATCAGTTTGAGCGGCGTGTCCGCCTCGAACACCACCACGAGATCGACCGCTTCCAGCGCGGCCAGCACTTCGGCGCGCGCCTCGACCGGCTGCACCGGCCGCCCGGGCCCTTTCAGACGCGTGACCGAGGCATCGCTGTTAAGCCCTAGCACCAGCCGGTCGCAGGCGCCGCGCGCGGCGGCGAGCAAGCGCACGTGGCCGGGATGCAAGAGATCGAAGCAGCCGTTGGTGAAGCCGATGCGCAAACCCTCGCGCCGCCAGTCGGCGAGATGCTCGTCGAGCAGCGCCCAGTCGAACACGATCTTTTCTTCCGGGGCGAGCGTAGAGGCCGGCAGGATGCGCGAGCGCAATTCGTTGATGGTCAGCGTCGCCGTACCGCGCTTGCCGACGACGACCGCGGCGGCGGCATTGGCCGCGCGCATGGCGGATTCGAAATCGGCGTTCATCGCCAGCATGGCGGCAAGCACCGCCACCACGGTGTCGCCCGCGCCGGAGACGTCGCGCACGCGGACCGGATAGGCCGGCACGTGCACGGCGCCGTCGCCACCGTCCCCAACATTGACCAGCGTCATGCCGTCCTCGCTGCGCGTCACCAGCACCGCCCGCGCGCCCAAGCTTTCGCCGAGCGTCGCGGCGGCGCTGGCGATCTCGTCGTCGCTGCGGGCGGCGCTGCGGGTGGCGTCGGCCAGTTCCTGCCGGTTGGGCGTGATCAGCGTGGCCCCGCGATAGATGCTGTAATCGCGGCCCTTGGGATCGACCACCACCGGCTTGCCGGCCTCGTTCGCGGCATCGATCACGGCGCGGATCACGCGCGGCGTCAACGCACCCTTGGCGTAATCGGAGAGTACCACCGCACCAGCACGCGGCAGGGCATCGATCACGGAGCCGATGAGCGCATCCTCGATGGCGTGGTCGATCGGCGCCGCCATTTCCCAGTCGGCGCGAAGCAGATGGCTCGAGAAGTGCTCTGAAACGAAGCGCGACTTGCGCGTGGTCATGCGGCCAGCATCGGCCACCAGCCGCGCCTCGATCTGCGGATAGCCGTCGAGCGATTCGGTCAGCGCGCGGCCGGCATCGTCCTCGCCCACCACGCCGACGAAGACGCAACGCGCGCCGAGCGAAGTCAAGTTACGCGCCACGTTGCCGGCGCCACCGATCATCAGTTCGGTGCGCTTGACCGCGAGCACCGGCGTCGGCGCTTCCGGCGAGATGCGCGAGACCTCGCCATAAACGAATTCGTCGAGCATCAGGTCGCCGATGCAGAGCACCGTCTGTCCGGCGATGTCGGCGAGATGCTTGTCGAAGTCGAACATGAGATTACCGATAACGGTCTTCGCAATCGAGATAACCGGTCACGTAGCGCGCGACCGCGGTCTCGAGCGGGGTGAAGCCGGCGTTGTACCCGGCGCGGCGCAGGTTCTCGATCGAGCTTTGCGTGAAATACTGGTACTGGCCGCGGATCGCGACCGGCATGTCGACGTATTCGATGTTGGGCGCACGGCCCATGGCCTTGAACATGGCGGTGATCATGGCGCGGAAGCTTTCGGCTTGGCCGGTGCCGACGTTGAAGATGCCATTCGGCGCCCCGCTGCCGAGGCACCAGCGCATCACCGCCACCACGTCATCGACATAGATGAAATCGCGCCGCTGATCGCCGTCGGCGATGCCCGCCTTGTGCGACTTGAACAGCCGCACCGGCTCGCCCGCCTTGGCGGACGCGAATACCTTGGACAAGACGCTCGCCATGGCGCCCTTGTGATACTCGTTCGGCCCATAGACGTTGAAGAACTTGAGGCCCACCCAGCGCGGCGGCAGCTTCTGCTTCTTGACGTAGCGGTCGACGACAAGGCGGTCGAAGGCGTGCTTGCTCCAGCCGTAGAGGTTCATCGGCTCGAGCTTGGCGAGCGCGTCCGGCGACCAGTCGTCGACGAAACCCTGCTCGCCGTTGCCGTAGGTCGCCGCAGACGACGCGTAGATGAAGGGCGTGCCGGTCTCGGTGCACCAGTCGAGCAGCCTGAGCGACAGCCGGAAGTTGCTCTCCATCACCAGGTCGCCGTCGGTCGCCGTGGTGTCGGAGATGGCGCCCATGTGGATGATGGCGTCGAGCTTGCGGCCGGCCAGCCAGGCGCTCAGGTCGGCCGGCGGCACGAAATCGGCGATCTGGTGCTTAGCAAGGTTGCGCCACTTGCCCCCTTCGCCCAGGACATCGTTCACGGCGACGTCAGCGCCCCCCGCCCCGGCCAGGCTGGCGACCACGTTCGATCCGATGAAGCCGGCCCCGCCGGTGACCAAATACATGCCTGTCCCTTACCACCGCCGGGCTTAACAAGGGCCATCCTTTGCCTCAGAGCAGCGACCGGCGCAATGTTGCAGCGCAATCGCCCAGAACTGGGCAAGGAAGCGGTAAACGGCGGTCAGGGGCCGGTCGGCCAAGCCCGTCACCCCCTTGACCCCCGCAACGCGCCCACGGCGCGGAGTGGCCCGGATTACTTGCAAATTCCGGTAATAATATACCTTCGCATTGCCCCCGGGGCGACGTCACCGCGGGCTGCCCACGCGTTCGCCTTCGGCGGCTCCATTCTCCGGCGCGAGCAGTTCGACCCAGCGCCGGGGCTCAAGCGTGAGCCAGATCAGCCAGCCCAGGACGATGAACGTGAGGAAGGGCTTGAGCGCGCGGTCGACCGCCAACGCGCCATGAAAGCCGATAGTCAACACCGCGGCTACCAAGACCCAGCCGCGCTGATCGCGCACGTCGCGATCGATCAGCACGAGGGCGAGCACCGTAAGCGGCGGGGTCAAAACAAGGAACGAGAGAAACTCGTTGCGCGGGCCGAACAGCGTGATGTAGCAGGCGCTGAACAGCGTCAACGCCATCGCAAACACTTGCGGGCTCTTGAGACGCGCGACGCGCCAGACCAGCGCCAGGGTGCCAAGCGCGGCAGCGAGCCGGACGCCCGTCTGCAGCCACTGCGGCAGGTCGATGCCGATCGTATCCAGCATCGTCGCGAAGTCGGCTTGGTAGGGCCATTGGCCCGGGGTCACCGCGGTCAGTTGCCTCAGCTTTTCGATCCAGCTCCGGTATTCGCCCGCCACGTAGTGCGTGTCCGCGAAGGCGAAGGGCAGGAGCAACGCGGCGACCAGGGCGAGCGCAAGCCCGATGCGCATGCGAGACTGTGTGGCTCCGCACAGCAGCAGCATGACAAGCGAGAGGGGCTTGGTGATGATGCTCAGAAACATCCAGAAGCAGGCCGTCAGCCAGCCACGTCGCGCAATCGCTACAGCCGCGAGCATCATGAAGGCGGTCATGCCGATCTGCGCCTGCACGTATTTGAAATTGTACCAGGCGGCCGGGATGTTGATCATCAACAAGACGCCGGCCGTGGTGAGGGTGCCGACCGGCGCGTCCTTCGACTTGAAAGTCCTGACGAACATCACGCAAGCGAGCGTCAGCACGGCCGCCGACACGATTTTCGCAATCACCGCCGCGGCGGTCGGCTGGAACTCCGGCAAGGGACCGAGCACCAGCAACGAGACCGGCCAATACAGGTAATCGCCGAGATTGGAGAAAACGTAGATGGGCTGGGCGTGCCAGAAATGATGGGCCGCGATGAGATAGGCCTCGAACGTCGATCCGAACCGACGCGGCGTCGTGCGCGCGAGGGAATTGACGCAGAAGATCAGCCACAGCGCCCAGCCTATCCAAGGGTAGCGACCGAAGATCGTGACCGAGCGTTCCTCCACCCACAAGATGCGCTCAAAGACGCCGCGCGTCGCTTTGGCTGTAACCGCCACGATCCCACTCCCCTTTTCCCCAAGCCAAGAAATCAGAGGCGGGGCGGAATCACAAGAACGACATAGGTTCGCGCGGGCTTTGCATTGCGGGCCTGCAGCACAATCTCCCGGCGCAACGCACTACGCACGTCGCCGCCTGCTGTCGCCGCGCCATGTGCCAGACATCCGCTGTCGCCGGCATAGCAAAGAACGACGCGGCCGGCGCTCTTGAGTTCGGCCGGCCTCGGCACCGCCAGGCCCGTCGCCAGAAGGCGCGGCCGGTCGGCGGCGTAGGCAACCACGGGATAGGTGATGTCGCTGTCGCCGCCAATGAAACGCAAGGGCTGCGACGTGGTCTCGTGCCAGATCTGCTCGACCTTGGCGGCAAGCGCCGGCGCCTCGACCGCGGCCCGCGTCGGCCCGGACGGACGGGACTTCGCCGCGATGACCGGCGACACGATCACCATCAGCACTGGAAAGACCGCCGCCGCGCCCAGAATCCATTGCGTGGCGGCGGGACGCACCTTAACCGATTGCGGCGCCAGCAGCATCACCGGCAACAACGCGAAGGCCGACATCGACCAAAGCGAGGTGAGGACAACGCCGGCGCCGAATGCCACCGTCAGCGGCATGAGCAGCGGCGCCCAGTAACACGCGGCCACCAGCCGGCGCTCGGGCGCGCGCGGCCACATCATCTCGGCGAGCGTTTCGACATCCAACCGCGCCATCGACAGGGCGGCGACGAGGGGCACGGCCACATAGCCATAGGCGCCGGCAAGGTAGCCCAGCACGCTCAAGGGCCCCGCCCAGTAGGCGTCCTTGTCGTGCACGCCGAAGGCATAGTGGATCGGCGCGTAGTCGTGCTGCGTCAGCCAATATAGATGCGGCGCGATCAGCGCCAACCCCGCGATCACCGTCACCCACGGCGCGGCCGAGCGGAAATAACGTGCGCGCCGGGCATCGATCAGCGCCGCCACCACGAGACCGGCCAGCAGGAACACCGACCAGTATTTGGTCATCATCGCCACCGCGGCCGCAAGGCCGGCGAGTGTCGCATAGACGAGGCTTTGCCGCTCGAAGGAGCGCAGGAACCACCACGTGGTCAGCGCCCACATCGGCAGCAGCACGGTATTCACGTTGTATTTGAGCGCCTGGAAGTTGAAGAACGGCACGAAGGTCATCAGCGCGACGCCGGCGACACGCTTTTCGATGTCGAGGTAGTCCGCCGACAGCCGCCACATGAGCCAGAGCGCGGCGGCCGGCATGAGCATGGCGAGCAGGTAGTAGGACCATTCGGCGACCGGCAGCACGGCGAACCAGGCCCACACCAGCACCGCCCCCACCGGTCCGTGCTTGGCGTATCCCCAGGCCAATTCCCGCGACCAAGCGATCAGCTCGGTCATATCCGGGTGCAGGCCCTGGGTGCCCTTGGCGATGGTGCCGTAGACCGTCCAGACAGCCGTATAGAGAAGCAGTGCCAGCACGACGTTGCGCTCGCGCGCGGCTGACGTGACGAAGGCGGCGCGCAACGCGCCGGCCACTCGCGCGGCAGCCCCAAGCGGCGTGCTCCGTGAAGACCTAGACAAGGCCCGCGACATCAAGATGGCCATGCATGCACGCCAGCAGCAGCGCGCCGATGTGGAGCTGCAACACGAACTCACCGGACCGGATCAGGCCGCCAAGCTCGCCCAGGGTCACCAGCCGAACCTCGATGCCGACCTCGCTGTCCTGCGCGGCCACCGCCGGGCCGGTCTCCACGAAAAAGGAATGGATTCGGTTCGACAGCCGCGCTGTGCACGGGCGAGTAGGTGCCGAGCTCATGCACGCGTTCGGCGGCGAGCCCGGTCTCCTCCTTGCAGCTCGCGCGCGCAGCAGGTAGCGGCGTCCTCGCCCGGATCGACCATGCCCGCCGGCAATTCCCAGGTGAAGCCCTCCACTGCCGGCCGATATTGCCGCACGATCGGCAGGCAGCCATCCGGCGTCATTGCCACGATCGCGATATAATCGGCCTGCCCGACCGCGTGATAGACCTCGACCGGCGCGCCTTCGCGAAATTCGACCTCGCGCTCGATCAGGTCGATCCAGGGCGAGACCTTGTTGTTGCGGCGCGCAACGATCTTCGGCCAGTCCCGGGCCATGCCATCACCTGATGACGTTGGGGCTGGCCAGATCGCCCCAGACGTCGAACACCGGCTTGCCCTTGAAATCGGCTTGGTAGATAGGCGGCGTGCGGCGCGCACAGGATCATCAGGTCGCTCTTCTCGATGACCTCTTCGAGCGGCATGATCTCGGGATCGGTGGTGACGAACGGATCCGTCGTCAGCACCGCCCGCGCCTGCCCGGCCGAGCATCTTCTTGAACTTGTAGCTCAGCGACGCGCGCACGTCGTCGCTTTCCGCCTTGAACGCCATGCCGAGCAGTCCAACCGTGGTCTTGCCGAGATCGACGCGCCGCCGGATGTCGTCGATGATGTGCAGCACCAGCCCCTCGTTGACCAGCAACGCGGCGTGGCCGAGGCCGAAGCGGTTGCTGGCAAACGCCGACAGCTGCATCGTATCCTTGACCAGGCACGGACCGGCCGCAAAGCCGGGCCGCGGAATGCTCTTCAGCCGCGGATAATTGTGCTTCATGCCTTCCAGCACGCGCTGGTAATCGACCCCCGCGGTGCGCGCGATCAGATAAAACTCGTTGGTGGCGGCGAACTCGATGTAGCGGTAGGCGTTGGCAAACAGCTTGGCGAACTCGGCCTCCATGGGCTCGAGCACCACCACTTCCGGCGCGATGCGCTCGAACAGCTTGACCGCTTCCTGCTCGGCCTCCGGCGTCGTGCCGCTGACGATCTGTGGCATCGCGCGCAGCTCTTTCAATCCGGCGCCCTGCACCACGCGCTCGGGGCAGAAAGCGAGCCGCAGCTTGCGGCCCTGCAACTCCAGATAGCCGTTGAGCCAGTCGGTCGTGCCCGGAAAGACGGTCGAACGCAGGATGAGCAGTTGCCCGTCCGCCAGCGTGGGCAGCAGATCGTCGACGCAATCCTGCACCACCTGGCGCACCGGATTGAGGAACTCGTCGATCGGGGTGCCGATGGTGACGATCACCGGCCCGCCCTTGGAGATCTTGTCGGGCGCACTGGTGAACACCAGACGGCCCGCGGCGAGCGCCTTGGTCAGCACATCGGCAGCGCCATCCTCGATGAACGGCAGGTTCCCCGCCTTCAGCGTATCGAGCGTCTGCTGATTGAGGTCGTTGACGTTGACGCGCAGGCCCGCCTCGGCGAGCGCCAGCACCAGCGGGATGCCCACATGGCCGGCGCCGCCGACCACGGTGATGTCGGCGTTCTCGATGGTGGTGGGCGCACCCTCGGCCATACTCGAATGCACGTTCATCGCACCTTCTCTCCGGCAGTCAGCACGAACGGGCGGAAGGGCTTCATGATAGCGCGATTGAACACGGCGTTGTCGATGAAATTATAGACCGGCAGAAGCCCTCGCGTGCGCTCGGACGCGACATAGCGGTAGGCCAGGCCCGCAAGATAGTCTGTTTGGACGCGAAAGCCGGCCGCGCGAAAAATGTCGGCAATGCGGCGCGCGAGAATGGGCCGCTCATTTTCGGTCACGCCCACCGGGCTGTAAAACGGCGACGTCCGGTCGCGGTAGAGCCACATGAACGGATTCATCCGGTTGGGGTCGAAAGCGACGAAGCGTCCGCCCGGCTTGAGCACCCGATGCACTTCCCGCCGCCAAGTGGCGCGGATCGGGAAAGTGGTGGACCAATCCGCTCAGCAAAACACCGTCCAGGCTATTCGTTTCGAAAGGCAGACGCTCGGCATCGCCCTCGATGAATTCCAAGCCCGGATACTTCCGCCGGCCGAGCGCAATCAATTTCGGGCTGATGTCGAGACCGACGCTGTCGAACCCCGACTGACGCAGCAATTCGGTGAAGGCGCCCGAGCCGCAACCGATATCGGCGACGCGCGCTCCGCGGGGCACCCCACTCAGCCGGATGAAGCCCGCAATCAACCGCTGCTTGGCGCCGGCCGTGAACACATCGTATTCGTCACGCGCGGCATGCGCATCGAAAAAGGCAATCTCCTTGGCTTTGTTCTGCACGACGTCGCAGTGTACCATGAAATCAGCATCTACAGCGTTCGCGGCGACGGCAAGGGTGTGATGAACTGGCCGCGGAAGCCCTTGGCGCGCAGTTTCGGCGCCAGTTCGTCGGCGATATGCCATGAAAAAATGATTGCGCAATCGGGCTGGTCGTCAAACAGCTTCGCCTCGTCCACCACCGGGATGCCGGTGCCGGGCATGCACTTGCCGATCTTGAGCGAGCCCGGAATCTCGCAAACATAGTCGATCAGACCTTCGTCGAGGCCGACGTAATTGACCAGCGTGCTCGCCCGCGATGGCGCGCTGATGCCGACGATGCGGGCGCCCTTTTCCTTAAGATCGCGCATCATCGAGAGTAGGCGCAGCTTGGACAGCACGACGTCATCGCGGAACTGCACCAGCCTCTTCGCCATGTCCTCGCCGCGCGGCTCGGTGGCGAGCATCTGCGCGACGCTGTCCTTGACCGGGTATTGTCCCTTACGCGCGGCATAGACGCGGATCGAGCCGCCATGGCTCGGGATCGGCCGGGCGTGGAACACTTCGAGGCCGTGCATCTCCAGCAGGTATTTCAGGCTCGTCAGCGAATAGTAGCGCAGGTGCTCGTGATACACCGTGTCGTACTGCAGCGTGTCGAGCAGCGGAATGAGATAATGCGACTCGGAAATGAACACGCCCTTCTCGCCCAGCATCTCCATGATGCCGTCTACAATCGCATGCACGTCTTCCATGTGCGCGAAGCAGTTGGCCGCGGTGATGACGCGCGCCGGCCCGTGCTCGGCCTTCACCTTGCGCGCGGCCTCGACGCCGAAATAGTGCTTCACCGTCGGGATGCCGCGCTCGTTGGCGATATCGCCGACGTCGGTCGGCTCTATGCCGAGCACCCGGTAGCCGGCATTCTTGAAATTCGACAGCAGCGTGCCGTCGTTGGAGCCAATATCGACGACAAGATCCTCCGACGTGAGGCCGAGCATAGCCGCGGATTCGCGCGCGAGGTCGGCGAAGTTCTCGCGCAGGACCTTGGTGGTGCCGGACGTGTAGGGATACTCGGGCGGAAAGATGATGACCGGATCGACCGCAAGGCCGAGCTGCACCAGGTCGCACTGCCGGCAATGTAGCAGATGCGTCGGGAACCACGGCTGCTGGCGCGGCACTTCCCCGATCGGCACCATCTGGTTGACCGGCGGCATGTAGCCGAGCGACAGGACATCATCGAGTTTCTCGCTGCCGCAGACCTGGCAGCATTCGACTGGAACGCTGGCGTTGGTGCCGGCGGCGCGCGCGACTTTGGTGGGACGCAAAGGGCTCACTCCTTCGGTGCAATCGGATTTTGTCGCTAGGCCTTCGGCGCCAGGTCGATATGGCGCCAGTACCAGTCGAGCGTCGTCTTGAGGCCGTCGTCGAGCGGCACGCGGGGCTTATAGCCAAGGCGGCCAGTTTCGAAATATCGGGGCAACGGCGCGGCGTGCCGCCCGCCTGCAGCGGCCCCGGGACGAGGTCGATTGCGCGGCCCGACCGCGGCGGCGGCCCGGCGCGCCAGATCGGCGATCGCCACCTCTTCCATGGTGCCGACGTGGTAGATGCCGAGATGCTCGCCCTTCTCGCGCATCACCATCACACCGGCGACAAGGTCGTCGATGAAGCAGAAGCTGCGGGTCTCCGCGCCGGTGCCCTGGATATCGAACGGCAGCTCGCCCGTCGCCTGTAGATCCGCCAGCCGCTTCAGCCGCACCGCGAACTGCGGGATAACGTGCTCGAAGCCCATGTCGGGCCCGTAGACGTTATGCGGACGGAAGATCAGCACGCGCTCGAAATACTTTGCGGCCGAAGTTGATGGCCATCAGCTCGCTGATCAGCTTGCCGCCGCCGTAGGAATAACGCGGATTGAGAGGATCGGGCACCGTGAGCGGCGCGCTCTCATCGGTCGGCACGTTCGGCGGCGTCTGGTAGACCTCGGACGATGACGCCAGGATCAGCGTGCCAACATTGCGCGCGCGGCAGGCATCGATCACGTTGATCATGCCGCGCACGCCGACGTCGAGCACCAGATCGGGCGCGCTGTAGAAGAACTCGGTGCCGTTGACGAAGGCGAGATGGTGCACTTCGTCCATGCCCTGCGCCGCTTTATCCATCGCGTCCGCGTCGCGGACGTCGCCGGCGACGAACTCGATGTCGCTTTCGACGTCGGTCAGCCGGCGCGGGCGCCCGCGCGAATTGTCGTCGAGCACGCGCACCCGGTGGCCCGCCTTCACCAGCGCCTTGACCAGCCCGGCGCCGATGAAACCGGATCCGCCCGTGACGAGAATGCGGCGCGCGCTCATGCGCGCATCTCCCTTGGATGTCCCCTGGACATCACATCGACGGCGACACCGTCGCGGTGCGAGCGCTGTGCGGCGTCGATCAATTGCTGCACCCGAAATCCTTCCGCAAAGCCCGGCGCCGCCGGGCCGCCGTTTTCGACGGCATCGAGAAAAAGCTCCGCCAGAGCGCGCGACCGGCGCGATGCGGCCGTCGCTCGGATATTGGGCATCGAGCGGATCGTCAACCGCCACAGGCTCCAGCGCCGCCGCCGGCCGCCGTCGCATGCCAAAGCTCGAAGCCGCGCATATAATCCTTGCTGCGATTGACCAGAACCAGCGTGCCATCCTCGCCATAGAACTCAAGGCGGTGGCCGCTCCCGAGGTAGGACGCGCAGCTCATCGACAGGCTCGCAAGCGCCCCGCTCTGGAAATCGAGCGCCATCGCCGCCGTCGTCTGCAGGTCGGCGGCGTCCGGCAGACCGCCGAGCCGCGCCGAGAGGCGGCTCAGGGGGCCGCGCGAACCATTCGAGATAGTGGAAGCAGTGCGACACGAAGTTGCCGAGCACGCCGCCGCCGGCATCGCCCGCGGTCTTCCAGTTGCGCAACCGCTGCCGCACCGAATAGTTCTCTACGTGCCAATGCACCGCCATATGGCGCAAGGGACCGACGGCGCCGTCATCGAGCAGGGTCTTGGCACGCTGCCAGGCCGCGATCTGATGGAAATTGAAGTCGACCATCGTCGGCCGGCCGCTCGCCTCTGCCGCCAGTAACATGGCGTGCGCGCCGTCGAGATCGGCCGCGAGCGGCTTTTCCGCAAACACCGCTTTGCCGGCTTCAAGCGCGGCGCAGGCGATCTCCGGCTGCAATGAGCGGCGGCGTCGCAATCACGACGGCGTCGATGTTGCGATCCTCGAGCAGCGCGCGCCAGTCGCCATAAGCCTTGCCGATACCGGCTTCGTCGGCCGCTGCGCGCGTGCGCGCCTCGCCACGGCCGGCCAAGCGCAACCACCTCGCAGCGCGGGTCGGACGGAAAGCCGGAATTGGACCGATAAGCCCATAATTGCTGCCGACAATGCCGACGACGGATTGCAGCCATCTTGGCCTTCCCGCCGGCTCGCGAGATCGCTGACGCGCCGGCGGCCACCGGAACCCTCACGGGCACATTCCCCGCGCCCCGCCGCAGATAAGTCGTGGCGAAGGCATAGACATACCAGCGTAGATAAGCGGGCAGCCACTTCACGACCTGGAAGCGGCTCGCGCCATGGGTGCGCTCAAACCACTTGGCGGGTACTTCACCGATGCGCCAGCCTAAGCCGATGCGCCTTCACCAAGA
Source organism: uncultured Pseudomonadota bacterium (assembly GCA_963773225.1). GTDB lineage: Bacteria > Pseudomonadota > Alphaproteobacteria > Rhizobiales > Xanthobacteraceae > Pseudolabrys. The sequence continues at coordinate 560,356 of CAVZAO010000006.1, forward strand.
ATTCGATGCTGTAGCAAAAGCCGCGGTCGGATTCGATCCTGGATCAGATCGATCATCCGGCGCGAAAACAGCCGGAACCCGTTGCTGGCGTCGTGCGTCGGCAGCCGCGCGAAATGATAGAGCGTGAAGTTGCCGGCGCGCACGAGGAGCGCCTTCAGCCAGGGGCATCCGACCATGCTGCCGCCCGGCATGAAGCGACTGGCGCAGACGATGTCGCAACCGGTCTCCGCCATTCGCACCATGGCGTCGAGAATGCCCGCGTTATAATCGTCATCGGCCGGCAAACACCACCGCAAACGGCGACTTTGCTCGGCGGCGAATCCCGACAGTACCGCGCCATGGGCCCCTCGGCCGCGATTGCGCACGAAGTCGATGGGCATAGATCGCCCAGGGCGTCGCGGTTGTTGCGAATGGCCGGCAGGGTGTCGTCGTCTTCGTGGTCGTAGCAGATCAGCACCCTGAACGGTGTCTTCACCGACTCTGGCCAGCGACGCAAGGTCGGGCAGGATATTGGCGCCTTCGTTGTACACCGGAATGACGATGTCGAGGCGCGGCGGCTACGGTCGAATTCATCGTTAGCTTCGCGCCCGCTCCGCAAATCCACCGCAGACGCCCTTGACTCGACACCGACGAGCACTGGAATAGCCCCCTTCGTGGCATGCTGCGCTGGCGATCGTTCGGCAGACCGCCATGCCCGCGACGACCGACAGCTTAGCACGAGCCCGCCGCCACGGTCATCCGCCCGCGAAATCTCCAATTCCGGCGGCCATGCATGATATAGGCGCGCACGATAGAGTTCAGGACAGGCGCCAAGCGCGATGGCGGCACGACGCCGCTCCTGCTATGGGCCCGAAATACGACGGAACATGACCTATTCCAGCGGCACGACGGACACCACGCGACCGGGCATCCGCAGTCCCTGGCTGCGCCTGGCCGCCCTGGCGTTGGCGGTTGCCGCCGTCGGCCTTCCGATCAACAACCTTTACGCCTACGGGCTGCTGGCCCTGGCGGCGGTCCTCATCTTCTGTGGACGCCTGGACACGCGCCCCGTCCGTTGGCTCGTCGCCATCGTCGTGGCAGCTCGCCGCCGCCGGCCTGCCCTGGCTGGTCGCCCCGGCCCCGATCGAGCAGGGGTTCAACGTCTTCCTGCCAACACAGACCGGCAACGTCTTCGAGCGCAAACTCCCGAGCGAAGTCTATCGCGCGTTCAAGGCCGAGTTCGACGCGGTCTATCCGCCGGCCGTGCGCTGCAAGTCGGGTTCCCAGGGCTGCTGGCAGGGCGGCGAGCCCGGCGAGCTTTACGCCTTTTCCGCCGACAGCGCTTTCGCCGCTCCGGCCTATTCGCGCCTCGTCACCGGGGTCGACTTTTCCGATGCGGTCTGGCTGCGGCTCGGGTTCATCAACGACCTGCGCTACAATTGGTTTACTGATGCCCCCGACGTTCATCGCGGTCACCGCGACGGCCGCTTCTGGATGGGGCTGAGCCGCTGGCATATCACGATGCCATGGTTCATGATGTTGCGCTTTCCCGCCGAATATACCGGTGCGCGCCTGTGCTGGCGCGGCGAGTTGCTGTGGCCGGGTGCGCAGGGGCCCTACCAGGCCGTGCGCAACGGCACGATGGTGTGCCACACGCTGACGCGCGACACCATCGGCAAGCCGATCTATGCCGCATCCATCAAGCCGGGCTCGCTCGCCATGACGCTGCACCCGCCGGCGGCGGTGCAGGTGAGGCTGATCGTCGACGGCGCGGCCGCGCTCGCGGCGGTGCTGTTGCTGCTGGTGCTGCTGGTGAGGGTACGGCCGGCCGACACCGTGCGCCCGCTTCTTCTTCTTCTGCTGTCGCTTCTGGTCGTCATTATTATAGACGCCAGCTTCATCGGCGGCTTACGTCCCATGGACGGCGGCGACGACGGGCTGTTCTACACCGGCGTCGGCCGCCTCATTCTGGAGCACCTCGTGCACGGCAATATTCTCGCCGCGCTCAAGGGCCATGAAAGCGTCTATTATTACGGCGGTCCGGGCTTGCGCTACTTCCGCTCGCTGGAAATGCTCGTCTTCGGCGACACCAATCTCGGTTACCTGTCGCTACTTCTGCTGCTGCCGCTGATCGTGCTCAAAATATTCAAGCGCTACCTCAGCGATCAACTCGCATGGCGGATGACGCTCATCTTTACCATCGTGCCCATCGGTGAAGTATTCGGCTCGACGTTCCTCGACTATGCGAAGTGGGCGGCGCGCGGCTTCGCTGATCCGGCCGCACACATCCTGCTGGTATGGGGCGTGCTAACGGTCGTCGGCGCGCGAGAAGGGCCGCCGAACCGCATCGGCCACGCTGCCGCCGGCGCGCTGCTGATGGCGCTTGCCATCTTCACCAAGCCGATCGTGGCACCGATCGCTGGCATCGTACTCGGTGGCGCCGGCCTCGTGGCGCTTGCGACCGGTCAATGGCGGCGCGTCGCCGGTCTTTGCATCGGTTTTACGCCGGTGCTGCTGATGCCGTTGCACAACTGGTATTTTGGCCATCAATTCGTGTTGCTGAGCACCAACGCCGATCTGCCCAGCCTGCTGGTCATGCCGCCGTCGGCCTGGCTCGCCGCCGCCTCCGAACTCGTCCACCTGAATTTTGCCGGTCCCCACCTGCACGCCGCGCTGAAGGAAATCGGCATGTGGTTGAGCGGATCCGGCGAAAGTCTCGCCTTTGTGCCGTTCAACGCCGCCGGCGTCGCGGTGGTAGCCTACGTCACGGTGCGCGGACGCGACTTCGATCCGTGGCTGCGCCTGATCGGAGCTGCGGTGCTGGCGGAATGCGTGGTCGATCTGATCTATATCCCGACCGCACGCTATTTCTTCAGCATGTGGCTGCTAAGCGCCCTGATCGTCGCCGTCTTCTTGGAGCAGCGGGTGTTGCCGCGGCTGGCAAAGTCCGGTTGGCTCGAAGGCCCCGTGCTAGGAAGACTGCGGCGGTTGGCGCCGAGCTCGTGAACCGCCCCATGACCCCCGAAACGACGCCTTCGCAACGGCCGATCCTGGTCGTGCCCTATGTCTGGATCGGCGACTTCGTGCGCTGCCATTCGGTGGTCAGGGTCCTGTAAGGCGCAGGTCGCGAACGCCCGGTCGATATGGTCGCAAGCAGCCTCTGCGCGCCGCTCGCCGACTACATGCCAGGGGTGCGCAAGGCGATTATCGCCGACCTGCCGCGGCGGCGCTTCGGCATGGCGCTGCAATGGGACCTCGCGCGCTGCGCTGCGCGCCGGCGACTACGGCCAGGCGCTCGTCATGTCGCGCAAATGGAAAGCGGCGCTGGCTCCCTGGCTGGCCGGAATTCCGCGGCGCACCGGCTTCTTCGGCGAGGTCCGCGTCGGCCTTCTCAACGACCTCAGGGCGGGTGAGCGCAAGCTACCGCGCATGATCGACCAGATGGGGGCCCTGGCCTTGCCCAAGGGAGCCCCGTTGCCGGGCGAATGGCCCCTGCCCGAGCTGAAGAGTGCCCGCCGATGAGCTCACGGCCTGGCGCGCCCGCCAGGGCCTTGCCGGGGAGACACGGGCCGTCGGTGGCGCTGTCGCCGGGCGCCGTCGGCGCCGGCAAGGCCTGGCCGCCCGGCCACTATGCGGCGCTGGCGAAGGCACTGGCTGACGGACGGCGTCGCCGTCTGGGTTCTGGGGGGCCCGAGCGAGGGCCGCTATCGCCCGGGAAATCGCCGCTGCCGGGCCCCACGTGCGCGATCTCACCAGCAACGACCTGCGCAACGCGATCCTGGCACTCGCCGGGGCCGCCGCCTCGGTCACCAACGATTCCGGCCTGATGCACGTCTCGGCGGCCATCGGCACGCCCACGGTCGCCATTTTCGGGCCCACGAGCCCCTGGCACTGGAAGCCGCTCAACCCGGTCGCGGCCATCCTGGAACCGCCGGGTGATGAAGCCGCCCGCGAGCGAGCCCGCCTTGTGGGGAATGACGCCGTCCGCCATCGCCGAACCGCCGACGTGGCTGTGGATAGCGTACTTGAAGGCCGTGCGCGAGGTGCTGGCTTAGCGCAAACAAGGTGCGTGATAACGGCGCCGGAGCCGGTTAACGCTTCCGGCCGCGCTATCCTGACCGAGACTCGCGTTTCATGCTATCAGTGAGCCCGCATTTGAAGGACCGTGCCTCGACAATGACCATGCCGCAGACAACTGACGATACCGGCGAGCGCGCCCAGGCCGCGATCGCCTCCGCATTGCGTACGCTCGAAGCGGAAGCGAGCGGCGTCGATGCGTTGTCGGCGGCTCTGCGCAATGGCCTGCGCGCGACCTTCGTCGCCGCGGTCGAGCTGATCCGTGCGTCCCAAGGCCGTGTGATCGTGACCGGAATGGGCAAGTCAGGACACGTGGCGCGCAAGATCTCCTCCACGCTCGCCTCCACCGGCACGCCCGCGCTCTACGTGCATCCGGGTGAAGCCAGCCACGGCGATCTCGGCATGATTGCCAACAACGACGTCATCATCGCGCTGTCGTGGTCGGGCGAGACGGTGGAGCTCAAGAACATCACCGACTATTCGCGCCGTTTCCAGATCGGCCTGATCGCGATGACGGCCAATCCGGAGTCGACGCTGGCGAAGACCGCCGACGTGGTGCTGATCCTGCCGCAGGCGCGCGAGGCCTGCCCGCACAATCTCGCGCCGACCACCTCCTCGCTGATGCAACTCGCGCTCGGCGACGCGCTCGCCATCGCGCTCTTGGAAAGCCGCGGCTTCACCGCGGTCGATTTCAGCGTGCTGCATCCCGGCGGCAAGCTCGGCGCGCAATTGAAGCTCGTGCGCGACGTCATGCACAGCGGCGCCGCGATGCCGCTGGCGCCGCTCGGCACGGCCATGTCGGACGCCATCATCGAGATGACCACCAAGGGTTTCGGCTGTGTCGGCATTACCGACGCGCGCGGCCACCTGGTCGGCATCATTACCGACGGCGACCTGCGCCGCCACATGCGCCCCAACCTGCTCGACGCCAACGTCAATGCGGTTATGACGCGCGGCCCCAAGAGCGTGCGCCCGGACCAGCTCATCAGCGAGACGTTGGAACTGCTCAACAGCAGCAAGGTGACCACGCTATTCGCGGTCGAGAGCGGCAAGCCGGTCGGCATCGTCCACATGCACGACCTGCTGCGCGCCGGCGTGGCCTAACACACCAGCGTCTCCGCCGCCTCGATCACCTCCTCCGCACCCGGCGCTGCACCTTGGGTGCCGAGCACCGCGATCGGTCCGTTCCCGACCGGCCCGGTGAGACCGGGCTCGCTGCCGGCAAAGATCGCCACCAGCGGGACGGCGAGCGCGGCGGCAAGATGCAGCAGGCCAGTATCCACCCCCACAACCAGTTCGGCGCCCGCGATCAGGCCGGCGACGGCGTCGAGCGGCTGGCGCGCGGGTACCCGCGCGAGCGGCAAGGCGGCGGCGATCGCCTCCGCGCGCGCGCGCTCGGCCGCCGTGCCCCACGGCAATACCGGCCGCAGCCCGCGCGCGGTCAAGGCGCCGCCAAGGTCGATCCAGTGCGCCACCGGCCACTCTTTCTCCGGCCGCGCCGTCGCATGCAGCAGCACGGCGTAGCGTTCGTCCGGCCTGGGAAAGCGCGCGCGGTCGAGGCCGAAATCCGGGGCCCCTTGCGGGGGATAGCCGAGCGCGAGCCCGGTGAGCGCGCGATTGCGCTCCACCGCGTGCAGGCCGCGGCTGACGCTGTGGCGCACGTCATAGAACATCGAGGCCAGCGGCTCGCGGATGCTGGCGCGGTCGTAGCCGTGGCGCCGGCCCCGCGCCATGCGCGCCATCACGGCGGTGCGCACCAGGCCCTGGCTGTCGACAATCTGGTCATAGCGGCGGGCGCAGATGGCGCGCAGGCTCACGCCGATTTCGCGCAACGTCGCCGGCGCATAAAGCGAGTGACGCCAGCGCCGCCAGGCGACCGGGATGACGTCGCCCGCGGCCGGGTGCAATCGCACCAGCGGCGCGTAGGCCTCCTCCACCATCCAGGCGAAGCGCGCGTCGGGCCGCCGCACGCGCGCTTCGGTGAGCGCGGGCATGTGATGGACGACGTCGCCGAGCGACGAGGTCTTGATGAAGAGAATGTCGGCCATGATCCTCGTGCGGCGTCCATACACGCGTTGTTAATCATGCCGCCAGAAGCGCGGCAAACCCGTGGCGTGCAATAATCGCTCATTCATAGCGAATAGGTAGAGGGATAGGCGAAACAGTGGAGGGCGCATGACGATCCTGGTGACCGGCGGAGCCGGCTATATCGGAAGCCATATGGTGCACGCGCTGATCGATGCCGGCGAGGACGTGGTCGTGCTCGACAATCTATCCACAGGTTTTCGCTTCCTGATGCCGGAGCACGTGCCGCTGGTGCTGGGCAGCACGGGCGACCGCGACCTGGTCGGCGAGGTGATCGCGGAGCACGAGATCACCTCCATCGTTCATTTCGCCGCGTCCATCGTGGTGCCGGACTCGGTCGCCGACCCGCTCGGCTACTACCAGAACAACACCATGAATACCTGCCTCCTGCTGCAGGCGGCGGTCGCCGGCGGCGTGAAGCACGTCATCTTTTCCTCCACCGCGGCGGTCTATGGCAACCCCGAGCGCTCGCCCGTGCGCGAGGACGATGTCACGCACCCGATCTCGCCTTATGGCAGTTCCAAACTGATGTCGGAGATCATGCTGCACGACACCGCCAAGGCGCACGACCTGCGCTTCGTTGTGCTGCGCTATTTCAACGTCGCCGGCGCCGATCCGCATGGCCGCACCGGCCAGTCGACAGCCGGTGCCACGCATCTCATCAAGGTCGCCTGCGAGACCGCGCTCGGCAAGCGGCCGAAGATCGACGTCTACGGCACCGACTACGCGACCCCGGACGGCACCTGCATCCGGGACTACATCCACGTCAGCGACCTCGTGCGCGCGCATTCGGCGGCCCTCGGCTATCTGCGCCAGGGCGGCGCCAGCGCCACCTTCAACTGCGGCTACGGTCACGGCGCATCGGTGCTGGAGGTGCTGGCGGCGGTCAAGCGCGTCAGCGGCATCGACTTCCCCGTCAATATCACCGGCCGCCGCCCCGGCGATCCGGCCGCGCTGGTCGCGGACGTCAGCCGCATCCGCCGCACCCTCGACTGGCAGCCGCAGTTCGACGAACTCGACACCATCGTGAGCCACGCGCTCGCCTGGGAACGCCGGCTGATGAGCACCACGCGCGCCGCCGGCTGATCCGGCTAAGTGCCGCGGGAAAGCCCCCTTTTCCGGCCCCTTTCCTCCTTGAAAAATGCCCCCGATACGGGCAAGGAAGCGCTCACGAGCCGACCGGCGGTGGAACTCGCCGCTGATGCGTCGGCGCGTCTGTTTTTCGAGGACGAATGAAAGATCCCCTGCATTCGGCGCCCGACGACCCGCGCTACGGCGCGGTGGCCCTGGTGCGCCGCCTGTTCCTGGAGCAGGGTCTCTCGCACTGGAAAAAATACGTCATCGCGTTCGTGCTGATGGGCATCGCGGCCGGCTGCACCGCGCTCAGCGCCTACCTCATCGGTGACGTCATCAACGAGGCCTACATCAATCGCAACCTGCCGGGCATCATTACGCTCGGCGCGATCACGGCCATCCTCTTCGCCACCAAGGGCGTGACGACCTACGGCCAGAGCGTGATGATGTCGCGCATCGGCAACCGCATCATCGCCAACAACCAGCGCGCCGTATTCGCCAAGCTGCTGAACGAGGGGCTCGGCTTCTTCTCCGAGCGGCACTCGACCGAGTTCATAATGCGGCTCTCGGCGGGCGCGACCGCCGCCACCGACGTGATCAACATGGTGATCACGTCGGTCGGGCGCGATTTCTTCTCGCTGGTCGGGCTGGTCGCCGTGATGGTGATCCAGGACCCGCTGATGTCGTTCTTCAGCTTCGTGGTGGCGCCGCCGGCGTTTTTCGTGCTGCGCAAGCTGATCCGCCGCATCTACTCGATCGGCCGCAGCCAGTATCACGGCAACGAGCGCATCATCGAGACTCTGCAGGAAACGCTCCAGGGCATCCGCATCGTCAAGGCGTTCACCCTGGAAAGCGTGATGGCCGAGCGGTTCGCGCGCCACGTCGCGACCGTCGAGAACGAAGCCAACAAGATGGCGCGCGTTTCGAACCGCGCCAGCCCGCTGATGGAGACGTTGGGCGGCGTGGCCATCGCTATCGCCATCACCTACGGCGGCTACCGCGTGATCGACACCGGCGCCACGCCAGGTCAGTTCTTCTCGTTCATCACCGCGTTCCTGCTCGCTTACGAGCCGGCCAAGCGGCTGGCGCGCCTCAACCTGCAGCTCAATTCGGCGCTGGTCGGCGTGCGCGTGCTGTTTGAGGTGCTCGACAGCCCGCCGAGCGAGGCGGGCGACGCCGGCAAGCCGGACCTCGCCATCAAGACCCCGCGGCTCGAATTCGACCACGTCTATTTCGGCTATCGCGGCGAAGAGTTGGTGCTGCAGGATATGTCGTTTACGGCCGAGCCCGGCAAGCTCACCGCGCTGGTAGGGCCGTCAGGCGGCGGCAAGTCGACCGTGTTCAACCTGATCATGCGCTTCTACGAGCCGGACAATGGCCGGATCGTCATCGGCGAGCAGGAGATCGGCGGCGTGTCGCGCCAATCGCTGCGCAGGCACGTCGCCTATGTCGGGCAGGACGTGTTCCTGTTCCGCGGCACCATCCGCGAGAACATCGCCTTCGGTAAGCCGGGCGCGAGCGACGAGGAGATCGTCGTCGCCGCAAAGGCGGCTTACGCCCACGACTTCATCATGTCGTTCCCGCGCGGCTACGATTCGCCGGTCGGCGAGCACGGCCTGCAGCTGTCCGGCGGCCAGCGCCAGCGCATCGCCATCGCGCGCGCGCTGATCAAGGACGCGCCCATCATCCTGCTCGACGAGGCCACCGCCGCGCTCGACTCGGAGTCGGAGTTGCAGGTGCGCGAGGCCATGGAGCACCTGTTCCAGGGCCGCACCACGCTGGCGATCGCGCACCGCCTGCACACGGTCGCGCACGCCGATCGCATCTTCGTGGTGGAAGGCGGGCGGGTCACCGAGTCCGGACGCCACGACGACCTCCTGCGCCGCAACGGCCGCTACGCGACCTTCCACCGGCTCCAGCTTCAGCAACAGGAAGCCGAGACCGAGGCGCCGCAGGCGCCCGCGGCAGCGGCGGCGTCTTAGGTTTCTCACTGCGCTTCAAGACCGCGAACCGGTTTCGACGGCGCTCGACCATGCGCCTGCGGCCGCGGGAAGCCAGGCCGTTGACGGCGGCGCGCCGCACCTGATACCTGCTTGCCACCCTTTCGACCGCTATTTCCCGGGCGCGTCCCGCGCCTCGGGTCTTCCCGACAACACATTCAAATCATACGGCAATTCACGCATGGCCAACGACAATCACTACGTCATTCCGCCGCCGCCGCAGGCAAGCATCGCCGTCGCCGGCAGCGACAAGGTTTTCCCGGTCCGCCGCATCTGGTGCGTCGGCCGCAATTACGTCGAGCACATCAAGGAGATGGGCCAGGACGAGCGGCTGCCGCCGTTCTATTTCGCCAAGCCCGCCGACGCGATCGCGGCCGACGGCAGCACCGTGCCCTACCCGTCGCTCACCAAAGACATGCACCACGAAGTGGAACTCGTGGTCGCGCTCAAGAGCGGTGGCCGCAACATCCCGGTCGCCAAGGCCAATGACTGCATCTGGGGCTACGGCGTCGGCATCGACCTCACCCGCCGCGACCTGCAGATCGCCTCGCGCGACTTGAAGCGGCCATGGGAGATCGGCAAGGCCTTCGACCATTCCGCGCCTTGCGGCGCGCTCAAGCCGGTGAGCGCGACGGGCTATCTGACCAAGGGCCGGATCACGCTGAAGTGCAACGGCAAGGTGCGCCAGGACGGCGACCTCGAGCAGATGATCTGGAACGTGCAGGAGATCATTTCCAACCTCTCCGAGATGGTCGAGCTCGCGCCCGGCGATATCATCATGACCGGGACGCCGTCGGGCGTCGCCGCGACGGTGACCGGCGACAAACTCGAATGCGAGGTGGAAGGCGTCGGCACCCTGACCGTGACCATCGGCCAGCCGCTGAAATAAGCGCCAGCCTGACAAAACGGCCGCTCGCGGATGGAACCGCGGGTGGCCGGTTCCTTTAAGGATTTGCTAACGACACGGGCCCAGACTGCTTGGGCCGGGCCTCAGAATCAGCGGTTTTTTCTAAAAATCGCAACGGGACCAGTACCATGGGCTACGCCGCGACCGCCGATCACCCCGCGCTTTCCGTGCCGCTCGATCCGGAAAACATGGCCGCCTGGGTGATGCAGTTTTCTCCCGCCACCGACGCCGAGGCGCTCAAGCTGCTGCGCAGCCGCTTTCCCGACCGCCCGCTCAGCCTGCGGGTCGCAGCGCTCGACTTCCTGATGCGGCGCGTTGGACTGCCGGCAGTCTAGTTATTCAGTCAAGCTCTGCTGAACCGAGCGAGGTGCTGTTACCGGGACGTACCCGGTGGCGCATTCAAACGCGACGGACGAGTTCCGAGTAGCATTCGAGCTCGGCGTCGGCCGTGAAGAAGACCGCCGGCTCGGTGATGGCCTGGGCAATCAAGAGACGGTCGAACGGGTCTCGATGGTGCGCAGGGAGCCTGGCGATGTAAGCCGCTGCGCTCGAACGGATCGGCAATTCGCTGAAACCACTTTCAAGAGCCGCGGCGGTGATCTCCTCGGGCGAAACCTGAAAGTCGATCCTCTTGAGAGAGGCTTTGATAGCGACTTCCCAGATGCTGGCAGCACTGAACATCACCTCATTGCCAGCGTCTTCGATGGCATCACGCGCGTCCTTCTGAAGCTTGCCCGGGCTGCTCAAAGCCCAAAGCAGCACGTGGGTATCGAGCAGAAGACGCATCAGCGGCCCTCGAAAGCGTCGAGGAGATGGACCGGCAGCGGCGCATCGAAATCGGCCGGAACTGTCAGCCGGCCCGCGAGAATTCCAAGTTGACGCTTTTGTCGTGCGCCCGGAGCAAGCGGTCCGAGCTTGGCGATTGGGGTGCCGGCTTTGGCGATAATGATTTCCTCCCCGGCGGCAGCCTGCTCCACTAAACGCGAGAGATGCGTCTTGGCCGCGTGAATGTTGATTGTCGCCATCGGGCGTCTCCATCAAACTAAACTAAGCTTAGTTTATGGCCGGGCAATAAGCAAGGATTTGCGGCCTGGGAGGCGCAACACAAATCACGCCAACATTGAGAGGAACTCGGTGCCCCCGGGGCCTATAGCCCCAGATAGGCCTGCCGGACGCGGTCGTCGCCGAGCAGTGCCTCGCCCGAGCCGGCGAGCGTGATGCGCCCATTCTCCAGCACGTAGGCGTGGCTGGCGAGCTTGAGCGAGACCGCCACGTTCTGCTCCACCAGCACGCAGGTGAGCCCCTCGCGGTTCAGGTCGCGCACGGTCTTCAACACGTTCTGCACGATCGCCGGTGCCAGCCCCAGCGACGGCTCATCGAACATCACCAATTCCGGCGACCCCATCAGGCAACGGCTGATGGCGAGCATCTGCTGCTCGCCGCCCGACAGCGTGCCGGCGGCCTGGCTCCGCCGCTCGGCCAGCACCGGAAACATGGCATAGACCTTGTCCAGGTTCTGGGCGCGCGCCGCGCGGGCGCGCGGCAGCATGGCGCCCATGTCGAGGTTCTCCGCGACCGACAGCGTCGGGAAGACCTGCCGGCCCTCGGCGACCTGGCCGATGCCGAGATCGCAGACCTTGAAGCTCGGCCAGCCGGCGATGTCCTGATCGCGGAAGACGATGCGCCCTCGCTGCGGCTTGTGCATGCCGGCTATGGTGCGAATGAGCGAGGTCTTCCCGGCGCCGTTGGCGCCCACGATGGCGACGATGGCGCCCTGCTCGATATCGATGGTCACGCCATCGAGCGCCTGCGCGTCGCCATAGAAGACGTCGAGATTTTCAACGCGGAGCATCACGCAACGTCCTCCGCGCCCAGATACGAATGGATCACCGCGGGGTCGCGCACCACTTCGGCCGGCGGCCCTTCCGCGATCGGTGCACCGTGATGCAGCACCAGGATGCGGCCGGCGAGCGCCATCACCGCGCGCATCACGTGCTCGATCAGCAGGATGGTGAGGCCGGTCTCGCGGTTGAGCTCCTGCAGGATCGAGACCATGCGGTCGGTTTCGGTCGGCCGCAGGCCCGCCATCACCTCGTCGAGCAGCAGGAGCTTGGGATCCGTGGCAAGCGCGCGCGCCACTTCCAGGCGCTTGCGGTCCGGCAGCGTCAGCGCGGAGGCGCGCTGGCCGCGCTTGTCGTAAAGATCGAGCCGGCGCAGTACCTCGTGGGCGTGAGCCCGCGCCTCGCGCGCCTGCGGGCGGTTGAGCAGCGCCCCCACGATCACATTGTCCTCGACCGTGAGCGCCGGGAACGGCCGCACGATCTGGAAGGTGCGGCCGATGCCGCGGCGGCAGATGCGATCCGGCGCCAGACCGTCGATGCGCTCGCCGGCGAAGGTGATATGGCCGCCGTTGGGCGCGAACACACCGGCGATCATGTTGAACAACGTCGTCTTGCCGGCGCCGTTCGGACCGATGACCGCGAAGATGCCGCCTTGCGGCACTTCGAAGCTGACCTTGTCGACCGCGAGCAGGCCGCGGAAGCGCTTGCTGATGCCGTCGACCGAAAGAAGGGCGCTCATTTCGGCTTCCCCGTCAGCTTGAGGCGCGCGCTGAGCCAGGGCCAGATGCCGTCGGGCAGCGCCGTGACCACGAGCAGCAGGCAGATGCCGTAAAAGACCTGCTTGGCGCCGGGCAGATCGACGCCGATGACCGCGAGGATGTGCGTGAGCGTTTCGGCGAGGCCCGTCAGCACGAAGGCGCCGAGGATGGGCCCGAACAAGGTGCCGACACCGCCGACGATGGGCGCCAGGATGATCTCGATCGATTGCCCGATGTTGAACACCTGCTCGGGGAACAAGTTGTTGTAATAGAAAGCGAAAATGACCCCGGCGAAGGCCGTCATCGCGGCCGAGATCACCACCGCCAGCATCTTGTAGCGGAAGGTATTGATGCCCAGCGCGCGCGCGGCTTCCTCGTCCTCGCGGATCGCCAGCCAGAAATAGCCGATGCGGCTTTGCAGCAACATGCGGCAGCCGACAAAGGCCGCCAGGGTGGCGACCAGCAGCACGTAGTAGAACATCACCGGATGGCCGCGCAGTAGCCAGAGATTGTTGTGCGAAAACTGTTTGACCGGCAGGAACAGGCCGGCGGATGCGCCGGTCCAGCCAAGGTGATCGAAGCCGACGCGGGCGAATTCGGCGAATGCAATGGTGAGGATGGCGAAGTAGACGCCACCGACCCGGAAACGGAACGCCAGGAAGCCGATGACCGCCCCGGCAAGCGCGGCGATCGGCACCGCCGCCAGCAAGCCGATCCAGGGCCCGATGCCATAATGCACGAATAGCGCGGCGGCGGTGTAAGCGCCCAAGCCCACGTAGAGTGCATGACCGAGGGACAGTTGTCCGGCAAAGCCCATCATGATGTTCCACGCCTGCCCGACATAGGCGAAGTACAGAATGACGACGAGCACGGTCAGCAGGTAGTCACCCGCGTAGAGAGGCGCGGCGATGCCCAGAAGAAGCAGGATCGCGAGCAAGGCAAGCGCCCGGCGCGGCATGCCGTCGATCAGGTGCGCGATCATGCCGCCCTCTTGCCCATGATGCCCTGCGGGCGGAACAGCAGCACCAACACCAGGATGGCGAAGGAGAACATGGTCTTGGCGGAGGGATCGAAGAGCAGGCCGGCCATGGCCTCCGTCAGCCCGATCAGAACACCGCCGATGAGCGCGCCGGGCATGGAGCCTAAACCACCCGTGATGACGATGACGAAGGCGAGCAGCGTGTAGGACGACCCGATCGACGGCGTCACGTCAAAGATCAGCAGCAGCATGGTGCCGGCGGCGCCCACGCAGGCGAGTCCGAGGCCGAAGGTCAGGGCATAGAGATGCTTGACGTCGAGGCCAACCACCAGCGCACCGGTGTAATTGTCGGCGCAGGCGCGGATCGAGGTGCCCAGGCGGGTATAGCGAAAGAACACGAATAACGCGGTCGCCACCACGATGGCGCCGATCGCCGCATAGAGCTTGGTGGCGTCGACGAGGACCGGGCCGATCTGGTAGCTGTCGAAGGCGTAGCCGACCTGCACGTTCTGGGCGTCCGGCCCGTAAACGATCAGCAGCACGTTGGAGATGATCAACCCGATGCCGACCAGCAGCAGGAACTGGCTGTGTTCCGGCCGCGAGATGAACGGGTTGATCAAGCTCTTCTGCAGCAGGTAGCCGAAGGCGAACATGCCGGCCGCGATCGGCACCAGCATCACCAGCGGATCGAGGTGAAATGCGGAAAACAGCGTGATCGCAATGTACATTGCGATGGTCATCATCTCGCCATGGGCGAAATTGACCACGCGCACGACGCCGAAGATGACCGACAGGCCGAGCGCCATCAGGCCATAGACCAGGCCGGTGAGAATGCCGCCGACGGCGACGTTGAGATAAATGGAAAGCGGCAAAGAAAAAAGTCCCAGATTGGCGGGCACCGCGCCTCCCCTCAGCCGTCATGCGCGGGGCACGCCACCCCTGATCTCGGGCTTGCCCGAGATCAGGATTTAAGTGCCCAAGTCGGCTCTATGGCCGACTTGGGGCGGCGGCCCGGCAATGACGTCAGAGAGAAGCGCAGCGTCAGCCGCGCTTGTCGTACGGCTTGAGCGGCCAGTCGACCTTTGCGTTGGCGGAAGCCTTCGGCGCCACGGTCACGGTCTTGCCACCGCGGTTCTGGATCGCCGACAGCTTCAGCTTGTCGTTCTGGCCCTTGGCGTTGAACATAATGCCTTCGCCGGGGCTGACGTTGTTGGTGATGTGGGTCTTGCGGATGGCCTCGGCCAGCGCCTTCGGATCAGCGGAACCGGCCCGCTTGTACGCGTCGGCCGCGACCAGCAGCGCCTCGAAAGTGTAGACTTGGTTGGTATTGAGGTTGAGGCCCGGGTACTTCTTGGCCATCTCCGCTTCCAGCCTCTTGGACAGCGGCTTGTTGGGGTCATACCAGGGCACGAAGCTCAGCGGCCCATCGGACAGCTTGCCAAGAGTTTTCAGGTACTGATCCTCATACCAGCCTGGACCCATGCTCAGCACGGCCTCCGGTGTCCAGCGCTGCTTGACCATTTCGCGGGTCAGCAGGATGGCGTCGTTGAGGCGGCTGACGGCAAGGATAGCCTCCGCGCCCGACGCCTTCGCCTTGGCGACCTCGACCGACAGATCGCGCGCCGCCGGATCGTACGAGATCTCCTGTACGATCTTATAGGGCATCTTGAAGTGAGGCATCACGTGGCCGATGCCCTTCGACATGGCAGTGCCGAACGTATCGTTGACGTGCAGGAACACCACCGATTTCGGTGGTTTGCTGATCTGGCTGAACAGCTCAAGCTGGTTCTTGAAGGCGTCGCCCAGGATCATGGCCGCGGTCGGGAAGTTGCGGAACACGAACTTGTAGCCCTGCTCTGTGATCTGAGGGGCGGCGGCGATGTTGATGACGTAGGGAATGCCCTTCTGCTCCGCGACCTGAGCGATCGCCGTGGACTGACCCGAATCGAAAGCCCCCGTGAGAACCTGTGCGCCTTGGCTGATGAGCTGCTCGGCGCGCGAGCGGGCAACATCGACCTTGGATTCAGTGTCACCGTTCAAGATCTGCAGTTCAGGCAGACCCATCTCCTTCAAGATCGGGCCAGCAATCTCGACACCCCGCTGGCAATCCTGACCGATGCCTGCTTCGTAGCCCGAGCGCGGCAGCAGCACGCCGACCTTCAGCGGCCCGTTGGCAGCGCGCACGATGTTGAACGGCGCGGTGCCGGCGATGAAGCCGGCGGCGCCGAGGCCGGTATTGAAGGTGCGGCGCGTCAGATTGGCCTGCGACGACTTGCGTGTCGCTTTGCCGGTCGTCTTGCCCGTCGTTTTATCCGTCATTGTGAATTCCTCCCAAACGGCCGTGAATGCCGGCCTGCACGCATGCTTTGCGCGGATGATGCCGGATTTCTTCCGGTCCTCACAAGCGCAAATGCATCGCCTCGATGGCGGCGACGCACGCCATTGGCGGTTGCACGATCCCTTATTGACGGCATATTGTTGACCAGGACAACAATTTTCGTCAACAAGCATTATCGTTCGCGCGCGATCGCCCGTGGCTCCCGCGCGGCCGGTCACGAGGACCCCCATGGCTCCCGCAAAGCGCCCTGCCAAACCGGCCGTCGGCACGGTTTCCTTGCGCAAGCGGGCGCCGCTGCAGCGCAGCAAGAAGCCCAACGACGCGTCCGACGGCACGCCCAACATCAAGTCAAACATCGATCTTGGGCTGCTCAATGGGCGGCTCGGCTATTTCGTCCGCCGGGCGCAGGTCTGGATATTCCACGACTTCATCCGGCGGCTCGCTGCCATCGACATCAGCCCGGCGCAATTCTCGGTGCTGGTGGTGGCCGACGCCAACCGCGGCCTGTCACAGGCCGAGCTCGCCGCCACGCTCGGTATCGAGCGCGCCCGCCTGGTGCGGCTGTTGCACCGGCTGGAGCAGCGCGGCCTGATCCAACGCCTGCCCTCCTCCGCCGACGGCCGCCGCCACGCGCTGCAGCTCACCCGCGAGGGCCAGCGCGTGCTGGCACGCGCGAAAGCGCTCTCGGACGAGCACGAAGCCGGGCTGACGAAACGGCTCGGGCCTGACCGCTACAAGCTGGTGCTGGAGACGTTCCGGGAGTTTTGACCCAATGCCGGGGCACGCGCCAAAGGCGTGCGCCCCGGAATGAAGACTAGCCGAGCACTCGCTCCACCGCGGCGGCGATGCGGAACAGGCGGCGGTCATGGCCGTTGCGCGCGATCAGCATGAGGCCGACGTTCTGGCCATCGCACTTGGGCAGCGGCAAAGAGATCGCGCAACAATCGAAGAAATTCCAGGTCGACGTGTTGCGCAACGACATGGCGTTGCGGCGCGCGAACTCGTCGGGCGCCTCAAGCTCGGCCAGGATCGGGGCCACAATAGCCGAGGTGGGCGTGACCAGTACGTCGATGTCGGCAAGGCGCGCGTCCATGACACGCACGAGCGCCGCGCGCCGGCGCACCATGTCGATATAGTCGGCGGCGGTGTTGGGCCGTGCGCGCTCGATGCGGTTGCGCACGTTCTGATCGAGTTCGTCGCCCCGGCGGTCGAGGCGGTCGCGATGAACCGCGAAAGCCTCCGTCGGCGTGATGCCGCCACCGAGCTTGTTGATCTCGGCCATGCCGTCGAAGAACGGCGTCAGCGTTTCGTCGGAGAGCCGCGGTCCCGCCTTATTGAGCGTCTCAAGCGCGGCCGCGAAGCCTTTTTCAACCGTCTCTTCCAGCCGCTCCAGCGGCATGCCTTGCGCGACACCGACGCGGAGGTTGGCGAGCGGCGCCGGTTCGAGCGTCCATGGCGCATCGCCAGCCATGACGGCATCGGCGGCGGCGCAGGGCGCCACGCTTCTGGCCAGCGGACCGATGGAATCCAACGTGTAGGAGAGCGGAAAGGCGCCGTCGGTCGGCACGCGTTGGCGGCTCGGCTTATAGCCCACGACACCGCAGAACGCAGCCGGCGTGCGGCAGGAGCCGCCGGTATCGCTGCCGACGGCGATCTCGCACATCCCGTCAGCGGCCGCGACCGCGGCACCCGCGCTCGAACCGCCGGGCGCGCGCCGGCGGTCGGCCGGATTGCCGGGCGTCCCGAAATGCGGATTGGCGCCGATGCCGGAAAAGGCGAATTCGGTCATGTTGGTCTTGGCCACGATGACCGCGCCGGCCTGGCGCAAGCGGCGTACGATCGCGGCATCTTCCGCCGCCGGCTTGCCTTCCTCGGCGATGACCGGCGAGCCGGCGCGCGTCACCTCGCCGGCGACGTCGAACAGATCCTTGATGGTGACGATGGCGCCATCAAGGGGCCCGAGCGTGATGCCGGCCTTGGCGCGGGCATCGGCAGCGGCGGCTGCAGCTTGTGCTCCCTCGCGATAGACCGTGAGGCAGGCGCGCGCGCCCTCTCCTTTCGGGTCGTCGATGCGCGCAAGCGCGGCCTGTAACCGCTCCCGCGAAGACATCTTACTCATGCTTTTCTCCTGCGCATGATCTTGTCCGAAAATCGGTTCCACTTTTCAGCATCATGCGCCCAGCCCACCCTTTTGCTCAATGAATTTAGCGATTTCTTCGACGCCCTTACCCTCGCGCAAATTGGTCATCACGAACGGTCTTTGCCCGCGCATCTTCTTGGCGTCGCGCTCCATCACCTCGAGCGAGGCGCCGACATAGGGCGCGAGGTCGATCTTGTTGATGACCAGAAGGTCGGACCGCGTGATCCCGGGGCCGCCCTTCGACGGAATCTTGTCGCCGGCGGCGACGTCGATGACGTAGATGGTGAGGTCCGCGAGTTCGGGCGAGAAGGTGGCGGCGAGATTGTCGCCGCCGGATTCGATCAGCACCAGATCGAGATCGGGAAACTTGGCGCGCATCTCGGCGACCGCTGCAAGATTGATCGAGGCGTCCTCGCGGATCGCGGTATGCGGGCAGCCGCCGGTCTCGACGCCGGCGATACGTTCGGCCGCGAGCGCGCCCGAGCGCACCAGATAGTCGGCGTCCCACTTGGTGTAGATGTCATTGGTGATGGCCGCGATCTGGTAGCTCTCGCGCAGCTTCTTGCAAAGCGCATCCATCAGCGCGGTCTTGCCGGAGCCGACCGGACCGCCGACGCCGACGCGAAGCGGACCGTTGTTCTTGTTGCCTTGGAGGGAATTCATCGTGGCGTGTACTCTGTCATAGGTGGGTCCGGTCTGGCAGGCCCTAGCGGTCCCGGCTCAACGGCGGGTCCTATAACAGAAATCTCATCGATCGGCCAAAATCGCGAGGCAGCCGAAACGGCCCGCGACCGTTTCAGCCGCGGGCCGCTAGAACGCCGGACCGGTGCGCTCACTTCCAGTGGGTGGAGGTGTTTCCGGTGCCGGTGCTCATCCCCTGACCCGAGGTGCCGGTGTTCGCGGAGGCGCCCGAACCCTCGTTCAGGTTCTGATTCATGTCCGGGTTTTCGGTCTCGTCCATGCCATTGCCGGAGCCGGTGGTGGCGCTACTGGCGCCTACCTTCGTCTGCGGCGGGTTGATGGCCATGAGAACCGAATTGCCATTGTTGTCCTGGGCCTTAATCAGGTAGGTGGCCCCGAGGACGCGGATGTTATTGAACCCGGCCTTCTCCAGCGCCTGGCGCACCTTGCGCTGCGTCATCGCGCGCGCGTGCTGCTGCGTCGCATTATCACTGGCGTTGTTATCGCCCATCCGGCCGCTCTGGCTGTTTTCGTACTGACCGTTTGACGACTGATTGGAAGAATTGGGCATGGCGCTGGAACCCGTGGTCTCGGGCACGTGCATAGGGCTCGTCTTCTGCTGCCCCTTGGATTCCAAATTGTTGAGCTGCTGATTGCTCAGCGGCTTGTTCGGATTGACATTCGAATTCGCGGCCATGGCCGGCGCCGCCGCAGCCAAGCTGAGCGCAGCGGTCGTCGTGAGGAGCCACTTCATGGATTGCCTCCTTTCGTTTAACGTCGCCCTTACACGAGTCAAAACGATACGGCGGAGAACGTTCGGCGCCGTCGCGGCCATAATTTGCGGCAATGGGACGCAAGTGCGCCGTGCCGCGCATCACGATCGGAACAAGCGCGTGTACTGGGTTTCGTGGCGGGCGCTGGCGAGATCGGCGCGGAACACCGAGGACCCGATATCATCGAGACCGGCGGCCAATGCGCGTTGCGCCGTTGCGGCGACGACGGCTTCGAGCGCCGCCAGCACACGCTGGCCGTCTGTCTGGCCGAGTGGAATGAGGCGCACGCCGGCCGAGACCCAGTTGGCGGCGAGCGCCTGCAGGAATGCCGGCAGCGCCGCCTCGCAACCGATGCGGTGGCCTGCGGCGGCCACCGCCACCGCGACCGGATAGGCGACCGGACCGTCCCAGACCGCCTTGAGACGGTCGACGGCGGCGCAGGGCCACGCGGCGCGCGTTGCTTCGATGAAGGCGTTGCCCTGCGCCGTGGTTTCGAGATGACGTTCCTTGGTCGGCGCCAGCGCGGCGGCGAGCTCGGCGATGTCGCGCAAGGCGCTGTCGTCTGCGCTTGCGGCAGAGCGGTGGGCATGCGCGAGCAACACCGCGTCGCAGAAGCCGCCGCCCTCGGCCAGCATCGCGGTCAGCCAGGCGCGCAAAGCCTCGGGGTCGGCGATGTCGCCGGCTTCGACCGCCCATTCGATGCCGCTCGAATAAGAGAACGCGCCCACCGGATAGGCCGGCGACAGCCACGCCATCAGGCGGTAGAGGGCAGGCGACGGCAGTGCCTCCGTCTGCACCGGCGGCGATGGCATCTCACTCGCCATGACCGTGCCCGTGATGGTGCTCACCCAGCGGCGCCCCCGGCTCGGGATCGAACGGCGCGGCGAGCGGCGTCACCTGGGCGCCGAGGCCGCGCAGCATCTCTTCCAGCACGTGATCGCGACGGATGCGCAGTCTGTCGCCGGCGACCTGCACCTCGGTATGGCGGTTGCCGAGATGCCAGGCGAGCCGCACCGCGTCGCGGGCATGGCCAGCGGCGATTTCGACCAGGTCTTCCCGCGCACCGGCCACCAGCACGACAGTGCCGTCGTCGAGCACCAGCCCGTCGCCGTCGCGCAGGCTCACCGGTCGAGCAAAATCGAGCAGGAATTCGCCGCCCTGCTCGGTGGTGAGCACGATGCGGCGCCGTTGCCGGTCGCCGGCATCAAGCACGACGCGCTCGCGGGCCCCGCGCCCGTCCCAATCGCCCGCCGCTCTCACCGCCGTCACCCGCCGCATCGCGCCGTTCACGCCCTCACCCGCATGCCGTCATTGTGCCACGAAGTTCGTATGCTTGGCAGCATTCGCCAATTCCTGCATTCGAGTCCGGGGCTTCATCATCATGCCATCGATCCGCCTGACCGCCGCGCTGGCCGTTCTTCTCACCGGCTTCGCCGTCGCAGCCGCCCAGGCCGCGGGCGGCCCGACCGGCACCTGGGTCACCGGCAAGGGTGACGCTCATGTCCGCATCGCGCCGTGCGGCCAGGCGCTTTGCGGCACCATCGTCTGGCTCAAGGACAAGATCGACGCCAAGACCGGCAAGCCGCCGCTCGATTCCAGCAACCCCGACCCACGCAAGCGCCACCGCCCCATCATCGGCCTGCGCATCTTCGCCATGAGCTACCACAAGCACGGCGGCTGGTTCGGCCCGATCTACAATTCCGACGACGGCCAGACCTACGCCGGCCGACTGATCCCGCACGACGCCGACACCCTCGAGGTGAAAGGCTGCGCCGGCATCATCTGCGGTGGCGAGACCTGGCACAGGATCGGGCGCTGACGGGTCAGAACAGGAAGTAGCGCTGCGCCATCGGCAAGGTCTCCGCCGGCGCGCAGGTGAGCAACTCACCGTCGGCGCGCACCTCGTAGGTCTCCGGATCGACCTCGATGTCGGGCGTCGCCGAATTGTGGATCATGTTCTTCTTGCCGATCTTGCGAGTGTTCTCGACCGCGACCAACTCCTTTTCGACACCGAGCCGGTCGCCGAGCTTGGCGCGCACCGCCGCCTTCGAGACGAACATCAGCGACGAGGCGGTGAGCGCCTTACCGTAGGCGCCGAACATCGGCCGGTAGTGCACCGGCTGCGGCGTCGGGATCGAGGCGTTGGGATCGCCCATTTGCGCCGCGACGATGGAGCCGCCCTTGATGATCATGTCGGGCTTGACGCCGAAGAAGGCCGGCGACCAGACCACGAGATCGGCAAGCTTGCCCTTCTCGATCGAGCCGATGTGCTTTGACATTCCGTGGGCGATGGCCGGGTTGATGGTGTATTTGGCGATGTAGCGCTTGGCGCGCAGGTTGTCGTTGTCGCCCTTCTCTTCCTTCAAGCGCCCGCGCTGCTTCTTCATCTTGTCCGCGGTCTGCCAGGTGCGGATGATCACCTCGCCGACGCGGCCCATGGCTTGGCTGTCCGACGACATCATCGACAGCGCGCCGATGTCGTGCAGGATGTCCTCGGCGGCGATGGTCTCCTTGCGGATGCGGCTTTCGGCGAACGCCAGATCCTCGGGAATCGACGGGTCGAGATGGTGGCACACCATCAGCATGTCGAGATGCTCGTCGATGGTGTTGCGTGTGAACGGCCGCGTCGGGTTGGTCGACGACGGCAGCACGTTCTTCAAGCCCGCCACCTTGATGATGTCGGGCGCGTGGCCGCCGCCGGCGCCTTCGGTATGGAAGGCGTGGATGGTGCGGCCCTTGAACGCCTTGATGGTGTCCTCGACAAAGCCCGACTCATTGAGCGTGTCGGTGTGGATCATCACCTGCACGTCGGCCTTGTCGGCGACGGTGAGACAGTTGTCGATCGCCGCCGGCGTGGTGCCCCAGTCCTCGTGCAGCTTGAGACAGCAGGCGCCGGCCTTAATCTGCTCGTCGAGCGCGGCCGTCCGCGATGCGTTGCCCTTGCCGGCAAAGCCGAGGTTGACCGGAAAGGCGTCGGCGGCCTGGATCATGCGGCCGAGGTGCCACGGGCCGGGCGTGCAGGTCGTCGCGTTGGTGCCGGCGGCCGGACCGGTGCCGCCGCCGAGCATGGAGGTGACGCCGCTCATCAGCGCCTCTTCCACCTGCTGCGGGCAGATGAAATGGATGTGCGCGTCGAAGCCGCCGGCGGTGATGATCTTGCCCTCGCCGGCTATGATCTCCGTGCCCGGACCGATGACGATGGTGACGCCCGGCTGAATGTCCGGGTTGCCGGCCTTGCCGATTGCCGCGATGCGGCCGTCCTTGAGGCCGATATCGGCTTTGACGACGCCCCAGTGATCGAGGATCAGCGCGTTGGTGATGACGGTGTCGACCGCGCCCTGCCGGCGCGTGATCTGCGACTGGCCCATGCCGTCGCGGATCACCTTGCCGCCGCCGAACTTCACTTCCTCGCCGTAGGTGGTGAAGTCCTTTTCGACCTCGATAATAAGATCGGTGTCGGCAAGCCGCACCTTGTCGCCGACGGTCGGCCCGAACATGTCGGCATAGGCCGAGCGTTTCATCTTGATCGCCATCGTCCACACTCCCCTGCAGCCCGCGCTATCGCGATTTGTGACCGCCGTATTTCATCCTCAGTGTTATCCACAGCCGGGCGACGAGTTCCAAAAAGCTTGCGCCTGGCGCCGGCCGGCGTAGCATTCATCGCAGGTCATCCCTCTCTGGCTCTGCCGGACCCGGATGAACCGCCATGACCGAAGCGGCCATGGGACGTGGGGTCCTGCTTGCAGGGCGCCGTGGTCCATGTCTCTCGGCCCTGGCTCTCAAATAGCTACTCTCCGGGTCTGTGAGCTTTCGGGCCGCGCCGGATTGGGATCCGAGAGCTTGTGACGGGCAGACGACGGTCTGCCCGTTATGGCTTTTGGAGGTAGCCATCGCGCAAACCACCTAGAGCTTCCCCATCACGCCTTGCCGGAAACCGTAGACGGTGCGTTTGCCGGCGAGCGCGACCAGCGTGACCTCGCGGGTCTGACCGGGTTCGAAGCGCACCGCGGTGCCGGCGGCGATGTCGAGCCGCATCCCGCGCGCCTTGCGCCGCTCGAACTTGAGCGCCGGGTTGGTCTCGAAGAAATGATAGTGCGATCCCACCTGGATCGGCCGGTCGCCGGTGTTGGAGACCGACAGCGTCACGGTGCGGCGGCCCTTGTTGAGCTCGATCTCACCATCGGCGATGAACATTTCTCCGGGGATCATACGGAAGCCTCCAGACGGTCGTAGCCCTTGGCCTTGTAGATCAGGAATGACACGACCCAACTTGCGATGAAGAACGCGACGATGGCGTAGCCGACGACACCGAAATTGTCGCTCAGCATGCCGATGAAGTCCCAGAATGGGCCCGTAAGCGCCAGCTTATTGCCGATCAGCCCCAGCGCTTCGATGCCGCCGATCACCAGCGCTGCCACCACCGACACGAAAGTAATGGTCATGTTGTAATAGAGCTTGCGGATCGGATTGACGAAAGCCCAGCCGTAAGCCCCCACCATCAGCGTCGAGTCGGTGGTGTCCATCAGCGACATGCCGGCGGCAAACAGCGCCGGAAACACCAGGATCGACCAGATCGACAGCCCCTGCGAGGCCTGCGTCGCCGAAATGCCGAGCAGACCGACCTCTGTCGCAGTGTCGAAGCCGAGGCCAAACAAGATACCGAGCGGGTACATGTGCCAGCTTCGCTCGATCAGCGTGAACAGCGGCCGCAGAAGACGAGAGAAGAAGCCGCGACCGGCCAGCAGGTGATCGACACCCGCGTCGGCCAGAGGATCGCCCCTCCTGGTCCGAACGAAGGCTCGGTAGACGCCGACCAGAACGACGATGTTGGCCGCCGCGATCGCCAGCAGGAACAGCGCCGACACCGACGTTCCGATGACGCCGCCGACGCCCTTGAAGGTGTCGAAGTGACCCTGCAGCGCAGTGGCCGTGAACGCGATAGCGAGGGTAAGCCCCACGACGATGGTGGAATGCCCGAGAGAGAAGAACAGGCCGACGGCGATCGGACGCCGGCCTTCCTGCATCAGCTTGCGCGTCACATTATCGATGGCCGCGATATGGTCGGCATCGAAGGCGTGCCGCAGTCCGAAGCTGTAGGCGAGAAATGCGAGCCCAAGCAGCGCCGGCTGACCGTGAAACTCGACCACCGCCCACAGCCAAGCGGCTCCGTTCATCAAGATCAGCAAGCAGTAGAGGCCGATCACCTTTCCCCTGATGCCCCGTGCCGCGTCATCGAACAACTGAATATACATCGGGCACTCAATCAGCGGATTGGATCGTGCACGGTGACGAGCTTGGTGCCGTCGGGAAAAGTGGCCTCCACCTGGATTTCCGGAATCATCTCGGCGATGCCGTCCATCACCTGCGCGCGGGTAATGACGTGGGCGCCCGCCTCCATCAGGTCTGCGACGGTGCGGCCGTCGCGCGCGCCCTCGACGATGAAGTCGGTAATGAGCGCCACCGCTTCCGGGTGATTGAGCTTGACACCGCGATCGAGCCGGCGGCGCGCAACCACCGCCGCCATCGCGACCAGCAGCTTGTCTTTTTCCCGGGGCGTCAAATTCATCGTTTCCTCATTGCCTTCCCCCGCCATTTTGCCGACCGATTATTCCGGCTAGGCGTGCGACGGGTCTTGATCAGGATCATTGCAGCCAGAGCCGCGGAACTCCAATGCTGAGCGCGGCCAATAGTGCAATCAGGTCATGGCGCAGCATGGCGCCGTCGCGGGCAACGAGCCGCGCCACGGCAATGCCGTTCCAGGCCGAGATGCCCACCTCGCCGGTGAATTGATCCTCGAGCGCGCGCACGGCCGCCAGCGTGTCGTCGCCCCCCGGCGCGACCAGCACCGTGGCGAGCGCGATGCCGCCCGCAGTAGCTGCGGCTTGCGCCAGTTTGTCGGCAATGGCCTCGTCGAGCCGGACGTTTTCGGCGAACACGAGCTTGCCGCCCATGCGCAGGCGCCAGCGGTCCGTCCACGCGCCTTCGCGGATGACCTCGCCCATGGCCGCACGTCCAAAGACGACCGATTCCGCCATCACCAGCGAGGCGCCCGCGGCCAGATCGATGTCGATGCGGCGCTTCAGCCGTGCGCGATCGAACAGAATGGTCTCCTGCGGCAGCCAGCAGAGCCGGCCGCCCGACGCGACCGAAAGCGAGACGTCCACTTCGGTGTCGGCGCCGGTCGAGCGGTAGATCTTTTCGGCCGCGGTGGTGCCGACGACGAGATTGGCACCCGCCGCGACATCAATGTCGATGGCGAAGCGGTCGCCGCCGGTCATGCCGCCGCCGGTGTTGACGATCACCGCCTCCAGTGGATCGCCAGTGACATTGGGAAAGCGCGCCCGCAGCGAGCCGGCCTCGGCGACCCGGGCGCGGCGGGTGCGCCCGTCCGCCGCGACGACGCCGAGCGCGATACGCCCGGTGGCACGGTTGGCGGCAAAAGTCGCATCGGTCGCGGCAGACTTCGCAGGTCTCATATCGCCATGGCGCGTTTGAGGGCGCTCTCGTCCAGGCCGGCCCGGTCGCTGGCGTAGACCACCTGTCCCCGGTCCAGTACGGCGAAGTTGTCGCCGAGTTCCTGGGCGAAGTCGAGATACTGCTCGACCAGCACGATCGCCATCTGCCCGAGCGAGCGCAAATACGATATGGCGCGGCCGATGTCCTTGATGATCGAGGGTTGAATCCCCTCGGTCGGCTCGTCGAGCAGCAGCAGCTTGGGCCGCATCACAAGCGCGCGGCCGATGGCAAGCTGTTGCTGCTGGCCGCCGGAGAGGTCCCCGCCGCGGCGCTTGAGCATGTCGTTGAGCACCGGAAACAGCGAGAACACGTCGTCGGGCACGCTGCGCTCGGCGCGCGACAATGGCGCAAAGCCGGTCTCCAGATTCTCCTCCACGGTGAGCAGCGGGAAGATCTCGCGCCCCTGCGGCACGATGGCGACGCCGCGGCGGGCGCGGTCGGCGGTGCGCAATGAGGTAATGTCGCTGTCGCCGAGCTTGATGGAGCCGGCACTGACCGGGTGCTGCCCGACGATGGCGCGCAGCAGGCTGGTCTTGCCGACGCCGTTACGCCCCAGCACGCAGGTCACCTTGCCGGGCTCGGCCTTGAGCGATATGCCGCGCAGCGCCTGGGCGGCACCGTAGTGGAGGTCGATGGCGTTGACATCAAGCATCGTTTACCTCTTACCGCCCCAAATACACTTCCACGACGCGCTCGTTTTCCGACACGTCGTCGATGGTGCCTTCCGCCAGCACGGCACCCTCGTGCAAACAGGTCACCTTGACGCCGAGCTCGCGCACGAAGGTCATGTCGTGCTCGACCACCACCACGGTACGGTCGCGGTTGATCTCCTTGAGTAGCTCGGCGGTCTGATGCGTCTCGACGTCGGTCATGCCGGCAACCGGCTCGTCCACCAGCAACAGCTTAGGGTCCTGTGCCAGCAGCATGCCAATCTCCAGCCATTGCTTCTGCCCATGCGACAGGCTGCCGGCGATGCGCGCACGCATGGGGGCCAAACGGATCGTCTGCAGAATTTCGTCGATGCGCTGCTCCTGCGCGGCCGAATCCTCCCATAACAACGTGGCGCGTACGCTACGGTCATTGCGCAACGCCAGTTGCAGGTTGTCCTCAACCGTGTGCATATCGAACACGGTCGGCTTCTGGAACTTGCGGCCGATGCCGAGTTCGGCGATCTCGGTCTCGTCGAGCTTGGACAGGTCGTGGGCGCCCTGCTGGAAGTAGACGTCACCAGTGTCGGGCCGGGTCTTTCCCGTGACCACGTCCATCATGGTGGTCTTGCCTGCGCCGTTGGGGCCGATAATGGCGCGCATTTCGCCCGGCTCGATGACGAAGGATAGCTCGTTGAGCGCCTTGAAGCCGTCGAACGAGACGGTGATGCCGTTGAGATAAAGCAGCGCCGAGGTCGTACTGGGGGTAATCGTCGCGTCCATATCGCCTCGCTCCTATTCGGCCGCACGCGGCGCGGCGCCGGCCGGCGTCGGCATCTCGGCATCCGCACCGTCTTCGGCCGCCGCCGACTTGGCGTCGGCGCGCAGGCCTAGTCTGTAGTTGACCGTGCCGATGACGCCGCGCGGCAGCAACAGCGTCACGAGGACGAACAGCCCGCCCAGCAGAAACAGCCAGTACGTCGCGAGTGGGCCACTCGTGAACAGCGTCTTGCCGTAGTTGACCAAAAGCGCGCCCAAAACCGCGCCGGTGAGCGTGCCGCGGCCGCCGACCGCGACCCAGATCACCGCCTCGATGGAATTGGCCGGCGTGAATTCGCTCGGATTGATGATGCCGACCTGCGGCACGTAGAGCGCGCCGGCGACCCCCGCCATGCAGGCCGACAGCACAAACACGAACAGCTTGTAGTTCTCGACGCGATAGCCGAGGAAGCGCACGCGCGGCTCCGCGTCACGGATCGCAACCAGCACCTTGCCGAACTTGGAGGTGACGATGGCGCGGCAGATCAGGAAACCGATCGCCACCGCCAGGCACGACAGGAAGAACAGCGCGCAGCGGGTCGCATCCGCCTGGACGTTGAAGCCAAGAATGTCCTTGAAGTCGGTCAGGCCGTTGTTGCCGCCGAAGCCGAGATTGTTGCGGAAGAAGGCCAGCATCAGCGCGTAGGTCATGGCCTGCGTGATGATGGAGAGATAGACGCCGGTGACACGGCTGCGGAAGGCGAACCAGCCGAAAACGAAGGCGAGCGCGCCCGGCACCAGCAGGATCATGATGGCGGCAACGATGAAGTGGTTGAAGCCGTACCAATAGATCGGCAGCTCGTGCCAATTCAGGAACACCATGAAGTCGGGCAGGATCGGGTTGCCGTATACGCCGCGAGACCCGATCTCGCGCATCAGATACATGCCCATGGCGTAACCGCCGAGCGCGAAGAAGGCGCCGTGGCCGAGCGACAGGATGCCGGCGAAGCCCCAGATCAGATCGATCGAAAGCGCCAGCAGCGCGTAACACATATACTTGCCGAACAACGCGATGAAATAGGTGCTGACGTGCAGGGACGAGCCAGCCGACGTCAGCAGGTTGAGCACCGGCACCGCGATGGCGAAGGCGCCGAGCAGAACCAAAAAGACGGCCGCGCCGCGGTCGATCAGGCGCGTGAGCGGGAAGGATTTCATCACGCCTCCACCGCGCGGCCCTTGAGCGCGAACATGCCGCGCGGGCGCTTCTGGATAAACAGGATGATGAAGACCAGAATGGCGATCTTGCCGAGCACCGCGCCCGCGAAGGGCTCGAGGAACTTGTTGGCGATGCCGAGGGTGAAGGCCCCGACCAGCGTGCCCCACAGATTGCCGACGCCGCCGAACACCACGACCATGAACGAGTCGATGATGTAGCCCTGCCCCAGGTTCGGCGACACGTTATCGATCTGCGACAGCGCCACGCCGGCGATGCCGGCAATCGCCGAGCCGAGCCCGAAGGTGAGCGCGTCGATGCGCGCGGTGCGGATCCCCATGGCCGCCGCCATGGCGCGGTTCTGCGTCACCGCCCGCATCTCGAGGCCGAGACGCGTGAAGCGCAGCATGGCAAGCAGCGCGACGAACACTGCGATGGCGAAGCAGATGATCCACATCCGGTTATAGGTGATGGTGATCTGCCCGAGATCGAAGGCGCCGCTCATCCACGACGGGTTGCCAACGTCCTTGTTGGTCGGCCCGAAGATCGTGCGCACCGCCTGCTGCAGGATCAGCGACAGGCCCCAGGTCGCGAGCAGCGTCTCCAGCGGACGGCCGTAGAGGAAGCGGATGATGGTGCGCTCGATGATGACGCCGACGATGCCCGAGACGAGGAACGCCAGCGGCAAGGCGATCACCAGCGAATAGTCGAACAGCGCCGGATCGTAGGCGCGGATGATCTGCTGGACGACGAAAGTGGTATAGGCGCCGAGCATCACCATCTCGCCGTGCGCCATGTTGATGACGCCCATGACGCCGAAGGTGATGGCAAGCCCGATCGCCGCCAGCAGCAGGACCGAGCCGAGCGAAAGCCCGTACCAGGCGTTCTGCACCAGGCTCCAGATTTCGAGCGCATGACGGATCGACGCCTTGGCCGCCGCGGCGGCTTCGACCACCGCCTTCGGCTGACCGGCCGGTATGCCGTCGAGCAGCCCGAGCGCGTCCTGGTCGCCGCGGTCGCGCAGGACGGCGGTGGCGGCGACCTTGTCGGCGGTGCTCGCTTTCGGATCGTACAGGATGACCGCGGCGCGCGCCTGTTGGAGCGCCTCCTTGACACGCGGGTCCTGCTCCTTCGCGAGCGCCTTTTCGATATTGGGCAGCGAACTCAGATCACGCGAGCGGAACACCGCCTGCGCGGCGTTGTAGCGGTGATCGGGGTTCGGCGAAATCAGCTGCAAGGTGCCGAGATCGGCGTCGATGATATTGCGCAGGCGATTGTTGACAATGACGTTGTCGACGTCGTCCGGCATCTTGCCGGTCACCGGCTTGCCGGTGGCCGCATCGAGATACTTGTCATCGGAGACCTGAATATAGACCTTCTTCTGCTCGGCGCTGAACAAAAGCTGCGCGTTCTTAAGCGCCTTCAGCACCGTCTCGGCCATCGGATTGCCGCTGGCGACGACCTTGTCGATGGCCTGTCCGGTATCGCTCAACGAGCCTTGCGTGAAGCCGACGAGCGCGTCCTCGTACGGCCCCGCCTTTGCGATGCCGGCGCCGGCCAGGAACAGCAGGGCGGCGAACACCAGCGCCGCGACACGGTGGTGGAAGTTCTGCATTTCAGGCGACCCCGGCGGCTCTTTTTTGGGTTGGAGGCGGCGGACCGTCCGCCGCCTCCTGTTCGCATTGGTCTCAAAGAGAGTGCTGTCAGGCTGTCCTCACGACGAGCCGCTGCACTTCTTGGTGACCGTGTCGTAGTGGCCGCACTTCAGCTTCACCCAGTCCGAGATGTAGTCCTTGGAGCCGGGCAGATAGTTCGACCAGGCGTCGCCCTTGACCAGGTGCTTGGTCTTCCACACCACGTCGAACTGACCGTCAGCACGGATTTCGCCGATGTAGACGGGCTTGGTGATGTAGTGGTTGGGCAACATCTCGGACACGCCGCCGGTCAGGTTCGGCACCTTGATGCCAGGCAGCGCCGCGATGACCTTGTCCGGATCGGTGGTGCCTGCCTTCTGAACCGCCTTCACCCACATGTTGAAGCCGATGTAGTGAGCTTCCATGGGATCGTTGGTCACGCGCTTCTTGTTGCCGATGAACTTGTGCCACTCGGCGATGAACTTCTTGTTCGCTTTGGTCTTGATCAACTCGAAATAGTTCCAGGCGGCGAGATGGCCGACGAGGTTCTTGGTGTCGAGACCTGCGAGCTCTTCCTCACCGACCGAGAACGCCACCACCGGGATGTCGGTGGCTTTGATGCCCTGGTTGGCGAGCTCCTTATAGAAAGGAACGTTGGCGTCGCCGTTGATGGTGGAGACCACCGCGGTCTTCTTGCCGGCGGAGCCGAACTTCTTGATCTTGGAGACCTCGGTCTGCCAGTCGGAGAACCCGAACGGCGTGTAGTTGGTCATGATGTCTTCGGGCTTCACGCCCTTGGCCTTCAGGTAGGCTTCCAGGATCTTGTTGGTGGTGCGCGGATAGACGTAGTCGGTGCCTTCCAGCACCCAGCGCTTCACCGAGCCGCCGTCCTTGCTCATCAGGTAGTCGATGGCCGGAATGGCCTGCTGGTTCGGCGCGGCGCCGGTGTAGAACACGTTGCGCTCGGACTCCTCGCCTTCGAACTGCACCGGGTAGAACAGGATCGAGTTCAACTCCTTGAACACCGGCAGGACCGACTTGCGCGACACCGAGGTCCAGCAGCCGAACACGACGGCGACGTGGTCCTTGGAGATCAACTCGCGGGCCTTTTCGGCGAACAGCGGCCAGTTCGAGGCCGGGTCGACGACGACCGGCTCGAGCTTCTTGCCGAGCAGGCCGCCCTTGGCGTTCTGCTCCTTGATCAGCATGAGCATCACGTCTTTCAACGTGGTCTCGCTGATGGCCATGGTGCCGGAGAGAGAATGGAGAATGCCGACCTTGATCGTGTCGGCGGCATTGGCGGCGCCGATCGAACTCGTCGCGGCCAACGCCAGACCAGCGGCGGCCGATAGCCACCGCCGGGCATTCGGCCGCGAAGCGACCGCCTTGATAGTTTTCAACATGAGCGAAATCCCCTGCATTTTGACACGCGCGCACGCCCCGGCGACGTTTCGCGCAGCAAGGAATTCGCAAGCCCTGTGCCAAGCCGGCTCTTGGGCACTAAGCTGTTGTTTTGGCTAGATTGTCGACAATTGGCCTATGACTGCCTAGTTTTCGATCAGGGGCAAATGATTATTTTTTAGGCACAACAACTTTTCGGTGCCCAAAGTTTGCCGTACCACGTGCTGGGCGGGCACCAGGCACCGTCATTCTCGCAAGGCGAGAGGAGTTTGTTGACGCGTACGGATTTTTTGGTCATCCGTCCAAATTGGAATGGACGACATTGTAGCAACGGCTGCGCGGCCGGCCCGGCACAACCTGCGCGAAAGCATCATGCAAGCGGCGGAGACGCTGTTTGCCGCCCAGGGATTCCGCGCCACCTCCATCCGCGACATCGCCGAGGCCGCCCACACCCATCCCGGCAGCGTCAGCTACCATTTCAAGAGCAAGGACGGTCTGCTGCTCGCGATCTACCGGCGGCACTGCGGTCCGATGAACAGCCGCCGGGCGGAGTTGCTGCGCGAAGCGATGCGCATCAAGGACCTGCCGCAACGCCTGGAGGCGATCGTGCGCGCCTACGTGCTGCCGGCCTTCGTGGCCAGCGGCGATGCGAGCGGCGGCGGCGCCGGCTTCACCCGCTTGCGCGCGATGATGTCCGCGGAGGGGAATACCGCGGTCCGGCAAATCATCGCCGAGACCTTCGACGAAACCAGCCAGAGCTTCATCGAAGCGATTCATCGCAGCCTGCCGCACCTGCCGCGGGCAACCATTGTCTGGCGGACGCATTTTCTGCTCGGCGCCCTCTATTACACGCTGGTCACGCCGGGTCGCATCGACCGGCTGTCACAGGGCGCCGCCCATGGCGGGGATGCCGCCGAGGCGGTCGAGCAACTCGTTCAGGCGACGGCTGCGGCCCTGCAAGCCCCGGACGCCCTAAGCCACACGGCGGGCGCGCACCCGCCGGCAACTTCCAACCAAGAAGGAGGAATAAGCGCATGAGAACACACTGGCTAGTACGCGTATCGGCGGCCGTGCTCTTGGCGGTCGGCACCGTTGCGGCCCATGCCGAGGAGCGCATCACCATCGGCACCGGCGGCACCGGCGGCCTGTTCTACGTCATCGGCGCGGGCGTCGCGCAGGTGATCAACAAGCATATGAAGGACGCCACTGCCCGCGCCGAAGTGACGGGGGCGTCGATCGAGAACATCCGCCGCGTGTCGGCCGGCCAGGAAACCATGGGCTTCTCGAGCTCATCGACCCTGTACGAGGCCAAGAACGGCTTCAAGCCCTTCAACAAGAAGGAGCCGGTCTCCGCCATCGCCTATCTCTATCCGGCCGTACTGCAGATCGCCGTGCTTGGCGACAGCAAGTACAAGAGCCTCGCCGACCTCAAAGGCGCGACCATCAGCATCGGCCCGCCCGGCAGCAATTCGGCGGTGCTGGCGCAGCGCCTGCTCACCGCCTACGGCGTGTTCGACAAGAACCACGTCCGCTTTCTGTCGTACACCGAAGGCGCTAAAGCGCTCGAGAACGGCACCGTGGATGCGACCTGCGTGCTCGCCGGCGCGCCGACCGCCGCCCTCATCGATCTCTCGACCCAGCGCAACACCCGCTTCCTCTCGCTCGACCCGGACAAGGTGCAGGGCATGATGAAGCAGTACAAGTTCTACCAGATCGCCGAGATTCCAGCCGGCACCTACAAGGGCCAGGACAAGCCCGTGAAGGTCATCAACGACCCGGCGATCCTGTTCACCAGCGCGAAGGCGCCGAAGCAGCTCGTCTACAACATCACCAAGGCGATCTTCAGCAATCTCGGCGATATCCACGCGATCCATAAGCAGGCCAAGCACATCCTGCTGTCGACCGCCGAAAAGACGCCAATCGCGATCCATCCCGGCGCGATGGAATACTACAATCAGGCCAAGAAGAAGTAAGGCGCCAGCGGCCTCGCGCCCGGCGGTCGACCGACCATGTGGAGTACCATCGAAACGCTCTTTGCCGCCGATCCCGCCGTAAGCCGGATCGAGCGGCGCGTGGTCGGATCGGCCGCCGCGCTCCTGGCAGTGCTAACCACCGGCCTCGTTCTGTACGAGGCCTATACCGCCACCATTACGGCGCTGGTCGTGCGCTCCGAGTTCTTCTCGGCCATGGCCAGCGCCGGCTTGCTCACGATCGGCCTGCGCATGCGCCACCCGCTTGTGCGCGCCCTTTTCTATGTTCTTGCCGTGGCGGCGCTGCCGCCCGGCCCCTATCTGCAACAGAATTTCTTCGACATCGTCAGCATGGGCGGGCTGTCGACGCCCACCGACCGTGTGCTGTTCGTCATGACCACGGTCGTGCTGCTGGTGCTGACCTACTTCACCATCGGCTGGTCGCTGGTGGTGCTGGCCGTAGCGGCCCTGCTGTACGCTTATTTCGGCTATCTGATCCCCGGCGAATACGGCAATGCCGGCTACGATCTCGCCCGCCTCACCTCGACCCTGTTCCTGTCGACCGAAGGCATCTACGGCATCCCCATGGGGGTTGCCGTCGACTACATCTTCCTGTTCGCCCTGCTCGGCACGTTCCTGATGAAGGTCGGCACCGGCGAACTCTTCGTCGACATCGCGCGCGCGCTGACCGGGCGCACGCAGGGCGGTCCCGGCCTGAGCGCGGTGCTGGCGAGTTCCATGCTCGGCACCATCAACGGCAGCGCGGTGGCGAACGTGGTCACCGTCGGCACCTTCACCATTCCGCTGATGAAGCGCGTCGGCTACAGCGCCGCCACCGCCGGCGCGATCGAGGCCGCGGCCTCCGCGGCCGGCCAGATCCTGCCGCCGGTGATGGGCGCCGCCGCCTTCCTGATGGCCGAGATCATGGGCGTGCCGTACACGACCATCGCGCTCGCGGCCATCATCCCGGCGGGACTCTACGTGCTGGCGCTGCTGATCGCGGTGCGGCTCGAGGCCGGCCGCCTCGATCTCGCCCGCGACGACGCCGGCGGCATCGCGCTGGTCGGCAAAGTGCTGCTCTATCGCGGCTATCTGCTGCTGCCGCTGATCGCGCTGGTCGTGATGCTGATCGAAACCGTGACGCCCATGCGCGCCGCGGTGATCGCGCTCGCTATGGCGTTCGTGCTGATGCCGTGGTCGTCGAAGACGCGGCTCGGGCTCATCGATCTGCTCAAGGTCTGCACCGAAACAGTGGTGTCGGTCATGCCGATTATCGCCGCCGTCGCCGCAGCCGGCGTGGTGATCGGCGTGCTCAACCTGACCGGTCTCGGCCTCATGCTCTCGGGCCTGATCCTCGACATCGGCGGCGGCAATCTGTGGCTGGTGCTGCTGCTGACCGCGGCGACCTCGTTCCTGCTCGGCATGGGCCTGCCGACCTCGGCCGCCTATCTGCTGCTCGCCGTGCTGGTCGCGCCGGCGCTGGTGAAGATGGGCGTGCCGCCGATCTGCGCGCACATGTTCATCTTCTATTACGGGCTGGTCTCGGCGATCACGCCGCCGGTGGCACTTGCCGCCTATGCCGCAGCCGGCATTTCCGGCGCCGGCACCACCGAGACCGGCATGGAGGCGGTGCGCCTCGGCTTCGTGAAGCTGCTCGTGCCGTTCCTGTTCGTGTCGATGCCCGGGCTGCTGCTGATCGGCTCAGGGCCCACGATCGCCGCCTCGACCGTGCTCGCCACGGCGGCGGTGGTCGCGCTGTCCACCGCCTTCGCCGGCTGGCTGGCGCGCCCGCTTTCGCTATGGGAGCGCGGCGGGTTCGTCGTCGCTGCCGCACTATTAGTCTATCCCGCGCCGGTCGCGCTCGATGCCTTGAACCTGACGCTGCGGCCGGTCGGCTTCGTCGTCCTGGCCGGTATGCTCATCCTCTGTTGGCGCGGTGGCAACGGGTTGGCCTCGAAGGCGGCATAAGGCGCCACGAGCCGGCTTTTGCCGGCTACAGCAGGTCGTCCACCGTCAGCGGGCGCGCCAGCAGCCCCTGCTGCGCCGCGTAGGAAATGAGCAATTCGAGCGAGGGCCGGTTGGCGTCCTTGCCGAAGGGCGCCATGTCGGGTCCGCCCGGCGGCAGGCCCGCCGCCTGCTTGCCGGCTTCGAGCAGGCGATAGAGCTCGGCCACCGCCTCAGGCTGCGCGGCCGCCAATTCCTCCGGCACCACCACCATGTGATTGACCGGCACCAACCCGTGCTTGGCGCCCCAGGCGCGGCCGGCGGCGTCGGGATCGGGGATGACGCTCTTCAGCCGTTCATCCTTGGGCATGGCGGCGCCGTAGATGGCGGCGTCTAGCTCGCCGTCGAGCAGCATCTGCGTGATGTCCTTGTCGGCGCGGACGACTCCGGGCGGATCGCTGAATTCGGTCAGATGGCCGTCTTCGAAGGTGACCCACTGCACACCGCTCAAGTCCACGCCGTAATCGTTCTGCAGGATGCCGCGTATCCACACCGCCGTGGTCTGGGTAAAGGAGCGCACGCCGATGCGTTTTCCCGCGAGATCGGCCGGCGCCAGCGCGCCGCGCTCGACATTGTGCAGCATGGTGCCGTGCTGGAAGCGCGCCAGCATCGCCGCCGGCAGCAGCTTCAGGCCCTTGTTGTAGATCTTCGCCTGCAGAAACGTGACCAGCGCCATCTCACTGGCGTCGAAAGCATGCTCGCGCACCATCGGCTTGAACGCCTTGTGCATCGGTTTGAACTCGACGAAGTCGAGGTTGAGCCAGGGCGAGGTCACCGCGCCGCGCTTGAGCGGCAGGGTGTGGGGATAGTCGCCGATGGCGATGCGCAAGGTGACGGGAGCCGGCATGGCGGGAGTGTCCTGCAATGAAGGGCCGCATGCGAGAGCCGCGGCGCGGCGAAAAGACCATCGGCGCCGACGGTTTGTCCACCGGCGCGAGGCTCGCAAAACTTGACCCTGGGCGCCAGATTGTCAACAATCCGGTCAACCAAATTGTTGATTGCGTCCCCATGACCGCCCCTCTCCGCCCCCTCGATGCGCCTACCGATGCCACCGCGCGCCTGCGCGAGGCCATCACGCGCGGCCAGTTACTGCCGAACGAGCGGTTGATCGAGGCCGATCTCGCGCAACGCCTCGGCGTCAATCGCGCCAATGTGCGCATGGCGCTGGCCGCGCTCGACCAGGAGGGCCTGGTGGTGCGCGAGCCCAACCGCGGCGCCCGGGTGCGCGCGGTCTCGGACACGGAAGCGCTCGAAATCGCGGAGACCCGGCTCGCCATCGAGGGCATGGTGGCCCGCCAGGCCGCCTTGCGCGCCGGTGCCGCCGATCACGAGGCGCTGCGGGCGATCGAGGCCGCCATGCGCCGCGCGGTCGAGACGGCCGACTACGCCGGCTTCTCCGAGCACAACGCCGCGCTGCATCGCGCGATCCAGCGCATCGCCGGCAATGCCACCGCCGACCGCATCCTGACCACCCTGCGCTCGCATCTGGTGCGGCTGCAATACCGCGTCATCCTGCTGCCCGGGCGGCCCGACACCTCGCTCACCGAGCACATCGCCATCATCGATGCGATCTGCACCGGTGACGCGGAGGCCGCCGAAGTGGCGATGCGGCGTCATCTCACGAGTTTCACCCAGCTCCTCAAGCAGGCGATCGAGGCCGTCCGCCGCGGCGGCTTCTGAGCCCTTTTCTCCCACTTTCACGTTCAACGGAGTTTGTAACCCCATGGCCGACCAGAAGACCGGGCTCGTCATCACCGCCCATCCGGGCGATTTCGTCTGGCGCGCGGGCGGCGCGATCGCGCTGCACGCCAAGAAGGGCTACAAGATGAAGATCGTGTGCCTGTCCTTCGGCGAGCGCGGCGAAAGCCAGTTCGCCTGGAAGGAAGCGGGCGCGACGCTCGAGAGCGTCAAGGCCGGGCGAAAGGACGAGGCGCAGCGCGCCGCCGACCTGCTCGGCGCCGAAATCGAGTTCTTCGATTGCGGCGACTATCCCCTCAAGCTCAACGAAGAGCACTTCGACCGCATGGTCGACATCTACCGCGAGCTCAATCCGGCCTTCGTGCTCACCCACGCGCTTGAAGACCCTTACAACTTCGACCATCCCAACGCCGCGCACTTCGCGCAGGAAACCCGCGTGGTGGCGCAAGCCATGGGCCACAAGCCCGGCGCCAAGTACAAATATTCGGCGCCGCCGGTGCTGCTGTTCGAGCCGCACCAGCCCGAGCAGTGCAATTTCAAGCCGCAGGTCATCCTCAAGATCGACGAGGTGTGGGAGCAGAAATACGCCGCCTTCCAGATCCTCGCCGCGCAGAAGCACCTCTGGCACTATTACGAGCGCGTGGCGCTCAACCGCGGCATCCAGGGCTCGCGCAACACCGGCGTGCCGATGACCTACGGCGAGGCCTATCAGCGCCTTTTCCCGACCGTGGAATTCGAGCTGGGCTGACCGGCGCTCTTACACTTCAAGGAATGACCCCATGAACCCCGTCGTCGTCCGCAACATCCAACGCGCCGACCCTGGCGCCATCGCCACTTTCGAGGCGCTCGGCGTCGCGACCGTGCACGAGGCGCTCGGCCGCTCCGGCCTAATGAAGCCCTATCTGCGGCCGATCTGGGCGGGCGCGCAGATTGCCGGCCCCGCCGTCACCGTGCTGGCGCAGCCCGGTGACAACTGGATGCTGCACGTCGCGATCGAGCAGTGCCAGGAAGGCGACGTGGTGGTGGTCGGCTGCACCGCCGACAACACCGACGGCATGTTCGGCGAGCTGCTCGCCACCTCCATGCGCGCGCGCGGCGTAAGGGGGCTGATCATCGACGCCGGCTGCCGCGACGTGCGGCCGCTGCATGACATGAATTTCCCGGTGTGGTCGAAGGCGGTCTCGGCCAAGGGCACGGTGAAGGCGACCTTGGGCGCGGTCAACGTTCCCGTCGTCTGCGCCGGCGTCAACGTCGAGCCGGGGGATGCCGTGGTGGCCGACGACGACGGCGTCGTCATCGTGCCGAGGAAACTCGCGGTCGCGGTGGCGCAGAAGGCGCAGAAGCGCCATGACGAAGAGGACGGCAAGCGCAAACAGCTCGCCGCCGGCGTGCTCGGCCTCGACATGTACAAGATGCGCGAGCCGCTGGAGAAGGCAGGCCTGCGCTACGTCGACAATCCGGAAGACGTCTAAGGATCTGACGCGCGGGTCCGGTCATACCGACCGGGCTTGCGCGACGCCGGTCCGCCGGGGAAGCTGCCCCCCAAAGAACAATGCCTGGGGGGACGCGAATGAGCCCGAAAAACTTCGACGTCATCGTCGTCGGCTGCGGCATTGCCGGGCTGTCGGCGGCAGCGACCGCCTTGCAGGCAGGCGCCAAGGTGGCGCTCGTCGAGCGCGCGCCCAAGGAAGAACGCGGCGGCCAGACCCGCTGGACCGAAGCTCTCTTGCGCATGAAGAGCGAGACGGAAGTCTCCGACGACTTCGAGAGCCATTTCGCCCGCAACGCCGGCCACTATCTCGATCCCGAACTGGTGGCGGAAACCGCGCGCGACTGGGAGAACTGGTCGCCCATCGTCAAGACGCTCGGTTTCACAGACCCGGACGTGATCTCGACCTTCGCGGCCGCGGTCGGCCCGACCGTCGGCTGGCTCAAGACCTTCGGCGTTCGGTTCGACTTCCTCCCGACCTATTTCATCACCGCCTGCCAACCGCGCATGGCGCCGGTCGGCGGCGGCCTGGCGCTGGTCGAAGCGCTCGCCGGCTGGTGCGAGAGCAACGGCGCGCATATCTATTATGAAACGACGGCACGCGAACTGATCCAGGACGACAAGGGCGCCATCATCGGCGTGCGATGCACCGGGCCCGGCCACGCGGCGCTGGCGTTGCGCGCGCCATCGGTGGTGCTCGCGTGCGGCGGCTTCGAGGGCAATCCCGAGATGCTCACACATTATCTAGGGCCGCGCGCACGCTACATGCGGCCGGTCGCGCGCGGCGGCTACTACAACAAGGGCGAGGGCATCCGCATGGCGCTCGCCGCCGGAGCGGCCGCCTGCGGCGATTACGGCAGCATTCACGCCGAACCGCTCGATCCGCGCTCGGGTGCGACCGAACCGGTGGTGCTGGTGTTCAATTACGGCATCCTGGTCAATAACCGCGGGCAGCGCTTCGTCGACGAGGCGCCGGCCACCGTCGACGCCACCTACGAGGCCATCACCCGCGTCATCCTCGAGGAGCCGGACGGCATCGCCTACTGCATCCTCGATTCCAAGCTCGACGACGTACCGAACTGGCAGCGCTCGGTGCGCTCCGACCAGCCGCCGATTACGGCCGGCAGCCTGGCCGAATTGGCTCAAAAGCTCGGCCTCGACGCCCAAGCACTCGGCGTGACGGTCGCGGCCTATAACGCCGCTTGCCCCGCATCCGGCGGCTTCAAGCCGCTCGAGCTGGACGGGCTTGCGACGAAGGATGCCTACGCGCCGGTCAAATCGAACTGGTCGCGGCCCATCGACAAACCGCCGTTCAAGGCCTTTCCCATCATCTGCGGCAACTGCTTCACCTTCGGTGGCCTCAAGGTCGACACCGATGCGCGCGTCATCGACACCGACGGCGCGGTCATCCCCGGGCTCTATGCAGCCGGTGAGACCATGGGGCTCTATTACGGCGCCTATGCCGGCGCAACGTCGGTGCTGCGTGGCGCCGTGTTCGGGCGCATCGCCGGCCGCCATGCGACGCGCGGCCGCGGCGCCTGAGCCCGCTTTTCCGGCGACGTGGCCGGCGCGGTTGATTCAGATCATGGCCGGTCGGCCGCTGCGGGTTAGAGGTGGATCAACGCAAGAAGAAAGGCATTCGCCATGGCCTTCGCGGCGACGACCTCCAACCCCCGACCCGTCCACCTGCGTGAGATGATGCGCCGCCTCGACATCGATCCCGCGGGCGCCGTCCTGCCGCAGTCGAGCCTCAGCTATTTCACCGCGCTACACCGCTGCGAGACCTGCGCCTGCCGGCAGGCCTGCCGCACATGGCTCGATCGGATGCCGGCGGCGCTGAGTGCGCCGCCGCGCTTCTGCCCCAGCGCCGACATCCTGTTCGAACTGCAAGTCGACGGGCTTCACCATTAGGCCCATGCGGGGCCGTCGCCAGTCACCCGTCCGCGTGCGCGCTTACCGGTTGGCGTGGCTCCATGGCGCGATGCGGCGCTCCACCCATTTCAGGCCCGAGGTCAACGAGACACCGAGCACCATCAGCACGATCACCGGGACGAAGGTCTTGTCCATCTCGAAGTTGTTGGCGTAGCGCGTGATCATGAAACCGAGGCCGGAGATGCTGGTATAGAACTCGGCGATGATCATGCCGACAAGCCCGCGGCCGATCGCCAGCCGCACGCCGGCGGCGATATAGGGCAGCGCGAACGGCAGCAGCACGTCCTGCCACACCCGCCGTTCGGGCGAGCGGAACGAGCGTGCGACTTCGAGCATGTTCTGATCGCATTCACGCACGCCCTGATAGGTGTTGATCAGGACTGGGAACACAGCGAACAGAAACACCACGATGACCTTGGCCTTCAGATAGATGCCGAACCACAACACCAGGAGCGGCACCAGCGCCACCAGCGGCGTGGCGTAGAGCGCGTTGACCGGCAGATCGAGCGCCCAGTCTAGCCAGCGGATGCGCGCCATCAGCACGGCGAGCGGAATGCCGACAACAACCGCCGAGATGAGGCCCAGCACCATCACCGTCAGGCTCTGCGAC
This sequence comes from uncultured Pseudomonadota bacterium, assembly GCA_963773225.1. Lineage (GTDB taxonomy): Bacteria > Pseudomonadota > Alphaproteobacteria > Rhizobiales > Xanthobacteraceae > Pseudolabrys. Next base: position 601,861 of record CAVZAO010000006.1, read on the forward strand.
AAGTAATAAGGCAGATCGCCGGATACGGTCAGCGTGTAGAAGGCTTCCGCGATCTTGGTGGGATAGGTGAAGAAGATCGGGCTGATGTGCGGCCCCACGATCTGCCAGATGATCAGGATAAGAGCGACGAACCCGTAGCGGAAAACCCCGCGGTTGTCCCACCAGCGCTTGCGGTTGGCCGGTGCCGGCGCGGCGGCGAGCGCATCGTGCGCGGCCTCATGGGCAGTCATGGACGTTTGCTCCTTGTCGATCCGTTTCTTTAACCCGCGGCACCGTTGGCATAGCGCGGCCGCGATTGCATAAACCTGTCTTCCTGCGGCGCGTATCGCCCGGCCCTCGCCGAGGGGGCCGGGCGAAAACGCGCGAGGCCTCAGCTGTCGTCGGCGTCAGAAAGCCGGCGAGGCGCAGACGGGCCCCTTCCACTCGCCGAGATCCTTGAGCGCTTTGGTGGCGAACGTCTTGTCGACGATCTCATCATAGCTCGGCGCCTTACCCTTGGCGATGTTGTGAACCTTCTCCATCAGCTTCGAAGTGAAGTTGATGCGCGCCGGAGTAAGACCGCTGTTGGCGTTCCAGATGCATTCCTTTTTCAGATAGTCATAGGTCTCCGAGACGATCTTTTCCGGATAGCCGGTATCCTTCACCATGATGGGCATCACTTTCGCCTTGTCGGAATAGAGGATGCGGGTCGCTTCGATCGTACCCTTTACGAATGCCTCAATCGCTTTCGGCTTGTCTTTGATGGTCTGATCGGTGACGTCGAAGTAATCGTACATCTGCTTCGGCGCCAGCTTCCACATGCGCGCGATCGCGTGCAGCGACGGCACCTTCGACTTAGCCATCATTTCCTGCTCGACGTGCAGGATCGCCGTATCGACTTGATCGGCCACCAACGCGGGCACGTCCTCGGTGGCGATGGTGACGAAATGGACGTCCTTGGGACTGACGTGCGCGTGGCGCAGCACCACACGGCTCAGGATGTCGGCGAAGCCACCCGGCTGCTGGATGCCGATGCGCTTGCCCTTGAGCTCGGCCAAGGTCTTGATGTTGCCGCGCACCACCATGGAGGCCTCGAACTTGTCGAGCGTACCCAGTACCGCTTTGACCTTTGAGCCCTTGGAAATGCCGACGGCCGTGAGCGCAGCCGGCGCCATGGCGACGTCGACGTTGCCTGACAGCATGGCACGGTAGACCTTGACGCCGCCGTCGAGGGCGATGGTCGAGACGTCGAGCCCGTATTTCTTGTAGATGCCGAGGGCAATGCCGACGAATACCGGCATGTGAACGACGTTCGGTGGCGTGGTCGGCATGCCGACCACCAGCTTCATGTTGTCCTGCGCCAACGCCGCACTCGGCAGCGCCAAGGCCGCTGCGGCCAGTACGGCGGGTATCAGGCGAAGCTTGCGCATCATGATTAACCTCCCTGGTTTCTAATGGGCCTTGTGGCCCTTTTGACCGGCACCGTTCTCGATACGCAGGATCCTATCGTGACGTTTCCGTCGCCCATCGTCACATGGCCGCATCGCTTACAGCGCAAGAGCCGAATGTTGGTCCGGCCGGTGCGCAAGTGTGCCCGATCATCATCCTAAAAACAACGAAGCTGAGCCGCTCTTTCCGGAATTTCACGACGCAATGAGTCTTTGACCGCGATCGGCGGGAGTGGCTAAGTGCGCTGCCGCGAGCGTTCTCGGATGCAACCATGTCGAAGTTCGTCGTCGAATTCGGAAAAGATACCGCGCCAGCGCAGCCCGACGGCCGGCTGGAAGCGCCCGCCTTTCAGCGCAATCACGATGCGATCTGGTCGGTGCTGTCGCCGATTTTGAACAAGGAAAGCGGCAACGTCCTGGAACTTGGCAGCGGAACCGGCCAACACGCTGCCGAATTCGCCAGCCGCTCCCCCCAACTCATCTGGTGGCCAAGTGACATCGCGCATGCTCACCTCGCCAGTATTTCGGCCTGGCGAAAATACGCCGGGCTCGACAACCTGCGTGAACCGCAACGCATCGACCTGACGAACCCGGGCTGGATTTGGCAGAGCGAAAATGGCGCCGGCGGTCCCCTCACCGCCATGATGTGCAACAACGTTCTACACATCTCGCCCTGGCCGGTATCGCAGAACCTGATGACGGGCGCCGGACAACTCTTGCGCCCCGGCGGCCATCTCTTCGTCTACGGTCCATTCAAGCGCGGCGGTGAGCACACCGCACCGAGTAACGCCGAGTTCGATGCCTCCTTGCGCGCGCGCAATCCGGCCTGGGGCGTGCGCGACATCGACGATCTGGCGGCGCTTGCTCGAGACGCAGGCCTGACGCTCTCCGAAGCCGTGCCGATGCCCGCCAACAATTTCGTGCTGGTGTTTGAGCGCGCCGCTTGAACGCCATCCCCAACAAGGGCGTCGCGCACGCAGCGCCACTGCGGTCCTTTTTCACTACAATACTTTACATATAAACTTTTCAGGTCTCAAATATACCGGTGGCAACCCGTCTTCCCCGGAAAGGAATTCAGCGATGAGCACCCATTTCAGGCGAACCATCATCGGCGGTGTGGCCGGCGCCCTGATGGCGGCGAGCGCAGCGCCAGCTATGGCGAACGGGATTCCGAGCGCGGTCGGCGTCGATCACATCGGCCTGACCGTCCCCAATCTCAAACAAGGGATCGACTTCTTTACCAAAGTGCTGGGCTGCACCTACGTTTACACGGCCGGCCCCTTCGCAGACCCGAAGGGCAACTGGATGCGCACCAATCTTGATGTTGATGCGCGCGCCTCGACTACCCTTGCCATGGTGCGTTGCGGACCGACGCAGAATGTCGAACTGTTCCAGTACACCACCAAGGACCAAGTGAAGACGCCGCCCAAGAACAGCGACATCGGCGGCATGCACATCGCGTTTTATGTAACGGACATGCCCAAGGCCGTTGCCTATCTCAAGTCGGTGCCGGGGGTGCGCGTGCTCGGCACGCCGACGCCGGTCTCGCACCAGCCGAACGGCGGCGAGACATTCGTTTATTTTCAGACCCCCTGGGGGCAGAACATGGAAATCCTGACCTACCCGAAGGGTCTCGATTATCAGAAGACCACCAAAGCGCGTCTCTACAGCGTGGATAAGTAACGATCTTGCGCGTTTGACGGCGGCGTCGCTGTTGAGGCCGACGCCGCTGTCGCGTGAATCGACCGCCCGCGTTGACCGGCTGCGCGCTTTGCGGAGAAAGTGTATAAGCGCCGCTAAAGCAGCCAGCGTCCACGGGAGTCGCAATGACCGGCCAGAACACCCCGCGCATTTCCTTCATCGGCTTCGGCGAAGCCGGTCAGGCCATTGCCGCGGGCTTGCGCGAAAGCGGCATCGAGCGCATCGCCGCCTGGGACATCCTGTTCCCGAAAGCCGAAGGGGCGAAGCTGAAGGCGGCCGGCGAGGCGATGGGCGTGCGGCTCGCCACCTCCGCCGAAGACGCGGTGCGCGAGACCGACATGGTCATCTCCGCGGTCACCGCCGCGTCGAGCGTCGAGGCCGCACAATCCGTGGCGCCGCACCTTGCAGGCAACCCCTGGTATCTCGACATCAATTCGGTCTCGCCCGGGCGCAAGCAAGCGACCGCCAAGCTGCTCGACGGCAAGGCGCGTTACGTGGATGTGGCGGTGATCGCGCCAATCCATCCCAAGCGCCACCGCACGCCGCTCCTAATCGCGGGCCCGCACGCGCAGGAAGTCGCACCGCTGCTGCAGGAATTGGAGATGACGCTCAAGGTGGTCAGCCCCGATACGGGCAAGGCGGCGGCGATCAAGATGATCCGCAGCGTCATGATCAAGGGCCTGGAGGCGCTGACGCTCGAATGCTATCTCGCGGCGTCACGCGCCGGCCTGCTCGACGAGGTGCTGGTGTCGATGCGCAACAACTACCCGGCGCTGGATTTCGAACATATGGGGGACTACAACATCGAGCGCATGGCGAGCCACGGCGAACGCCGCGCCGCGGAGATGGAAGAGTCGGCGGCCACCTTGCGCGAACTCGGTCTCGATCCGCTGATGGTGGAGGCGACCGTCAAGCGCCAACGCGAGATGGGCGCTCTCGGCAAGGACGAGAGCGTGCGCGCGACCCTCGATCAGGGCCGCGCCGCCATGCTCGCCGCCATCAGCGCGGCGAAGCCGCGTCCATGATCGGCTGACCCGGCGCTACCGCCGCTTCTTCTTCTGCTGCTTCGCCGCACTCTTTTTGGTAGCGCTCTTGTTGGAAGCTCCCTTGCGCGCCGGCGCGCGCCGGACGGCGGACTTTGCGGGAGCCTTGGCGGCCTCGGGCAAGCCGCTGGTGCGCGCGACCCGCATCGCCCAGTACTCCCAGGCGCGCGTCAGCCCCGTGGTCGAGTGGGTGATGTTGCCCGCCAGCTTCGTTTCGCCCGGCGACAGCTGGTCGACGGACTGGCCGAGGATCATTGCCTGCACCTGGTATTCGGCGTTGCGGGCTGAATAGATCGCGCGGAACACGCAGTCGCGGACATTGGCGCCGGCGACGGTGACACCGTGACGCTTCATCAGCACCATCCAGCCCTGGCCGAGCGCGCGGGCCAGCGAGGCACCCTCCTCCGGCTTGATCACCAGCATGTTGGTGTCGCCGAATTCGTCCTGCTGGTCCCAGAACGGCGGCTTGATGCCGCCGACCGCGCCGAGATGAAACACCGGAACGTAGTCGGTGCCGGTGGCAAGCAGTGGCATGAAAGCCGGCGCATGGTTATGGCAGACCGAATTGACGTCGGGCCGCGCCTTGTAGATCTCGCCGTGGATCACCCGCTCCGAATACTGGGTTGTGCCCGGCTCCCGCACCGGCTGCGAGTCCAGATCGTATTCGATGAAATCGTCGGGCGTGACCAGCTCCGGCGCACGCGAGCGCGACAAAAAGTAACGGTTGGGATTGTCGGGATGGCGCATGCTGACATGGCCGAAGGCGTCGATCACGCCCTCGTTCGCGACCATGCGGTTAGCGAGCGCGAGCTCGCGGCGGGCTTCGGCAAGCGGGTCGGCCACTGATGTTTCCTCTCGTACTTGGATTGGTTTGATGTCCTACATTACAGGACAGAATACATTACAGATTGCGCCGCAGGAACGGCTTTCACTAGGTGCGGACCGAAGTTTTCAGTTATGATGACGCCATAACAACCAAGACCGCCGCGTTGCAAGCAACGACAACAATCGACAGGCGGCGGTGTTAAGGGAGGTTCATGGTCGTCATGCCGGGTCCGGCTCAGATCGTCGTCGAGGGCGTCAGCCACGTCTATCGCCCGCCGCGCGGCCGCGCGGTCTTGGCGCTGGACGACGTATCGCTCGAGGTCGGCAACCGCGAGTTTGTCGCGCTGCTCGGCCCGTCAGGATGCGGCAAGTCGACACTGCTGTATCTCATCGGCGGTTTTCTGCCTGTCGAAACCGGCGGCATTTCCGTCGACGGCAAGAAGATCGCCGGTCCCGGCCCGGATCGCGGTATCGTCTTTCAGCACTTCGCGCTGTTTCCCTGGAAGACGGTGCGCGGCAACATCCTGTATGGGCTGGAACGCCAGGGCATGCCCAAGGCCGAGCGCGAGCAGCGCGCCATGGACTTCATCGATCTCGTCGGCCTGTCCGGCTTCGAGGACAGCTACCCCTCGCAGCTCTCCGGCGGCATGAAGCAGCGCACCGCCATCGCGCGCACGCTCGCCTTCGATCCGAACATCCTGTTGATGGACGAGCCGTTCGGCGCCCTCGACGCGCAGACCCGCGGCCTGATGCAGAGCGAGCTCCTGCGCATCTGGCAGCGCACGCCCAAAACCGTGATCTTCGTCACCCACGACGTGCAGGAGGCGGTTTATCTCGCCGATCGCGTGGCGGTGATGTCGGCGCGCCCCGGACGCATCAAGACCATCGTCGACACCAAATTCGACAAGAGCGCCGACGACTTGTTCAAGGAAAAGGCGTTCGTCGAGAAGGTCGACGAGATCTGGCACCTGGTGCGGGACGAAGCGATCAAGGCACAGGGCAAGCGGGCCTGACGCATGAACGCCGCGGCCAAGACTTTGATCCGCTACGCGCCGCTGCTCATCCTGGCGATCGGCTGGGAGATCGTGGCGCGCCTCCATCTCGTCTCCAACGACGCTCTGCCGCCGCTGTCGGACGTGATCGGCTCCTGGATCGGCCTCATCCGGGACGGCTCGCTCCTCGTCAACGGCGAGGCTTCGTTGTTGCGCGTCGGCGCCGGGCTCGGGCTCGCCATCGTGATCGGCGCGGTGCTCGGCATCTTCATGGCCTGGTGGAAGCCGGTGAACATCCTGCTCGCCCCCATCGTCGAGATTTTCTACCCGCTGCCGAAATCGGCGCTGATCCCAGTCACCGTCATCTGGCTCGGCTTCGGGGATGCCTCCAAGATCCTGCTTATCTTCCTCGGCTGCATGCTGCCGGTGACCATCGGCGCCTTCAACGGCGCGCGCTCCAGCGACCGCACCCTGCTGTGGTCGGCGCGCTGCATGGGTGCGAGCCGCCTGCGCGTCCTGCGCGACGTGGTGATGCCGAGCGCCATGCCGGAGCTTCTGAACGGCATCCGCACCGCGCTGGCGCTGTCGTTCATCCTCCTGGTGTCTGCCGAGTTGATCGAGGCGCACAAAGGCTTCGGCTATCTGATCGGCGTTCTCGGCTCCACCGGCAGCTACAACTCCATGTATGCCGTGGTCCTGAGCGTGGCATTCCTCGGCTTCGCGGCCGACCGCGTCTATCTCGTCATCACCCGGAGGCTGCTGCTATGGCGAGCGTAGACGATCCGCTGACGCGCCGGACCGTCACGGCGGCCGACGTGCCGGCACCCCTGGGGATGCGGCTCGGCCGCCTGGCGCTGTCGGGCTTCGTGCGGATTTTTTCAGTGCTGGTGCTCCTGATCGCATGGGAATTGCTGGCGCGCACCGGCACTTTCACGCACTTCCAGTTGCCCGCCTTCAGCGACGTGGTTGCCTACATCTGGAAGGACGGCGTGTCCGGGGATCTCTGGATCAACACCGGACTAACCCTCTACCGGGCGCTCGTCGCCTTCTGCATCGCGAGCGTCGGCGGGGTCGTCATCGGCACCGCGATGTCGCGCAGCCGCGTGGCGGCGTGGTTCTTCGATCCGATCGTCTCGGTCGGCTTTCCGATGCCGAAGATCGCCTTCCTGCCGGTCATCATCCTCTGGCTAGGCGTGCACGACGTCTCCAAGATCACCATGGCCTATTTCGATGCCATTTTCCCGGTTATCGCCGCGACCGTCATCGCCATTCAGGGTGTTGAGCGCGAACTGATCTGGTCAGCGCGCAACATGGGCGCCAGCAACCGCGAGGTGCTGACGCAGGTCGTGCTGCCGGCGGCATTTCCGCAAATCATGACCGGGCTTCAGGTTGCGCTGCCGCTCGCCTTGATCGTCACCGTCGTCGCCGAGATGCTGATGGGCGGCTACGGCCTCGGCGGCGCCATGATGGAGGCCTCGCGTTTCGCCAATTCTACCGCCGTGTTCGCCGGCATCGTGGAGATCGCGGTCGTCGGCTATTGCCTCGTCAAGGCGATGGCGTTGATCCGCCGCAGACTGCTGATCTGGCACCCGGAAGCGCATGAGCCGAGCACGGTTTAGCCAGGTTTCGCCGGCGCGGCTGTATCGGATAACGGTTAAGTTATCGTACGGTGGAGACTTGCCAAAATCAGTTGGACCTCCGACAATCTCGACAAAATACAAGAGCGAAGCTTGCCGCAATATCACGGACAAGCCGGTCACAATGGGAGGATACGGATGCGCATTCACAGGATCGCCTTGGCTGGCGCGTGCGCGCTCGGCCTGATCATCGCCGGAACGGCCGCCAATGCGGCACCGGTGAAGATCCGTATGTCTTGGGTAGCCCCACTCGCCAATTGGGGTTCGGTCCTGCTCTTCAAAAAGGACCTGATGAAGAACCTGGGCAAGACCTACACGCTGGAAACCGTCCACTTCCGCGGCACGCCGCCGCAGATTACGGCGCTCGCCAACAACCAGCTCGAGGTCGCCAGCCTTGCCTATTCGTCGTTCCCGATCGCCGTGGCCAACGCCGGTCTCGACGACCTGCGCGTCATCGCCGACGAGTTCCAGGAGGGCGTGCCCGGCTACTACACCGACAAGTACTGGGTCCGTAAGGACGCCGGCATCAACAAGGTCGAGGACCTCAAGGGCAAGGTGATCGGCACCAACGCCGGAGGGAGCGCGGTCGACGTGGCGATCCGCGCGATGTTGAAAAAGCATGGGCTCGAAGACAAGCGCGACTACACCATGCTCGAGGGGCCCCTGCCGGCGATGCCGACGATGCTCTTGGAAAAGAAGGTCGACCTTGCGCCGGCCGTGCTGCCTTTCGCGCTCAACCCCAAGCTCCTGGCCAATGCCAAGCCCCTGTTCACGCAGGCCGACGCCACCGGCAAGACCGACATGATCATCATCTGCGCGCGCGAATCCTTCATCAAGGCGCACCGCGCGGCCATGGTGGACTTCATGGAGGACATGCTGAGGGTCGTACATTGGTACCTCGACCCGAAGAACCACGACGCGGTAGCCCAGATCGCGCATGAACTGACCAAGGCGCCGGCCAACCGCTTCGGCTGGTTGTTCACCAAGAACGACAACTACCGCGACCCGAACATGATGCCGGATCTGGACGCACTTCAGCGCAACGTCGATACCGTCCAGCAGCTTGGCTTCATCAAGCAGCACCTGGACGTGAAGGCCCATTCCGACCTCAGCCTGCTCAAAGAAGCGGTTGCGCGGCTCAAAAAATAACGGCCGCGCAACTCGCGCAGCCCTACTACATCTAGAAGTTGCGCCCCTGGGGTCAGGCCCCGGGGGCTATTTATTGTGGTTTGGGGCCGCCGGAGACCCGCCGAATCGGAAGGGAAACAGACCGGAAACGATTGTCAATTTCTGGTTTACAAACATGGTTAACGGCAGGAAAATGACGGTGGCGACTATCCTTAGATGGTTAACGGGGCGTTCAAAATGAGATATGTGTACATGGCGTTCTATGGTGCCCTGCTCGTCTTCGGGCTGGCGGGTATCACACCGGGGGCGGCTCAGGCGCAGCACTACGACACCGCCTGCAACTGCATGCGCCCAGACTCTTCCTACACAACCCGGCGGCTCGTGCGCGGCGCGCCAATCGTCCGCACCCACCGCCGCATCGTCAACACCACGCGTGTGGTGCGCGGACGGACGCGGCTGATCCAGCATAACCGTTTGATCGTGCACGTGCGGCCGGTCATCAACCGCACGGTGATCGTCCATCGCACCAACACCGTGGTGCGTGATGTCGTGCTGCACCGGACCAACACCATCAACAGGTGGCGCAACGTGTACAGCAATCAGGTGGTCAACGTGCGCGGCGGCGGCAGCGTCCGGCACGTTACGGTTTATCGCAACGTGCGCGGCGTGAACCGCAATTGCGGTTACGAAGGTGGCAGCCGCAGCTACAGCAGCGGCTACGGCGACGAGGGCGTCGTGCACTACCGCGACTGAGCCCTTTGGGCCCAAAGCTGGCGTCGAAAGAACGTTGAAACCGCCCTGCCGGATTCCGGCGGGGCGGCTTTTCATTGTTGCAGGTGCTTACACCGCAGTTTTTGACGGCCAAGCCATCATGGCGAAAAGCTCAGTTGAGCGCGGCCACAACCGAGCCGAGGCCCATTTCGTCCGCAAGCTGCGCCGCGGCCATCTTCTGGCCGTCGTCGAGCCGCGCCAGCAGGGGCCGAGCGGCAGCGGCGAGTTGGCGGATGGCTGCGCTGGTCAAGACAACCGAGACGACGCGATGGCTGATGCGATGTATGAGGCCGCCGCCGGCGCCGGACCGCTGCTCGCGCGCAAGGCGACGCAACGCGGCTTCGACCGGGGGCCAATAGGCTCGCTGCGCCGGTGTCAGATGCAGCACGCTTTTGATGCGCGCGACGTCGATGGCTGCAGCCGATTGTCCCGACGCCATCGCGGCGGCGCCCTGCCCAGCCTGCGCAGCCGGCGCGACGGACAATGATCCGAGCATCGCGAGCGCCACCGCGCCCGCGTAAAACAGCTTCTTCATTCCGGAATTCCCCCACGTTCGCTAGGTCTGAATCTGTCGTTGCGGGGCGAATACCGGCCAAATCGGCCGCCAAAGGGGGTAAATTGGGGACGAAATGTGATTTTTCCGACACCGCCGCCCATTCTGGGCCGAGGCGAAAAAGCGGCAAGACCGTCAATCGACCGGTTTTGCAGCCCGCCGCGGAAACGGCGGGCCGTTAAATGTCCGTCGGACACGTTTTGCAGCCGCGCGGCTGTGTTAGAGCCGCTTGATCGGAATGGCGCCGAGAAAGTCTCGCTTGCCGACGTCGACGCCGAAATTGCGTACGATCGAATAGGCGGCCGTGCGGTGAAAATAGAAGTTCGGCAGCACGAAATGGTGGAGATAGTCTGCGCCTTTCATCTGGGCCTGCGACGGCCCGAGCGGAAACGTGATCTCGCGTTCCCCGGCGGCGTCGATCGCCTTGGCATCGAGCCCGTTCAGGAAGGCGAGCGTCTTGGCGATGCGTTCTTTAAGCGCGTCGATGGTGCTTTCGGTATCTTCATAACGAGGCAGTTCGACGCCGGCGAGGCGCCCGGCGCCGTTCTTGGCCTGGTCGCAAGCGACCTGCACTTGCCGGGTGAGCGCGAACATGTCGGGCGCGAGCCTCCAGCCGAGCAGCACCGACGGATCTATCTTCTTGGCGGCCGCGTGGGCGGCCGCCTTGTCGAGCACCGCGGCGAGCGCGTTGAGGCCGACATTGAACACCGGCAGGGACGCCTGAGACAGTGAGGATGACATGGGGATGAAGTCCTGGAGAAGGAGCACCGCCGAGGCGCCCCGGGGGCTGGACGATGCCCGCGCGGCTGCATTAGTTCAATTGCCGCGACGTAAAAAAGCCGGCGGCGGACGAACAGTGATCGGAACGCGATGACGGCACAATTTGGCGAGATGCATTGGTGCCGCCGGTCTTTGGCGGCGCTTGTTGCCGTCGCCCTCCTGGCGGCGCCCGCAGCGGCTCAGACGCCTACCGTCCCGGCGATCGCGGTGCAGTTGCCGCACGATCTCTCGCCGTGGGGCATGTTCATGAACGCCGACATCGTCGTGAAGGCGGTGATGATCGGGCTCGCCTTCGCCTCGGTGCTGAGCTGGACCATCTGGCTCGCCAAGACGCTGGAGCTCGTGGCCGAGCGGGCGCGGATGCGGCGGGGTCTGCGCGTGCTCGCCGACGCACACACCCTGGCTGACGCCCTCACCCAACTCATGCACGTGGGCGGCGCCGCGCTGACCCTGGCGCAGGCCGCGGAGCACGAACTGCAATTATCTGCCGACGCGCTCAAGGCCGACGGCGTCAAGGAACGCATCGCGTTGCAGTCGGCGCGCATCGAATCCGCCGGCACCCGCGGCATGATCCGCGGGATCGGCTGGCTCGGCACAATCGGCGCAACCGCGCCCTTCGTCGGGCTGTTCGGCACCGTGTGGGGCATCATGAACAGCTTCATCGGCATTTCGAAGCAGCACACGACCAACCTCGCGGTGGTGGCGCCGGGTATCGCCGAAGCGCTGCTTGCCACCGCGCTCGGACTGGTCGCCGCGATCCCGGCGGTCGTGATGTACAACATGTTCTCGCGCTGGAGCGCCGGCTACCGCGCGCAGCAGGCCGACGCCGCCGCCGCGGTGCTGCGTCTCGTCAGCCGCGATCTCGACCGCGCCGCTGCCGCACCGGCGCCGGCGGACGCGCGCCGGCACGCCGCGGAGTAACCCCCAATGAGCGTCCGGCTCGACCACGGCGACGACACCCTCGACGAACTGCACGAGATCAACGTCACGCCGTTCATCGACGTGATGCTGGTGCTGCTGATCATCTTCATGATCGCCGCCCCGCTCGCGACCGTCGATATCGCCGTCAACCTGCCGGGCGCCAACGCCGAACGCACCGCGCGCCCCGACAAGCCGCTCACCGTCACCCTGAAGCCCGACCTTGGCGTCACGGTCGACGACGGCGCGGTCCCGCGCGACGGGCTTGCGGCCGCGCTCGACCGCGCCACCGGCGGTGACAAGCAACAGCGCGTCTATTTGCGCGCCGACAAGACCGTGCCCTATGGCGCGCTGATGGATCTGATGAACGGCCTGCGCGCGGCCGGCTATCTGCATGTGGCGCTGGTCGGCCTCGAAGCGCAGAGCCCACCGCCATGAGGACAGACGTGCGCCCGCGCCGTCTTGGCACGATCACACGCTGGGGCGCGTGCCTTGCCGCCGTGCTCGGCGCCCATGCGGCGGCGGCGATGGCGCTGCTCGACTGGCATACGCCTTTCGCCGCGATCGCGAGCGCACCGGCGATCCTGATCGACCTCGCACCGGCGCCGGCGGCCCCCGCCGTCAAGCCGAGCCCGTTGCCGCCCGGCACGCAGCAGCCGCAGACGCAAGCCAGCCCGGCGCCGGCCCTTCAACCGGAGAAGCCGATCGAAAAGACCGAGCTCACCCCCGCCCCCAAGCCGCCGGTCGAAAAGCCCGAACCCAAACCGGTGCTGAAGCCGGCGCCAAAGCCCGAACCGGCGCCGGCAAAGCCCGTCACCCAGACGGTCCCCTTGCCGCCCGCGCCCGAAGCCGACCACATCCTGACCGCGCTGCCGCCGCCGCGCCCGCATGTGGCGCACCGGCACGACGCCAAGCCCCGTCACACGAAGCCTGCTCACGTCGCGAGCCTGGCCCGCGCGCCCAGCGCCGCGACCCGGCGCGCGGTGCGCAGCGAAGCCCCGGCGCCCGGCGCCGCCCGCCGCGATCCGCAGGCCGTCGCGAACTGGCAGTCGCGGCTGCTGGCGCGGCTCGAGCGCTACAAGCACTATCCGGACGAAGCACAGGCGCGCGGTGAAGCCGGAACCCCCCAGATCGCCTTTGACGTCGACCTGCGCGGCGGCGTGCATGACATTCGCATCGTGCACAGTTCGGGTTCATCGGTGCTCGACCACGCCGCGCTGGCGCTGCCGCGACGCGCGGCCCCGCTACCGCCGCCGCCATCGGGACGAGGCGGCCGTAGCGTGCGCGTCGTCGTGCCCATTCACTACCATTTCCGCTGAATTGTCCTCGCCGCGCAGCAACACCGCTTGCCCGACCCGCGCGCCCCGCCGCAAAGCTGTGGACGCGCGCGGCCCCCTGCCGCACGACGCGGGCGAATGCGTCTAGATTGCGGGCGTCATGCCCACGCTTCGCTATCGCAACCGGTTGCGCGCGCTGCTGACGCCGGCCGAGGCCCGCGTCTTCGCGCGGCTCGATACGCCGCAGAAGATCCAGGATTTCCTCGACCGCATGCCGGTCAATTTCGAGCCCGACGGCGACACCGCGATGTCGCCGCGGCGCGTGCTGCAAACCGGCGTTGCCCATTGCGCGGAAGCCGCGGTGTTCGCGTGCGCGGCGCTCGCCTTCCACGGCAAGAAGGCTTGGCTGCTCGACCTGGTGGCGCGGCCGAGCGACCACGACCACATCGTCACGCTCTTTCAGGAGCGGGGACTATGGGGCGCCATCTCCAAGACCAATCACGCCATCTTGCGGTGGCGCGACCCGATCTATCGCAGCCCACGCGAGGTCGCGATGACCTTTGCGCACGAATACGCGCTGCCGAGCGGACTGAAATCGCTGATGTCGTATTCGCGGCCGTTCGCGCCGACGCGCTACGCGCCGGAACGCTGGGTGACGCCCGAGGAAGACCTTGACTGGCTGTTGTTCGCGCTCGACCTATCGCCGCATGTGCCGCTCGCGCCTGATCATGCCATGCGCAAGCGCCGCCGCTCCGCGCCAGTCGAAATGCGCGCGCAGGAGGTGGTAGAATGGGCCTATCCGCGCGGGCTCAAGCCCTATAAGTCGCCGAACCGCATCGCGAACTTCAAGCCGAAGAAAGCGGCGAAGCGGTGATGTCGCACGCCGAATTCGCGCAATAGCATCTCCTGGTCATTCCGGGGTGCGCCCAACGGGTCCGCGCGAAGCGCGCCCCGATGACAGGCTCCGGCGCGAACCCGGAATGACGGCGTGAGACGGCTAGGCAGCAGCCGTGGCTACGATTGTCGCATCCCGCGCTGCCGCCGCAGTCACACGCCCGATGATCACCAGCACCGGCCCCGGCATCGCCGCCGGTTGCAAACGCGCCGGCAGGTCGCCAATCGGCGCACCGATGTGCTGTTGATCGGCCCGCGTGGCACGCGCGACCGCCAGCGCCGGGGTCGCCGGATCGAGACCGACGGCAATCGCACGCGCGACCAGACGCCCGAGCGTCTTCACCGGCATATAGACCGCCGTCGTGGTCGCCGGATCGGCCAGGCTCTGCCAATCGATGTCGTTCGGCAGTTGCCCATCCTTGCCGTGACCGGTGACGAACTGCACCCGGCGGGCGCGGTCGCGGTCGGTGAGCGGCAGGCCCAAGCGCGCGGCCGCGCCTTGCGCCGCCGTGATGCCGGGCACGATCTCGACCGCGATGCCGGCGGCGCGGCAGGCGTCGATCTCCTCGCCGGCGCGGGCGAAGATGAGCGGGTCGCCTCCCTTCAGCCGCACCACGCGCTTGCCTTGTTTGGCGAGCGAAATCATCAACGCGTTGATGTCGCCCTGCTTGCACGAGGGTCCGTGGCCGGTCTTGCCGACCAGCAACTTCTTGGCCTCGCGGCGGGCGAAATCCAGCACGTCGCGCGAAACCAGATCGTCGTAGAGAATGACGTCGGCCGATTGCAGCGCGCGCACGGCCCGCAGCGTGAGAAGCTCCGGATCTCCGGGCCCGGCGCCGACCAAAGTCACCGACCCGGTCTCGACGTCCGCCCCGCGGCCCGCCACGTCGGCGACAAGGCGATCGAAATCGCTCTGCTGCGGCTCGCTATCGGGGTGGCTGACCGCGTGCGCGGTGAAGAACTGCCAGAATTTGCGCCGCCCCGCGAAAGACAACCCCGAGCCCTTGAGCGTACCGCGCCAACGCGCGGCCGCCGCAGCCCAGGCCGCAAAGCCCTGCGGCAGCAGCGCCTCCAGCTTGGCACGGATGGCCTGCGCGAACACCGGCGCGGCCCCGTCGGTGGAGATGCCGATGACGAGCGGCGAGCGGTTGACGATGGAGCCGAAGGAAAAGTCGCAAAAGGCTGGCTTGTCGATGACGTTGACCGGAACGCCGGCGGCGCGCGCTGCCGAGGCGAACGCGGCTGCGCCATTCTCATCGTCAAAGGCGCCGATGGCGGCAGCGGCCTGATCGAGGTCCGACGGCGCCCACCCCCGTCGATGAAGAGAGATGATCCCGCCCGGCGGATCGCCGGCCAAGTCCACGAGGGTGTCGCAGACATCCTCCGCGAAAACTTCGACAGCGGCCCCCGCCGCCGACAAAAGTTCAGCCTTCCACGCCGCGGCTTCGCCGCCGCCGGCGACGACGGCGCGCTTGCCTTGCAGCGACAGGAACACCGGCAGCCGCGCCAGCGCGCCCATGCGCGGCGCGCGCGTTTCCTGCGGCCTACGGTCCCTGCTCATTTCCGCGCTCCGGTGTTGGCGTGGAAATCGGCGCCGTTGCCGGTCTTGGCGACGAAACCGGCACGGATGGCGAAGTCGCCGAAGTGTTCGCCCTTCTCGCGTCCGGAGGCATAGGCCGCAAAGATCGGGTCGAGCGCGGCGACGATACCGTCGTGATCGACGTCTTCCTTGTAGAGCTTGGAGAGCCGAGAGCCGTCGAAGGCGGCGCCGAGATAAAGGTTGTAGCGGCCGGGCCCTTTGCCGACGAGGCCGACCTCGGCCAGATAAGGCCGCGCGCAGCCGTTCGGGCAGCCGGTCATCCGGATGACGATGTCTTCGGCGGAGAGGCCGTGCGAGGAAAGCTTCTCATCCAGCGCGTCGAGCAATGTCGGCAGGTAGCGCTCGCTTTCGGCCAACGCCAGCCCGCAGGTCGGCAGCGCCACGCAGGCCATGGCGTTGCGCTTGAGGCCGGACCACGGCGCCATCAATCCAGCCTCGCGCGCGATGCGTTCGATCTCGCTCTGCTTGTCGCCGGCGATATTGGCGACGATGACGTTCTGGTTTGCCGTCATGCGGAAATCGCCGTCGTGGATTTTGGCGACCTCGCGCAACGCCGTCATCGGCATGGCGCCGGGACGGTCGGCAATGCGGCCGTTCTGCACATAGAGGGTCAGATGCGCGCGCCCATCCGTTCCCTCGCTCCAGCCGTAGCGGTCGCCGGTCGAGGTGAATTTGAAAGGCTTGGCCTTGCCTAGCTTGAAGCCGGCGCGGCGCTCCACCTCGGCGCGGAAAGCATCGAGCCCGTGGTCCTCGATCGTGTATTTCAGCCGCGCGTGCTTGCGGTTCTTGCGATCGCCCCAGTCACGCTGAACCGTGACGATCGCCTCGGCGAGTTTCACCGCGTCCTCGGTACGGCAAAAGCCCATCACCTCGGCGGTACGCGGATAGGTGTCCGGCTCGCCGTGGGTCATGCCCATGCCGCCGCCGACGCTGACGTTCCAGCCCGCGACCTTGCCGTCCTTATCGAGGATGGCGATGTAGCCGAGATCGTGCGCGAACACGTCGACGTCGTTGGAGGGCGGCACCGCGACGACGGTCTTGAACTTGCGCGGCAGGTAATGCTTGCCGTAGATCGGCTCGACCACCTCCTCTTCGCCGCCGGCGATGCGTTCGCCGTCGAGCCAGATCTCACGGTAGGCCGGCGTCTGCGGCGTCAGGCGCGCGGACACCGCGCGCGCGAGTTCGATGGCCTTGGCATGAGCCGGTGACTGATACGGATTGGGATTCGCCATCACGTTGCGGTTGACGTCACCGCAGGCGGCGATCGAATCGAGCAGCACCTTGTCGATGGCCTTGAGAGTCGACTTCAAATTGAACTTGATGATGCCGTGCAGCTGCACGGTCTGGCGCGTGGTCAGCCTCATGGTGCCGTTGCCGTAGTCGCGCGCGACGCCGTCAAGCGCCAGCCACTGCTCGGGACTCACCACGCCGCCCGGCATGCGCACGCGGATCATGAAGGCAAAGGCCTTCTCCATCTTCTTGCGCGCGCGCTCGGGACGAAGATCGCGGTCGTCCTGCAAGTACATGCCGTGGAACTTGACCAGTTGCTGATCGTCCTCGGTGATCGACCCGGTAATCTCCTCGGTCAGACCTTCGGCGAGCGTGCCGCGCAAGTAGGCGCTGGCATCCTTGATGTGTTCGTTGCGGGAGACTTCGTCGGTCATGGTATTGTCCCGTCATTCCGGCCGAGGCCGCGCAGCGGCCGAGACCCGGAATCCAGATGCGGATGAGGCTTTGCCATTTCGCTGGATTCCGGGCTCGCCGCTTCGCGGCGCCCCGGAATGACAGCTCCCTATTCGCTCAATAAACGTCCTGCAGGTAGCGCTTGTCGCGCTCGAGCGTCGCCACCGCGTCCGCCGCGGCTTCCGGCGACAGCGCCTTCACGTCGGCGTAGGCGTTCACGAGCGTCGTGCGCACGTCCTTCGCCATCGCCTTAGCGTCGCCGCAGACGTAGAAGTGCGCACCGCCTTCCAGCCAGTCGACGAGCTCGCGCCGGCGCTGCCACATCTTGTGTTGCACGTAGGTCTTCTCCGGCCGGTCACGCGAGAAGGCGACGTCCATACGGGTGAGCGCGCCATCCTTCAGCGCCTCCTGCCAGTCGAGCTGGTAGAGGAAGTCGTGGGTGTAACTGCGGTCGCCGAAGAACAGCCAGCTCTTTCCGGTGGCCTCGGTGGCGCGGCGCTCCTGCATGAAGGCGCGGAACGGCGCGACCCCGGTGCCGGGGCCAACCATGATGATGTCGCGGTCGGGCGACGGCAGCGCGAAGTGCTTGTTGGGCTTCACCTTCACCCGCACGCGGTCGCCGCGCTTCAGGCGATCGGCGACGAAGGTGGAGGCGACGCCCTTGCGGGCGCGGCCGTGCAGGTTGTAGCGCACCGCCGAAATCAGCAGATGCGCCTCGTCCTCGAATTCACGGCGCGACGATGCGATCGAATAGGCTCGTGCACCGAGCGGGCGCGTGAGCGCGCGCAGCGTTTCGGCGCTGTGTTCGGCCGGGAAGGCCTCGACCAGGTCGATGAGCTGACGGTCGCGCAGCCAGCCGCGCACCGCGCCGCCCTCGATCAGCGACTTGACGCCGGCGTGGCCGGTGTGGGTGACGAAGGTCTCGAGCGACTTCAGCGACAGGGTGGTGACATCGCGCGAGGCCAACAGTTCGGCCCGCAGCGTATCGTCGGACACCTTGGCGAGCGCCATGAGGTCGTCGACATAGGCCGGGTCGTTCTCGGCATAGAGATCGAGCGAGGCGCCGGGCTCGTAGGCGGGCGCCGCCCCGTCGAACTGGAGCGCGAGGTGGATGGTTTCCTTGTCCGAGCGCGAGGAGTTCAGGTTCACGTGCTCGATGACTTCGGCTTCGACGACGTCGCTGGCGGCGGCCGGCGCCTTGTGGGTGAAATCGACCTCGATGACGCGGCCGCGGTCGTCGCTCGCCGGCGCCAGCGCCTTGAGCGCGCCCCCGATCCATTGCGCGGCAGGCTCGGCGAAATCGAGATCGCAGTCGACGCGCGCGACGGCGCGCTTGGCGCCCAGCGCCTCGAGCCGGGCGTCGATCAGCTTGCCGATGGCGCAGAACTCGGCGTAGGCGGTGTCGCCGAGCGCCAGCACGCCGAACTCGACGCCGTCGAGGCGCGGGGCGCCCTCGCCCATCAACTCGCCATAGGCGCGCACGGCGCGCGCCGGCGGCTCGCCCTCGCCCCAGGTGGCGGCGATGACGACGAGGCGCTTGGCCTTGGTGAGGTCATTAAGTTCCAGGTCGGCCATGTCGAGGACGCGCGGCTTAAAGCCGAGCTTGCGCGCCTGCTTGGCGACGTCGCCGGCGAGCGCCTCGGAGTTGCCGGACTCGCTGGCGAACAGGATGGTCAGCGGCTCGGCCGCCCGCGGCGCCGCCGCCGGCTCCTGCTCGTTGGCCGCGCTGTGCTCGATTCCGGCGAGGAAGCCCGCGAGCCAGGCCCGCTGCACCGGGCTTGCCGGGGCCACGACGCGGTTGAGGAGTGCGATCTCCTCCTCGGCAAAGGGAGCGGTTTTCGGGATCATGCTTCAGGGCCCACGCGGGAAGACCAAGGTGAGCCCTTAAATAGAAGCTTATTCTGCCTGGCGGCAATAAGTGCCGGAAAATAAGAAGATAATTCCCGGATTAGCGGGCCGGGGCCGCAACAATCTCCTGCCGCGGCGGCCCGCAAGAGAACGTAGGCGCTAACCCCGCCGCCCGCTCCGCACCACCGCCCGAGCCATTTACCACCGCGGTGGCCGCCCGCTATAAGGCAGCCCTGCAACAAGGGGCTTCGAGACGCGTGACATCGTTCGTTTTCCGCCGCCAGATGATGATCGAATGGGGCCACTGCGATCCCGCCGGCATCGTGTTCAACAGCCGCTTCTTCGAGTTCTTCGATACCAGCACCTGGCTCCTCTTCGACGCCGCGCTCGGCGTAAAGCCGCCGGAAATGGCCGGCACCTTCGGCATCATCGGCATCCCGCTGGTGGACGCGCGCGCCGAGTTCCGCAAGCCCGCCAAGTTCGGTGAAACGATCGAGATCGCCTCGCGCGTGGCCGAGTTCCGCCGTTCCAGCTTCGACGTCGAGCACAAGATCAGCGTCGGCGGCGCGCTCGCCGTCGAGGGCAGCGAGACACGGGTCTGGGCCGCGCGCGACAAGGACGATCCGGAGAAGATCGGGGCGCTCCCCATCCCCGCCGAAGTCATTGCCAAATTTGGCTGATTAAGCCGTTGCAAGGGCTTCCGTCCCAGCCAATCCCGGGAATGGGCATGGCGGGGCCTTCCACCCTGGTGTGTCCTTGTTGCAATTAAGACTTAGGACGAAGCGCGACAACGCGCCGCCAGTGGGGAGAGAGACATTTTGGCCCGGCTGCTTGAGTTCACGCTCAACGGCCGTGACCGCGCAGACGCGGTCGCGGACAATATGCTGCTGCTCGACTTCCTGCGCGAGCAGATCGGCCTGACCGGCACCAAGACCGGCTGCGACGGCGGCGAATGCGGCGCCTGCACGGTGCTGATCGACGACCGGCCGGTTCTATCCTGCCTCATGCTGGCATCGACCGTCGCCGGCAAGCGCGTCGAGACCGTCGAGGCCCTCGGCCACGACGGCGCATTGTCGGCATTGCAGCGCGGCTTCCATGAGAAACTCGGGTCGCAGTGCGGCTACTGCACGCCGGGGTTCATCATGGCTTCCGCCGGCTTGTTGCGACGCAATCCCGATCCGAGCGAGGCCGAAATCGTGGAGGCCCTCGGCGGCAACATCTGCCGCTGCACCGGCTACGTGAAAATTATCGAGGCAGTGCAACACGCGGCGACGTTGAACAGACAAGGAGTGAGCCCGTGACCTCCTTCCGCCGTTCGTCCGCGCGCAAGCGGGGACCCAGGGACAAAGAACTCGACGCCCGCCTGCGCGGGCACCAACGGGCTGAAGTGTCGTCATGAACAAGCCCCTCCCCGCGCACAATATCGGCGACTACGTCCCGATGATCGACGGCCCCGAAAAGGTTTCGGGCCGCGCCAAATACACCGCCGACATCGTCGCGCCCGGCCAGCTTGCCGGGCGTATTTACAGGAGCCCTTACGCGCACGCCGAAATCGTCGCGGTCGATGTCTCACAGGCGCTCAAGGTGCCGGGCGTGAAGGCGATCGTCACCGGCGCCGACTGTGACAAGGGCTTCGGCGTCTTGCCGATCGCGCGCAGCGAATATCCGCTGGCGCGCGACAAGGTGCGCTACCGCGGCGAGCCGGTGGCGGCGGTGGCCGCGATCGACGACGCCAGCGCGCGCAAGGCGCTAAGCCTCATCCGCATGACGGTGCGGGAATTCCCGGCGTACTATACCGCGGGCGCCGCGCTCGCACCCGGCGCCGTGCCATTGCACGAGAAGAAGCCCGGCAATCTCGAGCGCGAGGTACTGTTCGAGCTCGGCTCGACCGAAGGCGGCTTCGCCGAGGCCGACCTCGTGCGCGAGGGCACCTATAACTGCGCCGAGGTCTGCCAGAACCAGATGGAGATGCACGCGGCGGTCGCCGAATACGACGCGGTACGCGAGCGCATGACCGTGCACGCCTCGACGCAAGTTCCGTATTACGTGCACCTGATGCTGTCGCAAATCCTCGACATGGAAATGTCGCGCATCCGCGTGGTGAAGCCGCATGTCGGCGGCGGCTTCGGCTGCCGCACCGAAACACTCAACGTCGAACTCATCGCGGCGCTGCTGGCGCGCAAGGCCAAGGGCACGGTGCGCATCGTCACCAACCGAGAAGAGAACTTCATCACCCATCGCGGGCGGCCGGAAACCGACGTCCGTATGAAGATCGGCATGCGCAAGGACGGCCGCATCACCGCGGTCGAATGCGAATGCGACCAGCGCGGCGGCGCCCATTCAGGCTACGGCGTCGTGACCATCCTCTACGCCGGCTCGATGCTCTACGCCATCTACGATCTGCATAACGTCAAGTACGTCGGCAAACGCGTGCTCACCAACACGCCGCCCTGCGGCGCCTTCCGCGGTCACGGCACCGTCGACGTGCGCTTCGCCTTCGAGAATCTGGTCGACGAAATGGCGGCCGAGCTCGGCCTCGATCCCTTCGCGGTGCGCCGCGCCAACTTGCTGAACGCGCCCTGCTTCACCGACAACGACCTGATGATCAACTCGTACGGACTGCCGGAGTGCCTGGACTGGGTCGAGCGCGAAAGCGGCTGGAAAGACCGCAAGAGCAAGCTGGCTAACGGCAATGGCGTAAAAAAAGGCGTTCGTAAGGGCTTGGGCATGGCCTGCTCGCATTACATCTCGGGCGCCTCCAAGCCGGTGAACTGGACCGGCGAGCCGCATGCAACAGTGAAGATCAAGCTCGACTTCGACGGCTCGCTGGTGGTGCTGTCTGGCGCCGCCGACATCGGCCAGGGCTCGACCACCATCCTGGCGCAGACTGTCGCCGAAGTCCTCGGCCTCGATCTTGCGCGCGTGCGCGTCATCACCGGCGACAGCGAGGTGGTGCCGAAGGACAACGGCTCCTATTCCTCGCGCGTCACCTTCATGGTCGGCAACGCCGCGCTCGACGCCGCCCGCAATCTTAAAGCGGTGCTGATCAACGCCGCCGCCCGCAAGCTCGAAGCCAAGCCCGAGGACATCGAGTGCCTGGGCGAGGTCTATCGCGCGGGCGCGCAGGACAACGGCGCCACCTTCGACGAGGTGGTGACGGAGGCGCTGAAGGACTCCGGCACCATCACCGTCACCGGCAACTACTCGACAATTCCGGAATCCCACGGCGGCAAGAAGTATCGCGGCGCCGCCATCGGCGGCACCATGGGCTATTCCTATTCGGCGCAGGTCGTCGAAGTCAGCGTCGACGAGGAGACCGGCGTCGTCACCGTCGACAAGGTGTGGGTTGCGCACGACTGCGGCAAGGCGCTCAACCGGCTCACCGTCGAAGGCCAGGTGCAGGGCTCGGTGTGGATGGGCATGGGCCAGGCGATGAGCGAAGAGGTCGGCTATCACGACGGCCTGATGGTCACCGGCAATATGCTCGATTACCGGGTGCCGACCATCCAGGACTCGCCGCCGATCGAGGTCGGCATCGTCGAGAGCGTCGATCCGCACGGGCCCTTTGGCGCCAAGGAGGCGGGCGAAGGTTCGCTCGCCGCCTTCCTGCCGGCACTCACCGCGGCGATCGCCGACGCCATCGGCATTCGCTTCAACGACTTGCCGGTGACGCCGGACCGCGTGTTCGAGGCGATCGAGAAGCGAGGGCGGGCGACCACCAAGAATGGGGGCGCCTGATGGACGCCCTGCCCGACTTCCGCATCCTGCAGCCGGCAACGCTCGACGAGGCGCTGGCTGCGCGCGCGAAGCATCCCGACGCCAGACCGCTCGGTGGCGGCACCGACCTCGTGGTCAATATCCGCCGCGGCATCGTCGCGCCCACGGTCCTGATCGACATGAACCGCGTGCGCGAACTGCACGCGATACACGCGGATCAAAGCGCGCTGGAGCTCGGGGCCGCGGTGACACTCTCACAGCTCGCCGAACACCCGGATGTCATCAGGCACTACCCGGTCGTCGCCGAAGCCGCGCGGCAAATCGCCGGCCCCACTCACCGCAACATGGGCACGGTCGGCGGCAATCTCTGCCTCGACACCCGCTGCATCTACTACAATCAAAGCGAATGGTGGCGCTCGGCCAATAACCATTGCCTCAAGACCACCGGCACCGTCTGCCATGTGGCGCCGAAGAGCCGCGGCGTGTGCTTCGCCACCTACTCCGGCGATCTGGCGCCGGCGCTGCTCACGCTCGACGCCGAGGTGGATATCGCCGGGCCCGACGGCAAACGGACCATCCCGCTCGAGCAGCTCTACATCGGCTTTGCGCGCCAGGACGTGCCCGTGACCGAAACCCAAGGCGACGGCAAATACTATCTCGCACTCCGCGCGAACGAGATCGTCACCGCAGTGCGCGCGAAGAACACGCCCGGCCTGCGCATGGCCTATGACAAGATCCGCATCCGCCGCTCGATCGAATACCCGGTCGCCGGCGTCGCGGTGGCGCTCAAGCGCGAGGGCGGCGCGCTGACCGATCTGCGCGTTGCTTTCACCGGCACCAATCCGCGGCCCGTCCGGCTCGCGGGCACGCAAGCGCTCTGCGGCGGCGGCCTCGACGATCGCGTCACCAAGGGCCTGGACGCGCTGGTGCGCGACCAGATCATGCCGATGAAGACCACCTTCACGCCCGGCCATTATCGCCGGCGCGTTGCCGGCGTACTGGCACAGCGGCTGCTGACGCGGCTGTTTGGCGATTGACGGCGCGGGGGACCGGCATGCTGGACGAATTCACCACGCGCCGCCCCTATAACGCCGTCAGCGATTTTATCGACAGGCACGTCGCGCAAGGACGCGCCGATAAGATCGCCTTCCACGATACCGAACGTTCGCTGAGCTATGGCGACCTGCAAAAGCGCAGCATCCGCTTTGCCAACGCCTTGTGCGCTCTCGGCTTCGAACACGAGGACCGCATCGCCCTACTGGCGCACGACACCGTTGATTTTCCGGTGGCGTTCTGGGGCACAATTCGCGCGGGCTGCGTTGCCATTCCGCTCAATACCTTCCTGAACGCACCGCAATACGCCTTCATGCTGGCTGACTCGCGCGCATCGGCCATCGTCTTGGCCGCGTCGCTGCTGCCAGCCATCGCGCCGCTCATCACGACGTTGCCGAATCTGAAGGCCATCATCCTGGTCGGCGCCGGCGAAGCCGACCAAGCCGCGTTCCCCGGCCGCGCCGTGCATCATTTCGAAGACCTGATAGCGCGCGCGAGCGATCAGCCCTTCACCGCACCCACCATCTCTGACGAGGTCGCATTCTGGCTCTACACCTCCGGTTCGACGGGCGAGCCCAAGGGCGTGAAGCACGTGCACACCAGCCTGATGGCCACCGCCCGGCTGTTCGGCCAGGGCGTGCTCGGCATCGCCGAGAACGACGTGGTGCATTCGGCTTCCAAGCTGTTCTTCGCCTACGGGCTCGGCAATGCCATGACGTTTCCCCTCTCGGTCGGGGCCGCCGCCGTGCTGTGGCCGCACCGGCCGACGCCGGAAGGCGTGTTCGAGATCATGCGGCGCTTTCGGCCGACCGTGTTCTTCGGCGTGCCGTCGCTCTACACCGCCCTGCTCGCGCACGCGGCGATGGGTAAGGGCGCCGGCTCCGACCGCCTGCGGGTTTGTGTGTCCGCCGGAGAGGCCCTGCCCGCGCACATCGGCGAGCGCTGGCGCGCGGCCGCCGGCTGCGACGTGCTTGACGGCATTGGCTCGACCGAATTGCTCAACACCTTCCTCTCCAACCGGCCCGGCGATATCCGCTACGGCTCGACCGGCAAGCCGGTGCCCGGCTACGACGCGCGCATCGTCGACGACGCCGGTCACGACGTGGGCGTCGATGAGATCGGCGAACTGATCGTGCGCGGGCCGTCGGCCGGCGAAGGTTATTGGAACCAACGCACCAAGAGCCGCAACACCTTTGTCGGCGAATGGACGCACACCGGCGACAAGTACCGGCGCGACGAGGACGGCTATTATTATTACTGCGGCCGTACCGACGACATGTTCAAGGTTTCCGGCATGTGGGTGTCGCCCTTCGACGTCGAGGCGGCACTCGTCTCGCATGAAGCGGTGCTGGAGGCCGCCGTCATCGGCAAGGCCGACGCCGACGGGCTTATCAAGCCGAAGGCCTTCATCGTGCTGAAGAACGGTTACGCCGCCGACAACGGGCTCTTGGAAACGCTGAAGGCCCACGTCAAGGACCGGGCCGGCCCGTGGAAATTCCCGCGCTGGATCGAATTGCGCGAGGGTCTGCCGCGCACGGCGACGGGCAAGATCCAGCGGTTCATATTGCGGGATGAGGAGTTGGGGGCGTCCGCTGAGCGGTAACCCGCGCAAATTTCAATTTGTCATTCCGGGACGCGAGTGAAGCGAGCGGGCCCGGAATCCAGGGCCGGGTTCTCCTGCTTCGCTCTGGATTCCGGGCTCGCGGCCTGAAGGCCGCGCCCCGGAATGACACATGCCCGATCACGCGTCTTCGATCTTCACGTATTCGAAGTCGCCGGGCTTGTTGTCGATGCCGACCTTGGGCGGCGCGATCCAGTTGGCGTATTTCCCCGCCTCGAACTGCGGCTGCATCAGGCTCTCGATGAAGTCCTTGTCGGCTTCCGAGGGCAGGAAGTCGGTGCGCCTGCTGGTCCACTCGGCCGGCGTCAGGATCTTGCCGTCGACGTCGGCATTGGTGCGCGAGAACTCGCCGATGTGACGGTGGAACGCCACGTGCGGCAACTTGATCTCAAACGGAATCCCGATGTCCGCGATCACCTTGTTCCAGCGGTCGACGCCGGCCTGGCAATCGTTCACGTAGTCGTCGCGCAGCCGCATGTTGAGCGCGGACAGCGCGGGGGCGTCGTCCAGCTTGATCTCGCCGTCCATGAAACGCAGCACCGGATAGTTTCCGCTTTCGAGCGCGTGGTCGTCCTTCAGCCGATCCTCGCGGTAACGTCCCTTGAGCCCGGCGTGGAAGGCGTTGGCCGCGTTTGTCGATACCTCGTTGCCGAACAGGTCGAGCGTCAGCGAGAAGTGCAGGTTCGCCTTCTTCTGGATGGTCGGCAGGTCGATGACGCCGAGCTTGCGAATCCTGTCGATCTCGTAGGGGTCGGTGATGCCCGCTTCCTTCATCGCCTCGCAGGTGCGCTGGATGACGCGGGTGACGCCGGTCTCGCCCACGAACATGTGGTGCGCCTCTTCCGTCAGCATGAAGCGGCAGGTGCGCGACAGGGGATCGAATCCGGACTGCGCCAGCAACTCGAGCTGCATCTTGCCGTCGCGGTCGGTGAAGTAGGTGAACATGAAGAACGACAGCCAGTCCGGCGTCTTCTCGTTGAAGGCGCCGAGCATGCGCGGCGTGTCGGGGTCGCCGGAGCGGCGCTCGAGCAGCGCTTCGGCTTCCTCGCGGCCGTCGGTACCGAAGTATTTCTGCAGCAGGTAGACCATCGCCCACAGATGACGCCCCTCCTCCACGTTCACCTGGAACAGGTTACGCATGTCATAGAGCGAGGGCGCGGTCTTGCCGAGATGGCGCTGCTGCTCGACCGAGGCCGGCTCGGTGTCGCCCTGGATGGTGATGAGGCGACGCAGCATCGCGCGGTATTCGCCGGGCACTTCCTGCCAGGCGGCTTCGCCCTTGTGGGTGCCGAACGGGATCTTGCGCTCCTCGCGCTGCGGCGCCAACAGGATGCCCCAGCGGTATTCGGGCATGCGCACGTAGTCGAACTTGGCCCAGCCCTTGGGGTCGACGCCGACCGCGGTGCGCAGATAAACGAGCGCGTTCTGGAAGCCTTCCGGCCCCATGTCCATCCACCAGCCGATATAGCCGGGATGCCATTTCTCCAACGCGCGCTTCACACGCACGTCGTCGCCAAGCCTGACGTTGTTGGGGATCAGCCCGTCGTAGTCGACTGCGTCCATTGCCATTGTTCTTCCTCCAGTCGTTTGCCGCGCGTGGGCGCGGTCGCGCATCGCGCGCCTAAACTCGTTCCTTGTTGTAGGTCGGCGATACGCCAGAGCCGTAGAGCTTGAGCGCGCCCTGCTCGCCGATGGCGTTGGGTCGCTGGAAGATCCAGTTCTGCCATGCGGTCAAACGGCCAAAGATCTTGGTCTCCATGGTTTCGGGCCCGCCGAAACGCAGGTTGGCTTCCATGCCGGTCAAGGCGTCGGGCGAGAAGCTGGCGCGCTCTTCAAGAAGAATGCGCAGTTCGTCGTCCCAGTCGAAATCTTCATACGCCATGGTGATAAGGCCGATATCGGCGGCTTCCTCGCCCTCGATCGGTTCGCCCACGCGCGCCTTCAGCGTGTCGATCAGCTCGGGCTCGCCGAGGAAGCGGGCCTGCAAACGGGTGAGCCCGTTGCCCATGGGATACGGGCCGAAATTCATCTGACCGAGCGTAATCGCCGCCGGCGGCCGGTTATCGCCTTCGCGCGTGCCGATCAGCATCAGCGAGCGGTCGGCGGCGAACACGAGTTCGGCGAGCGTGCCGGCAAAGCACGAGCCCGGCTCGATCAGCGTGATGAAGCTCTTGGCACTGACGTCGACGCGCTTCAAGACGCGCTTCAGGTAATGGCGGATCTCGCGCAGCAGCCAGTCGTCTTGACCGCTGAGGAGGAAGTCATCGTGGGCCAGCACGGCCTTGGCATCGCCCTCGGTGCGGAACTGCACCACGCCGATCTCGCGCTCATTCGAACGCAGATGCAGGATGGCGTCCTCCAGCTCGCGCGCGACTAAGAGCGGCCAGAACTGATCGCCGAGGTCGTGGGCGGCGGAAACCGAAGCCGGCACATCCTGCGAAGGCCCGCGCACGGTGACGGTCGCGAGCTTGCGCTCGCGATCGATCTCGACGTCGACGTGCGAATAGGAAACGCGATCCGCGTCGATCTTGCGCGCGAGGGGCCCGAGCTTGATCCCCTTGGCGTTCTTGGGCCGGTCCGAGCGCGCGGCGATCTCGTGCGCCCGCGCGGTAACCGCCTCCTGCCATTTCGAGTTCGGCACCACCTCGTCCACCAGCCGCCAGTCCACCGCCTTCTTGCCGCGGATGCCCTCTTCGATGGAGCAGAACATGTCGGCGCGGTCGCGCCGGACCTTGCGCTTGTCGGTGACGCGGGTGAGCCCGCCGGTGCCCGGCAGCACCGCGAGCAGAGGCGTCTCCGGCAGCGCTACCGCCGAGCGGCGGTCATCCACCAGCATGATGTGATCGGCGGCGAGCGCCAGCTCATAACCGCCGCCGGCGGCGTTGCCGTTGATGGCGCAGATATAGACCTGCTTGGAATTCTCGCTCGCGTCCTCGATCGACAACCGCGTCTCGTTGGTGAACTTGCAGAAGTTCACCTTCTGCTGATGGGTCGACTTGCCCAGCATGCGGATGTTGGCGCCGGCGCAGAACACGTTGTCCTTGCCGGACTTGATGACGACCGCGCGCACCTCCGGGTGCTCGAAGCGCAGGCGCTGCACCGCGTCGTTGAGTTCGATGTCGACACCGAGATCGTAGGAATTGAGCTTAAGCTCGTAGTCGCCCAGGCCGCCAGCCTGATCGACGTCCATGATCAGGTAGGCGATCTCGCCGTCGAACTCGAGGCGCCAGTGGCGGTAGCGCGCGGGTTCGGTCTGATAGTCGATGGTCGTCATGCGGCGGCCGGTCCCTGTTGGCGTCCTCTGGGCGGCCGCGGCCGGCGTTCTCGCCGGCGCGCCGCAACCATGATGCATTATTTTGCATATCATTATCATTACGCTCCAGGCGCCACAACAGCGCGGTGTCCGAAATAAAATTCCCTCCACTGCGGCATTCATGCGAAGTGGTTGCGCACAAAACTATTTCTCAACAGCGACCGTTCCGGCCTGCCCTTGCAATCGCGGGCAGCCTGCTGCATATTGCATGCAATATAATTCAGACGCGCCCGGAATTGCCCATGACGACGCCTCTCCCCGCCTATGGCCGCGACGCCGATGCCTATCTGCATCGCCTGGGCGACCGCGTGCGCATCCTGCGCAATCAGCGCGGCATGTCGCGCAAGGTCCTGGCGCAGCACGCCAAAGTCTCGGAACGCTATCTCGCGCAGCTCGAGACCGGTAAGGGCAACGGCTCAATCGTGCTGTTGCGGCGCATTTCGCGCGCGCTCGGCCTGCCGGTCACACAGTTGGTCAATGAGGGCGCCGAGCCCGCGCTCGACCTGGTGCTGCTCACCCAGTTCCTCGAGCGGCTGCCGCCCACCGCGCTGAGCGAGGCGCGCGCGCTGCTGCTGCGCACCTTCGGCGAACCCGCCGACGATCTGCAAAACCGGCGGATTGCGCTCATCGGCCTGCGCGGCGGCGGCAAGTCCACGCTTGGCCGCCTTCTGGCCGCGCGGC
This sequence comes from uncultured Pseudomonadota bacterium, assembly GCA_963773225.1. Classification (GTDB taxonomy): domain Bacteria; phylum Pseudomonadota; class Alphaproteobacteria; order Rhizobiales; family Xanthobacteraceae; genus Pseudolabrys. The sequence goes on from CAVZAO010000006.1 coordinate 631,323, forward strand.
TGGAGGTGCCCTTCATCGAGCTCGACCGCGAGGTCGAGCGCATGGCCGGCGCGCCGCTGAACGAGATCTTCGACATGTTCGGGCAGGAAACGTTCCGCCGCGCGGAGCGCGAAGCGCTCGAGAACGTCCTGCGCGAGCACCGCGCCTTCGTGATGGCGACGTCGGGCAGTATCGTTACCGAAGCGGGGACGCTCGAGCTGTTGCTGGCCTCTTGCTTCACGGTCTGGGTGCGCGCCGCGCCCGACGAGCACATGAAGCGCGTCATGGAGCAGGGCGACATGCGGCCCATGGCCGGCAGCGCCCGTGCCATGGAGGACCTGATCGCCATCTTGCGCAGCCGCGAGCCGCTCTACGCCAAGGCCGCGACCGAGCTCGCGACGTCCGGCAAGACCCCCGACGAGAACCTGGAGGAACTGTTGCGCCTTATCCCGGATTCGGTTAGCCGCATCGGGCGCAAATCCGCACCACTGGGCGAGCAACAAAATGGGGGGAGCCGGCGCATACCGGCACGAGCAGAATAATGAGCGATACCATCAAGACTGACGTGCTGATTATCGGTGCCGGCCCGGTCGGCCTGTTCGCGGTGTTCGAGCTCGGACTGCTCGACATCAAGGCGCATCTCGTCGACATCCTCGACCGCCCCGGCGGCCAGTGCGCCGAGCTCTATCCCGAAAAGCCGATCTACGACATTCCCGGCATCCCGCTGATCACCGGCGACGGCCTGACCAAGTCGCTGATGGAGCAGATCGAGCCGTTCGGCCCGACCTTCCACTTCGGCGAGATGGTGACCACGCTCGAGAAAATCGGCGATCCGCTGTTCCGCGTCGGCACTGACGCTGGCAAGACCTTCGAGGCCAAGTGCGTGGTGATCGCCGCCGGCGGCGGGTCGTTCCAGCCCAAGCGCCCGCCGATCAATGGCATCGAACCCTACGAGGAAAAGTCCGTCTACTACGCGGTGCGCAAGATGGATGCTTTCCGCGACAAGCGGCTCTTGATCGTCGGCGGCGGCGATAGCGCGCTCGACTGGACGCTCAACCTGCAGCCCATCGCGAAGCGGCTGACGCTCGTGCACCGGCGCGACGAATTCCGCGGCGCGCCCGACAGCGTCAACAAGATGCGCGCGCTGGTCGACGCCGGCCAGATGGACCTCAAGATCGGCCAAGTGGTCGAGCTCGAAGGCGCCGACGGCAAGCTCGCCGCGTGCGGCATCAAGGAGAAGGATGGCACCGTCAACCGCATCGAGGTCGACGCCATGCTGCCGTTCTTCGGGCTCACCATGAAGCTGGGACCCGTCGCCGACTGGGGCCTTAATCTCAACGACAACCTGATCCCGGTCGATACCGCCGCCTTCGAGACGACGACGCCCGGACTGTTCGCCATCGGCGACATCAACACCTATCCGGGCAAGCTGAAGCTGATCCTGTCCGGCTTCCACGAAGGCGCGCTGATGGCGCAGAAGGCCTTCCACTACGTTTATCCGGAAAAGCGGCTGGTGTTCCAGTACACGACCTCCTCCACCAATCTGCAGAAAAAACTGGGTGTCGCATGAGCGATCAAATGAACGTCGAAACCGCGCCGCGTCCGTCCGACCAGAAAGAGACGACGACGCGCATCACCTTCATCGAGCACGACGGGACCGTCCATACCGTCGACGCCGAGCTCGGTTCGACCGTGATGGAAACCGCGATGCGCAATGGCGTTGAGAGCATCGTCGCAGAATGCGGCGGCGGCTGCACCTGTGCCACCTGCCTGGTGCACGTGGACGACAAATGGAGTGAAATCGTCGGTCCGCCCTCGTCGGAAGAAGAAGACATGCTCGACATGGCCTTCGAGCTGAAGCCGACCTCGCGGCTTTCCTGCCAGATCAAGGTGACGAAGGAGCTCGACGGCCTTATCGTGCACACGCCGGCCTATCAGGGGCGCTAAGGCCGGGTCGGCCAAATCTTCCGGTCAAGCCTTCTGGACAAGCCTTTTGGAATCGTAATGCCCGTATCCGACGAGTTCCTTCAGCCGGCCCCCTTCGTCGACAGCGACAACGAGGCCGTGCGTGCTTTCGCGCAAGAGGCCGCGGGCACGCTGACCGGCGACAAGGCCCGCGCGCTGGCGCTGTACATGGCCGTGCGTGACGGCATCGTCTACGATCCTTACGTGGACTACACCGACCCCGCCGTGTTCCGCGCAAGCGCGGTGCTCGCGGCCGGTCGCGGCTTTTGCATCGGCAAGTCGGCGTTGCTCTCGGCCGCTGCGCGCGTGCTCGGCATTCCCGCCCGTCCCGGCTTCGCCGACGTGCGCAATCACATGACCTCGAAGCGCCTGCATGCACTCATCGGCAGCGATGTCTTCCTGTGGCATTCCTATACGGAGTTGAAGATCGAGGGGGCCTGGGTGAAATGCACCCCCGCCTTCGATCGCGCGCTATGCGAACGCGCAGGGCTGGCACCGCTCGCCTTCGACGGCGTCAACGACTCGCTTTTCCATCCCTTCGACCCCGCCGGCCGGCGGCACATGGAGTATCTCGGCGACCGCGGCGCCTTCGAGGACGTCCCGCTCGACGCGATCATGGCCGACTTCCGCCGCCACTATCCGCGCCTCTTGGAGCACGGCCGGATCGATGGCGATTTTCACGTGGACGTAGGCGCCTGAGCCGCGCGTGGAACGGTGGGCCTTGCGCGCGTGGACCGGCGGCCCCGAACCCCCGCCCCTGTAGCGATGTTGCAACACCTGTCTGCCATCCGAAAGCTGGGGCGCTTTTCGCAAGAGTGGCCGTCCTGCCGCTTCACAAACACTAAGCATCTGAATCAAAACGAATATTCTTAAATCCAGACAATCCGGCCGGTGCCGCAGCGGCGCCGGTGGGCACGCGTTTCTGAACGGAACCCATTGTTTCAGGGGTTTTGAGGGCCCAAAATCCAGGCGGCGACGGAACCTTTGGTACCGACTTTGATTGTCCGTGATTGATCTGACTTCTCCGGACGTCAGCAAAGTCTCGGAGAAGAACGATCTCGGAGGCGGCAAACTCGGGCCGCGTCGGGGGAAAAGGCCGACTTCCGCGCCCTTATTGTGTTGAAGGATTGAGCACGGATGACAGCGCCCAAACCAATTTTCGACGTCACCGAAGGCACCCCCCTCCTCGATTCCATCAAGAGCCCGTCCGAGCTGCGCGGCATCGAGGCCTCGCAGCTGCCGCAACTCGCCGACGAGTTGCGGGCGGAAACCATCAGCACCGTCGCGGCCACCGGCGGCCATCTCGGCGCCAGCCTGGGCGTCGTCGAACTGACGGTCGCCCTGCACTACGTTTTCGATACGCCCGCAGACCGCGTGATCTGGGACGTCGGCCATCAGGCTTACCCGCACAAGATCCTCACCGGCCGCCGCGATCGCATTCGCACGCTGCGCCAGGGTGGCGGCCTCTCCGGCTTCACCAAGCGCGCCGAGAGCGAATACGACCCCTTCGGCGCCGCCCATTCATCGACGTCGATCTCCGCCGGCCTCGGCATGGCCGTGGCGCGCGATCTCGCCGGCCGGCAGAACAACGTCATCGCGGTGATCGGCGACGGCGCCATCTCCGCCGGCATGGCCTACGAAGCCATGAACAACGCCGGCGCCATGGACCGGCGCCTCATCGTCATCCTCAACGACAACGAAATGTCGATCGCCCCGCCGGTCGGCGCCATGTCGAGCTACCTGTCGCGGCTGCTGTCGAGCCCCGCCTTCCTGTCGCTGCGCGATTTCGGCAAGCAGGTGGCCGGCCACTTCCCGCGTTTCATCCGCGACAAGGCGGCATTGGCTGAGGAACTGGCGCGCGGCTTCGTGACCGGCGGCACCTTGTTCGAGGAGCTCGGCTTCTATTACGTCGGCATCGTCGACGGCCACGACCTCGAGCAGCTGGTGCCGGTGCTGACCAACGTGCGCGACGCCAAGAACGGCCCGATCCTCGTGCACATCCGCACCCAGAAGGGCAAAGGCTACGCCCCCGCCGAGCAGTCGCAGGACAAGTACCACGGCGTGGTGAAGTTCGACGTCGCCACAGGCAAGCAGCACAAGTCGTCGGGCGGCGCGCCTGCCTACACCAAGGTGTTCGGCGAAAGCCTCGTCAAGGAGGCCAAGAAGGACGACAAGATCGTCGCCATCACCGCCGCCATGCCGGGCGGCACCGGCGTCGACATTTTCCAGAAGGCCTTCCCGGAGCGCACCTTCGACGTCGGCATCGCCGAGCAGCACGGCGTCACCTTCGCGGCAGGGCTCGCGAGCGAAGGCTACAAGCCATTCGCAGCGATCTACTCGACCTTCCTGCAGCGCGCCTACGACCAGGTGGTGCACGACGTCGCCATCCAGAAGCTGCCGGTGCGTTTCGCGATCGACCGCGCGGGCCTGGTCGGCGCCGACGGCCCCACTCATGCCGGCGCCTTCGACGTCACCTATCTCGGCTGCCTGCCGAACTTCGTGGTGATGGCGGCCGCCGACGAAGCCGAGCTGCGCCACATGGTGGCGACGCAAGTCGCGATCGACGACCGCCCATCGGCCTTGCGCTATCCGCGCGGAAACGGCACCGGCGTCGCCATGCCGGACGAAGGCGTGCCGCTCGAGATCGGCAAGGGCCGCATCGTGCGCGAGGGAACGACCGTGGCGATCCTGTCGCTCGGCGCCCGCCTCACCGACGCCCTGAAGGCGGCCGACCAACTCGCCGCCCGCGGCATCTCCGTGACGGTGGCCGACGCCCGCTTTGCCAAGCCGCTCGACACCGAGCTCGTCACCCAGCTCGCGCGCCACCACGAACTGCTGCTCACCATCGAGGAAGGCGCCATCGGCGGCTTCGGCGCCCATACGCTCAACTTCCTCGCCGACAGCGGCGCGCTCGACCAGTCCGGTTTCAAGGTGCGCAGCATGGTGCTGCCCGACGTCTTCCTCGACCAGGATTCGCCGGCCGCCATGTACGCCAAGGCCGGGCTCGACGCCGACGGCATCGTCAAAAAGGTGTTCGACGTGTTCGGCGCCAAGGACACCGAATGGCCGCGCAACGAATTCGTGCCGAGCGCCGGCGCCAAAGGGGGCGCTGCATGAAGGTGATCTTGGCGCAGCCGCGCGGCTTTTGCGCGGGAGTCGTGCGCGCGATCGAGATCGTCGAACGCGCGATCGAAAAATACGGGCCGCCGGTCTATGTCCGCCACGAGATCGTCCACAACAAATGGGTGGTCGACACCCTGAAGGCGCGCGGCGCCGTGTTCGTGGAGGAGCTCTCGGAGGTGCCGCAGGACGGCATCACCGTCTTCAGCGCCCACGGGGTGTCCAAGGCGGTCGTCGAGGATGCCCGTCAGCGCGGCCTGCACGTCCTCAACGCCACCTGCCCGCTCGTCTCCAAAGTGCACAGCCAGGGCCGCCACTACGTGCGCCAGGGCCGCACCGTTGTCCTGATCGGGCACGTGGGCCACCCGGAGGTTGAGGGGACGCTGGGCCAAATCCCCGGCAAGGTAATTTTGGTCCAGAACGAGAACGACGTCGCCGCCCTGGACTTGCCTAGCGACACCCCGATCGCCTACGTCACCCAGACGACGCTGAGCGTCGACGACACCAAGGGCATCATTGCCGCCCTGACCCGGCGTTTCACCGACGTAATGGGCCCCGGGACCCAGGACATCTGCTATGCGACACAAAATCGCCAGACGGCGTTGAGAGAACTCGCGAAGCGGGTAGACGTTATCTTTGTGGTCGGGGCCAAGAACAGCTCGAATTCGAACCGGTTACGCGAAATCGGGGTCGAAGCGGGCATCCCGGCTCATCTGATCGCCGACGGGAGTGAAATTCAGCCCGAATGGCTGCATAATGTCGAGACGGTCGGAATCACCGCGGGGGCCTCGGCGCCCGAGGTGATGGTCATGGACGCGATCAACGCCCTCGGGCGCATCGCGGCGCCGGTAGAGGTGAGCGTCCTCCCCGGCGAAGAAGAGCAAATGGAATTTCGCGTTCCCGTCGAATTGCTCGACGTGGAAAGCAGCAGCAAAATAGGTAAGGACGGTAGTCTTGGGCATCCCTCTCCTGCAGAAGTTGACTGTCGGTAGCTACGTCGTCCGCCAGCACCTGGCGGGCCGTAAGCGCTATCCCCTGGTGTTGATGCTGGAGCCATTGTTCCGGTGCAATCTCGCCTGCGCGGGCTGCGGCAAGATCGACTATCCCGACGAGATTCTGAACCAGCGCATCTCGGTGAAGGACGCGCTCGAAGCGGTCGACGAATGCGGCGCCCCGGTGGTGTCGATCGCCGGCGGCGAGCCGCTGCTCCACAAGGAGTTGCCGCAGATCGTCAAAGGCATCGTGGCGCGCAAGAAGTTCGTCTATCTGTGCACCAACGCGCTTCTCATGGAGAAGCGCATGAAGGACTACGAGCCTTCGCCCTACTTCGTGTGGTCGGTGCACCTCGACGGCGACAAGGAAGACCACGACAAGTCGGTTTGCCAGCAGGGCACCTACGACCGAGCGGTCGCGGCCATCAAGGCGGCCAAGGCCAAGGGCTTCCGCTGCAACATCAACTGCACCCTGTTCAACAACGCCGACCCCGAACGCATGGCGCACTTCTTCGACGACGTCATGGCGATGGGCGTCGACGGCATCACCGTGTCGCCCGGCTACGCCTACGAGCGTGCGCCGGACCAGCAGCACTTCCTCAACCGCACGACCACGCGCCAGCTCTTCCGCGACATCTTCAAGCGCGGCAACGGCGGCAAGAAATGGTCGTTCAGCCAGTCCGATCTGTTCCTGGACTTCCTGGCCGGCAATCAGACGTACAAGTGCACGCCCTGGGGCAACCCGACGCGCACGGTGTTCGGCTGGCAGCGGCCCTGCTACCTGCTCGGCGAAGGCTACGCCAAGACCTTCAAGGAGCTGATGGAGACGACGGACTGGGACTCCTACGGCGTCGGCAATTACGAGAAGTGCGCCGACTGCATGGTGCACTCGGGCTTCGAGGCGACGGCGGTCGCGGACTCGATTTCGCATCCGCTCAAGCTCCTGAAGCTGCGCAAGGGCGTGAAGACCGACGGCGCCATGGCTCCCGATATCGACCTCTCGAAGCAGCGCCCGGCCGAATACATGTTCTCCCGCCACGTGCAGCAGAAGCTCGACGAGATCAAAGAGGAAAAGGCGCGCGCCAAGGAAGCGCCGGTTCCGATGGAAGCGGCGGAATAGCGCCGGCTTCAAGCAATACGAAATACGAAATGCCCGGCCTCAGCGCCGGGCATTTTGTTTGAGGCGCGACGCCTCACATCCCGAACCGAACCTTGCGCTCGTTGCTGCGCGTCAGGTTGCGGTAGCGCGATAGCGCCCACAGCGGGAAGAACTTCGAATAGCCGTGGTAGCGCAGATAGAACACGCGCGGGAAGCCGGTGGCGGTGAAGCGCTCCTCGTCCCAGAAGCCGTCTTCGCCCTGATGCGCGATCAGATAGGCGACGCCCTTGCGCACAGACGGTGAATCGATTTCGCCGCAGGCCATCAATCCGAGCAGCGCCCACGCAGTCTGTGAGGCGGTCGAGGGCGCCTGTTCGTAGCCCTTGTAGCCGAGCTTGTAGCTATCGCCGTCCTCACCCCAACCGCCGTCGTCGTTCTGGATCGCGGTCAGCCAGTCTACGGCCTTGCGCATCGCCGGATCGTCGACTTTCAATCCGCAGGCGTTGAGCGCACACAAGACCGACCAGGTGCCGTAAATGTAGTTCATGCCCCAGCGGCCGTACCAGCTTCCATCGTCCAATTGCGTGCGCCGCAGGTAGTCGACGCCGCGTTTCACCGCTTCGCTACTGTCCGGACTCTTGCCGAGCTGCGCCAGCATGGAGGCGCAGCGCGCACCCACATCCTCGGTCGGCGGGTCGATGAGCGCGCCGTGATCGGCGAACGGGATGTTGTTGAGATAGTCGTAGATGTTGTCGACGTCGAAAGCGGCCCAACCGCCGTTCGAGCTCTGCATGCCGTGGATCCACTCGGTCGCGCGATCGATGGCGTGATCGTACTCGTCGCCGGCGCCCGCTGTGCGGCGGGCGCGATCCATGGCCATTACCACCACCGCGGTGTCGTCGAGGTCGGGATAATGCGCGTTGGCGTATTGGAAGGCCCAGCCGCCGGGACGCAGGCCCGGTCGGCGCGCGATCCAGTCGCCCTCGACATCGAGCACCTGCAAAGGTTTCAGCCAGTCGAGCCCGCGCCGCGCTTGCTGTTTCGCCTCCTCGCTGCCCTCTTCGAGCAGCGTGTGGCAGACGAGCGCGGTGTCCCACACCGGCGACACGCAAGGCTGGCAATAGGCCTCGTCGTCCTTGATCACCAGGAGCTTGTCGAGGGAGGCACGGGCGATTTTCGCCTGCTTGGCATCGCCCAACACGTCGAACATCAGGCAGGCGTTGGCCATGGCCGGAAAGATGGCGCCCAGCCCATCCTCGCCGTTCAGCCGCTCGCTGACGAAGTCGACCGCGCGCTGGATCGCGCGCCGGCGCGGGCCCTTGGGCGCCACCTTGTCGAGCGGCCGCAGGATCATGTCGATGAGGCGGAAGGCCGAAAACCAGGTCCACTTCTGGTGCGGCGCCTTGTGCGGCGGGCCGATCGTCAGCGGCGACTGCAGGAAGAGTTCGTCGATGGTGACGCCGCGCGGGTTCTTGGCGCGCGGCCTCAGCGTCATCAGCACCAAGAGCGGCACGATAACGGTACGGCCCCAGTACGAAATCTTCGACAAGTGGAACGGAAACCAAGACGGCAGCAGCATGATTTCCACCGGCATCACCGGCACGCTCTGCCAGCGCAGGATACCGAAGAGCGAGAGCAGGATGCGGGTGAAGACGTTGCTCTCGATGGCGCCGCCGCGCTTGAGGATCGCCTCGCGCGCGCGCTTCATGTGCGGCGCATCGATGTGGTCGCCGATCATCTTGAGCGCGAAATAGGCCTTCACGCTGGCGCTCATGTCGAACTCGCCGTCGTGAAAGAGCGGCCAGCCGTGATGTTTCGGGCTCTGGATGCGGCGCAGATAGACCGCGATCTTGCGTTCCAGCTCGGTGTCGACGGTTTCGCCGCGGTAGTGCGTCAGCAGCACGTATTCGGCGGGGATGGTGGCGTCGGCCTCGAGCTCGAATACCCAGTGGCCGTCGCCGCGCTGACGCGCGAGCAGCGCACGGGTCGCCGCCCGCGTCGCGGTGTCGAGCGCGGAATCGAGATCGCTGGCGCGCGGCGCCGTGGTCGCCGCATCGCTCATGCCGCGACCCTCCCCGACGAATGTATCCATTCGGCGGCGGTATTGCCGGAGCGTACAGCGCTTTCCAGCGTCGCCGGCAGACCGGTGGCGGTCCAGTCGCCGGCCAGATAGAGGTTGTTCCACTGCGTCAGCGGCCCAGGCCGCTTGGCGTTTTCTTCCGGCGTGGCGGCGAAGGTGGCGCGGCGTTCGCGAACGATCTGCCAGGGCGGCAAATCTGGCGGCAGGTTCAGCACGGCGGCGACCTCGCGCCAGATGTCGGCGGCAAGCTTTTCGCGCGGCGTATCGAACCATTCGCCGCCGTCGCTGATGGTGACGGCAACGCGGTCGTCAAACGTGAAAATCCATTCGCTCATGGCATTGATGACGCCGATGATGGTCGGTGCGTCTTTGGGAGGATCGATCCGAAAGTGTGCGTTGACAATGCCACGAAACGATGACGGCGCGGTCAGGCCGGGCAGGAAATTCTGCGCCGCATAGGCCGGCACAGCGAGGATGATCCGGTCGGCGCTGCCGAGCGGCACGGTCTCGCCGGCGAATTTCAGCGCGGCAACGCGGCCGCCGTCGAACTGGAATTCATGCAGCGCGTGCTGGAGTATGACGCTGACCCCGTGCTGCTCAAGCCAGGCGATGGCCGGCTCGACGAAGGCCTTGCCGATGCCGGCGCGCGCGATCACCGGATGGCAGGCCTGGCCGCCGAGCGCCAGGGTCTCGCGCACCAGTTGGCTCGCGAGCTTGGAGGAGCCGTCCTTGGGTTTGATGTTGAGCGCGGCGAGAAACAGCGGCTCCAGCAGACGCTTGTAGAGCACGCCGGTACAATCGATGACGTCCTTGAGCGGTTTGTCCTCGGAGGCCCAGAGCAGGCGCGCGAGCCGCAGGTAGTCGGCGGGCCGGGTTTCGGGCACGCGGGCGTTGCGGTTGAACACCCACCACGGCACCATGCCCTCGTTGAAACGCAGCACCCAGCGCGCTTTGCTGGCGAGATCGACGAACGGGAAGTGCGGCCTCAATTCGTTAAGTGTCGCCGCGCCGCCGATGGTGCGCGCATAGTCGAGCACCGCCCGGTTGCCCGAAAGCACCAGATGGCTGCCGTTATCGATCACCATGCCGGTCTGCTGGTCGTAATAGGAACGGCAGCGACCGCCCGGCTGGTTGGTGGCCTCGTGGACGATGATCTTGCGGCCGCTGTCGGCAAGGCGCACGGCGGCGGCCAGCCCGGCGAGACCGGCGCCGATGATATGAACCGTGCCGGTATCAAATGAACGCATAGCGCAGCGCCACTCCGATCAGATGCGGCTTGCTCACGCGCACACGCGTGCGCGGACGCGCCCAGCCGCGCGCCACCATGCCGTCGAGAATCTTGCGGTAGGCCTTTTCCATCAGCCGCGGCGCCTTCACCAACCGGCGCGGATTGCGCGCCATGATGGCATCCGCCTCCTTGAAATGATTGCGCGCGCGCTCGACCACATAGGCGCAGGCCACGCCGAGATTGGGGTTGGCGGCGACGGCTTGGGGATCGCTGCCGTCGATTGCGGCGCGTTGCAGTGCCTCGCGCGGCAGATAAAGCCGGCCGATTTCAGCGTCCTCGTCGATGTCGCGCAGGATGTTGGTGAGCTGCAGCGCGCGGCCGAGGTGATGGGCGAGCGCGAGACCATCTTCGTCGCCGAGGCCGAACACCCGCACCGACAGCCGCCCAACCGCTGAGGCGACCCGGTCGCAGTAGAGATCGAGCATCTCATAGGACGGCGCGCGGATGTCTTCTTTCGCGTCCATCGCGCAGCCGTCGATGATCGCGAGGAAATCCTCCTGGCGCAGGCCGAACTGCCCGATCGTGCGCGATAGTGGCTCGAAACCGGCCGGCACTTTGCCGGCATAAAGCGCGGCGATGGTGTCGCGCCAATCGTTCAGGCGCGTGAATTGCTGCTCGCGCGAAATGTCCTCGGTGTCGGCGACGTCGTCGACCGCCTTGCAGAACGAATAGATTTCGAACATGGCCTCGCGCTGGACACGCGGCAAGATGCGCATGGCCAGATAAAACGAGCTGCCTTTGGCGCGGCCTTTTGCTTGGTCCTGCGCGCCATCGGCGCCCACGACCGCCGATACGGCCTGCTGGTCGGCAACTTGCGCCATCTCAAGCTCCCCGCGCCGGCGCCTGCACGCCGGCCGGCGCGCGTCCGAACAGCCGCCGGGTTGAGGCCCAGGCCACGCCTTTCACCGCGATGCCGAGCATCGCCGGCTTCGACAGATGCACCGGCTCGCTCAGAGGATCGCGCACGCGCAGCACGTCCACCAGCCGTTCCGCCAGCCGCTGGATCACGGCAACCTCGGCGGCCAGCCGCGAGTCGGCGATCTGCAGCGCGAACGGGCGGCTTTCTTCCAGCAATTGGGCGGTGCGCTCGACCAGCCCGCGCAGGCATTGCCGCAGTGCCGGGCTCGCCTGCGGCGCCTTCAGCGCGGTCACGTCGAGGCCGAGGGCCGCGAGCGCATCCTGCGGGATATAGACGCGGTCGAGATCGCGATAGTCCTTGGCGCAGTCCTGGATGTGATTGATCACCTGCAGCGCCGCGCAGAGCGCGTCGTTCGCCGGCCACACCGACTGCGGCTCGCCATGCACGTCGCAGACGAAGCGCCCGACCGGCATGGCGGAATACCGGCAATAGTCGATCAGGTCGTCCCAGTCCTGGTAGCGCAGCTTGGTGACGTCCTGGCGGAAGGCATGCAGCAGGTGTTGGGCGTGGATCGGACTCAATCCTCGCTCGCGCAAGACAGTGCGCAAGGCCACGCCTTGCGGTTCGTCGTCGTTGCGGCCGAGCAACGTGCCTTCGAGGTGGTCGAGGCGCGCGAGCTTGTCGGGCGCGCTCATGCCGGCGTGATCGGCAATGTCGTCTGCCACGCGCACGAACTCGTAGAACGCGAGCACCGCCGGCCGGTGCCGCTTGCGCACCAGCACCGACGCGACCGGGAAATTCTCGTCGTGCGATCCCTTGCCGGACCTGAATTCTGCGCTGGTTGTCACCTGAGGCTCGGTCATTGCAGGCTCGCCATGTTGGCCTGGGCGCGGCCCTTCCACTGGCCGCCACGCCGGCGCGCGTGCTGGTAGGCGGAGTCGAGCGTGTAGTAGGTATACAACAACGCGATGGCGGGCAATGCGACGCCCCACAGCGGCGAGACCCGGTAGAATCGCAACGTGGGCTGGAACGAGATTGCCATCAGCGCCCACGCGGCGAGCCCGAGCCAGCGCGCCAGCCCGTGCGCGAAAATCGCGACGAGCGGTGACGCCACGAACACCAGAAGCATCGCCGCGAGCGTGCCGATCAGCAGGAGCGGCGAATAGCGCAGTTGCGCATAGGCCGAGCGCGTGATCATGCGCTTGACCTCGGCGAAATCGTCGTAGGGCCTGAGGCTGACGGCGCGGTTGGTGCGGCCAAGCCAGATCGGCCCCACGCTCTTCAGCCGGGCCGCGAGCGCGCAGTCGTCGATGAGCGCGTCGCGGATACTCTCGATGCCACCGGCCTTCGCGAGCGCCTCGGTGCCGACCAGCATGCAGCCGCCGGCGGCGGCCGCGGTCGCCGCCTTAGGGTTCATCACCCAGCGGAACGGATAGAGCATCTCGAAGAAATAGATGAAGGCCGGCACGTGCACGCGCTCGGCCAGGCTCGTGCAGCGCAGCTTGGCCATCAGCGAGGTCAGCCCGTAGCCGCCGGCGCGCGCGCGCGCCACCAGCGAGCGCAAGTTATCGGGCGCGTGCGCGATGTCGGCGTCGGTCAGCAACAGGAATTCGGGCTTCGGGTTCTGCGCGAGCGCGGCATCGACGCCCTCCTTCACCGCCCACAATTTGCCGGTCCAGCCGGCCGGCAGCGGCTCACCGCGCAGCACGGTGAGCGCCGGCCCGCCCGGAACGGCAGCCGCTTTGGCAATGTCGCCGGTACCATCATCGCTGTCATCGTCGACCACGGTGACGCTGAGTGGTCCGGGGTAGTCCTGGCCGAGCAGCGAGCGCACGCAGGCGCCGATGCCGTCAGCCTCGTTACGCGCCGGGATCACCACTGCCACCGCGGGCCAATTCGCCGGCGATGCGACCGGCGCCGCGACGGCAGTATCGTCGCGCACCGCGCCCAGCCAGAAGCCGCCGCGTGCCACCATCAGATAGGTCCAGATGCCAAAGACGAGCCCGGCAATGACGTCAATCAACATGGAAGCGATACGCGCCTGACGTGGAAAGCCCTAGCCACAATGAGCCATGGCCCGGGTTGGTTCAGATCCATGGGGAACATTTATGTCGCCGCCGCATTATTCTCAACGAACGGAAAAACCAATTGTATTCATACAGATAGCGCTGCCGAGAGGCTTTGCAAACCCCGCTTTCCGACCGCTTGAGCAGGGCCAAGCCGGGCAGCAGCAGCGATCCTAGCGCCGATCGCGGGCCGGGTCTTGCGTCCGGGACCGTGGGCGGCCCTTGAGCAGCCCGAGGACAAGCCCCGTGTCTCTCCACCTCAGCGGTTTCGATCTCGCGCTCGTCCTCTCGCTGGCCTGGTTCGCCTTGGTCATGTGGCTGATTTGGCGGGCTTTTCGCCAGCAGGGCGCGATCCGTCAAGTGCCGCCACGGGGCGTCGGGCCAAACGCCCCGCGGGTTGCCGTCATCGTGCCGGCGCGCGACGAGAGCCGCAATATCGGCCCCTGCCTGCGCTCGCTGATGCGCCAGCGCTATCCCGCCGACCGACTGGCCATCGTCGTGGTCGACGACCACTCGGACGACGGCACCGCCACCATCGCCGCCCGGCTCGCGGCCGAAGACCCGCGCATCACGGTGCTGCCGGCGCCGCCGCTGCCGGCGGGCTGGCAGGGCAAGGTCAATGCCTGCTGCGCCGGCGCTGCTGCCGTGCCGCGGGACGTGGAGTGGCTCTGCTTCCTCGATGCCGACATGCGCGCCGAGCCGCTGCTGATCGCCAGCGCCGTGCGCGCGGCGCGCGCCGACGGGCTCGACCTGCTTTCGCTGGCGCCGCGGCACCGGTTGAAGAGCTTTGCCGAGCGGCTGATCCTGCCCTGCGGGCATTACCTGCTGTCGTTCTCGCAGGACCTCGCCAAGGCGCAAGCGCCGGACAGCGACGACGTCACCGCTACCGGCCAGTTCATGCTGTTCCGGCGCGGCGCCTACGATGCGGTCGGCGGCCATGCCGCCGTGCATAGTGCCATCTGCGAAGACCTCGAGCTCGCCCGCCTCATCAAGCACCACGGCCATCGCGTGCTGCTGGAGGACGGCAGCAAGGTGCTGAGCACCCGCATGTACACCGGCTGGAATACGCTGTGGCCGGGGATCGCCAAGAACCTGACCGACACGCTCGGCGGCCCGCTGCCGACGGTCCTGATCGCGCTCGCTGCGGTGACTGTCGCCTGGGCCGCGGTCGCATTGCCGGTGGTCGCCCTGTTCGGCTCCTTGATTGGCTCCACCGCGGCGGCGATCGCCGCGATCCCGGCCGGCCTCGGGGCGATCGCCGCCTTCGCGCTGCATCTCGCGGGCGCCCGCCATTTCCGCATCCCGTTCTGGTACGGGCTCCTGTTTCCCCTCGCCTACACCGCCGGTGCGATCCTCGCCTTCGACAGCCTGCGCTGGCGGCTGATCGGACGCGTGCGCTGGAAAGGGCGGGTCTATCCATGAGGGATGGCAACCGCGACGCGCTTACGCCGTCAGCCCCGCCGCGGGCCGCGCGCTACGAGTTGCGCGCCAGCCTGACCGCCGTCGGCATCATCGCCACTTTGGCGCTCTTCTTCTACCTCGTGCGCCAAATCCTTCTGCCGTTCGTGATCGGCGGCATTCTCGCTTATGTCTGCACGCCGCTGGTCGACTGGCTCACCCGGCGCTTCCGCGCGCCCCGCTGGGTCTTCGCGGTGGCGGTTCTTCTCTCGCTCATGGCGATCACCGCCGGGGTCGCCTTTCTCGCCTGGCCCGCGGTCGCCAGCGAAACCGCCCGCCTCGGCCATAATCTGCATGGGACCATCCAGCGCTTCATCGGCCAATTCATCGGCGACAAGGACGTCACCGTGCTCGGCACGACGCTCAACGCGAGCCATATCGCCGACCAGGTGACACAGAGCATCCGCCAATGGTTCAGTCAGACCGGCGCGATCATCCGCGTTGCCGCGCTCAGCTTCGCCGGCATGTTCGGCTTCATTCTGGCCTGGGTGCTGACCGGCTATTTCCTGCTCGACGCCGCGCGCATCCGCGACGGTCTATTCTGGCTTGTGCCGCCGCATCACCGGCCCTTCGTCCACCGCGTGTGGTCCAACCTCAACCCGGTGCTGCGGCGTTATTTCGTCGGCGTCGCGCTCATCGTCGTCTATGCATCGAGCGTCGCCTATATCGGGCTCGGCCTGTTCCTCGGCCTCGAGCACGCGGTGTTCCTGGCGATCCTCACCGGCTTCCTCGAGGTCATCCCGGTGATCGGGCCCGCCGCCTCGGCGGTAATCGCCGGACTCGTCGCGGTCGAAGAAGCCAAGAGCTCGTGGGGCATCATCGCCTACGTCATCTACGCAGTGATCCTGCGCGTTTCCATCGACGAATTCTTCGGCCCGATCGTGCTCGGCCGTGCCGGCCGCGTGCCGCCGGTCCTGGTCATCTTCTGCTTCCTGTCCGGCGGCGTCCTGTTCGGCATCGTCGGCATCGTACTGGCCATACCCGTCGCGCTGACGATCAAGGCCACGCTCAACGAGCTCTACAAGGAGGAAGGCGACGCCCAATCGGCCTGATGCCTTTGATGACGGAGGACGCCCCATGTCGCTGCGCCGACGCATGCTGTCGAAATTGCAGGCCATGATCGCTGACGACCCGCTGCCCCTGCGGCTGGTGTTCTGGGACGGCGAGGCGTTCGACTTCGCGCCGACGCCGGCCGTAACACTGACCCTGCACTCGCGATCGCTCATGCGCGCGCTCATGACCGGCCGCATCGCGCGTTTGGGTGACGCCTACGTCGCGGGCGAGCTCACGATCGACGGCCGCATCGACGACATCCTCGGCGTCGGCATCCGCATCGCCGAACGCGTCGGCCGCTACTCGCGGATTGCCGCGCTGGCGCGGCCATTCACGGCGCTCGCCTTCCGCCATTCGAAATCAAACGACGCCGCCGCCATCGCGCATCACTACGATGTGTCGAATGACTTCTACCGGCTCTGGCTCGATGCCAGCATGACCTACTCCTGCGGCTATTTCGAATCCGGCAACGAGGACATCGACACCGCGCAGCAACACAAGATCGACCACATCTGCCGCAAGCTTCGGCTTGCGCCTTGCGAAAGGGTGCTCGACATCGGCTGCGGCTGGGGCGGCCTGCTGCGCGAGGCGGCGCACGGCTACGGCATCACCGGCGTCGGCATCACGAACAGCCCCGCGCAATACGAATTGGCGCGCGAGCGCATCGCGGCCGACGGGCTCGCCGATCGCATCGACATCCGCCTCATGGACTACCGTGAGCTTGCCGAAACCGAGGCCTTCGACAAGATCGTTTCGGTCGGCATGTACCAACACGTCGGACTGGCAAATCTGCCCGACTATTTCGCCATCCTCGCCCGCCTGCTGAAGCCGGGCGGCGCCGTGCTCAACCACGGTATCATCGCCACCGACGCGGAAGGGCGTTCGCAGGGACCGCCGGGCGGTGAATTCATCGACCGCTACGTCTTTCCGGGCGGCGAATTGCCCAACCTGCCGCGGGTCCTCACCGAACTCGCGCGCTGCGGCCTGGAAGCCGCGGATATCGAGGACCTACGCCCGCATTACGCCCGCACGCTGCTGCTGTGGGTGCCCCGGTTCGAAGCTGAGCGCGACGCAGCGATCGCCGCCGGTGGCGCCGAACGCTACCGTATCTGGCGGGTCTTCCTCGCCGGCATGGCTTACGCCTTCGACCGCGGCTGGCTCTCGATCGCGCAATCGCTTACCTACAAGCCGCTCGCCGGACGACCAGCGCTGCGTCCCTGGTCGCGTGGCTACCAATATCGCGATGAAGTGCCCGCGCTCGCAGGAGCCCTCGAATGGAACACGCGCCCCGCCGAGGGCTGAGCGCCGCGGTCACATTTGATTGCGGGCACGGAACATTGCACGTCGCCCCGAGTATTCCTTGGATACCAGAACAGAATTTGACGGTGCGCCATGTCATTGTTGCCGCAACATTCCGGCCAGTTGGCATTCCCGACTTATTGGCTGGAGAACGCCGTTTTCGGATTGGACCGTTGGCTGCAGCGGCGGCAGGGCGTTTTCGAATTCACCGACGATCCGGCCTGTACCTTTCGCATTCAGCGCGTCGAGGCCGAGGAGCGCGTGACACTCTCCGACGGTGTGCGCATTCGGCCGGGCGACCCCGTGCTCAACCTTCACCTGTGGAACGAGCACATTCCCCTTATGGGCCAGGAAGGGGCGACTATGGCCTGGGCGCGGGCCATGAGTTGGTCGATCCCCCATTCGCTCGCAGAATTGGCCGGCTATCTCGACGCGCACCCGGAATTCGACGACATAGCTGCCCTGCGCGCGGATTTGCGCCTGGGCACGGCCGCGCAAAGTGCCCAGCTCGTGCGGCTGTCGGCCCGCTATGGCTTCGAAAATGCCGACGAGCGGCCACCGGATGGCCATTGGCACGCCGGAGCCTTGCATCGAATCGGCGAAAACATCTTGATTTTCATGCTGGTACTGGCAACAAATCCTGTTGCCGCAGGGTCCCCGGTCCTTCGCCGTGACCGCAAACTGGTGTATCTTTCGCGGGCAGCGCTGGAACGCCGCTACGGCACGGCGCTGGAAGAATCGCGGTTGGAAGACCCACGTTTGAACGACCGAAATTTGAATGACACTGGGGGGCGTCGCCACAACGACGCGCGAGGCCGGGGGTATGTTAATGGCGTCTGACGTACTTCGCTGGAGCGTGGATGCGCTGCTGGCCATGGCCACATTTGGCTGTGCGTATTTGCTGGTGGCGGGTTACCTCGCTCTGCGCTTCCGCCGGCGCGGCGAGGATCCCGAAACGCTGCCCGTCCCGGTGAGCATCCTGGTGCCCCTCTGCGGCCACGAGCCGGGCCTGGAGCAGCGCCTCACCGCGCTCTGCGACCAGCGTTACGGCGGCCCGCTACAAATCGTGTGCGGCATCTCGAGCCCGCAGGACCCGGCGATCGCCGCGGTCGAGCGCGTGATCGCCACACGCCCGGACGCGGCCATTGCCCTGCACATCGACCCCGCGGTGCACGGGCGCAATCTCAAGGTCTCCAACCTCATCAACATGGCGCAGCGCGCGCGGCACGACACGCTGGTGCTCATCGACAGCGACATCGAGGTCGGTCCTGACTATCTCACCGCCGTGGTCGGTGAATTGCAGCGTCCGGGTATCGGCGCGGTCACCTGCCTCTACCACGGCGTCGCCGCCGGCGGCTTGTGGGCGCGCCTCGCCGCCATGGGCATCAACACGCATTTCCTGCCTAACGTGATCGTCGCGCTCTCCACCGGCCTGGGCGAGCCCTGCTTCGGCGCCACCATCGCGCTCTCGCGCGACACGCTCAAGCGCATCGGCGGCTTCCGTGCCTTCGCCGACCATCTGTGGGACGACTACGCCATTGGCCAGGCCGTGCGCCAGCTTGGGCTGAAGGTCGCCGTGCCGGCCTTCGCGCTCGGCCACGTGTGCAGCGACGGCTCCGCGCAGCAATTGCTTGCCGCGCAGCTGCGTTACGCGCGCACCATCAAGAGCATCGACCCGGCCGGCCATGTGGGCGGCATCATCTCGCATCCGTTCCCGTTGGCGCTCGCCGCAGTGCTGATTGGCGGCGGCGGGCAGGCCATCGCGCTCGCCTGCGTTGCGCTGACCTGCCGGATGGCCCTAAGCTGGCAGATGCAACGGCAGTTTGCCGCCCGCGCGGGCAGCTACTGGCTGGTGCCGGTCCGCGACGTGCTGTCCTTCACCGTTCACATCGCCAGCTTCTTCGGGGCGACGGTGCGATGGCGCGGCAACCGCTTCCGCGTGGTCGACGACACGCTGCTCGCCGACCCGCACTAAGGGTCCGATTCCCGAATTTGGCCATCGGTTTTCGGACATAATCTTGCGCCAAGAAAAGGCCGGATCGGCGCGGGTCGCTTGATCCTGACACATTTCGCTCCAGGGGTTTGTCCTTATGCGCACTTTGTTTCTGCAGCCGCCCTCATTCGAGGGCTTCGACGGCGGCGCCGGCTCGCGCTATCAGGCGCGGCGCGAGATCAAGTCGCACTGGTATCCGACCTGGCTCGCCCAGCTCGCGGCGCTGGTGCCCGACAGCAAGCTGATCGACGCGCCCCCCCACAATATCAGCCTGCAGACGGTGCTCGACCAAACGCCGCAATACGACCTCGCGGTGCTGCACTCGTCGTCGCCGACCTTCACCTCCGACATCAAGACCGCCAACGCCATGAAGGCGGTCAATCCCAAGCTCAAGATCGGCCTCGTCGGCGCCAATATCGCGGTCGATCCGCTCGGCCACCTGCAGAAGGCCGAAGGCATCGATTTCGTCGCCGGCAAGGAATACGACTTCGCCATCAAGGAAGTGGCGGAAGGCCGCGACCTCAAGGACGTCGCCGGTCTCATCTACCGCGACGACAACGGCGACATCCAGCACACGGAAGACCGCCCGCTGCTGGAGAACATGGATGATCTGCCCTTCGTCACGCCGATCTACAAGCGCGACCTCAAGATCGACGAATATTTCATCGGCTATCTCAAGCACCCGTACCTGTCGTTCTACACCGGCCGCGGCTGCAAATCGCGTTGCACCTTCTGCCTGTGGCCGCAGACCATCGGCGGCCACAAGTACCGCACCCGCAGCGTCGAGCACGTGGTGGAGGAAGTGGCCTGGGCGAAGAAGAACTTCCCCGAGGTGAAGGAGATCTTCTTCGACGACGACACCTTCACCGACGACTCTCAGCGCGCGCAGGACATCGCGCGCGAGCTCGGCAAGCTCGGCGTCACCTGGTCGTGCAACGCCAAGGCCAATGTCAGCCGCGACGCGCTGAAGGTGATGAAGGACAACGGCCTGCGGCTCCTGCTGGTCGGCTACGAGTCCGGCAACCAGCAGATCCTGCATAACATCAAGAAGGGCATGCGCGTCGAAGTCGCGCGCCGCTTCACCAAGGACTGCCACGATCTGGGCATCAAGATCCACGGTACCTTCATCCTCGGCCTGCCGGGCGAGACCAAGGAGACGATCCAGGAAACCATCAGGTTCGCGCGCGAGATCAACCCGCACACCATGCAGGTGTCGCTGGCCGCGCCCTACCCCGGCACGTTTCTCTACAAGCAGGCGGTGGAGAACGGCTGGCTCGACACCTCGAACGCGGAACTGGTCGACGAGCACGGCGTGCAGCTCGCGCCGCTGTCCTATCCGCACCTGAGCCACCAGGAGATCTTCCACTCGGTCGAGGAATTCTACCGCGCCTTCTATTTCCGCGCGCCCAAGATCGCGTCCATCGTGATGGAGATGGCGCAGAGCCGCGAAATGATGAAGCGGCGCCTGCGCGAGGCGGTCGAGTTCTTCGCCTTCCTGCGCGAGCGGCGCGGAGTGCAGCTCTGAGCGCACTGGTTATCGCCGCGGACGATTTCGGTCTCGCCGAAGACGTCAACGACGCGATCGAGGAGGCCCACCGCAACGGCGTCTTGAGCGCCGCCAGCCTGATGGTGGCGGCGCCGGCCGCCGCGCAGGCGGTGGCCTTGGCCGAGCGCCTGCCTACCTTGCGCGTCGGCCTCCATCTGGCGCTGGTGGAAGCCGCGCCGGCCTCGAACCCGGACGACATTCCCGACCTGGTCGATGATGCGGGTCAACTGCGCCGCGACATGGTGCGGCTCGCCTTCGACATTGCGCTGCGCCCGACGGTGCGGCGACAGTTGCGCGCGGAGATCGCGGCGCAGTTTGAGGCCTATCGCCGGACCGGCCTGCCGCTCGACCACGTCAACGCCCACAAGCATTTTCACGTGCACCCGCTGATCGCGCGCGAGGTGCTCAGCGTCGGCCGCGACTACGGCATGAGGGCGTTGCGCGTACCGACCGAGCCGGCGGGTATCGTCGCCCGCGTCGACCACAAGCGGCCGGCCCTCTCAGAACGCGTGATGGCGCCGTGGACGGCCATGCTGCGCGGCTGGGCGCGGCGCGCCGGCCTGACAACGCCGGACGCCGTGTTCGGCCTGCGCTGGACCGGCGGCATCACGGCCGAACGCCTGGCCGCGCTCATGCCGCTGCTGCCGGCGGGGCTTATCGAGATCTACACCCACCCGGCCACGCGCGATGATTTCCCCGGCCACGCGCCGGGCTACCGTTATGCCGATGAATTGAAGGCGTTGACCGCGCCCGAGGTCATCGCGGCGGTGAAACAGCCGGGGCGGCGGCTCGGCGGCTACGCGGACGCCTAACGCTTCAAATACCCGGCACGCCGAAACCACGCGATCGCGTCGCTGACACCTTCGGCATAGGGCCGCGCCCGATAGCCCAATTCGCGCTCGGCCTTGGCGGCGGTGAAGAACATGCGGTTCTTCGACATGCGCAAGGCATCGAGCGTCACGAACGGCTCCTTGCCGGTGCGCCGCGCCACCATTTCCGCAGCCACCGCGATCGGCACGATGGCCCCGCGCGGAATCTTGATCTTGGGAGCCTTGCGGCCCACTTCGCCGGCCACGACCGCCAGGATATCGGCCAGCGTCGCATTCTGTCCGCCGAGGATGTAGCGCTCGCCGATCTTGCCCTTGTCGAAGGCGAGCAGATGGCCCTCCGCCACGTCATCGACGTGCACCATGTTGAGGCCCGTATCGACGAAGGCCGGCATACGGCCCGAGGCGGCCTCGACGATGATGCGGCCCGTGGGCGTCGGCTTGACGTCGTTGGCGCCGATCGGCGTCGAGGGGTTGACGATCACCGCCGGCAGCCCTTGCGTCACCATGCGCTCCACCAGCCGCTCGGCGGCGACCTTGCTGCGCTTGTAGGCGCCGATCGCCTGATCCTCGGCAAGCGGCATGGTCTCGTCGGAAGGCGCGCCTTCCTGCCGGCACTTCAACGTGGCGACGCTGCTGGTGTAGACGATGCGCTCGACGCCTTCGTCGCGCGCGGCCTGCATGATGTTGCCGGTGCTGCCCATGTTGTTGCGCACGATTTCTTCCGGATCGCGCGCCCACAACCGATAGTCCGCCGCCACGTGAAAGACGTAACGCACCCCGCGCACGGCTTCGCGTACGGAGGTCGCGTCACGCAAGTCGCCCTTGGCGAATTCGAGGTCGAGATCACTGAGATGGCCGGTCGGGCTACCCTCGCGCACCAGCGCGCGCACGGCGAAGCCGCGCTCCGTCAGCTTGCGCGCCACCGCCGAGCCGACGAAGCCGCTCGCGCCGGTCACCAGAACCTTGTCGTTGCTGCTCATGACGCGTTGTTTAGCCGCCCCGGCGCGGCGTGGCTAGACGCCCGACAACCCGGCTTCGTGCGCCTTACGCCGGCTGCGGCAGTTCGCGCAAGCGCGCGCCGACCCGCTCCATCACCATCTGGTAGGCGCGCTCGACGATGTCATCGAGCGAGCGGGTGCGCACGAACATGGCGCGCGCCTTGTCGCCGATCTCGGCCCGAGTCGGCAGATGCGGCAGATGCGCGTTGGCGAGGATGTCGGCAGCCTGCTGCTGCGCGCTAGTCAGCCGATGCTGCAGCGAGGCGAGCGACGGGTTCTCCAGCGCCGCGGCCACCAGCCCCGCGATGCGCTCGGAATTGAAGCTGGCGGCCAGCTGCCCGGCGGCGCGGTCGATGACGCGCGCACCGAGCTTCTGCTCGTTGCGCACCACCGCCTGCGGCGGCTTCTTCAGGTCCCACACCACGCCGAACCACGACAGCGCGGTGAGGATATAGAACGTCATGTCGTATTCCCACCAGCGGAAGCCCTGGCGCACGCTCGACTGAAAGGCGTGGTGATTGTTGTGCCAGCCCTCGCCCATGGTGAAGATGGCGAGCAACCAGTTGTTGCGCGAGTCGTCGCCGGTGACGTAGCGCTTGCGGCCGTGCACGTGCGCGAGCGAGTTGATGCAGAAGGTGCCGTGATAGACCGCGACCGTGCTCCAGAAGAAGCCGACCACCAGCCCCGGCCAGCCGGCGATCAGGAAGCAGATGACGGCCAGTAAGAAGCCCGGAAGCTGCTCGAATTTATGCAGGAAGCGCAGCTCCGGATAGCGCATCAGGTCTTCCACCTTCACAGGATCGAAGCTGTCGTGCTTGCGCGAGAAGATCCAGCCGAGATGGCTGTAGAGGAAGCCGCGGTGGCGCGGCGAATGCACGTCCGCTTCCGTATCGGAATGTAAGTGATGGTGCCGGTGCTTGGCCGCCCACCACAGCACGCTCTTCTGCGTGGTCGATTGCGACAGAACCGCCAGGATGAACTGAAACACGCGGCTGGTCGCGTAGGCCTTGTGCGAGAAATAGCGGTGATAGCCGGCGCCGATGCCGAAAATGCGCAGCCAGTAGAGCCCGATGCCGAGCGCCGCCGCCTGCCAGGTGATGCCGGTCCAGATCGCGGCGAAGCAGGCCAGGTGCATCAGCACGAAGGGAATGGCGGAGGGATAGACGATGTCGTCGTATTCCTCGGCGGGCGGCAGTGCGGAGTCGGCGGTCGTCATGGAATGGCGATCTTGGCTCTGGCTATGTTGCTGCGAAACGTGCGGTCGCGTGTCCGATTCGGGGACCGGCGCCTAAGATAAAAGCGCATGGCCGGCATGCCGCAAGGGCTATCGGTGGAATAAGGCCACAAAGCAGCGATCGGGGCCAAGGGGCGCAAAGGTCGCAGGCGCGCTATCCGCCTGCACTATCCTGCACCCTCGATACCTTATGCGAGCACGGCTTCAAGCGGCGTCGGTGCAATCCCCAGCGCCTCTAATCCCGGCAGCGCTTCAGACGCCACGTTGTCCTGCCGCACCAGGGCGACCATGCCTTCCGTCAGCGGCGGATTGCGGTAGCCAAGCGGCAACGGCCGCGAGCAGCCGCCATGCCGCAAACGGAACAGGAAGCAGCAAGGGCTGCCGCCCGCGCTGGCCGGCGATCCGGCGCAGCAGCGCCTTGTAGGTCAGTATTTCGGGGCCGCCGAACTCGTAGAGGGGCGCCGGAGCGGGCGCCACCAAAATGCGCGCCACGGCCTCGGCGACATCATCGACAAAGACCGGCTGCATCCGCGTCGCGCCAACGCCAAACAATGGGAATACTGATGTCTTATGCATCATGCCGGCAAGGGAAGCGGTGAAACCCTCCTGCGCCGCGAACATCGCCGAGGGCCGGATAACGACCGCCCCGGGGAAAGCCGCGCGCACCGCCGCCTCGCCTTCGCCGCGGCTGCGCACGTAGGGCGACCTTGAGTGAGGGTCGGCGCCAATCCCGGAAAGCTGAATAAACCGCTCGGACCCGACCCGGCCGGCGGCAGCGGCCAGCCGCCCGGCAGCTTCGACGTGAACGCCGTGGAACGTGCGGCCGCCCTTCTCGGCGTAGAGACTCACCGCATTCACGACGCCCCAGGCACCCACGAGCACTGTTGCCACCGAAGCTTCGTTCTGGATGTCGGCCTGCACGGCAGCGACCTGCGGAGCCCCGTTGAACAGCGCTTTGGCGCGTTCGGGATGGCGTGCCGCGACACGCACCGCAAAACCATGATCGCGCAAATGCTCCACCACGCGCCGGCCCAGAAAGCCAGTGCCGCCGAACACCGTCACGATCTTGGTTTCGCTCAACGGGCGTAGGTTCCAATCAGCTCAGCCTCGCCGAGGCTATGGCGCCCGGCCGCTGCCCACAAGTCGGCAACTGAAGTCTGCGGCGACGCCTCCAGCCGTTCGACATCGAGTGCGGCGATCCTGAAGTGGTAGTGGTGAACGCCATGTCCCTTCGGCGGCGCGGGTCCACCATAGCCGGCGTCACCGAAGTCGTTGGTCACGGCCGCCGCCTTGTCGTCGCCTTCGGACAGCTTGGAGCCGGTCACGCCGTAGATACCCCAATGCCGGAAGGTGCCTGACGGCGCGTCCGGGTCCTCGATGATAAGCGCAAAGCTCTTGGTGCCGGCCGGCGCCTCCGACCAGGTGAGCGGTGGCGAAACATTGTCGCCGTCGGCGGTATACTTACGAGGAATGGATTGCCCTTCGCCAAAGGCCGGGCTCTTCAGATTGAAAGCCATCAATTCTGCCTCATCGAGAATGGGTCATATGGGGCCGCTCATGAACGGCGCGATTTGCGCTTCGGCTTTCCCTTGCGGCTGCCCGACGCCAATTCGTCAAGCTGCCGTCGGCTCATGGACTCGTACATGGACTTGGACGCGCCCTTCAGCGAGTTGACCTTCCGATCTCCCCGCTTGGCCGACAGGGCCGCCCCCGCCGCCTGCTGCTGGGCCTTCGATTTGGCTGGCATGGCCGCCTCCTTTGTCGCGTTTGCGATCCTGTCAGGTAACGGCGCGAACACCTGAATCGTTCGGGCCGCATGGACGGTTCGGCCATGCTCATCTGCGTGTTCCGGCGGGGTATAGGGCGCCCTCATTGAAATCCGTGTTCCCGGTCCCAATCTAACGAGAACGAAAGGTGACCCATAGGACTCCAATGACGGAATTTCCCAATAGCTGGATGTGGTCGGAGGCGTGCGACATGCTCGCCCGCGCCGAGCGCATGAATCGCGAGTTTTTCCGGCCGGTGCGCGCGCGCAGCCGGCTGCCGGCCTGGGAGCCGCCGATCGACGTGCTCGAAACCGACCGTGCCGTGCTGGTGCTGGTCGCTCTGCCCGGGGTGAACCCCGAGCGGGTTGAGGCGGCGATCGACGGCAGCGATCTCGTCGTTGCCGGCGCCCGCGTGCTGCCAAAGGAGCTGCGGACGGCGGTCATCCATCGCCTCGAACTGCCACAAGGACGGTTCGAGCGGCGCATTCGCCTGCCAGCCGGGCGTTACGCCGCGGTCCACCGCGCGATGGTCGATGGGTGTCTCCTCATTACGCTGGAGAAAGCAGGTAATAATCGTGGCTGATACAGAAATGATGCGATCCCTGGAGCAAGGCGGCGCCGCAACGGGCCCCGAGTCCGGCAAGGAACGCGCCCAACCTCAACTTCTGCCGCTGCCGGACGACGCCATGATCGTCGTGCCGGTGCGCAACTTCGTGCTGTTTCCAGGCATGGTGATGCCCGTCACCGTCGGCAGGCCGAAGTCGGTCGCCGCCGCCCAACAGGCCGTGCGCGAAGAGCGCCAAGTCGTCATCCTCAAGCAGCGCGACCCGGACGTGAACGAGCCGACCGCGATCGACATGCACCGCGTCGGCACCGCGGCGAGCGTGGCGCGCTACATCACCACACCCGACGGCAGCAACCACCTGGTCTGCCAGGGCGAGGAGCGCGTGCAGATCGTCGAGTTCCTCGGCGGCTGGCCGTTCATGGTCGCGCGCGTGCTGCGCATCGCCGAGCCGGAAGCCAAGTCGCCCGAGAGCGAGGCGCGGCTGGTGCATCTGCGCGGCCAGGCCATGGAAGCGCTGGAGCTGTTGCCGCAGGCGCCGAAGGAACTGGTCGGCGCCGTGCAGGCGGTCGATTCCGCCGGCGCGCTCGCCGACTTCACCATGTCCTACATGGACGTGAAGCCGGAACAGAAGCAGGAGGTGCTCGAGACCATCGACATCGCCGCGCGCGTCGACAAGGTGTCGAAGCTGCTCGCCCATCGCATCGAGGTGCTGCGGCTGTCGGCCGAGATCGGCCAGCAGACCAAGGCCGCGCTCGACGAGCGGCAGCGCGAGGTCTTGCTGCGTGAGCAGATGGCAGCGATCCAGAAGCAGCTCGGCGAAGGCGAGGAAGGCAAGGCCGCCGAACTGGCCGAGCTGGAGCAGAAGGTCGCCGAGGCCGGCATGCCGAAGGAGGTCGAGGATCACGTCCGCAAGGAGCTGCGCCGGCTGCAACGCATGCCGGAGGCCGCGGCCGAATACGGCATGGCCCGCACCTATCTCGACTGGCTGATCGAGCTCCCCTGGAAGCTGCCGGAGGAGACCCCGATCGACATCAAGGAGGCGCGGCGCATCCTCGACGCCGACCACTACGGCCTCGACAAGATCAAGAAGCGCATCGTCGAATATCTCGCCGTGCGCAAGCTGGCGCCTGCCGGTAAGGCCCCGATCCTGTGCTTCGTCGGCCCTCCGGGCGTCGGCAAGACCTCGCTCGGTCAATCGATCGCGCGCGCCATGAACCGCAAGTTCGTGCGCGTCTCGCTCGGCGGCGTGCATGACGAGGCCGAGATCCGCGGTCACCGGCGCACCTACATCGGGTCGCTGCCCGGCAACATCATCCAGGGCATCAAGAAGGCGGGGACCCGCGACTGCGTGATGATGCTGGACGAGATCGACAAGCTCGGCGCCGGTATCCAGGGCGATCCGTCGGCGGCACTGCTGGAGGTGCTCGATCCGGAGCAGAACAACACGTTCCGAGACAACTATCTCGGGGTGCCGTTCGACCTTTCCCGGGTCGTGTTCATCACCACGGCGAACGTGCTCGACACCATCCCGGGGCCGCTGCGCGACCGCATGGAGGTGATCAGCCTCACCGGCTACACCGAAGGCGAGAAGCTGCAGATCGCCGCGCGCTATCTGGTCAAGCGCCAGATGGAGGCGAACGGCATCAAGGACGGACAGGTCGAGATCAGCGACGCCGCGTTGCGTGAGATCGTGCACGGCTATACCCGCGAGGCCGGCGTTCGGAACCTTGAGCGCGAGATCGGCAAGGCCTTGCGTCATGCCGCGGTGCGGATCGCGGAAGGCGCGTCGGGCCCGATCAAGATCGACGTGAACGACCTGACCGACATGCTCGGCCAGCGCCAGTTCGAGAGCGAAGTCGCCATGCGCACGAGCGTGCCGGGCGTCGCGACCGGGCTTGCCTGGACGCCGGTCGGCGGCGACATCCTCTTCATCGAGGCGACGCGGCTGCCCGGCCACGGCAAGCTGATCCTCACCGGCCAGCTCGGCGAGGTGATGAAGGAGAGCGCGCAAGCGGCGCTCTCGATCGTCAAGAACCGGGCGAGCCTGTTCGGCATCGACGAGGAACGCTTCGAAAAGAGCGACATCCACGTGCACGTGCCGGCGGGTGCGATCCCGAAGGACGGTCCCAGCGCCGGTGTCGCCATGTTCATGGCGCTCACCTCGCTGATGACCGACCGCACCATCCGCAACGATACCGCCATGACCGGCGAGATCAGCCTGCGCGGCCTGGTGCTGCCGGTCGGCGGCATCAAGGAGAAGGTGGTGGCCGCTCACCGTGCCGGGCTCAAGCGCGTCATGCTGCCGGCGCGTAACCGGAAGGACTATGACGACATTCCGGAAGAGGCCCGCAACGGGCTGGAGTTCGTCTGGCTGGAGCGGGTCGACGACGCGGTGGCCGCCGCGCTCGCGCCGGCTAAGTCAAAAGCCCCGGCGGAAGCCGAGCCGGTCGCCTGACGCCGAAAAGACCTCTCCCCGCGTTCTGCGGGGAGAGGCATTGTCTTAACGCGGATATCGGTCTTAACGCGGATATCTGCCGCGATATCAGTTGCACACGCGCACGCGCGGGTGCACCCAGCGCCAGCCGTTCCAATAGGGCCGGCCCCGCGTCCAATAGCAGTGATGGTAGTAATAGGGGCCCGGCGCCGCAGCCAGCGCCCCGCCTACGATACCGCCGATGATGGCGCCCGGCAGGAACCCGCCGTGGTGATGGTGGTGGTGGTGATGCCAGCGGGCGAGCTGCACGCGCGGTTGCACGGTTTGCGTCGCGCGCGCGGCATTATCCGCCTTGAGCGCGTCCAAGGCATTGGGAACCGGCGTCAGCAGGTCCGCATAGGACTGCGCGGCCGGTGGCGACGCCGGGGTTGGGAGTGCGGGCGCGGCCTGCGACGCCCCGTTGAAAGCAAACAATGCAGCCGTGCTGCAAAGTAGCAGTGCGGTCTTCCGATTCATTGCGCGATCCTCCGCAACTGATGGGCGTTGGCCCCAATCGGCCAACCTGCGCCGAGGAAACGTCGCGCTCTATGACATCGTTCCAACGGAACGTGGACCGCGCGGCCCCGCGAATATGAACAGCCGTTCAGCAATCGGATAATATTGCGGCAGCCGCCTGCCCGACGACGGCGTCAAATGGAAAACGCTACCGGCGCGCCGGCCAGTAGATCGGGACCAGACCGGCGAACACCAAGACCATGCCGATCTCCGACTCGATATTCGGCAGGAAATCGGCGATCCGCCAAGGCGTGTGGGCGTGCTAATCAATCAGCGGCGAATGGCCGGGCACGAAATATCCGTAAATCCAGATGGCCGTGCCCACGAGCTGCATCGCCCAGCCGATGACGACAGCAAAGGTCGCTGCCGCCCGCGCGTCCTGCTGATCGTCTTCGACCCTCATAACAGGCCCTCGCGCACCGGCGCACCATCGTTGGGCTCGAACGAACGCCAGGCCATCAATTGGAATTCGTGCTGGCACGCGGCGCAGGTGAAAATCTTGACTTCCGCGTCTTGATCCGGCTTTACGCCTGACAAATGCATGGGCGCGCCGCAACGGCAATCGGGCGCTTCCGGCGAACCGGCGGTCGGCAGGTTCTCAGTCGCGCTCGTGGGTCGCTGCAACATGGGTCACTGAAAAAAGAGCGAGGCAAACCAGAGAACCGCCGTCGCGAGCGTAAAGACGGAGGCGATGGCCAGATACACAAGAAGGTCGGTGGCCAGCTCTTTGAGATGGCGCATCCTGCGGCTCGAAGCCGGCGCAAGCTGATGAGTTATTCCCACTGAAACGCTCCACCTTACTCAGGACGTGCACGGCAACTTTTCAGTGCCGGCAGGTCCGACCCAGACCGCAACAGTTCGAACGGCCGAGCGGAAGACTTATTCAGGCTCCGGCCGGCGAGGCGCGGCGGAGCCGGCGGATTGCAATTAACCGCCGGACTCCACCGACGTTCAGGTCCTTGTGGCTCAAACCTGAGCGCGCGGCAGGTGTAATACAACCACCCGGTTTTGATAGGGCAGAAGCGAATTAAGCTAAATGCGTAACCATCAAAACCGGCGGACGCATGCGCCCTCGGCGTCAATTGCCACCATCAATGAGGCTGCGTGCGAATGCCGGGTAGGCTGCCTGTGGGGGCCGGGACGGCCGCCCGCGACCGACTGAGGACGGCACGAGCCTCAATGCCCGGCCATGAACCGCCCGATGACCGTCAGATCCGCCTGCGCCGGCGTGGTCTCGTGCACAATCTGGCCCTCGAACATGACCACGATGCGGTCGGAAAGCTCCAACAGTTCGTCGAGATCTTCGCTCACCAAGAGCACCGCGGCCCCGCGGTTGCGGGCGGCCATGATCTGGGCGTGGATGTCGGCAACCGCCGCGAAGTCGAGGCCGAAGACCGGATTGGCCGCGACCAGCACGTCCACCTCGCCCGACAGTTCGCGCGCCAGCACCGCGCGCTGCACGTTGCCGCCCGACAGGGTCGAGATCGGCGCGTCGGGTGACGAGGTCTTGACGCGGTAGCGCGCGATCAGCTCTTCGGCCGTTCGGCGGAAGGCCGAGCGCTTCAGCCATGGCCCCTTGGCGTAGGGCATCTGGTCGAAGCGGCGAAACGCCATGTTGTCGGCGACGCTCATGTGCGGCACGCAGCCGTTACGCAACGGCTCCTCGGGCAGCAGCGAGACCTTGTGGCGCAGCATCTGGGCGCGGCGCGCGTGATAGGGCTCGCCGTGCACCAGCATCTCGCCGGCGCTCGCCTCGCGCTGGCCCGCCAGCACCTGGAACAGTTCGCTCTGGCCGTTGCCGGACACGCCGGCGATGCCGACGATCTCGCCGGCGCGCACCTGCAAGGAGACGCCACGCACGGCGGCCAAGCCTTCGTCGTCGGCCGCCGCCAGATCGCGGGTCTCCAGGCACACCGCGCCGGCCGCCGCCGCGGAGCGGCCGCCCATGCTGCGGATTTCCTGGTCGCCGATCATCATCTTGGCCATGGCGTCTGGCGTCAGATCCTTGACGGCGCCGCCGCCGACGAGCTTGCCCCGCCGCAACACCGACACCTCGTCGGCGAACGCCATCACCTCGCGGAACTTGTGGGTGATGATCAGCACGGTGATGCGCCCGGAATGCGCCATGTCGCGGATCATGCCGAGAATTTCGTCCGCCTCGTTAGGCGTGAGCACGGAGGTCGGTTCATCGAGGATGAGGAAGCGGCTCTTGAGATAGAGCTGCTTGAGGATTTCCGCCTTCTGCTTCTCACCGGCGGCGAGCGTCGCCACCGGCGTGTCGACCGGCACCGAAAACGGCATGGTGGCGAGGAAGTCGTCGAAGCGCTTGCGCTCGGCGCGCCAGTCGATGACGTTCGGCACGTCCGCGCGCGCCATCACCATGTTCTCCAACACGGTCATATGCGGCACCAGCGTGAAGTGCTGGTAGACCATACCGAGGCCCAGCGAATGGGCGTGGCGCGGCGTAGTGATCGCGACCTCGTGGCCGTCGACCATCACACTGCCCTCGTCGGGCAGATAATAGCCCATGATGCATTTGACTAAGGTCGACTTGCCGGCGCCGTTCTCGCCAAGCAGCGCGTGCACGCTGCCAGCCTTGATCTTCACCGAGGCGTCGCCGAGCGCCACCAGGTCGCCGAAGCGCTTGCCGAGACCGTAGGTCTCGACCGCGAGCGCGCCGTCGCCCGGCAACGGCAGGTGGTCGGAGACGGCGCCAATGGTCGCCCTCATGCGAGCCCCTTGATCAGCGCGTCGGCGTTGCTGACGGCGCCGAACACGCCGCCCTGCATCTTCACCATCTTGATGGCGTGCTCGTGATTGCCTTTGTCGGTGGCGCCGCAGCAGTCCTCCAGAATCACGCATTCGAAGCCCCGATCGTTGGCCTCGCGCATGGTTGTGTGGACGCAGACGTCGGTGGTGATGCCGGTGAGGATGATGTTCTCGATCCCGCGCGTGCGCAGGATCAGCTCGAGGTCGGTGGCGCAGAATGAGCCCTTGCCCGGCTTGTCGATGACCGGTTCGCCGGCGAGCGGCTTGAGCTCGTCGATGATCTCCCAGCCAGGCTCGCCGCGCACCAGGATGCGCCCGCAGGGCCCAGGATCGCCAATGCCGGCGCCGATCTGGCGCGAGCGCCAGCGTTTGTTCGCAGGCAGGTCGGCGAGGTCAGGCCGGTGACCCTCGCGGGTGTGGATGATGTGATAGCCCTTGGCGCGCATGGCGGCGAGCACCGCCTTGATCGGCTCGATCGGCGCGCGGGTAAGCGAGAGGTCGTAGCCCATCTTGTCGACATAACCGCCCTGCCCGCAGAAGTCGGTCTGCATGTCGATGATGATCAGCGTGGTGTTCTCCGGCCGCAGATCTCCGTTATAGGGCCAGGGATAGGGATCGGCCTCGACGTAGCGCGCGGCGCGCGTGGTCTGCTCGGCCATCGTCGCTCGATCAGCCATTGGCAACCGCCTTCTTGTACTGACGCGCCGGCGGCGGGAAGCCGCAACTGGTGCCGTCGGTGTAGACGACCTCGTCCTCCCATGGCAGCCGGTACTGGCCCCTCACCATGTCCTGCATAAACGTATAGGGGCAGTCGCGCGCGCCGCCGGCCACCGCCACATAGCCGCGATGGCCGAGCTGGTAGATGTTGTTTTCGACCGACCAGTGCTTGCGCGCTTCGCGCACCAGGTCGGGCCGCAGCTCGCAGGTGACAATCTCGTCGGCGCGGCCGCCGCCCTCGACCATCACGCTGCCGTCGAAATCACAGAACATCGCCTCGCCCATGGAGTCGAAGGTGCCGTCGGAGCCGCACATGCACACGCTCGCGGTCTGCATCAGGTTCTGGAATGCGTTGGCCTGGTTGGTGATCTTCCAGGTGTGCCGGATCGGCGCGGTGTAGCCGGCGGTGCGGATCATGATCTCGGCGCCCTTGTAGGCGCACTCGCGCGCCATCTCGGGGAACATGCCGTCGTGGCAAATGATCAAGCCGATGCGCGTGCCCTTCGGGCCGTCGCACACGGGAATGCCGAGATCGCCCGGCTCCCACGGCTCCACCGGCACCCACGGATGAAGCTTGCGGTAATAGAGCTTGATCTCGCCCTTGTCGTCGATGATCAACCCGGAGTTATAGGGATTGCCCTCGGGGTTCTTCTCCATGATGGAGAAGCAGCCCCAGATCTCGTTGTCCCGGCAGGCGCGGCGGAAGGCCGCCATCTCCGGCCCGTCGCGGGTGACCATGATGGCCGGGTTGGTGTCCATCGACAGGCCGTGCAGCGCGTATTCGGGAAACACCACCATGTCCATGGTCGGCATGGAACGACGCGCCTTGGCGACCATCGAGACGATCTTCTCGGTCTGGCGGGCGAGGTCTTCCGGCGTGGCCACCACCGGCAACTGCAATTGCACGAGGCCGAGGACGACGCCGTTCGGCGATTTGTTGAGACCACCCAGACCGCTCATCGACTGCACTCCGCTTGCGTTTACTTCGTGATGCTCAGTTCCGACGGCGCGCCGGTGAGCCGGTGCTCGGACGACGAGGTCAGCACCAGGATGAAGAGCGTGAGGAAATAGGGCGCGGCGTTGAACAGGTAATAGCCCGAGGTGACGCCGACCGACTGCAAGGCGGGGCCGAGCGCGCCGGCGCCGCCGAACAAGAGCGAGGCGTAGAAGCAGTACATCGGGTTCCAGCGCGCGAAGATGACCAGCGCGACCGCCGTGATGCCCTGCCCGCTCGAGAGGCCCTCGCTCCAGCTGCCGGGATAATAGAGCGACAGGAACGAACCGCCGATGCCGGCGAAGAAGCCGCCGGTCATGGTGGCGGCGAGCCGCACCCAGTTGACTGAATAGCCCATGGCGCGGGCGGCGTCGGCGCTGTCGCCGGCCATGCGGATGATCATGCCCCAGCGCGTGGAGCGCAGGAACCAGACGATCGCCGGCGCCAGGATCGCGCCCACGATAAAGAGCGTGTTGATCTTGAGTGCCTCGCGCACGGCGGCGATGTGGCTCCACCAGCCGAGATGCAGCGCCGGCAGCGTCGGCGCCTGCGGCTGGATCAGCGGCTTGCCGAGATAGAAGGCGAGGCCCGTGCCGAACAGCATGAGCGCGATGCCGACCGCGATGTCGTTGACGCGCGGCAGCGAGCAGAGCCCCGCGTGCAGCGCGCCGAAGATCGAACCGGTAACGCCGGCGACCAGCACGCCGAGCCAGGGCGAGCCGGTCAGATAAGCGGTGCCGTAGCCGCTCATGGCGCCCATCACCAGCGTGCCTTCGAGGCCGAGATTGATGCGGCCGGATTTCTCGGTCAGCAGTTCGCCCAGGCTGACGAACAGGAACGGCGTGCCGGCACGTACCGCGCCCGCCGCCACCGCCAGCGGCACGCCCCACCAGCCGATCGATGCGTCAGGCATGCTTATGGCTCCTTGCCGCGGAAAATCTTGAACCGCCCGAACAAAGTTTCGCTCGCCAGGATCACCACGAAGATGATGCCCTGCAGCACCAGGACGGACGCATCCGGCAGATCGAGCCGGCGCTGCAGGAGCCCGCCACTGGCGTCGATGCCGCCGAACAGGATCGCGACCGGAATGACCGCGAGCGGGTTCTGGCGCGCGATGAAGGCGACCAGGATGCCGGTATAGCCGTAGCCGGCGGCGAGCGTGGCGCTGGCCGCGCCCTGCACGGCGGCGACCTCCACCATGCCGGCAAGCCCGCCGGCGGCGCCCGCGATCGCCGTCACCACCATGATGATGCGTCCGACGCCGAGGCCCGACAGCCGCGCCGCGCGCGGATTGCCGCCGACCATGCGCGCGGCAAAACCGAAGGTGGTGCGGAAAAACAGGATGTAGGCGGCGACGCAGAAGACGAGCCCGAAGACAAAGCCCCAGTGCACCTCCATGCCGGGAATGTTGCCGATCTTGTCGGGACCCGGGATGGGATAGCTCGTCGGCTTGTTGAGGCTCGAGGGGTCGCGCATCACGCCCTCGACCATGTGGTTGAGGATGGCGATGCCGATATAGGTGAGCAGCAGCGTCGAGATGGTCTCGTTGACGCCGCGCCAGTGCCGGAGTGCGCCGGCAAAAGCGATCCAGGCCGCGCCCGCCAGCATGCCGGCCGCCGCCATGACCAGTTGTGCGACGAGCGGCGGAGCAACATTCGCCACCGGCAGGCCGACGGCCACCGCCGCCAGCCCGCCGATGACGAACGCCCCCTCTCCCCCGATGATCATGAGGCCGGCCTGCGCCGGCAGCGCGGTGCATAACGCCGTCAGGATGAGTGGCGAGGCCAAGGTCAGCGTGTTCTGCACCGAGAACCAGGTGCCGAACGAGCCGAGCCACATCATGTTGTAGACATCAAGTGGATTGACGCCGGCGAAGGCAACAAACGCCCCGAACAACACCATCGAGACGACGAGCGCCCCGAGCGGGATCAGCACGGACTCGGCGGCCCGCCCGAATTCCTCGCTGCGGAACACTCGTCTGCGGGGCATCGCGGGCGGCGCCGCCTCAGCGGCGGCGTCGCCGACAACTGCATCCGTCGTCATTGGCCGGATCCCTCGCCGGTTGCCGCGTTACGACGGCAGGCTTCCTTTCACGCCTTCCACCAGGAAGTGCATCAACTCGAGCTGAGCGTCGGTCTCGTTGCCCTGGCTGAGCGCGGCGCCGGCGGCGACCACGGTCTTGCCGGTATTGTCCTTGATCGGGCCCTTGAAGATCAGGTAGTTGCCGGCCATCAGCTTGGCCTTGATGTCGTCGGCGTGCTTGCGCGCCTTCTCCGAGACTTTCGGCCCGTAGGGCGACTGCTTGATCAGCCCTTCCTTGAAGCCGCCGCGGTAGAAGTTCGGGATCGACTCGCCCTTCATCCACATGCTGACGAACTTGGGATAGAGATCGGTCCAGTTCCACTCGGCGCCTGTAAGATAGGCCTCGGGCGCGAGCGCCGCCTGGCTGCAGTGATAGCCACACACCATGGCGCCGCGCTTGGCCGCGGTCTGCACGACCACCTTCGGGCTGTCGACGTGCATGGTGACGACGTCGACACCCTGGTCGATCATGCTGTTGGTGGCTTCGGCTTCCTTCACCGGCAGCGACCAATCGCCGGTGAAGATCACCTGTGTCGTCGCCTTCGGATTGACGGACTGGGCGCCGAGCGTGAAAGCGTTGATGTTCTGCAAGACCTGCGCGATCGGCTTGGCCGCGACGAAGCCGAGCTTGCCGCTCTTTGAGGTGTAGCCGGCGATGATGCCGTTGATGTACTGCGCCTCGAAGATGTAGCCGAAATAGCTGCCGACGTTCTTCGGGTCCTTCGGCGTCCACAGGCCGCCGGCGTGCTCGAAGCGGATCTTGGGATATTTCTTGGCTTCTTCCAGGATGTAGGGATTGAAGTAGCCGAACGAGGTCGGGAACAGGAGCCCGGCGCCGTCGAGGTTGATCATGCTTTCCATGGTCTTGGCGACCTGGACGGTCTCGGGGATGCGCTCCTCCTCGACCACCTTGACCCCCTTCATCTTCTTCACCGCCGCGGCGCCCTCGGCGTGCGACTGGTTGTAGCCGTAGTCGTCACGCGGCCCGACATAGATGAAGCCGACCACGCTGCTGGCGGCGAGCGCGGAAGTGACCGGCAGGCCGGCGGTGAGCGCAACGGCGCCCGCGCCGCCGAGACCGGCGATCAGCGCGCGACGCGAAATATTGAAGTCGTTGGGCATTGGAGGCGGCTCCTGTGGCGAAATCGTTACATGGGGCCGCCGCGCCTGACGCCGCTTTCGGCGCCGGCCGCGGTGGCCCGGCGCGCTCACTTCCGCAAGTCTCATGCCAGCCAGCCGCGGGCGGCTAGAGCCTTGAACCCAAAGGATTCTGGAGCCGCCGAGGCCGATCCGGCGTCCGCACACGCAAAGCCGCGAACAGTTTGGAAGCAGTTATCGGAGGGATTGCCTAATTATGAGGCAGCAAGCAATTAATTGTACACAATAGCCATGGGCGCCGGCTTCATTGGCGACGGCTTCAATAGGCCGCGGCTTTGCATGGGCCCGCGGTCCGAGCGCAGCGGCCAGCCGGGCGTCCGCTATTTCGGCGGCGCCGGCATGGTCAGTTCGGGCATGCCACCGTCATTGCCGGGCGTGTCCGTGCCCATATCGTCGCCCGGCTTGCTGTCGCCGGCCTTGCCGGCGTCACTCCCTCCGTTGGCGGGGGCCACGGCAGACAGTTTGTCGACCGACCACGCCACCAAGTCGCTTGCGCTCTGGGCGAAGGCCTTATCGAGCGCGGGCACCGCCTCCGCCGCGCTCGTGTCCTTGGCCGGCGCGGTTGCCTTGAAGATGCGGGCATCCACCACCTTGCCCTTGCCGCCAAGGATGCGGGCGGAAAATTCCACCTCCGCTTCGGGCTTCGGCGTCAGCGTGATCTGGAAGCTGCGGATGGTGGTCTCCAGCCGATACGGCGCCTCGAGCATGTCGAACGGCCGGCTCACCTTGCCGAGCAGATGAGCGTTCTCGTAGCTCTCGATCAGCTTGGCCTGCATCAGCTTGGGCAGATTGTCGGCCCAGCGGCCGCCCTCGACGTTGGAAAAGGTCCCCTGCGCCGAGCGGATCAGGATGTTCTGGGTGTCGAAGGCCAGAATGGCGTGCACGTCCGGCACGACCATCTGCACCTTGATGGACTTGTCGAGGGGCGGAAACGCGGTGGCCGCCGTCAGGTCGTAGGTCTGCGGCTGCACCTTGGCAGGGCCGCCGACGCCCAGCATCTTGCCGAGCCCGTCCAGCATGCCTTCGATCTTCTTGGAATTGTGCCCCAGCATGTCGGCGAAAGTGCTGATGCCGGTGATGGCGCTGTGCAAGGGTTTGGCGTTGTCGTTGATGACGCCGTTGATGTTGGCGAGCGTGTCGCGCGCGGCGTCGCTCAGGTTCTTGCCGATGTCGCCGGGGGCGACCAGCGTCGGAATCTGGCCGTTGTGCGCGACCAGCCGCGGCGCGTTCGACGTCCCGCCGCGCAGCAGAATGGCCGGCGAGCCGGTCAGGCCCTGGAAGGTGATCTGGACCTTGGTATCGGCGCGCACCGGCGTCCACGGCTCGACCGCGACGGTCGCGACCAGCCCGCCTGGGTCGTCCGGATCGAGATTCATCCCCTGAATGGCGCCGACCTTGAGCCCGTTGAACAGCACGGTGGAGCCCGCCTGCAGCCCCGAGACCGGTTGGTCGAACCGGATGTGGTAGTAAGCCCGCGCGCCCAGGCCGCCGGTACTTTCCAGCCAGTAGACGAAGCCGAACCCGCAGACGATGACGGCGATGACGAACGCGCCGATGATGACGTAACGTGCACGGGTCTCCATGATCGACACTCACCGCTGAATGGGTCAGCCCTTCACGTGTTAATGCCGGTGCAGGCCGATCGACGCCTTCACCACCTGCCCGCCGCCATGCGAATCGATCTCGACCGATTGCCGGCTGCCGCGCGTCACCATAACCAATTTCGCAGCGAAAGCCGAACTCTCGACCAGGATCTGGATATAATCGCCGCGCCCCTGGCCGACGACCGTGCCGCCGATGCCCCGCGAGCGCTCGGTCCAGCGTCCGGAGATCGTGCCGCTGCCGTTCGCCTGGAAATCGCCGACCAGATCGAAACTGTAGCTATCGCTCTTGCAGGTGAGTTCCAGATTGACGGCGTGGCCGCTGCTGTCGGCCACGCGGTATTTGGCGTCGCAGCGGATGCGCTCCGTCGTGGATTGCGTGCGCACCTTGCCGGTGCCCGACCAGGCCCCGCCGAAGGCGGCAAACGGCCCGCTGGCGGCGTGGGCAGGCGCGATGGCGCCAGCGGCCAAGAACAGCAGCACCCAACCGCCCAAGAGCGCTGAGCGGGCGGCAAGCTGCCTGCTGCAAAGGAATGAAATCATGAAAAACCGTCTCATGTTACCGCGCTCAACGCAATTCGCCCCCGAAGCCGCAATGGGCCGAAGGGATGAAGCTCTGGCCTGCCGACAGCTGAACCGCGGGCAAAACCGCCTCGATTGCAAACATGCGACCTCGACCCGCCCCGTCGGATCGCCCTTCAAGGCGGCGACAGGGTTTCCAGCCGGGCGATTCTTGTCAATGTCGCGGAACCGCGCGAATGGTCGCAAATCTGTGGACCCGTTCGCCGGGCGCGCCTCAGGTGGCCTCGGCGACGGCAGGAACAGGCACAGTCATCCCGGCAGAACCTGAAAAGCGGCGACCGCGGTCAGGGTCGGCGGTGCCGCCGAGACGGCCAGCCAAAGCGGACTGATGGCGCCATCGTCGAAGGTATTCTTCAGGATCGCGAACCCGGCGGGGTTGGGCGCATTGGCAATCACCGTCAGCCCACCCCCACTCACCGCGCCAGCCACCAGCGCGTACTTCGCCGCGGGTGACAACTGGTCGACCAGCGAGCCGAGGTAAGTCAGCGCCGCGTTGTCGGTCACCGTGGTGAGCGCCGCGGTGCCATAATAGAGCGCGGTGCTGTTGAGGTTGGACAGGAGCGGGCTCAGCCACCACTGCTGCATGCCGCCGAGCACCACCAGCCCGCCCAGGAACATGCCGACCAGCAAGCCTTCGCGCAGGATCAGCCGGCTCTGGTAGCGGCGATAGGCTTCCGCGAAGCCGAGAAAGAACAGGAAAAGCGCGCCGAACACCACGACGTAATGGCTCGACATCACCACGGCGATCAGGAAGGCGATGTGCACCGCGATTACCGGCCAGGGCACGTCGATGCGCGCCAGCGCCGCCGAGATGGTCGGCAATTGCTTGAGATAGGCGCGATAGAGCATGGTCGCGGCGGCAGCGTTGGTGATCACCGCGAGCGCCGCCTTCCAACCGAACGCCTGCAGCATGAAGCTGGTGTCCCAGCCCCAGCGCTCGGCCACCATCAGCACCGGCGGCGCCGCGAACGGCGTCAGTG
This sequence comes from uncultured Pseudomonadota bacterium, assembly GCA_963773225.1. Taxonomy (GTDB): domain Bacteria; phylum Pseudomonadota; class Alphaproteobacteria; order Rhizobiales; family Xanthobacteraceae; genus Pseudolabrys. Next base: position 671,385 of record CAVZAO010000006.1, read on the forward strand.
TGCCGCCGATGGAGATATTGACGAACAAGACGCCGAGCGTGCCGTATTTGAACCCGCGCGGCGCCTGTGGACTGAAGTAGCGCTCCCGCAGCAGCATGGCGGTCAGGGTCATCGCGGCCGGCTCGGTGATGAAAGAGCCGAGCAGAGGCCCGACCGACAGCACGGTGAAGTAATAGGCGTTGGGCGGCTGGATCGGCATCAGCCGCGCCAGCCAGCTCAGGATCGCGCCGGCGAAGTCGAGCACCGGCCGGCTCGCCGCGATCACCATGATGACGAAGATAAAGGCCGGCTCGGTGAAGCTGCGGCTTTCGAGATAATGCAAAGCCTCCTGCGGCGTGGCGTAGGCCGCCACGAACAGAATCAGCACCAGCGCCCAGACACCGAACACTGTCTCAACTTCGCCAAGCAGATGCCATACGCCGGCGTGCTTCGGGTGCAAGCGCGCCAGATGCTCGAACTGACGCGTCATGAACGTGTGCAGCACCGCGAGCGCGAACAGAACCGACGCGGCAATCTGCACCGTTGTGGGGGCAATCCCGCTCATGATCCCGGCCCCCACGGGTCAGGCGTGCCCGTTGGCAAGCGCCTCGGTGATCGCGCGGCGGGTCAGCGGCCGCGGCAACAGGACGCTCGCGCCCGTCACCTTGGCAAGGATGCCGTCGTGCATGTTGCCGTTCTCGACGAAGGCGATCCGCAGGCCCGGATGCTGGCTGCGCAGCGTGAGGAAGGTGTCCAGCCCGGGCCAGGGCGGCAGCACGCGGTCGGTCACCAGCCAGCGGCAGCCGTCGTTCAAGGCGCGCGCCGCTTGGTAGCCGTCTTCCGCGATCAGCGTCTCGGCGGGCTCGCCCGCGAGCCAGTAAGCAATGACGTCGCGCACCTCCTCCTCGGCACAGAGGACGACGATGGCGCCGGCGTTGTGATGGGGGGCGTGCCGGCCGTGGCTTTGGTGTGCGGTGGCTGTGCTCATGCCGCGAATGTCGGCGCCGGACACGCACTTTGACAATTCGGGACGGGCACCTAGGCTGGCACGCTTGGGTAGGGACCCCTAGGTATCCACCCTTAGCAGCCCGCGGGAGGAAACGACGGTAGAGAAGATGAGTGGTCGATGACGAATGAACTGGGCCTGCAACAACGACAGGTCGCGATGGCTTTTCCGCGCGTCTTCTCGCTCCCGCCCTTCGCGCTGGCGCTGGGCTTCCTCGCCCTCTACGTGCTGCTCGACTGGATCAGCTTCATCCAGCCTTTCGCGCCCTTCGGCATCACACCGTGGAATCCGCCCACGGGCCTGAGCTTCATTCTCGTCCTGCTGTTCGGCCAACGTTTCATTCCGCTTCTGTTCGTGGCCCCGCTCCTGGCCGACCTGATGGTGCGGCAACTGCCGCTGCCGTGGTCGGTCGAAATCGCCACCAGCCTCATCATCGGCGGCGGCTACACGTTCGGGCTGATGGTGCTGCTGCGGCCGGCGACACGTTTTCATCCGGCGCTGACGTCGATGCGCGACCTCATCGTGCTGTTTGCGGTGGCGGCCGTCAGCAGCGCGGCGGTGGCGGCGAGCTATATCGGCGTGCTGGTCGCCGCCGGCTGGGTGGCGGCTCCCGATTTCACCGCAGCCGCGCTCCGGTTCTGGATCGGCGACATCATCGGCATCGCGGTGGTCGCTCCTTTTGCATTGATCGTGCTCACGCGCGGACGTGGCTTGCGGCTCTCACGCGAGACCGCCCTGCAGATCGCCGCCATCCTGGCCGCCCTCGCCTTCGTGTTCGCTTTTGCGGAGAAGCATCGCTTCGAGTTCTTCTACATCCTGTTCCTGCCGGTCATCTGGATGGCCGTGCGCGGCGGGCTCGAGCTCGTCACCATTGGCATTCTTATCACCCAGATCGGGCTTATCCTGAGCGCGCAGTTGCTGCCGCACGCTGACATCGACGTCGCCGTCTTCCAGGCGCTGATGCTCGTGCTGGCGCTGACCGGGCTTGCCGCCGGCGCGGTCATCACCGAGCATCGCCGCACCGAACTGCAACTGCGCCGGCACCAGGATTCGCTTGCCCGGGTCGCCCGGCTCGGCAGCATGGGCGAGTTTGCCGCCATGGTCGCGCACGAAATCAACCAGCCGCTGATGGCCGCCGGCACCTATGCGCGGTTGATCGCCGACACCTTGCGAAGCGGCGACCGCCACGAGGCGAGCACCGTCGAAACCGCCGAGAAGACCGCGGCACAAGTGCAGCGGGCCGCTGACGTTATGCGGCGGCTGCGCGCCTTGATCCGACTCGACCAGAGCGGGCGCGCCCCGGTCTCGGTCTCACAGATCGTGCGCGAGACCCTGGCGCTCAGCCGGCCGTTTCTCGACCGTCATGGCGTGACGGTGCGCGTCACGCTCGACAGCGGCCTGCCGCCGGCGATGGCCGACCTCCTGCAGGTCGAGCAGGTGCTGCTCAATCTGCTGCGCAACGCGGCGGAGGCGATGGCCACGACCGGCCCCGGCGGCGTCGTGACCATCGCGGCGTCGGCCGCCGGCGCCGACCGCATCGCAATCAGCGTGCTCGACACCGGCCCCGGCTTTCCGCCGGACTTTGCCGCCGACGACCTGCCGCCGCTCACCTCGAGCAAGCCGGACGGACTCGGCGTCGGTCTGTCGCTCTGCCGTTCCATCGTCGAGGCGCATGGCGGCGAACTCACCATCGGGGGCCGCGACGACGGCCGGCCGGGCGCGGCGGTGCGGTTCACGCTGCCCGTGGCGAGAACGGGGTAACGGCAATGCGTGTGGCGCTGATCGACGACGATCCCGCGGTGCTCGACTCACTGAGGCTCTATCTCGAGCGTCAAGGGCTGGCGGTCGCCTGCTTCGCCAGTGCCGACGCCTTCCTCGCCGGCGGGGACCAGAGCTTCGATTGCGTGGTCGCCGACGTCCGCATGCCGGGACTGTCCGGCCTCGACCTCGTGCGCCGCTTCACGACCGAAGGTCAGGTTTCGCCGGTGATCCTGATCACCGGCCACGGCGACGTCGACATGGCGGTCGCCGCCATCAAGCTGGGCGCCTTCGACTTTATCGAAAAGCCATTCGACGAGAGCCGTCTGCTTGAGGCCGTGCGCAACGCCACCGGGGAGGCGCAGCAAAAACAGGCCGCCAGCGCCGAACTCGCCGATCTGCGCGCGCGTTTCGACGGGCTCAGCGAGCGCCAGCGGCAAGTGCTGGAACTGGCGGTGACCGGACTTTCCAATAAGGAGATCGCCGCCCGGCTCGGCATCAGCTTCCGCACCGTCGAGATCCATCGCGCCTGGATGATGGAGCGCATGGGCGCGCGCAATCTGGCCGAGCTGGTCCGCATTGAAATGCGAATTAAAGGGCCCAGCTGAAGACCGCAACGCGTCCAAACGCGCGAGCGGCCACGTTGACCGCGTCGGCCTTGGTGCACGACATCGAGGTCCGGGGCCCGGCGCGCGTACCGACACGACAGGGAAAGAGTGGGCACGGCGCAGCCGCGGCCTACCCCAGCTTTTCCTTCATCCAATCGGCGCTCTGCGACCGCCAGCGGTAGGCGCGGTTGGTGGCGATGTGATTGCCGTCTTCGACGATCATCAAATCGACGGGTCCCTTCACCTCGCGCGCCAGCCGCTCGGCGTCGGCGGCCGGCACGATGCGGTCGTTGCGGCCGTTGACGATGTAGATCGGGCAAGTGATGTTTTGCGCCACCCCGACGAGCGAAAGGGTGGCGGCATTCTTCTTCGCTTCCGCCTGCGTCTTGCAGCGGCTGCGCACGCGGAAGGCCTCACGGGTGAGTTCCGGCAGGGCGTCGAAGGCCGCCGCCCAGTCGAACGGCCCGCCCAGCGCGATGCAGGCCTTGATGCGCTTTTCGAAGGCGGTGGCGCGTGGCGCGTAATAGCCGCCAAGACTGACGCCCCACATGCCGATGCGCGACGCATCGACATCGCCACGCGCTTCAACATAGTCGAGCACGGCCTTCACCGGGACTTCGTAGTCGCCACGGATCGCGAAATCGTACTGGCCCTCGCCCTGCCCTGGCCCGTCGAAGATGAGAGTCGCCAAGCCGCGGGCGAGGAACGGCATCTCATAGGCCTCGCCCTCCTCCTTGGTTGAATTGAGCCCGACAGCCATGACCACCACCGGTGGCTTCTGAACGCCCACCGGCTTGCGCAGGATGCCGGCGAGCGACTTGCCCTCGTAAGGTATCGTCACCCGTTCGCCGGCCGGCCGCATGAACGGCAGCGCCGCCTGGCGGCAAGCGACACCCTTCATATGCGCCACTTTCATCTGCGGCACGTCGTGCACGAACAGGAACGAGGCGAAGTGGTAGTAAATCGCCGCCCGCTGCAGGCATTCCGAGGCGGTCAGCTCATAGCCGCCCTTGAGCGCGTCGCGGCCGAGTTGCTCGTGATGAGCGGCACGCTCGCTCCAGGCCGCGCACCACTGATCGTAGCTCGTCAATTTGGCGGTGATTTCCTCGAAGTCGGTCAGCACCACGCCGTTGGCGACGAAGCGCGGCCCCCAATGGGCGATGGCGGCTTTGACCTGGGCGTCGGATGACATTGGCGTTCCTCGCTGCTTTCTTGTCGGTAGGAGTTCACGCCGCCTTTTCGTCGCGGCGGTACCACGGCAGGAAGCGCCGCGTGCACCAGGCGATCAGCAGTTCAAAGCTGACGCCGAAGCCCGCCAACAGCAGCACGCCGACGAATGCCTCATTGTGGTGATAGGTGCGTGAGTTGAACAGGATGTAGTAGCCGAGCCCGCCGACCGAGAGGAAGAACTCCGCCACCACCGCGCCGATCAGCGCGCGTCCCGCGGCCAGCCGGAACCCGGCGAGCAGATAGGGCGTCGCCGCCGGTAGCACGATCTCGGCCAGCATGCGCGCGCGCCGGGAGCGGAACGAGCGGCCGACTTCGATGAATTCGCGCGGCACCGCGCGGGCACCGTCGGCGGCGTTGACGATAATAGAGAAGATCGCAGCGAAGATGACCGTCGCGATTCGCGCCGCGCCCGAATAGCCGAACCACAGCGAGAACAGCGGCAGCACGACGATCATCGGCATGGCGTAGAAGCCGTTGACGTAGTACCGCATGACGCGTTCGACCGCCGGGCTGCGACCCATCATCAGGCCGATGACCGTACCGAACACGAGCGCGATCACGAGCCCTTCGGCCACCGCCCCCAGCGTCTGCCCGGTAGCGGTGAGGAAGGCGGGATCGGTGATGACGCGCGGGATGGCGAGGATCACCGTGGACGGCTTGGCGACGTAGGCCGGCGCGAAGGCACGCACGATGAACTCCCACGCCCCGGCGATGGCGAGCCCGGTGATGAGACGCGGCCAGAACGCGCCAAGCGGCGGCTTCGCGGCTGCTTTGGCAGGCGTGATCGGGACCGGCGCATGCAGCGTGGATTCCGTCATTGGCATCGTCCATTGCGCATGATCTTTTCCGAAAGCCGGTATCCACTCTCCGGGGCCATGCGCTACTGCCGCCAGCGCGCAAAATGCTGCTCGATGGTCAGCCCTAGCCGCATCAGGGCGACACCGATCAGGCCGATCACCAGGATCGAGGCGAACACGCCGCCAGTGTCGAAATTCTGTGAGGCGCTCATAATGAGCTGACCTAGGCCGGTCGACGACAGGAAGAATTCGGCCGCGATCATGCCGACCAGCGCGCGGCCGATTGCCTGGCGCACACCTGTCATGGTGTAGGGCAGCGTGTAGGGCAGCATCACCTCAAGCCAGAGCGCGCGTTCGCTGGAGCGGAACGACTTCGCCACCTCGAACATTTCGGGCTTGATGCTGCGCGCGCCTTCGACCGTGTTGTAGAGCACGGGGAAGACGGCGAACAGGAACACCACCAGCACCTTGGGCGCGAATCCGAACCCCATGAGCGACAGAATGAATGGGATCAGCGCTACCATGGGTGTGGCATAGAGGATCATCAGATAGGGTTCGACGCCGAGGCGCAGCACGCGCACGCGCGCGAGCAGCAGCCCGAGCGGTGCGCCGACGATCAGCGCGAGCACGAAACCGGTGAGGAACAGCTCGCTGGAATCGATGAAGGCGGGGATGAAGCTGCCGCCCGTAATCAGTTGCCAGAGCCGCACCAGCGTTTCCGAGAACGGCACCATGAACGCGGGGCTGGTGTTGCGGCCGGCGATCTCCCACAGGCCGATGGCGGCAAGAAGGCTCAGCCAAAACGGGGCGTGGCGGCGGAGGATGGCGTGCACGGGCGTTTTTCTTGCTCCGGTGTCATCATCCGCTCAGGCGGGCGATCCAGTTAACTCGGCGCCGCGGCTCTTCGACGACGGCCAGGCGTACTGGGTCCCCCGCCTTCGCGGGGGATGACAGTTCATTGCTGTTAGGCGGCGTCAGAATTCAGTGCAGTCACTTCACCATCGCGTTAGCGTCTTTCCAAACACTCTGATCGACGAGTTGATCGTAGCTCACCGGTGCCTTGTCCGGCTTGATGGCACCGATCTTCTTCATCAGTTTGGCGACCGCCTCGATCTTGTTGCGCGGCAGGCCATCATCCTTGGCCGCCCAGAAGTTGATGGCCAGGAATTCCTTGAGCGCCAGCAGGTTTACCTTCTTGTTGTGGCCGGTCACCGAGGCGGCTTCGGCCACAGCATCCGCATTTTTCGGATCCTGCATGAAGCGCGCGGCGTCGATCATCCCGGCCACCGTGCGCACGATGGCATCGCGATTCTTGGCCAAATTATCCTTGCGCACCACCAGCATCAGGTAGTGGCTGGTGGGGTTGGTGTTCTTCATCGCCAGCAGCACGTGCACTGGCTTGCCCTGCGCCTTGATCTCGGCGAGGTCGTCGAGGTGCAGCACGGCAAATTTCAGTCGGCCGGCGATCATCGCCGGGCCGGAGCTGGAGCCGAGCGCAATCTGTTTGACCTGATTGAGCTTCACCTCCTTGCAGCCGCCGGCCAGCATCGAGCGCAACGCCACAGAGCGGGCGCCGCCGATCGAGTCCACGCCGACATCCTGCCCGGCGAGGTCCTTGCAGGTCTTGCCGGACTCCGTCGTGGCGATGACCCAATCCGGATTGGCCATGCCGTACACGGACACCAGCGGGACGCCGGCGTTCGACACCTGATTGATCACCGGCGGCGTCGGCGACCAGGCCATATCGACGTTGCCGGACACCACGGCGCGAGCGGCCGCCGTACCGTTGTCGAAGGGTCGGATGGCCACGTCGGCGCCGTACTTTTTGAAGAAGCCCTGCTTCTCCGCCAGGAAGACGATGGTGACGGCATAGATCGGCGGAATACCCGGCGTGGCTATCACGATCTTCTTGCCCGCGGCCAGCACGGGCGACGCCGTCGCCAAGGCAACCAAAAGCGCGCCGCCAGCCAGCAGCGCCGTGAGCTTGCGTGTCATTGAGTGTCCCCCCTCGGGATGCGTTGCAGCCTTATCCGTTCACGGACGACCCGCTCAGCGGGTCAGCTCGAACTGCGCGGCCGCGGCCTCGCGCATCAGCGTCGACCAAACCTGCTCGCGCAATTCGGCGAACCGCGACAGGCGCAGCGTTTCGCGGGTGCGCGGATGCGGCAGGTCGATTGTGATCTCTTCATGAATGCTCGACGGTCGCCCCTTGAGCACGATCACCCGGTGACCGAGCAGCACCGCTTCTTCGATCGAATGGGTGACGAAGATCATTGCGGTCGGGCGCTCTTCCCAGATGCGCAAAAGTTCGAACTGCAGGATCTCGCGGGTTTGGGCGTCCACCGCCGCGAACGGCTCATCCATCAGCAGTACGCTCGGCTCCAGCGCCAACGCGCGGGCGAGGCCGCAGCGCTGCTGCATGCCGCCCGACATCTGGTACGGGAAGGCCTGTTCGAAACCGGCGAGCCCGACCATCTTGATGAATTCGGGCACCTTGCGCGCAATATCAGCTTTGGAGGCGCCGGCCATACGTAGCCCGTAGGCAACGTTGTCGAACACGGTCTTCCACGGGAACAGCCCGAAATGCTGGAACACCATGGCAACGCCCGCGATCGGCTCCTCGACCCGCTCCGCTCCCACCCGGATCTCGCCGGCGTCATGCGACAGCAGCCCATCGATGCAGCGCAACAGCGTGGTCTTGCCGCAACCCGACGGACCGACGATGGCGACGATCTCTCTTTTCCCCACGTCAAAATCGATGCTTCGGAACACTTCCAGCGTCCCGTAGTGCTTGCCCAGGCCCCTGACGCGGATGAGCGGCTCGCCGGCCTCGGCGTGCGGCATCGGCGCCGTCGTGGCGGCGCTTGCGGTCTGAGGGGCCGTCATCCGGCGGCCTGCTCGGTTGCGAGCGGGCGAAAACCTGCGGTCGGCATCGACGTTCCCTCCTGATAACTTCGTATCATTATTGCGCGTCCAATGGCCGGACACGGCGTTCTTTTGCGCGCCGAATGTTGCCCCAAGAGAGCAGTCACCGCAACGGCTAGTCACGCTTTCGTACCAAAGGCTCGACGGCGGCGGGCTTCCTCCCACGGCCCGGATCGCCGCGGAAACGCGGTCACCAAAGTCCGGCCCTAACCATCTGATCAGCCCACATTGAGTGGTCGGCGCGCAACGTTAGTTTATCGCCGACGGTCCCGCCAGCGTGGATGGTGTAGCTGGCCATGCGGCGACGGCTGGCTCGAAGATCTCGGGTTCCAGTGGTTTGTATCAGAGAGCGGCATGGGGCCGAACGGTGTTTTAGTGACGACGCCAGCTCTCGATGCCGGTCTTGGCTTCTCGCAGGGTGTAGAAGATCTCGCCGTTGAGCAGTTCGTCCCGTGGCCGCGCGTTGAAGCTCTCGACGCTGCCGTTCTCCCACGGACTGTCCGGTTCGATGGAGGCCATCTTGGTGCCCACAGCGGCAATCCATTCTTGAAGCGCTTTGGCCAGGAACTCATACTATTCGACTCGATCTGGCCGATACTCCGCATATCTTCCACATTGTGAAACGTTCCTAGTGCCGTTGTGCCGACATGGCCGCGACGCGAACGCTTGGGCTTTAGCTGTTCCCGTAAGTTTTGCAGCGTGAAACATTGATCGGCCCCCTTACAACAACCGAAGCGAAATCGATGAGCACAAACGTTGCATGCGCTTGTGGTCCGTTGGGGCAGCGTCCTATGCTCTGCGCCGCACGCAGATTACGGGCCGCGCAAGACAAGTGTAATGTCCCCGCTTGGCTGCATGTGTCATCTGCCGCGAAGGCCCATCTTAAGAGGCCAATGACGTAGCCGATTGTGAGGGAAGGAAACGACTGGCACCATGCAAGATGCTGTCAGCATCGGCGAAGTGCCTCCGCCGACGCGTCGCACCGGCACGCTCGTTCGCGCCATAGCGCGTAACATCTTTCCTTTTTTCGTAATTGGCGCGATTTGGGAATCGGTGGCTCGTTCGGGCGCACTCCCCAATCAACTCTTTCCTACAGTCGAACAGATTGTGGTCCGGTTTGCCGAACTGACGCAATCCGGAATCCTGCTGCACGATGCGGCGGATACCATACTGCGACTTTTCGCCGGTTTCGGCATTGCTGCCGTGATCGGACTCGCAATCGGCGTGGTGATGGGCCGTTCGCGACGGGGTGAGGACATCTGCCTGCCTCTGGTCAGCATCCTTGGGCCTATTCCTGGGCTCGCCTACGCGCCGTTATTTCTGCTTTGGTTCGGACCAGGCGAAGTCTCGGCCATAGCGCTGGTCGCTTTCGTCGCAATGTTTCCGGTCATCTACAACTGCTGGACAGGCGTGAAGGCGGTAAAGGAAATCTGGATCAGGTCCGCCGAAGCGATGGGAGCTGATAATCGCCGCTTGTTCCGCCATGTGATCCTGCCCGGCGCACTACCTTACATCCTCACGGGCATGCGGCTCGGCCTCGCGCAGGCCTGGCGCATCCTGGTGGCGGTGGAAATGCTCACCGCCGTACCCTTCGGTCTCGGCTGGCTGATCTTCGGCGCGCAGCAATTCCTCGACACATCGGCGATGATGGCGGGCATCACCGTGATTGCGATCATCGGACTCTTCCTTGAGAAGTACGCATTCCAGAAACTAGAAGACTACACCCTCGTGCGCTGGGGCATGATGGGGGCTGCCGCGGCATGAGAAAGCAGACCAATGACCGTCGTCGTTCCATCATCCGCGCCGTCCTCACGCTGGCGGCGGCGGCGGCCATTTACCAGGCCGTTTCGCTGAGCGGTCTGTTCCCGCAGGTACTGCTGCCGACCATACCGACGATCGCGCACCGCATGGTTCTGATGGCGATGGACGGTACGCTGCTGCAAAATACTAGCGCGACGCTTTACCGAGTGGTGGTCGGTTTTGCGCTCGCTGTCGCCGTAGGGATGCCGCTCGGAATCCTGATGGCGCGCTTCAAGTCGGTCGAAGGCTTCTTCTTGCCGCTGGTCAGCGCGCTGATGCCGATCCCCTCCTTTTCGCTGGTCCCGCTGTTCATGCTGTGGTTTGGCCTCGGCGATCTGACTACGATCCTGATCGTATTTTACGCGGCGACCTTTCCGATGGTGTTTAATACCTGGTCGGGCGTGCGCTCGGTCAATCCGCTGTGGCTTCGGGCAGCCGGCGCCATGGGCGCGAGCGAGCGCGACCTGTTCTGGAAAGTGATCATTCCCGGCGCCATGCCGTTTACCATTGCCGGCGTCCGGCAAGCCTTCCTGCGCTCATGGATTGCCGTGGTCGGCGCCGAGATGATCGCGGCATCCAATTTCGGGCTCGGCTGGGAGATCTTCAACGCCGAGCAGTTTCTGCAAACCGATATCATGATGGCGTCGATCGTTGTCATCGGCGTGATTGGCTTCTTGTTCGAGCGTCTGGTGTTCGGGTCTCTAGAACGAGCCACAGTGCACCGCTGGGGCATGGTCCGGGTGGCAAAAGGTTGAAAGTGGGAATTCCAGCGAGATGAAAGCGATCGAAATTCGCGATGTGACGCTCATCTACGATACGCCGAACGGCCGTGTCACCGGTGTCGAGGGCGTCAGTTTCGATATCGAACCGTCCCAATTCGTCTGCATTGTCGGACCTTCCGGCTGCGGTAAATCTACGTTGCTCAATGCCATCGCCGGGTTCCTTCCACCTGCCGCGGGCGAAATCCGCATCGGCGGAACACCGGTCACCGGCCATGGCATGGACCGCGGCATCGTTTTCCAGGACTTCGCTCAGCTTTTTCCATGGCGCACGGCGCTCGGAAACGTCGCCTTTGGCCTAGAAATGAAAGGCGTCGCGAAACGCGAGCGCGAAGAGACCGCGCGTGAACAATTACGCCTGGTGAAGCTGGAGAAGTTTGCCGACTCGTTTCCGCACCATCTTTCTGGCGGCATGCAGCAACGGGTCGCGATCGCACGCGCGCTTGCCTATAACCCGTCAGTCCTTCTGATGGACGAGCCATTCGCGGCCCTCGACGCGCTGACGCGCGACGACATGCAGCGGCTTCTCGCCGACGTATGGCGGGAGACCCGCAAGACAGTCATCTACGTAACCCACAATGTGGCGGAAGCGGTCTATCTCGCAGACCAGGTCATCGTGATGTCGCCCCATCCGGGAACCATCAAAACAAAAGTCGAAATCTCGCTTGCGCGACCACGCGACCCGCTCAGTGCGGAATTCGTGGAATGGCAAAAGATCCTGCTCGGCCATCTGGGACATGATGTGGGTGCAGCCGGCGCTCAGTCGACCGCGCCCGCGGATAAAACCAAGGGAGAATGAAAATGATAACACGGAACGGAATTACCCGCCGTCAGGCGTTGGCGGCGACCGGCATAGGCGTCATGGCCGCGGGCCTCGGGACTAGCGCCTCCTGGGCCGCGGCGACCACTGTCCGCCAGGGCTATCAGACAAACATGTGGGGCATGCCGACCTATTACCTGATGCATTCCGGCCTCCTGAAGAAGCATGGCCTGGAAGCCGAGGAATTTGCAGTGCCGTCCGGCAACCTGACTATGCAGCAGATGGTGGCACGCCAGGTCGATCTCGGCACTTTTGCCGGCCCGTCCTTCTCCATCGGCCGTGAGAAAGGTGGCCTGATCGCCGTCGCCATGATCGAATATGTCGGCAAGACCGCGCGTGTCATGGCGCGCAAAGATCTCGGGCTCAAGACGGTCGCCGACCTGAAGGGCAAGAAGGTAGCTAACCAGACGGGCTCATCGATCGGAAATATTTTCGTCGACCAGATTGCGCCTAAGGCGGGCCTGAAAAAAGGCGACTACACCGAAGTGCGCATGAACGTGAACAACATGGTCGCGGCCATGGCTGCTAAGACCGTTGACGCTATGGTTGACGTCGAGCCTTATAACTCGATCGCGGAAGCCCAGGGGATAGCCAACACCCTGGTCGATTTCTACAGCTTCGATAAGCTGCCGGTGTTCATGGCGGCGACCCCCACTTTCGTCAAAGACCACGGCGACGCGCTCGTGCCCTATCTGAAAGCCTGGCTCGACGTCGCCAAGGACTTCAAGAACGAACCCGACAAGGTCGCCGACCTGATTTATGGATTCTACCAGGCCAAGGGCTTCAAGATGTCAAAGAAGACCTTCAGCGATGCGCTGGCCCGCGTCGAAGTCAAACCCGGCTGGCCGGACGATCTCGACCCGTACATGATGCATCACGCCGAAATCCTAAAGAAGGCCGGCAAGATCAGCAAGATTCCAGACTGGAGCAAGGCCTTCAACAAGACCTTCATGGAGAAGGCGGAAAAGGGCTGATCGCCCCGACGGGACGCGGCACGGCCGTGCCCCGTGATGACCGCATGCGCCTAATGCAATAGAACCCTGGTCGGCGCGAATTCCGCGCCGACCCCTTAATCGACAACAATCAAGTATCGGAGACGCGAATGTCTGCCAACAGCCCGCTGACGCAAAGCCGCGAACCGGTCATCTGGAATTTCAAACTGCTCGCCCAGAACGACCTCGGCGGCTTCGGCGGCATGGGCGAAGGCATGTCGATCACGATCGCGAATGACGGCCGTCGCATCTTGTGGCTGGCGCACGAAAGCGCACCGAAAAACTTCACCGGCGTCGACGTCTCCGATCCGCGCAATCCGAAGGTCGTAGTTCAGACCGAGCTCCCGCAGGCGCACATGCGTTCGAACTCGCTGGAGTGCGCCGGCAACATCATGGCGGTCGCCTATCAAACCCAAAAAACCGGGCTACAGCCCGCCGGCTTCGAGCTGTTCGACGTGTCCGAGCCGGAAAGCCCGAAATCGATCTCGTTCTTTGACTGCTCAGGTCCGCATTCGCGCGGCGTTCACCAGCTCTGGTTCTGCGACGGCGAATATGTGCACATTGCCGCCGGCGCGCCCGACTTCGAAGCGACGCACCCGAATGACGATCAGTTCTACCGCTGCATCGACGTGCGTGACCCGACGAAGCCGAGGGAGGTCGGCCGCTGGTGGCTGTCCGGCACCCGCAAGGGTGACAACGTGGCGCCGCCTCCGCGCCATTCGCTCGATAAGGGCTACCGCGCGCACAACTGCAACGTCTACCCGCAGCGACCGGACCGGCTTTATCTCTGCTACCTCGACGGCGGCATGTACGTGATGGACATCGCCAACAAGGCGCAACCGAAGGTCGTCTCGCACTGGACCAACTCGCCGCCCTATACCGGCTTCACCCACACCGCGGTGCCGCTGTTCGACCGCGGCCTGCTCTTAGTGACGGAAGAGTCGACTGAGGACAACGCTTTAGACTGGCCCAAGCTCGTGTGGTTGCTGGACATGCGCGACGAGCAGCATCCAGTGTCGTTCGCCACGCTGCCGATGCCGCCAGTCGATGCCTATAAGCACCGCGGTGGCCGCTTCGGCGCGCACAACATCCATGAGAACACACCGCTGCCGACCTCGTTCCAATCGGACCAGATTGTGTTCGGCACCTTCTTCAATGGCGGCATGCGAGCCTTCGACATCTCGAACGCCTATCAGCCCAAGGAAGTCGCCGCCTTCGTGCCCCCGGCTCCGGCCGGGTCGCCGGTGGGCGCCGTGCAGCTCAACGACGTCTTCGTCGACGAGCGCGGCATTGTCTACACGGTCGACCGCCTCACCGGCGGGCTGTACGTGCTTGAGATGGATTTTTAAGATAGGAACTGTCGTATCCGCGAAGGCGGGGCACCCAGCAACGCCTGGCTCGATTGATTGCGGGAGCTCGATCATTCTGCAGCTTCTTGGTTACTGACTCGCTCGTGTGCGCGGGCGATGACCGCCCGAGGATGACGAATTGAGCGTGGATCAAGTCTTTCCTTCCAAAGCGGCCGGACCGTTCGGACGACAGCAGCGGCATGCGCGCGGCGCGCGGACGCCGGTCACGGTCGTCACCGGCTTCCTGGGCGCGGGCAAGACGACGCTGCTGCGCGCATTCCTGAAAACGCCCGAAGGCAAAGGCACCGCGGTGGTGGTCAACGAGTTCGGCGCGACGGGGATCGATGACGCACTGGTGCGCGAGAGCGCCGACAAGGCTGTGCTGCTCGGCAACGGGTGCCTGTGCTGCATCACCCGCACCGATCTGCAAGTCACGCTGCGCAAGATGCTGATCGAGCGCGAACGTGGGCAGATCCCAAGCTTTCAGCGGGTGGTGATTGAGACAAGCGGCATGGCCGATCCAAGCCCCATCCTGCAGACGTTCGCCACCGACCGCGCGCTCGGCGAAGTGTTCCATCTGGAAACCATGCTGACCGTGGTGGACGCTGCGACCGGGCTTGAGACATTGGAATGGTCGACTGAGGCGCGCAAACAGGCGATCCTTGCCGATCGGATGGTGATCACCAAAGGTGACATCGTCAGTCCCGAAAAAATCGAGCGGCTCAAAGCCCAGTTAAGGACGCTCAATGCCGGCGCCGGCATCCGCGAAGCGATCTACGGCAAGCTCGATCCTGACGCTTTCCTCGAGTCAGGCAGCAATTCACGCAATGCTTTTGTGGCCGAGGCCGAACATAGCGATGGCATCACCAGCTTCGTGATCACCGAAAACGTGCCCATGCCGTGGCCAGTGTTCGCGCGGGTTATGGATGTGCTGACCACCATGCGCGGGCGCGACCTGTTGAGGGTGAAGGGCTTCCTGAATGTAGAAGGCTGCAGAGGTCCGGTGGTCGTGCAGTTCGTGCAGCACCTGTCGCATCCACCATCGGAGCTCGAGAACTGGCCCGACAACGACAGGCGAAGCCGCGTCGTGTTCATCACCCGCGACCTGTCGGAAGCGCAGGTGCGCACGCTATTCGTGGCAGTCAGAGCGCTATTGCCGATGGAACCAGGACCTGGGCCGTGAATGCGCAAGTGCGGACTCGTCATACATAAGCTATTTGATAAGAATCTAGATCGGCTTGCCGGCCTAGACGGTAACCGTCAAATTTCATTCTGTGATCTTCATTTGTGCAGCGCGAATGGTCGCACGCGATAGATCTTTCTCATATTGTCCAAACTAACGCATCGATGGCGTCAATGACGTTAGCAGTGGCTGCTTCACGGTGGTCCTATGCTCGCGCATCAGGACTTCCGTACGCCCGGGCTCGCCGTCGACGATCGATTTCTTAAATTCTTTAGTGATCATCATGCCGGCGGCGAATGTAATGCATTTCGAAACCGATGATATATCGAGTCGAGCGCGCAGGCGCCTAATAACAAGTGCGGATCACCTCCCTCAGCAAGGGGCCCAAGTCGGCACTATTCTCGTTGGCCGCTAACCACCAATAATCCGACCAAAGCTCGGGCTGACCGGTACTTCGGAGATGGGCCATTGAACGAACCCGCTCGCGCGGGAGCGCGCTGTGCGCGTGGGGAGACGGCAAGCGCCGCGTTGGCCGACTGATCGATAGGCGGTGACAGGGCCGGCGGCCCGTCCTGAGATCGAGGGGTTGCAGAACCCAATCTCAGGACAGGAGTTTGCGATGAGTGACAAGCCTATCGCCGATCTGCGCCGCCGCATGTTGCAAGACATGACGAACCGCAACTTTGGCGCCAAGACCCAGCACGATTATATCCGGCACATCGAGACCTTTGCCAAGTTTCTTGGCCGCGCACCGGATACAGCGACCGGCGACGATATCCGCCGTTTCCAGGCAGAGCAGATCGCGCAAGGTACGCAGCCGCCAAAGATGAATACGCAAGCAACCGCGCTGCGCTTCTTGTTCAGCATCACGTGCGGGCGCACCGACCTCGCCAATCAGATTGCTCGAACGCACTATCCCAGGAAACTTCCGCGCGTACTCTCACCCGAAGATGTCGCGCGCCTGCTCGATGCCGCGCCCGGTCCGGGTCTGAAGTACAAGGCGGCCTTGAGCTTGGCCTATGGGGCGGGGCTTCGAGGCGGCGAGGTCGTCATGCTACGGGTGGGCGACATCGACAGCCAACGCATGCTGATCCGTGTCGAGATGGGCAAGGGCCGGCAGGATCGGCACGCCATGCTCTCGCCGGTGCTGCTGGAGCTGTTGCGCGCATGGTGGCTGCAGTCCCGCTCGCCGGGCTGGCTGTTCCCGGGCCGCGATCTGCTGTTGCCGGTCACCGTGCGCCAGCTCAACCGCATCTGCCGCATGGCGGCCGATGCCGCCGGGCTCGGGTCCTGGGTATCGCCGCATACGCTGCGACACTCGTTCGCGACGCACCTTCTGGAGAGCAGCATTGACGTGCGCGTGATCCAGGTTCTGCTCGGGCATGCCAAGCTGGATACGACCGCACGCTACACGCAAGTCGCGACCAATCTGCTGCGGTCGGTCGAAAGCCCGCTCGATCGACTGCTGCGGCCGAAGGACCAAGCGCCCACATGACCGCGTCGCTTGGCCCGTCCTGCACTGGAGGTGGCGGACCTGTTCCGCGACCATGGTCCCGCTTGGCGTGAGGCCAACCGCGGCCATGTGAGCCTCGGCCAATTGAAGGTGATGAGCGCAATCGAGGACTGCCGCACGGCGGCCCTCGGCGGGCACGTTGCTCGCTGCGAGAAAGAAGGATGCGGCTTCACATCGATTGCCTACAACAGCTGTCGCAATCGGCATTGCCCAAAATGCCAGGGGAAGCTGGCCCGCGATTGGATGGCAGCGCGGGAGGCTGATCTCTTGCCGGTGCCCTACTTCCACGTCGTGTTCACGCTGCCGGCCGAGATCGCCGAGATTGCCTATCAGAACAAGGCTGTAATCTACGACTTGCTGTTCAAGGCATCGAGCGAGACGATGCTCACCATTGCCGCCGATCCCAGACACCTCGGAGCCAGGATCGGCATCACCGCCGTGCTGCACACCTGGGGCTCGGCGATGACGCACCATCCGCACCTGCACATGATCGTGCCTGGCGGCGGCATCTCAGCGAGCGGCGATCGCTGGATTGCAGCACGGCCCAACTTCTTCCTGCCCGTGCTGGTGCTCTCTCGACTGTTCCGACGGCTGATGCTGGAGAAGCTTGCTGCTGCGCATGCAGCCGGCGTGCTCAAGTTCTTCGGCACCCATGCCGCGCTCGCCGATGCCAGGCGCTTCACCGAGTTCCTGGCCCCGCTCAAGAAGAAGCGTTGGTTCGTCTACGCCAAGAAGCCCTTCGCGGGGCCAAGAGCCGTGCTCGCATACCTGTCGCGCTACACCCATCGCGTTGCCATCTCCAACAGCCGGCTCTTGAAGAGCGACGGCGGGACGGTGACCTTCCGCGTCAAGAACTATCGTGTCGACGGCGCCGCACGCTATACGACGATGACGCTCGCCGTTGCAGAGTTCATCCGCCGATTCCTTCTCCACGTCCTGCCGAAGGGCCAGCATCGCATCCGCCATTACGGCCTCTTCGCCAACGGCACGCGCGCCGATAACGTCGTGCTCGCGCGAAAGCTGCTCGGCGTGACCGAGATCGTGACCGCCGCGCTGGAGTCGATGCACGACCCGGAAGCCACGAACGCAGAGGCGGCGACAGCAGAGCCCGAACCCTACACACCGACCTGTCCGTGCTGCGGCAGCAAAATGCGCATCATCGAGATCTTCAAACGAGGCCAGACACCCCACTACAAAGCCTCGCCGAGCCCGCCATCGATCCAGATCGATACGTCATGACGATAGCTATGGATGCCAGGCAAATTGCTGCTGCATCGAGTTGGTCAGAGGCCGGCTTCGAAAAACCGTTGCCGATTCATTGCTCACGCAGCCATCGAGCGCCACTCAGCCACTCCAAAGCGCATCATCGCAACCTGTCCCGAGCCCCGCGCTCGTCAAACGAGCCCACCCGGCGCCATCACAGCTTCGCGCACGGCAGGGCAAGTGCCCAATTATCCATAGCGATTGTCGCACCGCCACCGCCTAAACCTCCCGCGGGTTCCTTCCCTGCAGGCTTCCGGACGCCGGCCCCGGGCATCCGCGGCATCGCTCGTGAGGGCCGGCATCCGGAACCCTCAACATTTCCCGAAGTGAGGCCACGTCCGCCTTCTGACGATAGCGGCTGCGTCACCGATACTCGTAGCCATCGGCTTTCTGGAAGCGCTGTCGGAAATCAGCCAACTGCTACAAACGGTGTCAGCCCGCTTTTCACCGACACTTATGCGGGCATCAGATCGCCACTTGGGCCCCTATCTCGACAACCCGCCCGGTCGGAATCTTGAAATAGTCTGTAGCGTCAGAAGCACCGGCAGCCAGAAATATAAACAACCGATCCTGCCACTGCGGCATATCCGACTGAGCAGCAATCCTAAGCGATCGCCGAGATAGGTAGAACGACGTCGACATGATGTCGAACTGCCATCCTGCCTTTCGGGCAATGACAAGCGCCTTAGGAATATTGGGATCGTCCATAAATCCGAATCTGGCCTTCACGCGCAAGAATGCTTGATCAAGATGCTCGATACGAATTCTATCGTCTTCTTCGACGTGCGGCGTTTCTGCGTACTCAACCGTCAAAATGACGTTATGCTCATGGAGAACCTTGTTGTGCTTGAGGTTGTGGAGCAAAGCAGTTGGCGCATAATCCGGCTCGCCGGTCAAGAAAACGGCGGTGCCTGCGGCGCGATATGGTGCCGATCTTTCGAGCATTTCGACGAGCGCCTTCAATGGCGTTTGCTGCCTAACTGTCTTAGCAGCAAGTGCCGCCGTCCCGCGGCGCCACGTGTACATCATCAGTACCATGGCGGAACCAATCATCAGCGGTAGCCATCCGCCGTCTACGACCTTGAGAAGGTTAGCGCCGAGAAATGTCGTGTCGAGAGCAAGGAGCGGTGCGATCAATGCGCCGGCGGCGAGTGAGGTCCAATTCCACACCTTCCAAATCACGATAAAGGCCATCATCGCTGTAACGACCATCGTTCCAGTGACAGCAATACCATAAGCCGAGGCAAGTGCGTTCGACGATCGGAACATGAATACCAGAATTAGTACCCCACCGAGGAGAAGCCCGTTGACGCGCGGCATATAGATTTGGCCAGCCAGCGTCTCCGAGGTGTGCCGAATCTCGAGCCGCGGCAGCAGACCTAGTTGGATCGCCTGCTGGGTGACCGAGTAGGCGCCCGTAATCACCGCTTGGCTGGCGATGACGGTGGCGGCCGTGGCCAGTATGACCATCGGGATCAGCGCCCAATGCGGGAAAAGAAGAAAGAAGGGATTCTGGACCGCCGCCGGATGGGTGAGGATTAACGCGCCTTGACCGAGATAGTTGATGGTGAGGGCCGGCAAAACAACAAACAGCCAAGCTGTCCGAATCGGTCCGCACCCGAAGTGCCCGAGATCTGCGTACAGCGCCTCGGACCCTGTCACCGCCAGAAATACAGCACCGAGCGTGAGCAGGCCGATGACCCCGTGGTTTAAGAGGAAGGCCACGCCATGGATTGGATTGAATGCAAACAAGACGGAGGGATTTTGGAAGATGTGCCAAAGCCCCGCGCAGGCCAAGGCGATAAACCAGACCAATGTCACCGGCCCGAAGAACGTGGCCACCCGAGCTGTTCCCCGCGATTGAACGGAGAATAGCACCAGTAGAATGATCGCCGTGATGGGGACCACGTAGGGCTCGAACGTCGGCGTGACAGTGTTGATGCCCTCGATGGCGGACAAGACAGAAAGCGAAGGAGTGATAATCGCATCGCCGTAAAAGAGGCCCCCGCTGATGATCCCCAATAGGACGATGGTAGCTACGCGTCCACCCATTGCCCGGTTCGCCAACGCCATCAATGCCAGCGTTCCGCCTTCTCCGTTGTTGTCGGCGCGCAGCAAGATGACAACGTACTTGAGTGTTACAATGAGTAACAGCGCCCAGATAATAAGCGACAAAATGCCCAACACGGCCTCATAGGTCGGCGGGTTTCCCCGCCCAACGGCGGCGAGCACAAACTCATGCAGGGCGTAAAGAGGACTCGTTCCGATATCGCCGTACACGATCCCGATCGCCCCCAGCGTCAGACCCCAGAAGCCGGCTGAATGATTCCCGGCTTCCGGGGCAGAGGCGGCATCTGGGCCGTTCTGTTCTATCTCGCTCGCGGACATCGTTTGTTAGGCCCAATTTGTCGCAATTCAACGAGGCGCTGTTGGAAGTGGCCACCATTCTGGCGCCAGACAGTGACTGTCAGCCCCAATGAAAACTCAGCCAAAGTTGTCGCAGCAGAATTGATGGACGGCTTGCGGTCGAATTTGCGGAACGGAGCTCCTACTAGCGGCAGCTTTGCGCATCAACGCTTCTTTGACTTCGACGAGCGAAAGTAAGATTGCGATCGCCAGACTTTCATGGCGTCCATCTGCGGTATCATCGTATTCGATGGGCAGACTTGGATTTCTCGACAGTGAGCAAAGCCATTCGCTGCCCTCATTGATAAGTCGGCGAGGTCGCCATAACGGGAGCTCTAGTTCGACGAGCAGCAGTGCCGCATCATTCCAGGCACAGGCTCGCATGGCGACGTTCAGATGAGCCGCTTTTCCTGCCGATGCCATTACTTGGGTGCGGGAGCAAGCTATGTCGATCACATGGGACAATAGTGCCGCGTCGACCGTTGGCGCAGCACGAAGTCGTCTGGCCAAGTCGCCATAGAGCTCTTCTTCGTTGCCCGTAATGTGGGCCATGTGGGCCTTTCCAGCGAAATGGCACGCCGCGAGATCGAACATGGTCCAGCAGCGTGTAAAGAAGCCAGAGGAGAAGTGCGCAGCGGATATAGGAATTCCATAGGGATTCTTGGCCGAGTTTATAAAGATGGTGTGAGTGGCATCATCGCATATATGAAATTCCTATAAGATCTCGCATCTTCCCCTCTCGAAATCACATACTTCGCTGCCCCAAATACAGGAAATATCAAGTGCTGCGCCCTCAGGCGCCGCCGCTACTGAACTGCGCGCAAGATGAGACTGCCCATATTCGCGAGATCAGAGATGTGAAGGGGGCGCGCGATGAAGGCGGACGCCAAAAAGGTCCTCGTCACAGACGACGACCCGTCAATCCGAAAGGTGCTGCGGATGGGGTTGACGACAGAAGGACATGAAATCCTGGAGGCTCCGACCGGCAAAGCAGCCATCGAAATGCTTTCGCGCGAACCGGATCTGATCATCTTGGATTTGGGCCTCCCCGACATCGATGGCATGGACCTCCTGCACCAGATAAAGGTGCAGGCAGAGAACATCCCCATACTTGTCCTGTCCGGCCGCCAAGAAGAAGCCAAAAAAGTTCAGGCACTTGATCTTGGAGCAGATGACTATGTGACAAAGCCCTTCGAGATGGACAAACTTCTCATTTCCATCAGAGGTGCATTGCACCGACGGGCTCGCAATGAAGGAGAGAACCTGATTTTCCAGGCTGGCGACCTCCGCGTCGATCTCGCAGCGCAGCTAGTCAAGGTCCATAATCATGAGGTACGGCTCTCACCCGAAGAGTACGACCTCTTGCGGATTCTTGTGGTGCATGCAGGAAAGGTCCTGACGCAGAAATTCTTGTTAGGTGAGGTTTCCGGCAAGATCGCGGATGTTCAGCGTCTGCGCACCTATATTCGACGACTTCGAGAGAAGATCGAGGATGATCCCGAAAGACCCAACAATATTATGACCGAGACCGGCGTCGGATACAGGCTTCGGGCACCCGATTGATGGGGCACCTGGGCTACCACTCGCCACAGCCCAAACAACAAGACCGGCTTCAATTCCATCGCTAACTTGACGAGATGTCGCATGCAGGTCGTCCAGTGCTCAAACCACGATTTTGATGCGGAAATGCACGTGCAACGACAGCCAACCCAGTTTTTATATCTTCTTGATGTTCCGCAATCCGCTTCCGCATAGCTTCCTTATCCCCGCCGGCCTATCTGCCTACCAGACGTCCCAAGGAGAGCTGCGATGCTCGACCTGCTTGGCCTGGCGATCGGCTTAGGTCTGTTTGCCACCTCGATCAGCTATGCCTTCATCTGCGACCGCCTCTAGAGGTGCTTTCATGTCGCTCGACTATTCCCTTGCCGCCTTGGTAACCGCCGGGCTGCTGATCTACCTCACCATCGCGCTTTTGCGCCCAGAACGGTTCTGAGGAGCAAGCCATGACACTCCTCGGTTGGACCCAGATCGTCCTCTATTGCGCCATCATCGTTGCCCTGACGCCGGTACTCGGCGCCTACATGACACGGGTATTCAGTGGCGAGCGCACGTTCCTGTCGCCTGCATTGCGCTCGGTGGAAGGATTGCTTTATCGCGTTGCGGGCGTTGACGAAACCCGGGAACAGGGCTGGCTTGGCTACACCGTCGCCATGCTGCTGTTTCATGTCGCCGGCTTTGCCATTCTCTACGCTTTGCTACGTCTCCAGGACGTGTTGCCGTTCAATCCGGCGGGGCAATCGGCTGTCGCGCCTGACCTGTCGTTCAACACGGCGGTCAGCTTCATCACCAACACCAACTGGCAGAACTACGGCGGTGAGAGCACGCTCTCCTACCTGGTGCAGATGCTCGGCCTTACGCACCAGAATTTCCTGTCGGCCGCGACCGGCATCGTGCTCGCGGTCGCGTTCATTCGCGCCTTCGCGCGCGCCTCGGTCAGCACAATAGGCAATTTCTGGGTCGATGTGACCCGCTGTACGCTCTACATCCTGCTGCCGATCTGCGTGCCCTACGCGCTATTCCTGGTCTGGCAGGGCATGCCGCAAACGCTGGGGCCCTATATCGACGCAACCACGCTCGAAGGCGCCAAGCAGACCATCGCGGTCGGGCCGGTCGCTTCCCAGGTCGCGATCAAGATGCTGGGCACCAACGGCGGCGGCTTTTTCAACGCCAACGCTTCCCACCCATTCGAGAACCCGACCGCATTGTCGAACTTTGTGCAGATGCTGTCGATCTTCGCCATCGGCGCGGCGCTCACCAACGTGTTCGGCCGCATGGTCGGCAATCAGCGCCAGGGCTGGGCGCTGCTCGCCGCCATGGGCGTTTTGTTTATCGGTGGCGTCGCGGTCTGCTACTGGGCCGAGGCAAATGGCACCGCCATGATGCACGCCCTCGGCATCGCCGGCGGCAACATGGAAGGCAAGGAGGTTCGCTTTGGCGTGGTGGCGTCGGCGCTTTTCGCGGTGATCACGACCGCCGCTTCCTGCGGCGCCGTCAACGCCATGCACAACTCGTTCACGGCGCTCGGCGGCATGATCCCGATGATCAACATTCAGCTCGGCGAGATCATCGTCGGCGGCGTCGGCGCCGGGCTCTACGGCATGTTGCTGTTCGTCATCCTCACCGTCTTCGTTGCCGGGCTGATGGTCGGCCGCACGCCGGAATACGTCGGCAAGAAGATCGAGGCGCGCGAAGTAAAGATGGCGATGCTGGCCATTCTGATCTTGCCGTTGATGATCCTCGGCTTTACCGCCATCGCCGTCGTCTATCCGCCAGCGATCGCATCCATGAATAATGCCGGACCGCATGGCTTTAGTGAGGTGCTCTATGCCTATTCCTCGCAGACGGGCAACAACGGCTCGGCCTTCGCGGGGCTCTCGGGCAATACGATGTTCTACAACCTGACCGGCGCCGTCGCGATGTTCGTCGGCCGGTTCTGGATGATCATCCCGGCCATGGCGATTGCCGGCTCGCTCGCCCAGAAGAAGGTGATAGCCGCGTCAAGCGGCACCTTCCCCACCACCGGCCCGCTGTTTGTCGGATTGCTTGTCGGCGTGATCCTCATCGTCGGCGGCCTCACCTTCTTTCCCGCGCTCGCGCTCGGCCCCATTGCCGAGCATCTCGCTGCGCAGGCTGGCGCGCTGTTCTGAGCGGACATTCGGAGCCTTTCACCATGGACACGTCCAAGATTCGCAAGCGGATGCCGGTCTCGGCCTTGCTCGATCCGAAGATCATCGGGCCAGCGGTCGGCCAGGCATTCGTCAAGCTCGATCCGCGCACGCTCGCCAAGAACCCGGTTATGTTCGTGCTGGAGATGGTAACGCTGTTGACGAGCGTGCTGCTCATCCGCGATATCGCGGTGGGTCGGGCACACGTCGGGTTCGAGGTGCAGATCGTCATTTGGCTTTGGTTCACCATTCTGTTCGCCAACTTCGCTGAGGCGGTCGCCGAAGGCCGCGGCAAGGCGCAGGCCGACACGCTGCGCAAGACCCGCACGGAGACGCCGGCCAAGCGCTTGCTGATGCCGGATAACCATGAGGTCTACCAAGGCGTGCCGGCAACGAAACTTGAGGCTGGCGACCTTGTCGTTTGCGAAGCGGGTGATGTCATCCCCGGCGACGGTGAGGTGATTGAGGGCATCGCCTCGGTTAACGAGGCCGCCATCACCGGCGAGTCGGCGCCGGTGATCCGCGAGTCCGGCGGCGACCGCTCGGCGGTGACCGGCGGCACGACCGTCATCTCCGACCGCATCGTAGTCCGCATCACCTCCTCGCCTGGCTCCTCGTTCCTCGACCGCATGATCAAGCTGGTCGAGGGAGCTGAGCGGCAGAAGACGCCGAACGAGCTCGCGCTAAACATCCTGCTGGTCGGGCTGACCATCATCTTCGTGTTCGCGACCGCGACCATCCCGAGCTACGCCGCTTATGCCGGCGGCGCCATCTCGGTGGTGGTGCTGGTGGCCCTTTTCGTGACGCTGATCCCGACCACCATTGGCGCCTTGCTTTCGGCCATCGGCATCGCCGGCATGGACCGGCTGGTGCGCTTCAACGTCCTTGCCATGTCCGGCCGCGCGGTGGAGGCGGCCGGCGACGTGGACACGCTGCTGCTCGACAAGACCGGCACCATCACATTCGGAAACCGCATGGCGACCGAGATCATCCCGGTGCCGGGGATCAATGAGCGCGAAGTCGCGGAGGCCGCCCTGCTGGCGAGCCAGGCCGACGAAACCCCGGAAGGCCGCTCCATCGTCGGCTTGATGCAGGGCCGGTATCGCGTTGTTCAAACAGTCGATACCACGGCCGCGACCTATATCGAATTCTCCGCCATGACGCGACTGTCCGGCGTGGACCTCGCCGACCGCAAGCTGCGCAAAGGTGCGGTCGACTCGGTCCTCAAATTCGCCCGCGACCAGGCCGGCCACGACGTGCAAGAGCCGCCCGGTTTCCGAATAGCGGTTGACCGTATCGCACGGGCGGGCGGCACCCCGCTTGGCCTCGTCGATGGAAGCCGGGTTCTGGGCGTCATTCACCTGCGGGATGTGATTAAGCCGGACGTGAAGGACCGCTTTGCCGAATTGCGCCGGATGGGCATCAAGACCGTGATGATCACCGGCGACAACCCGGTGACCGCGGCATCGATTGCCTCGGAAGCTGGCGTCGACGATTTCATTGCAGAAGCGACGCCGGAGGACAAGTTGCGCTACATCCGCGGCGAGCAGGCGCAGGGGCGCCTTATCGCGATGTGCGGCGACGGCACCAACGACGCACCGGCGCTGGCCCAGGCGGACGTCGGTGTCGCCATGCAGAGCGGCACGCAGGCCGCGCGCGAGGCCGGCAACATGGTCGACCTCGACTCCGATCCGACCAAGCTGATCGAAGTGGTGGAGATTGGCAAGCAACTGCTGATGACCCGCGGCGCGCTCACCACCTTTTCGATCGCCAACGATGTCGCCAAGTACTTCGCCATCATCCCGGCGATCTTCGTTGCCTTCTACCCGCAGCTCCAAGTGCTGAACGTCATGCACCTGGCGACGCCGCAGAGCGCCATCCTGTCGGCGATCATCTTCAACGCATTGATCATCGTCGCGCTGATCCCGCTCGCCTTGAAAGGCGTTCAATATCGGCCGGTGGGGGCGGCCGCGCTGCTGCGACGAAATCTGCTCATCTACGGTCTCGGCGGCATCATCCTGCCCTTCATCGGCATCAAGGCGATCGACATCGCCGTTACGGCGCTGCATCTGGCTTGAGAGGACGCCATGCTCAAGGAAATTCGTCCCGCCCTGGTCCTGCTCGTCGCTCTGACGATCATTACCGGGCTTATCTATCCACTCGCCATCACCCGCATTGCCGACGCCGCATTCCCGTATCAGGCGCAGGGCAGCCTGATCGAGCGCAACGGCAAGGTTGTCGGCTCGGCGTTGATCGGCCAGCAATTCACCGACGCCAAATACTTCCATGGCCGGCCCTCGGCGACGACCGGCCCTGATCCCAAGGACCCGAGCAAATCCATTCCGGTGCCCTACAATGCCGTCAGTTCCGGCGGCTCCAATCTGGGGCCGACCAGCAAAGCGCTGGCCGACCGCATGAAGAAGGATGTAGACGCCCTGCACGCGGAGAATCCGTCCACCCCAATACCGGTCGACCTGGTCACCGCGTCCGGCAGCGGTCTGGACCCAGATATCTCGCCTGCGGCCGCCTACTTCCAGGTGCCGCGCGTGGCCAAGGCGCGCGGCCTGCCAGAAAGCCGGCTGCGGGCGCTGGTGGCAGGCCACATCGAGAGGCGGACCTTGGGTCTTCTTGGCGAGCTGCGTGTGAACGTGCTCGAACTCAATCTCGCCCTTGATAAAGAGCGGCCATAAGATAGCCGCCAGAGGGCCGAATGGCTGGCGACGAGCTGCAAAGAGCTTCCCCGGACGCGCTCCTCGCCCTGGCCAAAAAGGAAGGGCGGGGACGGCTGAAAATTTTTCTGGGCGCCGCACCCGGCGTGGGCAAGACCTACGCCATGCTGACGTCGGCGCGGATCGAGCGCGAGGCCGGCCATGACGTGGTCGCCGGCCTGATCGAGACCCACGGACGTCGCGAGACCGAAGCTCTCGTCGAGGGGTTCGAGGTACTGCCGCGGCAGCCCATCGTCTACCGCAACCAGGTGATGCGCGAGTTCGACCTGGACGCCGCGTTGGCCCGCCGTCCGGGCCTGTTGCTGGTCGACGAATACGCCCACACAAACGTGCCGGGAAGCCGCCACCCCAAGCGCTGGCAGGATGTGGACGAGCTGCTGAGTGCCGGCATCGATGTGTGGACGACACTCAACATCCAGCATCTCGAAAGTCTGAACGACGTCATCCAGAAGATCAGCCGGGTCCGCGTCCGCGAAACGGTGCCGGATTCGGTCTTCGACAAAGCTGACGAAGTCGTGCTGGTGGACTTCCCGCCGGACGAACTCCTGAAGCGCCTCGCCGAAGGCAAGGTGTATGTGCAGGACACTGCGGCGCGGGCGGTGGAGCACTTCTTCAAGCCGCAAAACCTGACTGCGTTGCGCGAATTGGCGCTGCGGCGCGCGGCCGAACGGGTCGATGCCGCACTGGTCGAGCGCATGCAAGCGCAGGCCATCGAAGGCCCGTGGGCCGCGGGCGAGCGCATTCTGGCCTGCATCGGCCCTGATGCGATTTCGCCCACCGTCATCCGCACCGCCAAGCGCATGGCCGACCTGATGGACGCGCCATGGATGGCGGTTACCGTCGAACGCCCCGGCGCCATTCTCGATGACGCCGCGCGACAACGGTTGGACGACACGATGAAGCTCGCCGAGAGCCTCGGTGCGGAAGCACAGACGCTGACCGGCCCCGATCTGCCGGCCGAACTGTTGCGATTCGCAAAATTCGAGAACGTGACCCAGATCGTCATTGGCCGTTCGCGCGGCGGCTTCTTCAACGAGCTCCTGCGCCGGTCGCTGCCGCATGAGCTCGTCCGTCGGACCCAGGACATCGCGATCCACCTGGTGACCCGAGAGCCGGAGCAGGCATCCGCAACTAAGCCATCAGCCCCCCGTCATCCGCTTGAACTACCGCCTTTCGCCTACGCAGCAGCCGCGGTGGCGGCAGCCCTTGCGATCAGCGAGGGCCTGATCGCGCTGACGCTGTTTCCAAACCTGCAGATGATCTTCCTGGTGGCCGTCCTGCTGGTTGCGGTCAGCTTTGGCGTCTGGCCCGCGATCTTCGCCTCGTTCCTCTCGTTCCTTGTCTACAATTTCTTTTTCATCCAGCCGCTCTACACCTTCACAATTGCCGAGCCGTTTGAGCTGTTGGCCCTGGTGATCTTCCTGGTTGTTGCAGTGATCACGTCCGCGCTGGCGGGTCGCGTACGCAGGCAGGCGACTATTTCCGCGAGCCGCATGCGCGCCATGCGCCGGCTCTATGAGTTCACACGCAGGCTCTCAGGCCTCGCGACGCTCGACGGGGTCGCCGAAGGCGCGGCCAGCGAAATCAATGCCAGCCTCGGCCACGGCGTCGTGGTTCTGCTGGCGCAAGACGACAACCTCGCCCTGGTGGCAGCCTGGCCTCCCGAGGATACGCTCGATGCGGCAACCATGACGGCTGCCCGCTGGGCCTACAGACACACCGAACCTGCCGGCGCGGATACCGGCACGCTTCCCACGGTCCCTTGGTATTTTGTGCCCCTTCGTACCGCGAGCCGGACTCTGGGCGTCGTCGGGGTTGCCAAGGAAAAGGAAGTCCCACCTCTCGATGCGGAAGGGCGAGCACTGCTCGATGCGCTGTGCGAGCAGACGGCGGCCGCACTGGACCGCGCGTCGCTCTCTCGCGAGATGGTGACCGCTCGGACCGCGACCGAAACCGAGCGCGTGCGCAACACGCTGTTGGCTTCCATCTCACACGACTTTCGCACCCCGCTATCGTCAATCCTTGGGGCGGCGAGCAGCTTGATTGACTACGGCGGCAAGCTGCCGCCAGAGGCGCAAAAAGACTTGCTTGGCCAGATCAAGACCGAGGCCGAGGGCCTCGATGAAATGGTACGCAACTTGTTGGCCGTGACGAGGATAGATGCCGGAGCCCTGGAGCTCAACCGCGACTGGATCGACTTGCGCGAAATCGTCGAGCGCGTGGTCAGCGCGGCCCGGCGGCGCGGCGCGACCCAATCCTTTGCCGTCCGGTTGCCGCGGGAGATGCCGCTTGTCCGCGCCGATGCCACCCTGGTTGAGCAGGCGATCGGCAACGTCATCGGCAATGCGCTGGTCCACACGCCGAAGGAGACAGTCGTCGTCGTCGACGTTGTCGTCGCGGAACTATCAGTGGCGCTGCGCGTGACTGATAACGGGCCGGGCATCGCGCCCGATGCCTTGCCCCATGTCTTCGAGAAGTTCGCCAGAGCGCCGGCCTCCAACTTTTCGGCAGACGGAGGGCAGAGCACCGGACTCGGAATGGCGATTGCGCAGGGCATCATGGACGCGCATGGTGGAGCAATCGAAGTCCAGAGTCCGGTCGAACACGGCCACGGCAGCCGCTTCACTCTCACCTTTCCACGCGAGGTAACACCGTCATGACGTCGAGGCGTCGCGTTCTGTTGGTCGACGACGAAGCGGCCATTCTGCGGTTCCTCAAGCCGGTCCTAGAAGCCAACGATTACGACCTGACCAGTGCCGGAACGGTTGCGGAGGCGATCAAGCGCGTCGCGGCTGAGGCGCCGGATATTGTTCTGCTAGACCTTGGATTACCGGATGGCGACGGCAAGGATGTGATCCGCCGTACGCGGGAATGGTCAGACGTCCCGATCATCGTCCTCTCCGCCCGCGAACGGGAGGCGGAAAAGATAGACTCGCTCGACCTCGGCGCCGATGACTACGTGAATAAGCCATTCGCCGCCGGCGAATTGATGGCGCGCATGCGAACGGCGTTACGCCATCGCATGCAGCGCCATGCAGAAGTGCCGGTGCTCCACGTCGGCGACCTTGAGGTCGATTCAGTACGTCGTCGCGGGCTGCGCGCCGGTAATGAGCTGAAGCTCACACCCAAGGAATTCGAGCTGCTGTCGTTCCTTGCCCGCCATGCCGGCCGAGTCGTCACGCACAAGCAGATCCTCTCCGCAGTCTGGGGCCCGGCGCACGCGGAGGACACGCAGTACCTCCGTGTCTACATTGGCCAGCTTCGCCAGAAGATCGAAGCCACGCCAGACGACCCCCGGATTATTCTGACCGAGCCGGGAATTGGGTACCGCATTGCCGAAGCGTAGCTGACAGAGGCAGCCTCCATTGCCTGCACTCGGGTCAAAGCGGGCATTCTCAATTCGATTAATTCCGGAACGGGCCACAAGGCGACATCACCCCCTCATAGAACAACGCAGCCTGCTCAACTTGCCTAGATCCCATCATGGGCGTCAGTCCTGGCTATAGCCATGACTGAACCAGCAAACCTCATGCGCCGCAACTACCGGCTCTTTCAACACAATCAGCCAATTCCAGCCTTTCCCCGATCCCGTGAATTGGCGCGAGGTCAGCACGCGGATCGGCCGGCTAAAGCCTTGATGAATCGGCAAGCGAAAGGCGGCGCGAAAGTTGGACGTCCCAATTACATCCGGCCTCGCCCCAACGACCTCGGTGTTTATAGCTGCATCGGTTGCGCAGCCCTTCGTACATTCCCCGACTTAGGTTCTCTCCCAATATTTCGATACGCTCCCATAGCGGCGGCGCTCAAGATTAGCGCTCGAACCGCGGCGGAACTGCCTCAGCATAGGGTCAGACGAGTTCGCCCGGCGCTGGCACTAGCCTGCGCGCCCGTGCCTGACGCCGGCCGATGTACCAGAGATAGAGCACGATGCTCACCATCACAACTGCGCCCCCGCCTAGCATCGCCCGCGTCGGCGCCACGCCGGTACCGGCCCAAACCCAGAGGGGCCCGAGAATAGTTTCGAGAAGCATCAGCAGACTCACATTGGATGCTTGTGTGTAACGCGAGGCCAGCGAAAGCGCCAAAAATGACACCGGCAAGATGACACCGCCGGCGAGGGCGATGGCCCAGAGGTGACCGCCTCCCATGGCCTGTGGTCCGATCCTTTCAAGCCCGATAAGGCCGGCCAGTAAGGCGCCAGCACCCACCGCCGGCACGATCGGGAGCCGCGTGTGACGGCGGATGGTGACGAAGCTGAGCGCGAGGCTCAGCGCCGCACCGAGCCCGGCCCCGGCACCGAGGATCGGGCTGCCCGTGGCGCCGCCCGGCTCGGTACCGAAGACCGCTAGACCGATCCCGATCAGCACCGCCACGATTGCGGCCCAGGTCGACCAATGCGTCGTTTCTCCCAGCAGGACCCGAGACAGCAGTGCGGCGATAACCGGCACGGTGGCGACGGCGAACAGCACCACCGGAACCGGCGCCACAGCGATGCCGACCGCGAAGAGCGACGCGCTGCAAGCCTGGCAGAGCACCACCAGCAGGCCCGCCCCGCAGGAGATGGCTTTGAGGTCATCTCGCAGGTTCCGCCGGCGGAAGACCAGCCAAGGTAACAGAAGAGCCGCGCCCATCAGGAGCCCGCGCCAGGCCACCATCTCGGTGCCACTCATCGCCGACCAACGCATGAGCAACGTGTCGGGCGTAATCGCTAACGCCCCAAAAAGGGCGAGGAAAACGCCGAACGACGGATGGCGGGTCATGCGCACTCCAATGCAATCCAGATCGCGAAAGGCTGGCCGAGCTTTACCGGCGCTACGACATCGCTTCAAGAGCTGGCCCTATCGCCCTGCCAATCTGCCGAGCCGGGTCGACCTCGTGCAGACCGGAAGGTTGTCTCTAGATGCTCAGCACCAACGGTTAGCCACCCAAATACGCCCGCAATAGATCGGGATCGATGCGGATGTTCGCGGCCGAGTCCTCAGCGACGATCCGCCCGGTCTCGAATACATAGGCCCGACTCGCGACCGACAGCGCACTATGCACGTTCTGCTAGACGATCAGCACGGAGACGCCTCGCTCGCAAAGGTGCTTCAGCGCCCCTAGGACTTCCTGGCTCATCAACGGACTGAGACCCGGGCTCGGCTCATCGAGCAAGAGAAGGCGCGAGCCCGGCATCAAGGCGCGGCCGATCGCCAGCATCTGTTGCTCGCCACCAGATAGCGTGCCGGTAATTGACTCAGGCGCTCCCTCAGCCGCGGGAAGCGCCGCAACACCGATTGGAGCTGCTCGCCGGCGCCTTTATCGCGGGGCAATAGGCACCGAGCGAAAGGCTTTCGCGCACTGACAATTCTGACCCGCGGCGGTCACCGCGGCGACCTCAAAGCCTGAGAGAAATACGAACTGGCCTGAGACGGAACATTCGCCAGGCCCCTTAAGCGTGCTACTCTTGATTTGAAACAGGAGCCTTCATGGAACCCATTGAAGTGACGCGAAGCGGCCGCACGGATCGCTTCTCGGTCGTAATGACGCAAGGCGGTGACACGATCAGATGCATGGTTTCGGTGGCGCTGGGAGACGCCCAGGACAATCGCTCCGACGCTCAGAAGCAAAGGGCCGCTCTTTCAAAGGCGAAAGGCTTGGCCAAAGCGCTCGACGCTGCGATTGCGGATTCGTAGTGCTGGCTGGAGCCTCAATCAGGCCAACTGCGAATAATCGCCCGAACAATACCCTTCGGGAGGCATTTACGCGAAGAGGCTTGAGCAGCGGCCAGGCGGCTAGAACGTTCTAATTCAGCCATTCATCCCATCTGTCTGCGCCATATCTGGCCCAAATCCGCAAAGGCACGCATGCGCGGCAGTCATTATTCCGACGTATTCAATTCCCGCGAATCCACGGTTGTGTAGATGCCCGCCGCCGCGTCATACACTGAAATCTGGATGACCGGGAAGCGCTGCTTCAGCTTTGCGGCATCGGCGGTGGCGTCCGGCTCGGTTTCATAGTGTTTCTTCAGCTTGCCATCGACCGTCAAGATGTAACCGTCGGTCGGCATTACATCGGCGCGTGTTTGGACCGGCTTCTTTGCATCTTCAGCCATCGCTCGTTCCTTTGCGGTTTCTTCAGCGGCCTGTCCGATGTCAGA
Organism: uncultured Pseudomonadota bacterium; assembly: GCA_963773225.1. Classification (GTDB taxonomy): domain Bacteria; phylum Pseudomonadota; class Alphaproteobacteria; order Rhizobiales; family Xanthobacteraceae; genus Pseudolabrys. Next base: position 704,386 of record CAVZAO010000006.1, read on the forward strand.
CGTCAGCCAGTTTGATGTCATAAGAGCCGCGACGGCCGCGGGCATAAACCCTGGCGGCGGCGGCATGGATGCGCTCACGGTTGCTGTCAAACGCCCGCAAGACATCGTCTTCTTCGAATTGCAAATCCGGCTTAAGCTTTTGCAGCGCGTCGACCATCAGGAAGAACGCGCTCTCCATCGATCGGTCGTAGCCCCAAAAGCGGACGACACCCCGCGTCGCATCATAGCTGCGGCTGCGATTGGGAAAATTGATCGTCATGTTGCTGAACTCTGTGCTTTCGGGAGGCGAAGGGAGCAAATTGTAGCGCCTAGAGATCATGGCGCCTTTGTCGCGCGCGCCGCCCTTTTCGCCGATGTGTCGCGCTCCAAAGCTTCGGCAAGCGCGAGCGGATCGACGGTTACCATTTCAACTGATCGAGCAAGCTTGCCCGGCACCAGCATCATCGTCGCCATGCGGTGGTAAACCGGAAACGAAAGCCCCTCGACAAGCTCTTCATCGGTGATGACCTCGTAGGAGCCCGCCGGAAGAGTGCGGCCGATCCCTTCGAGCAAGAACGGCATTTTAAATGTCACGGTCTTGCGCCTTGTGCGCTTAGTCATTGGTCGCGCTCCGATTAGCGCCCAATCCGGACGCAAGCCATCTTTGGTCGATTTCATTCAACTACTGAAGGAGTGCAGCAGGAACCCCACCAACAAAAGCGGAGCGAGCATCCCGGTCAGCACGACGATCGGCGGCACAAACCATTCGGCCAGGACGGCATCCTTTGATGAAAATGCCCGCGGCGGAATAGAGCCGCGGCAACCGACGAGGCTGCCCGGAGGCAGCCCCGCTGCATGAGCCGAGGTCAGATCTGACGACCCTTCATCACGGCATCGACGTCCTTTTGCGCCTGAGCCTTCTCGAGGCTGTACTTGGCCACGACCAAGTCGACGAGGTCGTCCCGGTTCTTGAGGGCACCGAGTTCTTGTTCGGAGAACTTACCCCACTTGGCGCCGATGTCCTTAAGCAGGATTTTCTTGCTTTCGGCCGCGGTTCCGGTCTTCGCCGGGGCGACATTCTGGTTTGCAGTGTTCATAGGTGTATCTCCAAAAACCCTTGATGAAACGTCTTTTTGAATGGGCATCATTCAAACAGTCCTCTGTATATGGCGACGAAAAGTACCAACCACAGGGGCCCGCAATAGGCTTCAGGAAATAAATTTAAGATTGAACCCGAGGAAGCCACTACAATCGGGCTTGGTCGCCGGCATGTCTGGTTCGGCGGCGAATTAAAATCAGCGTTCCTCGATCTGAGGTTCAGCTCGATTGCTGTATCGCAGGAAAGCGCCATGTTCAAAGCAGATGAGTTTCGGGTGAAGGTAGCGGAATACGCCGAATTGATGAGGCATACGGACGAACCTAAAGGCAACGCTTCCAGGCGCCGCGACCAGTTATCCCCTTATTCGCATCTGTTGCGAGCGGGGGCTCATAGCTCCGCTTTCGCCAGAAATCAAAAACCTATCAGCCTCTCAATTCTCAATAGAGGTCGGCGTCCTGTTCCTGCGAGTCTTCCTCCGGCTGTTCCCGTGGTTCGAGCGCCAAGCCCTCGATGCCCCTCCGCAACTCGTCTTCGGTAATGGACTCGGATGTCACCTCGATATCGCCGGAATCAACGCTGACATTGCTGGTGACGGTCGGCAGATCTTCGGGCTCTGCCCCATCGACCTCGACATATTTCTGCAGGCTATGAATCAAGTCTTCCTTGAGGTCGCCTGGTGAGACGGCCGATTCGGCAATTTCGCGCAATGCCACAACTGGATTCTTATCGTTATCGCGATCAACAGCTATCTTCGACCCCGAAGCAATCAGGCGAGCCCGGTGGCTTGCCACCAGAATGAGCTCGAAGCGATTCGAGACTTTGTCGATACAATCTTCTACCGTGACGCGGGCCATTGGCGCGCTCCTGAACTTGAGGCAATTTGTCCCGAGAATGACAGCCTTGATGCGCCGCGACAGGTTAGCGCGATTGACCCGCGGATCCAAAAACAATGCTATAGCGTTCAAGCTTATACCGTTGAAATGATGGGTCAATGATCGGAGGGACACCCTACAAATCGGGAGATCACCAGTTTGCAACACGTTCAACCCCGAAAGGTGCCTAAATGGCCTACAAACCGAATTATGGCGCGCAACGCGCCGACCGCAACCGTGCGGCGCAGGCCCGGAGCGAACAAAAGCGGCGAAAGCGAGATGAGAAATCTGCGCAACGGAAAGGCGAACGCGCCGCAGAGGCTAAGAGCTCATCGGAAGGTGAGGACGCAAAATTAGGAGAAGTCGATGAACGTCACCCAATCCAAGGCCCTCAAGAAGGGTAGTCGCGTTTATTGGCTAGCCGATGCCAATGATGGCGGTATTGTCACCGAGACGAATTGGAACGCAGTAACGATTGCCTGGGACAACGGACATGTCGCGACCGTACATCACGGCGATATGCGCGAAATTCATCCAGCGCCGGCAACGCCTGCCACTACGTAGGTACTATGCCGATTCGAGTTTCGCTTATATGATTTGTCCCGATACTGCCCCAAGTGGGCTTAAGTAATGTCCGCAACTTTGGGGCATATCGAACGCGCAGCCAACGTCGCTTTACGAAATCTATAGATCGACATTTCTGGACAACCGTCGCCTGGACATTGATGCTCACCTGGCCGTATCCCCCGTAACATTGGGCGACAGATGCGCTTAATGGCGTCCAGGATAAGGTGCTCAGCCGCATCGGCAATGTTGGAGCGCGTGACCTGCTCCCCCTAAACGCCCCCGTTCTTTGGTAGAATCCGTTCCCTTTGGGAGACGGACAGATGCGTAAGAGCAGGTTCACGGAAGAACAGATCATCAAGGCGCTGAAGCAACACGCGGCCGGGCTGTCAGTCAGCGATGTGTGCCGGAAGTACGGCATCAGCGATGCGACCTTTTACAGGTGGCGGTCGCGCTGCAGCGGCATGGAAGTGTCCGATGCCCGCCGGTTGAAGGCGTTGGAGGAGGAGAACCGGCGGCTGAAGAAGCTGCTGGCCGAGACGCTGCTGGATGCCTCGACGCTGAAAGAGATGCTGACAAAACACTTCTAGGGCCCAGATTGCGGAGGCGTGCTGTGACCTGGGCGGTCGAAGAGAAGGGCTACTCGCAGCGACGTGCCTGTGGGCTCGTCGGACTGCACCCGAAGACGTATCGGTATGCGTCGAAGCGGACTGGCGATGAAGGGTTGCGCGGCAAGTTGCGCGACCTCGCCTCGAAGCGCCGCCGGTTCGGCTATCGTCGTCTTGGGCTGATGTGTGGCGACTGACCGCAGGTCGCTTCAGCCCCGATCAGCGCTGCAGCCGCTGCTACCCCGGCGACAGTTCGCCCCGCTTGGCCGGGCCTCATCTCAACGTCGCGTGTCTTACGGCAACGGCAGTGCCATGCGGACCGCTCACGGTCTCTACGACAGCGTCAAGCTGCCGCGTCAGCGCTTTAACAAGGTTCGTGCCAAGGCCGGCCTTCGCACCACCAACGAACACTTTTGGCATCCCTTTCCCATTATCTGAAACCGTGAGCGTCCAATCGGAGCCGTCTACCCTGTAGCAGACGTTAATCACGGCATTTGAGCCTGCATCGGGAAACGTGTATTTCAGCGCATTCATAACCAATTCAGTGACGATCAGCCCAATACTGACTGCGTCGCGCGAAGCTGCGGCACCGGCGTCGGACACGACCCTGAGCGAGATCGGCCGACTACCGCCGATCATCGACTCGGCCAGGGTTTCGCAAAGTCTGGTCAGATAGTCACCGATCTCAATAGGCTTTCCGCCTCCCGAGACATGCAGATGCTTCTGAACGGCGGCCACCGACATGACGCGCTTATGCGCGTCTTCCAACTGCCGCCGCGCTTCCTCTGATTGGACAACTCGCGCCTTAAGGATGAGGATGCTCGCGATGATCTGAAGACTATTGGCGACGCGATGTTCGATCTCCTGCAACAGCCGGTCCTTTTCCCGCAGCAATTCCTGCACCTGCCGCTCGAACGCACGTTGGTCGGTAACGTCTTCGAACGCCAGCAGCACAGCGCTTTGGGAGCCGGTCTCATAAAAGACCTTGCGTGCATTGAGCCGCATGATCCGATGCCCGATCGCTGGGAAGTCGCGCTCAACTTCATAACCTCAATGACTGCTTGACCGGCAGAGATCGTTTCCAGCAGTTCCCGCAGGTCCGGAATGTCCCACTGTCCACCGTCGGTCTCGTACAGTAGATGCCCGCGTACATCCTCGCTACTGAGCCGGTATGTCTGGCAGAAGGAGCAACCGACAGCGATGACGCGGAGAGCGTGGTCCAACACCAAAAGCGGTTCGCGCACGGTGTCGACGACGGCTTGTGCGAGCGTCATGCCGTCCTCCATGTCGATCATGTTGATGAAAGGCACTTCCTCGGACCGCATCGACATGCCACCCTTCCGCTCGGCTTTCGAGCCGAGGCCAATGCAGCGCTGATTTTCCTTAGTGGCGCGGACGCCGGAGCGGTCGCTAGGCGTGGCGCCTTGAGACCCTGCGCCCAAATCCCCGAAGAGTCGACCACTATTCCAGCAGGCCTAAATATAATTCCGAAACCTCGCGCCTGAGGTCGTAATGAATTTGGGTCGTCGCCATATGCGTTTAAGGCGAAATAACTCGTTGGATGCCTGCGGTCAGACCGCGACGCCCCAAATACGAAGGTGCAGAACCATGACTCACCACTTTTCAGTAGGCCAGGTGGTTGATCTTAAGCCACGAGTGCTTCGACCTTGCGCTCCCGGTCCATATGAAATCCGCCACCTGATTCCGATATCCGAGCGAGAACCAGGCGATCCATCCTACCGCATCAAAAGCCCCTCCGAAAAGCATGAGCGCGTGGTCGCCGAAAGCGATCTCGTGCTTTCATCGGGAGGCACGCCTGACCTGTGTCTTAATCTCCGCCCGACATGAGCCCACGAAAAGATAGCTGACACTCTATCTTGTAGAGCGCCAGGCAGACCCCACTTTAGGAGTGCAGGCTTCAACCCGAGCTGAGCTTGCGCCTGCTCCTAGACAATTTAATCAAACCAATACGCTCTGGAGGATTGCATGCAATTCCGGCCACTGCACGACCGCATCGTCTTAAAGCGGATCGAGGCGGACCCCAAAACCATCGGGGGCATCATTATCCCGGACACCGCCAAGGAAAAGCCGAGCCAGGGCGAGATCGTCGCTGTGGGCCCTGGCGGCCGCCACGAAGCCGGCAAGCTTGTCCCGCTCTACGTCAAGGTCGGCGACACCGTCCTGTTCGGCAAGTGGTCGGGCACCGAGGTGAAGATCGACGGCCAGGATCTCCTGATCATGAAGGAGTCCGACATCATGGGCGTGCTCGAGGGTGTCTCGAAACCGGCGAACAAGACGAAGGCTGCTTAGCTTTACTGCCCGACTTCCCGCCGCTTAAGTGCGGCTCGCACCTGCGGGTGCCGAACCAGAACGGATTTCCAAATGGCCGCCAAGGACGTCAAATTCTCCGTGGACGCGCGCGACAGTATGCTGCGTGGCGTCGACATCCTCGCCAACGCGGTGCGCGTGACGCTCGGCCCCAAGGGCCGCAACGTCGTGCTCGATAAGTCGTTCGGCGCTCCGCGCATCACCAAGGATGGCGTCACCGTCGCCAAAGAGATCGAGCTCGAAGACAAGTTCGAGAACATGGGCGCGCAGATGGTGCGCGAGGTCGCCTCGAAGTCGTCCGACTTCGCCGGTGACGGCACCACCACCGCCACCGTGCTGGCCCAGGCCATCGTCAAGGAAGGCACCAAGGCGGTCGCCGCCGGCATGAACCCGATGGACCTCAAGCGCGGTATCGACCTTGCGGTCGAGGCCGTGGTCGAGGACCTCAAGAAGAACTCCAAGAAGGTCACCTCCAACGACGAGATCGCCCAGGTCGGCACCATTTCGTCGAACGGCGATGCCGAAGTCGGTCGCTTCCTCGCCGAGGCGATGAAGAAGGTCGGCAACGAGGGCGTCATCACCGTCGAAGAGGCGAAGTCGCTGGAGACCGAGCTCGACATCGTCGAGGGCATGCAGTTCGACCGCGGCTATATCTCGCCCTACTTCATCACCAATGCCGACAAGATGCGGGTCGAATTCGACGACCCCTACATCCTGATCTATGAGAAGAAGCTGTCGGGTCTGCAGGAACTGCTGCCGCTGCTCGAAGCGGTAGTGCAGACCGGTAAGCCGCTGCTGATCGTGGCCGAGGACGTGGAAGGCGAAGCGCTCGCCACTCTCGTCGTTAACAAGCTGCGCGGCGGTCTCAAGATCGCGGCGGTGAAGGCGCCGGGCTTCGGCGATCGCCGCAAGGCCATGCTGCAGGACATCGCCATCCTGACCGGCGGTCAGGCCATCAGCGAAGACCTCGGCATCAAGCTCGAGAACGTCACGCTCAACATGCTCGGCCGCGCCAAGAAGGTGACGATCGACAAGGAGAACACCACGATCGTCAGCGGCGCCGGCAAGAAGACCGACATCGAGGCGCGCGTGGCACAGATCAAGGCGCAGATCGAGGAGACCACCTCGGACTACGACCGTGAGAAGCTGCAGGAGCGGCTGGCGAAGCTCGCCGGCGGCGTGGCGGTGATCCGCGTCGGCGGTGCCACCGAGGTCGAGGTGAAGGAGCGGAAGGATCGCGTCGACGACGCGATGCACGCCACCCGCGCCGCGGTCGAGGAAGGCATCCTGCCGGGCGGCGGCGTCGCGCTGCTGCGTGCCTCCGAGTCGCTCAAAAAGATCCGCACGCATAACGACGATCAGAAGGTCGGCGTCGAGATCGTGCGCAAGGCACTCCAGGCTCCGGCGCGTCAGATCGCGTTCAACGCCGGTGAGGACGGCTCGGTCATCGTCGGAAAGATCCTCGAGAAGGATCAGTACGCGTACGGCTTCGATGCGCAGAACAGCGAGTACGTGAACATGATGTCCAAGGGTATCATCGACCCGACCAAGGTCGTGCGTGCGGCGATCCAGAACGCGGCTTCGGTCGCGGGCCTCCTTATCACAACGGAAGCAATGGTCGCCGAGCGACCGCATAAAGAGGGCGGCAACTCGCTCGGCGCGGGAGGCGGTATGGGCGGCATGGGGTACTGAAGATCCATCGCCAGCAGTAGCGAAGGATGTGAGCCGCGGCCCCCGGGCGGGTGCGCACACTCTGCCACTGACTCCGAATTTCCCTCTACGTGCGCCCTCGTCGAACGGATCACGGATGCGAACACATCGCTTTGGCAACAAGATCAGGATGCCCTCCACTATTTCTATCAAACATCAACTCCTGATGATGATGCTGGAGGATGAGATCAGAGCAACGCCAACGGGGACAGCTTTTGACGAGAATTCTCCCGCATTGGCCATGCTGCGCAGACTTAGAGGTCTGCCTGACGGATCTAAGCCAGCAGGTTAGGGCCGGTGGCAGGTCCGCTTCCAAATCAACGCCAGGCCCAGGATCCTCGGGTCTAGCCCAGGGCTTCGGCTATAGTGGACTGGATTACAAGAGATCGCGCGGCAACGGTGCGCCAGAAAAAGACCGGACATCCCGTCCGGTTTGAACTGGCCGAACAGACCCGTGAAGCCATCGATGCCTACATGAGAGCGACCGAGAAGCATCCGGGTGTAAATGCTGATGCAAAATTGACCCCCTCGGCCTGCATCAGAACCCATTAAGTTATTGGTTCGATGGGACCGACATCAGGGGCCCCGGCGCCGATCGGCTCGGAGACCCCACGCCGATTCACACTTATCGATTCATCGAGTACTGGTGTGAGATTGCGAGTTCAGACGCCCCAAGATGTGCCGGATGGGTTAGCTCTGCTGTTAAGCCGACATTCGGCAAACGGTCGGCTTTGTCAGGTAGCATGGCGGCGCGGGCTTCATATGGGCGTTGAATTTGCGCAGCAACGCGAGCACCCTACCAAATATCGGGTTACGGCCGGCACAGCCACCCATCCGCGCCGACCAGGGCGGGCCGCGGTGATCCACACAGCCGCCTAAGCCTTGTCGAGTAGCTTGAAGAGTTCGTCGAGTCTTAGTGCATTGTGGGCGAGTTCGGCGCTCACGCTCTCTAACACTTCAGCGATCGATCGATCAGTGCATCGCGCCGCCATACGCTGGCAACTGACCGCAATTTCGCGAAGCTGTTCCGGCTCCCGCCACGACATGCTGCGCTTCCTAATTGTCGATGTCGCCGCCGTGGCAGGGCAAACGTCGCAGTAAGGGAAAGGGTTCCAGCGCAGGCCGCGCGGGGTGAACAGACCCGAAAACGTAGGATCGTCGGCAATGTCGGGTAGCTTTCGCCCCGGTTTGTTCTTCAGCCGAAATCCAGCCGATATCCGACTACTGCCCTAAAGCAGCCGTGGCCGAGCGCGACACGCCGCCGGGCAGCTATGGCGGTCGAGCCCCGCGAGCCGCACCTTGTCGACGGCCCCGACGTTGCCGAACCGGGTGGTGGGGCTGAGTTATGTCCTCACGGGTTATCAAGATCGAAATCGCCGACTGCGACAAGATAGCCCGCATCAACGGGTCTGCCCCGAAAGGGCGGGTTTTAATGCTGATGCAAAATTGACCCTCTCGGCCTGCATCAGATCCCATTAGGTTATTGATTCGATGGGGCCGACATCAGGGACCCCGGCGCCGATCGGCTCGGAGACCCCTCGCCGACTTACACTCCGATAGAGCTCTCGCCGCTCTGGCACGGTGAACCCTCATTGCTGCTCATCGTACATGACCTCTTGAGCATTCTTATTAGCCGCCTGCACTGGACGCCTAGCCAATCGAGTTGCCCCAAGCGCAAATGAAAAAACGTGCCCGCCGATGCAATTCGCGTTGCCATTTCCCGCCTCGTTCGCTTGGCACACGAAGCCGGTGCATCCGGAGCTGTCACGAACTATCGCGAAGCACGAAAGGCGCCGGCTGGGCATCGCGTAAGTTCATTTGCTGTCTGGCACCTCCCTTCGAAGTATCTCATATTCTCTAGAACATGCCCTAAAGTGCTGCCCTTGTTTGCGGCGCAAAACGAAGTATGGGATTGCAAACCCAGCAATCACCGTCAAGCCAATCGCGACCGGAGAATTATTGATATCCAATCGAGCGAAGGCGCCGAGAACAGATACGAAAACGCCCAAGAGAGAAATGCCAACCAGTCCGCCGAGAAACGGCTCCCATTTCGGCCTAGGCGCATACTTCGATGCCCGTTCCCTCGCGAGTTCCCAAAGTCCAATGGTCGGTCGGCCAGACACAACAAAGACTTATCACACCTACGCACCGATGTATGGATGTTTTGCACGTTCCATACCCGCGATATGATCGCAATGGATGCCATCGCATATACCGGTTACGCCGACAGCCGAAGCACTCACGCCAAGCGTCATAAATTTCGGTCGGGCCGCCAGAGCGTCCGAATTCAGCCATTCATTCCATCCGTGCAGCATCAAGTTGATATCGACACCGCGCGCATTCGCAACAGTCATTTTTCCTGCGTATCCACGGCTGTTTAGGTTCCCGCCGCCGCGTCGTACACAGAAGCCTCAATAACCGGGAGCCGCTGTTTCAGCATTGCGGCTTCGGTGGCGGCATCTTGCTCGGTTTTGTAGCGTGTCTTCAACTTTCTATCGACCGTTCGGATATAACCGTCGGTCGGGATCGCATCCGCGCGCACTTGGGCTGGATTCTTTGCATCTTCAGCCATCGCTCGCTCCTTTATGAAGTATTCGGTGATCCCTCCGATATTAGTTTTCTTGACCCCGGCCTTTGTGTTTTCATGAAGAGACGGGAACACAATTGCAGTGTCCAAATCATTGCGCCCTTGGCGCGCGCCCGCGTCGGGTTTTGTCCACCGACGCATCGCGCTTCAGCACCTCGGCAAGCGCGAGTGGGTCGATGATGCCATTAAAGGCGTCACTTAAACATCGGCGCGCTATGGTTGACCGGTTTTCCGACAGGGACGGTAGTCGCGTCAGTAGTTGACGAACGAAGGAGGCACATTGGCAATATCATATGTCCACACGCGGAATGATTTCAGGACATGTGGGCTGAATGAGTTGATCAATGGGATATCCACGGCGTCGCGCCCCCGCGCCACAACGATGCGACCGATACGCGGCATATTGTTTCGCGGATCGAACGCAATCCAACGGCCGCCGAGATACACCTCAATCCACGCGCTGAAGTCCATCGGATCGAGAATAGGCACGCCGATATCACCGAGATATCCGTTGACATAGCGCGCTGGGATGTTCATGCAGCGGCAGAGCGCCAAGGCGAGATGCGCGTAGTCGCGGCATACGCCGATGCCCTCTTGATAGGCCTCGTAAGCCGTCCGGGTGGAGCGGGCGTTCATGTAGTCGAAGCGGATATGCTGGTTGACGAAGTTGCAGATTGTCTGCACCCGGTCCCAGCCAGGGCTGACGTGCTCGAACATGTCCCAGGCGATCTGACTCAGCCTGTCCGTCTCGCAATAGCGGCTGCCTAATAGATAGACGAGGCAGTCGTCTGGCAATTCGGCGGCGGGGATTTCGGCCGCACCCCAATCGATCGGGTCAGGCTCCCCGGCATCTTCGATCGTTCCATCATCCGAGAGGGAGAAATCGCCGGGCGGCGCCACGAGGCGGCGACAGAGATTGCCGTACAGATCCCGGTAGGTGGTGATTGCGACCTCTGGTCTCGTGACCATCGGGCCTGCCGATCGCACGTCGGCAGCCCTTTCGGGATGCACCTCCAACAGACACACCATTGGCGTCGGTTCGGAACAGGTGATGGCGATGTCATAGCCGTATCGGATCAGCATTATATGCACCGTTCGATAGGAAACGGCTGAGTTCGGGGGAGCGGCCGCGCTTCAGCTTCTCATCCGGTGGGGCGTCGCTGCAAGGGACTCGCTCGCCCGAATTTGGTCAAAACGTCAGCAGTTGATGCCTGTTGTATAAGCTTGGACGCCGTTATGCGAATGGCCTGCATGTTCACCCTCCTGGTTAGATCGTCATAGCGACGGCGGCACGGCGTCCGACTTCCCGCGACTACGTACCCCGGCCCTTCTCGGACGGCCGCAGCATATGCGCGTGCAGCCGAACCCCGTCCCGGCGCCCAAAAAACCTAAACTTGATTTGCTGCACCCGCAGCCAGCTCAATCCAAGCGGGTGCAAAGCCCAACTCTCGATCAACGCCCTCCCTAGCGAAGCCTGCCTGATAATGTTTTCGCCCGCCCAAGCGGCCGGTTTCAATCCTGAGCGAAGGCTGGCTCTGGACATCAACGACGGGCATCAAAAGCGAACGTCGCGGAGCATGGGCACATGAACTTCATGTGGGCACGATTCTGCGCTTTGAGCCGTATAGGATGTCGAGTCTCCGGGGTCGCGGCTTTGGTAATTTTATCGGCGCAATCGACTGCTGCCCAGGCGGAAGGAGCACGGACGCAGGTCGGTATTCTATCCTACAAGGTCGCGCCCAAAGATCAGTTAGTGCTCATCGGCCTACAACGGCTCGACTGCACCTTCATACTAACCTCCGACACACCTCCTCAAAGCTACGACCGCGCCATCAGCACACTCGGCTCGAACATTGACAGCAGCACCGGTAGCATATTCGGATCGGCTGTTTATCCGCCGACGCTCAACTATGCTTTTCGCGTCTCGCCTGACAGATCGGCCTGCGTCCCTTGTCCCGAATAAAGTTGACGATTTCCATTACAGAATCGTCGACTCCATACCTCGAACTCGGCGCCATCGAGGCGGTCCGCAAGAACTGCGCGCCCTAGAAAAAGAAGACGATATGCCGCACGGACCATCCGGATGGTCTCGGCCGAGAACCTTCTTCGCCGCATTCCAACGGCATTAACCCCGCTCAAGCGCGCAAAGGCGCCAGCGACCAGGCCGAACGGAATGACGTCTTCACGGACGCCTGATGCGCCGCCTATCATGGCATGGGCGCCGATCCGGACGTATTGATGCACCCCTGATAGCGATCCAATGAAGACGTGATCCCCAACGACGCAGTGACCGCCCAGCCCCGCGCAGTTCGCCATTACAACACCATTGCCGACGCGACAATCATGACCCACATGGCTGTTTGCCATGAAGAACCCTCGGTCCTTCACCTCGGTCAACCCACCGCCGTCCTCGGTGCCAGTGCTCATCGTCACATTCTGCCGGATGTCGCAATCGGAGCCGACGATCAGACGCGTATCGCCGCCACGATAGCCGCTAGATTGAGGACGTTCGCCGAGTGACGCGAATGGGCTTATGGTCGTTCTCGCACCAATAGTGGTGTGGCCAGTTACGTGGACGTGCCCCGCAAGATGACAGCCGTCACCAATGACGACGTTTGGGCCGATTATGCAGTACGGTCCGATGAGTGCACCGTCGCCGAGCACAGCGCCTGGTTCGACTTCGGCGCTTGGGTGAATTCGTGCGCTTGTCGGCGCGCTGGCGCTCTTACTGCTCATGGCATCTCCAAAAAGGACCAGACTGGCTCTCAAATGCCGAATATCTGAGCAGCAGGTTTGTCGATAAGCGACGAACGTGTGCGATCGCTGCCAGGCCTTGCGGCTCCCCGTTCGCCAAATCGGCATCACTGATGCGATCTGCATGATCGACGACCCAAAACCACGGTAGATGCTCACAACATGTAAGTCGAGTAAAATGGCCGTCTCGTGCCGCGACTCATTCAGCATGTTCGCCGCGCAGCGGTATCGCGGCTTGCAATCTTGCTATTAGGCGCCTACATCTGATTAGCGATATGGGTGCACAAACGCGCTGCTTCGCTCCGTCATTGACAAACCGCACGCATCAGCCGCTCACAAAAGCGGAAATTTTGCGAACCGGCGAGCCTGGTAATCTGCGCCCCGCCTGAGCGAACGCGCCCAGTGGTCCCAAAGCTTCTCCCGAACCCCATCGGGGTCTGGCTTTCGGAAGGTGGATCATGGGTCATGGAATGGGGCATCTCCCTCTGACCACGGATGTACTGGCAAAGCGGTCGGTGCGCTGGACCCATTATCGCCTAAGGTATGTCCGACTTCCGAGGCACGAGGGGAAAGGAGAACCCGGTGGCGAAAGTTGTCAAATCAGCCGCGGTGCCCGCCGCCTTGAAGGCCGAACGAGAGCGCTACAAGGAGCCGACGTTGAAGAATAATGCGGATGGACAACGCGCGCGGCAGTCAACGTCGTGACCATTGGCCACAACTCTGGGCAGGAGCGACTCGACGCACGCCGCTTGGCGAAGACGCTGGCCATATACTGTACGCCGAGCTACTCGCGCAGTATCATCGAGTTGGCGATCACGACGGTGCCGCTGGTGGCGTTATGGATGGCGGCGTGGCTGACGTTCTGGCTCGGCTACGCGTGGGCAACGCCGCTAATCGCCATCCCGGCCGCCGGCTTCCTTGTCCGCCTATTCTTGATCCAGCACGACTGCGGTCACGGCACTTTCTTTTCCCGTCGCCGAACCAACGACTGGGTAGGCCGTGTCATTGGCATTCTTACCTTGACGCCCTACGACGTCTGGCGACGCAACCACGCCACTCACCATGCCACCGCGGGCAACCTCGACCGCCGCGGCATAGGCGATATCGATACGCTGACCGTGCGCGAATATCGTGCCTTGTCGAGCTGGGGCCGGCTGAAATACCGACTCTACCGCCATCCGCTGGTGATGTTCGGTCTCGGTCCAGCCTATCTGTTCCTGCTACAACACCGTCTGCCGGTCGGCCTGATGCGCCACGGTTGGCAGCCCTGGGTCAGTAGCATGGCGACCAATCTCGCGATCGGGCTGATCGTCGCCGCACTGATCTGGCTCATCGGACTGAAGGCGTTTCTGCTGGTGCATCTGCCTATTATGCTGCTCGCTGCCACCATCGGCGTGTGGCTGTTCTACGTTCAGCACCAGTTCGCGCAGACCACTTGGGAGCGCGACAGCGACTGGAGCCTGCATGACGCCGCCTTACACGGCAGTTCGCATTATGACCTGCCCGTGCTGTTGCGCTGGTTCACTGCCAATATCGGCGTGCACCACGTGCATCACCTGTGCAGCCGCATTCCCTATTACCGGCTGCCATTCGTGCTGCGCGATTATCCCGAACTAGGCGACGTCGGCCGGCTGACCTTGCGCGAAAGCCTTCGCTGCGCACCCCTCGCACTTTGGGACAATACGAGGAATCGCCTCATATCATTCCGCGAGGCCGCGGGGTCGCCCTGAGCAGCCTTCAATCGCGACTGGCTGACACGGGCGGCCGCGGCAGCCGCTGCTTCCGTTGCTGGTTACAGGTGCCCTGTTAGGTTCTTGCCGCCGGGCGACTGCTTGATCGTTAACATCCGGATGTTGCCCCAACGCCGAAGATGGATCGCGGTAGGGACGCCCATTGCTGAGCGCCCCCCGCACAGATCCGTGCTTGCGGCATTCCCGCACACGGCTCCTACCTTGGGTGTTTGACGGCAAAGCGCGCTTCTGGCCACGGATGAAGAATCCTGGACTTTGGGAGCCATTGGTCGCCAATTCGCTGCATCGCTTCCCACAAGAGGCCCGCTTTTTGGCTGCGTCTGCGGAGTGTCCGGAGCCACAGTCGGAGGACATGTGCCCTGAAGGCACCCAGTGCCGCATAATTCGTCGGCACTGCGTGGTAGGCGAAGTAGCCGCTGACGACCTGCCCCAACCATCTTCCTTGTTCAGGGATGGATTGGTGCATCCGCTGTCGTAGCTCCTCCTTGATCTCCTTGAGCTTCGCCCGCATACGGTCGCGCCGGGACTTCCGCGTGAGCAGGAAGTTACCACGACGACTGCGGCCGCAGATGAAGGTGAAGCCCAGGAACTTGAAGGTCTCCGGTTTGCCGAGCCCGCGCCGAGCGCGTCGGGCCGCGGCTTCGCGGCCGAACTCGATCAGGCGAGTCTTCTCCGGATGCAGCGACAGCGAGAACTCCTCCAGCCGCGCGCGCATCGCGTCCCAAAAGCGCCGAGCGTCAGCCTCGTGCTCGAAGCCAACGACCAGGTCATCGGCATATCGCACGATGATCATGTCGCCGTTTGCTTCGCGACGCCGCCAACGTTCGGCCCAGAGGTCGAAGACGTAGTGAAGATAGACGTTGGCCAGGAGCGGTGAGATCACCGACCCCTGCCCTGTTCCCGTCTCGCTCACGGTCACAACTCCGTCTTCCAGGATGCCCGCCTTCAGCCATTTCCGGATCAGGCGGATGATGCGCGCGTCACCGATCCGGTGCTCAACAAATCGGATCAGCCAGTCGTGGCTGACCGAGTCGAAGAAGCTACGGATGTCGGCGTCCAGTATCCAGCTCACCTTCGTGCTGATGATCCCGGCTGACAGCGCATCCAGCGCATCATGCTGGCCGCGGTTTGGTCGGAACCCATACGAGAACCCGAGGAAGTCCTCCTCGTAGATCGCGTTCAGCACCGCGAGCGTCGCTCTCTGGACGATCTTGTCTTCGAGCGCGGCGACCGCGAGTGGGCGTTGTCGGCCATCCGGCTTCGGTATGTACCGTCGTCGTGACGGCAGCGCCCTATATGCTCCCCGATGGACCCGGTCGTGCAAATCAGCGAGCTTGCGCTCGAGATCGGCCTCATAGGTCCGCCATGTGATCCCGTCCACGCCCGGGGCGGCACCCCGCTTGAGAGCGTAGAACGCCAGCCGCAACAGGCTGATGTCCACATGGTGGAGAAGCGTGGTGAACCGCTCCCTCTTCCGTTGCCTTGCGGCATGTCGTACGCGCTCCAGCGCATGTGACACGCGATCCCGGTCCTGTGCCCGGAGCGTGTTTTGCTGGCCCGCGTTCCCCTTGGTCCCTGTCCTTGACTCCCCCGACTCCGCTGCGGCTCGCGCCGCTTTGTTCGCCGGATTCTCCGCTACTATGACAGGGTCTGACTTCTCCCGTCCGTGCATCATCGGCTTCGGCTCCTCGCCTTCCCGATGCGGACCAGATGCGGCATGCCACACTGGCCGGACGAGAGATCTCCCGGTTCCCGTGCAAGGAGCGTCCGCACATGCCAGGGTCTCCGACCACGCCGGATCGGCCAGGTCCTCGCGATGACGCACCTGGTCATATTGCCTTCCGCTAACGGAACAGCGTCGGCATCCGGGATGAACCCACTTTCGCGGCTCGATGGCTGGCCTATGCGCTCCCCTGCCGACGCTTCGCCGTCGTCCTCGTGGGCGCCGACGCACGGCTCAGGGCCGATGTGGTTCGCTACTCCTTCATCGTAGTGGACTTGCACCACCTGCTCCTTGCCGGTCTCCCGGCGCACTCCGAATTGGGTCACAGGCGGCGGTCGGGCAATGTCCGAAACGTTTCCGCAGTGCCCCAGATAGCAGGCATCGACGCCACGACCGTCAACAGCCGGGAGGGGCCATAATTGGTCATGCAACATCTCCAACAGTCGGAGCCATGGGACGGTAATCTCAGAGGGGCTGAGCCAATAGATCCTCAATGTCCCGTCGGGGGCAGCATTCCCAGGACACCGACGATGGCGAGGATCGCCATGCCGAGCGCCAGTTCGCAGCCGCTGTGGATCGCGAGCCGCTCGGCCGCACGCGCGCCGGCCGGGCCGCTGCGGCCGATATCCGGCGTCAGGTACAGCCGGTTCACCGCGGCGAAGGCTATCATGAGCAGGAAGAGCCCGATCTTGGCGAGCAGCAACTGGCCATAAAGCGATTGAAACAGCGCTGGAATGCTGGGGACGAGAATCCAGGTATTCACGATCCCGCTTGCCAGCAGCACCAGGACGCTGGCCAGCGCCATGGACCCGAACCGGCGCGTGGCGATACCCGCGGCGGCGCCGTTCGGGGCATCGTGCCGCCCCGCCCACAGCAGGACGGTAAGAGGCAGGAGCCCGCCGAGCCAGAGGCCCGCGGCGATGAGATGCGCGATATCGGCAAATAGGTGGAAGTCGCCGAGGACGCCCGGCGTCGCGGCGCCGTGGCCCGACCAGGCCAACGATCCCGCGAGCATGCCTGCAAGAACAATTGCTAGCCCACGGCTCCATGTGACGGCGGCCTTGGCGCGATCGGCAAACACCAGAGCGCCGCCGACGAACAGCGCCATCACGCCACGCAGTTGCCAAACCACGCCGAATTTCGTCTTCGTCAACAAAGTCCAGTCGACGCCTTGATGCAGGGCAACAAGAGCCGGCGCGCCGGCGATCCCGCCCGCGAGCAGGAAGAGCCACGCTAGGCCCGACAGCACGGCCGATGCCCACAATGCGATGAGCGTCGGCTGCAGCAAGGCGCGCATCTTCGCCCGCAGGCCGACGCCCCCGCCCCATCCGGGCGCGAGCACCAGAAGGCGAAACACGAGGCCGCCGGTCAACAGCAAGGTGGCGGCGAAGTGCACCGCCCGGATCAAAGCCAAGGGAAACATAAAATCTCAACGCGTGTCCGGAGCGATCACCGACCGTCCCGGAGATGACAAAAACGATTGGCGGCTATTGGCCGCCGACCCCCTTCACCGGAAACGGCGCGGTGATCGAGCTGCCGCCGGCGAAAGTCAGTGTGACCGGCACCTCGTGGCCGACGATCATGTTGTCCTTCGGATTCATGCACATCAGGTGATAACTGCCGGGCTGGAATTCCAGCGTTCCGTGCGGCGGCACGGCGACGCTCTTGACCGGCAGCATCTTCTCGATGCCGTTCACCGTTTTGGTCTGGTGCAGCATCACCATGCCGCAGGCACTGGACGACGCACCGGTGAGTTCAACAGGCTTGTTCGTGTTGTTGTGCAGCGTGAAATAGCCCCCCGCCGGCCGCGCCTTGATGATGAAGCGCATCCACGGTTTCTCGATGGTTATTCGGCTTGCCGCCTTGCACGACGCGGTGCTGGCGAACGCACATGCGAGAGCGACCGCGCCGATGGCCACCCATTTCGTCCGTGAAACGGACGTCAACTTTAATACTCTCAATGTCATACCCGTTTTCCTGATTTGACTTTGACTGTTGTCTTTCAGGATCTTGCTCAGATCCTGAAAGGCAGGACGCGAGCTGGGCTATATGCCGGCGACTGTGAAGTTGAATTTTCCCTGGGTCTTATGGGTGTCAACCGAGAGCGCATGCCAGCGCACCGCATAAGTCCCCGGCGAGAGATGTTTCAGCCCGACACGCATGGTGTTGCCGCCGATATGCGCCTTTCCGACATCGACGCGTACGCCTTTGGCGTTCGAAACCTCAATGCGGCTGAACGCGGGCTCAAGGTCTTCGGTGAACCACAGGGTCAGTTGGCGCGGAGCCGTGGCGACCGTGCTGCCGACAGCCGGCGAAGCGCGTTTTAGGAACGCATGTGCGAGCGCGTGGGGGCCGAACCCAAACGCGAAGGCTGCGAAGATCGAGGCGAAGAGTACACGTTTCATGATTTTCCTCCGAAAATGGGCTTGCCAAGTGAGTTTGGTAAAATGTCGTCGAGGAAGAAATGCAACTCGCCGACAACGCCCGTTCCGTGGCCGCTCGCGGCATTGAGCGGAATGACCGCTTCAAGTGCGAACTGCCATTTGTCTGCCGCGTAAATCACGCCTGGCTGAATCGTGCCGGTCGTCTGATTTGTTCGGGCGCAAAGTTCGAGAACGGCGTCCTGAAACTGAATTCAGTGATCGGAATGAGACGTCTGAGGAATTCGTTGTCGATCTCTGCCACGTTCGAATTGTAGTAAGGGAGGCTGTATTGGATGGTCACCCCCCAATTGAGATTGGTCGGGTTCTGATTTCCGTCCGTCCAGCCCTGGCCCGGCACACTGCCTCCGATTTCGGCCATTATCGCGATCGGACGCAAAACGTTCAGGCTCGTCGGCAGATCGCCGAAGCCTTTTCCAACGTCGAGCACCGGCTGATAGGTGTTGAAGGGGGCCGACATGTTCGCTGTGCCTGTGTTCGCCCAGGTCACGTCGAGACCGACCGAGGCCATGAATTCGTGGTCAGGCGCGCATAGGAAATTGTATTTGGCCTCGGTATCGAGATTGCCCCAACCGTATCCGCCGGGCTTTAACCAAGTCGGTCCGTCCGAGACTGAAAGCCCGAAGCCTGGAAATATGGTCTTGCTGTAGCTAAAGCTCGCGTCAAATTCCTGCGACCCGTCGGAATTTTGAGGCAGCCAAGTGAGCGTCGGCAGCGCCAATTCATCACCAACGCCCGGATCGTCTATGCCGAGTGTAGCGGGAAAGGCGCGGTCACCGCAGATGGCGTGCGCAAACGCGCTGCCCAGCGGCACAAACATAGTTATCAGCGCCAGCAAACTGGCGCGCAGCCATGGGCTCCCCATGAGGAGGTTCCTTTCATGCATACGTGATCTATTGAATTGAGCGGTCACGCAGACGCGAAGGGAGGCCCTCGAATGACATAGGGATCGCAGGTCAAGCCGGGCCGAGACAGCGCCGGCGTCGGCCGCAGCACATGCAGAATACGGGCCGATTGAAATTCAATGTGAAATGCGACATCGGGTGCAGGCGGCGGCACCGCGGCGCCGCACACGTTGCAAAAATCGCCGGCCCGCCACGGAATATATTTGATGCTGCCACGCGGTGTCTGACCCGGCGCGACCGACGCGCTGATCGTATAACAGATGACGGCAAAGGGATCGATGGGACCGAATTCGCCGGCTCTGACCGGCAATAAGCCGAGCAGAATGGAGTGCAGCGCTAACGCATAGAGCGCCAGCAACGTCACACCTCTCTGCCACACTCGGTTCATGCCCACTCACCCAAGTTCCCAGCAGACCATAAGCGAACAGCCAAGGGCCGGAAAGCCATTTCTTGACACGCGTGCCGGCGGGCAACGATGACCGGCCGCACTGCCGATGTATGCGGTACGTGGGTCGGGAATGAGGCCGCAGGGCTCCGCGTGGTTCTGTTGAGCAGCCTCAAAGGTTGCTCAAAATGCACCGCCACGGCCGCGGCCATCCGAGATCCTGCCAACAGCCGTCATGTCGAGCTTCTAGAACTTATGCACTGATCAAAATTCAGCATAGGGAGAACAGCACAAGATACTCTGTCGAACGAAAGTAAACTGGAAGCGACTGAATTGCGCGCCATTCATCGGCAGACGCTGGTCCGGATCCGACCAGAAGTCGTCTATGGATACGCCGACCAACTAGCAGGACTATTACTCCGAAGCTCCCGCTCTAACGTTGCCAGTTCGTTAGATTGTTCGCTTTATCGGCGCACTATTCTGTAACCTAAGGGGCGTGCGCGTCCGGCTGTAATAGGTGGCGTAGACGGACAGAATTTTGTGTCGGCGACCCTCGCCATAGATCAGCAGCGGATCCAGGCACTTCCAGCGAAACGGCCTCATCTCAGAGCATAACCGGCAACACTGATCCGAGTAGCAGCAGGCCGCCAATCAAAAGTAAGCCCGCGGTCGTTTCGAGAAAAGCCCTGTAATTTGTCTGATTCTCCGCAAGCATCGCGGTCGATACTGCCAAAGCGATGCTCATCAAACTGATTGCGCTCCACATTACGCCACCTTTTTCTTCTACATGATGTCGCTCTTTTAGTGGTGAATGCCTATGGAGCGCCTTCAATAACGCTTAAACATTTCTGTATCTCGGTGGGCCCGATGGAGCAGTTAACCAAGATTTAAATTGGTTGGAGGGACCGTTACTCAAATCCTAAAATTTGTGGTAAAAGAATAATATTACCAGCGAGCTACGGGCGACGGTGCAACTGGTGCTCTAGAAGCAAGCATCTTCGGGAGGTTGTATGAACCGGCCGCTCTGTGGCGTGCGGCTTGCGGCTGCGATGCCGCTCGCACTCTTGGTAAACGTCGCTTTAACTGTTAACGCCAGCGCACACGTGAAGTGGTTCGCGCACTACGACGTGGCGCAGCAACCGATCGCTCTGAAATACGTCCTCGTCCCGCAATACGGCTATTTGGCATTGCTATCCATTGCGGCCTTGCTCGTGGGGAGCTTGCTCGAGCTGACACCCATCGGCGAAGGCATGTTGCGCAGCCTTGACCGGGTCACGAATGTGCTTGAGCGCAATACGGACCTTATGTTCCGTGCTGGTTGCGTCTTCTTTTTCATTGCCATCTGGGGCGCCGGCAACATCATCCTGACGCCGGAATTGCACAGCCACTCAGTGGTGATCGGTGCCATTCAGCTCGCAATTGCCTTCTTTATGCTGTGGCGCCCGACCATGCCCCTATCGGGGCTTGGCATCGCCGTGCTCTACGGAATTGGCGTGTGGAAATACGGCATTTTCCATATGGCAGATTATCCCATTTTCCTTGGGATCGCCGCCTATGTGACATTAATCGGTTTAAAGCGCGATTTCTTCGGAATTCGTCCGCTCGACGTCGTGCGTTGGAGCGCGGGAATCACGCTGCTGTGGGCATCGATTGAGAAGTGGGCTTATCCAGAATGGTCCTATCCGCTGTTCGGTACGCATCCGAGTTTGAGCATGGGGCTCGCACCGGATTTCTTTATGCGCGCGGCGGGTTGGGTTGAATTCGCGCTTGCTTTCTCTTTGATTTGGACACCACTGGTTCGACGAGTGGGTGCCATCATTCTAACTGGGATGTTTGTTAGTGCGGTCTTCGGATTCGGCAAGATCGATCTGATCGGACATTCGCTCATCGTTGTGGTGCTACTGGCGATCGTTGCTGATAGCAGCCGGAAGTCGGAGCTGCTTCGCTATCCGTGGCTCTTGCCATTTGGTGCTTCCAGCGCACTGGGGGTCGTGCTTGGGCTTTATTACGGCGTTCATGCGCTTATTTATGGCACCACGATCTTAGATGGCCCGAAACCGAAAGTTGAGACCCTGGCAATGGCCATGTGTGGTCATATGCCGGCCCACTTCACGCCGAACCTTACAGCCTTTACCACCAATCACGATTTCCTCATCAAACTCGACGCCTTGCCCGATCCTATTCCCTATCAGAAATATTTTTCTCTCGGCTTTACAGTCTATGACGGCAACGATCCGACCAAAAAATTGCGAGACATCAAGCTAAACCTCTTCGCCGGAATGCGTCACGGCATGCTGCATGGGTTTGCACACGGGATGCAGTCAACGCCCAAGATCATCGATGAAAATGGAACGCTGAAAGCCAAGGGCCTATTTTTCCACATGCTAGGAAAATGGACCCTACGCGCGACAATCAAGGAGGGAGACAAGCAGGGCGTCGCCTATTTTGACTTGCCGTGCTGTACCGCATGGGTCGATGCATCACGGTAGGGTTCACATCAGTGGCGTGGCGATATGCTGCGCTATATTGGCCATTCTGGGTCTGATCGCCACCGATGTGGCAGCGAATCTTCATCAGGCCGACGATCGTAATCTGTTTACTGCCGATGAGCTTGCCGCAATCAGTCGCCACATCAGGCTCAAATCGCCACCGGCGGATAACACCAACAAGGTCGCTGACGATCCACGTGCCGCACGATTTGGACAATTCTTGTTTTACGACAAACGTTTGTCTTATGAAGCACGCTTTTCATGCGCTTCTTGCCACCAGCCTGACCGGTCATTCACCGATGGGCTTAAGATAGCAAAGGGTCTCGCCGTCGGAACACGCAACACACCAACCCTGCTGAACGCGGCCGAAAATCGCTGGTTCTTTTGGGATGGGCGCGCCGATACCATGTGGGCCCAGGTACTTCAAGTAATCGAAAATCCGCGCGAGTTTGGTGGAGATCGCCTCGCCGTTGCGCATACGATCAATGATGATCCCCTGCTTCAGCATGCCTACGCCGCGATATTCGGAGATCTCCCTGACCTATCGGATCTAACGCGTTTCCCGCCCCGGGGTGGGCCGAACGATCTCAAGGGGTCAACGCCGAATAGCGCCTGGGATTCAATGACCTCTTCGGACAAACGGTGCGTCAATCGTGTCTTCAGCAATATCGGTAAAGCCATCGCCGCCTATGAACGCCTTCTCGTCTCACGCCGTTCTCCATTTGACCGCTACGCTCAAGCACTACAAGCTGCCGACGAACCGGGCGAAACGGCCATTACGCCAGCGGCCAAACGCGGACTGAAGCTGTTCGTTGGCGCCGGACGATGTGATTTATGCCACAGTGGCCCCGATTTTACCGATGGGCAGTTTCATAATCTCGGGCTGCCAGTACTTCCAGGAGAAAAGGAAGATGAAGGTCGAGAAAGCGGCATTCGCTTCTTGCTGGCCACTCCATTCAACGCTGCGGGCCGCTACAGTGACGCCCCACATGGACAAAGCGCTGAAAGGCTGCATTTTCTTCTATCACCAAATACCATGCGTGGCGCATTCAAGACGCCTACGCTGCGCGATGTTGCCCTGACCGGTCCCTATCTGCACGATGGACGTTTCGCCAAACTGGAACAAGTTGTTGAGTTCTATGCGGAGGGTAAAGCTGCAAGCGAGGGGCATTTGGTCGGGACACGGGAAGAAACACTCGACCTAATCCCCCACTTTACGGCCATCCAAATCAACGATCTAATCGCGTTCCTCAAGACGCTGAACAGCCCGCCATTGCCGAAAGCATTGAGACATAAGCCCCCGACGCCCTAGTATCGCAGTCCGTTCGCCTGAATATTGGTCGCAACAACCCGAGCCATTATGCGAGTTCATATTAGAGCTTGATTGAGTGAGCAATTTCTGGTCATCGCGACTGTTGGGCCACCAAAGAATGGCCGCTCAACGCAATGTCCCTTCTTCTGGCGGAATATCTTGATATAATTGCAGTTCAGGCGCCACACCTAGGGTGGACTTCCGCTGAGCGTCAATTTCGCCATTGACGTTCTGATGTTGCACCGAAAAGCGTCCGCATTGATCAGAAAGCGGTCGCTGCGGCAAGGAAAGGCTGCATTGCACGCCTCGACCACCGCGCTCCTACCTTTTTCGAGCGACCATGACTCCGCACTTGGCGTTAGTTATCGGGATCGACCAACGGGGCCGCTCGCGCGCCGACATCCGCTTACAACGATCCGGACTTTACCCCCTCTGCGTAAAGGCCTGCAAATCGGCGACTCTCAGAAATTCATGTCGGCTATAGAGGCACCAAGCGGGCGCACTCCGCCTAATGCCTAAGGCCGGAGACGGACCACAGGCGGACCTTCAGCGATTCATTTCCTGCGCCAGGCGCGGCATCGAGGATCCGGGCCGCCTAGCTCATCGGGAAGGCCTTGACGAGACCGCCGACCGGCTCTTTACGTGATCGATGAAGGCGCGCAGCTTTGGCATGATCTGGCGGCCACTCGCGTAGTAGAGAAACACGCCCGGCAACATGGGCGCGAACGGCTCCAGCACGCGCGTCAATCGTCCCGCCTTGATGGCTGCGATGGCGACCGGCTCCGGCACCTGTGCAAGACCCACGCCTTCCACGGCCGCGTCAAGAAGAGTGGGATAATCGTTGGCGATCATCGGTCCCGCGACCATGACTTCGAGGGCCTTATTACCGTCGACAAAGGACCATGGCGCATTCGAACCATTTGACCTGCGCAAGCGCAGACACGCGTGCCCGCGCAGATCATTGATGCGCCGGGGCCGCCCGCGGCGCCGGAAATAGCCGGGGCTGCCGACAACAGACAACGGAAACGGTGGCGTCAGTCGCACGGCAACCATGTCGGCGGCGATGAACTGACCCATTCGAACGCCGGCGTCGAACCCTTCGGCCGCGATGTCGACTGGATCGGCACTTGCGGCGATCTCGACCTCGACGTCGGGATAGGCCTCACAGAACGACGCGATCAGCGGCTGCAACAGGATCGGCATGACCGCGCGTGGCGCCGTGAGGCGCAATAATCCGGCAGGTCGCTGCCCGAGGTCGCGCGCGACCGCGCTTGCGGCAACGAGCTCCTCGAACGCGGGCTTGGCTCGCACCAGAAAGCGCTCGCCGGCTTCCGTGAGGCCGACGCTGCGCGTCGTGCGAATGAACAGGGCCGCCCCGACGCGTCCCTCGAGGGCGCGCACCGCCTGGCTGATGGCCGACGGCGTGACGCCGAGTTCGGCCGCGGCGCGGCGGAAACTGCGGTGCTGCGCGACGGTCAGGAATGCCTCCACCCCGTCGAGCGCGCCCTGCCTCACTGTGAAGTTCTGCTTCATAGCCTATCCAAATTATAACGAATAGTCCGCCACTGGAAGCCGCCCTATGTGACGTGTCGAGCACAGCTCGCGGCGCTTCTCTCCGAACTCGGCCGAATGGCGCAGACGGATAGTCACAAGGAATATTTCCGCGCGCTTCAGGAGAAGCGCACCCCCATCTTCCACGGCCGTTGACGTCGGCAGTGTCGTCTCCTGCACAAGGAACCTCGCAATGACAGATATGATGGACGTGCGCGACCACTATCGCGCGACTGGGCTGATCGAGCGGCTGAAGACGGCACTCGCAGCGCTGGGGCCGGAGGACCAGCTTCTCTCGGTCCGGCAGTTGGCAGCACTCGATCAATTCCACACGCGCGGCCTCGCGGCCACGGCCGAGCTCACCACGCTCGCCGGCATCACCGCCGACACGTCGGTGCTCGACGTCGGGTCCGGCGTCGGCGGCCCCGCCCGCTTCTTGGCCGCGACGTGCGGATGCCACGTCACCGGAATCGATCTGAGCGAGCCGTTCGTCGAAGGCGCGCGCTATCTGACCGAGCGGACGGGGCTTGGCAAGCTGGTGAAGTTCGAGGCCGGCAGCGCGCTTGCTCTCCCTTTCGGTGACGGCCGGTTTGACGCCGTGCTGCTGCAGCACGTGGCGATGAACATCGCCGACCGGTCGCGGCTCTATGGCGAAATCCGCCGCGTGCTAAAATCAGGCGGCAGGTTCGCGACCTTTGACGTGGTCTTGAAAGGTGACGAGCCGATCTATCCGTTGCCATGGGCGCGAACGCCGGCAACAAGTTTCCTGATGACCGCCGCCGAAACGCGGAATGCGATCGAACAGTGCGGTTTCCGCGCGCTCGCGTGGCGCGACGAGACGGAAGCGGCCAAGGCATGGTTCACCGAGCTGCGCGCCTCCGGCCCGCCGCCCTCGCCAAATCTCGGCGTCGTGATGGGGCCGGACGTCGCAGAACTGGCGGGTAATCTCGGCCGCAATCTCGTGCAAGGCCGGCTTGGAATCCTCACGGCGGTGTTCGAAGCCGCGTAATTCACCCGTTTGACAGGAGGCGCTCGTGTCGCCGGAAACGCTCTTCAATATCCACCTCGTCCTCGGCTATGTCGCCTGGCTGCTGTGCTTCGGTGCTTACATCTGGCCGAGGCTCAAAGTGGCGGACCGCGTCGAAGCGCACCGGGCCATCGCCACGCTGCACAGCTTTCGTTTCTTCGGCCTGGTCTTCATCCTTCCCGGTGTCATCGGCCATCTGCCGGCGACCTTCGGCGCGGTGGCCGCCTACGGCGACCTGGCAACTGGTTTGCTCGCCATGCTCGCGCTGCTCACCGTGCAGGTGCGACCGCTCTTCTGGCTGTTCGTCGCCGCTTTCAATCTCGTCGGTGTGACGGACCTCGTCGCCGACTATTACAACGCGGTTCAGCTTGGCGTTCCGCAGATCGCCGGCGAGTTTGCTGCGACCTACTGGATCCCGATCATCTACGTGCCGATCCTGATGATCACGCATGTCGCCGCCTTCTACCTGCTGATGCATCGCAAGGCCGACACGGGGCAGGCGAGAATCGACATTAGGGCCGCGACCTAGACGAGCTCGAAGGAATGTCTGCCTCGGGTCACGGGCGGCGGTAAGGGCGATGTCCGAGGGCAGTCCGCAGTGCCCCAGATAGCTGGAATAGGGACGGCGGCGGCGATCAGCCAACTCGGGCCATAACCGGCCATAAAGCCGCTATCCGAAAGCATACGATGAGGGATTTATGCGCGGCACGGGCCCCTCTTCCAATCTCCATGCACGAGCTATCGAGCCGGGTGACATTGGGCGCCGAATCCTCCAATGGCGGCATAGCTGCTACAGAGGGGCCGCAGTGGCTCTCCGAGAGCATCAACCCCAAATATCCTGCGCTACCTCAACAATCATCCTGAGTTTCGTCCACTGTTGCTCTTCAGCCAGCAGGTTGCCTTCCTCGGTAGAGGCAAAGCCGCACTGCGGCGAAAGGCAAAGTTGATCCAAGTCGATGTACTTAGCGGCCTCCGCGATACGGCGCTTGAGCTCTTCTTTGGATTCCAACTGCCCCGACTTCGTGGTGACGAGCCCAAGCACGACCGTCTTGCCCTTCGGCACAAGGCGCAGCGGCTCGAACCCGCCGGCGCGCTCGCTGTCGTACTCCATGAAGTAACCATGCACGTTGATCTCGTTGAATAGCGTCTCCGCCACCGGCTCGTACCCGCCCGACGCCACAAAGGTCGATTGGAAGTTGCCGCGGCACAGATGCATGGTGATAGTCATGTCCTCGGGAATGTCGGAGATCGCCGCGTTGATCATGCCGGCATAGGCCGCCGGCAAGGACGCCGGGTCTTCGCCGCGGTCGACCACTTGTGCGCGTAGCTTCGCATCGCAAAGATACGTAAAATTGACCTCATCGAGTTGCAGGTAACGGCAGCCGGCGTCGGCGAAGGCGCGTACTGCTTGGCGGTAGGTCTGACCGAGATCGCGGTAGAATTCGCCCATGTCCGGATAGATCGATTCCGGCACGGCGTCGCGGCCGTAGCGGAAATGCACCGACGAAGGCGATGGGATCGTCATCTTCGGCATGACCTTGGTATGCGCCGCCAAGAACTTGAAATGCTCGAGCATCGGATGTGCGGTGTAAGCGCCGAGCTTGGACGTGACGCGAAGCACCATCGGCCTCGGCTGCTTGCCCTGGAACTTGATCTTGCGCTCGCCGAGATAGGTCTCGATCCCCGGCAAGCAGCCAAGGAAGTCGTAATTCCAGAAGGCGCGGCGGAATTCGCCGTCAGTCGTCACCTTGAGTCCGACGTCCTCCTGGCGCTTGATGACCTTCGTGATTTCATCATCTTCGACGCGCTTCAGCTCCGCCGCGTCAATCGCGCCTTTTTCACGCTTGGCGCGCGCCTCCTTGAGCGGCGCCGTGCGCAACAAGCTGCCGACGTGATCGGCGCGAAAAGGTGGTGTCGTACGCTGGGTCATCAGACTTTCCTTATGCTGTACAATGCTGGTCATCGCGTCGACGTCAGTCGTTCGCCAGGACCGACGCGAGGCCGCGGACCAATCTGGCATGCTCTTCGTCTGCCGCCCCGCTATCCGTCTCGGCTCCTGCTTCACCAACGCCGAGATACCGTTCCGCGATTTCCGGACGCCCAAGCAGTTCGCGTCCCTCCCCTCGCAGCGCGATCCGGCCCATCTCGATGACATAGGCCCGATCGGCGATCGCCAGGCTCATTTGCGCATTTTGCTCAGATAAAAGAATGGCAATATCGCGCCCGCGCAGGCTCACGATCAGGCGGAAAATTTCCGATACCAGGGCCGGCGAAAGCCCGAGCGACGGCTCGTCCAATATCAGCAAGCGCGGCTCGCTCATGAGCGCGCGGGCGATCGCCAGCATTTGCTGCTGGCCACCGGAAAGGTTGCCCGCGGCCTCCCTTGTCCTTTCGCGCAACACCGGGAACAAGTCGGAGACCGTCTCGATCCGCCGCCTGATCCCTTCTTGCCCAAGCCGATTCTGTTGGACATAAGCGCCCAAGCGCAGATTGTCCTCGACCGTGAGGCCGGCGACGATCTGGCGTCCCTCGGGGACATGGGCCATGCCCAATTCGATGCGAGCGCGCGGCGACAGTCGGTTCACCGGCCGCTCATCAAACCGAATCGTCCCGCGCCGTACCGGCAACAGACCTGCAATGGTCTTTGCCAGCGTTGTCTTGCCGGCGCCGTTGGCGCCGATCAGCGCAACAATTTCGCCAGCACGCACGTCGAGATCGATGCCATGCAGCACCGGTGTCTCGCGGTATCCCGCTTCGATCGCCTGCAGTTCAAGCATCCGCCGCACCCACTTGGTCCAGGCCGAGATAGGCTTCAATGACCCGGCGGTCTTTCTGAACGTCCGCCGGCGCGCCTTGCGCCAGCAAGCGGCCAAGATCCAGAACAATCACTTTGTCAGCAACCTTCATCACAAGCGACATGTTGTGCTCGACGACCATCACGGTGATCCCAACGTCGCGCACCGCCAGCAGCAACGCCGACAGTTCGGCCGTCTCGGCGTCGTTGAGGCCGGCGGCCGGCTCGTCGAGCAGCAGCAGCCTGGGTCGCGCCATCAACGCGCGGCAGACTTCGAGGAGCTTTTGCGCGCCCATGGGCAGGCTGGTCGCCGCGACGTCACGGAATCGCGACAGTCCGACCAGCTCCAGCAGGTACTCTCCTCGCTGGCGCAGCGATGCCTCTTCCCGTAAGGCGGCAGGCGACCTCAGCATCTGCCAGGGCGCGCCGTGCCGCACTTGGCGGTGGGCGCCGGTGAGCAGGTTTTCCAACGTCGTCATGCCGGGAAAGACCCTGGCTGTTTGGAATGTGCGCAACAGCCCCAATTCGGCAATCTCGTCCGGCCTGCGTCCCCGGATGGGACGGCCATAGAATTGCACCTCCCCCGAATCGGGCGGGAACAGGTTCGTCACCAGATTGAACAGCGTCGTCTTTCCCGCGCCGTTGGGGCCGATCAGCGCAGTAATGGTGCCATTGGACACTGTAAAACTCAGGTCCGAGATGGCGTGAACCCCGCCGAAGCTCTTGCTGAGACCGATGGCTTCGAGTGCCGGCGCGCTCATGAGCCCGATCCCTTAAACGCGCCGCCTTCGGTCAGGCCGCCGGGCGGCGACCCGCCAACCATCGTGTCGTCGGAGACCGCCCGCGCAGAAGGCGAGAGCCGGGCAAGGAGACGCCACATCCCCCCCATCATGCCGTCCGGCAGGAACTGGAAGGCCAGAACGAGGATGGCGCCCTCGGCCAGCGTCTTGTAAGCCGCAATCGGCTGAAAGATGATGGGCAACAACGTGATCAGCGCGGTGCCCCAAAGCCCACCGACCAGCGTGGCCTCGCCGCCAACCACCAGCATCGCGATCAACTCGAACGAATGCGGTGTATTGACCATATCCGGCGAGAGGAAGTGGAAGTCGAATGCCAGCAGGCTACCCGACAGCGAGGCAAGCATGGCGCTGATGGCGAAGGCTGCCATCTTGTACCGCGAGACGTTTATGCCGAGGGCCGCGGCCGCCGTTTGGTCGGCGCGAATGGCCTGCAGCGCGCGCCCGAAGTCCGACCGCATGCCGCCCCACAGCAGCACCAGCAAGGCCACCAGGATCGCCAGCACCAGATAGTACATCGATTGCGAACTCACAAACGCGAACGGGCCGATCGCGAATGACGGGATGCCTACCAGACCCGACGGGCCGCCGGTTATGCCGGTCAACCCGACGGTCAGCGAATCGACCAAGAGCCCGAAGGTCAGCGTGGCGAGCGCCAGATACGCACCGCGCAGGCGCATGGTCACGAGCGACAGCAGCATCGCGCATATCAGCGACACCGCCATGCCGGCCAGCGTCCCGAGCCACGGCGACCAGCCATAAGTCGTCGCCAGGATCGCAGCAGCATAGCCGCCCAACGCCATGAAGCCGGCCTGCCCTAGACTGACCTGGCCGGCATAGCCCATCAAGACGTCCAGACCCAAAACTGCTATGAATAGGATGAGTGTGATGACCAACGAATGCATGTAGCCGCCGTCGACGAGATCCGGCAGCGCCACGAGAAACGCGAGCAGAAGACCCGCGGCGCCCCAGATCGTCCAACCGCGGAGGCGGACCACCGAACGGTCAACCCGTTGCGCCTCCCGCACGTCATGGCGGCGCGCCCGTCCGGACACGAACAGACCTTGCGGCCGGAAGAGCAGCGTCGCCAGCAGCAGCGCGAGCGCGAGCCCGTCGGCGAATAAAGAAGAGACATAGCCGGCAGCGAGCTGTTCCGTGATGCCGAGGAACAGTCCGCCGGCGATGGCACCGGGCAGCGAGCTCATGCCGCCGAGCGCGACCGCGATGAAACCGGCGTTGGTGAAAAAGCTGCCGCCGTCGAATTGCAACGACATGATCGGCGCGACTGCCGCCCCGCCGACCGCGCCGATCAGCGCGGCAAGGCCGAAACTGAACAAAGTCAGCCGCGTGACATCGACGCCGACGAAGCGCGCCGCCGTGGGATTTTCCGCGCACGCGACCAACGCCTTGCCGAGACCGGTGCGCGCCATCAGGTACCAAATGCAGAGAATAATCACCAAGGCTATGGCGCAAATCCACAGGCCTTGGGAGGGCACCAGAATGCCGAAAATGTCGACCGGCTGCTCACCGGTGAAAGCCGGAACCGCATAGGGCTGGCTCCCCCACGCCACTAGCGCCAGTCCGTTGACGAAGGTCAACAGGCCGGCGGTGAGCATCAGCATGCTGCTGTTGGACAGCCGCGCCAGTGACGGCACAAAGGTCGCGGCGCCCATGGCGAGGCCGAACAGCGTCGTCACTGTAATGGCGGCGATGAACGCCAGCGGAAGCGGCCAGCCAAAGGAGTTCTCGAAAGAGTAGAGGCAGAGCGCTCCGATGATGCAGAAGCCGCCCTGCACCAGGTTGATGATGCCCGTGACACGATAAACCAGCGTGATTCCGAGGGCGACGATCGCGAAGACGCCGCCCTGCAGAACCCCGCCGACAAGAACTTGCGCGAACTGATCCATTAAGGTTCACGCATCATCCAGCCGAGAAGCATGGTCGCTTGACGCACACTATCGCGTCTTAAGAGGCGCACCGCCCGGCTTCGACAGCCAGATCCATTGATCCGTCTTCGCATCGTAGGTGGTGACCGTCGAGGAGTCCGGACCGAGGCCGCGCTGCGGGTACTTTTTGAAATTGTAGATTCCGTCAACGCCCGGGAAATTCGCAAGGTTTGCGATGTAATGCCGCAATTGCGCCCCGGTAGCCGACAGGCCAAGCTTGCGCAGCCCCGAGACCACGATCAGGCCGGCATCCCACGAGGTTGCCACCATGTTATCGGCTTTGAGACCATGCTTGTGCAGGATGCCGTACATGGTTTGCTGCAGTTTCTCGACGCGCGAGTTGAGTTTGACCAAGCCCTTGTGCGGCGGATAGAGCGCCGAAGCCAAGATCAGATGTTTCGGCAGAAACGCCTTCCACTGATGCATGGCCGCAAAGGTCTGGTTACCGCTTGTCGGCGCCACCGGCAGGTCGAGGCCGCCTTGGGCCATACCACGGAACACCGTGGCTGCTGGCGCGCCCGTGGTCCAAGCAATGATGGCCTGCGCCCCGGAGCCCTTAATGCGCGCGATCTGCGCGGCCACCGAAACATCAGTCGGGTTGAAGTGCTCCTCGATGACGCGGTGAACCACGCCCTTGTTCTCGGGATAGTTGAGCACCTTGGTCACCGAGCGATCACCATCCTGCCCGCTCGCGTCGGTCGTCATCAGCGTCGCGATTTTGGTCCAGCCCTTCATGCGGTAGTAGCGCACCACAGCGGCGATCTGATCGACCGACGACGAACTTGCTGAAAACACATAGCTGCCGGTCTTGGGGTGAATGGCCGGAGACAGGCAATACTGCACGGGCCCGTTCGCCATCAGCGGCGCCATCGCCAGACACATGGCGACGATGCTCGATCCCATCACCACGGCCGGCTTCTTGGAACCCAGAATCTGGCTGGTGAGCTGGACGGCGACCTGCGGCCGACTTTGGTCATCGTGAAAAACGAAATTGAGTTTTTCGCCATGAATGCCGCCGCTTTTGTTGACCTGCTCCTCAAGGGCGGACAGCGCCGCCTTCTGGCCCTGGCCGACGAAAGCAGCGCCGCCCGACAACGGCACGACCACATTGACGTCATAGGTACCGGCTGCCCAAGCAGCGGGCGAGGTCCCAAAAGCAACGGCAGCAGCGATCGCAAGCGCACTCGCCAAGCGAGCGCGCCGAACCCTTGTTCTACCCAATACCTTCATCGTTTCCTCCGTTGGGTTTTTATGGCCCGCCCCCGCAAATTGGAAATCCTGTACTAACCAGAATGCCGAGCCGTTGCAAAGCGAGAGCGATTGCGCAGTCAAAGACGCCACCAACTCCATGTGCGCGCGGTAGCAGCGCGCATTTTTGCCCAGGACCGCCTCTATTCCGTAGCCCCTCAGAGAGCAGGCACACCCTCAGCCGACGTTGCCTTCGCGCTGGGAGACCGCCGGCTTGGGTCAATTTCGCCATTTGCGCTCTGGTGGTGCCTCGAATCGCGTCCGCATCAATCTGAAAGCGGTCGCTGGGACTACAAAAGGCTGCATTGAACGCCTCGACCACCGCGCTCTCGCCTTCTTTCGAGCGACCATGACTCCGCACTTGGCGTTGGTTATGGGAATCGACCAACGGGGCCGCTCGCGCG
The DNA here is from genome assembly GCA_963773225.1 of uncultured Pseudomonadota bacterium. GTDB lineage: Bacteria > Pseudomonadota > Alphaproteobacteria > Rhizobiales > Xanthobacteraceae > Pseudolabrys. The sequence goes on from CAVZAO010000006.1 coordinate 737,660, forward strand.
CCGACACCCACTTACAACGATCCGGACTTTGCCCCCTCTGCGTAAAGGCCTGCAATTCGGCGACTCTCAGAAATTCATGTCGGGTATAGAGGCACCAAGCGGGCGCACTCCGCCTAATGCCTAAGGCCCGGAGACGGGCCAAGCGACATCAGAGCCGTTGCGTTTGACGTCGGGATCTGTGGCAGGAGCGGATACAGCGGGCCAACATCGCACCGTTCGGGTTAGGACCAAACAAAATCGTTCAGGCGATGCGAAGATACGACTTTACCTCGACTAGGTCCTTCTCCAACTCCGTGGCGCTCCCGCTCCAGGCGATACGTCCGCGATCCAGGACATAATAGAAGTCGGCGACGCTGCGGAGCGCCTTCAGATGCTTGTCGACGAGCAGAATGGCTTCGCCGCGCGCCTTCAGGTCGGCGATGCAGCGCCAGATTTCGGCGCGGACCATGGGCGAGAGTCCCTCGGTCGCCTCGTCGAGCAAAAGCAGCTTCGGGTTGGTCATCAAGGCGCGGCCGATCGCCAGCATCTGCTGCTCGCCGCCAGACAAGGTGCCGCCGTAGTTGCCCGCCCGCTCTCGCAGACGCGGGAAGAGCCCGAATACCGTTTCGAGCGTCCAGTGGCCGGAGCCGCCGTGCCGGGCGGCCATGGCGAGGTTCTCCGTGACGGTCAACGTCGGGAAGACCCGCCGACCTTCGGGCACCCAGCCGATTCCGGCCATGGAAATCCGGTTCGCGGCCCAGCCGCTGACGTCCACGCCAGCGAAGGTGACGCTGCCGCCGTCGAGCGCATTCAGCCCCATCAAGGCGCGCAAGGTGGTGGTCTTGCCCATGCCATTGCGACCCATCAGGCTGACCACCTGTCCGGCCTTCACGGTCAGGTCGACGCCGTGCAGGACCTGGCTCTTGCCGTAGGACGATCGAAGCCCGCGCGCCTCAAGCATCGGCGTCGTCTCCGAGATAGGCCATGCGGACCGCGGCGTCGGCGGCGATCTCGGCAGGCGGTCCCGAGGCGATGAGTTGGCCTTCGTGCAGCACCGAGACGACGTCGGCGAGCGCGAACACCGCTTCCATGTCGTGCTCGATCAGCACCATGGTGATCGATCCGCGGAAGGTGCGCATGAGTTCGATCAACACTTCGGCTTCCGCGCCTCCGACGCCCGCCAGCGGCTCGTCGAGCAACAGCAGCCTTGGTTCGCAACCCAAAGCGATGGCGAATTCCAGTTGCCGCTGCTCGCCATAGGACAGTTCTTCGGGAACACGATCGGCCCGGTCGCGCAGCCCGACACGCTCCAGGCAGGCGCGCGCCGCCGCGCTGCCCTCGCTGCGGCCGAGCGCCCGCGACCAGAGCGCGAAGGATGCTCCCCTTTGGCGCTGCACGGCCAGAAGCACGTGCTCGAGCGCGGTGAGTTGGCTGCACAGCGCGGTAATCTGGAACGTGCGCGCCATGCCGAGCCGCACGCGCTCCGCAGCCCCGAGGGTGGTGATATCGGCTCCCTCGAACTGAACCGTCCCATTGTCTGGCTTCAGCGTTCCCGCCAACTGGTGAAAGAGCGTTGTCTTGCCGGCGCCGTTCGGGCCGACGACGGCGTGGATCGTGCCACGCTGGACCGCCAGTCCCACGCCGCGGGTGGCGACGATGCCGCCGAAGCTCTTATCGAGATTGGACGTCTGCAGCGCGATTTCAGGCACGCTTCGGACTCCATCGCGCAAGCAAGGCTCCGGCGCCACCCGGAGCGAAGCGGGCGACGGCGATGATGAGGAGGCCGAAGGCCAGTTGCCAATAGCTGAAGCTGCTCGACAGGACCTCTTCGGCGGTGAGCAGCGCGATCGTTCCATAGACCGGCCCGAGAACGGTGCCGAGGCCGCCTATGGCGATCGCGATCATGAGGTCTCCGGCAATCGTCCAATGCATGATCGAAGGGCTAATGAAGACCGTCTGATTGGCCAGGAGAAAGCCCGCGAGTCCCGTCACGGCGCCGCTGAGAATGAAGGCGAGGAGCGATATCCGGCTCGGCTCGTTTCCCGTCGCCACGACCCGGCGCGGGTTCATCTTCACCGCCCGCAACACCAGACCGAACGGGGATTCCACCACACGCTTAAACCCATAGACGACCAACACCAGGAACACGACAGCCACCAGATAGCGCACCGGCAGACTACCGAGATCGAGGCCGGGAAAGCGCGACCGCGAGTCGAGGGCCATCCCGTCGTCGCCGCCGAACTGATAGGCGCCGGACGCAAGAACGTAGAAGACCTGGCCCAGTGCCAAGCTGGTCATCAGGAAATAGACACCGCGCGTTCGCAGGCAAACGGCGCCGATGACCGCCGCGACGCCTGCGCTCAGAGCGAGGGTCAGCGCCAACTGCAGGAAGCCGTTGAGAAGCCAGACCGCGCCGGTTTGGTGGCTGTAGTAGGAGCACGCGCCGACGACATAGACGCCGATGCCGAGAAACACGGAATGGGCTAAGCTCGGCATGTTGCCGTAGCCCATGAGGAAATTCAGCGTGACCGCCGCCGAGGCCATGATCAGGATGCGGGTGGCGACGGAGAGCGGATAGAACTCGCCGAAGGCGGCCGCATAGACCGCCGGCAGAAGGACGATCACGCCCAGAACGAGCACCGATGCGGTCGAGGTGCGCGTCTTCATGCCTGCGGCCTGCCCATGAGCCCGCTCGGCCGGACGATGAGCACGCCGGCCATCAACAGGTAGATCAGCATGGCAGACAGCGACGGCCCTACGGTCGCGGCATGCGTCGGGCCGACCAGGAGCGCCGCCAGCGCCGTGGCGTAGATCCGCCCGAGCACATCGACCAATCCGATGATCAACGCCGCGATGAAAGCGCCGGCCACCGAGCCGACCCCGCCGAGAACGATGACCACGAGGCATGGAATGAGGATGGTCTCACCCATCCCGATCGAGGCCGACAACAGCGGCGCCGACAGCACGCCCGCCAGGCCGGCGAGCGCGGCGCCGCAGGCAAAGACAAGCGTGAACAGACGATTGACGTCGACACCGAGCGCGATGGCCGTTTCACGGTCGGCGGCGCCGGCACGGATCCACATGCCGAGTTGGGTGCGACTTAGGATGAATGCAAGCGCGACCGCCACCAGCAAGGTGAAGCCGATGAACAAGAGCTTGAACAGCGAGTAGTTCAGGCCGAAAAGGAATGCAGGGGTGTTCAAGCTTGGTGGCAGAAGCAAAGCCAGCCCGTCGCTACCCCAGATCATTCGCACGGCGTCGTTCGCGACGAAGATGAGCCCGAACGTGATGAGAATCTGGTCAAGATGGCCCCGGCTGTAAGCGCCGCGCAGCAGCGCGAACTCGATCAGGGCGCCGACGATCAGAATGCCGGCGGTCGCGCCCAGAATTGCGAGCCAGACGCTGCCAGTGCTTGCGTTGATCCACGCGCCCAGAAACGCTCCGGCCATGAAAAAACTTCCGTGCGCGAGATTGAGGAAGTCCATCATCCCGAACACGAGCGTCAAGCCCGCGGACAAAAGGAACAGCATCAGCCCAAGCTGCAGACCGTCGAGAATCTGCTGCAGCAGGAGCAGCCATTGTGCACCGGCCATCCGGCAATCTCCCAGCTATTCCAGGCGCGTCACGTGCGTGAAGAAGCAGCCCGGCGCATGCAATGCAATGCGCCGGGCGCGATGGTCAGAGCGGGGGCATCTTGCAGACGGTTGGCGCGTCGCTGTGCATCTGCTCGACCGCCTTGCCGACCGTCTTCAGCACGATGTTGCCGTGTTCGTCGCGGGCGACCTGCTGCAGATAGATGTCCTCGATCGGGAATTGATTGTCCGAGAAGCTGAAGCGTCCGCGCACCGATTGGAAATCAGCCTTCTTGAGCGCGGCGTGGACGGCGGCCTTGTCGCTCAGATCGCCTTTGACGGCCCGGACCGCACTGTCGATGAGATTGACGGAGTCGTAACCGGCTACAGCGTTTCCTGCCGGAGCGGTCCCGTGCGCCTTCTGGTAGGCCGCGACGAACTCCTTGTTGGCGGCAGCATCGATGTCCTTCACCCAGTAACTCGTCCCGTACGAGCCGATCGCCAGCGGCCCGACGACCTTGAGATTGTAATCGCCGAAAGTGGCGACCGAATATATCGGAATACGACCTTTCAAGCCTGCCTGCGTGAACTGATTCATGAATTGAACCGCATAACGCGTGGTGAGGAAGATGAAGACGGCCTGAGGATTTGCCGCCTGGATTTGGGCGATTTCGGCGGAGAATTCGAGCTGATCCGGCCATTTGGTGAGCGATTCACCGAGGACCTTGCCCTTGAATGTCGACTTCGCGCCCTCGACCATCTCGACGCCCGCCGCATAGTTCGGCGCGACAAGATAGAGGCTCTTGATGCCCCTCTTGGTCATGACGTCGCCGATGCCGCGCGCTTCCATGTCGTTCTGGTGGCCCAGCGCGAAGAAGTACGGCGAGCACTCGCTGCCGGCGATGTTTTTCGGCCCGGCGTTCAGGCTGAGCGTGAACACCTTAGCGCCGACCAGCGACTTGTACGAGGCGAGCAGCATGTTGGAGAAATTGTAGCCGATGATGAAGTCGACGTGGTCCTGGAGGACGAGCTCGTCGGTCTTCGACTTGGCGAGCGCCGGCTTGCCGCCGTCGTCCTTGTAGAAGACCTTCACCGGAATGCCGTTCATCTTGTGCCCGAGCCGGTCGAGCGCAAGGTCGACGCCTTTTCGCGCATCCTGGCCGACGCTTCCGACCGCCGTGGAGAACGTGCTGATGACGCCGATGCGTATCTCCTTGGCCGGCTCGGCCGAGCCCAGGCTCGCCGTGGCCAGCAAGATGGCGGCAGATATCAAAGCTGTTGCGGTCCGCTTCATTGTTTCATCCTCCCTCTCCTGAGCTGCTCGACGGCAGCGTTTTCTTGGGCTCTCACTCGGGGCCGGCTCCGGCATTGGAATAATGCGCTGCGCAGTCCTGGATTTTCCGAAGCGTGCGCCTCAGGTGCGTTCGGTCGGTTGCCGACATTCTCGACAGAAGCTCCGCTTGCACCGCGCGGGCGACGGCTTCGATATCGGCGGCGGCGCGCTGACCCTTGGCCGTCAGTCGAAGCACCGCCTGACGTTTGTCATCGCGATGCGCCTTCCGGTTCACCAGTCCCGTCAGCATGAGCTTGGACAGCGCGCGGCTCACGCGCGCCTTGTCCATCGTCGTCCGAGCGGTCACCTCTCCGGCGGAGATCGACGGGAACGTCGCCAGAACCAGCAGGATGCGGCCTTCGGCGAGATTGAGACCGGCGCACTCTTCGTACCCGATGGCGAGTGCGCGGCTCGCGCGTTCGGCGGCGACGGATAGATCGCGCAGCAGGAACCAGTCGAACGGATCGTCGGCAGCGCCGGCGCCGCGGATCGCGATGCCATTGGTCTCCCGAACGTCGGCGCGCTCCTGTGCTTCCACAACGCGTCCTTCCCTGCCGGCGCTCCGCCGCCTGTGGCGACGGCACGTCCCAAAGCTATCACCGGCACAATCGCGTTGACAATATTTTTGATCGAAACGAAACTAATTCGTCGTCACGCGAGGGCCGAGCAGAATGTCCATCACCGATCTGCCGTCCGAGCCGTGGAAGTGGGACGCGGTCGACGCGCGCCTTGCGGTGCAGCATCGGCGTATCAGCGCGCGCGAACTGCTCGCGGCGTGTTTCGAGCGGCTGGACGCGGTCAATCCGATCGTCAACGCGGTGGTCAATATCGACCGCGAGCGTGCGATGGCCGAAGCGCGCCTCGCCGACGAGATGCTTGCGGCCGGACGGCCCGGAGGCGTGCTCCATGGCCTGCCGCTGACCACGAAATCGGTGAGCGACGTGAAAGGCATGCCGACCGATTTCGGCGCGCGCGCCTTCGCCGCCACCATTGCCTCCGAAGACGGGGCGCCGGCGCGCAATTTGCGCGAAGCCGGCGCCGTGTTCCTCGGACGCACCAACGTGCCGTGCATGTCGTTGCGCTGGTGCACGCAGAACGCACTGCACGGCCGCACGCTCAATCCGTGGGCGCCGGATCTCACGCCCGGCGGTTCGAGCGGCGGCGCCGCTGTCGCGCTCGCGGTCGGCATTGGGCCGCTGGCGCATGCCACCGACGGCGGCGGGTCTGTGCGCTATCCGGCGGCCTGCACCGGCGTTGTCGGACTGCGGCCCACGCACGGCCGAGTGCCCGGCTACAATCCCAGCGCTGCCGCCGAGGCCGCGTTCGGCGGCCAGTTCATGGTGGCGCACGGGCCGATGGCGCGACGCGTGCGCGACGTCAGGCTGATGCTCAAGGCCATGTGCACCGCAGATGCGCGTGACCCGTGGTGGGTGCCTGCGCCGCTTCTCGGCCCGCCGGTCGACTCACCCATTCGGGTCGCGATGTGCACCGATCCCACCGGGCTCGGCGTCGATGCCGCTTCTGCCGAGGCGGTGCGACAGGCCGGCCGGCAGCTCGAGGCTGCCGGCTATGCGGTCGACGACATTAATTTCCCAGACTTCGCCGCGGCGAGCCAAAGTTGGTTCGACATCGCAGCCGACCACCGCGACCAGCTCAGCCCGGTCTACGAACGCGTCGCCGATCCCGATAGCCTCCGCGCCCACCACTTGGTCGCCTCGGGACGGCGCAAGTTCGACGCGGCTCGTTTTCGCGCGGCGCTGTCGAAGCGAACGACCTATGCTCGCAACTGGGCGCTGTTCACCGAGCGCTATCCGATCGTGCTCGGGCCGGCAGCCAACGGTCCTCCATTTCCATACGGCTTTGACGTCGCGGGGGAGGCCGCGGTCGACGAGATGTTCCGCATCCTCGCGCTGATGCTTCTCGCGCCGGCCCTCGGCGTGCCGGCGATCGCCGTGCCAGCAGGAGTCGTCAACGGGCTGCCGGTATCGGTTCAACTGCACGGCGCCCGCTTCCGCGAAGACCTTGTCCTCGACGCCGCCGAATGTATCGAGCGCGCCTGCGGCATGCCGACGCCGATCGATCCGCAGAGGCCTAAAGACGTGCAGACCGGAGCCGCATCGCAATGATCTCGGCTGCGCGCGGCTTACGCCCCGTTATTTCCAGTCTCGCGGACATAGAGGCCATCGAACGCAAGGACTACGACGTCGCCGTTCCTGTCGGCAGCCCATATGAGATCCTCGTCCGGTCGGCTGCGCTGTTTCCCGATCGATCGGCCGTCACCATGCTGGGCGATCCCGGCGACGTGTCGTCGGGCGTGCAACTGACCTATGCGGCATTGCTGCGGCGTGTGAACCAGGCCGCCAATGCCTTTCGCGCTCTCGGGCTTGCACCCGACGAGAGCGTTGCGCTGCTGCTGCCGACGCTGCCGGAGACTCTGATCGCAATGTGGGGCGCCGCGGCCGCCGTCAGGGCCTCTCCGATCAACTACATGCTCACGCCGGAGCAAATTGCAGCCATCCTTCGTGAGGTGCGTGCTCGCATTCTGGTCGTGCTCGGACCGGACGACGCACTACCGATCTGGGAGAAGTTGCCGCAGATTCGCGAACTTGCGCCCGACCTCGCTCACGTCCTCATCGTGCCCGGCAAGACCGCGAAGCGGGACGCGGTTGCGGGGCCTGAGTTCAACGCCACGCTCGACGCTTATCCAACCGAACCGAGCTTTCAGCCGGGACTCGTGCGCGACGAGATCGCGGCCTTCTTCCACACCGGCGGCAGCACTGGCGCGCCGAAACTGGTCAAGCACACGCACGGCAATCAGGCCCATGCGAGCTGGTTCTTCGGCTGCTATTTCGGCATGGGCAGCGACGACGTCGTTCTGAACGGCTTTCCGCTGTTCCATGTCGCCGGCGCGATCTGCTACGGCAGCGGCTGCATCGCCGCCGGGGCGCACATCGTCATCCCCTCGCGGCTCGGCATGCGCGATCAAGCCTTCGTCGCGAACTACTGGCGCGTCGTCGATGCCTTCGGCGTGACCCTGCTCAACGCCGGGCCAACCTTCCTGAAGACGATCCTGGACCTGCCTGCCCACGCGATCCGGCCGGCGTCGGTGCGCGGCGTCATCAGCGGCGGATCGACCTTGCCGCCGGACCTCGCCGAAGCGGCCGAAGCGCGGCTGGGCGTGCCGGTGCGCAGCGTCTACGGCATGACGGAGACCTGCGGCGTTCTAACCGTCGAGCCGCTGGGCGCCCCACGATCGCGGCAATCGGTCGGGTGGCCACTGCCCTACGCGCGGATTCGCCTCATCGATCCGAGCGAAGCGAGCTCGTCCAGTCAAGCCGCAATCGTGGACCGCGATACGGGAGTCGTCGCCGCCCGCGGGCCGCAGATCACGCCGGGCTACGCCAACTCGCGGCACAATGCCGAGCTCTTCAGCGCCGACGGCTGGCTGCTGACCGGCGATCTCGGCCGGCGCACGCCCGATGGCAGATTGCTGCTTGGCGGACGCAAGAAGGACGTCATCATCCGCGGCGGCCACAACATCGATCCTGTCGGCATCGAGGATGCGATCCTCCGCCACCCGGATGTCGCCTTCTGCGCCGCCGTCGGCCAGCCCGACCCTTATGCAGGTGAGCTTCCCGTCGCTTTCGTTGTGCTTCAGTCGGATGCGCAGACTACGCTCGCCGAAATCCTCACGGCGTCACGGGCGTACATTCCCGAACCCGCAGCGGTGCCGAAGCGGCTCTACCAGTTGCCGAAACTGCCGATGACGGCGACCGGCAAGGTCCTCAGACCGTCGCTGCGGCGGCTCGCAGCGGAACGCATTGTCGCCGAGACGATCTCCGCCTCATGGCCGGACTTGCAGGCAACGGTCGAGTGTGTCGAGAATTCATTTCAGGATCGGCTTGTCGTCCGTGTCGAGGGCGACGTGACACCGCAGACGATGGCTGACCTATCGGAGGCGCTGATGCGCTATCGATTGCCGGTCGACATATCGACACCGCAGCAGCTACCAGCCGCCGCTCGATAGCCACTCGTCCAGCAATTCCATCTTCTCCAGACCGAAGAAGGGCTCGTCGCCGTCGACGATGAAATAGGGCGAGCCGAACACGCCGCGCCCCACCGATTGCTCGACCGCACGACGCAACAGGTCGGCGGCGAGCGGGCCTTCGAGCGCATCGCGCAGGCTCTTGCGGCCGACACCGGCCTTCTCGCCGCAGCGCAGCAGCGTCTCGGCCTCACCGATATCCAGCCCCTCACGCCAGTAAGTATCGAAGACGGCTCTGGCGAACGGCTTGGCCGCGTCAGGCTGCGTGTGCATGATCCAGTGGAAAGCCCGCCCGGCCGAGACAGGGTTCGAGGGCTGCGCGCCAAGCTCGCGCGCGATTGCAATGCCATGGCGACGCGCATATCGGGCGAAATCCCGCTTCAGGTAGTCGCCCTTGAGCGGAATGGTCGGCAGCGGCTTCATGCCCATCACTTTGAGGACACTGACCCCCAGAAGCATCGAGCTCCACATGCACTCTCGCCCGTGCCTCGCGGCGAGACCGTCGATGCGCAGACTGGCGGCGTAGCCGAACGGAGAGACGAAATCGAAAAAGAATTCAATCTGAGACATACGACCCTGCACGGTAACCGCGACGGCAGTAGAACATGAATGGCGGATTCTTGAACAGTCCTATTCCATACATCGAGTCGGCTTGCTCGGCGTATGGACTCCACGGACCAGTCGACGCTCGGATCACTTCCCCAGTTTCAATTTCGCCCTACGTCCGATTCGGATCAATTTCGCCAATTGCGCTCCGATGGTGCCTCAAATTGCGTCCGCATCAATCTGAAAGCAGCCGCTGCGAAAGCAAAAGGCTGCATTGACCGTCTTCGACTACCGCCCCCCTACATTTTTCGAGCGAGCGCCACACCGCACTTGGCGATGGTTAACTGCCAGGATAAAGACTGCAGAGCACTTCCTGTGAATAAGCGCCGAAGGTTGACCCCTGGTCCAATTGAAGCCAAGCAGCTGATATCGCCACAAAACTCGCGCGCACCGCGGGGTCACCCTCGGCGGCGATCGTGATCCCACCTCCGGTTCGAAAATGTTAAGCGAGTCAATGCGATACCGTAGATTTGAATAGGGTCAACCTTCGATGCCTATTCACAGTCGAGATGCTGTTTGCTCACCTCAAGCGCATACTCAAGCTCGATCGGCTGCAACTGAGAGGACCGACCGGCGCTCACGATGAGTTCTTACTCGCAGCCACCGCCCAGAACCTCAGGAAACTGGCGAAGCTAATCCCGCTACCAAACCTCAAACCAGCATGATGGCACGCCATAACCGATGTTGAGGCCTTGCCGAAGGACTGCCTCGATCTACTCAATCTACTTGCCGACTAAATCAACAGAATCGGCCAGGAGCAGCTGTCACCTATTTGCTTGCGGTACCCGCTCTTTCAGACCCGGATTGAGTGTCCGACGGCTTGTTGCTCGGACATCTACATCGGCAGGGGTCTGGCGGTGCCCTCGTCTGCGACATAGCGAAAGCGGTAACCATGAAGCGTGACGGTCGGGATAACTCCGAAATGCCCGATGCTGAAAGCGCGAATTCGCCGGCTCAGCTCCTCGGGAGTAATGTCGCTAGGGATTTCGCAGACTTGAGCGTGCAGGCACTTGGTGCTCCTGCGATGGCCCCAAGCGATCGGCAGTTCCGCGAGCGGTTCGCGTTGCATCGAAAGAGCAGCGGCTAGTTGCCAAAACAATTGGGCGGTTTCGACGTACGCGCGCCGTTCCATTTCAACAACGCTTCCATGCGGGTCTACATCAAAATATCGAACGCCGACGATAGGACCAGAGTCAACCCGCGCCACCATCTTATGGGCCGTCGCGCCAAACTGCGTTATTCCATCATAGATCGCGAATAACGACGGCATCCAGCCAGGATATTGCGGTGGACCCGGGTGAAAATTATAGGCGCCGAAGCCCAGTCCCTCCAAGATATGCTCGGGAACAATGACTGGTGTCACAAACCCGATCAAACGCGCTCGGCGAAGTTCACTGGGCGAATAACTGTCAAGGTCGGCACGGCTCTTAGCCAGCCGGATTGTGATGCCCGGATTGTGCTGCCCCAACAGAGCAGACAGCGCGAGGTCGTCCAGAAGGCCGGTGAGCAAGATAATGATATCGAACATGGCCGTCCACTGGGCCGCCGTAGCTGTTTATTAGAGCTACGACCTGCTGAACGCATTTACGCCATAGCGTTGACGACGTTCGACGTATCTGCACTAAGCGCGCTGGGCGTCGTCCCTAAAATATTGCTTTTGGATTGGATAGCGCCTTCCGGACGGTTGCTATCGCCACTGGCGTGGTGATGACCGTGGTGCTCCGCGCGCTGTGACTGCATCTGTTGGTGCAGAGAGTTCATCGCTTGTTGCGCTTGACCGATGTCGCCCGATTGGAGGGCGTTTCCGATTTGCTGCAATGCCTTCGCGAACGGGCTGTTTGGATTGCCGCCGCCAGCCTGTGTGAGCGAAGAGTAAGCTGCTTGCGCACTGGAAAGGTCACCGGACTGTAGGGCGCTATTGAGCTGGGTAAACGCTGACCGTCGGGCGTTCTTGTCGCTGACGCTGGCGAATGGATTAGAGCTGGCAGTGGCCGCTGAAACCGACGACATACGACATCTCCTGCGGGAGCCAAGGGCCCCATATTGGTCGCGCCGCCCCACTACAACCAGATGCCGCCTATGGTTTCCGACCGGTTAACGTCGGGGGTGCGCGGTGATCCGCCCCATTGCCATTTTATATCCTGAGCTCTGAAGTTTACGCGAAAGTTAGATGTGGAGCCTTTGGCGCAGACCGCATTCAGTCGGCGCAAGGGGCCATATGACTAAGTTCCTCGGCACCCGCGCCGTGGCTGATCGAAGGCCGGCGCATGAGGTTCAGGTGGGCTCCGTGCCGTCCCGGCCGCAGTCCGCAGGTATTGGCAGCCTTCTACGTTATTTGCGGTAGGGACGGCATGATTTGGGTCAGACTAACGCTGACCGTCGGCATTTGGTGGCCCGTACTCTCGGCTGCCAAACGCAGGATTTGGCTGAGCAAATAGAAATCTGATGATCGGCCAGGTCTTTGTCTGCCGGCCCTGAATTTCATGAATTGCCGCTCCGGAACGCCGGAACTGGCGGGAGAGTCCCGTGAGCACTGATTCCAAGAAACACTGGTCGCTGGGCCGGACGCTCTTTACCGTGCTGCTGGTCTGCGTGGGCGCGATCGCCGTCCTAAAATTTTGGCCCGGTAACACCGCGACGAGCGACCGCACCGCGCGGGCGCCGGCGCCGGTTCCGGTTACCTTCGCGACGGCGCAAACTGCAGACTTTCCTGTCTATTTGAACGGTCTCGGGACCGTGCAGCCGTACCAGACCGTGACCCTTCGCAGCCGCGTCGACGGGCAGGTCATGAAGGTCGGCTTTCGTCAGGGCGAAATGGTCAAGGAAGGCCAAGTGCTGGTCGAGATCGATCCGCGGCCCTATCAAGCCGCTCTCGAACAGGCGAAAGCAAAGAAAGCGCAAGACGAAGCGACGTTGCGCAATGCCAAGCTAGATCTACAGCGCTATCAAACTTTGGTCAGTCGGGACGCTGGCTCCCGCCAGCAATTGGATACCCAGCAAGCCACCGTGGGCCAATTGACGGCCCAGGTACAAGGCGATCAGGCGGCCATTGACAATGCCCAAACTCAACTGAGCTACACTACGATTAAGTCGCCGCTGACCGGAATGGTCGGCTTTCGTCAGATCGACCCCGGCAATATTGTCCATGCCAGCGACACCGGCGGAATCGTCACGGTCGTGAAGCTTCAACCAATTTCCGTCGTCTTCACGGCACCGGAAGAACAGATCCAGCGGATCAACAGGGCATTGGCGCAGGGCGTCGTCCCAGTCACGGCGATCTCCTCTGACGGAACAAAGACGCTCGCCCGGGGCCATCTCGCCCTGGTCAACAACCAGGTCGATCAGGCGAGCGGAACGATCCAAATGAAGGCCACGTTCGACAACCCGGACAATGCCCTTTGGCCTGGTCTTTCCGTGCTGACACGCCTACTGCTCGAGACCCTAAAGCAGGTAGTGGTTGTCCCGAACGGCGCTATTCAGCGCAGTCCCAACGGGCTCTACGTTTACGTGATCAACACTCAGAACCGCGTTGCGGTTCGCGCCATCGATGTCGGGGCAGAGGGCGAGCAATCGTCCGTCGTGACCGCCGGTCTTGCGCCGGGCGAAAAAGTCGTGACCGACGGCCAATTCCGCTTGGCGCCTGGCCTCTTGGTCGCTCCGCACCCCGCCGCCGGCGTACCGAGCCAAGCACCCGCGACCCGTGCGCCAAACACAGCCTCTGCGGCGCAAAATGTCGTCGCCCAGGATGCAAAGCGGCACACGCCGATTAGCAATCCGAGCAAGTGAGCGCCGCGATGCAAGGTGGATTCTCTGCCGTTTTCATTCGCCACCCGATAGCAACGTCGTTGCTCATGGTCGGCGTTCTCTTCGTAGGACTCATCGCCTATCCGAAGTTGCCGGTCGCGCCTCTGCCCCAGGTCGACTTCCCGACAATCCAGATTTCTGCCAGCTTGCCCGGTGCCGATCCGGAAACCATGGCCTCCGCGGTTGCGCAGCCGCTGGAAAGCCAGTTTGCTCAGATTCCAGGCGTCAGTCAGATGACGTCGACCAGCGTCGTCGGATCGACGAGCATCACGATCCAGTTTGACCTCGACCGCAATATCGATGCCGCAGCAAACGACGTCCAGGCGGCAATTAACGCGGCCAGCGGACAATTGCCCAAAAACCTTCCCAACCCGCCAACCTACCGCAAAGTCAATCCGGCCGACTCGCCGATCCTGCAACTGGCCGCCACGTCGACTACCTTGCCGCTGACCGAGGTCGACGACCAAGTCGACACCAAGCTGGCTCAGCAGATCAGTCAGATACCGGGCGTGGCGCAGGTTTTTATTGGCGGTCAGCAGAAGCCAGCAATCCGCGTGCAGCTTGATCCCGCTAAGCTGGTCGCCAAGGGCCTTTCCCTAGAAGATGTGCGTACGCCCCTCACTGTGGCAACCGTCGACGCCCCGAAAGGAACCCTGCGCGGGCCGATCCGTTCGTTTACAATCTACAGCAACGATCAGGTGACGACCGCCAAGGAGTGGAACGACGTCATCGTCGCTTATAAGAATGGCGCGCCCATCCGTGTGCGCGACATCGGCCGAGCGGTCTCGGGGCCCCAGGATACCACGCAGGCCGGGTGGGCCGACGGCAAACGCGGCATTATTCTGGTCATATTCAAACAGCCAGGCGCCAACGTCATCCAGACGGTCGATCGGATTAACGCGGCTTTGCCCATACTGCGGGCATCGATGTCACCCTCTATCAAGGTGTTCACCCTCAGCGACCGCACGCAGACGATCCGCGCGGCGGTGGACGACGTACAATTCACCTTGATGATCACTATCGCCCTCGTCGTGATGGTCATCTTTCTTTTCCTGCGCAGCCTATGGGCAACGATCATTCCCGCCGTCACGGTCCCGCTCGCACTGCTTGGCGGAGCGGCCTTGATGTGGGCCGCCGGTTATAGCCTCGACAACCTATCTTTGATGGCGCTCACAATCGCAGTGGGCTTCGTGGTCGACGACGCCATCGTCATGTTGGAGAATATCACGCGCTATATCGAGGATGGCGAGGCGCCGCTTCAGGCAGCGCTGCGCGGTTCGCGCGAGATCGCCTTCACCATCGTATCGATCAGCATATCACTCGTAGCGGTTCTGATTCCTTTGCTGCTCATGGGCGGCATCATCGGGCGACTATTCCGTGAATTTGCCGTGACGCTCGCCATGGCGATCGCCGTATCGGCAATCGTATCGCTGACATTGACGCCGATGATGGCTTCGCGGTTCCTGCGGCCCCATAACGAAGTCAAACACGGGGCCATCTACGCCTGGAGCGAAGCGGCATTTGCCGCGCTGCTTAAGAGCTATGAACGGGCGCTCGACGTTGTCCTACGGCACCGCTTCATCACGTTGTGCAGCTTTTTCGCGACTGTCGCCCTTTCGGTCGGCTTATTCATCGCGATACCAAAAGGATTTTTCCCGCAGCAAGATACTGGGCTTCTGACTGGTATCGCTGAGGGAGCCGAGGATGTTTCCCCGGAAAAAATGATGGGGTACATGCAGACGTTCGGTCAGATCCTTGCAGCGGATCCGGCCGTCGCGCACGTCGCGGAATTTATGGGCGGAACGGGTAACGCATCCAATACCGGACGCTTGTTCGTCGCCCTGAAGCCTCGCGACCAGCGCACAGCGACCGCCGACCAGGTCATTGTCCGGCTACGCCAGAAACTGAACCGCGTCGAAGGCGCGCGGCTCTTCCTGCAAGCCGCGCAGGATGTCCGCGTCGGCGGACGGCCATCACGAACGCAATACCAGTATACCTTGCAGGACCCCGACATCAACCAATTGAACCAGTCCGCGCCGAAGCTACTCGCGAAGCTGAAGATGCTTCCTGAGTTGCGCGACGTCGCTACCGACCAGCAAACGAACGGGACAACGCTCACTATTTCCGTAAACCGCAACCAGGCCGCGCGTTACGGCCTGACCCCACAGATGATCGACGACACTTTGTATGATGCGTTCGGGCAGCGGCAGATCGCGCAGTATTTCACGCAGATATCGACCTATCCGGTCATAATGGAGGTTACGCCGAGCCTCCAGGGTGACCCTGACAGCTTGCAGCGAATCTACATGCATTCTCCGACCACTGGTGGTGAAGTCCCGCTGGCGGCGTTCTCTAAATGGACCACGCACCCAGTCCAGCCGCTGTCGATAAGCCATCAAGGCCAGTTCCCAGCCGTGACGATCAGCTTCAATCTGGCGCCCGGCGTGTCGCTCGGCCAAGCGACACAGGCGATTGAAGAGGCGAAGTCGTCACTGAATCTGCCGTCCACGCTAAACACGACGTTCCAGGGCACAGCGCAAGCGTTTCAGGATTCACTGTCGACGGTACCGACGCTCATTCTGGCGGCATTGGTGGTGGTCTATCTCATCCTGGGTGTGCTGTATGAAAGCTATATCCACCCACTTACCATTCTTTCGACGCTGCCGTCGGCAGGCGTCGGCGCCTTAATGACGTTGATGCTGTTCCACTTCGATTTCAGCCTAGTCGCATTGATCGGCATCATTCTCCTGATCGGCATCGTCAAAAAGAACGGCATCATGCTGGTCGATTTTGCCATCGTGGCCGAGCGAGACATGGGTCTCTCTGCTGCCGACGCGATCCGGCGAGCCGCCCTGCTGCGATTCCGTCCGATCATCATGACGACCATGGCAGCGATACTCGGCGGCGTTCCCTTGATGCTCGGACAAGGCACTGGCTCTGAAATCCGCCAGCCGCTCGGCTATGTGATGGTCGGCGGTCTGATTGTCAGCCAAATGCTCACTCTGTTTACGACGCCGGTCGTGTATCTCTATCTGGACCGGTTCTCGAGCTGGCTTGCCGCCCACCGAAACAGCCGACGACCGGTATCGCTGCCGGCCGAATAAGGCAGCGTGAATTTTCGGGCTCTCCTTCGTCAAGAATTGGGAACCCCTCACCCCGCTGGTTCCGCCAACATTTATGACCGACAAGTGGTCAACGTCGAGTAGCGATGCCGAAGAAGCGTCACCTCCAGAACAGGTCAGCTCTTTGCTTCGTGGGCGGCTTAGCGCCGACGATCCAACCCAAGCGCATCAAACCGGCACTTCGCAACAGGTTCATCTCCGACCAACGGCATAAGCCTGAATCGTCGTCGACCCGTCAGGCTCACTCCGCCCCCTGACGTTGCTCGGCAAAGCCCGACGGCTCG
The DNA here is from genome assembly GCA_963773225.1 of uncultured Pseudomonadota bacterium. Lineage (GTDB taxonomy): Bacteria > Pseudomonadota > Alphaproteobacteria > Rhizobiales > Xanthobacteraceae > Pseudolabrys. The sequence continues at coordinate 754,405 of CAVZAO010000006.1, forward strand.
CCCATTGCCTTTGCAATGCGCGACGGTTGCGAGGCGCGGCCGCACCAGCGTGACAGGCGCTCAAGGTATAGATAGACGACCGGTGTCGTGTAGAGGGTCAACCACTGCGACACCAGCAAGCCGCCGATGAAGGCGATACCCATCGGCTGGCGCAGCTCGGAGCCGGCGCCATGTCCCAGCGCAATCGGCAGCGAACCGAGCAGCGCCGAGAACGTCGTCATCATGATGGGCCGGAAGCGCAGCAGACAGGCGTCGCGAATCGCTTCCTGTGGGCTCTTGCCTCCATCGCGCTGTGCCGACAACGCGAAGTCAATCATCATGATTGCGTTTTTCTTAACGATGCCGATCAGCAAGACGATACCGATAATCGCGATTACCGATAGGTCGTAGTGGCAGCCCCACAACATGATCAGAGCACCGACGCCGGCTGCCGGCAGGGCCGAAAGAATCGTAATCGGGTGAATGTAGCTCTCGTAGAGCATACCAAGAACGATATAGACGACGAGGATTGCCGCCGCCAACAACAGTGGCATCGAGGCAAGCGAATTCTGGAAAGCCTGCGCGGTTCCCTCGAACGAGCCGCTCAGAGTCGGCGGCGCCCCGATGAGAGTGGCTGCGTGTCGGATTGCGGTGACCGCCTCGCCGAGTGCAACGCCGGGAGCAAGGTTGAACGATAAGGTCACCGCCGGAAACACCCCCTGGTGGCTAATCGTCAGCGGCTCAAGCCGCTTGACATAGTGCGCGACGGCCGACAAGGGCACTTCTGCGCCACTCGGCGCGGCGACGAACAGCCGCTGCAGGATTGTCGGATCGCTGCTGAACCGCGGCGCGACTTCGAGCACGACTTTATTCTGATCGGTGGCGCCATAGATGGTCGTGACCTGCCGTTGCCCGAACGCATCGTAAAGCGTCTGATCAATGAGCGCGGCAGACAGGCCGAGCTGCTCCGCCTTCTGGCGGTCGACGACGACGTCGATGTGCGGCGCGGCGGCCTGCTGATCGGAGGCAACCTGCCGCAGTTGCGGTAGCTTCTTCATCGCCGCATCCAGGATCGGCGCCCAATGATTGAGCTCCTCCATGTTCGTATCGGTCAGCGTGTATTGATATTCAGTGCGCGCGAGACGGCCACCAACGCGGATGGCTTGCGGGATCTGCATGAACAGCTTGGCACCGATGATCGACTTCGCCGCATTCTCTAGGCGCCGCAGAATGGTCTGTGCGCCGTCGCGTTCGCCATAGGGCTTCAACTGCCCAAAGATGTGGCCAGTGTTTTCGCCCGGATTGTATGAATAGGCGCCCGCATGCAGGAAGACGCCGGCCACGCCCTGGTCATGGTCGATGATGTTGATGATTTGACGGGCCGCGTGGACCGTATGGTGGAAGGACGAGTCCTGGCGTGTCTCGACCAGACCAAAAAACAACCCGGTGTCCTGCTCTGGTACGAAACCCTTCGGGATCGCGATGTAGAGGTAGACCGTCGCGACCGCAAGCACCAAAGTCGAGACGAGCGTCGCCCGCTGATGACGAAACACGAAGTTGAGTCCGCGATCATAAGCGCGCAACACGGCGTCGAATCCGTGTTCCGCAGCTAGATTAAGCCAACTCTTGTGCTGCCCATGTGCCGGCTTCAGGAAAATCGAGCACAGCACTGGCGTGAGCGTCAGCGAGAAGAACGCCGAGGCGAGCACGGCGATCGCCACCGTCGCGGCAAACTCGTGGAAGAGCCGACCGACAATTCCGCCCATGAAAAAGATAGGAATGAAAACCGCTATCAGCGAGAACGTGATCGAAACGATGGTGAAGCCAATCTGCCCGGCGCCGTTGAGCGCCGCCTGCAGCGGACCTTCGCCAGCCTCGATGTGCCGCACAATGTTCTCGATCATCACGATGGCGTCGTCGATCAGGAACCCAACCGCGATTGTTAGCCCCATTAGCGAGATGTTGTCGAGCGTAAAGCCCGCAACATACATGACGGCGAATGTCGCAAGCAGCGCCAGCGGCACCACTAGGCTCGGGATCAATGTTGCCGACAGGCTGCGCAAGAACACGAAGATGACAAGGATCACCAGCGCGATGGTCAGCAGCATCGTGTATTGCACGTCGGTGATCGCCGCGCGCGTCAATTCGGAGCGGTCGGACATCAGCTCGACCTTGACCGAGGGCGGCAGGTTGCGTTGTAGCTTCGGCATTACGGCCTTCACGGCGCGGATGACGGCGAGAGCGTTCGCCCCGTTCGCTCGCTCAATCGCCATGCCTTCGGCCGGAATATTGTCGTACCAAGCGCCGACCTGAGTGTTCTCCTCTGAATTGGTGACTTTGGCAACATCGCCAAGATAGACCGGAGCGCCGTTGCGACGGGCTATGACGATAGACCGATAAGGTGCTGCACTGGTCAACTGGTCGTTCGTGTCGAGACTGACCGCGCGCTGGGCACTGATGATCTCACCCTTCGGTAGGTTGACGGTTGCGCTGGCGAGCGCGGCGCGAACCTGCTCCAGACCGATGTGGCGGCTGGCCAGGGCCATCGGATTAACCTCGACCCGCACTGCATATTTCTTCTGCCCGAAGATGAAGACGCCACCGACCCCAGGTACCATCGAAAGCGGCCGGGCCAGCACATCCGAAATATAGCGGTCGAGGTCGTAGCCCGGCAGGGAGTCGGAGTGGACGGCATAGATCAGGACCGGGAAATTGTTCGGATTGACTTTGCGATAAGTCGGCGGGCTCGGCAGATCCTTCGGCAGCAGACCAGTCGCCGCGTTAATCGCGGTCTGCACGTCCTGAGCGGCGGTATCGATTTTGGTCGACAGGTTGAATTGCAGAGTGATCGTCGTCGTGCCGACGCCCGAAAGCGAAGTCATCTCGCCGAGGCCAGGAACCGAGCTGAACTGCTGTTCGAGCGGAGTAGCGACGGCCGATGCCATCGTCTCGGGGCTCGCACCGGGAAAGTTCGCCGTGACGGTGATCGTCGGGAAGTCAACGTTGGGCAGCGAGGAGACCGGCAAGGAGCCATAGGCCGCAATGCCGAACACAAGAAACCCGAGCATCAAGAGAGACGTCGCAACCGGCCGGCGGATGAAGGGAGCGGAGATGTTCATCGCGCGGCCAAGGGCTTAGCTGGTTGAGCCGGCGCGGTGGGGTGGCACCAGCCGAACCCGCGCGCCGTCGGTCAGCCGATACTGGCCGTCGACGACCACACGATCGCCGGGCGACAAACCCTTGGTCACCACCGCGAGACCATTCTCGGTAGTTTCCACCGAAATGCCGCGGCGAGCGACCGTCATGTTTGGCCTTATGACATAGGCGAAATCGCCGTGCGGCCCTTGCGTCACGGTCTGCGCCGGTACCGTCGGCACCGCGCGCAGGACGCGCAGTACCAGGCGCACTGTGACAAACTCGCCCGGCCACAACCGTTCCTGCCTGTTGGCGAATAGCGCCTTCAGCGCGATAGTGCCCGAGGTCTGGTTGATTGCGTTGTCGATGAAAGTAAGCTTGCCATGACCGAGGACGGTCTCACCGTCGCCAGTGAGCGCTGTGACCTTGAGCGGCGCCGTGGCCTGCTGGCGGCGGATTGCATCCAGCTTGTCTTCCGGCACGGTGAAGTTTACGAAGATTGGTTTAATCTGATTGATCGTGACGAGGACGGTGTTGTTGCTCGCCCGAACCACGTTGCCGACGTCTACGAGCCGCGCTCCCAATCGACCGCCCATCGGCGCGCGAATGTCGGCGTAGGCCAGGTTGAGATTTGCGCTGTCGATTTGCGCTTGATCGCCTTTGAGTGCCGCATTGAGCTGCGCCACCAGCGCTTTCTGCTGGTCATAACTCTGTCTTGTCTGGTAACCGGCGCCGACAAGCTTGCTGTAGCGCGACAGGTCGGCATTAGCGCTGGCGAGCTGCGCCGCGTCCTTTTGCTTCGCCGCACGAGCCTGCTCAAGGGCCGCCTGAAACGGGCGTGGGTCGACCTGAACCAGAAGCGCACCCGCCTTCACCTCCTCGCCTTCGGTGAAGTTCAGCTTCATAATCTCGCCGTCGATGCGGCTCTTGACGGCAACGCTGTTGTGCGCCTCAACCGAGCCGATTGCGTGCACCAGCTCCGGCACATCGCGGGCAATGACCGTTCCGGCGGTGACAGGGATAGCTGGCTGGACGCCCTCGGCCGCGGCGTTCGGCGCCGCGCTACCGAATTCGAAGCGCCATACCGCGACCGCGGCCAGCGCAACGAGCGCGATAGCACCGACCGACCGTCCCTTCATTTACATGCCTCCTCGGCCCCGGGCCGAGCGCGACGCCTTCCGCAAGCGACGTTCATTCCGAAGCCCGCCTAGATAAGCCTATTTGAATGGGCAGTTCGCCCATGCCGGTCGCTCCCGGAGAGAGGATCGCCCCTTTGCGTCCCCTTAGCAATGGCAAACCTCCGCTCTTTTGAGAAAGCGGCCTGGAAGTCCGCGATTGTCGGTGCCGAGACCCCGGAGCGGGCCGCCGCAACTGGCATCACAACAGCCCGCTTCGCCTCATTGCGCAGCGCGGCGCCAAATCGTCGCTCAGGGTCGCGCTGGCAGGCGATTGTATAGCTTTCATCGGCCGCCCGCCTTGCTAGGGTTTACGAACCTGACCCCGCCCAATGGGATCACTCTGCGAGACATCGTTCCAGGTTGAACCTACGGTCCTGATGTCCGACTTCCCCGATAGCGACCCTCATCCGTCGACATCGACACGTCTCACTGTGACCACGAAGGATCCCTCTTGAGCCGGGAGCAGAACGACTACTAAGATAGCCTCGGAACCGCAGTGCGACGATGGTATCGGTTCAGGCGGACGGGAATTCGTCATGTCAGAAAGGAACTGGGACAGGGTGGCAATCGATGCTCAGAGCATCGATGCGCCTCTGTCACAGGCGGCTATCTTTCTTATCGTCAATGCTGCGAGCGAAAAGACCGCGGTAGCGAAATTATGCTCGGTGCTGCATGAGCTTGACGACATCGTCAAAACAGTCGGTTTTCGCGATCTTTCCGCTCGGCTCTCATGCATCGCTGGGATCGGTCGCGATCTATGGGATCGGCTTCGCATCAGCAAACGGCCGTTGGAGCTGAAGCAATTTGCGCCCATTGAAGGCGCGATCCATAGAGCACCGTCTACGCCGGGCGATCTGCTTTTCCATATCCGGTCGGAGCGCCCCGATCTTTGCTTTGAATTTGAACGCATCCTCCTCGATAGATTGGGCAACAGCGTAACAGTCGTCGACGAAGTGTCAGGGTTTCGCTATTTCGATGCGCGCGACCTATTGGGGTTTGTCGATGGCACGGCCAATCCAACCGGCCTCGATTTACCGACCTCGGCGCTTGTCGGCGACGAGGATGCCGATTTTGCGGGAGGGAGCTATATCGTCGTTCAAAAGTACCTGCATGATCTTGGTGCGTGGGCGCAGATACCAACGTCTCTCCAAGAGGCAATCATAGGCCGCACGAAGATAGATAATATTGAAATCGATGATGACAACGCGCCCCGCAAATCGCACAAATCTCTAGCCACGATCGTCGACACCGACGGCAACGAGTACGATATTCTGCGTGACAACATGCCCTTTGGCCGCGCGGGACATCGGGAATTCGGCACCTACTTTATCGGTTATTCGCGATATCTTTGGGTAGTCGAAAGGATGCTGCAACGAATGTATGTTGGGGACCCGCCGGGCGCTTACGATAGATTGCTCGACTTCTCCACGCCGCAGACCGGTACGACCTTCTTCGCTCCCTCTCGCCCAGTGCTGCAAGCGTTAGCTCAAGAGGCGCAGGAGAGGCTTTCGTGAGTTACGATTCTCCAGCAAACATCTAAGCTGTCCCGAAGGAAAGCTACCGTCAAACGAGATAGGTTTCGCGTTCTTGCGCCTCTGAACCGAAGCGAACATCGAGGCAGCGTTAACGACGCGCTTCACCGTTATCTTGCCGGCCTTGGCATTACCGCATTGCTGCAAAGCAGCACGACGACCGGACTGATGACCACGACCTTCGTGCGCGAGGGGCTGGTTGGACTCGTCCCGGCTCTCGGCGGCAACGTCGGTGCAGATTGATCCCGCTCATCCTGCGCTCCCATAGACAGACGCACGGACTCGCGCAGTAAGCCCCTCAACCTCTTTAGCGGCGGCCGATGCGCCATCGACATTGGCCAATGCGGTGGCGCGCGCTTCGGCACGATTGCGATAAGAAGGGATCGACAGCACATCCTGCGCCGCCGACCGGATCGCCTCAGCTGCAGCGTCACCCGGCAGCGCCCGGCCGACGCCCCATTCCTGCACAGTCTCGGCAATGCAGGGCTGATCGTGCGCCAGGCCCGGCATGACGATCATCGGCACGCCATGGCGAAGCGAGCGCATAGCAGTACCGTGACCCCCATGCGTCACCGCCAAAGCCGCCCGTTGCAGGATCGGATCGTGGGCCGCGTAGCGGAGCACGCAGGCATTGGCGGGTGCTCTCAATTCCTCCGGCTCGACGATCCCGCCCGTAGTCACCACCACGTGCACGGGCAGATCGCTCAAGGCATCGAGGCAGCGCTGGAACTTATCGGGTGCGCGTTGCTCGAAGCCGGTTGAGAAGCTGACCAGGACCAGCGGCGCCGGATCGTCAGCGGTCCAGGGCAGCGGTGTGGGAACCGCGACCTTTTCATCCTCCAGCACCGGCCCGACGTGGCACACGTTTGCCCAGCCTGGCTCCGGGGCGGCATCGAAGGCCGCGGCGGCGGTCACGATGATACGGTCGGCCGATTGCCACAGCTCGTCGAGAGTTGGCAAGCTTCCAAACCCGGCCTGTCTTCGCATGCCGTCGAGACGTTCAATCATCTGCCGCCAGCGGTCGAGCTGCCGGAAAACGAACGTGTGGCATGCGATCGCAGTCGGTAAGCCGAAACTCGGCGCCCCCGCCAACGCAGCTGGAAACATGGCATCGATGATGACACTATCCGGCGCTTCGGCTGCGACGATTGAGCGTACTTCCACCTCCATCGCTGGCGAGGTCAAGTAGCAAGCAGCCTTGGTCAGTGGGCTTCCTTGTGGATAGCGATCGGCCTGTACATAGGCTTGTTTGAATTCGATCGCGCGGAAGCCAGCCGCTTCCACGCGCGGCACCATCTCGGGACGGCCGGCAAACGTCACTTGATGACCGCGCTCCGTTAGCGCGCGCGCGATGCCCAAACTAGGCGGTAGGTTGCCGCCGCCCGACCAATTCAGCCACAGATAGCGTGCCATTGGAATTCTCCCTGAGCGTCACTGCTGTGATCATTTCTATGGCGGCGGCTTGCGCCGCCGGTCGCGAAAGGCCCAAGTCGCGGCGAAGGATTTTCCAGCTATAGACATCGGTCGCCACGGCCAGGCAATTGAACAGTTGCGTCCGCGCCCCTCCATGGCGCGCCTTAAGCTGCGGCGCGAACACGCTTCTAATCCAGGCGTGATGGTTTTCGCGGCCCTGATCGAGGAGCGGCTTGAGGGCCGGGTTCTTGTCCTCGTTGGCGAGGTTGCGGACGACCAGATCGCCGATCGTCTCATAGATGTCGAAGATCGATTTCACCGCCGCGGCGACGTCACCCGGCGGCGACGGCGCGTAGCCGCCGGGCCGGTCGGCAACGAAGGGCGAGTCCTCCTTGGTGAAACGGTCGAGCGCCTCGACCGCCAGATTGTCCTTGCTCTTGAAGGCCCGCAGCACCGTCTGCACCGTGGTGCCGGCGCGAGCCGCCACATCGTCGAGCGTAAAATCGTCAATCGGCCGCTCACGATAGAGTTCCATGACGCTTTCGCAAATACGCTGACGGGTCGCCTCGGCCTTGGCCGCGCGCGCGGTCATCACGTATGTGCGCTTCTTTCGTTTCATATTAGCTTAGCTAACACCAATCTATATTGGTGTCAATACGAGTAATATGAAACTGGAACGGACCAGAGACGCCGGCTGATATCGGTCGGGACCACATCCGCTTCGGGAATGTCTATGTCCGAGCCCCGTCCGCAGTGCCCCAGATAGCCGACGTAGACGGGATGGTCCCCGACTGCCAAGTCGAGTCACTTGCGCCATTGGCGCTCCGGTGGCACCTCGAAGAACATCCGCGTTGATCGGAAACCGGCCGTTTCGATGGGAATCGGCTGCATCGGAGATCCCCAGGGCAAGGATGCCGGCACCCATTCAATGCGGGATGCCCTCCCCGCTCACCTTGGACCGTGAGATAGACCATCAGCGGCGGCCCCGTGGGGCGTCTGCCTTTCTGGTGCTGACATTGGCGTTCCCCCTAAACGCCTGCAACTGGCTCGATTTCAAAAGCTGATGTCGGCAGTAAGGCCATCACGCGGGCGCCACCGGTCTGGTGCCCAAGTTCACGCTCGGGCCACTTCCGGACCTGCTAGGTGAGGCAATTCCGCGACGGCCGCCCCGGATAGGTTGGAGCTCCCCCAGGCCGCCAACGGATGACATAATTTTCTGATGCGAAAGCCCCGCCAGGCGACAAGGCTTTTCAAAAAAGAATAGACCGCTTTGGCGCAATTTGAAGCGAAAAGGAGGATAGTAGTCCCGCGATTGCTTTAGCCTTCTACTTTTAGCTGGATCGTCCACGCAAGTTCGCCGTCTGCAGCGCTTCTTTCAGCATGTCCGCCGAGTGAGGCGGCCGTGCCTTCAATTAGCTTCGTGCCGAATCCCCTTCGGTCCAAGTCAACCGGATTAGAGACTCTTTCAGACCACCGCAGTACAACCACAGGCAACTCATCGTCTGCAAGGCCCCGCGTCCATGATACCTCAACATGGCCGGTCGGACCCGATAACGCACCATACTTTACTGCGTTCGTTCCCAATTCATGAAGTATCATCCCAATGCCTTGGATGGCGCTCGGTTTGATTTTGATGTCGTCACCGTTAATTTGAAAGCGGTACATGTCCTGGGAAAAGGCTGTCAGTTGCGCGTCCACTAGCATCCTAATTGGGACACCTTCACCGCCGTGGCCGTCGATCATCAATGAAATAGATTGAGCGAGCCCCTGCAGCCGCTGATCGATGCTCGCTTGCATCTCACTGACGCCGGCCGACTGCTTCGCCGTCTGTTGAACGATTGAACGGATGACCGTGACGAGATTCCGAGTACGGTGCGCCACCTCGTCTAAGGCGACACGCAAACGGAGTTCGACCTCATTGCGGATAATGGAGGCCTCTGAGATTGCGGCCGCAAGCACTTGTAATTCCCTGACTTTGAAGTCTGTCCTCGCTACGGGCTCTCCCGAGCCCATCTTTGTCGCCATAGAAGCCACGGAGACAACCGAATGATGTAGACGCCGCCCGATCACGAAGGCGGCCATGCCGCCTACAGATGTCAACAGAAGACCACCGATCAATAGTCCACGCCATGTCCAGACTAGGCTGTTCTTGACGACGGACGACGGCTCGAAGACGATAAAGCGCCAACCGTCCGTATCCTCTACTGTCGATTGTCCAATGAAGATGTGGGAGCCGCTCGCTTCACCTCCGAAGGTTGAGACGGTCGCCCCAGTAAAGATCGACCCGAGGCTCAGCTTGCTGCCCTTTGCAGCGATGACTCGGTGCTGGCCATCGACCAATACGCCCTGCCACGCCGCCGACCGGGATTGCGCATCAATAGCAGCGCTAACATCCCCGACGTTCTCCGTGAGAATCAAAGCGGCACCGAACTTATTGGCTTGTTCCAGCGGAAGGACGACGTTGAACACAAATTGCTTTCCGACCCGCCCGTAGAACAGGTTAGATATGAAAACGTGCCTCGAGCGCATGGCCCGCTCGAAGGCAGGCATATTCGCAGTTTTCCCGAGCTTCGTCCCAAAGGACACTCGGGTATTCAATAGCTGCTGACCTGTCCTGTCCACCAGTATCAAATGCCAAGCACTAGTGCTCAGGGCGGCTTTAGTCCGATCATGAAAGCCGCGCAGGTCGCCCGATTGCAATTCCGGTGAGCGGGCAAGCAGCCGCAATGTGACCGTCATGTCGTGCAGCGATGTACTAACTAAGGCGGCTTCGGTTCTGGCGTCCACCTTTGCCCGGCGGTTGGCCGCAGCATCGAAATCTTGCTGAAGGTCAAGAACGAGAACAGAGACGAAGGCCAACAAAGGCACTGCCATGCCGAGGACGAGCGCCACCAGATAGAATAGCAGGGAACGTCTTTTCTTGTTCGTGAGAGTCTTCCCCAGCCTCGAAATAGACTGCGCCTTCATGCCGGAATGGAACTTTGGTTACGAATTCTGGGTGGAACTTTCTGGAAGGGATATCCGCGACCATTCGCGAAAGGTTAGCCGCCCTTTCGCCCCTTGACGAGAGGTTTTCAAATCTGGTGGACGCGGGGACGGATGCCATCGATGGACCCGACAAGCCGTGACGTCCGCTAATGGCGCGCGGGGCCTTGCTTGACCATCTCCAAAGCCGCTCGGAGCCTCTCAACGTGTTCGTAGAGCCGTTGGCGGGCCGGCTTGTTTTTGGCCTTCTTCGCGTAATCCTCAAGTTCGGGGAGGCTTGCCTCGACGGCAGTTTGCAACGCAGCAAAAGCATCTTCGCGCGTCATGCTGCATTCTCCTGGCGGAAGGCGGATCGGGTGAGAACCTCGGCCGCAGTAAATCAGGTCATCGTCAACGGCAAGTGGCTTGAGGCGAGTGCAGCTCCCTCCATTGGACCTAGTGGCAAGATTGCATCATATACATCCAGCGAGTCACCTTCATCCGCCGCGCCCGCCACCTCGGCCTTTCCATCGAGCAGGTGCATAAACCTCCTCGGCCTGTCGGACCAGCGCGACCAGACATGCGCGGCGGTGAACGCCTGAGCGTCTGGCGGGAATGGATCGGAAGATCGCGGACCTCCAGGCACTACGCCGCGGCCTCGACAGCCTCATCAACCAGTGCGGCTCTGGGACCATCGCCGATTGCCGAATTATTGAGGCGCTCTCCCCCTTGAGGTCGTTCGGCGCCGTAATTTTCAAGACTGCAACTTCGGCAAGGGGTCATTTGCGACGGTCTAGCCGATTTTGGCCAATTATGTATCGGGAACCGGGCGGTTCAGTGCGGCGTTAATGGCCGCACCGCGCTTCTGCGCCCTTGCTTAGCTCTCTAACAGCAAGTCCAGTGTGCCTATTGTGGGTCGGCATATTTCCTTTGGTCTACCGCGTTAATGCAAAACTGGAGCAACAAATGAAGAAGGTTATTTTGCCTTTAGTCGCCGGTACGATCCTTATCGTGGCGGCTCATCCAGTACAGGCGAAAGGCTGCATTAAAGGCGCGGTGATCGGCAGCGTTGCGGGCCACTATGCACACCATCACGCCATTCTAGGCGCGATTGCCGGCTGCGTCATCGGGCACCACGAGGCGAAGAAGCACGCACGTGAAGAGCGGGAACGCGTCAAACGTCAGAATTCGAATAAATAAATGCTTTCGGGACGGATTAGGCTCAGACCAAACGCGCACGGCTTAGCATCGTCCGCTTATCATTAGTAACCTAATCTAAGGCCGGTGGACCCGGCACTTTGCAGAAGGGTGCTATCTGTTGGAAGTGCGACAGTTAAGCCGCTTTGCAAAGCTATACAAATGACTTCGCAGTTATTTTAGATTGGCACACTTCAACTCGGAGCCTGTCCCGTCCACTGAGTCACAAAAGATGAGGTCTCCCGCGCGCCTTTCAAGAACGCTCGTGCGGCGCTTAGTAAGTTTGGTCGTGACTGCTCTTCCGACAGCATCGGCCGAAGGCAAACTCATGCGCGGCAACAAAGGCGATCGCTTCGCGGCGGTCTTTGCGACAGCCAATACGATCCGCTCGAAGAACAGTAGTCCGAAAATTGGCTGGTTACTGATGGCCGCCACACGCACGGCCATCACCATCAACGATGAGCAAGGCGTCGCAAAGAGCGCGGTGACTCAGCGGCGTAGGTGTTATCGCTCCGCTTCTTGGCGCGAACGCTCACAATGGTGATGATACCACCGAACCAAAATGCGCCGTAGTTTCCGTTGCTCAGGCGTCAGTTGTACTCCGGCATACTGGGCGCGCAGAGCCTCAAGTTGCTCACAGCGCCCGTCTCGTGCAAATGCTTGAACTGGAGTTACGGCAGCCATCGCCCCTAACAAAATGGCCGCCGACACGCCTAACGACGCTCTCATGTCCTTGCTCCCCATGAGAATATCCGAGGGGGAACGCGTTAAGGTAGATTAGGTTCCAAAATCATGAGGAGAGCAAAAAGCTAACATTTAAAGGCCAAAATCTCGCAAAGCTGATGCGCCCCAAGTTATGGCATGTTGCCCTTCCCGAGCGCCAATGTCGTCACCGTGGGATCGCACACGTTGGCCATATTCCAATCTTCCCCGATGCCTCGGCACTCTCCTTCCCGTGCAAGAGTTGGCTCTATCTAACCGCAAGGCATCGATAATCTGCCCGCTTGACCCAATTCGGTCCGTGAATGTCCCCGCCCCTCCGGCATCCGCAGAGGGCGAGAACAGCCTGCCGGCGGGCGACAGCAATTTGAACTCGCGCTTCCAACTCGGAGGACATGGAACCTGATGCGGTGACTCTGGGTTCCAGATTTAGCGGCGGACTGGAGCCTTCGGCTCCGCGCACGCATAGGAGAAAGCAGATGGACAAGAGGCTCGCCGGACTACTTGGCGCGGTCGCGGGCTTAGCCACCGTGACGACAGCTCAATCCGCTCTACGGGCAGAAGCATCGCCTGCAGGGATGCCGATTGCATCTTCATACGCCGAGCTTCTCGGGCCGATCAGCAATGCGCGTGAGCTTCTCATAGCCGAGGACGCTGCACGATTACAGCAAAACGGCGAGCAAGAGCGATTAGCGCAGGCTCATCACCATCATCATCATACGACGATCATCGTAAGGCATCGTCACCACCGCCACCACCATCATCACCACAGAAAGATCATCATCAAGAAATCGCATCATCATCACCACCATCACCACAGTTCGCAACTGCAGCGGCATACTGAGGACTCATGAATTTTAACCCGCCATAAGATCCTAGAGCCGCGCGTCGCGCGGCTCTTTCAATATTTTGGCCGAGTCCTCGACTGGCCGATTGAAGCAGGCTGGAACAAGGCAGTTCTGCACGAGCAACACGTCGAATCAAGAATATTTCGCGATCAGTTATCCCTAGCAAGCGAGGGTGTTGAGGGGCGAGGATGAATAAAATCGAGCATGTCGTCGTTTTGATGCTTGAAAACAGATCCTTCGATAACATCCTAGGGCAGCTTTATCCGAAGTCTGAGCAGTTCGACGGTCTCAGCATGGAGGAATCAAATCCGTGGCACAGAGACGATGGCGTCGTGCAGGCGGTCAAGGTCTGGTGCAGCGACGACCGCGATCCTGCCGCCCTTCCCGACGAGGACCCGGGAGAGCTTTTTTCCGACATCGACGCTCAAATCCATGGCCTTCATAGGTCAGAACAGCCAACAATGGACGGCTTCGTGGATAACTACGTGCGTCAACCCACGCACCCTGCCCCACCTAAGCCGCACGCTGTCATGCACGCCTACCGTCCTGAGCACATGCCAGCCACCACCTTGCTGGCGAGAAGCTTTGGCGTATCCGATCGATGGTTCGCATCCGCGCCATGCGAAACTTGGCCGAACAGATACTTTTTGCACTGCGGAACAGCGGGCGGATACGTAAATAACAAGCGCTCCACCTTTCCGTACCGTTGGCCCCGCTTCCTGCCGACTATATTTCGTCGCCTCGATCGCAGAGGTCACTCTTGGAAGATCTACTTCCATGATCTCCCGCAGGCAGCGACCCTCATTGATTTATGGCCGAAGATACCCGCGCATTTCTGCTTCTTCGATCCACATTTCATGATCGATGCGAAAGCAGGCAAATTGCCGACCTACAGCTTTATCGAGCCTCGGTACTACGCGAGCATGCGCACACAGGCATTGCCGAATGACCAACATCCTCCACATGACCTGCGAGACGGCGAGGCTCTCGTTGCTGAGGTCTACAATGCACTGCGGTCGGCTCCGACCTGGCCGCGCACGCTTTTTGTCGTGATTTACGACGAGCATGGAGGATGCTTTGATCACGTACCGCCGCCTGAGGCGGTGACTCCTGGCGGCCCCTTCCCCGACGGCTTTCAGTTCGACCGCTATGGCGTCCGCGTCCCCGCGATCCTTGTCTCTCCCTACATCCCAACCGGCAGCGTTATTCGGCCGAGCGGAAGGTATCCATTTGATCATTGCTCGGTTCAAGCGACACTACATAGGCTATTCGACTTGGGCCCGCCACTATCGCCGAGAGTCGCATCCGCGCCAGACCTGCTGGGCGCTCTGACGCTTGAATCCCCCGTCAATCTCGGACCGGAACAGGTGTCGATGACGCGCCCAGCGCGTACTAAGGCTGAAATAAGGGCGTATCGTCGCCGCGGCCACAACCACCATCAGGCGGCATTGTTTGGGGGCGGGCACGGTTTGCCTACAATAGCGGCGCACGTCTCTGCGAGGGCGCGTGCTTTCGGCCGAAGGCGGCCCTAAGTGGGACATCGAGACGCCTCTGGGCGCGCTCACCTCGACACCCGAGTAACGGACTGCCGGCAAAAGTGAAAATCCCCGATTGCGTATGTGGGCCAAGGACTCTCCCCGTCCGTTGAAATGGGGCATCCTTTGAGCGCGGCCTTCTCTCCTAACGCGACATTCACTGGTACGGATCCCTTTCCATCCTTGATAACCCCGATGGAGTGGGATCGTGGTGGCATGGGTTGTGATGCCTTTTAGACATCTCCTGAACAAATTATTTAAAGACGCGCTTTAGAAATTTGGCGAGGGGCAAGCTGGAGTGGGCGGATGCGCGCGATTGTTAAATTCTTAAAAGACGACTCTGGCGCGACAGCTATCCGACCACCCGGCGCGACCAGGCGTCAAGAATGGCAGCCATATAGACGAAGCCGACCGCGATCGCGATGTAGGTGATATCTGCCACCCAGATCTGATCCGGGCCGTCGGCAACCCTGCCACGGGCAAGGTCTTGGAAGATCGGATTCTCGTGATTGCTGTCGGTCGTTGCCACGAACCGCCGGCGACGCTTGGGTTGAAGCTCGTGCTCGCGCATCAGGCGGTGCACCTTCTTGGAATTGACGACTATGCCGCAATGGCGCAGCTCGGCCCCAACCCGCCGATAGCCATAAGCCTCGAATTCATCGCAGATTGCGACCATCGTCGCGACGATCGCCGCATCATCGGCCGCCGATGATGATTTATCGTAGTAGGTCGGTCGAGGAAGGCTCATCAGACGGCATCCTTCGGCGATTGGGAGGCCAAGGGGCCGGTGATGACGGATGTATTCGCGCTTCTCGGCCGCGGTGTGCCTTTCAGAGCCCCCTTTAGAAATTCGATTTCGAGCGCCTGCCGACCGACCAAGCGTTCGAGCGCCGCGATCACCTCAAACAACGAGAAGGAACTGCCGGACTACCCAGATTCGGATGAGGTTACGGGAGAGGTCATGCCGGCTGGCAAGGGCATGCAGTGTTTCGCCGGCGATGAACTCGTGGGCGACCTGCCGTTTGAATTCGATGCTGTGGGAGCGGTGTTTGGCCATGGCCTTCATCCTCTGAAAGCCCGGCGGTCCCGGTCAATTCCTAACCTGCAGTCTGTCCACCGTCAGGGGCGCACTCCACGATGGGGTCAAATTTGCATCAGCATTTACATCTTGTGAAATTCGCGCTCCGCGCATGATGCTTTGCCGCGATGGATTTGCCGACCGAATCAAGTGGTGGCCGTCTTGCGCGCCGATCGGCGTGAGGCATGCTGGCCCATCCGAGTAGCTCCTCGTTTATCAAAGTTAGAGGCGAGCCGATGCTTGTTTGGTCCTCACAAGGTTCACTCGTCGACTTCTCGCGCATAGGCCTCCCCGCATTGCTCGCACCTCCAGCCTTCCACCGCAGAGAGATCTTATTCGGGTGGCAATGACGCTATAAGTGCAAACGCCGACCCACGTTTCGGAAACTCGACGGCGCCGTTTTGTTTCAAAACGCTCTCCATACGGTCTATGGGACGGGCGTAGCCACACAAAATCACGCATGACGCTCACCAGATGAGCAACCCAACGTAAGTCAAGGTGCCTGACAAAGTGCTGACACTTGATTTTGATCTCGGCCGACTATGGTAGAGTTTGCGCGTGCGCAGATTGAGTGATTAATGCGCTCTTTGAGCACTGTCTGTCCCTGGACTGCAACCGAGGCTCAAGTCCGGCCCAAGCGCTGCCATAAGGGCCCAGACGACTTCTCAGTCCCTAACTCAACTCGAGTCTGGCGTGGGCGACACCTGCCGAAAAGGAGATGCTCAGCACAACCTGACTATGCCCCTTTCGGACGCTCGTTGGTGGCCTCAGACAGGTCTGAGAAATGCGGCCGCGATGGAGGCCATCGCCGCATTGACCTATATCAAAGGGCAGATTTGCAATACATAGCACCGATGTAGCCTACCTGCCTCGCGCCCTGCGGCAAGCCCCGAGCGCGACATAATTGCCGGCTCTATCGCGCAGATCGCCCAACTCGCGTTATTCAAGAAGCAGACCATGCGGATTTTGCTTATCGAGGACCATTGCCGCCTAGCCGAGTCGATCACCAAAGGACTGCCGCCACACGGTTTCGGCGTGGATGCGTTCCCGACCGCGGTCGATGGCAAATCGGCGGCCCAGTCAATGGCCTATGATGCAATCGTGCTGGACCTCGGGCTGCCGGACCGCGATGGCCTCGCGGTCTTGACCGACCTGCGACAGGCCGGGGTCGCGACCCCGGTGCTCATCCTCAGCGCCCGTGACGGGATCGAAGACCGCGTCATCGGTCTCGATGCCGGGGCCGACGACTACCTGGTTAAGCCGTTTGCCATGACCGAACTGGCCGCTCGACTGCGCGCCCTTTTGCGACGGCCGGGTCAGTCGCTGTCCGCGGTGCTGACCACGGGCAATTTGACGCTCGACTTCAACGCGCGCCAAATTACGGTCTCAGGAGAGACCGCTCAATTCTCGTCGCGCGAGATCGAAGCCATAGAGATCCTGATGCGCCGCGAAGGGCAGGTTGTCTCCAAGAGCACATTCGAGACCGCGCTATACGGGTTGACGAAGCAGGTAAATCAAAACAGCGTTGAAGTCCTGATTTCCCGACTCCGCCGCAAACTGAACGCAATCGACGCTGGATGCACGATCCACACTCTGCATGGCATCGGCTACCTCCTGAAGGACGATACGCGTTGAAGCCCTACTCTTTGCTCTGGCGGATCAGCGTAGGCCTCACCGTCACCATGCTGGTCGCCAGCCTGTGCGCGTTCGGATGGCTTTACCTAAAGGCACGGTCCACCGACATCATCCTACGGGAACGTTCCCTCCTCGACCAGGCACAGGTTATCGCGCGATATCTCACCACGGCCCGGGACGGTTCGGTCAATCTTGACCTGCCGTCTCGCTTGGCCGAAGCCTATACGGGCCCTGACAGCCCGTACCGCTACACCGTCCGCGGCATTGACGGCCAAGTTGTCGCTGACGGCGGTCGCGTTCTGGGCCCGCTGCCGGCGATTCCGACCAAGGGCCACAAGCTCTACGACTACGATCCAGACGGTAGCGGGCCGCTCCACACCTTCGGTGCGGCGCTCACGACGCGCATCGGTGGCCACGACTACATCGTCCAGGTGGAACAGCAGGCGCGCGATTCCGCCTATCTCAGAAAGGCTGTGGTCGACGAATTCTTGACCGACGGCGGCTGGCTCCAATTCGTGTTCTTATTCGTGCTGCTCGGTGTCAGCCTTTTGATCGTCAGGCGTGCGATCGCACCGCTGCAACGCGTGTCTATACTGGCGGAATCGATCGGCCCGGCCAATGCTGAAGTCAGGCTCCCGCTCAAGGAAGTGCCGCGCGAGGTCCTCCCGCTAGTCCGCTCTATGAATGCAGCGCTAGAAAGGCTCGAAGAGGGCCTCAAGCGCCAGCGCGAATTCAACGCTAATGCGGCGCATCAGCTCCGCACGCCGCTGGCAGTCCTGACGGCCAACGTAGACACACTAAAGGACGAGGAGGTTGCCAACCGGCTACGCGGCGATGTTGAGCATATGAGTCGGATCGTTTCGCAACTCTTGCTGGTGGCGCGGCTCGAAACGCTGTCCGTTGACTTCAACGAACTCGTCGACCTGAACGAGGCGGCTGCCGAGATTGGCGCGAATTTGGGACCGCTGGCGGTCGCTGCCGGCGCGAGTATCGCATTGACTCGCAGCACCTATCCCGCGCTGGTGCGGACCAGTGGCTTTGCCTTGCAAGCCGCCCTCAGCAATCTTATCGAAAACGCGATCAAGCACACCGCCAAAGGAACTTCAGTCCAGATTCGCGTCACCGACCACCTAACGGTCGAGGTGATCGATTTCGGGCCTGGCATCCCGCCAAGCCAGCGCGAGGTTGTATTCGAGCAATTCTGGCGCGGCGATCGTACCAAGGGGGGCGCGGGCCTCGGCCTCGCCATCGTCAAACGCATCATGACCGCGCTGGACGGCGCGGTGCAGATTGACGATGCACCCGGCGGCGGTGCGTGTTTCACACTCGCGTTTCCCGCCACCGCTAGGTTCACTCCGAGATTGGCGGAAGCAGCCGCGCTTGAGCTGAAATAGAAGTGGCGCCTTAGGCGCGTTGCTTGCGCAGCGTAGCAACATAGCCGTTGATGCCGAGCGGCAGAGACACAGTGGTGACGCTTACTTCGTCGAGACCGAAGCCGCCACGCCGTAAGAGCCGCGCCAAGCTATTCGTGTCGAAGGTGGCATGGGTCTCCGCGCCAACAAAGGGCCACCGAGACATCGTTTCCTCATCCGACACATAGATCGCCATCTGCCCGCCGACGCGCAGCACGCGCCGCGCCTCGCGCAACTCGCGCCCATCCGCGTGGAAAAAATAGGCCACGTTGACGGCGAGGATCTTGTCGAAAGCGCCATCCGCGAAGGGCAAGGGCGTGAAGCCGCAGCGGCAGAGCTCGATGCGCCCGTCCCGCATGGCGTACCGATTGTATCTGCCGGCCTGCGCAAGCATCTCAACCGATTGATCGAGACCGACCACCCGGCCGCCGGCCGCATGCCCGGCCAGCCGCCGCAATGCCCTGCCCGGCCCACAACCGAGCTCCAGCACGACGTCGCGCGGACCGATCTGGAGCGCCTCGACGCCGAGCGCGTTCGGCTTCCGGTTGACCAAAGCCATCGCCCGACCAACCAGCCAGCCGCGCGCCCCGCGGGGGTGGCGCAACTGGCGGCCGACCTCCCGCCAGAACGCCGGGATGCGGCTGCCGCCGATCTCGGACGAAATCGTCATCCGATCGCGCCTGCCATAGCGCGTTTTAAGATCCGCCAAGGTGAAGCCGCGCCAGCGTCTGCTGAATGACCAGCCGGCGCGACTTGTCCCATAGCGGCCGCTTGGGGTGCGGCGGCAGGCTGAGGGCGTGCTTCCATACCTGCACCGCGTCGGCATAGTCGTGTTGCTGGATCAGGAAATCGCCGTAGAAGTAATTGGCGTCGAGACCATCGGGCGCGTACCTGATTGCCTCCTGCAAATAGTGGCGCGCCTTGTCTTTGTCGCCGAAGGCAAGCGGAAAGCCCGGCACGCGATAATAGAGCACGCCCAAGCTCGTCGGCGCGCCCGCTTTGAGCGCCGTTGGATCCATCTTTTCCGCCTTCAGCAGCACGTCCCGCGCCTTGTAAGCCAGCGACCGCGCGGTGAAGATGCTGTGGGCGTCGCTCGCCATCGACGCGCCTTCGCTCAGCAAAACGCCCTGCCAGATCACCGGCTCGGGGCGTCCCGGATATTTGGCGATCAGCCCTTTTGCGACCTGGGCGAGATCGGCGATCTGCTTGCGCTGCCGGCTGCTGTCCTGCTCCTCGAACTTAATGTGCGCCCATTGCTGGGCGATCTGCAGAATGCTCCCGTCGAGCTGGTCCGGCGACGCGGCATGAACGGCTTGCGCGCCGACCGCCAACAAGGCAGCCACCGCCGATACGATTACAATTCTGGCTGTCGTCATCCTGGGCCTCATAGACGCGGTCTCCTGCTGTTGTCGGTCAAGATGCGAATAGCCGCCTGGCCTTGCGATCCTTGCCAGCGAGCGCCCGGTCGACGACGCGGGGAAAGACCGCGTTCACGCGGGCAAAGGCCGACTCCGGAAACCCGAAGTAGACATCCTTGCGGCGGCGGACAATCGCACGCGCGATGCGGGCGGCGATCGGTGCCGGCTGGTCGATGGCCATTCCGGTGAGTGCGGCATAGCGATCGATGATCGGCGTGATGGCCGCAGTGCGTACGGCGCGTGGCGCGATGTAGGTCACGTCGATCCCGCTATCGACCAGCTCGCGCCGCAGCGCCTCGCTGAACGACCGGAGGCCGGCTTTCGCGCTCGAATAGCTCACGAAGTGCGCGAAAGATATCGAACCGAAAATCGACCCGATATTGACGATCTGCCCCGCGCCCCGATCGCGCATGACCGGGAGCGCCGCACGGCAAAGCGTGACCGGAGCGATCAGGTTGACGTTATAGGACTCGCGGATATCGCGCTGCGGCTGCGCCTCGAGGGGCCCGAAATATTGAACGCCCGCGAGGTTGATCAGGATATCGGGCTTCTCATGCGCAACGAATTCGGCGGCAAGCGCGATGCCGCTCTCGCGCGCGAGATCGGCCTGAAGGTGCCGGGCGCCCTTCTCTTCCGCGCGTGAGATCGTCGCGACTGTGGCGCCTTGATGCGTGAGCAAGGCCACCAGATGGCGGCCAATTCCACCGGAGGCGCCGCTCATGACGATCTTGCGGTCAGAGAGCGCCATTGCCACGGCCTTCGTCGAGCGGGATCGCGCGAAATACGTTGGCGAAAAGCACGAACATGCGTTGCGCCATCCAGACGATCGCGTCGCGATCCTCGGCGCAGTCGATCTTAGCCATGATCGCCTCGAAGAACTTCATGTGCTCGATGTCGAGCGATCCGTGCGAGGTCAAGTAGCTGAAGCAGTCCGCCGTCAGGCCCAGTGACGTCATCAGCGCCTCGGCGCCGGCAGTCGCAAGCTGCGTGCTCGTGCCTTCGAGCACGTAGACCATGCCGAAGAGGCCGACCGCGTTGACCCGATTGATGAAGTCGTAGGCGTAGGCGACCATGAATTCCGTCGCCATGCGCGGTCGGCCGTGGCGCACGGCTTCAGCGTCGCCGCCGGCGGCACGGATGTCGTTGAGGATCCACTCTTCGTGGCCGGTTTCCTCGGCGATGTAGTCGTCGAGCGGACCGGCCAGCCATTCGCGGCCGGGCGGCAGCCGCCGCTTGGCAAGCTGCATCAGCGGCACCGTGTGCCGGACATGGTGATAGGCCTCGGCCAGGTAGCTGAGATAGGTCGCGAGCGAGATATCGCCGGCCAACCCCCGGCGCAGCGGCTCGCTCGCCAGCAGATAGCTGCGCTGCGAATCGGTTTCGACCGCCAGCCGGTCGAGAAAGGTCACGTCCTCGCTCACCGCCCGCAGGATTTGCTCCATGCTGTCCTCGTAGGTTCGATAGATGATCGGCCGCCGCAGCCGTCCGTTCGCGGTGAGTTGCTGATTTTGCGGCGTGAACGGCGCGGCCTGCCGCCAGCCCTTGATACGCGCGTACGCCGGCAGCCTTGCGTTGACAGTGTCGACCGCGGCGGTCAGTTGCGCGTCGGTCACCGCCTGCGACGACGGCACCAGCAGCGCGCCCAGGCCCGGCTTGCCGTCGCCGAACACCATCGCCTGCCGGATCTCGGCCGGTGCTTCGAGCTCGGCTTCGACCCATTCCGGCGCGACATTGCGGCCGAAGCTGGTGATCAGCGTGTTGGTCTTGCGGCCTTCGACGTAGACGTAGCCGTCGGCGTCGATGCGGCCGATGTCGCCCGTATAATAAGTGCGTGGCGCCGGTTCGCCGCCGACGTAACCCAGAAACGCCGGATTGCTGACAACGATCTCACCGTCATCCGCAAGATGCAGCGCGACGTGGGCCAAGGGCAGGCCGACGCTATCCGCGCGCGCGGCGGACGGCGTGTTCAGCGTCACCACGGAAGCGGCCTCGCTGAGGCCGTAGCCCTGAAAAACCGGCAGCCCGCATCCGCGCGCTTGCGCCAGCAGCACCTCCGGCACCGTGGCGCCGCCCACCGCCAGGAACTTCAGATCCGGCAGGTGAAAGCCGCCGGCGCGCACCGCAGCCGTCGTGCCGCGCAGGATTTCGGGGACCATGATCGCCGTCGCCACCCGCTCCGCCACGAGGCGTTCCGCGAGCCGCGGGAAGTCCGGCTGGAACGGCCGCGCGAAGCCGATCGCCGCCTGCGGCAGCGCGCGATAATGGCCGCCGGCGATCAGCGTCGCATAGAGACCGCCGACGTTCTCGAGCAGCACGGCCAGCGGGAGGACCGCCAAGTGGATGCCGGCATTATGACGGCCGATGGCGGCGACCAGCGACAGCGCCACCGCCTCCATGCCGTCCTGCGACAGGCAGACGCCCTTCGGCGTTCCGGTCGTGCCGGACGTGTAGGTGATCTTGCCGCTTGCGGCCGGCAGCGTGATCTCGGGCGTCGACAAGCGGGTGACGCCAAGCGTCCTGCCGCCGGCTTCGAAGCGCTGCGCGGAATCGACCGTCGCGTCGCTCACCAGCCATTCGGCGCCGGAATGCGCCAAGACGAAGCGGCGCTGCTCCTCGCTCATGAACGCGGGCAGCGGCACCAGCGGGCGCCCGTCCAGGACCGCGGCAAGGTCGATCAGCGCCCACGCCACCGAATTGTCCGCGCACAGCGCCACCGGCCTGCGCCCCGGACAAAGCGCGTTCAACCGACCCGCGGTAGCCTGGACATGATCGAACAGCGCGCCGTAAGGCACCTGCGCGTCGCCGTCGCTGAGGGCGACGGCGCTGTCGCGCGGGCCCACGCGCCGGGCGATGGTTTCGATCAGCAGGCTCATCGCAGCGATTCGAAATGCCGATAGCGGCGGCGCAGCGCCGCCGCTGCCGGATCGATGGCGCCGACGAGAATCTGCGGATCGTGCTGAAAATAGCGGCCCCAGCAGGCGCCGCGGTCGGGCAGCCGTTCGGCACGCGCGGGTCCCAAGGCCGCGCAGGCGACTCCGAACGCCGCGAAGTTGCGCCGCAACTCCCGGGTCGCGGTCACCACCCCGTAGCAGGCGCGGCCCGACGCCAGACGGGCCGAGGTCGCCAGAATGAGACGGATGGACGCGCGCCAACTGTGCGAGGCTAGGCTGCCGATCTCGACGATCTGGTGTCGCGCGACGCGGACGCCGAGCCTGACGGACAACAGCGCCTCGATCGGCAGGTCGAGGTACTGTTCGAGAAACAGGTCCTGGTCCGCAGCGTGACGGAGACCGAGCGCCGCCTCGATGCTTTCGTCCTTGCCGTAGACCGCCATCACGGCGGGATAGCCGCACCGGATGGTGGCACCGAAGCGCTCGCCGTAGACCGCTTCGATGAAGTCTTCGATCGCGCGCCGCGCCGTCGCGTCGCGTGCGTCGGCTGTGCCTGCGGCGGTCGGCGGTCGATCCCATCGACATGCCAGCAGGTCCTCCTGGGACAGATCTGCTTCGCCGCGCAGCGGCCAGCCGGTCGAGATGGGTATTGGCACGCGGTCATCCCCTGAATTCGCCGACTATATTGGGTGATTTCCCTGACAAAGACCTGACTCGACCGTGGCTTTTCGGAGATCAATTCGGAGGGCGGGCGCATGTTCGCCGTACATGGGCCATAATCGGCCAGCGAATCTCTTCGCGCGACCGAACCTGCGGCTTCATGAAAACATTCGAGCACACGTTCTTTGCCCTTGGCTCCGATTGCGCGCTTCGTCTGGCGTGCGAAGACGAGGCGCTCGCCGGGCAAGCTTTCGCGTCGGCGATTGGGGAGATCGCACGCATCGAGGCGCGTTATTCGCGCTACCGCGCCGACAGCCTACTTTCGACCATCAACGCGGTCGCAGACGCGGGCGGCGAGGTCACCGTCGACGACGAAACGGCGAGCCTCCTCGACTACGCCTTCGCGTGCTTTCGTTTCAGCGGCGGGTTGTTCGACGTGACCTCGGGCCTGCTGCGCCAAGCCTGGGATTTCAAATCCGGACGGCTGCCGAACCCTGAAACCATTGAAAAGCTGCTGCCGCGCATAGGCCTCGACCAGGTGACGTGGCGGAATCCTATCCTGACCTTCACCCGCCCCGGCATGGAGCTTGATTTCGGCGGCCTCGGCAAGGAATACGCGGTCGATCGCGCGACCGAGCTATGCCAGGCGCTGGGCATCCGCCACGGGCTCGTCGATCTCGGCGGCGACATTCGCCTGATCGGAGAACGGCACGATAGCGCGCCGTGGTCGATCGGCATCCGCCATCCGCGCGCGCCAGAAACCGCCGTCGCCCACGTCCAGCTACGATCCGGGGCTCTGGCCACCAGCGGCGATTACGAGCGGTTCATGGAGATCGACGGCGTCCGCTATTGCCACCTGCTCGATCCGCGCACCGGATGGCCGGCCCGGGGGCTGGCCTCGGTGAGCGTCATCGCCGATACCTGCCTCGCCGCCGGCACGCTCGCCACCGTCGCCATGCTCAAGGGCGACAGTGGCGCGGCGTGGCTCGACGCGACGAACGTCCGCTACCTCTGTATTGATGAAGTAGGCGACTGGAACGCCGCCGAAGCGTCTGGGTTCAAGCCATCAAGTTGATCAACGTGCCCGCCGGGGCATTGGGCGGCACGCTCGATGGGTCAAGCGAATTCAGAGCCTGCAGACTGGTACTAACGCTCGCGCTAGGCGATGGCCCCGAAGCGCTGCTCGGCCCCCCCTCGGCGCGTAGCGATGCCATAAGGCTTGACATGCCACTGACGAAATCTTGCTTGCTAACGCTTCCGGTCCCGCTCGCGTCGAGCTGGGAAAAGATGGCATTCGCCCCTTGTTGCTGGAACACCGCGGGCGGATTCATATTTTGGAAGGCCTGATTGAACTGGGCCTGCGTGATCGACCCGGACCCGCTACTGTCGATCTTGTCGAATAGGCGGGACATCTTCTGCTGCGGCGGCATGCCGGCGCTCGCGCCAGACATGGCGTGAAATGCGCCAGCATTTCCGACGCCGCTAACATCCATGCTCATCTGAAAGGCTCCCAGCCGAATCACGGCCGCATCCGCGAAGCATCGCCCTTAGCGCGATAGTGCGCCGAGATGCTGAACGCTCCATTAACCATAGTCTCGTTTGACGCTCTAAAAGAACCGAAGCGCGCGCCGACGTGCGAGATGTCCGCGGTAAACGCGAGCAGGAGGACCAAAAGAAAAGGCCGTCTCCATCGGCGGCCTTCTCTTCTTTTCGGTAACCGTATCGGTAATGGCATCGCTATCGCGCCGCGATGCGAACGCCATCAAGCGGTCTTGTTCACCGCCTGACCGGTGCCCGGCACGGTCGCCGGCTGCGTGTTGTTGGACACCACGCCGGCATTGTCCGAATCGCTATCGTGATCCGGTCCGGGCCTTTCAGCCTTTTCCGAACCTGTCGTATGTGCGACGTGGGTCGATCCAACAGCGGCTATACTCATGGCGAACTCCCAAGTTCAATGTGCCCTCCAGAACCGTAGCAACCGAGCGTTTAAGAGCTCATTACGAAAGCCCGATTCCCGTTGTCAGGCATTTGTCAGGATCAACCTGTCAGGCTTTTGTCAGATCTGCGATCTTCAACTCTGCCGTGGACAACTCCAGACGAAGCGAATGGCGTCGACGTGGTCAACTCTCCACCGCCATCAATTGTTTGGCCGGAATTTGCTCGGTGCTGGCGGGACCGTGTTTACCGGTAATGCCTGAAAAGCCGTTGCCTTGCCTTCACGCCGTGTCGGAATTGGCTGCTTTATCGCGGAAGGCTAACGTCTGTCGGGATGAACCACATGTCGGCTACGGGTCACGGGCGGCGGTAGGGGCGATGTCCGAGGGCAGTCCGCAGTGCCCCAGATAGCTGGAATAGGGACGGCGGCGGCGATCAGCCGACTCGGGCCATGTGTGGACGGCTCCGAGTTGGCAAGAGCTTTTTTCACGTTTGCAGCATTGGTCGGAGCAGCCATGTGTTCGGCCTTTCAGCGCGGCACAGGGGGCCGCTGGCCATAATGCCCTCCGCGGATCAGGTCCCGGTCAAAAGCTCGCATTCGATGATGCTATGGCCCGAATGGGTTGTCCTGATCGCCGAATCGACCGGCTCTGCATTACGTGCTGTTCGCTCCTCCCAACCGTTCACTCCACGCCGGATAGCCGGCGCGGTCTCGTTTCACGCCGCAAGCGCGACGGGCTCTTTGTAACGCTCACCCTTTGTCATCACGGCCCAGGCCATCCGTGCAAGTTTGTTTGCAAGCGCGATAGCGGCAACCTTCGTGGGGCGCCGCGCCAGCAATGCCGCGAGCCAGGGACGGTGCCCGGTGCCACGGATCTTGGCGTACCGGATGACGGACAGCGCACCTATAGTGAATAGGCTGCGCAGATAGCGATCGCCTTGCTTGCTGATGCTGCCCAGCCGGTCCTTTCCCCCGCTCGAATGCTGCTTCGGGACCAGCCCGATCCAGGCCGAGAAGTCCCGACCGGATCGGAACGCCTTGGGATCGGCGATACTGGCCACCAGGGCGGTCGCGAGTGCCGGGCCCACCCCCGGGATCTCATCGAGCCGCTTGCTTGCCTCGTTCGCGCGGTGCCAAGCCCTGATCCGTCGATCGAACTCCAATATCTGCGCCTTTAACGCCTGCAATTGAGTGCCAAGCGCGGCGAGGCACGCGCGCGCTACTTCAGGAATCCGGTCATCCCTTGTGTCCGCGACGATTCTGAGAAGCTGTTCAACGCCATTGCGGCCGACCGGCGCCACAATCCCGAACTCGGCGAGATGTGCACGGATCGCATTGATCACCGAGGTCTGCTGACGAATGAACAGGTGGCGCGCACGATGAAGCACGAGGCAACTCTGTTGCTCGACAGTCTTGATTTCGACGAACCTCATGTTCGGCCTGGTGACCGCTTCGCAGATGGCCTCCGCATCGGTCGCGTCATTTTTTTGCCGCTTGACATAGGGCTTCACATAGGCAGGTGGCATCAACCGCACCCTGTGTCCGAGCGCCTGCAATGCGCGCGCCCAATAGTGCGAGCTCGCACATGCCTCAATACCGACCAGACAGGGTTGCAGCTTCGCAAAGAAGGTCAGCACATAGCGTCGCTTTAACTGCCGTCGGACAATCAATTGCCCGTCGGCGTCAATGCCGTGAACCTGAAAGACCGATTTCGCGATATCCAGTCCGATCGTCTTTACCGCTTGCATGATTGGCTCCTCCGAATCGTGGAGTCATCAACAGTCCCCACTTTCATGGCACTCACGTGCCGGTGGAGGAGCCGTCCACAGCATCAGAAGCCGATATCGCCCGCCGCTCATGCAGCGATGATGATCACCACGTATAACTCAGCGTGCCAGTGCCGTCGTAGGTCCGCGAGCCGCCAGCCAAGTCGCCGTCGAACTTGGCCATCAACGAAACCCCGTCGGCGAGTCGCAGCTTGGCAGACGCAGTAACCAGTGCCGAGTTGGCTGGTGGCGTCGCCCCGTTGACGGTGAAACTCGCATCCGGAAGCGATCGGAAGACCGCCATCAACGACGGGTCGCTAACCCAGTCGTGCGCCCAGGCAGCACGCGCGCTCAGGTCCAACGTCTCGCCATCGGTGGCCGTCATTTCCTTGTCGACGCGGGCACCCAGTTCGCTGCGGGTATCGGTGGCATAGCGTGAGGCATAGGAAAGGCCAAAACCACCGCCGCTCACGTCGGTCTCGCTGTAGGCCGGCGTGTGGAAGCTCTGCGCCTGCAACGCCGTATAGGGCGTGATTGCTGCTGTGGCCGTACCGAGACGGTAGCCGCCCTCAAGCCGCCCGCCAAAGCTATGAGCATCGAAGTCTGCCGTCAGATGGTCTCCACCGAACGCGTAGCGATCCGTCGATATCCAGTGATTGACGAAGGCCAGGGCGCCCGAGAAATAGGCCGCACCGACATGGGTACGGCCGTAGACACCGGCCTGGAAGGCATTGCTGCGCCCACCGCCAAGCCCCTGTGCCAAACTCCAGTCGGTGCCGGCACCGGAGAACGCAAAGCCTAGGTCGGTGCGTGACGTCAGCCGGTAGTCAAATCCGACCGCGCCGCCATAAGTTCGTGCCGTTACATCCTGCGTGCCTGCCGCGGCATTTCCGTCAGTCCTGTTGTAGCCGCCGAAGCCTGAACCCCACACGCTCCAACGCCGCTCCGGAGGTTGGGTGAGCGGTGCCTTCAGCACGGCGGCGTAGGCGCGTGTCACATTGTCAGGCAGCGCTGGCGTCTCGGATGCATAGCCGAGCACGACAGGTGGTAGCGAGCCGCGTTGCTCATCAAAGCTGCGGTCGAGCATCAACGACAGGAATTCGCTCACCAACTGGAAGGCGCCGGTTTGTGCCCCAGTCGCCGACTCGCCCGACACCTGGGACAGTCCGTTCGCGAGACGATTGCCGGTCAAATCGAACAGCGACAGGAAGCTGGATGGCAGCGTGCCGGCATTGTTGAAGTAATCGCTTATTGTATTCGCGACGGTTTGCGGATTGCCGGTAAGGTTGGAGCCGGTGCCGAGCGAAGACCTCAGGTTCAGCAGCACATCTGTCGTCGTGTAGCTCAGGCTGGCGTTGAAATTGACCGGCAAATTGCTGGTCGAGAGTGTATCGAAGGTGGTGCCGCCGAGCCCGGCCGATTTCAGGATGTCGTATTGCTTGATCACATAGCTGCCTGAGCTAAAGCTCGCGTTCACCGTGCCGGAGAGCGATGCCGTACCGCTGACGGCGGCGTAAGTCGTGCTCGACGGGTTGAGATAGATCGAGTAGGTCGCACCAGGCTGGAACACCAGATTGCCGGTGATCGTCATGGAGGTGCCAGGCACGCCGGCCGTGCCGGGCACGAGCGTGCCGCCCGTGTTGATGATGGTCGCCGCCGGTGGATCGACAATGCCGGTGCCGGTCAGCGTGCCGCCGGCATTCACCCTTACGCTGCTGGAAGTGGCGATCGACCCATCGACCTTCAGCGTGCCGCCGTTGACGGTGGTGGTGCCGCTGTAGGCGTTGGTGCCGGTGAGCGTTGTCGTTCCGCTCGTCGTGGTCAGCGAGGCGGTCCCGCCGATGCCGTTCACCGTGCCGCCGGTCGAGGTAATCGCGCCAGCGAGCGTGCCGTCTTGCAGCGTGCCGCCGGACAAGGTCAGGGCATCGATCGTTTGCGCGTAGCCGCCAAGATCGAGAACACCACCCGTATTCACGGTGGTCGCCGACCCCGCACTGAAGGCGTTGGCGGCGCCGCCCTTCAGCGTGCCGCCGTTGACGGTGGTGGTGCCGCTGTAGGCGTTGGTGCCGGTGAGCGCTGTCGTTCCGCTCGTCGTGGTCAGCGAGGCGGTCCCGCCGATGCTGTTCACCGTGCCGCCGGTCGAGGTGATCGCACCAGCGAGCGTGCCGTCTTGCAGCGTGCCGCCGGACAAGGTCAGGGCATCGATCGTTTGCGCGTAGCCGCCAAGATCGAGAACACCACCCGTATTCACGGTGGTCGCCGACCCCGCACTGAAGGCGTTGGCGGCGCCGCCCTTCAGCGTGCCGCCGTTGACGGTGGTGGTGCCGCTGTAGGCGTTGGTGCCGGTGAGCGCTGTCGTTCCGCTCGTCGTGGTCAGCGAGGCGGTCCCGCCGATGCTGTTCACCGTGCCGCCGGTCGAGGTGATCGCGCCAGCGAGCGTGCCGTCTTGCAGCGTGCCGCCGGACAAGGTCAGGGCATCGATCGTTTGCGCGTAGCCGCCAAGATCGAGAACAC
Source organism: uncultured Pseudomonadota bacterium (assembly GCA_963773225.1). Classification (GTDB taxonomy): domain Bacteria; phylum Pseudomonadota; class Alphaproteobacteria; order Rhizobiales; family Xanthobacteraceae; genus Pseudolabrys. Next base: position 784,216 of record CAVZAO010000006.1, read on the forward strand.
CACCCGTATTCACGGTGGTCGCCGACCCCGCACTGAAGGCGTTGGCGGCGCCGCCCTTCAGCGTGCCGCCGTTGACGGTGGTGGTGCCGCTGTAGGCGTTGGTGCCGGTGAGCGTTGTCGTTCCGCTCGTCGTGGTCAGCGAGGCGGTCCCGCCGATGCTGTTCACCGTGCCGCCGGTCGAGGTAATCGCGCCAGCGAGCGTGCCGTCTTGCAGCGTGCCGCCGGACAAGGTCAGGGCATCGATCGTTTGCGCGTAGCCGCCAAGATCGAGAACACCACCCGTATTCACGGTGGTCGCCGACCCCGCACTGAAGGCGTTGGCGGCGCCGCCCTTCAGCGTGCCGCCGTTGACGGTGGTGGTGCCGCTGTAGGCGTTGGTGCCGGTGAGCGTTGTCGTTCCGCTCGTCGTGGTCAGCGAGGCGGTCCCGCTGATGCTGTTCACCGTGCCGCCGGTCGAGGTAATCGCGCCAGCGAGCGTGCCGTCTTGCAGCGTGCCGCCGGACAAGGTCAGGGCATCGATCGTTTGCGCGTAGCCGCCAAGATCGAGAACACCACCCGTATTCACGGTGGTCGCCGACCCCGCACTGAAGGCGTTGGCGGCGCCGCCCTTCAGCGTGCCGCCGTTGACGGTGGTGGTGCCGCTGTAGGCGTTGGTGCCGGTGAGCGTTGTCGTTCCGCTCGTCGTGGTCAGCGAGGCGGTCCCGCCGATGCCGTTCACCGTGCCGCCGGTCGAGGTGATCGCACCAGCGAGCGTGCCGTCTTGCAGCGTGCCGCCGGACAAGGTCAGGGCATCGATCGTTTGCGCGTAGCCGCCAAGATCGAGAACACCACCCGTATTCACGGTGGTCGCCGACCCCGCACTGAAGGCGTTGGCGGCGCCGCCCTTCAGCGTGCCAGCGTTGACGGTGGTGGTGCCGCCATAAGTGTTGGACCCGGACAGCGTCAGCGTGTTGCCCGCCGAATCTTGTGTGAGACCGGTTTTGGCGGTGGTCCCGTCGGTGATGATGCCGGAGAAGGTCGAGGAGGCTCCCTGATTGGTCAGGGTCGCATCGGCGGTGCCGCTATTCGTCACCGTACCTGCGCCGGCGAGCGACGAGATCGTTTGATCGTAACCGCCGAGGTCCAGGATGCTGGTGGCGGTCACCGTCGTCGCCGAGGCGGCGCTGAAGTAATTCGCTCCTGAAGCTTTGAGGGTGGTGGCATGGGCCGTCGTGCCGTCGCCTACCGTGGTCGTCCCAGTGTAGGTGGCCGAACTGCCGTAAGTCAGGACATCGGTCGATGCCGAGCCGGAGGTGCCGAGAACGACGGCATCGCCGCTTCCGCTCGGCCCGGATATCGAATTGGCGCCGGTGATATTGAATGTTGGATCGCCGGCGATCGCAACCAGATTGTTTAGCGCGACGCCGCCGGTCAGGCCGAGGCTGGAGCCGGCGAGGAGGGTCAGGCTGCCGCTGCCGAGAGCTGAACTGTTGCCGACGATAAGATTGCTTTTGGAGTCGACGACGGTGCCGCCGCTAAAGGTGGAGGCTGCGTCAAGAGTGACGTTGGTGTTCGTTGCGGTCAGGATGATTAGTTTGCCAGCGCCTCCGACGGAGTTTGTGTAGGTGTAACTGTTGGGGGCGCCGTGAAGTTGGTCTAGAGTCAGAGTTACACCGGCTTGCACGCCGATGCCGCCGTACAAGGCAGAGCCAGTGTCACTCACCAGATAATTATTTTTGCCGACGGTGAAGTCGATGGCGTCGGCTTGGCGCCTGTCGGGACCATAGCCGCCTTCGAAGGTGCCCGAATTCGTGACGAAGAGCCAGCCACCGGCCACGCCGGCGCCGCCGGAACCGATCGCGCCGGATGCGCTACCGGCGCCGCTGCCTCCGGCGCCACCAGAGCCACCGTTACCGCCTTCGACAATACGGCCCGTGTCATTGGTGAAATACGTAAACACTGGGTCTTGGAAAAAGAGACCGACGCCGCCGTCCCCGCCCGCTCCACCGATGCCGGCGTTGATGCCGTTGCCGCCGCTGCCGCCGTTGCCGCCAACGCCACCTAAAATCGTACCGTTGTTCTCCGTGGTGGGTGAATAGCCTGGCTGTGCAGTGGTCTGAATGACGAGGCCGTAGCCGCCATTGCCGCCGCCGCCGCCCCCGCCGCCGTCCACAGCACCTGTCCCGGTTACGCTGCCACCATCGCCGCCGTTGCCGCCGCTGCCGCCCAGGAGCAAGCCGGTGTTGGTATAGATGGTTGAGGGGTCTGCGTTGACTACGGTGCTATACCCACCACCACCACCGCCGCCGCCGCCGCCGGATGCACCAATTATGCCGCCCAAAAGGAGCGGCGAGTTCCCGTTTTGCCCATCTGGACTGCTGGTACTCGTTCCCGCATTGCCGCCGCTTGCGCCGGCCGTCGACCCGCCACCGTCCGATCCATCTGCGCCGTTCGCATTGGCGCCACCACCGCCACCACCGCCGCCGCCGAGACCCGGCGCGTAGACCCCCGAGTTGCCGTTCACCCCATAGGTGCCGCCCGAACCGCCGTTGCCGGCTTGACCGCCCGACCCCGAACCGCCTGCGCCGCCATAGCTTTGCGCAAAAGCAGTCTGCGGCATCAACGACGCGCTAGCGAACAGCGCCGCGATGACGCCGGCTTCCAAGAGCGGTACGCAAATGCGTCTTGCCGGAGGAGGAAGGGCTTTCGCCGTTAGGTGTGCCGGCGCCCTAGGCGCGCAGCTACTTAGTAGCGCGACCTTGCGCCGCTGTCGGGAGCAGAGTGTCGGCCATCGCGCAGAAACCACACGCCAGAGCAATTTCACGTAGTTTACTTGTAATATGACGACCGACGGTCGCCCCAAACCGTCGCCGCGCTAAGGAAGCGCGGAGATTTTGTCGCGGATGCGGAAAATTAGCAAGTTGTTAACCCTGCCGTGGTGAACGCGCGGCGCGATAGCGAAGGGCCGCTTGGGGTCAATTTGTGAATCGGCGAGGTCTCTGAGCCTATCGGCGCCGGGGTCCCTGATGTTGGCCCCGTGGAATCAATAACTTGATGGGATCTGATCCAGGCCGAAGGGGTCAACTTTGCATCGGCATTTACATTCGGCGGAAGCTTACGGCAGTTCTGCCGGCTTCCCCGCGACCCGGAACGCTCCTTCCATCTGGCTCAGACGGGGAGCGACGTTCAGCGGCGTCAGTTAGTGAACCGCCCGCTTGTCCAGTGCCGACGCCGGTTTGCGACCCTTAACGCCTGCTGGCTCGATTAAGGAATTTGATGTCGGCTGTAGGGTCAAGATGGGGCGTCCACCCATCTGTCACCGGAAGCCTGAGACGGGCCAATTCGCGAAATTGTGAGCGCTGCCCAATTGAACCGCACTGCATCAGTGGTCGGCCCCAATCTTAGTCAGAACCGTCGCCGTGCCCGACATCAAAGCCTGATGAGCAATTGAAGCACCACAAAGTAGGTGCTTTTCCTCGTGGCGTGCCCCATGGCAGACCCAACCTGCAGGTTACGTGTCGCAATGGTCAGCCCGTCGCCTACGGGTATGGCATCACTCGGCTTTCTCACCAGGTTCAAGAGTGCAACTTCAATCCGGGCCTGGTCGCGAGCGGTTGACCACAGGCTGGAACCCGAGTCGATCTTCAACCGAGGCGGCCGCGCGGCATACATAGACACCGCCAAACAATGGGCCGAGATCGAGAACGCCCGCGGCCGTTGAATGCTCGGCGATCCGCGACGGATTAAAAGTCCTTCCAGGCCGTCGCCACCACGTCCTGCATTCGACGAACCGGATTTCGCGAGGCTCCAGCGGCGCCGATCATTGCCGTCTGTTGGAGCCCCGGCGCTTGACGCGCGAGCGCAGCGACGGCATCGGGCTTCGCGGCCGGACTAGCCGAGCCGCTTGAAAAGACGTCGCTTTGGGCAATCCTGAATACATTGATTTCGGCGCTCATCATCGCCGATTGCTGCTCCAGGGTCTTGGCGGTGGCGGCATTTTCCTCGACCAACGCCGAGTTCTGCTGCGTCACCTCGTCCATCTGGGTGAGCGCCTTGTTGATCTCATCGATGCCGGTCGATTGCTCGTTGCTGGCAGTCGCGATTTCGGAAACGATGGCGGCGACTTTCTTGATCGAATCAACGATTTCAGTAAGCGCCGATCCTGCGCGATTAACGAGGTCGACGCCGTCCTTCACCTGCCCGTTAGAACTCGTGATCAGGTCCTTGATGTCCTTAGCCGCCTGCGACGAGCGTTGCGCCAGGCTGCGCACTTCGGACGCTACCACCGCGAAGCCGCGGCCGGCATCTCCCGCGCGCGCGGCTTCCACCGCCGCGTTGAGCGCCAGAAGGTTGGTCTGGCGAGCGATTTCGTCGATTACGCCGATGATGTCAGAGATCTTGCCCGAAGATTCCTCAATGCGCGCCATGGCCTCCACAGCCTTAGCGACTACCTGGCCGCCGCGGTCGGCAACTTCGCGGGTTTCGCTGGCCGACTGGTTGGCGGCCTGCGCGTTGTCGGCATTGCGCTTCACGGTCGCTGCCATCTCCTCCATCGACGCGGAGGTCTCTTCCAAGCTGGCCGCCTGCTCCTCGGTGCGCTGCGACAGATCGGTGGTGCTTGTGGAAATCTCCGCGGAGGCATTGGAGACTTCGCGCGCCTCCGCCTTGAACTTCTTCACCACCGCGGTCATGGTATCCAGCAGACTATTGACGCCACTGCAGAGCGTCGCTATTTCGCCTGACTTGCCCTCCAGCGGGATGCGTTGCGTGAGATCATTCTCATCTGCCGCACGAACAACGGTCTGCACCGCGGCTCTCAATTCTTCGCTCGCCTGCACTTGTGCGGTTACATCGGCGGCATATTTCACGACTTTCAATGGCTTCCCATCAGCGTCCAAAATCGGGTTGTAGTTTGCCTGGATCCAGACTTCCTTGCCGCCCTTGCCGATACGCTTGTACTGGCCTGCGTCATACTCGCCATGACCCAGCTTTTCCCAAAATGCCTTATAAGCAGCACTCTGGCGATAGTCAGGCTCGACGAAAATGGAGTGGTGCTTACCCTTAATCTCGTCGAGTGAGTATCCTAACGTCTTCAGAAACTTCTCATTGGCGGTCAAAATCTTGCCATCCAGCGTGAACTCAATAACTGCCTGTGCTTTGTTGATAGCCGCGATCTGACCTTCGTAGTCGGCGTTCCGAAGCTTGTCCTCGGTTATATCCGTCGCGAACTTCACCACCCTAAGCGGCTTGCCTTTGGCATCGAGGATCGGATTGTAGCTCGCCTGAATCCACACTTCCTTACCGCCCTTGCAAATTCGCTTATACTGCCTGGCATCGTACTCACCTTTGCGAAGCTTATCCCAGAACAGCTTGTATTCTTGGCTTGCACGATAAGTCGGCTCCACGAATATCGAGTGATGCTGGCCTTTGATCTCGTCGAGCGTGTAGCCGAGCGTTTTCAAGAAATTTTCGTTTGCATTTTCGATCTTGCCGTCCAATAAAATTCGATCACAGCTTGCGCCTTATTGATGGCCGCTATCATTCCTGTGCTCAGCCGCTCGGCGGTCACATCTCGCCACTCGAGTATGTGCCCAACAAGATTTCCCTTCGCATCAAAATCGCCATTGACTAGAAGTGCGATCCCTAATTCGCCGACAGATATCCTGCACTGACAGGCAGGCTGGACGGATCGGCAAGCATTTTCCGCTGATGAGATGGATCTTTGTGGAATGCATCAATACAGGTCCCGACGATCTTGTCAGCGTCGAAGCTCGGCCACTGTGCGCGAAACGCCTCTTGGTTCTTCTTCAGCAGATCACGCGTCGGCTGATTGACATAAGTGACCACGAAATCGCGATCAATCGCCATTAGCGCCGACGACACCTTATCGGCGATGCCAAAATTCGAGCTGCTCATTTTGTGACGGCGCGGCGCATTAGAGTCACGCAACTTGGTAAAACTAAGCATGGCTTCATCCTATGCTCTTTGCTGATTTCCACGCAGAAATTCTGCCAACCTTTGGCTCCGATGGCTCTTGTCACACGGAGAGCGGCGTGGCAGATCACGAACGATGACGACGCATTCTTGGCCCATATGTATCGCGGTGATTTACCGCTGAGCTTGGCTTTCGCAAAAGGCGGACACCATCACTGCGCCGCGATAACAGGGGCACGGCTGACCATTCAGGTGACGAGCGCGCGAGATTCATTGTCTCCGTCCCCATCGAGCGACAGCAATTTCGGTAAGTCGATCAGCGCGATCATCGATTGCTCGGCGGTCACGAGTCCGGCGATGAATCGCTCTTGCGCGGATCGCGCGACGCTGGGCACCGGTTGAACCAAATCCCTTTGGAACGAAACGATGTCAAGCACGCGGTCAGCTAAAAGCCCAACCTGGCGATTTTCGATCTGGACGACGATGACGATGTTTGTGGGCGTGCAGTTTGTGAGGCCTTGGCCGAAGCGGCATCGTAAATCGATGATGGGCAGAACAACCCCGCGCAGATTGAGTACGCCTCTAACATATTCCGGCTGCTTCGGCAGATGAGTGACGTTCGACCACTCCTTGATCTCGCGTACCGCCATAATGTCGACGCCGTACTGTTCGCCATCAATGGCAAAGCTTATGAAGTCAGTTGAAATTGCCGCACTATCTGCATGTTGCGTGCTATGCGCTAGCGATTCTCCGATTGACGAAGGAGAGAGGGAGGCCATTAAAAAGCTTCGCTAAGTATACAAAACTCGCATCACCCCGCGAGTTGGCGTCAAGCCCCAAGCGCCGTCGAAAGGGGATTGGTGGGAACTTTGCCACCGGGCAATAACCATACTATTAATTCAATTCATCGCCGCGCTAAGTACTTCTACTTAATCTGCCACTGAGGCGTCGGCTAGAACGCTGACCCGACAGAAGACCGAATTACTTGCTAGGCATTTTCGCAGGCGGAAGCTCAATTGATTTAGCATCCGCAAGACATTGCGCGGACATCTGCCGAAGCCGCTCGGCGACCCTCTCGTCCCAGGTCTCGGCAGCAATGTCCTGGCAAAGCTTCGCTTGCGCGAGCAGACGATCGCGGAGTCGCCTGCATTCATATCGCTTCATAATAAAAATACTAATCCAACAAGCGATTACGATCTTGCGTTAGATCAATATGACCAAAGTTAGAGGTCGGCGTGGGACGAGACGAGAATAGTCTGGGATTGACGCGACGTATTGAGCATCGTGCAAAAGCCGTGATGCATGCCAGACTTGCAATATACGCCAGCAGCGGCGTGAATGGCCAGGCTTGGCCTACGAGGGCCGCTTCGGTGTGAATCGGCTTCGAACTCGGACCCCACCCCATTTTTGCTCTAAGCGGCTGAAATGCCGGAAAGGTTGTATTGCTTTCTAAATCTTCGTCAGTGTCCAATCGTGACCCCACCATTCTTGTAAATTCACACGCTTACGCAATCGGTTAGCTTCGCATTCACGGGGGTCATGATTGCGCGCCGATTCACACCAACTACCTCACAAACGCAGGTTATGCTTCAATCTGAATGGATCAGACTCTAGCCTCAGCCAGAGTCACTGCCGGGTTGGATCATACTAAGACGTGACGCACACCTGAACCTGCATCCCTTGAAACGCATCAAACATGCCGACGAAGTCGCCAGCCACCGGCACGACTTGGTGGATATCTCGTGCAACCGCGACAGGGATTAGGTTGCTACCACCAACGCTGCGATTGGTCGGATCGAAGCTGATCCAGCCTGCACCCGGTACGTAGACCTCCGCCCACGCATGAGTTCGAACCGCCGCCCGCTGAGCCCACCCGCTCCTCGTCCGGATTGTGCAAATAGCCGGAGACGATCCGCGCCCCAAAGCCGAGACAGCGAGCCGCTTCGGCAAACAGGACCGCAAAATCCCGGCACGAGCCCCAGCCACGATCGAGCGTCTGGCACGGCGACTGGGTGCCCTCAACTTCGCGACCCTGGTAGCTGATCTGCTCCGCCACGCCGAGACTGAGGTCCTTGAGCAGGGATAGCGTGTCGGTCGGATTGCTGCGGATGAAGCCTCGCGCCCAGGCGTGCAATCGCCCTGCCTGATCCGGATATTGCAGGGTCGTCAGTGCGCCAAGGTCAGCCCACTCGTCGTCGGAATAACGGAACGGGTACGAGATGGCCGAGGCGGCGATGTCGAACACCGGCCACGGGGCGGCGTTGAGCAGAATATCCGCCACGCTGTCGATCACGAGCATGTTGGTCATGGTCGCAAACGTCGCGGTAGCAACGGCATTACTGAAGACATCATGGGCCCAAGTGACCACCGCGGTTGGCGTGATCCCCAAGGTGTGCGACATCAGCCGAAGGCCATGGCTTTCGCGCGGGCGAAGCATCAAGCGGTGCGGCCAGAGGCTCACTGGCTGATGGAAGCGATAGACAGTTTTGTGATAGATTTTGAGCGCGGTCACTGACAGCTCCAAGGCAGCGTGTAAGGGAACAGCCGCTCCAACCCGCAACGCAGTTTAATAACCGCTTAACACCACCATTTTGCCGCACTCACGCTGGCGGCGATCGTCACGAATAAACCGCCGCCACCCTGATGTGTCCCTCGTTGCGCAATACCTGGAGCGACACATCGTTGCCATGTCGGCGTAGCATCAAATCCACGACCGATTGGCCAAGGCACAGGTTGCGAAGCGTTACCTCCTCAAGAAACGTGGGCAGTCGCGGGTTGCGCAGCAAGATTTCGTTGCGACCCGAATCGAATTCGAGACCGAGCGAAGACTGTAGAAGCAAAAGTGGAGTGCCTGCGGCCCACGCCTGCGGCGAGCAGGCGACAGGATAGAGGGTCGGCCCACGCTGGCGTCCGCGCTGGAAGCCGCAATACAATTCCGGCAGCCGCCTCAGGTCCATATAGCTCGCGGCATCGAACAGGCCCTGGAAGACGCGATCGATCGCGTCCTTATGCCCGTAGCGCGCAAATCCCGCTGCGATCAATGCATTATCGTGCGGCCAGACCGAACCATTGTGATACGACATCGGATTGTAATGCCGTTCCTCGCGCGCGACCGTACGGATGCCCCATCCGGAAAAGAACGACGGCCCCATCAGGTCGCGCATTACCGCTTCCGCGCGCTCCGGTGCGGCGATGCCGCTGAACAGCACCTGCCCGGCGTTCGAGGTCCGCACACGGCACGGCCGCTTTTGCCCGTCGAGCGCGACCGCGTAGGTGCCGATCTCCTCGCACCAGAATGCCGCTTCAAATCGTTCCGCGAGCTTGGTCGCCGCCACATCGAGCTTGTCGCCGAGCGCATGATTGCCAAGTCGATGCGCACCGCGAGCCGCCAGGCGCTTGGCCGCATAGACATAGCCCTGCACCTCGCAGAGCGCGATCGGCCCCTGCGCGAGCGAGCCGTCTTTGTGGAAGATCGCGTCTTGGGAGTCCTTCCAACCCTGGTTGACCAGTCCCTCATGGTCGGCGCGATGGTATTCGACGAAACCGTCGTTATCCGGATCGCCCGGCCCATCGATCCAACCCAGCGCCGCTTCGACGTTGGGCCACAACTCCCGCAACGTCTCGATGTCGCCGGTGTGCTCGGTGTACAGCCCGGCCAGCAGCACGAACAGCGGCGTCGCGTCCACGCTGCCGTAATACAGACCGAATGGAACCTCGCGCAGCGCTGCCATTTCGCCCCCCCGCATCTCATGGAGGATTTTTCCCGGCTCGGCGTCGGCGAGCGGATCAAATGCAGTGGCCTGATAGGCCGCAAGACGCCGCAGCACGCCTTTGGCAATGCGGGAGTTGCACCACAACATCTGCAGCGCAGTAATAATTCCGTCGCGGCCGAACGTGGTCGAGTACCAGGGAATTCCGGCATAGGGGTACGGGCCTTGCGGCGTGCTGGTCGTCAGCATCGCGAGATCGGCCATTGAGCGGCATACCATCTCGTTGAAGATATTGTTCGAGCTGACAATCGTGGCGATGCCACGGCTCTCACTCTTGCGCTCGTTGAACGCCGCGCGCAGGCCGTTGCGGAATGGAAGCGGATTGGTTTCGCCGAGGTCGTGGTCGCACCTCACCGTCACGTAGACCGACCGGCTTTCGTTAGGCTGCAGCTCGAACCCGTAGGATGCCATGTTGCTGGAGAGTTGCTCCGGGGTAGGCTCGAACAGCATCATCGTCCGCCGCCGTTTGCCATCGAGGCCCAGGTAATTCAGGGCGACCTCGTCTTTGCTGCAGATCTCCGAGTTTGAGGTGCCGCGGCGTTCGCGGCGCAGTCCGCGCACTTCGAACAGGTCGGCGAAGTCGCTTGCAAAGGTGAGTGAAAGCCGCACATCAAAGGGTGATTCCCCGTGATTCTGCATGCGTAGGCGCTGGTAGACGGAGCCGCGCCAGAGAAAAATCGTGCGGACGATGTGCAGAATATCCTTCCGCTGCAAGAGTTCCCGATCGACATAGATGTCAGGGTTCGTCAGGTCGACCGTCAGGATGGAGTTGTCGTCACGGATGTTGGAACCCAACAGGAGCGGCTGCCCTCCGTTTAGCAGCATCTCCAGGTGCGAGAGATAACGGGTATCGTTGAAGAAGATGCCGTCCGCTCCGCCAGCAGACGCTCCGATGTCGGCATGGCTGTCCAGCACCGCAAAGCAATCGCCATGTTTGAGGGTACGGCGAGGCCGCGTGGAAGCTTCCGTTCCTGGAACGTAGAAGGGGGTCTCCGGAGGCCCCTCAACCGGCGTCGCGATTGAGCTCTGGCTAGGCACTTTCCGGCCTCAGGATGATCGTATCCTTGCCGTTCCCTAGCGGATGCCGGATAGATTGCGCTTTGGCGTCGAGGGACTTCGACGACCCAAGTAGCGAGCGATAGACACCGACATAATCGTTTGCCATGCGCGCGGCAGAAAAGCGCTGCTCGAAACGCTGACGCACCTTTTTCCGATCGAGCGCGATGACATGCGGTAGAGCTGCAATCGCCTCCTCCACGGTGTCGACAATCGCGCCGGTGATGCCGTCCTCGATGATTTCCGGGACCGAGCCACAACGGAACGCCAGGACTGGCGTGCCGCACGCCATGGCCTCGATCATGGAAAGGCCAAATGGCTCTGGCCAGTCGACTGGAAACAGCAATGCCTGCGCGTCGCCCAAAAACCGTGTCTTTTGATGTTCGTCGATCTCGCCAATGAACTCGACGCCCGGACCGTCAAGCAGCGGCTCGATCTGCGTCCGAAAATAGACATCGTCCGCGCGATCGACCTTGGCGGCGATCTTGATTGGAATACCAAGCGCTCGCGCGATCAAGATTGCGCGGTCAGGGCGCTTTTCCGGTGATATGCGGCCGAGAAAGGCAAGATAGCCGCCTCGCGGACTCGCGATCGGGCGGTGCAGAGCTGTCGGCAGACCATGGTAGACCGTTGCCGCGAAGTTTGCATTCGGCACCGGACGGCGCTGATCGTTAGAGATCGAAACAAGCGGCATGTTATCAAAGCCTAGATAGAGCGGAAGAAGATCCGGCAGATCCTGGCGGCCGTGCAATGTCGTCACAGTGCGGCCGGCAATCGACCGGAACAGAGGAAATTGAAACTGATCGATATGGAAGTGCATGATATCGAACTCGTCGGCGCTTTGGCGCACGCGATCGAGCATTAGCATGTAATAGGGAATAGCGTCGCGGACACTGGCGTCAAGCCGCAGAGCTTTGGGCACGCACGGTACCAGATTAGATGCCGTGATCGAATCGCCGCTCGCGAACAGCGTCACGTCGTGGCCGAGCGCCACCAACTCTTCGGTGAGGTAGGAAACGATTCTCTCAGTGCCGCCGTAAAGCCGTGGAGGCACGCTTTCGATCAGGGGCGCGATTTGCGCGATTTTCACGGTGTCTCCTGCCGGGGTCGCATGCCCCGCGGGTTGATGTCACGAGGGAAGTCTCGGACATGCCACCGCTTCTGCTGTAGAAGCCACTTGGGTATGCTAGGCGCGATGTACAATAGCGGGTTAGGACGTTTGGCGCCGACCTCTCCCTGCGGACGGACCGAACTAGCGCCCCTCCCAGGCAAGAACGACACGTCGTGAACGAGACGCGCAGTCAGTCTCGCAGCCTGCCCGGTCCCACGCTCCGGCTCAACCGCGGCAGCAATCGCCATCACAGCGGTCAGCCAACCCGAACCGCGATTGCCCGCTTGCCGCGCGATGCGCTGGATGAAGGACCTTTCCCCCGAACCCACCGGCACGCGTACGCTTGCCTCTTCTCCAGCAGGGCTTCGGCCCATGATCCAGGCCGGCCTAGAAATAAAATCCCCATAGCGCCCGCGGCGGCGCCTCGCCCGACATCCCGCGACCTGTATCTTGGCGCTCTTGGACACGAACTCCATCAGCGCGCAGACAGTCCGTCCATGCCGGAGTCAATCCTTCTACAACGGCTCACATTGCAAGCTCGGTCGCATCGAAAGAGATCGCCCATCGAGGCGGGTCTTTTGTTCCGACCCCGCCACCGTACACGCACGGGGGACCTTGGGGGGAGCGCCGGCGGTGCGCTCGGCAACGGGGCCGGAGTGGGAATCATCGTTTATCCGGCGCGTTACGGAGTTTGTTCAAAACAGACCGCTTTCGCAATTAAACCGCTCCCTATTTCATAACGGGCCATTTCTGAAGCTGCCTAGCGGTACTGCAAAATCACAGTTTTATAGCGACCACAGGGGACGCAATCGAACGTGCGCTTACCGTCTTCCGCATTTTCACCATCAAATCGGGAGAGCATCATCGTCGCCCCACACTTTGGGCACGCCGGTCGGTCGTAGCTCCGGTGCGGAAAGTGAGAATTGGCCGACATGAATAAACCTGGCCTTCCTGGAGGTCACTTTTTCCGCACTAAGGTGGCCTCGAAGAAGGCCCCGACAATTTGCGGCCGAAGACGAAGTCCTCAATAGATTTCGGATAATTGCTTAGAAGGGCGAGAGCCCGGCTAATGGACTAACCGGGCTCTCTCTGATCACGCAGTGCGCGCGATCAAAGCGTAGACCGGGACGGGGAAATCGCGGTCGCCGCCAGCAATCGGCGTTCGCATCGGCACGTGTCCCCTCTGCGAAACGCTTTTAGTGCTTCCGCATAAAGCCGAGCAGGATCCCGCTCACCATTCTTGGCGGCTTCAATGATACGTTTGGCGAGGGTCTCGCGCGCTGCGCTGCTGCGGCTAATGTCCCGGAGAGACTTACACGCCTGATCGAACGCGAGCCCCATTGCGAGGGTCGCCTTGTCGTCAAACGCAACATCCTGGATCGGAACGACGTTCATTTTTTTACCTCCCGAATATCCCGGGCGGGAGCGCTGAACTGTCTCTCGGCCACCGAAGCCCAAAGGCCGTTTCGGTGGTGAAGCCACACTAGTCCTATCGGATAGACGGCCGCCGTTCCATTCAGACCACTTTTCGCTTTTTAAGGCCAAATTAACACCGAAACTCATGCCTGTGACAAACAGTCATATGATCATGACCAATTCGCCTCGACAAATGGCACCGAATTGACCTGGACTCCTATGTGCGGACGCATAAAATGGCGTATCACCAACAGGACTCCTGTATCAGGCGTCGGTGGCTGGGAGACGAATATACTCTCGCCTGAATGAAGGCAATTCTGTCATGGCTCATCAACCTAAGTCAAAGCCGGTCAAGCGCAACACAAACAGCAAAGCAGCCAAGGATCCGCTGTTTGATCCTGCGGCGTTTTTGGCTACGGCGGGCGTCGGTCGCGCTATTTCCGCCTACACGAAGAAAGACGTTCTTTTCGCTCAAGGCGACGATGCGGATGCCGTCTTCTATATCAAGAAAGGCAAGGTCAAAGTCGCCATTCTATCCAAGGACGGAAAGGAAGCCGTTGTCGCCCTATTGGGACCCGACGAATTTGTCGGGGAAGGATGCTTGCTCGGTCAGCCGAAGCGTCTGGCGACGGCGTCTGCAATGACCGAATGCGAGGCGATGCGCGTACAAAAGAGTGAAATTCAACGGGCCATTCGTGACGAGCCCGCATTTGCGCAAATGTTTGTCTCTCACATTTTGGCGAGGAATGCCCGGGTTGAAGAAGACTTGGTCGATCAACTCTTCAACTCAACCGAAAAGCGCCTTGCGCGCCTATTGCTGCTGTTAGCCAACTTTGGGAAAGACGGCCGGCCCGAGCCGATTCTCGCGAAGATCAGTCAGGAGATGCTCGCTGAGATGGTCGGCACGACCCGGTCACGGGTCAGCCATTTCATGAACAAGTTCCGAAAGTTGGGCTTTATCAATTACAATGGACATCTCGAGGTCCATGGTTCCTTGCTGAGCGTGCTGCTGGCAGATCAGCCGCGCACGGTGAGCTCGCCAAAGTAACATTTCCCGTAAGCAACCTTGCGGCTCGAAATTGCATCCGTGAGGATTGAGCACGCACTGTAGGCCGAGCTTGGCCGTCAGGGGATACGGCTCACTTTTCTTTGGACGGCGAGCAGCTCCTTCCTTCTTCCTCCGCCAATAGCTTCAAAAGCTGAATCCGCTTCGTTCCGTGCGGCATCTCAGCCAGCTGTTTCCGAAACAGCAAGAGGTTCTGTTCGTGGATGAACAATTCCATCGCCATGGCCGTCACCTATACCAAAATGCCCTCTAATGCTGACCCTTCCGTCGGCTTTCGTAGCGATCCAGCCTTATGCCGTTCGACGGGGTGTGTGTCGCTGTTCGCATCTGAGGACCGGTGTCCTGATTTGAGGGCCGGCCGGGCGTCGCGCGAGCTCTGTGGTTCTCGCCGGGTCGCCGCCCCGGCAGAGGAGCCCAGCGGAATGCGATTATCAGGCTTCGGAACATCGGTAGCGGCGCCGGTTCGGTTCACTTCATGCCGCCTAAGGCACCAACGCCGCTACCGCAACGTAAGGCGGTTAAGTCCGCCCCTTGGCTACTCGCCCGCATCGTTACTTCTGTTCACTCTGCTCCGACTCGCTCGGACCAGATCCGGTTGTCGAGGGTTCATTTGTGATGATCTCAGCGATGGCCCCGGTATCGGGGTGAATCAGAAGGATGCGGTCGGGCATCTTGACGAACATGTACTTGTCCGTCGTCGGCACTTGCGCGGTCACATCGGCCGGCAATGGCTGCGCCTTCACCGTCTCCGGTAGCTTGGCGCCAACAGTGGCCTCTTCGGCTTCTGTTGACGACTGCGCCGGCTCGCTGGCCAGGCCTTTCATGACGTCCTGCTGTTGAGCGGGACTGAGCTTGAGCTGCCCCTGGTCGGACATGCCTTGTGCGGCTGCGAGGCCGACACTGCCCATAAAGATAACCGCGACTGCAATCGCGTAGGAACGAAGGTCGCTTCGCATGAACGTCTCCTGCATGTTGGAAGTATGCCGTCGCGCTGTGGACGGCATCGCACCAACAAGTGCCCTACGGCGTCTGTTCCGTAAAAGGTTCATAAATAACTCGAGCTCACGCGTTGATCGCGTAGGATCACTTAGCCCGTGGACCTTAGGGAGTGATCCTGAATTTCCGGCTGCGCCGCTTTGGCTACTCTGTGAAGCAAGTGGGATCGTGTCATGCTCATCAAAAGTGTCATTCTGTATTCATTCCCCTACATGGTAGGGGTTACGAGTTCGGTGGTGGCGGTGCACCACTTCGCGCCCTTACTTGGAACAACCGCAACGAATTTGTCCGCGCCACCCTCCGCGGAGGGGGCCTTTCGCGGCCAAATCGTAAATCGTTCACTTAAAAGCGACAGACTCGTGGTCCATCATGGACCGCCTCATACTAAGGGCAAGGTCTACATAAAGACCCCGGCCCGAATGGCGCCGAGGCCGCGACTCCATCTTCCGTGCACGCCGATCGACCTGCCAGGCCGCTGTTTTGCTGCAGCTGACAAAACATTTCGGTTTATCTGACAGCGCAGTACGCCACAGTGTCGTAAGGCTTTCCTTGCTTCCAGTGCGCCCGGCGCAACCCCGCTAGTTCGACGTTGTCGTGGTTGTCCGATTTACCAGAGGCATCAGAATGCCAGAGGGCCCACCACAATCGACCCGATAACGAATGAGTGCCCAAGAAGTCGGCATTCCGGCCAGTCAAATCCAAACAGATCGCTCCGGACTGCGCATCAACCTCCCGACTCCTACGTTGCCGAGTTCACTCAAATTAGGGCCGAGACTCATTAAGTCCACCACACGATAGCAGCGATGAGGCAGACGGAAGCCAGGTAGTTTCGGGCCAGCCTGTCATAACGAGTAGCGATTCTGCGGAAGTCCTTGAGCCTGCAGAAGGCGTTCTCGATGAGGTGACGCCACTTGTAGGCCCGCTTATTGAAGCTGAAGGGCTGCTTGCGATTGGACTTGTTCGGGATGACGGAAGCTGTACCTCGTCCATCAAGCCATGCGCGCAATTCCGCGCTGTCGTAAGCGCGGTCGCCAAGCAGCGTCTTGGCCGGTCTGGTTCGTCGGATCAAACGCTGCGCTGGCGGACAATCATGAGCCTGTCCGCCGGTCAGAAGGATGGCAACAAGACGGCCTTTAGCATCTGCGAGTGCGTGGATTTTCGTGTTGCGCCCGCCGCGCGAGCGGCCAATCGCCTGTTTTTGCTCCCCCTTTTTGCGCCCGAGGCAGAGCGGTGTGCCTTGACGTGCGTGGCATCGATCATCTGCACGTCCGTTGCTCGGCCACGCGTCGCAAGCTCGCGGAACAAGCGCTCCCATATCCCGCGCTGCGCCCAACGCACGAAGCGATTATAGATGGTCTTCGCCGGGCCGTATTCCGGCGGACAATCGCACCACCTGCAGCCACTTTTGATGACAAAAATGATGCCGCTGATCACGCGCCGGTCATCCACACGTGCCTTGCCGCGCACGTCCGTCGGCAAAAAGGGCTGTATCGAAGACCACTGTTCGTCGCTGAGCCAGAAAAGATTGGATCGCATCGCATCGCTCCGAATCAGGCACCCAGAGCGAATCAGCAATTGATTCACGCAGCAACACTTTTATTGGGTCTTGGCTCTAAGTTCTGAAATCATTTTGACAGCGAGTAAGGCCCACTCCAAAACATGGCGAAAGTGAGCAGTATTGGACAGTTGTTTCTGGACAATTGTCGCTTAGCTAATGTTCAGAGCTATTTCAAAACGGAATTGGAGCAGACAATGAAGCAACTTCTATTCGGCTTGGCCGCCATCGCCATAATCGGCATTGCGGCGCCGGCTAGTGCGCAAGTGTTTCTCGGTGCCGATTCCCATGGCGCGGGCGTGCAACTCGGCCCGCTCGGTGTCGGCGTTGGCCCCCGGTTTAGCGACGACGGTTACCGGCATCGCAGAGGCTATGACGCCAACGACGCTTACTACCGCAATTGTCGCACGATTCGCGTGCGTACCGTGACGCGCAATGGTCGTGTGAGGTACAGAATGCGGCGCGTTTGTCGCTGACGTAACCTAACCCCACGTGGAGATGGATTCGCGCGAGCGAGACACGTGCATATGCGGCGTCATGGACTTGAAATTCGCGCGGCGTCGCGGCTTCTGCATCGGAAGCCAATTGGTCTTTCGGGGAGCGCGTTCGTCACGCTGCCTTATCGCGATTCCATCTTGTGCGGATCTCGACAAAGATAGTGCCGACACCAGGCGGCCTTAGGCCATTCTTGTCACCTAGCCATTCGCCAAGCAAACAGCACCACAGCGGCGCCGACAGCAGCCGCAACAACCACCGTCACAAGCCCGCCGCTAGATGAAAGCAGCGCAGCAATGTAATAGCCGACGACGGCGCCGGCAATGCCCACAAGCGTGCTCGTAACGATCCCACGATGCGATCCAGAGAATTGGCGAGCGAGCCAAGTTCGCCCGGTGATACGGTCGAAGAGAATACCGGCCACGATGCCGATGACGAGAACAGCAAGAAACGCCACGGCGGGGTCGACGGTGCCCATGGACTCAATCCTCAGTATTGCAAAATTCGAATGAATACCGGCGCGGCTTCCGTATGACAGATTGCGCGGATGCGATGCATTCGCAATAGTCCATTCAGCGCGCGTGCAGCCACATTGCGAGCAACGCGGCGCCTCCCGGGATCATGTCGATTCCCACAAGAGCCCCATCGTCGACGAAGACGTTCCCGGAAAGCCGAAAATGATGATACTCACGAGCACGATGTCGACGATGCTGCTCGCCAACATGCAAGCCCAGCGTCCTGAGAATTGGCGGCGATGCTCCACAGCGAACATGATGGACGCGCCACCTTCGACCAGGAAGAACAGGGCAAATATCGGCTGTAACGGACCGGCCGTCTCAATGGCCACCCCAGCAGGCCGCCGTATAACTCATGCAGTTCGTTGGCGATCAGCACCACGCCGACGAGAACTGCGAGCAAAACCGATACGAGGGATCACCAGAATCTCGGTGCATCCCGCGCCCGGAAGGTCGTTGCCAGCCCTATGGCCCCGCTGCCGAGAAAGACCCACTCAAGGCAAAGGTCAGGTATGAGGCCACGATCGAGGGAACGATAAACGCCACCAGCCCTAGCACAATGAGCACCAAGCCTTCAGCCACAAAGAGCACCCAGTGGTCACGGATCGACTTCGCGGCGGGGGCCGAAATCGGATCGCTTGCCGAAGAGCTGCTCGTTGTCATTTGAGTTCAGCTCTCCGGCCGCTCGCATTTTGCCTGATCGGATGTGGTTATCCGCTCATGGACACGGATGACGGTAACCGTCGTAACCAAGATAAGTGCCGCTGCGCGGGTCATACGACCTGAACCGCCGCATGCAGTAACCCACTGCGTCGTCGCCGTAGTAGCCGGGGCCATAGACTGGGCCCGGGGCATAATCGTAGTAGCGGGGACCTGCGAGCATCCCGCCCAGGATCATGCCGCCGATCACGCCCGCAGCGACGCCGGCGCCGCTGCCACCATGCCTGCCTCTGCTGTAGTACCCGCCGCGCCTGTGATATTGCACGGTCTGAATAAGCGTCGCGGCATCATTACTCGTGGCGACGGACTTGTTGATCGGCATCGCCGATGCAACGTTCGCGACCGGCGCAATGCTCAATGCGAACAATGCCGCCGCCGGGAGGGTAAACGATCGAATTGTCATGGCTTTTCTCCACCGCCTTGCGGTCCGCTGATTTCAGCGAGCATTTTGCGCGATAGGTCGGCCCAATTGGTATTTATGCCATACGAACGATTGCCCAGCGTTGATGCAGATCAAGCGGCGTCAGGTCTTATTGCTGGTCGCAACGAGTCCCTGGTAGCGGCAGCGTCGCAGCAAGCAAACATTGAGATACCATCCACCGCGCCGCAACAACAGCAGGCGCTGCCCGCAATCCAGCGAAAACCCGAACATTGCAACGGTCCGAAACAATGTCAGTCTGACCTGTGGCTATAGCCAGTTAATGCCCAATAGCGGCAACACGCGCTGCAAGATCGCTGCCAGGCAAACAAGCGCCACGAGGAGTTTGAGAAGGCTTGCCAATCGGCCCTCATTGACAAACTTATCGATGGCCCGAAAGCAAATTTCACCGACGACGCAGATAATCAAAATGCCGATTAAGATTGAAAATATGGCAACCCCCTTTTGTTGGTGCGGTAGCGCCTCTCGGCCGACAACACGCGCTCCGCAAGAGGGACCCATCGACCCTGCTCGCTTCTCGCGCTGCGCCGACTATCTGGAACGCTCCGCGGATACTTGTGATCTGAGGCCGCCAAACTGGACCGTTTTGAGCTAGAGTCGCCGGCATCCATTCCCTGGGCTGGGAGGAGCGAGCGCGATGAAGGCCTCGAAGTTTTCGGACGCCCAGAAGGCGTTCATTTTGAAGCAAGGCGCGGACGGCATCCCGGTCGCCGACATCTGCCGCAAAGCGGGGATCAGCCAGGCGACCTATTTCAATTGGAAGAAGAAGTACGATGGGCTGTTGCCGACCGAGATGCGGCGCCTGAAGCAGCTCGAGGACGAGAATGCCAAGCTACGCAAGGTGGTGGCGGACTTGAGCCTCGACAAGGAGCTGCTGCAGGACGCACTGCGCCGAAAACTGTGAAGCTTGTCCGGAAGCGCAAGCTGGTCGACGAGATGCGTACCGAGTGGGGAGTATCAATTCGTCGCGCGTGTGATGTATGTGAGCTCGACACGTCCACGTATCACTACAGGTCGCGCCGCCCCGGACAGGCTGCCCTCGAACTGCGGGTTAGAGAGATTTGCCAGACGCGGGTCCGCTATGGCTATCGGCGGGTTCATATCCAACTGCGGCGTGAGGGCTGGCGGCACGGTCAGAATAAATCACGTCGCTTCTATCGTGAATTAGGCCTGCAATTGCGCAATAAAGCGCCTAAGCGCCGGGCCAAGGCCAAGCTACGGGAGGGCCGCAGACCGGCAACGCGATCGAACGAGAACTGGGCGATGGACTTCGTGCATGATAGGCTTGCCACCGGCCGAAAGCTTCGTGTGCTTACGATCGTCGATACATTCTCGCGGTTCTCGCCGGCGCTGGAGCCACGCTTCACGTTCCGCGGCTCCGACGTTGTGGAGGTGCTGGAAAAGATCTGCCGGCAAGTGGGCTTTCCGACGACCATCCGCGTCGACCAAGGCACCGAGTTTGTGTTGCCGTGACGTATTAATCCAGATCAACGTCGGTTTGCCACAACAGCATTTCATCAAACTCGAATTGGCGATTGCGCTATGTCAAGGCGCCTTTAGCCGATTTCCGAAACGATATTATCTAGATTTCCATCGGTCCTTGGTCCGCTGAATAGTCGGCTGACTTCGGGTGAGGGCCTGACGATGATCCCTACCAAGGTACCCAGTGTCCACCTTAGCCGCCGGGCCGTCTCGAGCGGGCTATGCCTCCTGCTCGCCGGTTGCGCTACGGCTGCGCAAAGTCCGCTTTCAGGTGGACAGAAGGGCAGCGACCGGTACGCCTCGATCTACGGCCCCACCATGGATGGGTCCCACGAAATACCCGCGCTCGAACTCGGCGAAGTGGACCACAACTTGCTACGCCGAGAGGTGGCGTATCCCGAACGGTATACGCCGGGGACCATCGTCGTAAACGTCTCTGAACGGCGCCTGTACCTCGTCGAACCGCGCGGCCGCGCGCTACGCTACGCCGTGGGCGTGGGGCGGGAGGAAGCGATGAATTTCCGAGGTTCAGCAACCGTCGCCCGGAAGGCAGAGTGGCCGAGGTGGATTCCAACCGCGGATATGATCAAGCGGATTCCGCGCTATGCCGCCTACGCGAAAGGCATGCCAGGCGGTCTTGGCAATCCGCTCGGCGCGCGGGCGCTCTACCTGTATGTGGGCAACCGGGACACCTATTTTCGAATCCACGGCACGAACGAACCAACGACCATCGGCAGCGCGGTCTCGAGTGGCTGCATTCGCCTGTTCAATCAAGACATCATCGATCTTTACAGTCGCGTTTCACTTGGCGCTCCGGTGATCGTTCTCTGACTGCTATAGCTTCATTCATTCAGCTCTGCGAAGCGATCCATGATCACAAAATCTACCCTGCTTGTGGTCGCGTTGCTGCAGACCGCCTTATTGCAGCCGACGCGCGCGGCCGATAAGCGCCTCGACGAGTGCGGCCTGGCGTCAGTTTACTCCTCCACCAGCGAAGCAACGGCAAGCGGGGAAGACACCATGGCGGAAGATTTCACCGCCGCCCACCGAACGCTGCCGTTCGGAACACTCGTCCTCATCGTGGCCCAAAGGACCGGTCGATCGACCGTCGTAAGGATCACCGATCGTGGGCCTTTCATCGCTGGAAGAATAATCGATGTATCCCAGATTGCCGCGCGCCAACTCCACATTTCCGGTTTGGCTCAGGTCTGTCTCAAAATCCTCTGGAGTCCAGAGAGCCGAGATGCTGAAAAGGCCGATCGCTGAAGCGCGTCGCTGTTAGCGGCGTGGCCACAACTATCAGATAACCACCGAACGTGTCCGGACGCCGGCGAATAACGGCATCACCAAATTCTGGCATGACGCACGCTCGATTAAATATTAGCCTTTCACTTTATTGTCGTCACGGCCTTGCGTACCAACGAGGCAAGAGTCAGCCCCTGCACTATGATGGAAAAGATAACAACCGCATACGTCGCGGCCAAGATAAGCGGCTTCTGAGCGAATTCCGGGACCGATAGCACCAGCGCAATTGAAATTGCTCCACGCACACCGCCCCAGGTCAACACCGGAATCGTTCCCTTCATGAACGGCACGCGGACGCTCAATGCAGCGACCGGAGCTGCCACCGAAATAAACCGTGCCGCCAGGACGATGGGGATAGCCATAAGTGCGATCGGCATTACGGCCTGAGTCGGGCGCAGCACAAAGACTTCGAGCCCAATCAACAGGAAGAGTACGATATTGAGAATTTCGTCGATGAGCGTCCAAAATCCGAAAAGATAACGCTGCGTTGTCTTACTCATTGCGTCGGCGGGTCCGCGTTCGCCGATCAGCAGGCCGGCACATACCATCGCAATCGGGCCGCTGAGATGAAATTTCCCCGCGAGCGCGTATGTACCCATGACCATCGCCAGCGAGATCAGCACCTCAATGTGAAAATCGTCGATAAGCCGCATGGCGCGGTAAGCCAGGTAGCCGGCAATAAGGCCGAGAATTGCGCCACCCATCGCCTCGACGAAAAACACTTGTGCGACCTCCACAACGCCAAACCTAGAGCCTTCTGCTCCAACAGCCGCGGCCACGAGGACTGTAAACATCACGACGCCAACGCCATCGTTGAGAAGTGCTTCGCCGGTCATCTCGACTTCGGTATCTTTCGGGACATGCACGGACTGCAATATACTGAGCACCGCAACCGGATCGGTAGGGCTAATCAACGCGCCGAACACAAGCGCCCATGTCAATGGGATAGGGCTGCCGAGCCAGCCGGCAACCAGCCAAAAGCTGACGCCCACAATCGCCGTCGAGATGACAACGCCAACGGTCGCGAGAAGCCCAACGCTCGCGGCCCTGCTCTTCAATTCACCCAAGTCGACCTGCAGCGCCCCTGCAAACAGCATGAAAGCCAACATGCCGTGCATCAGTGTTTCCGTGAAGTCGATCTGGCGCACCGCATCGGATAGCGCGCGGGTCAATTCCGTCCCCGCGGTTAGCAGCTCGACCCCGATAAGGATAAGCGAGGCGGCGAGCCCCATGATCATGACCCCTATCGTGGTCGGCAACCCCAGTAGCTTCGCGTTGACGAAGGCAAAGATGGCGCTGACCGTCAGAAGGATCGATACGAGATCGAATATCGATAGCAAATCGCACCCCTTGTTGCTTGAAGTGTGCGCGGCGTACTGCGGCAACGAGAAGACATCTCATTAGCCTAACATAGAGGCCCGCGGCCTCAGATTCAGCCGGGAATCAGCTGGGGCGGTGGCAAGGTAAGACCGGCTGGCGCAGAACGGTACGTCCCACGGTTCAGGCCGTTTTGTCTGGCCGACCTCAGAGTTTGTGCGCCAGCAGAATCATTCCGACCAATACCGATAGCAGCACCACCGATAGTGCAATGGCAATGCGCGTGGCCTTCACGGCCCGGTCCTTCTCCCACCAACTGGTCGGCTTGATGTCTTGCAACACAAACGTTGTCACGCCGGCAAGGTTGACGCAAATCAGGTTCACCAGAAACAGCGAGAACGCGCCGATTGCCAGGGTCGGATGGCCACCGCCCAGCAGCAGGCCCGACGTCGCAAGCGGCGGCAACAACGCCACCGCCACCATGACGCCGATCAACGTCGCCGAGATACCGGTCGTGAACGCCAGCGCGCCCGCACTGCCGGACGCCAATGCCACCACGACGTCGCCCAACCCCACCCGCGTGCGCGACGCCATCTCGGACAAGGTCGGGTCCACGTTCAACAGCACGCCGATGATAGCAGACAGCACCAGCACCGCCGCAACGCCTGCCAGCGCCGTCAGGAGCCCCTCCCAAAGCAGCGAAAGATCCCCCAAGGTAATGCCGAGCGACAGGGCCACGTTCGGTCCGAGCAACGGCGCAATCACCATGGCCCCAATGATGACGGGCACGCTGTTGTGATTCAGGCCGATCGCCGCCACTACGGTCGATAGCGCCACCATTGACATATAGACGCGGGACAACCGCGCGCCATGCTTGATGTCTTCGTACAATTCCTCACGACCGATCCGCTGCGGCGGCTTTTCCTCTGGCGGCGCCTGCTCGGACGAGGCAGCCGGTTCCGGCTCCGCCTGGGCACGCGGCAATGTCGCCTCGACTGGGAGAATTACCACCCGGTTGTCCCAGTCGGTGTAGCGCTTCTCCAGCAAATCCAGCACCGTCTCGCTCTGTTCCGCGTCCAACAGGATGCGCACGAGAATTTCTTCGTTCACCAGCTGGATCTGCCGGTGCTCGAGCACCTTGCAATCCTTCAGAAGCGCGCGGACGTCGTCGCCATACTTCTCCTGCAACACCATCTCGATCAAGCGCAGCGCCATTGGGGGTCATTCTTTCGATACGGTAGGGCTCACCGAAGTTCGATCCGTTTCAACAACTCCCACATCGGCAGCGCCGTGACGCCGCCGACAACTCCACTCAGATAGCTCGGAATGTCCGTGTTGAAGAGCCAGCGCCACAGGAGGCCCGCGACGAAGCTCGTCACCAGCATGGTCGCGAGCGTGATCAGCAGTCTTTGCCAAAGCGGCATCTCATCTCTCCTGGGGCGCCTGCGGATTTGCCAGCGAGGGCCCCCATCAATGGATCCGTCGCAACGCGCCCCACAATTACACGACCGTACCGAACAACTTCCCGATACCGGCAGTGAGCGCCATCGCCAACGCGCCCCAGAATGTCACCCGGGCCGTCGCGCGCAAAATGTTTGCTCCGCCCGTTTTCGCGCCAACCGCACCCAGCAGAGCGAGGAACCCCAGAGACGCGGCCGACACAACGGGAACAAGCGCGGCGGCGGGCGATACCACGACCATGAGCAACGGCATGGCCGCACCGACCGAGAACGTGGCGGCGGAGGCCAGCGCGGCCTGGACGGGACGCGCGGTGGTGATTTCCGAAATCCCGAGCTCGTCACGGGCGTGTGCGGTCAGGGCGTCTTTCGCCATCAACTGCTGAGCAACCTGCCGGGCCAGGGCCTGTTCGACGCCGCGTTCGACATAGATCGAGGCGAGCTCCTCGAGCTCAAACGCGGGGTTCTCGCGCAGTTCCGCGCGTTCGCGCGCGAGATCCGCCTGTTCGGTGTCGGATTGCGAACTGACGGACACATACTCCCCGGCAGCCATCGACATGGCGCCGGCCACCAGGCCGGCGACACCCGCGATCAGGACGTCGCTCTGCGTGGCCGCCGCGGCGGCGACGCCGACAATCAGGCTTGCGGTTGAGATGATGCCATCGTTGGCGCCGAGGACCGCCGCCCGCAGCCAGCCGATGCGGCTGACGAAGTGATTCTCCTGATGCACGTGAAGCCAACTCATCCAAATAATACCCCTGCCGAATCAGAGCCGCCCCATCAGCACGAGGACGACGAGGACAATCAGGATGACGCCGATGACACCGACGCCACCGTGACCATAACCATAGCCGTAACCGCCGAACCGGCCGCTAAAGCCGCCGAGCAGGAAGATGACGAGGAGGATGATAAGAATGAGTCCAATCGACATGGCCTTAGTTCCTTTCGCTGGACCTGATTAAGCTCTCGCTTCTTCGCACACTACTGTGAACGCCCTGATCGAACCGCTCGATGCATCCGCGCGATGACAGGCGCTATCCAGAAACCACCGACCTATTTCTTCTCGATGGAAATCCCGCTCTTCCCGAGGTTTATTTCTATGCCAGTCGTTTTTTGCCGCTCCTGGTAGAGCTGATAGCCGACGACCACGGCAGCGACGGCGAGCATTCCGATGGCGAGATAGAGAATGTTACAATTCATGGTCTGGTCGCCGCTCGGAAGACGGCATTGCAGGAGATTGGCGCATCTCTGCACCGCTGGGTTGACCTAGATCAACGCAGCGCACAAACGCGGCGTATTCATTAGCGAGAAGAGCCTCGGCGCATTTTCTACGCAACTGAGAATTAGAATTAAATCACTGTCCCGCGGCGAGGCGTCGCCAGCGGAACGCATCGATCGAATGGTGCATGCTACTCGGGTCAATAAACCCGATCGCGACAAAATTGCTCGGAACGACTTCGCTTCGAAGCATATTCGCGCACAAGAGGGTTGCGGCGCGAACGCTTGTTGAAGCACATCAGCGGGGAAGAACATGACAGAGAAAGACATATTGCTACGCGACATTGACACAGTTAAGGCCACGATTAACCGAGACTGGCATGACATCACATAGCTTTCACTCAGCCACGACGAACGTACCGCGCTTAGGGCACATATTGAGCATTGCGTTCAAGAGCTCGGGGGACTGCTCGGACGCCTTGACGCATTGTCGCCGGCTTCACAATCGGACATTGACCGGGCCTAAAGATGCTCGACAGTCGCGCCCGAGTAGACTGCTCTAAGGCGAACGCTTCCCGCGTTATAGATTGAAATTATGATATAGCCGGCCGCTTCTTATGGAAGCCTTACTTCACTGTCGAGATGTCCCATGGGAGAACGGCGACCGAGTGGGAGCATTGCTGTCGGCTCTGCCTGCGATAACTAAGCTTTTCATTTCACCCGGAGTGCCGCGAGACGAACCACACTTCCCCTGTAACCCGTCAGTTTGATTCCAGCGTAATTTTGTAGCCGGCATTGTTGAGAGCCGAAACGACAGCGGTTGCGATGGTCTTGCATTCGGCAGGTTCTTTGTACGTTTGTGGCCACGTTGTCCCATTTCCGGCGTCTGGAAAGTCGACGAATGCCGATTGAACCGCGCGTTCAATTATCCTTTCGAGTTTCTCATCTCGTGTCATTTCCATCTCTCCCAAGTATCGGGATCGCTGCCGAGTCACCCGTGCCACCAAAGGTGGCAGGCGATCTAACTTCAAGATATTGCCCACGCATTCGGACATCCTATTGATGGAAATCAACAGGTTGGTAAAATTCGTAAGATTTGTCTCGCAACTTAGCCTGCCCCTATCGGGTGGTCCGGGTTAAGTCTTAGTGCATGACGGGTTTTGGCACCATGGCTGGTGCGGCCGGCGAAGCTGGTCCGCGTAGCGGAGCCGGCCATTGCACGGCCTCTGGTGCTGGTGGTCTGTAGCCCAACGATGAGTGTGGGCGCTCGGTATTGTAATGGCGCCGCCAAGTTTCGATGATGACCTTCGCCTCGGCCAAGCTGTAGAAGATTTCGCCGTTGAGAAGTTCGTCGCTCAGCTTGGAATTGAAGCTCTCGCAATAACCGTTCTCCCAAGGGCTGCCCGGCTCGACGAAGGCGGTCTTGGCCCCGACCGCCACGATCCACTCACGCACCGCCTTGGCGATGAATTCGGGGGGTTGTCCGAACGAATGTGACCGGGCATGCCCCGCAGAATGAAAAGGTCCGACAGGACGTCAATGACGTCGGTCGATTTGAGTTTGGGGGCAATGCGGATCGACAGGCATTCCCGGCTGAACTCGTCGATGACGTTGAGCATGCGGAACTTCCGTCCTTCATGGGTCCGGTTCTCGACGAAGTCGTAGGACCAGACATGGTTGGGGCGCTCCGGCCGAAGGCGGATGCAGGAGCCGTCATTCAGCCAGAGGCGGCCCTTCTTCGGTTGCTTTTGCGGCACTTTCAGCCCCTCCCGTCGCCAGATCCGCTCGACGCGCTTGACATTCACCGACCAACCTTCCGACCTCAGCATCGCCGTGATCCGGCGGTAGCCGTAGCGACCATACCGGGTAGCGAGCCGGATGATGTCCGCGGTCAGAGCCGCCTCGTCGGCGCGGCCCCTCGGCTTCTTGCGTTGGGTCGAACGATGCTGGGAGAACACGGCAGGCGAAACGTTCAGAGACTGAGAGCTTCGCCATGACGTGGTCTACGCAGCGGCGGCGACGGGCGGGGCTTAGATGGGGTATTCGGGGTTTCCTCTCGTCGCGCTCGTCACTGCGACGTGAGACTGTAGCTCCGATCCGTCAACGTCTCAGGAGCGTCCCATGTCTTTGTATGCTCGTCTGGATATATCGGTGACGACGACGATTATCCCATCTTTCACTAGAGCCAAGTGAGTGTCCTTTTGGACGCGCGCCCTTCTGGGACATCATCCGACCGCGGTTCGTCCTGTCCAGCCCGGACCCGTTGATCCTTAGTCAATCCGTTCTGCGCACCCTGACCATTCGTGAGTAGCGTGGGAGGCGCGGCCTCGACAGAGGCGGACTCAACGTCCCGCTTCTGGCATTATTGGTTCAATTTAAAGCGGGGGAGGATCATTTTCCCCACAATCTTGCATCGCGGCCAAGGCGCGCCCACCTGCGGGGTGCCCCGAAGCAAAGGTACGTGGATGAGGAACGCGGTTTATGACGGGTGACTACCGCAGCAGGCTATTGCTTTCGCCAAGGCGCGAAAAACCTGACGACATAAAGAAGGGTCGAGATCAACCATAGCGCGATGAGCGTATAGATCGCCCAATCCGGGACCACTAGCAGTATTAAATCGATGCGCACGGTCATTGGGCTGTACTCTTCAGTGCGGGCTGCCCGACAAGGGCCGCGTAGATTGGCCCCCAAGCGACCAGAAATAACCAGTCAAGCTGACGTGAATATCGGTAGACCATGCGAATGACGAGGAAGCAGATACGGGAAAGAGGCGGCAATAAAGCGGCAATAAAAGAGGCCGCCATCTGAGACGGCCTCTTTGTTCCAGCGCCGACACCATTGTTGAGGTTGTGGCGGGACCGCAGCGGGGACGAGACCGGAACGGAATTGACTGTTCCCTAAGCGCGCCGGCAATTCTGTTCTAAATAGACCACTGCTGCAAACATCCGCTTCCGAATTTAAAGCCAGCCACCAGGGGTCGAAGGAGACCAGTGCGTGCGAACAGGGACAAGTTGCGGCCCGGCGATGAAGGTCAAAGCCCGAGGGTGAATCACGCCGCCAAATTAGACCGCATCAGAATGCCGATGCGATCAGTTGAAAGAGAAAGAACCCAAGAAGGGCGCACCATGCGAGACTGGCAAAGAGACCAGCGCCAACGGTCGCCACTAAAAATGCGGATAAGAGCTTTTTCATTTGCCGTCTTCTGCTGCAATTCGCCGCTTTCCAATAGATCCTGCATGTCTAAGCAGATCGGTTCTGATCAAAAGGGATCATCGTAATCCAAGTGAATTCCCCACGCTAAATGCGCACATTAGATCAGCCTTTCTTGGTCTGTCGAGCATCTTTTCCATTTCCGATCTGTGGCAGAAGTTCGTTTGCCCCTTGGGATGTCATCTCCCGTCCGGCTAATGCAAGGGCCACCCCGGGATTCATACTGTCGACCATGGAAGTCGGGATCAGGATGGTGGCACCGCGCTCCTTGGTCGTCTCATAAATGATGTTCATGGCGCGCAACTGCAGGGCCGTCGGATGGTCAGCATAGGTCATCGATGCCTCGACGAATTTGCCGGCTATCGCCGCCTCGGCGGACCCCAGAATGACACGGGCTTGCTTTTCCCGTTCCGCCTGAGCCTGCCGAGACATCGCGTCCTGCAAGGCAACCGGGATTGCCACGTCGCGGATTTCGACGGATTTAACCGAGATCCCCCAGTCGGCCGTCTTTCGACCGATTTCGCCCCGCAACAGTTCGTCGGCGGCGCTCCGTTCGGAGAGCAGGGCTGCCAACATCGACGACCCGATCATTTCGCGTAGCGATGTCTGGGCGACCCGATCGATAGCTTCGCGATAATTCGTAATATTCAGCGCCGCCTTTTGCGCGTCTTGCACAAACCAGAAGATTATCGCGTCTACATTGACCGGAACGGTATCTTTCGTCAGCGCCGCCTCGGCGCTAAAGGCTGTCGTCTGAATCCGCTCATCAATGACCGCCACCACATTGTCGATAATGGGAATGATGAGGAAGAGGCCTGCACCTTTGACGCCCTGCAATTTCCCAGCACGCAGGATAACGAACTTCTGCCAAGTGTTCGCCATTTTCAGCGCTGCGGCGGCAATGATCGCGACAACAAAAAGCGCAGCCCCGAGATAAAGGTACCCTAACTCGACTAATCCGGCGCCGGCTGCGATGCACACTGCGGAGACAAATATGGTGATCGGATTCATCATCGTGGCTCCAGAGGCCGCCCGATACCCAATATGCAAGCTGAACTTTGATTGACCCACGTGCTGAGCGAAACCGCTCACATGGACGCACTTTAACAAAGTGTATGTGCGGTCAATTCGTCTGACCCTTCCGGCAGATCGGCGCCTAACGGGATTGACTGACCGGGTCGGGAACCGAACTACTGCCCGTCGGGGATTGTTGTCCGGACGTTGAGGTAACGATACCCGCATTCGGGCTACCGGCCTGATGATGAGGCACCATCAATGACATCGCCACCCAGAAGCCCAGCCAGATCCACCAGTAACTCTTATGCCCTGCAAGGCCCTTTCCGGCTCCTGCCGCGGCATTTGTGGGTAGTGTCGCCGTAGTGACCGCAGCCTGGCCGGGCTGCGGGAGCAGCCGGACCAACCTTGCCGCGATGGTCGCCGCCTCCGGCGACTTCCAGCTTCGGCCGGAGACTCGGTCAAGGGCCAACAGCAGCGTCTTCTCGGCGACGGCCTTCGGCAGGGCCGCCAAACGGCCGGCCTCTTCCCACGGATCGACATTCATCCGTGCCAGCGCAGAAAGAACGCTGAGCCGCATCCCGTTTGCGTCCTCGCAGACCGACGCGAACAAAAAGTCGTCGTAACTGGCACTAAGGGTCGAAAACCTTGCACGATGATCCACGATGAGGCTCCTTTGGCTAAGTTGCCGGAGCGCCAAGTAGTCGATTGACGCGTCGAGGGCCGCAAAAACAATAACCGACCAGAAAGCAACCTGATGGGAGATTATCGCTTGGCACTACGAAGTATGTAATGTCGCCCCGGTCACTTTGCATCCAGACACGAATAGGACGGTTGCATCCGCTTAATTTCGTGTGAGTTCGGTGATTGCAAGTACCGCGACCCGGATATGGGCCACCTCCTATTTCGCAGCAGGTCATTTCTGAAACTGCTTAGCGGTACTGCAAAGTCACGGTTTCATAGCGGCCGCAAGGAACGCAATCGAACGTGCGCTTATCCTCTTCCGCATTTTCGCGATCACATCGTGATAACATCATCGTCGCATCACGCTGCGGGCACGCCGGTCGGTCGTAGCTCCGGTGCGGAAAGTGAGAATTGGCCGACATGAATAAGCCTAGCCTAGCTGTAGGCCACTTTTTGCGCATTAAGGTGCCATCGAGGGAGGTCTCGGGTAATTGCTTCGAATGGCGAGAGCCCGGCTAATGGACTAACCGGGC
This sequence comes from uncultured Pseudomonadota bacterium, assembly GCA_963773225.1. GTDB lineage: Bacteria > Pseudomonadota > Alphaproteobacteria > Rhizobiales > Xanthobacteraceae > Pseudolabrys. The sequence continues at coordinate 815,488 of CAVZAO010000006.1, forward strand.
TCTCGATGATCATGCGGTACGCGCGATCAATACGTAAACTGGACCGGGGAAATCGCGGTCTCCGCCAGCAATTGAACCTATATCCTGATCCATCTGACTTCAGATGCCAGCTCTTCAGCGAATATTCTTAGACGAGTGGTCTAGCGCCTCTGTTGAGATTAGCGAAAAGCCTCCACCATGCCTATATGGGAGAAACGGGTGAAGTTGCGCGTCTGGCCCCTTATGGAGGAGGCATCTATGCGGAACTATCGTTTTGGCAGCAAAATCAGGCTTCCGTCTACCGTCGCAATTAAGCATCAACTGCTGACTTTGATGTTAGAGGACGAGCTCAGAGCGACACCACCCGATCAGCTTTTTGACGAGAGGGCATCTCCTGCGCTGGGTAGGTTGAGGCGACTTGTAGGGGTCCAAGCTCAACGCGATCGCGCGGGCTAAAAACGTGCGATTATATCAGCCCTCCCCGCACCCTTTGCCAGCGCGTGCGCATAATGTTGCGACCCCAAGAAGATAGAGCGAGCAGGGCCTGTCAGGGGGCCAGCGACAGCGGCACGGCGGTAGTGGCTGTTCGCCTCCGACGCGTCACAATTGGTCTACTCGGCGGCAAAGAGCATCTTAAGTAGCGTGAGCGATTGTCACGCCTGAGGCAAAACAGCGACCGCACACAATCAGTTGGGCGTTGGCACGGAATAATGATTCTTGAGATTCTGACAGACAGAGGATCGGCATGGATGGTGGCCGGAGACCGGGCTGAGCAAGGCGACTGCGGGCCGCCATTTTCCGTAGCCAAAGCGGGAAGACTTGACCAACGGGCCTGACGCCCTCGACCTAACAAGATGAAATCAGCCCTAGGGCATCCGTGGCTCATTAGCCGTAGCCCGAATCGTGAGCGTGTTCGCACATTGAAGCCCAGGCCCCCATGCCTTCCCTGGACGCCATTCGTTGCGGAATTGGCCGGAACCGCTCTGCTTGTCGCGGTGGGGCTATCGATCGTTATTTTTGATTTTGGGCGGGGCAGCCCGATGCTCCAGCTTCTGCCCAATGGAGCGACTAGGCGCCTCATTACTGGCTTTCTATTCGGCACCACCGGCGCCTTGATTGCGTTGTCGCCGCTCGGTAAGGCAAGCGGCGCCCACATCAATCCGGCCGTCACATTCGCGTTCTGGCTAATGGGCCGGATGAAGGCCGGGCTCGCTTTAGGTTATGTGCTCTGTCAGCTTGCCGGGGCGGTGCTAGGTGCCATCCCGCTGCTGTTCTGGGGCGCGATGGGGGCCAGCACCGATTTCGGCGCCACAGTGCCGGGGGCCACCTATGGCACCACCCTCGCTTTACTGGGTGAAACGGTCGCGACCTTCGCGATGATTTTCGGCCTGTTCGCATTCCTTCGCCATCGCGGACTGCGCCGGCTTACGCCGGCCCTGTTTCCGCCGCTATATGCGATCATGGTTTGGATTGAGGCGCCGATCTCGGGCACTAGCACCAATCCGGCTCGCAGTTTGGGGCCTGCGGCGATCTCGGGCGATTGGCATGGCTGGTGGATTTACTGGCTTGGTCCTCTGGCGGGCGCGCTGTTGGCGGTTGCCGCTTATCGCATGGCGGGATGGGAAAGGCGTCAGATCCGCGTCGCCAAGATATTTCATTTCGCACATGATCCTCACGGAATATTCCACATCCCGATGCAAAGAACCGGCAGAAGATCATGAAGGCTCCCAGCGCGTCCGATCCGCATCCGACCTGGGCGACGGCCAGGAAGGACATGATCGGTGCAAGCCTTGGATCTTCACGCCTCTGGTTTACTATCGCGCAAGGCATCGTCACCGAAGTCTATTATCCGCGCATCGATATTCCGCAGATTAAAGATCTCGGGTTCATCATAGCCGATGACAAAGGTTTCTGGATCGAATTGCGGCGCCTGGGCAATTACACCGTGTCACTGGCCAAACCCGGAGTGCCGGCAGTCGAGATCGTCCATCGTCACGAGCGCTTCACCTTCAAGCTCGAGGTGTGCCCGTCGCAGCGCCGCGATACGCTTCTGCTACGCTACCGCCTCGAAGGCGATCAAGGTCTGCGGCCTTACGCACTGCTGGCCGCGCGATTGGGCGACGCTGCCGATGACGATTTGGGCTTGGTAGGGAGACATAACGGCCGCCGCGTACTGTGGGCCGAGCAGGGTCCGTTCGGGCTGGCATTGTGCGCGACCGATGGTGAGGGCGCTGATGCCTGGCGGCGCTGTTCGGCCGGCGCGCTGGAAGCCAGTGATGGCTGGCAGGATTTCCACCGCCATGGTCGCATGACGTGGGAATATGACAGCGCAGGTCCGGGGCCGGTCGCGCTCATGGGTGAACTGCCGCCGGCGGGGCGGCTGGCGCTGGGGTTCGCCACCAGCAGGGTGGCGGCCGCCACGCTGGCGCTGTCGAGCCTGATGGACGATTTTGCGGCTGAGTGGGATTCGCAATGCCGCGCTTGGGAAAGTTGGCTGGCGGAAACCAAGCGGCCGGCTCTGCCGGACGGCCTCGATCGTATGCTGGCGGTTTCGGCCGCCGTCCTCAAGGTCCATGAGGACCGGACCTATCGGGGCGCCGCCATTGCCAGCCTGTCGGTGCCGTGGGGCGATTCCAGCCAGAGCCGCGGCGGCTATCATCTCGTGTGGTCACGCGATCTGGTGGAAACCGCCGGCGCGTTGGTGGCGATGCAAGCCTATGACAGCGCGCGCGATGTGCTGCGCTACCTGATCGCCACCCAGCAGGAAGATGGTCACTGGTTTCAGAACCAATGGCTGGGCGGTACCCCGTTCTGGCAAGGCATACAGCTCGACGAGGTCGCGTTCCCGGTTCTGCTGGCCGCGCTATTGCATGAGCACGACGCCCTGCACAACATCCCGATCAAGGATATGGTCCTTCGGGCGCTACGCTTTATCGCGCGCGAAGGCCCGACCACCAGCCAAGACCGCTGGGAGGAAAATGCCGGGATCAACACTTTTACGCTCGCCATCGCCATCGCCGCGTTGATCGAAGGCAGCGCCTTTCTCGGGGGCGAAGCCAAGAACTCAGCGTTGCGACTGGCCGATTGCTGGAATGCGTCTCTGGAGGATTGGGCTTTCGTCAAGGCAACCCCACTCGCTCGCGAGCTTGGACTCAGGGGCTATTACATCCGTACCGTGCCGGCCGACGTGCTAACCTACGCGGGCGCGCGATCCGAGCGGATAGTGATCAAGAACTTGGCCGATGATCCCGAGCTGCCGGCTAGTGCTCAGATCTCCACCGATTTCCTGCAGCTCGTGCGCTATGGCCTGCGTAAGCCCGATTGCCCTTGGATTGTCGACAGTCTGAAGGCGGTCGATCACTTGCTCAAGACGATGACGCCGAGTGGCCCCGTCTGGCACCGTTACAACAGCGATGGCTATGGTGAGCATCACGACGGTCGCCCCTTCGACGGAACCGGGCATGGCCGTGGCTGGCCGCTGCTGACCGGCGAGCGTGGCCATTATGCGCTGTGCGCGGGTGAGGATCCGCTTCCCTATCTCGAAGCGATGAAGGCGATGGCCAGTCCCCTGGGCATGATCCCGGAACAGGTTTGGGATGCCGCTCCTGTCGCCGAATACGAACTGAACCCCGGCAGACCGAGCGGCTCGGCCATGCCGCTGGTGTGGGCGCATAGCGAGTTCGTCAAGCTGTGCTACAGCCGCGCGCTGGGTCGCCCTGTGGACCGCCCAGCCGCCACTTGGGCCCGTTACGGTGGCGAACGGCCCAAGATCGATTACGATTTCTGGGGACCCAATGTCCATCCCGCGTTGCTCGAAGGCGGCAGGAATTTGACCATCGCGCTCAAGAAGCCGGCCACCGTGCATTGGGGCGTCAATGGCTGGAAGAACATCCAAGACGTCGACACGCGCGATACCGGGCTCGGGCTGCACGCGGTCGATCTGCCGGTGGCCGCGCTCGGCGTGGGGGAGACGATCCAATTCACCTTCCGGTGGCACGAATCCCAATGTTGGGAGGGGCGCGACCACGATATACGCATCGTCGCTTGCGAGAAAGGCACGCAATTGTGATTCCGATCGATCTCAAGGGACGCAGGGCCCTCATCACTGGCGGCGATTCGGGCCTTGGCGCGGCGACGGTCAAATCGCTGGCCGAGGCCGGAGCCGACATTGCCATCGCCTATCGTGATGGCTCTGAAGCGGCGAAGGCCTTGGCCGCCGCGGCCGAGACCTTCGGTGTCAAAGTTTCGATCGTGCAACTCGCCGACGTCGCCAAGCAATCCGACGTGACCGCACTATTTCAATGGATGGACACGGAATTCGGCGGGGTCGACATACTGGTGAACAATGCCGGTATGGACGGGCCCCGCTCACTATGCGCTGACGCCGATCCAACTGCCTGGGGACGCGTAGTCGCGGTCGATCTGGCTGGCGCATTCTATTGCGCACGCGAAGCTGTGCGCCGTATGGCCGCGCAGGGTCGCGGCGTCATCATCAATACTACGTCGGTCCATGAGTTCATCCCGTGGTCCGGTTATTCGGCCTATACTAGCGCCAAGGCCGGCCTCAGCATGTTCAGCAAAACGCTGGCGCAAGAGGTTGGCGGACAGGGCATTCGCGTTATCGCCATCGCCCCCGGCGCGATAAAGACACCAATTAATGCCAAGGTCTGGCAAGACATACAGGGCCTCGCCGATCTCAACGCCAAGATCCCGATGGGACGTATCGGAGAGCCCGACGAAATCGGCCATGTGGTTGCCTTCCTATGCAGCGATCTCGCCGGTTACATCACCGGCATCACTGTCCCCGTCGATGGAGGCATGCTGCTTTATCCCGATTTTCGGCATGGAGGCTAACAACCTGGGTTGTCTAGCGATTTTCAGGGACAGAAATATACGCTCCGAGGGGCACCGGCAGTTCAGCACCGTCCCGCAAAAGCGGAGGTCCAAATGGGACCATTCTCAAGCGTATGACGAGTCTGCGCTAAATGGTTGACTAACAGTGGGTCAACGCGAGTCTATTAAGCGACTATTCTTGGCTTCAGCTCTCGGCCAAGCGTCTGGCAGGCGGACATTGTTAGCCTCGCGGGCGCTGACGCCTTTATTTGCGTAGAAGAAGCTTGAGAACGATAGCAAAGACAAACGGCAATACGATCTCGCGCGCGGCATAGGCTGCTGCCAGCAGTGCAAGGATCAATAGACCGCCAAGAATTATGACTTCGGATCTGATGGCAGAGGCAGGCCTTCCGGCACTTCTATCGGCGAAGCGACTTCAGTCGTCTGACCGGCAGGCGCCGTGTACTTGTTCAAGCCGCCTCACGCTGCGCGGCTGATCGGTCAGCAGCACGCTCAACAAAGAACTATGGATTTCGAGCTGCTGGGACTCCGCGCCGATCGGCGCCGACCCCCTCGGCCATGCACAAACGATGAGCCGCCGCAGCCGAAGTGCGGCGATAGAATTTGGAAGCCCTGCAATGGGTCAACCGGCAGGACCGTCTGTTCCTCGTTCACCTCCGCTAAACCGGAGCCCATCGGCGCGTTCTTCTGAATGTCGGCTTGCTGGCAATGGAACTTTTGGCCAGACGACACGTTAGAGAGATGGCGGCAGCAATAAGGGCCAAGCCTAGCTCGGTTGGACGGCAGGCCTTCTAAGGACAAAAAGATGTCACGGCCTATGGGGCCACGACACCCGCCTCTTGCCCAGGCGCACGGTGCGGCCGACGACGGTCGGCGCGACGAGTTGTGCATCAACACCATCCGCACCCTGTCGATGGATGCCGTGCAAGCGGCCAATTCCGGCCACCCCGGCACACCCATGGCACTGGCGCCGGCGATCTACACGCTATGGCAGCGGTTCCTGCGCTTCGACCCCGATGACCCGGTCTGGCCGAACCGCGACCGGTTCGTGCTGTCGAACGGCCACGCCTCGATGCTGCTCTATGCCATGCTGCATTTGATCGGCGTGAAGGCGGTTAACCCGGCCTATGAGCGGCTCGACACCCCGGCGGTCAGCCTCGACGATATCAAACGATTTCGCGAGGCCGGGAGCAAATGTCCCGGCCATCCGGAATACCATCTCACCTCAGGCGTCGAGATGACTACCGGTCCGCTTGGCCAGGGCTGTGCCACCAGCGTCGGCATGGCGATCGCGGCCCGCTGGCTGGCCAGCCATTTCAACCGCCCGCACTTCACTCTTTTCGATTACGACGTTTACGTCTTCTGCGGCGACGGCGACATGATGGAGGGCGTATCGAGCGAGGCCGCTTCACTCGCCGGCCACCTCGAGCTGGGCAACCTGTGCTGGCTCTATGATAACAACCGCGTCAGCATCGAGGGCCATACCGACCTCGCCTTCAGCGACGACGTCGTAGCGCGTTTCCTCGCCTACGGCTGGAACGTGCGGCGGGTGGGCGATGCCAACGACCGTGAGCGGTTGGAGCAGGCATTCGAGTCGTTCCGCACCATCAACGACGTGCCGACGCTCATCGTCGTTGACAGCCACATCGGCTACGGCGCCCCGCACAAGCACGACACCAGCGCTGCACACGGCGAACCGCTAGGCGAGGAGGAAATCCGGCTCGCCAAACGCAGCTACGGCTGGCCGGAAGACGCCAAGTTCCTGGTGCCCGACGGCGTGCGCGAGCATTTCAGCGGTGTCAGCCGGCGCGGGGGCCAATTGCGCAACGCCTGGATGACGCGTTTCAGCGCTTACCGCGGCAAATATCCCGAACTCGCCGACCGCATCGCACGCATGCAAAAGCGCGAACTGCCCGACGGCTGGGATCGGGACCTGAAACCCTTTGCCACAGATGAAAAGGGCATTGCGAGCCGCAACGCGTCGGGAACGGTGCTCAACAAGATCGCGCTGCACTATCCCTGGCTTGTCGGCGGCTCTGCTGACCTCGCACCCTCGACCAAGACGCGCCTGACCTTCGAGGGCGCGGGCGACATGGAAGCCGAGACACCGGGCGGCCGCAACATACATTTCGGCGTCCGCGAACACGCCATGGGAGCGGTGCTCAATGGGCTGGCGCTTTCCAAGATCCGCCCGGTCGGCTCAACCTTCCTCACCTTCTCCGACTACATGAAGCCGCCGATCCGGCTCAGCGCGCTGATGGAATTGCCAGTTGTCTACGTGTTCACCCACGACTCCATCGGCCTCGGCCAGGACGGGCCGACCCATCAGCCGGTCGAGCAGTTGATCGCGCTGCGTAGCATTCCAGGCCTGATCACGATCCGTCCGGCCGACGCCAACGAAGTACTGGAAGCTTGGCGCACGATCACCGCGCTCAAGCACCAACCCGCCTGCCTGGTGTTGAGCCGACAGCCTCTGCCGACCCTCGACCGCAGCCGCTACGCGGTAGCCGCCGGTCTCGCGCGCGGCGCCTACGTCCTGGCCGATCCCGACGACGGCAAGCCCGACGTGATCCTGATCGGCACCGGCAGCGAAGTGGCGCCGTGCCTCAAGGCACGCGGGGCGCTCGAACAGGAAGGCATCGCAGCGCGAGTCGTCAGCATGCCGTCCTGGGAATTGTTCGAGCAGCAGGACGCTGAATACCGCGAGCAGGTGCTGCCGCCGTCCGTCAGCGCGCGCGTCTCGGTGGAGATGGGCTCGGTCATCGGCTGGGACCGTTACGTCGGCGCGCAGGGCGCCAAGATCGGCATGCACACGTTCGGGTCGTCGGCGCCGATAAAGGATCTGCTCAAAATGTTCGGATTCACGCCCGACGCGATCGAGGCGGCGGCCCGAGAGCAGGTCACCCAAGCGCGCGGTAAAGTGGCCGCCAAGAAGTAGCAATAGAAGTGAAGAGACAATCATGCCCCCAAAGCAAAGGTACAATACCAGCGCCAATCCACTCCAGTTGCTGGAAAAAGAAGGACAGGCGATCTGGCTCGATTTCCTGGCGCGCCGGTTCCTAATCGGCGGCGGCCTCGAAAAGCTGGTCGCCGCCGATGGACTCAGCGGCGTCACCTCGAATCCCTCCATATTCGAAAAGGCGATCACCGCAAGCAGCGACTACGATGCCGCGCTGAAGGAGGCCGAAGGGGGTAACGATTTCGACGTCATGACGCTCTATGAGCTGCTGGCAGTGGACGACATCCGGCAAGCCGCCGATGTGCTGCGTCCGGTGCACAAGGCAACGCATGGAGCCGACGGCTATGTCAGCCTCGAGGTCTCTCCCTATCTTGCCCGCGACACCGAGGCGACCATCGCCGAGGTGCGGCGCCTGACCAAGCTGGTCCAGCGCGATAATGTCATGATCAAGGTCCCGGCGACCGAAGCGGGTCTGCCCGCCATCCGCCAACTCGTCGGCGAAGGCTTCAACATCAACATCACTCTGCTGTTCTCGCAGAAAGTCTACGCGCAGGTAGCCGAGGCCTATCTCGCGGGGCTCGAACAGGTGCTCGCGCAAGGCGGCGACCCAAGCAAGGTCGCCAGCGTCGCCAGCTTCTTCGTCAGCCGTATCGACAGCGCCGTCGACAAGCTGATCGACGAGCGGCTCGCCCGCACGCAAGATGGCACACAGCGCGCCGCCCTGGAGAAGCTCAAGGGCAAAGTCGCCATCGCCAACGCCAAGCTCGCCTACCGCCATTACCAACGCGTCTTCAGCGGCGAACGCTGGGAGAAGCTGAAGGCGTTTGGCGCCCATCCGCAGCGGCTGCTCTGGGCCAGCACCAGCACCAAGAACCCCGATTACAGCGACGTGCTCTATGTCGAGGAGCTGATCGGCCCCGACACCGTCAACACCATGCCGCCAAAGACCATGGACGCCTTCCGCGACCATGGCCGCGTGCGGGCGAGCCTGCTCGACGACGTCGGAGCGGCCGAGCAGACGATGGCCGCGCTCGACACGTGCGGCATTTCGATCGACGACGCCACCGCCAAGCTGACCGAGGACGGCGTGCAGAAATTCGCCGATTCCTTCGACCAGTTGCTGGCCGCCGTGGCGCGCAAACGCACCGCGTTGCTCGGCGACCGGCTCGACCAGCAGGCGATCGCCCTGCCCTACCCGCTGAAACCCGCCTTCGAGCGCGCGCTCGAGGATTGGCGGCGCGCCGGCAACGTGCGCCGCCTGTGGGCCGGTGACGCCACGCTATGGACCGGCGACGACGAGAGCGAATGGCTTGGCTGGCTCGACATCGCCGACGAGGAACGCCGGCGTATCGGCGAACTCGATCGGCTTGCCGCCGATATCCGCAAAGAAGACTTCAGCCACACCGTGCTGCTCGGCATGGGCGGCTCCAGCCTGGGGCCGGAGGTGCTGGCGACCTGTTTCGGGTCACAAGCCGGCCATCCGGCGCTGACCGTGCTAGACTCCACCGCGCCCGCGCAAATCCGCGCCGTCGCCGATGCGATCAATCCCGCTCGCACGCTGTTCATCGTGTCGAGCAAGTCAGGCAGGACGCTCGAGCCGAACATTCTGAAGGCCTATTTCTTCGACCTGGTCGCGCAGGCGGTCGGTCCCGCCGAAGCTGGCCGCCATTTCATCGCCGTGACCGATCCCGGCTCGTCTCTGCAGAAGCTGGCCGAGCGCGACAAGTTCCGCCATCTCGCCTTCGGCAAGCCGAGCATCGGCGGCCGCTATTCGGTGCTGTCCGATTTCGGCTTGGTGCCGGCGAAAGTCACCGGGCTCGATGTCGACCGCCTGCTCGCCGGCACCCAGAAGATGGCGCGCGCCTGTGGCCGCGCCGTGCCGCCGGCGGAAAATCCCGGCGTTGCGCTCGGCGCGGCGCTGGCGACGGCGGCCAAGACCGGCCGCGACAAGGTCACCATCGTCGCCTCGCCCGGCATCGCCGACTTCGGTGCCTGGCTGGAGCAGTTGCTGGCGGAGTCGACCGGCAAGCAGGGCAAGGGCCTGATCCCGGTCGACGCTGAACCGCTCGGGCCCCCCGGCGTTTACGGCCGCGACCGCCTGTTCGCCTATATGCGTCTGAGCAGCGAAGCCGATCCCGCGCAAGACAAGGCCGTCGCCGCACTGGAATCCGCCGGACAACCGGTGGTGCGCATCGAGGTGATCGACTGCTATCATCTCGGTCAGGAATTCTTCCGCTGGGAAATCGCCACCGCGGTCGCGGGCGCTATGATGGGCATCAACCCGTTCGACCAGCCCGACGTGGAAGCAAGCAAGGTCAAAGCACGGGAGCTGACCGAGGCCTTCGAAGCCAAGGGCGCGCTGCCGGCGGAGACCCCGCTGCTGCAGGACAGCGGCATCAAGGTTTTCGCCGACGACGCCAATGCCAAGGTACTCAAGCAGGCGGGCGACGGCAGTTCGCTCGCCGGCTCGCTCAAGGCACATTTCGCACGACTGCATGAGGGCGATTATTGCGCGCTGCTCGCCTATATCGCCCGCAACGAGCACCACCGGAACGCGCTGCAGGAAATTCGCGCGCTGGTGCGCGACGCCCGCCAGGTGGCGACCTGCGTCGGCTTCGGCCCGCGCTTTCTCCATTCCACCGGCCAGGCCTACAAGGGTGGTCCCAACAGCGGTGTGTTTTTGGAAATCACTTGCGACCCGTCCGACGATGTGCCAATCCCGGGTCACAAATACAGCTTCGCTTCGGTCATCGCGGCGCAAGCGCGGGGCGACTTCGCGGTTCTCAATCAACGGGGCCGGCGTGCGCTTCGCGTGCATCTGGGCGCCGACGTCGATGCCGGACTGGCAACGTTAAGAGATGCCGTCCTCGCCGCCTTGAAGTGAAGGGAAGCCCTCAATGCAAATCGCTGTTGTTGGCCTGGGCCGCATGGGTGCGAACATCGTGCGCCAACTCATGAAGGCTGGTCATGAATGCGTCATCTACGACGTCCGGGAAGAATCCGTGCAGGAGCTCGCCAAGGAAGGCGCGGTCGGCGCCAAGTCCCTGCAAGATCTGGTGAATAAGCTGAACCTGCCGCGCGCGATCTGGATGATGTTGCCCGCGGCGATTGTTGACGACACCATCGACGCCCTCACCGGCATCGTCACCGCCGACGACATCCTGATCGACGGTGGCAACTCGCACTACCAGCACGACATCGACCGCGCCAAAGCGCTCAAGCCTAAAGGCATCCATTATGTCGACGTCGGCACCAGCGGCGGTATCTGGGGGCTGGAGCGCGGCTATTGCATGATGATCGGCGGCGAGCAGGCCGTGGTCAATCATCTCGGCCCGATCTTCGCTGCCCTCGCGCCGGCAATCGATGCCGCCCCGCGCACGCCCGGCCGCAAACAAGGCAAAGGTACCGCCGAGCACGGCTATCTGCATTGCGGACCGCACGGCGCCGGTCACTTCGTCAAGATGGTGCACAACGGCATCGAATACGGCCTGATGGCCGCCTATGCCGAGGGGTTCAACATTCTGCGTAACGCCAATATCGGCGCAACCAAGACAGCCGCAGATGCCGAGACCGCGCCGGTGCAGAACCCGGCGGCCTACCAATACGACCTCGACGTCGGGGAAATCGCCGAAGTGTGGCGGCGCGGCAGCGTCATCGCATCCTGGCTACTCGACCTCACTGCCGAGGCCTTGAACGGGGATCCCGCTCTCGCGCAATTCAAGGGGCGCGTCTCCGACTCTGGCGAGGGACGCTGGACGGTCAAGGCCGCCATCGACGAGGGCGTGCCGGCGCCCGTGTTGAGCGTCGCGCTGTTCGAGCGCTTTGCCTCGCAGGGCAAAGCCGATTTTGCCGACAAGCTCTTGTCCGCCATGCGCCACGAATTCGGCGGGCACGCCGAAAAGACGGCGGGCAAGTAGACACTCAGGATTGAAAAGGAAATGTCAGACGTAGCAGCACGGTCGGACGCCCTGGTCCTGTTCGGCGCCAGCGGCGATCTCGCCCACAAAAAGATCTTTCCCGCGCTTTATGCCTTGTGCGATCGCGGCGCGCTCGATGTACCCATCGTCGGCGTTGCCCGGTCGGGCTGGAACCTCGACGCGTTCAAGGCTCATGTGCGCGACTCGATCGGCAAGATCGACGGTTGCGACCAAACAGTCGCCAAGCGGCTGATCGACAAATTGCGCTACGTCGACGGCGATTATCACGATGCCGAAACGTTCAAGCAGTTGCGTGCCGCGCTCGACAACAGCCAACGGCCGCTTCACTATCTCGCCATTCCGCCAAGCATGTTCCCCGTTGTTGTCGAGAGCCTGAAGGGCGCGAATTGCGCGCAGAATGCGCGCGTGGTCATCGAAAAGCCGTTCGGGCGCAATCTCACTTCGGCACAGGCGCTCAATCGCACGCTGCACAAAGTATTCCCCGAGGACTCGATCTTCCGCATCGACCACTATCTTGGCAAGGAGCCGGTGCAGAACCTCCTCTATTTTCGTTTCGCCAACTCGTTTCTCGAACCGATCTGGAACCGCCACTACGTCCACAGCGTAAAGATCACCATGGCCGAGCAGTTCGGCGTGGTCGGACGCGGACGCTTCTATGAGGAAGTGGGAGCTATTCGCGACGTCATCCAGAACCATCTTTTACAAGTCGTCGCCATGCTGGCGATGGAGTGCCCGGTCGGCAGCGACGGCGCATCTTTCCGCGACGAGAAGGTCAAGGTCTTCAACGCCATCCGGCCACTGGAAAGGGCCGAGCTCGTTCGCGGCCAGTTCGCTGGCTATCGCAACGAGCCGGGCGTCGATCCGCATTCCAAGGTGGAAACATTTGCCGCGTTGCGGCTGCACATCAATTCATGGCGTTGGCAGGGCGTGCCCTTCCTGATCCGCGCCGGCAAATGCATGCCCGTCACCGCCACGGAAGTGACCGTCGACCTGCATCTTCCGCCGCAGGTCGTGTTCAAGGCCGACCGGCCGAGCCGACCCAATTACTTCCAATTCCGCCTCAGTCCGAACGTTGAGATCGGGCTCGGTACGCGTGCCAAGGCACCGGGCGAAGCGATGGCGGGCGAGGAAGTAGAGCTCAAGGTTTTGCATCAAAGCGTCGGCGAAATGGATGCCTACGATCGGCTGATCGGCGACGCCATGAAAGGCGACCCAACGCTGTTCTCCCGCCAGGACAGCGCCGAAGCGCAATGGCGAATCGTCGATCCGATCCTCGGCACCGACACGCCGCTCCACGAATATCAACCGGGAACCTGGGGACCGTCGAAGGCCGACGCGATCGCCCGCAGACTGAACGGCTGGCGCGACCCAGTGGCAGTAGCGGCCGAGACCGCGCCCATCGTCCCGCGGCCAGTCGCGGTCGGCGTCCCGTGAGAATCAAAGTTGGCGATGACGATGCGGCCGTGGCGCGACAGGCCGCCACGCTGATCGTGCAGACGATCGGCGCTGCGGTCGCCGCGCGTGGGTGCGCCTGCCTCGCCTTCAGCGGCGGGCACACGCCGTGGCCGATGCTGCGGGGGCTGGCCGACGCCGGCGTGCCGTGGCGGCATGTCCATGTCTTCCAGACCGACGAGCGCATCGTGCCGATGGAAGATCCGGCGCGCACTCTGCCGCAACTGCGCGATGCTCTGCTCTCCCATATCCCGATCCCGCCTGCGCACGTGCATCCGATGCCGGTCGACAACGGCGCGCTCGATGCCGCGGCAGAGTACTACGCGCGCGCCCTGGCGCAGGTGGCCGGCGAGCCGCCCGCGCTCGATCTCGTGCATCTCGGTCTCGGCGACGACGGACATACCGCCTCGCTGGTACCCGGCGACGCGGCACTCGACATGCGCACCGCCGATGTCGCGCTCAGCGGTCCTTACCAGGGGCACCGGCGCATGACGCTCACGTTCCCGCTCATCGACCGCGCCAAGACAATTCTGTGGCTGGTGACCGGCGAGAATAAAGCCGGCATCCTCAAGCGCCTGTGGGACGGCGATCGTGAAATTCCGGCGGGCCGGGTCAGCCGCGACCACGCTGTCGTCTTCGCGGACCGAGCGGCGACGCAACGCCTGTCAGGAAATGTCGAGAAAAACGATGGCCACAAAGCTTAAACGCGACCGCGCCGATAACAACTGGTGCGCGCTTACTGTCGATGTCGGTGGCACCCACGTCAAGGTGATGACGAGCACCGAGCTGGAAAAGCGCGAATTCAAATCCGGCCCGGGCCTCACCGCAAAGGCCATGGTCGCAAAGGTCAAGGACCTCACAGGCGACTGGACCTACGACGTCGTATCCATCGGCTACCCCGGCCCGGTCGTGCACGGCCATCCGCTCGCCGAGCCATACAATCTTGGCACTGGCTGGGTTGGCTTTCAGTTCTCAAAAGCCTTCGGCCTGCCGGTCAAGCTCGTCAATGACGCCGTCATGCAGGCGCTGGGCAGCTATGAAGGCGGACGCATGCTGTTTCTTGGCCTCGGCACCGGGCTCGGCTCGGCGATGATCATCGACAATATCGTCGAGCCGATGGAGGTCGGCCATTTGCCCTACAAGAAAGGCAAGACCTTCGAAGATTTCCTCGGGCGTGACGGCTTGGAGAAGGCAGGCAAGAAGAAGTGGCGAGCGGAGGTTCAGGCCGTCGTCGAACATCTCAGAGCCGCGCTGTTGCCGGATTACGTGGTGCTGGGTGGCGGCAACGCCAAATTGCTCAAGACATTGCCGCCCAAAACGCGCGCGGGCGATAACGCCAACGCCTTCACTGGGGGCTTTCAACTCTGGAATGGCGCCACTTTTGTAAAATCCTGTTGATAAGCGGACGCTTTGTAGAGCGAGACGAGTCCATGATGAACCAAGCGCTGTTACCGGCCGGTGTCGTCGCCGTCGTGTCAGACGTGGACGGCACGCTGGTCCAAAGCGACAAATCTCTGTCGTCAAAGACGATCGAGGCAGTCGCGGGGTTGCGCGACGCCGGCTTACAATTTGCCCTTGTCAGCAGCCGGCCACCGCGCGGCCTAAAGGCGATCATAGACCGGCTGCACATTGAGGCACCCATCGCGGGTTTCAACGGCGGCGCCGTTACATCGCCGGACCTCGCGGTGATCCATAGTCATCCGATCAGTCCAGAGGCGACCCGTCACGTGGTCGGGGCTATCGAGGATTGCGGGGTCGACGCGTGGCTTTTCTCGGACCAACAATGGTTCGTCGGCGATCCGGAGGGCGCTTACGTGGCACTGGAGAAGCGAACAATAGGCTTCGACCCGATCGTCGTCGACGATTTTGCGAAAGTGGCCGACGCCGCTTTGAAGATTGTTGCCGTCAGTGACAATTCTTCGCGGCTGGAGGAATTGCAGGCGAAGATGCGCGAGCCACTTTCCAACAAGATGAATGTCGTTAGATCGCAAGATTACTACCTCGATTTCACCCATCCGCGCGCCAATAAGGGCGACGCCCTCTTGGCGATCGCCAGGCTCATGGGGGTATCACTGGCCAATATGGGCGTGATCGGTGATGGCGAAAACGACTTGCCTATGTTCCATCACGCCGGTCTGAGCATCGCTATGGGCAATGCTGCACCGAACGTCCAGAAATCGGCCAATTTTGTGACGGGCAGCAATGACGCTGATGGTTTCGCCGCGGCTATGCGACGGTTTTTCTTATTTGACCTCAGCGCGAGTTCCGGAAAGCTATAACCTCCCGCCGGTCCCAAGTTTAGCCTCAACGCATTCACGACAATCCGGCGGCTCGCGCTCGCAACGCGTCGACCCATCTGCTCCCAACCTTGCTTCGAGCGAGCATGGGAGGACCAACGGCGCTCACGACGAGTTCCTGCTCGCAGCCGCCGCCCAGAACCTCCGGAAACTGGCGAAGGTGATACCAACACAGACCCTCAAACCGGCCTAAGATCACGGAGAGACAATTGCAGCGCCTCGGCGCGACATCACCGGTCCCATCTATTGCCCTCTATTTACGGACTTCTTAAACTGAATCGACCAGAAGCGGGCATGCAGCCTTTATCCCTCTAGGAAGTGGCCAAATGCAGCCAGCGGCTTCAGACGGTCGCATATGATTTTTGTGATCGCCAGCATTGGCATCGAGAGGATCACGCCCGGAATACCCCACATCCAAAACCAAAAAACGAGCGAGATGATCACGAGGACTGGATTTAGGGTGAACCGCCTTGCCAAAATCATCGGCGTGGCCGTCTCACCTTCAATCAAATGAAATCCAAAATAAAGACCCGCGGGAAGCAACGCTTGCCAAAGTATATCGTGGGTCAGCATCCCCGCCAGGAGAAAAATCAATACGCCACAGGCGGTCCCGAGGATCGGTACATAGTTTAGAAGAAACGCGGCCGTTCCCCAGAGGATCGGGTCGCCTACTCCCGTAAGCCACATCGCAACCGCCGTCGCGACACCCACCGCCGCGTTCATGATCGTGATCGTGACCAGGTATGCGGAAACGTCGCTTTCAATTTGTTGCGAGATTTCTACGACCTGTCGCTTGCTTCTAAAGCGCGGCATTATTTCGACAAGGCGGTGCAAAAACATATCGCCGGACACAAGGAGGAAGAAAAGAAAAAGCACGGTCGTAAACGAGCCGCTTGCAAAGTCCCGGGTTCCTATGAATAGCTTCGACAGAACCGTTGGGCCTTGCGCCGGCGCTGCTGCAGTAGGTGACGGTGCTGTTTCCCCAAAATCGTTTAGTTGTTGCAAGAACCGTTGCAGTGTGTCGATTGGCTCGCGCATGAAGTCTAGCCGTTCCTGTAGGCGGGGAATGCCCTCTGGAAGCTTGGCTGCCCAGGTACGCGCTGGACCAGAGATGGCTGCACCCAGGCCGACGACCGTTCCGAACAGCGCAAGGATCAGTAGCAGCGCCGCGATTGTCCGCGGCAAGCGCCACCGCTCCAGTATGCGGAACGCTGGCTGTAGAAGGAGCTTGAGAACGATAGCAAAGACAAATGGCAACACGATCTCGCGCGCGACATAGGCTGCTGCCAGCAACGCAAGGATGAATAGACCGCCAAGAAATATGACTTTCGGATCTGACGGCAGAGGCAAGCCTTCCGGCACTTCTGTCGGCGAAGCTGCTTCGGTCTTCTGATCGGCAGGCGCCGTATCCAAAGACAGCGTCCTTATTTAGCTCGGCTAACGCTACGCGGCTGATCGGCGAGTAGCACGCTCAACAATGAGCTGTTGACTTCCAGATGTCCGTTGTAATCGATGAAACCCAACTTACGGAACTTATTCATGAAGTGGCTGACGCGTGACCGAGTCGTGCCGATCATCTCAGCGAGCATCTCCTGGCTAATCTTCGCGAGAATGGGCTCAGGTCTGCCTTCCTTTCCGAAGTTGGCCAACAGCAGCAATAAGCGCGCAAGGCGCTTTTCGGTGGAATTGAAGAGTTGATCGACAAGATCTTCTTCGACCCGCGCGTTCCTCGCCAAAATATGAGCGACAAACATTTGCGAAAATGCGGGCTCGTCACGGATGACCCGTTGAATTTCGCTCTTTTGCACGCGCATTATCTCACATTCCGTCATGGTAGATGCCGTCGCCAGGCGCTTCGGCTGTCCGAGAAGGCAGCCCTCGCCGACAAATTCGTCCGGCCCCAGAAGCGCGACGACTGCTTCCTTTCCATCCTTGGACAGGACGGCGACTTTGACCTTGCCCTTCTTGATATAGAAAACCGCGTCCGCATCGTCGCCTTGAGCGAAAAGGACTTCTTTCTTTGCACACTTGGAAACGTGACGACCGACGCCTGCCGTATCTAAAAACACTGCAGGATCGAAAGGCGGATTCTTCGCCGTTTTTCGTTTTGCTTTGCGCTTGATCGGCCTTGATTTAGGCTGATGATATAGGGCCAAGTCGCCTCCGTTCTGGGCAGAGAATAGTCATCTCGCGACCGTAGGCGCCTGATATATGTCTTCTGTTGGACCTATACCAGTGTATACTTTCGCTCATAGAGTCCAGGGCAACTCGGGCCCGTTGGGTCGAAGGGAAATTGAATCACGATCAAATGGCAGTTCGCCGCAGGCATGATTACAAGTGTTTATTTGGCACTAAAGAAGCCAAAAGTGGTCTGTTTGGATCAGCTTTCCTTGATCCGAAAGACTAGTGTGGCTTCATCACCGAAACGGCTTTGGGCGTTGGTGACCGAGAGACTGTTGAGTGCTCCCGCCCGTGATATTCGGGAGGTAAAAATGAACATCGTTCCGATCAAAGACATTGCCTTTGATGACAAGATGACCCTCGCAATGGGTCTCGCCTTCGACCAAGCCTGCGAGTCGCTCGGCGGCATTGGCCGCACCCGCACAGGGCGCGAGATAGTTGCGAAGTGCATTATTGGAGCTACGAAGAATGCCGAGTGGGATCCTGTTCGGCTTTGTGCGAAAGCGTTGAGAGCGTTGCGCCACGGAGACGCGCCGGCGGGAATGCCTATTGCTGGCGGAGACCGCGATTTCCCCGTCCCGGTCTCCGCATTGATCGCGCACACAGCGTGATCATCGAGAGCCCCGCCCTATGCAACCCGTCCCCCAATGCCCCCAACGCATAGAGGCGGGGCGCTTTCCAAACGCCCAGGCGCCCATCATCGCGGAAGCCGTTGTAAAACGCCTCCGCGGCGCCTCACTCTAAAGGAGGCTTCCATGGAATTGATCTTGATTATCGTTGTGCTCTTTCTGCTCTTCGGCGGCGGTGGATACTTTGGTCGCCGACGCGGCTACTGGTAAAGGAAGCCGTTATCGTGCGCGATAGGGGTAATTGCCGGATGATCAAATGCCTGTCGGTTGCCGCGGTGGGGTTGTCGCTTCTGTTGGCCGACGCGGCCGTGGCGCAGACCGCAGACCAATGCAATGAGGTCCGCGCGGCCGTGGCGCAGTATGGCTACAAGGCGGCGAAAGCGCATGCTGATGCCACCTTGAGTCCTGATGAGATGCGGGCCGCCGGCGCCTGCCTGAAGCGCAAGCCGGCGGCGACAAAACGCCGTCCGGCGGCGAGGGAACGTCGTATCGCTCGCTGAAACGTCTTCAGTCCTCGCGACGGTGGTCTCATTAATATTTATTCTCATGAGGCGCGGATGGCTAAATGGCTCGTGACCAGTTCCCCTTAAACGCCCCCGTTTTTTGGTAGAATCCAGTCCCTTCGGGAGACGGACAGATGCGTAAGAGCAGGTTCACGGAAGAACAGATCATCAAGGCGCTGAAGGAACACGCGGCCGGGCTGTCAGTCAGCGATGTGTGCCGGAAGTACGGCATCAGCGATGCGACTTTTACAAGTGGCGGTCGCGCTACGGCGGCATGGAAGTGTCCGATGCCCGCCGGTTGAAGGCGTTGGAGGAGGAGAACCGGCGGCTGAAGAAGCTGCTGGCCGAGACGCTGCTGGATGCCTCGACGCTGAAAGAGACGCTGACTGTAAATGCTGATGCAAAATTGACCCCCTCGGCCTGCATCAGAACCCATTAAGTTATTGATTCGATGGGACCGACATCAGGGGCCCCGGCGCCGATCGGCTCGGAGACCCCACGCCGATTCACAGCCGTGAACCTGAAAGACCGATTTCGCGATATCCAGTCCGATCGTCTTTACCGCTTGCATGATTGGCTCCTCCGAATCGTGGAGTCATCAACAGTCCCCACTTTCATGGCACTCACGTGCCGGTGGAGGAGCCGTCCACAGCATCAGGAGCTGACGTACGTCCCGGCTCATATGCCGTTAGAGCGAATTCCAGATACCGTTCTGCCGCCAATGGGGGTGCCAATGACGACCAAAGGTTCGTGAAGAGTAGCCCGATGAGCGCGATCGTGCTCGACGATCGAGCACTATCGACAACGCCAACGACCGCCTTGCGGCCACCTACCAAAGCTGAGGTGTCGGCAAACAGCGCCGCAGACAGGCCGCCGTCAGCGTATTGTACATGAGAACCATTATCGTCATAGGACCTACGCCGCCCGGCACGGGGGTAATTGCACCGGCGACATCGACGACCGACTGGAACTCGACATCTCCAACGAGCTTTCTCTTCCCGTCACGAAGCACTCGCGTCGTTCCGACATCCAGGACGGTCGCCCCTGGCTTAATCCATGCTCCTTTTATGGCTTCCGGTCGGCCAAGGGCTGCCACGACAATGTCGGACCGCCGCACCTTATCCGCTAGGTCATGAGTGTGAGAATGCGCGGTCGTTGTCGTACAATTCACTCTAAGCAGCAGCTGCGACATCGGCTTCCCGACGAGAATTGACCGGCCGATGACAATGGCATCGCGCCCTGATAGATCGCCCACGTGCTTCTTCAAGAGCATCAGACACCCCAGCGGCGTACATGGCACCAGACTCGGGAGGCCGTTTGCAAGCCTGCCTGCATTGACCGGATGTAATCCATCAACATCCTTATCGGGATTAATGGCACCGATAATGGCGTTCGGGTCCAAATGGGCGGGGAGCGGCAACTGAACAAGGATGCCATCGACGGACTCGTCTTCGTTTAGCTTCATTACGAGATCAAGCAGAGTTTCCGAGCGTGTATCCTCCGGCAGCACGTGCTCGAAGCTCTGCATCCCCAGCTCACGCGCTTTGCGCCCTTTGCTCCGCACGTAGATTTCACTGGCCGGATCCGCTCCGACGAGGATAACCGCTAATCCTGGAGGGCGGCCTACCCGATCCTTGAACAGCGAAAGAGTGGCCGCTATTTCAATTCCTAGCGCATTGGCGCACGCTGTCCCGTCGATAATCGTGGCGGTCATCTCATTCCTCGAGCTCATCGGTGCCGTATCGATTCAAACTTGCATGCGCGGCCGCTCGACGCCGTTCGGCTGGCTCCGGCAACCGCGTCGTCAAAGATCTTCGTTTCGACCGTCCGGGCGATCGTGTATCGGCCCCGGTTCACCCTGATTCGCCGGTTGTGGACGCGATCCAGCTCGCCGCCGGCTCGATTCCGCCAAGCGGATACACGTGCATCTGCGCTATTCCCGCTTCAGGGCTTTCGCTAACCCATTTGGCGAGAGAGGCGACAATGTCGTCCGCGCGCAATGGCACAAGCATTTTTGCCACATCTTTGGCTCGTTTCGTCAGGACCGAAAGCGAAGGTCCGACGCCGCAGGCCCGCGCGTACCGAATCAATGAGCCGAGCGTTGCCGGCCCTGACACTCCAACATGCACCGGGAGTGTCACGCCCATGCGACGAATTCTCTGCACCCACGAAATCAATGGCGCCGCGTCGAACAGAAATTGCGTCACGATCGCGACTTCGGCCGACGAATAATCGGCAAACGCCTGCTTCCACATCAAGGCCTCGTCCAGACATTTCGTCCCGCCATCGGGGTCCACGTCATGGTTTCCCTCCGGATGGCCGGCAACATGGATCCGCGAGTAGCCCTCCAATACGCCACTCTCCAGGATCTCGACGGAGCTCGACAGTTCGCCAACGGGCCGCGATCGGCCTCCGGCGAGAACCAGCATTTCGTCGACACCGACGTCCCGATAGCGTGACACCCACTCTCGCAACATGCCCATATTGGCGATAGACCGCGCGGGCAGATGCGGCATCACCGCGAAGCCTTCGGCACGTATTCGTTTTGCCGTCGCGACCATCTCCCCGATCGGCGTGCCATCGATGTGAGCGATATAGACCCTCGTCCCCTCCATAAGGAGCGACCGGAAATCCTTGACCTTCGTCGCCGTTCTGGGGATGACCTCGATGGAAGCACCCTTCAGAAGCGTATCCGCGCCCGCTCTCTCCGGCGCGGCCGTGTCATTCCAGGCGTAAGCACTAACCCGCATCGTCGCTCTTTCCGTCAATAGTGCCAGCGACATCTATCGCTCGAACACAACCGTCCGCGGCCCATTCAGAAGCACGCGCGCTTCCAGATGAAGGCGAACGGCACGCGCCAGCACGCGCTGCTCTATGGCCCGGCCTTTCACCACCATGTCGTCCGCTGTGTCCGCATGCGTTACGCGCTCCACATCCTGGGCAATGATCGGGCCCTCATCCAAATCCGTCGTGACGTAGTGCGCCGTCGCTCCGATCATTTTGACGCCACGGGCGTGCGCCTGATGGTAAGGCTTCGCTCCCTTGAACGCCGGGAGAAATGAGTGATGAATATTGATACAGCGGCCGGACAAATGCGCCGCCATGCCGTCCGACAGCACCTGCATATAGCGCGCCAGGATCACGAGCTCTGCCGACGACTCGGCCATGAGCGCGCGAATCTGACCTTCTTGCTCATGCTTGTTCTCTTTGCTGACCGAAAGATGATGATAGGGGATGCCGTCCAACAGGGAGATGTTGAGGACATCGCGGGGATGATTGCCGATCACACCGGCGACTTCCATCGGAAGCTCGCCCACACGGTGTCGATAAAGGAGATCGCCCAAACAGTGATCGAACTTCGAAACGAGGATGAGTGCCTTTGGTCGATGGTTCAGGGGACGGATCTGATAGGTCATCCCGAATTTCGTCGAAATCTCTTCCATCTCTGCTCGAAACGGCTCGATCGCTTTCGGGGCGGCAAAGACCATGCGCAGAAAGAATTTGTTCGATAATGGGTCATCAAACTGCTGCGCTTCGGCGATATCCCCACCACTTCGCGCCAGGCCGGTGGCCACGGCGGCGACGATACCGGGTCGGTTTTCGCAACAGAGTGTGGCGATATATTTTTCGTTCATTCTGAGATCGATGCAGTTGGTCGAAATAGGGGCTGTCGCTCCCTGCGCACGCGGCCGAATTCGGGGGCGACACAACGGCGCGAGCAAGGCCCGCAGACAAAGTGTTCGCTCAATCGCGATTGACTGCTTTCGAATGCACGGCAACGCGAATTCTGGTCTGGACGTGCCGCTCGACCGTCGGCTTTTGAGAGCCGCCGCCCGGTTCGCCCCAGGTCACCTCCAGTGCCTGCCCATCGGTTGCCGCACTTTCATCGACCACTCCGAGCGAGAACCATCGACGCAGATTCGACGAGTAGGCTGGAAAGTTCGACAAACCTACACGACGGCCATTCAAGCTCACTTCGTCGTACGGGCATGTCGCATACTGCGCTGCAGGCATCTCCATTGCCTTGAAGCGGTCACCCTTGCTGAACATCGAGCCGAAGACGCGAAGGACATCGTCGTCATTCCACATCAACCGCACCTTCTTGCGCGCGGGCTTTCCTTTCCTCGCCTCAATGGCCGCGCGTCCCACGAACTCGTGGTCGAACTTCGCCATAAACCCGTATCCAAGGTCTTCCGGCGTGAGGTACGCGACCGAGAGATCGTCGGCAACAAGGCTTCCGCCGACGGACAGCCTGGCCTCGTAGCTGTCCGCCGGAAGCCATTGGCGATACTCGGCGAGCCGCGGGTCGGTGTAGATCGCGGGCAACGGTGACGCGAACCAGCCCGACTCTTGTGCGGTGATCGGGTAACATTTTCCGCCCACTGGAGTGAGCCCAAGCGGCCTACCGATCTCGAATATTGTGCTTCGCACTGTTTCGGCGTCCCTCGCATCACCCCAAAACTCATATCCGGGAGCGCCGGACATCCGGTGATTGAGCGCGGTCACCTGAACATTGCCCACGCGAAATGAGCCCATCCGAAAAAATGGTAGGTCCGGCAGCGTCCCCGCGGTGGCGGTTTCCATCAGTCTCTGCGCCAGCGGACCCTGCACCTGGAATCTGAACCGGCGCCTGTCGGACATTCTTGGCGACGGCCTATCATCGGCAGTCACCTTCGTCTTTGTTCCTGCCAAATTGAACTTTAGCCAATTGGCGACGCTGGGTTTGCCAACCACGCTTACGCGATCTTCCGCCTCGCCGAAAAGTATGGCGTCGCCGATGACCTGCCCATCGTCATTGCACGCGACATACTGTTTGGCCTGCATCGGGCCAAAATTGGCGAAGCTGTTGATCCCGAACCGGGCCAAAACGTCCCGGATATCGGGGCCGACGAATTCGACGTCAGTCATGTGGTAGGACATGTCTTGAAATACGACGCCTGTCCGCCACGCCTCTTGTTCGCTGCGCCAATTGCTGTACTCGGCGGCGAGCGGAAACACGAACGGTCCCGTTTGGGCATTGCGCAGCATCGCGCTGGCGCTTCCGGACTCAGCGTGGCGCAATCGGTCGATGGTGGCAAGACGTGGCAGTTCCTCGGCCTTCTGTCGCTGTTCGATCCGCCGCGCGACACCGCAGCCGATACAATTGCGCGCGCCGAACAACACGGCGTCGATGTCAAGATGGTGACCGGCGATGACGTCGCCATTGCCCGCGAGATCGCCGGCAAGCTGGGACTCGGTACCAATATCGAGCCCGCTACCGACCTCTTCGGCGAAGACGGCAAGACGATGCCGCCCGATGTCGCCGAAAAGGTGGAGGCCGCCGACGGTTTCGCCCAAGTCTTCCCCGAGCACAAGTTTCAGATCGTCAAGGCGCTGCAGTCGCACGGCCACATCACCGGCATGACCGGCGACGGGGTGAACGACAGCCCGGCTATCAAGCAGGCCGACGTGGGCATCGCCGTTTCGGGCGCCACCGATGCCGCGCGCGCCGCCGCCGACCTTGTGCTGACGCGGCCGGGGCTTGCGACCATCATCGACGCCATCGAAGAGGCACGGCGCATCTTCGAGCGGATGGAGTCCTACGCCATCTACCGCATCAACGAGACCATCCGCACCATGATCTTCGTCGTGCTGGCGATCATCGTCTTCGGCTTCTATCCGATAACAGCCGTAATGATCATCTTGATCGCATTTTTCAACGACCTGCCGATCATGGCGATTGCTTACGACAACACCCGCCTGTCGCCGCGGCCAGTCCGCTGGAACATGTCACGAGTTCTGTCGGTATCCTCGGTCATGGGTGGCGTGGGCACGGTCGGCAGCTTCGGGATGCTTTGGTTTGCCAAGGACGCTCTTCACCTCACGATTCCGCAGATCCAAACCTATGTCTTTCTGAAGCTGGCGGTGGCCGGTCACGTGTCGTTATTCATCGCCCGTGCCCGCGGGTGGATGATCGCGCGTCCCTGGCCCTCGGCCGTGCTGTTCTGGTCGGCCATCCTGACCAAGGTCGCGGCGACGCTTCTCGTTCTGTACCCCTTCGGCCTGATGGCGCCCATCGGCTGGGTCGACGTCGCCATCATCTGGGCGTACGCGCTAGGCTTCGGTCTGGTCACCGACGCCGCCAAGGTTCTTGCCTACCGTTGGCTTGATCGCCGCGGCCAGGAACGTGCGGCAGTCGCCTGAGCGCCGTTTCTCGAAAGGAGACTACCATGACCGAAAAGGCGCCGAATCCGATACAGGCAAAAGCCCATGTTGATACACTGATCATCGGCGGCGGGCCGGGTGGCACGCCAGCGGCGATGGCGCTGGCCATGGCGGGGCGCAAGGTGATGCTGGTGGAGGCCGGTCAGGGGCTGGGCGGAACCTGCCTGTTCGAGGGCTGCATCCCCTCGAAGATCTACCGCGAGACCGCCTTCCGCCGCGCCGAGGCCGCCCGCGCGGGCGAGTTCGGCCTAGCCGCGCCTGCCGAACCGCCAGCGGTGGACTGGCAGCAGGTTCAGGCGCGACGTCACCGCATCCTGACCATGCGTGCGCAAGGTGCCTTGATGAACGCGCGCCAATTACCCTCGCTCGAGGTGGTCTTCGCCCGCGCGCGCCTGACCGGGCCGCGCGGCGCCTTGATCGAGGCTCCTGGCCAGCCCCAGCGCGCCGTCAGCTTCGACAGCGGCATCCTCGCCACCGGCTCCGTGCCCAGCCGTCTGCCGATTCCGGGCGCGGATTTGCCGGGGGTGCTCGACTCCAACGAACTGATCGGCATCGGCTTCATTCCCTCTTCGATCGTCTTCATCGGCGGCGGGCCGGTCGGGGTCGAGATGGCACAGATCTTCTCGATGCTCGGGGCCAAGGTCACGATTCTCGAGGCTGCCCCGCGCATTCTGGGCCCGGTCGATCCGGTGCTGGCGGGCCTGCTGGCCGAGAAATTGCGCAGCGAGGGCATCCGCATCGAGGCCGGCGTCTCAGTCGACCGCATCGAGGGCGAAGCAGGCGCGCATTCGGTGCAGTTCACCCGCGACGGCCAGTCCGAAACCATTGCGGCACAAAGCGTGGCCATTGTCGCTGGGCGCCATCCGGCTGTAGATGGCCTCGGGCTGGAGACCACTGCTGTCAGATACGACCGTCAGGGCGTCAAGGTCGGCGCCACGTTGGAGACCGACGAGCCGGGCATCTTTGCGACCGGCGATCTGGTCGGCCACCCTATGTTCGCCCATTGGGCCACGGCCCAGGCGCGAGCGGTGGCTGCGAATTTGCTGAGTCGGCCGACGCACTATCCCCGCCCGGAACACAACAGCGCAGTGATCTTCTCGGCGCCTGAAATCGGCATGGTCGGGCTCACTGAAGAGGCGGCACGGGCGGCGGGCCAGGAGGTGGCAATCGCCGAGTACGACTACAAAATCGACGCGCGCGCGCAAATCTCAAGCGAGGAATTCGGCCGGCTGCGAATGGTTTATCGGCGCTCGGATCACCGAGTTGTCGGCGTGCATGCGATGATCGAGGGCGCTGCCGATCTAATAGGCGAAGCCGCGGTGGCCGTGCAAAGCGGCCTAACGCTGGAACAAATCGCCATGGCAATCCATCCGCACCCCACACTGACCGAGGCCTTCAGCCTGACCGCACTGTCTGGTCTCGCAGGCGAACGCGGTAAGCCCCAATGATGGGCGGCTCCTCGGCAGTCTGCGGCGTATACGACTCGATGCTCTAGACGCCAAACCGGAGCATCGACCCATTAATGTCAGTCGGTTAGATGAATAAAGGCGGATTTGGGTCAGGCGCGGCAGTGACGGCGATGTCCGAGAGCTGTCCACCATTGGCCTGGTAGCCGGAATAATGGCGACGGCCGCGAGTAGCAGGCTCGGGCCAGCAACGTACATGGAATAATCGCGGCCACGGTGGTCGGTTTGGCGTTGATTTGGGTCAATGCGCGGCAGTCGGTGAAGAGTTGACATATTTTAATGGCACAGGTTCATCCATTGCCGGAAAAATGGTTGCTGGTGTCAATTGCGCCAGCCGACGTCGATCTAGAGGTATGCGTAATGGATCGCAGTGGGGTGCATGCGCTGATATTTCCAGTTCGCAAACGCAAGGGGGAATGGGTCGATGCTCAAACGAAGAAGCGCATTAACATTGCGCCGACGCATTGGCGCAGATGGAACGACAATTGCTAAAGTCTAATACGCCTTTTTTTCTTCGAGCTTGAACGCCTCTTTGAGCTTTGCCTCTTCCTCCGCAAGCAGGCGGCTTTCCATTGCCCGCTTCGCCGGGTCCGTTTCGACTTTCAGGAGTTCTTTATAGCGGTCAATGTTGGCTTGAATAATGCGGCGCATTGCAAACTCCAATCTGGTCGTTTGCTTCCGCAGAACCCGAAGATGACGTCTGCCGGATCGCAATCTGAACGCTGCACCCTCATGGCACAATGGTCCAGAGAAATTCCGGATTCCGGACATTGGAAATTAGGTCAATGAGACTGTCCATTAGTTGTCGATGCCTGAAATGCGTCATCGCGACCATCCGTATTTATGTTTCATTTATTTTCTCCGCCAATGGTTCGGAAACGGTCTAGCCAACTGGTCTAATTTCAAGCCCTTGTCCGTTTTTAATCTAGTAGCGGCCGTTTGAGGCAATAGTGCACTTATCCGAAAGGTGCCAATCATGTCTGATGGCACTGCATGATCTGACGGCTTGTAGCCGGGCACCCTGGCCGTCTTGAGGTTGACCGGCTCGATTGATGTGGATCAAGGCGAGACAAATATATTTGTATAAAGGTAATGATTGGATAGATGGGCAAAGAAATTACGTGCGACTCACGGAAGGAACGATGAAAAATATCTGCGCCAATTGGGAGGCGATCATGATCAGAGATCTCGCGAGGGACAGTTTATTTGGTTTGACCCTATGTGCGATTTTCTTCGGTATGCTGATCTTGAACGCAATGTCTTATTGAAGCGCATGAAGCCATATACGAACCGGCAGAGACAATAAGTTGGGGAGTTATCAAGGACTTTGAAATGAATGCTTTAATCTACCAAAGTGACATCAAAACACATTTGAAGATTGTCGCAGTGGCATTGATCGCCCCAATTCTCATAGTGGTGATGGGCATTCGAGTTCATATTGGTTCTTGTTAACTTTGACGCTGGACGGCTCGCACCCCACATCCTGACGTCCAGTGAATGAATGGCCCCGGTTCTCCGACCGGGGTCATTTGTTGTGGGGCGAGCGTGATTGCCAGACTAGCGGCGTCACCAGCGGCCGGGCATTGCAATGTCTGTCCCCTGCGGGTCAATTTCGCCATTGACGTTCTGATGTTGCACCGAAAAGCGTCCGCGTTGATCAGAAAGCGGTCGCTGCGGCAAGGAAAGGCTGCATTGCACGCCTCGACTACCGCGCTGCCACCTATTTCGAGCGACCATGACTCCGCACTTGGCGTTGGTTATCGGGATCGACCAACGGGACCGCTCGCGCGCCGACATCCGCTTACAACAATCCGGACTTTGCCCCCTCTGCGTAAAGGCCTGCAATTCGGCGACTCTCAGAAACTCATGTCGGCTATAGAGGCACCAAGCGGGCGCACTCCGCCTAAGGCCTAAGGCCGGAGACGGGCCAATAGGCGACATCACCCCGCAGCAGCTTCCCCCGGTGTGGTGACCGGCTTACTGCATGAACCAGCCATGGCTCACGACCAGCGACTGCCCGGTAAGGGCGTTGGAGCCGAAAGAGGCGAACAATACTGCCAGCTGCGCCACATCTTCGATCGTAGTAAACTCTCCATCGACCGTCTCCTTCAGCATGACATCCTTGATCACCTCCTCTTCAGATATTCCCAGTTCCTTTGCCTGCTCGGGGATCTGCTTGTCCACCAACGGCGTTCGCACGAACCCGGGACAAATAACGTTCGCCCGGACGCCGTGCTTGGCTCCCTCCTTAGCAACGACCTTGGCGAGGCCGATCAGTCCGTGTTTAGCAGTGACGTAGGGACCTTTGAGCATCGAAGCTTCCTTGGAATGCACCGAGCCCATGTAGATAACGCTGCCTCCGTGTCCCTGCTTGTACATCTGCCGCAACGCCGCGCGTGTGGTGAGGAATGCCCCATCCAAGTGAATGGCGAGAAGTTGCTTCCATTTAGCGAACTCGAACTCGTCGAGCGGCGCGACAGTCTGAATGCCGGCGTTGCTAACGAGGACGTCGATCTTTCCAAATGTTTCAATGGCCTTGGCCATCCCCGCTTCGACTTGGGATTCGTTGGTCACGTCCATTGCCACACCGGCCGCATTCTTTTCCGTGCCGTTGAGCTCCGCAGCCGTGGCGTCGGCACCCTCCTGATTGAGGTCGGCTATGACGACTTTTGCGCCCTCGGCCACAAAAGTGCGGGCGATCTCCTTACCGATACCACTCGCCGCCCCAGTGACGACGGCAACTTTGTTTTTCAGACGCATTAGGGTTCTTTCCGCACGAAATCGTGCCTGTTGCTATCTAAGATAATCGTGAACAACCTTGCCGAGACCCAAGGTCAAGTCGGCGAGAATGTGAACGGCTGACATGACCTCCAGCACCGGCAGGTCCGCGACCGGCGCGAGCGCATGCGGCTGCAGCGAGAGCGCGGACGGTCCCGTCCAGGCACCTTTCAGCGCAACGTCTTCGAGGTGGTACTCGACGATTTCGCAAACGCGCGGGGTGCCATCCACATGCGGCATGATCTTGAGCAGGAAGTTGGGCGCCGCCAACGATGCTTCGATCGCGGCGAGGTCTGCCTGCTTATGCTTGTAGCCCATGGTGGCGGTTGCGACCCGAACCGGGCCGTAGTCGAGCGTGCCGACCAGCGCGTCGATCTCGGCGCGCAGGCTTGGGCTCGCCAGTTTTTTGGGAAAGCCCCAGAGCTCGCGCCCGCCGGCAATCGGCGGATGGTCGTTCAAGAACATGCAGTGGGTATAGCCGCCTTTGCGACCGCTGAAGGAAACGGGGATGACCTGCCCGCTCTCGGTATAGTCGCCGAAGCCGGTGGAATCCGGCATGCGGATGAATTCGAACTTGACCAGCGGCTCCTCGAATTCGAGCGGCTCCGGAACGACGGCGCGTAGTTTGTCTGGGTCGGTTCGGTAGGTGATGATCATGAATTCGCGGTTGAAAAAGCGATAAGGCCCCGGCGGATAGGCGGGGCTTGTCAACGGCATGGCAAAAGCATTTTTTCGAACGTCTTCTTGCTTCACTACAATCTTTTTCCTTGTTCGAGCGGCTAACCCCGCCGCGCTGTATTCATCGGCCGCGGGCGCAGCGGCTGCATTTGCCGCAGGCGCGGCGGAGTAGTTCAACTCATTCGCCGCCGCGTTCCAAAATATCAAAGATGGAAATGCCTTCGGCGTTTTCTGGCCGGGCAATCGCTTCGGGATGACGCAACGTCCGCACGGTGTCGTTGTAGCCCGACCGCCAGTGCTCCTCCATGCTACGGCGCGAGAACTCGTAGTCCTTAGAGTCGCCCTCGTATTGCTTGGCCCGATAGATCAAATGAACCAGGCTATAGACTTTCTGATCGCCGAACGAATTGAGGATTTTCGCTTCCGGGCAATCCTTCATCTCTTCGGGCAATTTCTTGAGCAGGCTTTCAACCGCATGACGGACCTTCTGAGACGCCGTGAACCTGGTGGTGTTGTCACGCGTGCGGCTCGAATAAATGATCTCCTTCTGCCGTGTCGTAACCTCGGCCATGCTGTGCGGGAGTTGTCCCCGCGCACTCCACAGGTCAACCTGGAACGCCAAGGTGTCCTGGCGTGGGCCGAATTGGAGCACCCATTGCAACGGTGTATTGGAGACGAGGCCGCCGTCCCAATAATGCTCTCCCTCGATTTCGACGCATGGGAAGCCGGGCGGCAATGCCGCGCTCGCCAGAATGTGCTCGGGCTTTATCGTGTGGGTCGTCGTGTCGAAATACGCGAAATTGCCGCTTCGCACATTCACCGCGCCGACACTGAACCGCATATCTTTGGCGTTGATCATGTCAAAATCGACGAGACGCTCAAGCGTCGTTCGCAGGCTGGCCGTGTCATAGTAACTGGTTGCCTTCGGGCCGCCTGCTGGGTGCAGCCACGGTGTCAACATGCGCGGCGTAAAAAATCCCGCAACCCCGCTAAACAGCGCGGACATAGCGCTCATTTGATTGGCGATTTTTCGACCGTCGATGGAGTGCGCTATCGGCATGTGCGGATGGGCGGACCAGTCCCATGCGGGAGCCGGGGTAATGCCCTCCCAAAAGCTTCGCAGTTTATCGACGCGAGTCTTCAATGGATTACCGGCGATTAGTGCCGCGTTGATGGCGCCGATTGAAATTCCGGCGACCCAGTCGGGATGCAGATCTGCTTCCGCCAAGGCCTGATAAACGCCGGCCTGATAAGCACCGAGTGCACCACCACCCTGTAGCAAGAGTGCAATGCATTCGAATGGCGGGCGGCCTGTAATGCTGCTGTGCTTGGCATCCTTTACTGGTTCCGGTGAAAATCGTTCGGGGCGATTCATCAAGCAATCTCCTAAAGATCGTAAACGACTATAGGCGCCGGAAATTGCGGCCGTGTGGCCGGACGATTACTGTTCAGCAATGTTGGCGCGGGCGGCTGCTCTTGACGCAGTACCACGACCAGCCGAAACCGACCCTAAAGGCTAGGCACGACCGGCAGCTCTCCAATGGGTCAATTTCGCTATTAGCGCTCTGATGGCGCTTCGAAACGCGTCCGCGTTGATCAGAAAGCAGTCGCTGGGGCAAGGAAAGGCTGCACTGAACGTCTTCGACCACCGCACTCCTACTTTTTTCGAGCGAATGCCACACCGCCTTGGCGCTGGTTAGCCGAATGGATCAATAGCGCCGCTCGCGGGCAGGCATCCGCTTTAGATGATGCAGACTTTGTCCGCGTGCGTAAAATGCCTGCAATTCGGCGACTCTCAGAGATTAATGTCGGCTATAGAGGCACCAAGCGGGCGCACTCCGCCTAATGCCTAAGGCCGGAGACGGGCCATGAGCTGCCGCAGCCCCAATCCAGTCGGTAAACTTGGCTGGATTTCATCATGGAAGGGCTTGAAAAGCCCCAATCGCAGTAGTGCTCAGTAGGGTCGCCGGTAAGTACCTCTCTTAGGGATAAACAACCGAGCAACTTATCGCTCATACGAGAGCGATGGTTGGCTGCATCGGTGCACAACCCAAGAATCCGACTTATGGCGCCTTTCTTATAGAAAGTCGGCCGCGGACCTTGCCTAGAGATTGTAACAGCACCTCCAAATAGAGGAGGTGCTGAGTTCGCTCACGCCGTCGGCCATTTCAAATGACACCCTGTCTGTGAAACGGGCAACGCGGCATCAACGCCTTTGACAATCTTGTCTACGTGGAAGAGTGCTTCTGGCACGGACCCGTGCTGGACAGCATGGCCAACATAGAGGTCCGGCATTAGCTGATGGTTGCCAGCACGGTAGAACACCTTGTCAGGCATCAGGGCAATTTCGGGGGGCAGCGTGAACCCCTCCAGCGTCTTGGCCAGCTTAGCGGGATCGAGCGTCTTCTTCTCGTTCGCGACCAGAGCACACGTCCAAGTCGCCACATAGCCGAACCAGTGGCGTGCCGTCGGTACCTTCCCGTTGTTGATTTTTCGGATGGCAGCAACGAACTCCTTCACATGCGGCACATTCGGCTGTTGCCAGTACCACTCGAACACCCACGTTCCGATGCGCGCGTTTGACGGCAGGCCTTCCAGCACTTCCAACTCCTGCTGTGCGCCGGCGATATGGAACTTTTTCTGAAGACCAAATTCCACCGCTTGCTTGAGCGAGTTGACCGCGTCCTGGCCGGCCGTGAGAAAGATGAGGACATCCGGACGTGCTTGCTCCGCTTTGATCAGGTAAGATGAAAAATCAGTTGTGCCGAGTGGTGTCAGCGATGCACCAACCTCAGTGCCTCCGTACTTCTTCAGGTTGGCCTCGAAGCCCTTCTGCAGCGTGTGACCGAAGGCGTAGTCGGGCGTGATGAAGTACCACTTTTTGCCGTACTCCTTGAGCAGCAGCTTGGAGACGGAGTCAGTTTCCATCCTGGTCGTGTTGCAGACGCGAAAGGTGTTCCAGTGGCAGTCGGTGCCGGTCACCGGATCCGTATGCCCGCCTGTAACGATCAGCAGCTTGCCCTTGCGATTGGCGACGTCGCTGATGGCAAGCGCCATTGCCGAATTGACGTTACCAAGCAGAAAATCGACTTTGTCGAGGTCGATCAACTGGTTGGCCTTCTCCTCCGCGACGCCGGTATCAGTGCTGGTCGAGTCCTCAGAAAGTAGCTCGACGTGACGGCCGAGAATGCCGCCCTTCTTGTTGATCTCGTCGACCGCGAGCTGACAGCCGATCTTCTCGTGTAGACCGAGCTCGGCATAGGTACCGGTGAAGGGATCGTTAAGGCCAAATTTGACGGGCGTTTCGCCGCGCGCCTTCACGACGAAGGGGCTCGCTACTTGCGTCGCCGCGAGGGCGAGGCCTGCCTTGAGCAGCGTTCGCCGCTGCATTGAGAGGTGAAAGTTGGTGTCCTTGAACATCTGGTATCCTCCGGGGAAGTCGCCCCCTGAAGGATCGCGCGCATGGAAGCGCACGCGTCTGGTACGGATTGGCCGCAACCATCATTCGTGATCTGGATCGTGCGCCGCAGCCAATGAACTGCGGCTGATGATCCGTTCAACGGAATGAATCAAACTCTCTAATTGTGAAGGCGATCAATCGTTCCATCTCCTTGACATCAAATTGAAGCATGCGAGCACTATCACGCCAATGTGAATATCGGGCATACGCGCTGGATGCCCCATCAAGGATGGCCCGCAAACGGCAATATCGGAAAACCGCAGGGTCGGCAAAGGGTCATGGGCGGCTGTACGGCGATGTCCAAGACATTTCCGCAGTCCTCCTGATAGCTGGCATCGGGACGATCGCCTCGCACCGCCGCCTGGGGCCATTTCCGGTCATGGCGATGTCGTAGAACGCCCGTTGGAATGACGTCGAGCAATGGCAAACGAGCCGAAAAATCGGTCCTGTCCCCGCTGCGGCGGTCCGATGCGGCTGGTGCGGGTAGCACCCGTCACTGCTGGCATGCCGGAGCGCCGCACCTACAAATGCGAGCCATGCCACGTGGTATTGACCACCGCTGACGGTCGCCTCGAAAGAGCCGACGACTAATCCCCGTCAAAGTGCCGCGGGCGTCGGCGGCGATACGGCATTGATTTACCGCAAGGCATCCCGATATGCGGTGATCCAAGGCCCGAGCAAGACCGTAACATCGACCAGCTAACTGGCTTGCGACAACCCCTCGCCCGAGCCGCCAGCCCGTCCAAAAGCGCCCCAATGGAAGTCCCCAAACGGAAATTGCCGCGCTGTCCCGCGTGTGCGCGCGAAATGACGCTTGCTCGCAGCATTCACGCCGAAACCTCTCGGCAGACTTTGCATGTGTACGAATGCAAGACATGCCGCGTGACATACACGGAAGGGGAACCGGATAGCCCCGTTAGTAGCTAATCGGCACGCCCCGTGGCCGTATGCTACAATTCACCGAGTTGACGCACTCAAAACTGCCCTCAACCGGCGGAAGCCGCAGCCGGGCCGAGACACGGTGTAAATGCAGACACAAAATCGACCGACCCCCGCGGGCCGCCTAAATCCCGTGAAATTAGTGAGTCGGCTGTTAAGAAGCCGACTAAATTGTTGACTGACCGTGGGTCAACGCGAGTCTATTAAGCGACCATCCTTTGCGTTAGCTCTCGACCAAGCGTCAGGCTGACGCGGCGCTTGTGATCATTACATATGCACACCAAACGAGATTGTAATGGATAGAAGCGAATTACTGGATTATCTCCGCGTTCTCTTGCAGGCACGAACGCCGCCGGCTGCGCCCAGACTCACTATCCGGCCGATCCGGTACGTTCGGTAATAAATCGCCGGCAGAATTCATCGGCGGAATGAGGCCACCAACTAAAGCCCACCTCGCGTATCAACTCGGAATGAGCCTCTTTATCGGCTAAATCATCAAACAATTCCTTGTAGGGTTGTAGTACGATCTGCTCGATGCTCGGGACCGAGGCAGCCATCTTTTCAAAAATGTTGGCGGCCTCTTCGTAGCGGAAATCATCTGGAGTTTGCGCGGACCGCTCCCTCTGTACTTCAGCTTGCCGTAAGAATTCGGCGCGAAGGTCTGTTCGTATATCGCTTGCCATTTTGGACTCCTCATTGCGTCATTGAACCCCGACCTCGGAAACTCGACACCGTCCGGACAGGCCAGCTCGGAGTTCGAGTCTTCGTTTGGGGCGATCGAAAGGCAGCCGTCGCGCTAGTGACCGATTATTTGGGCGACGGTTACGCGTGGATTCTTGTTCAAGAAAGTGAAGGTTTCAGTAGGAACCGGTCCAGCCGCGATATTCGGGTCATCCTCCCAGCCGAGTCGCGGCCGGCAGCTAGTGCACGAAGAGTGAGAATGGGAACGGCAGCGCCGGCGCCTCGGGGGGCGGGCTTGTCGACGGCGGCTCTCGATATGCGGGCGCAATCCGCAAGGGGTGCGAGTTGGCCACCGCACCCGCCTCACCAAACAAGCCAGTTACTACAACCGTTGTGTTGGCCATCTTTTCGTGCAGGACCAGCTTCCATAGTGTGGCGGCGTTTTTTATCGATAGCCGCACGCAGCCATGCGACACGGGACGGCCGAGATGGCGCTGCTCGTGGGTGCCGTGCACGGCAACGCCGGTCCTGGTAAAGAAGATCGAATAGGGCATCGGGGCATTGTCCCATTCTTGACTGAAATGATCTATGTCCATACGGAATGGCTTGAAGGTCCCGTTTGGGGTGGCGTAGCCGCGGGCTCCAGTCGATACCGGCCACTCATAAAATGGCGCTCCATCGAGAGTTACCGTCATGCGCTGTGTCGACTTGTCGATTTTGATCAGAAGAGCGGCTTGGGCTATCTGATCAAGCGATAGAACCGCAAAAATGGCGACGCTCATCAAGCCAATGAAACAGTTGATACGCATAGCCAAGCACTCCACCCTCGCTACAACGCAAATACGTTAGGTTCGACTCCTTGAATATGGTTGCTGCCTTCAGGAAGGAAATAGCGGACCAAAAAATCAATTCAGATTATTGTCGTTGCGTAGGCCTAGTTGATTGTGGTGCAACATGACAAACCTGCCGGTCTGAAAAGGTACGAGGTGGCGGCCGGTTTCGGCGACGGAATTTCACTGTGAGCTTGAGTTGGCCAGCGGAAGCGAATGAGAAATTCGGTGGCGCGGGCCCGACTAATTGCGCGGAAATGGCAGAATCGCCCTGACGTCACGCCCATTTGGCACTGGCTAGGTCATCCAGCGTGGCTCAAGCCTCTCCATTACTCCGCTTGGGCTGCTGCTTCGCTCTATCCTCCGCAAGAAGTTGGAGGATCATCGATCGCTTTGTTGGATCAGTTTCACTTTCCAGCAACCATCTAAACCGGTCGATATTAGCCTGAACAATTTCGCGGATAGCGCACTCCCTGCTCATCGCATCTCCGCCACGTTTCTGGACTCTGTAGAAAAGCGTTGCCGGTTGCCGTCGTTTGGCGGCCTGGGCAGGCCGGGCCCATAAGGTGGCGACCCGTCCAGTTACTCACAACCAGCTCACTTCTGTTCACTGTCGGGCTCGTCTCCGGCAGGTTCGTTCTGTTGGTTTTCAGGAGTCATCTCCTTCGGGGAGGAATCATTCTCCTGCGAGCCAGCTCCCTCGGTAGCTGGGCTTTTTTCTTCTTGCATCTGCGGAGCAGCGGCGTTCTCTTGCTGCATCTGGGGGGTAGAATTATTTTCCGGACTCACGCCCTGCGCTGGAGCGCCTTTGTCCTGGTTGACTTGAGCTATCGCTCGGATCGAGTGAGCGACGCTAGGAGCGGCAAGCCCTAAGGTCCCGGCCGCCAGCGTAGTGAAGATAATGCGTTTCATGACGTTCTCCGTTTTTCGCTGATCAGGGGTACATAGCCCCGCATCAGCCGATGCCCATTAGCAGACAAAGTCTGGTCAAAAGGGGTCATGGAGGCCAATTGTTCCGCGATTATAATAGCTGCGGTGAATGGCGCGTCAGCAACGCGCGGTCCTCAAGGCTGGGACGGGACAATAAGCAACGTTGCAGGATTGACCGAAATGAAAGAGGCCGCCAACTAAGGCTGCCTCTAACTCCGTGGCCAACTCTGGGGTTGGGACGGTGGGGAGCCCTCTCTCGATCATAAACTCTTGATATAAGTCTCCCGTTGGTCCTGTGCCACCGTATGTTTCCGATCAAAAAGTGCAGGACAATTCGGCGCCGTTGGGTCGGGGCGAAATTGGCTACCGATCATATGACAGGTTGCCGCAGGCATGATTTCCAGTGCTTATTTGGCACTAAAGAAACAAAAAGTGGTCTGTTTGGATCAGCTTTGCTCTGTCCGATAGGACTAGTTTGGCTTCACCAGCGAAACGGCTTTGGGCTTTGGTGGCCGAGAGACAGTTGAGTGCTCCCACCCCTGATATTTGGGACGTGAAAATGAGCGTCGTTCCGATCCAAGATGTTGCCTTCGACGACAAGGCAACCCTCGCAATGGGTCTCGCGTTCGACCAAGCCTGCGAGTCACTCGGCGGCATTGGCCGTAGCAGTATAGCGCGCGAGAGGATCGCGAAGTGCATTATTAAAGCCGCCAAAAATGGTGAGCGCGATCATGCCCGGCTTTATGCGAAAGCCTTAAGAGCGCTTCGCTGGGGAGACGCGCCGATTCGAATGCCGATTGCTGGCGGAGACTACGATTTCCCCGTCCCGGTCTCCGCATTGATCGCGCTCACGGCGTGATCATCGAGAGCCCCGCCCTATGCAACCCGTCCCCCAATGCCCCCAACGCATAGAGGCGGGGCGCCGTCGAAACGTCCAGGCGCCTAACATCGCGGAAGCTGTTGTAAAACGCCTCCACGCCGCCTCACTCTAAAGGAGGCTTCCATGGAATTGCTCTTGATTATCGTTGTGCTCTTTCTGCTCTTCGGCGGCGGTGGATACTTTGGTCGCCGACGTGGCTACTGGTAAAGGATGCCGTTATCGTACGCGATAGCGGTAATTTCCCCATGACCAAAAACCTGTCGGTTGCCGCCGTGGGGTTGTCGCTTCTGTTGGCCGACGCGGCATTGGCGCAGACCGCGGACCAATGCAATCAGGCAGGTCCCCGCGGCCGTGGCGCAGTATGGCTACAAGGCCGAAAAAGCGCATGCTGATGCCACCTTGAGTCCTGATGAGGTACAAACGCAGGCTGAAGATTGGTTATGCTTCAGGTATCGTCTCTGCTTTCGCTCTTCCTCCTCACCGCTGTCATTACGCATCTGGTTATGTCATTTGCGCAGACGTTGATGCATTACAAGCTCGGCCATCACCGAATGGGCGGAAGGTTCTTTCATAACCACATCAACTTTCATCACACCTATTATTCCAGAGATCATCTCGTCTCGCGAACGTACCTTGGTGACGAGGGCAACAATACGCCGTTCTTCTTCATCCCAGTGTTGCTCTCAGGCGGGTGCGCTTATTTAATATTGCCACTCAATCTTTTTGTGGTGATGGTGATTGCTTGTGCGGCGTCGTTCTACGCCCATGTCTTTTTCGATAAAGAATACCACATAGAGGGATCGCGGCTTCAGCGATTTGCGTGGTTCAGACGGAAACAGGAGCTCCACTTCGTCCATCACCGGCATGCAAACTGCAACTTTGCTGTGATTCACTTCTTCTGGGATAGGGTGCTCGGCACTTATCGAGGGCCGGATGCTAACGCATAGAATTTCGACGCAGGCCCTTCGAGACCGTAAAGTGGAATTGCAAATGGCCCACTTCGGGTCATGCGCGGCGGCAACACCGATGTCCGAGACCAGTCCGCAGGAATCCAGATATCGGGAATTGGCGCGACACTGTTCGAACAGCGGCCATGGGCCACCAACGGCCATTCCTGTATCCAAAATATGATCGGACAGTTCAGTCAGCTTCAAGGCTTCGTCGTGAAGCGATATGCCTCATGACAGGCAACGCAGAATTGCGTCGCCTGGCCCAGCTTAGCACTGACAACCGAGGCCTCGCGGCTGGTGATCGCCGCGTCCGCGACAGCATCGAAGGCCATATGCGACTGCTTTCCCAGCGCACGGAAACCTTCGGGCAACTCCATCATCACGCGCTTCGGTATTCCTTGGAACACCTTTAGGCCGGACTTGCGGGCGGCGGCAGCAGCGGCCGGCCAGTCGTGCTTACCGGCGGCTTCAGCCACCCCTTGTACCGAGGCGAGCATACCGCGCATCTCGCCGAGAAGGAGGAGATGAGTAGCCTTAGTTACTGCTACGGGCGTTCGACTATCTACGCTCGATGCGAGAGCCGCAGAAGAGTTTTTGGAAGGTGGGGGCATTTGAGCCACTGCGGCACCAGTCGCGCAGCCGACAAGTGATAGAAAAGCCAGAACCGCAAACACAAAATCGCGCATGGCGCATCTCTTCCGAGGCTTGAGGACAAGAAAAGCCGCGTACGGTAAGCCCGCGAAGTGACATCTCCCATTACTGGCCGATCGCTCGCTGCTAACTGGCGCGACCTAGTTCTCTTTGGATGGCAGTTGTCTCTTCGCTTCTTCTTCACCCAGCAGCCTCAATAACTGCAGCCGCTGAGCAGGATTGATTGTTTCCGCTAGGCGCTTCCGAAACAAAGATATATTTTCGGCGTGGATAAAGCGGTTGATCGCTTCGTCTGTTTCACCCATGCTCGTCTCCGCAGTTCGCATAGTCCAAACCGGAAGAAGCGCCCGTCCAATATGTCTGGAGGAAATGGGGGCAGAGGACCGGGGATGGACGGGCAACGAAACATCCTTCGATAATGCCCATTCCAAATCTGTTCCAAATTGACCACCTTCAAGGTTTGCTGCAGTTCTGCAAAGCCAACTTATGTCTCTTCTGGGTCACGTGCCGCCCTTCGCAGCCTTAGCGGCTCAGTCTACATGAGCCACGAAAGCGGACTCCCGCGCGACGTCTTCCGGTATCAGCGAAGCGCCTCGCCCGAGCGCTCGGTGTGCCAAATCGCCCACCTCTCGAAATCCCCCGCGCGTGTGAACGCGAAGGGCTGAGCCTTGAAGGAATTCCCCCGCTGGCCCATACCCCCGGGGCGGCAGGGGGGGTGTCGCGCTTGCGAGCAAGCGCATTTGCGGAGGCGCGCCAGTGGTCGGCCCGATGCTGCGGTTGATTTAGCCGAAGCGGTGGGCGCTCAGGACGGCCGCTCAGGGCACCAAATCCCGTATCCTGCTTACCGGGCGCTTACCGAAACCGGGAAGCAGAAATCTCAGGGCGGGAATTCTATGCTAAGTGCTTGAAAGT
>CAVZAO010000007.1:0-606359 GCA_963773225.1 uncultured Pseudomonadota bacterium
ACGCGGAACGCACGATCGTCTCGATGGCAAATGGGCCGGCGTCCACCCGAGTTGCTCGCCCGCCTTGCGCGCGTCGCTGACGAGCGCCGCCGGGTCGCCGGGGCGACGGCTCCCGATCAACACCGGAGGACGTCGGCCGACTACCCCGTCAACCGTATCGATGACTTTCTTCACCGAGTGGCCGCGCCCAATTCCGAGATTGAACGCATTGGACGGCGCCCCCTCGTAAAGTGCACGCAGCGCGCGGACATGAGCGTCCGCGAGGTCCGTCACGTGAATGTAATCCCGGATGCACGTTCCATCCGGCGTATCGTAATCGTCGCCGTAGACCACGAGTTCTGGAATTTTCCCCGCCGCTGCTGCTAGCGCCAGAGGGATGAGATGGGTTTCAGGGTCGTGGTCCTCGCCGATTTCACCTTCGGGATCAGCGCCAGCCGCGTTGAAATATCTAAGAGCAATCGAGCGAAGACCATAGGCTGCGTCAAAGTCACGCAGCATCCGTTCAACCATCAGCTTCGTTGCGCCATAAGGATTGATGGGCCGCTGTGGCGTTTCCTCCGTGATCGGCAGCTGATGGGGAACGCCATAGGTGGCGCACGTGCTGGAGAAAACAAAGCGGTCAATGCTATGATCGCGCGCGGCCTCAAGCAATGTTAGTGAGCCCACGACGTTATTGCGATAGTACTTGATCGGATTCTGTGTCGATTCGCCAACATACGCGAAAGCCGCAAAATGCATAATCGCGCTTGGGCGGTATTTCGCCAAGACTTGGTCGAGGCAGGCGCGGTCCAAAATATCGCCTCGCGCCAACGGCCCCCATTTGACGGCTAATTCATGACCATAAACGAGATTGTCGTAAGAGATCGGCAAGTAGCCGGCTCGCGCAAGTGCTTTGCACGCGTGGGATCCAATATAACCGGCCCCGCCGGTAACTAGCACCGCCTGATTATTTTCTCTTGAACTCATTTAAAATTCAATTTGTTGACTGTGCGCACGTTTCATTTGTCTGCACTACGATCCACTTGGTTTCTTTGCTTCAATTGCGAGTTCCTCATTCTCTCCATCAAAGAATCGGTCGGGTGCCTCTACCTGCTTAAAGGCGGCTTGCGCTGCGTCGCCCAATTTAAACCATAGACCAGCGCCATCAGGACCTCGCGCCTGCATAGCGTCGCGCGTAGCTATAAGGTCGCCCTCACTGGGCGGATTGGCGGCAGCCGGATAGGCAAAATGCCATTAATTCTGCACATCGCGTGCTAAAGCACCTGTTCGCGAGCGGCTGATGGGGAGCAGCGAATAGCTGGTGTCCGCCCGCTCATTTCAGGCAAACACAAGGCCCTACTGCAATGGCCCTCATTGGGGCGTAGGTCGTATCCGCAGATAACGAGAGTTGCGACGCTCATAATCCGATCCGGCCGATCTGCTTGGCCGACAGCCCTTGAGTTCGAAGCCCGAGACTGATCGTTTGCTGCACTTGCGTCGGCTCTTCACTAACCAACTTCTTAACAACCGAGAGTTGCTGCTGGGAAAGGCTACTCAGAGCAATTCCAAGGTCGGAGAGCGCCTGAGATTTTATATCCGCCGCCGACACGTTCCATATCGAGAGCCCGAGGATCGCGCGTGGTGCGGCGATATCGCCTTCGTTCGGCCCGGTCAAATTCGACATCGTCATCGCGTCGAGAAAGGATTTCCCGTTTGCAGAAAGATCGAGCCGCGCCAACGACAACCAATAGCCCGACGACATGGGACGAACCGTGAGAACGTCTGTCACACCCTTGATCAAAGAAGAGGCTGGCGTCTTCGATGACGTTTCCAAGGAGAGCAATAAGTCCTGTGCCGCGTATGCGAGACCCGCACTACGAGTGAATGCCTGCAAAAAGGTAGCACTCGGCTCGCCTCGCCCAGCCGAAAAGTAAAACAATCTCGAACCACGCACTCCAACAAAGGCTGCGCTACAGAGCACCAGAATAATCGTCGCGATCCGCAACGGTTTCAACTCTTCGAACCCGAGTAGTACTTACTGTAATCGCGAATGCCGTAATAATAAGAGTACGCGTCCTTCCCATATTTCTGCGCTGAGTTCTGGTCCACTTGGTTGAAAACAATTCCTGCGACCTTTCGATCCTTTGGTAACCGTCGTAACGATTGTTGGACTGCCTCTCGCGCCGTCGCACCCCAGCGGACGACGTAGACCACCTTGTCTACTGCGTGAGATACAACCACTGGATCAATAACTGGCCCAATTGGCGGAGTGTCTACGACCACCAGATCGAAACTCTGTTTGCACTGCTGAATGAACGACTTCAAACGTTCCGATCCAAGCAAATCCGGTGGATTCTGAGTTCTACTGCCGGACGCGAGCGCCCAAATCTTGGACCCTTCATCAAACTTGACCACATCCTGCGTCTTGCTCGTCCCCAACAACAGATCCACCAGCCCGCGATTCTTTTGGATGTTCAGAAAGCGTGAAGCGGACGGGTGACGCAAGTCGGCATCAATATAAAGAACTTTTGGCCCGATGTCGCAGCGGAGATTGCCAAAGACAATGCCAGTGTCGTTTTGCCTTCACCTGGGACGGTCGAGGTGAACTGGATGACCTTGGGCGGATCGTCCACGTCGGTCATTTGAATGCCGCTGCGGAGCGTTCGAATCGCCTCGCTGTAGCGGCACAAAGGAATGCGGTTTGGGCAAAGCGGCAGCTTGACTGCCTGCCCATTGGCGACAAGTTCCGCGCCTTCAACGCGGAACACAGAAGCCAGCAGCGGAAGATCCAATGCGGTTTCAACTTGCTTGGGTGTCGTGAAGCCCGAATTCAGCCTTTCCCGTGCGAGCGCACCACCGACCCCCAACATGAGACCGATGACTGTAGCGACGATAAGGCTATGCGTCTTCTTCGGATAACTTGCAAAGCTCGGCGCGATAGCAGGCGTGATGACTCTCGCTTCCTTTGCCTCAAACGTCGCTTGCTGTTGTGTGATCTTGGCCTTTTGCAGGAAGTTGTCAAAAAGGCTCTTGTTAATGGCAGCCGTGCGCTCCAACTCATGGAGCGTCACGGCAGTCTGATCACTACTCCCGCCCTGGCCGGTCGCCATTTCAAGGGAGTGCTGCAATGCCGCAACACGCGCTTTTGCGAGATCGTATTCGTTGTCGACGTTTTCTCTGATCTGCTTCAGCTGGGCTGCAATCTCGCGCTTGATGTCGCGATGCTGCGCTTCGATATTGATGACGAGAGGGTGCCTTGGGCTATATCGCGCGCGTAGATCAGCTTCTTTCTGCGAAATCGCGACCTCCTGCGCCTTTAGTGAATTGAGAACCGACGCGTCAGGTAGGTCAGGAAGGCTTTGAATACTGCCACCCTTTTTGATGATGGCGTTGAGAACGCTCAAGCGCGCCTCTTTTTGCGAGAGATCGGTTCGGGCCTGAACAAGCTTGGCGCTCAGATCCGAGAGCTGCTGACGGGTCAGGGTAAGGTTTGGAGCACCCTGGCTTAAACCGTGATCAGCGCGGAACTTAACAACCGCTTCCTCCGAGTCTGTCACCTGCTTGCGCAGGCTTGCCAGTCGATCACTCAGCCAGGCGGACGCCCTCTTGGCAGCATCGAAGCGCGCGTCAAGCTTTTCGACGACATAGGCATTGGCGACCGCATTGGCGATGCGCGCCGCCCGATTCGGATCGACGGCGGTGATGTTGATCGACAGAATATAGCCGTCGCCCACGCGATTGACGGACATAGCCCCGCTCAGGGCGCGGATCGAGGCAAGCTCGGCGCTCGGAATCTCATCCGTATTAGACGCAGGAGCGGCATTGGCTGCCTGCTTGGAGCCGGTGCCGCTGAAAAGCGAACGGACGAATGCGATCGGAGAGAATGATGTCTCCTTCGCTTTTGGCGCGGTACCGAATTCCGGGTCCTTGGTCAGATCGTTTCGCTCGACGACCCGCTTTAGGAAGTTGAACGACTTGATGATTGATATCTGGCTATCGACCTCTGCATACCCGAGGTTCACGCGTTCGACGCTATCTGCAACCGGCGACTGCTGGGGTTGATCGTTCAAGAGGACCAATGCGCTCGCTGTATAGAGCGGCGTTTGCTTTAGAACGTAGATGGCGGTGACGAGCACCGTCAGGGCAGTGATGACCGCGATGAATTTCCACTGCCGCCAGGCGAAGCTCAGCCATTCGCGCAGGTCGAAGCTGGGCTCGCTCTCGGGCTCTTCATAACCTGGGCGCGTGTTGACGACCTCAATGACTTCGGATCGTTCGAGCATGTTTAAGGCGTCCCGACCACGCGCTCGAATTGCGCGACACTATCGTGAAAAACGTCGGCGCACATGACGCGCTCAATCCCCCGTCGTAATTCTGGAACTCATCGATTGGGCAACGCCTGCACCCAGTACCGCCATGAAGGTGAGAGTGATGGCTTGAAGTTGAAGCCCGAAATCCACCATCGAATTGGCACCAATGAGCAGAGCGACGCTAGTCGCCACGCAGGAGACTGCGGTGCCCTTTTGCCGGCTTATTGAGCCTCGAGCGCATTTCCAAACCAACAGCACGACGCAAGCAATGAGCGCCGTTCCGAATATGAGCCCCAGCCCCTGAAAGACCTCCAAGTATGTGTTGTGGGCTTGAAGCCATATGCCTTGGGTCGGCAGGGAGCGGTCGCGGAACATGGGAAAGACGTCTTGGAAGGTCCCATAGCCAAACCCAAAGAAGGGCGCCGTCAGGATCGACCGGATGGTGATGACGTAGACCGCAATCCGATTGCTATCCTTAAATCCCTCGCCGGCGAACTTGCCGAAAAGCTGAT
Organism: uncultured Pseudomonadota bacterium; assembly: GCA_963773225.1. Lineage (GTDB taxonomy): Bacteria > Pseudomonadota > Alphaproteobacteria > Rhizobiales > Xanthobacteraceae > Pseudolabrys. The sequence continues at coordinate 4,802 of CAVZAO010000007.1, forward strand.
CGCCGAACATCAGAGCAAAGAAGGCCGCCACCGAAACGAAGACCAAGCCGGCAATGGCGGTCAGCGATAGGTGCACTGAGCCGCGCTGGCTTGGCAACGCTTTGGACGAGTGGATACGCTTACCGAACCAGAGTACAAACAGCGCTGCAAGTCCGAACAGCGACGCCAAGACGCCACCGCGCGAACCGGTCATCAAGAGAGCGGCAAAAATGATAAAGGCGGCGCCATTTAGAATGGCGCCGGTCTTGGCCGTGGCCTCAATCGCCGCCCCGATCCGGTGGCGGATATAGCCGCCGACCAGGACGATCTGCTCCCGATAGTATTTCAGGATCAATCCGCAGACTGAAATGAGCCCGATCCCGGCATAAGTCGCGAAATGATCGTGGTTGTAAAACGTAGAATTGACGAAACCGCGGACAGCGGTTGGGCCGAAGAAGGTAATCGACTGATACCCCTGCATCGAATACGCAATAATCCCATAGATGGCGTACGCACAAACAATCCCGCTCAGTGCCATCAGCAAACCTTCAGCCCGTCGCAAGTCGCGGCACAATTGGAGCGACAGCCAGAAAACGCTCGCCGATGTCAACAGTCGGACCAGCGCCTGTGTCGTGAGATCCCGGTCAACGCTGATGCTGCCCGCAACCGGCTGGTTCAAGGCATGCGCCGTCATCGCCCAGATCGGGTTATGCCAAGAGGCCGGCGTCCACGTCGAATTCTGGATGAAAATCCAAAGGACGACCGAAGCAAAAAGCGCCGCCGGCAACCAGACTTCATGAAGCCCGACCGCATGGCCTTTATTGCGGATCAAAATCGACACTTCGTACGCGATGGCGAGGCCTGGGAAGAGAAGCGCATTGACGCCCCAGGCCAGCATGACGTTGCTGCCCCACAGATAAGGCACCCAAGCCAAGCCAGCGATGAACAGCCAGAACAGCACCCTCTCGGTTGAGATGCCGGCTGTTGATAGTACCCAAGCATGCGGACCCTGATTGGCCCTAGGCTTACGCGGTTCTTCAGCTGGCGTGAACGAGCTCGGCAGCGCTCGCACCTCACCTAACGTGCTATGTCCGAACTCGGTCATTCCGCGATGCCTACGGCATAGCTACCGCTGATCCGGTCCCCCGCGAGCCTGTCTCGCCTCTTGTTGTTCGTATGTTTGATCGTGTGGGCCCGGATCGGATTAGCCACGCTACCGCACTTCGGGTAGGACGAAGCCCACCCGCTCAGCTGCATTCACGCAAGCCCCGAAGAGAGGCTCGCTGCACCGCAAGCACGCGGCACAACGTTTAGTATTCCCATGTTAGTACGAAAGAAATTTGTCTTCCAAGGGAAAACACCCGCGCACGTAGGTCTCCAACGAGGTCACTCGTGTTTACCGTTAAGATCAGCAGAGGACGGGCATCGAGAGTACAAGCATGGGCAATCGCGCGGCACGATCACGCCGCACGAAAAAGCCTCACAATGCTTCCGGCAATGCGAAGTCTACTTCAAAGAGCGAAGTATGGGACGGATCAGCGATCGCGACCGATCCGATGGATCACCCGGAGATCCCTGAAGAACGCTTCGTTGAAGCCACCACCGTACCAAAAGACGCTGTGTCTGTGGCACGGACGGCTTGGACTAACACGATCATCGTGGTCGCAGTCGCCATGATGATGATGGCGATGGTGATCGTCTCGATCAGCCCTCCGATGATGGTCTTCGTGATGGTCGCGGTCCGCGGCAGGATCATGCTTCTTGTTCAGATGGAAGATATCGTCGTAGCCCCCATCAAACTGATTTGAGGCCACACGAATAATTGGAGCTTGCCCCGCCCCACCCGCATACAGAGACCCACTGGAGAGAAGCGAAGCCCCCGCGGGGGACAGTGGCCCAGCCACAGCAGCGCCCCCGATGCAAACGCTTGCACCGCACAATAAGAGCAATTTTCGCATGAGACCGCTCCATCTTCCCAGCCAGCCCATTACACCAGAGACTCTCGTGCTATGCAAGACTAAGTAGTAATTGAAGAATTAGTTCCCCCAGCCATCATTACAAGCAATAGTTGAGTACTTCCTCCGAGCGATCGGGGCCTGCTAACATCCCCCGCTACCTCCTCAAAGGCAGCCTAATAGTTGTAAATCGCGCTGATGCCGACGAAATTCCGGTGCGAGCTCGACAGCGGCATGTTCGAGACGATCTCCGAGTACTGGTACTCCCAGCTCAGATACATGTGCTCCCACATCTGGTAGCGCAGCTGAAGATCGGCGAGCCAGGCGTCATCCCTCTGAGATGAATTGAGATATTCCGAGTGCGTGTAACCGACGCTCCCGAACGCCGCCCATTCCTCGGAAATCTGATAGCCGCTATGGAGCGCGGCTGACGTTACCCGGGTTGATGTTCCGATAGGCACGTAAAGCGCTGTCGGGGCGGGGATATTTAGGGCCAGATTGGTTGCGGTTGTCTGGTTCGAGACGTTCACGGTTTCATCAATATTAGCCGAAATTGTCCAGAATGGTGTTGGGTAATAGCTGATCGCCCCACCATAGACCTCGCCACCGGCATCGCTACCGTTATCAACCTGCGAGCCCTGGTATCCCGCGTAAATGGACGCGCGGAAGAGCCCAATTTGCCTCGTGCCTATGCCGCCAATAGCCCGATAAGCATTTTGGACCGCATAAGCGGCATAGGATCCGTTCGCGAAGGCGTAGAACAAAGGACCAATCCAGGTGGCCGCACGCCCGCTCACCGATTTGACGGTGTAATCAGAATTCTGGGCCTGATTTTGGTACTCCGTGCGCGAAAGCGAGCCCGAAAGTCCGACGAAGGCCCGATTCAAAATCTTATCGACCGAGGCGGTGGCTGTGTATTGATTGGACGGATTGAGCTGCACCTGGGCGCTCTGGACATTCACGCTCGGGGCGATGTGTCCGGCTAATTGCCCACCCGGGGTGATAATATTTCCGTTCGGCAGAACCGTATTGCCGTTCGGCAGAACGGTCGATGTGGCCGGCGCCGATAGTTCTCCCGGAATAGCGCCAATGAATTGGCTGGCGTTTGTTTGATGGCTGTAGTTGCCCTGAAGCCGAAACGTCAGATCCGGCAGCGGCGAATATTTCTGCGTAAAGCCAGCCTGGGCATCGAAAAGATTGAGATTGTTGTCGGACGGATAGCCGCGAGCGTCCACGCTGCCATAGAGCAGCGTCGTATGGATGCCGTTGCTCCATTCCGCCTGCATCGCGGGGTTAATCCCGATCGACCAGATCGAAATAGGGCTCGTGACGGTCTGAAATAGATTATCGGTGTATGCGGTATAGGCTTTGACCGAGGGCAGAAAGAGCCAACCGCCCGCGGTTAAGCCCTTCGCAGGACGCGCAGGTAATTTATCATTCGGCACTGTAAGCGGCGGGGCTTCCTGGGCCTTCGCCACTGGCGAGCCCATGCCCGCTGCGATGCAGAACACACAAATCGCCGACCCGGCGAATGGCCTCCAAAACACCCGGCGCATTCGATGGGTCAGTCCGCGCATTGCACCCTGGCCGGCCTAGCCGACTGAACAACCGTTAGAAATAGCGCTCCGGCACTCGAATGAGATCGCCAGGTTCGACCATGACGCTCGGCGTTAGATGATACTCGGTCCAGGCGTTCGAGCCTGGATGCTGAATGAGCACGCTCGACCGGCTGCCGCGAAAGGTCATACCACCGGCCATGGCAATGGCGCGCAACACATTGACCGGTCCTTTGTACGGATAAGCCCCGGGCGTGGTGACCTCCCCCATCACATAAAACGGCTGATAAGAGGCCACTTCGACGGAAACCTGAGGGTCTTGCAGGTAGCTCTTGCGATAGCGGGTCGTGATCGCCCGCTGCAATTCGCTCCGTGTGAGACCCGCAGCACGGATAGTCCCCGCCAGAGGCAGCGAGAGATTGCCGGAGGGGTCGACGTCATAGACACCGTTGAGACTGTCTTCTCCGTAGACCGTAACCTTAATCCGGTCCCCAGTCTGGATTGCGCGCGGGAGCGACGCGTAGGCTTGCGTTTGCGGGCTCGGATCTGGATTAGCCGCGATAACCGGCCCGTAATCTCCGTTACACCCTGCCAGAAAGCCCGCTAACGTGAGGACCGCCAGCCATCTCACGCATTTGACCATGTCGAATTCCCCTCAGGGCACCTGAGTACAAGTCGCCAGCGCAATCGCCGAAACCGTTCGATGCCGGTTCACGGAGCACCTGAAAAGAGCGCGGAATGGCCCCATAGTAAGACCGCGCCAATCCAAACGCCCTTGCTCGGCCCCGTTTGCTGCCGGCCGCAGGCCTCGGATCCAAGCCCCCGTTGGGGTCATTTTGGAAATCCGCGCGGCCCTCGGTCAATTGGTAGAAGAACAGATTTTCTGTGTGGGAGCACGGTTCATTCCGAGTGTGGTAAATGTGCCACCCATATTAGGCATGACAGTTATCCATTTCTAACGGAACCCTCAATCCGCGGTTGCTCCCGCTAACATCCGTGTTACGCTGCTGAGCACAAAAACAACAACAGCGAGTTTCCCTAGATCGAATTTGTGTAAGCCGTGCGACGTCACAGCGGCGTCGTATGTCGATAGTATCGACTGAACCGGGGCTGGGCCGGCAGTAGCGTTTCAGTTTTGGAGGGCGGTTTTCTCCATGCGGTGCCATCTGCCCAGCTCGCTCGACCGCTTTCGCGTGCGGTTGTCGGCCTTTGATGCTATTTGGGCCGCTGCCACGCCCCTCTTCGCGCTCGGCCTGCGCGATGCGCAGGTGCTGGCGCATCCACGTAAGACAATCATTTATTGGGCAATCTCGCTCGCCTTTGCCCTCATCGCTTTCATGGTCTGCCGCATCAGCGACAGCATTCACCGCTACTTCTCAGTGGACGATGCCATCAACGTGATGAAGGCCGCCGTCGGCGCCAACGTCATGAGCGGTCTGGTGCTGTTCTCCCTCACCCGCCTCGATGGCATCCCGCGCTCGGTCCCGCTCATTCAAACCCTGATCCTCGCCTTCGGCCTCCTGACCGTACGCGGCCTCCACTTGTGGCGCGACGTCAACAAAGAAGGGCTCCAGGACAACGAGCCTGCGCCCGAACACATCATCATGGTGGGCGCCACCCGTTTGACATCGCTCTACATCAAGTTTCTGGAGGCCTACCGGCCGCACAAATACCGGGTCATCGCCATCCTCGATGACCAGCCCTTGTCGGGGCGGACCATGCTCGGCATCCCGGTCATCGGCATGAGCGCCAAAATCGAGCACATCGTGCGTGAATTCGAGCTCCATGGGTTGAAAACCGACCGCATCGTCGTCGGCGGCGCTGACACGCTGATCCCGCAGCGATACCGCGACGACATCAAGCGCCTGTGCATCCGCCGCGAGATCATGCTGCAATACGTGCCCGATCTGATCGGGCTCGACAAAATGCAGCCGGCGCAACCGGCCAACAGCAACACCGCGGCACCCGACAGCAGCGATGAAGCCACCGTGCCCGTTCGCACCGTGCCGGTCATCACCTACAACAACCTGCCGCGCTACCACCGCATCAAGCGGCTGCTCGATTTCCTGACGTCCACCGCCGGCATCCTGATTTTTTCACCGCTTTTCTTCGTGGTGGGTCTCTTGGTCCTCGTGGACGTCGGCACGCCGCTTCTGTTCTGGCAGCAGCGCTTGGGGCGCGGCGGGCGCACCTTCCTGGTCTACAAATTCCGCACTTATCGCGCGCCGATCGACGGTCGCGGCCAGCCGATCCCGGAATCAGAGCGACTGTCCTTCATCGGGAAACTCATGCGGCGCAATCGGCTAGACGAGCTGCCGCAATTGTTCAGCGTGCTGGTCGGCGACATGTCGCTCATCGGCCCGCGCCCGCTTTTGCCGCACGATCAGCCAAGCGACTCGAGCATCCGGTTGTCGATCCGGCCGGGCATCACTGGCTGGGCCCAGGTCAACGGCGGCAACCTCATCACCCCGCAAGAAAAAGGCGCATTGGACGACTGGTACGTGCGCAACGCCTCCTTCTGGGTCGATTTGCACATCGTCTGGCTCACCTTGCGTCTGCTCATCAAAGGCGAGCAGCGCGCGGAGAAGGCCATCAGCCAGGCGCTTGCCGCGCAACAAGGCAGCGGACAAATGCGTGCGCAATGGCCGGCAGCGAGCCCGGTTGGTTTCGTCAATGGTGAGGCGTTATCAGAGCGCCTGGTCGCGGCCGCCGGCAGCAACGCGCGGGCGTCATACAGCGGCGGCGACCAGGTCGAAGTCTACGGTCGTACGGACTTTCCGGCCGAGTAGATCGAGGAGGATCGCCACCCGCTCATTGCCGGTCATGCCTTCGTAAAGCCCGTTGCAGCCGCGGAAGGCGCCGTCGAGGATGCTGATCTTGTCGCCCGGCGCAAAGCGCGGGCGCAGATCGAGCTGAATGAGGCCGTCCTCGTCCTCGCGGCTCTTCAAGCTTTCATAGACGGACCACGGTAGCTGCGCCGGCCGCTCGCCATTGCAGACGAGCCGGCTGACGCCGACGGTGGAGCGGATCGAGAGCCAGCGCTGGGTCTCCATATCGACGGAGACGAACAGGTAGCGCGGGAACAAGGGGGCGAGCACCACATCGGTGCGGCCAGCATGCCGGCGCTTCTTGCGGAACCGCGGCAGGTAGGTTTGGAATTCCTGACGCCGCAGATGCCAGACGGCTTTCGTCTCAGCATGCGGCTGGGTCTGGACGACGTACCAATTGGAACCTTCACGCATGCAACTCACCCAGACGCGGACCCAAAACAAGCAGCAACACCAAGTCACTTTACCAAGTCACTTTGCCTCAAGGCGACCCATGAGGCCAATTAAAAATAGCACACCGATTGTGTATGCGGGATCGATGACAGGTTTAATACTAACGGGCGGATGAAGGCGGCGCCTGGTTGGCCTTGGCCCCCGGGGATGTTAGCCTCAAGGCCGTGTTGCTGGGGTTTCGCGTTGCTGGGGTTTTTCGTCGGTGCGGCATGCAGCGTCTGATTTTCATCAATCGATATTTCGCGCCCGACCATTCCGCCACCAGCCAGATGGTCTCCCAGCTCGCCTTCCACCTCGCCGCCTCGGGGCGCGACGTGCACGTCCTCACCAGCCGGCAGCGCTATGACGACCCCTCGGTCCGTTTGCCGCCCCACGATTCCATCAACGGCGTCTACATCCACCGGCTCGCCGGCAGCCAGTTCGGCCGGGCGAGGCTCGCCAGCCGCGCCATCGACTATCTCTCGTTTTATGCCGCGGCCCGGCGCCGCCTGCTCAAGATGGCGACGCCGAACGACATCCTCATCACCATGACCGACCCGCCCCTGCTCTCGATCATTGGTGCACAAATAAATCGCCGCACCGGCGCCCGCCTCATCAACTGGCTGCAGGACGTCTACCCCGAAATAGCCAGCCACCTCGGCGTGCCGCTCATGGGCGGCGCCTTCGGCGACAGGCTCGCCACCAAGCGCAACGCCTCCTTGCGGGCGGCAGACGCCAATGTCGTGGTCGGCCGCTGCATGGCGGAACGCGTCGGCGCCATGGGGCTCGACAACCTGTATGTGATCCCGAACTGGTGCGACGACGAGAAGGTCACGCCGGTCGATCGGACGGACAACGATTTGCGCACGGCGTGGGACCTGCGGGGCAAATTCGTCGTCGGGTACTCCGGCAATCTCGGCCGCCCGCACGAAATCGAAACGCTGTTGGGCGGCGCCGAGAGGCTGCGCTACGATGCCAAAACGGTCTTCCTGTTCATCGGCGGCGGGTTCCGGCACACCGAACTCGCGGCCCGGGTCCAGCAGGCCAATCTCCACGACAAGTTCAAATTCGTGCCCTACCAGGCCGAGGACCAGCTCAAATTCTCCCTCTCGGTGCCGGACGTGCACTGGATTTCACTCAAGCCCGAACTCGATGGCCTGATCGTGCCCAGCAAGGTCTACGGCGTCGCCGCGGCCGGCCGCCCTATCCTGTCGGTCACCTCACGCCTGGGCGAAGTCGCCCGTCTGGTGGAAGAGCACAATTGCGGCCTCGTGATCGAACCGGGCAATTGCGACGGCTTCGCCAAGGCGATCCAGTACCTCGCCAACGATCCCCAGACGGCCAAGGCCATGGGAAACCGCGCCCGCGCCATGATTGATACTGACTATTCCCGCGCCCACGCCTTTGCGCGTTGGGAAAAGGTGATCGACGCGGTCGAGCAGAATGCCATTCCACGTCTCGAAGCCCCGCCGCCGCTCTATCTGCCATTGCCGGGGGAGCGGGCCGATGCCTGACCGGAAACGCCCGCACGAGACGTCGGGTCACTCGATGCAACACGAGACGTCGGCTCGCTCGACGCAGAAGGTGTCTGAACTGACCCGCAGAACGGTCGTAACGGGCCTCACGGCCGTCACCGCACTCATCCTCCTTGAACCCCTCGCCTTTCGCATGGCTGCACGCGCCCAGGGCAAACGGAACGCGAGCCCAAGCGCACATGACGCACATGGCGCCGAAGCAACGCATGGGGCGCAAGGGGCGCAAGGGGCGCAAGGCGCCCCGCAAATCCAGTTGTCGTCGATTGGCCAGAACGGCGAATTGCGCGCCGCCTTCATCCTCTCGGAGGCCGGGCTGGTCAAAAGCGATCGACAGGGACACCTCAAGGGCATCCTGGTGGACATCGCCAACGCGCTTGCAGCGCAAACCGGTCTCACCCTGAAACCGGTGCCATACGAGAACCTGGTGCATTTCCACCAGAGCATCGGCAAGGGCGACTGGGACGTGGCCCTGATCCCGCGGGACCTGTCGCGGATCTCGATCCTGGCCTTCAGCAACCCTTTCCTGCGGGTCGAAAACGGCTACGTCGCCCGGCCGGGCAGCGGCCTTTTGTCGACCGACGACGTCGATCGCCACGGCATCAAGGTTGCCGTCCTCGCGCATTCCGCGGCTGCAGGCTACCTCTCACGCAATCTGCAACGGGCGAAGCTCGTCCGCCTCCCCGGGGGACTGAGCGCCGCCCAGGACGCCTTGAGCTTCGGCCGCGCCGACGTCTTCGCCGGCACCATGCAGAACGCCCATCAGGTCGCCAACAATGTCCCGGGATCCTTGGTGCTCGCCGGCTATTTCAGCGCGGTGCCGATGACCATCGCCGTGCCGAAAGCCTCCGCCGCCGATCTTTCCGCCATCAACGGCTTCATCGACCGGGCCGAAAAAGACGGCACGGTCCTCACCGCCATCACCAGCGCCAATGCGGCCGGGCTCAGTCAACCGCTTCCGACCCTTCGCAACCGCCGTCGGTAATCAGATCTATGCGTTCCAATTTGCGTCACTAGAGGATTTGAGCATCATGAAAGGCCATAAGCGCGCACTCGTGACCGGCGGGGCCGGCTTTATCGGCTCGCACCTTTGCCGCCGGCTTCTCGATCTCGGCTACGAGGTGCTTTGTGTCGACAATTTCTACACCGGCACCCGCCACAACGTGTCGGGGCTCTTGGGCCACCCTCGTTTCGAGTTGATGCGGCACGATGTCTGCTTCTCGCTCTACGTCGAAGTCGACGAAATCTACAATCTCGCCTGCCCCGCCTCCCCCATCCATTACCAGCACGACCCGGTGCAGACGACCAAGACCAGCGTCCATGGCGCCATCAACATGCTGGGGCTGGCCAAACGGGTGAAAGCCAAGATCCTCCAGGCCTCGACCTCGGAGATCTACGGCGACCCCTCGGTCCACCCCCAGGTCGAGAGCTATTGGGGCAACGTCAATCCGATCGGCCCGCGCTCCTGCTACGACGAGGGCAAGCGTTGCGCAGAAACCCTGTTCTTCGACTACTGGCGCCAGCACAAGCTGCGCATCAAGGTGGCGCGCATCTTCAATACCTACGGCCCCCGCATGCACCCACACGACGGGCGCGTGGTCTCGAACTTCATCATGCAGGCGCTGCAGAACCAGGACATCGAGGTCTACGGCGACGGCAGCCAGACCCGCTCCTTCTGCTACGTCGACGACCTCGTCGAGGGCCTGATTGCTCTGATGCAGACGCCGGACGACGTGACGGGCCCGATCAACCTCGGAAACCCGCGCGAATTCACCATCCACCAACTGGCGGAAATGATCATCCGCATGACCGGCTCATCCTCGAAGATCGTCCACCACCCATTGCCGGTCGACGATCCCAAGCAGCGCCAGCCGGACATCACGAGCGCGGCCAAACTGCTGGGCTGGAAGCCGAAGGTCGAAGTCCAGGACGGGCTTACCAAGACCATCGCCTTCTTCAAAACGCTCATCGAGGAACAGGCGGCGGAAAAGGCCCCTGTCATGCCGGAGCCGGTTGAACTCCGGCCCGCAGGATAGGCCGGCCCGCGGGATTGGAAAGAAGCGGATCCGACGCAAGGCCCGCGATGCCGCCATCAACGGTGACGCGTCACGGGGAAGACCGGCCACCTCAATTGGCTCGGCCGAGGTCCAACGCCATAACGCGCCAGCTTCGACCGACCTTCGGGCGGGGCCTCAGCGCGCTTTTACAACGGAGTTTGGATGGAGCTCGGTCGGCCGGAAGGCGCCGATTTCACTTTGACTTTTTGCAACGCGGGGGCCGCCCCTGTAGCGCGTGCGCAGGAGGCCCCCAAGGCACCCAAAAAGTACCCCATCTGGAGGCCGAGCAGGCTGAGGCCGACCGCCAAAGCGACCGCCGCGCTACCGTCGCCCGATACGGCCGCGATGACAGCTGTCATGGTGGCGCCCACCACCAGTGCCGGAACGAGCGCCAAGACCGGAAACCGCAGACCAATGGCCGTGCCGACAAATGCGCTCAGGACGAAATCGATCATCATGGGTCTCCCCCCCGCATGATGCTGCAGCGATTTCGTTAAAAATGGGCAAATTGGCAGGATTTGCGGCCTTGCACGTTTGTCATTGATATTACTTGTCTTTTTTTTTGTTCCATGACTTGCGTTTGTGTACTCGCCCTGTGTACCCACATCAAGCTGCGAAGCCCGGCCATGCTTTGTCGTCTGGGGAAAGCGGGGGTCCAGTTTCACCATTGCCAACATTACAGATTGCTAATAGTGTGATTGGCTGTTGGCGCCACCAAGGAGTGTGGCTATGCGGCGTTTCGTTCATCGAGAAAATATCAAGCACTATCGGTTGCTGCTCGACACAACCACCGATGAGAACAAACGCCAGATCATCCTGAGGCTCTTAGCGGAGGAAGAGGCCAAAGAGGCCGCCGCGGATCTAACGCCTCACAAAGAGGCGCGAGCCCCTTTGGTATCGTCCAACGACCGATATGCGACGCCAACGCGCCCAATCCGTTGAAAGTGCCGTTTGCGGCTGAGCGCTTCGTCTGCTGGTCGACGACACCGAGTATCCTAAAGCCCGACAGCAGCGGCCAAGTGCGTGAGCGCTATTTCGATGTGAACGGTGCGACTAAATCCAGATCGCTGAGGAATAGAAAGCGCTACGTCGCTCTTGCGAGCACTGACGGGAATGTAGGCTTTTTCCAGAAGTTAGATACCATTTGTATATCGGCGTGATTGTATCGTGGCGGCGTTTCGGCGTGTATCCACTCGATGAAGAGCAGCCTCACCAATCCGCTTCACATGGCCAACTTCCACACACTCATTAACGATTTAGAGACGGCAATTCAGGATGGCACACAGGACAAGCGCGTCGCCATCCTTAGACAGGTCACCAATCTTTTCGTGCTGGGCGCGCACAGCTTCAATGCCGATCACGTCGAGCTATTCGGCGACGTCCTAACGCGCCTTATTGACCGGGTCGAAACAAGAGTGCTCGCAGAACTGAGCGGCAAGATCGCGCCAATTCCGAATGCGCCGAACGCGCTCATTCAGAATTTTGCTCGCCACGACCAAATCACGGTCGCGCACCCCGTACTGACGCAATCGGCCCGACTTACCGACGACGACCTGATTGATATCGCGAAGACCAAGGGACAATTGCATCTCGGCGCGATTTCGGAGCGCCCGCGACTGGCGGCGACAGTGACCGATGTCCTTGTCGAGCGCGGAGACAATACGGTAGCCCTTAAGCTGGCACGCAACGAGGGCGCAACATTCTCAGATAACGGCTTCAACACGCTCGCGCAGCGCGCGGAAGAGAATTCAAATCTAGCCGAAAACCTGGGCCGCCGCGCCGACATACCGCTGCACGTGTTACACCACTTGATGGCGCGAGCCACCGAAGAGGTGCATGCACGGATACTGGCAAGCGCACCGCAAGCCCGCCGCGGTGACATTCAAAAGGCAATCGAGGCAGCGGTAGCCGCGGCGGCCCATGAATTGACCGAGTCTCGCGATTTCAAGCGAGCGGAAAAAGTCATTGGTGGATTGAAGGCGCAGGGCCAATTAAACGAAGAGGTCGTTGTCGGCTTCGCCCAATCTGGCGAATACGAGAAAATGATCGTGGCTATGGCTCATCTGGGCTTGGCGCCAGTCGCGATGATTGACCAAATCGTCCAAAACCCAGCCTATCATGGCTTGCTCACCGCCTGCAAAGCTTGCGATTTCGGCTGGAAGACCTTCGTAACGGTCCTGACCAAGCGGTTTCCCGAACACGACGTATCGTCAATGACATTGGAAGAGGCTTACGCCGACTTCCACAAGATGTCACCCGCGACCGCGAAGCGCGTCTATCGCTTTTGGTTGGCCAAGGCGACCGCGAAGCAATTCGCGCATTAGAACACAACGCTGTTGCTGATGATTGCATCAGACATACCTATGGCCTTCTGCATACCATTATGGAAGCATTTTTAAAAAAATGACCGGCTGAATCCGCCCAATATGCGTCCGAGACCTACGGCTCTCACATTGCCGACCACGGGCTCGTCGGTTCGATGAGGCGGCGCGGGAGCCCCTATGACAATGCAAAGGCCGAGCGCTTCATGAAGACGCTGAAGGTTGAGCCCGTCTATCTGATGGACTACGAAACATTCGAAGACGTGATCGCTGATCTTCCATGCTTTATCGATGAGATTTACAACACTCGCAGGCCCCACTCCATCAGGGTGGCCAAATTCGCATCGGCATTAAAGGCCGGGGTCTCTGTCCGCTCCAGGCTGCTTATTACTGTTGTTCATGATTGGTTCACCAAGTGATAATGAAACTATTTAATTTAACATGTTCGTAGCTTGGTACCGCATATATCGGCGCTGTCACCGTTGGAATTTCCGATGGCCCAGTCCGCCACTCAGCGTCCCCCACCCGAGCAGACCCCGTCCGCCCCGTTGGATGTGAAGGCACAGGCCGAGCGGCTCAAGCATGCCTTTAAAGAGGGCAATGCCTCATCGAGTATGATGGGTCGCGCAACGGGCGCTTGGCTCGGCACCCTAAAGGGCCTCTCGAACTTCAAGATTGCGAAGATCGCCGTTGGAATTGCGTTGATCGCGATCTGCGGCATCGGTCCCGCGAGGCGGATGTTCCAGGATGCAAGCATGGACGCCGTGGTCAATGCGAAGCTGATCACCATTCGGTCCCCGATCGAAGGCATCGTCTCAGAGGTCGCGCCAGACGCATCTTTGGGATCAGACGCGCGGGCCAGCGAACCCCTCTTTACCATCAGAAACGCGCGGGCTGACCACGGACGACTTGACGATCTCGCGCGTGAGCTAGCCACCGCGCGTGTCCAGCGAAATGGGCTAAAAGCGCGTCTGGCGGCACTCAGGAGCCTCTATTCCGATCTGAATGCGCAGGTCGCGATGTTCACTGCGACCAAACGCGTCCAGTTGCAGGCTAGCATAGCTGACCTTGAGGCGCAGTTCGGCGCGGCCGAGGCGACCCGGCAGCAAGCCGAGAAGGATCTCGCACGGGCGAAATCGCTCGCCAAGTCAGGCGTTCAAGCCCAAACAACCCTTGAGAGCCGTTTGCGCGATGCCACGGTCGCGACTGAGGCGTCCAACTCACTCAAACAAAGGCTTGTTTCCGCGCGTGCTGATCTGCGCGCCCTCGACGCAGGGTACTTCGTCGGAGACTCCTATAACGATCGACCAAGCTCGAAGCAGCAGGCAGACAATGTCTCAATTCGAATTGCGGAGACGACGGCAGAGCTCGAAGCAGCAGAAGCCTCGCTGAGAAACCTGAATGAAAGTTACATTAACGAGAAGCGCCGTACGGATGCCAGATCGACTGCACATGTTTCAGCGCCCGGTGCGGGACAGATTTGGGACGTCCTTGTTTCGCCCGGTGAGGAAGTGGCGCGAGGACAGCCCCTCGCTCGTATCCTCGATTGCTCGAGCGGATTGGTAACAGGAACGGTCCGGAAGTCGGTCTACGAGAGGCTCAGCATAGGCGAGGCCGCGCAGTTTAAAGCAGATGCTTTTAGTAAGACTTACACCGGCCGCATTGTTCGCCTCTCGACGGCGGGCAGCCCCGAAGCTCTGGCTATCACGTCGGCCGGCGAAGGTCCCTACAGAGTGACTGTGGCAGTCCCTGAGCTTTCCTCCCTGACCTGTGGAATCGGCCAGAGTGGCCGGCTCGTATTCACGCACGGGGGCGCAAAGCCCGCGGTAGACCTCGTCAGGACATCCGACCTCCGCGGTCCCCAGAATTGACATGACGATCGACCTTGCCGCTCTTGCGCCGCTCGGCCTGCCCGCGGGTTTCCTCCTCGTCGTTCTGTCGGTGGCGTCCCGTGAGAACCGTCTTGCTCGCACGTTGGTCATCGGCCTCAGCCTGGTCTTTATGTGGAGATATCTTTGGTGGAGGATAACGCAGACTTTGCCCGATCCCGCCCTGACACCAAGTTTCGTCTTCGCGGTAGTTTTCGTTTCGGTCGAGCTCTTGGTCGGCATTGGTTCCACTATGACCTGGATCGTGTTGAGCCGCACGCTGTCGCGCTCGAAGCAGGCGGATGAGGGCCTAGCGTGGGTTAAGCAAAATGCCCCAGCCGTCGACATCCTGGTCTGCACCTTTAACGAAGACCGCGAGATCCTGGAGCGCACGATCAATGGAACAAAGGCACTGCGCTACCCGAATTTCCGCATCTGGCTCCTCGACGACGGCCGTCGCCCGTGGGTGGGTGAACTTTGCCGTGAGAAGGGTTGCGAATACCTGACCCGCCCGGATAACTCGCACGCGAAAGCAGGGAACATAAATCACGCGCTTGCCTATATTGCCACGCAGTCAGTCCGCCCGGACTTCGTGGCTATTCTGGATGCCGATTTCGTGCCATTCCCCGACTTTCTGACGAGAACGCTTGCACTCTGTTCCGACGACCGAACTGGGCTCGTCCAGACGCCCCAGCACTTCTTCAATCCCGACCCTATCCAAAGCAACCTCGCGATCACCAAAGTCTTCCCCGACGAACAGCGGTTTTTCTTCGAGACCTTGATGCCCTCGAAGGATGCGTGGGGCCAGGCCTTCTGCTGCGGAACTTCCTGCGTCATTCGCTTTTCTGCATTGCAGGAAATCGGGTTCTTCCCAACCGGGTCCGTCACGGAAGACTTCCTGCTCAGCGCGCGACTTTACCAGCATGGTTACAAGAGCGTCTTCTTGAACGAGCGCCTGTCGGTTGGTCTCGCCCCGGAGGGGTTGCGCGAGTACACGGTTCAGCGCGCACGCTGGTGCCTGGGGGCGATGCAGATCGTCCGTGGCAAAGACGGGCCGTTCAACTTTTCAAACCGTCTTCCGTTCGCATTCCGACTCGGCCTGATTGAAACGGCCATTTTCTGGTCGGCCTTGTTTCCCTTCCGCGTTCTCTGCCAGCTGGCAACGCCCGCCTACCTAGTATTCGGGCTTAATATCTTCCAGGCCTCGACAGCCGACAGTGTCTCGCATTTCGCTCCGATGCTTCTGACCCAATTCGTAACAGCAATCTGGGTGAGTGAAGGACGTATGCTGCCGATCATGACTGACGTGCAGCAGCTTCTCATCGCGCCGGAGGTCATGCGCGCTGTCGCATCGGCGATGTTTTCCACGAAGGAAAAGAAGTTCAAGGTCACCGCGAAGGGGATCACGTCGAACAAGGCTACCTTTCACTGGGGCCTTATATCGCGGTATGCACTTATGATTTTAGCCAATGCGGCCGGAGTCGCGACGCTCTTGCTTACGAGCGACACAGATTGGGTCACCACAGGAGTTGTCGGCACGCTGTTCTGGACCTGGTACAATCTGATTGTTCTAATTCTCTGTTGCCTTGTATGCGTCGAGCAACCGCGTCATCGGCAACATGAAAGATACGAGGTAAGAGAGAAAGCGTTCGTCCAATCAGAGCACCGCGAGCAATATTTCTTTTCGCGCGACGTGTCGGTTGGCGGCATGAGTTTTGACGGCCCGTTGCCGGATTCGGTTGGGAGCGGGGTTCGTGTCCGGTTTTGTGGCTCCGCACTGACTGGCGTTATCTGCAGAGGAGATAAAAGCAGCTTCGCGATAATGTTCACCGATGATAAGTCGCGCGAAGACATGACCGCATACATCTATAATGAGACGGTATGCAAGGCGACGGCACAGACTCAGATGGGCAAGCTTGTTGCAAAGCTTGTCAATCGAGCGGCGGCATAGACCGCCAGTCGCGGTCTCGTTTCTAGTCCGCGATCACGCAAAGCGATTGCCGCGCGGCGAAGGTTTCTGGGCCGATCGGCGCCGGGGTCCCGCCGCTCCGCCCGACCGAGCTAATAGCTTAGCTCGATCACGTTCGTTCGAGACGAGGCACTTTTCGTTCGATATTCACATCTGATTTTAGGACATCTTGGCATTGAGCTGTTTCGAGCGCTTGTGGCCTAGTTTGAAATAGCGAGTGACCAAATTTGTCACTTTTAAACCATTTGCACGCTATGAGAGAGGGAAGGCGATGGAGACCTCTGACGATTGAGGGTGCCATGAAGCTCATGATGGCGATAGGAATCTGTTTCGCAACCCTTTACGCGATCGACGTGTGTTTCTGCGGTGGCGCTCATTTCCAAGTCTTTCAGGACGCTTCTCATCAGCTCATTTATGGCTATTAAAGCCCCAATCAATTTTAAGCATTTCGTTGGGTTGACTTTAATTCGATAGGAGGATGCTAGCAACGAGTGCGCAATTCGGGGGCTACAGCAACCTCGGAGGCTGTGCAATGTCGCTCGTTCCATTCATCCTGATGGCAGCGGGAGGCTGGATTGAACTCGCTGCGACGTTTGAAGCTCACTACGGTGAGGCGTGGGCATATAGAGCCTGCGACAGCCTCGGTGGGCTTTGCGATTATCACACCCCGATATTCTACGGCGCCATAGCGTTAGCAGTGGTCAGCTTGTTCTTTAATTGGCTTAGAGATGCTTAGAGCTGGTTCGGGCAGATTGGCCTATCTCAGGTGGAACAGTGTCCCAAACCTCGATAGCGAAGGTTGGGGACATAAGTCGTAATCCCATCGAAATTTTGATGGCGATGAAAGATCATTGCAAATTCTCAATTTGAAATTCGAACCGGCTTTCGAGATTTGATCAGCCGATCATTCAGGCTGCGGCTCTTTCTAAATAAGCCCCCCTCCTCATACTTCGTTCGATCTTTAACTCGTTCTGAAGACGGAGAACTAATGCTTCGGCGCTAATCGCTCGCTTTTCCGCAGCCGTTGCTTTCTGTTTGGCGGCCAACAGCTCGGAGGCATTACGCTTCATCCGCGCTTCAACTTCCTGCAACTTGATATCGACCTCGCATTTCACTGCGTCTCGGTATCGTTTGAGTTCTGTTTCGCTCGCGCATTTGGCCAACTCGGCGGTCTGTACTTTCTCGTGTCCAATCCTCAGTAATTCAATAGCCCGCTTCACGAGCGCCTCTAATGAAGATTGCCGCTCATCACTTGCTTGCTTGGCCAATTCGGCTGAGTGAACCTTCTCATGCCCGATGCCCAGGCATTCAATTGCCCACTCCAGAAGAGACTCTAAGGCAGCTTCCCGAGTATTGGGGGAATGACCCTTTTCGTCGCCTTCACCAACCAACCCCCGTCCGCGACCGTCATGTTCATTGGCATCAATCTTCTGCATAAACGTCACCGTCGATATTCGTTAGCGAGAGATTAATCGGGAACATTATCGGGCAGTATGGTTAAAAATCATTTGCTTCGCCAAAAGATTGGAACTCTGGTCCATTTAATAACGCCCTCGCCGTCGACGGATTGCCGCTAAAAATACCGCGAGAAGCCCTCCCCGCGCATATCCTCTGTGTTCTGGCCGGTCTCGACGAGGCTGTTCATGCCCGCAGGCCCCCTCAAAAAACTGCTCCCAGGCGAGAAACCTTGGAAATGCCTTAACACTAAGTTAACAGGTTGTGGCCGAACATGACGACACGCAAACATTTCTTGAGATGGTGCGATGCTTCCGGAACCCCACAGACCTCTCGAAGATGAGCGTTGCCCTGTCGCCGATGATTTGCTCGGCGCATTGTACCGCGCCGACGCGTGCGGACTGGACGCGCTGATTGCGACTGTTCCTCCGAAGACACGAGCATTGCTTGCCGTTTATTGCTACCGCCGGTCTCATCTGGCCTCAGTCGGACTAGCGATTGCGGAAACTTGTGAGCGGGATGATCTAACGTCTTTCGGAGGCAATGCCGGTGAGGCTCTGTACAGTCGTTCCCGCGATACTTCTCAAGCTCTTTCTGAAAATGACAACGCGAATGGCCGAAAAAAGATTACTTTAGCGAGTTCGCCCAGATTCGACAGCGATCGATGAAGCGGAGCGAGAGCGAGCAGACTGCCGCAAAGATGCATTGTTCATTCGGGGAGGAACATGAAGTCATTGCTCGCTTGGCTCGTGCGGCCGAAGTCTGACAGCGCGTACAGCGTGAGTACCCGCTGCCCCGAATGTGGGCGTAAGCACGTCACCGTGTATCGTCTCCGGCATGTATCTGACAGCTTGTTCCTGCAATTGGGACAACATTTCCGCTACGCAAGACACTTAGACATTCAGCGCTTACGCTGGTGCATCAACTCGGACCAGCATCCGGATTGGAAAGCATCTTAGGGCGCTAGGAGAACTTGACCGTCCACCGCGGTGACATTCAAAAGGCCATTTCGACAGCGGTAGCCGGGGCGGTTCAATTCATGTTGCTTTTTTTACTTGGCTCAGAAATTCTTAGAGCTAGTCTGGCCAAGGCGTCGCTTGGCCACGAGGCCGACGAGAGCCAACCGACCCGACATTTTATAGCCGTCATCCAGCCTTCACAGAACCGAACTATCGGAGCATAAATCCGAAAGTCCCGATTTGGTTGGATATGAGGCCCCAATGGACAGCGAGCAGCCTGCTTATTTCGATATAGACACCGTGTTGCTGCTGAGGGAAGCCCTTGAAGACGCATGGGCCAGCGTTCGGCCAGCCCAGCGGACGGCGATGAGCAAGACCTTGTTGGCCGAACGCATCCTCAAGGCGGCAGCAGACGGCGAACGTGACCGTGAGCGTTTGGTCGATGCCGCGCTGATGGCGGCTTCTGTTGCCACGCAATAAATCATGATTTTTGAATAGGACTACCTTCAGACGCCTTCTATGGCGCCAGCTGACCATCCGCACCAGGCGTCTTTATACGCCACTTGTGGCCTCGGGACCTCGTAAAATCGCGCGCGATTTCATATAGTTGAAGAAGATCAACCGTCCCGAAGAAGCGATGGTCGGCGCTCACGGTTCGTCACGACAAAGGCCGCTTTCGCGACCCTAGCGCTGCCCGCTTCGTCCGCAAGATCGCGATCGAGGACGGCCTTGCCGGAATGATCGAATTCCTCAAAATCCCAGCGGGGGAACAATCGAGCGAGCGGGCCGCCCAAGGCGGTTCAGCTGAGGGCGCAGGCCTAGGCCTTCTATTGCGACGAGGAATGTCAGGCGGCTCGGATCAAGCGCCGCCCCGAACATGAATTGAGAAGGGGGAGGAATGCAGAAACGCAAACGGGGTCCGGACCCGATCGACGTTGCCGTCGGAGCCCGCATCAAAATGCAGCGGCGCGTGAGTGGCATGAGCCAGAGCGCACTTGCCGACGGCCTCGGCATCTCGTTTCAGCAAATCCAGAAGTACGAGAACGGAAAGAACCGGGTGAGCTCTAGCCGGCTCCAGCAAATCGCGGCGCTGTTGAAGGTTCCGGTTTCCTTCTTCTTTGACGGTGGCGAGACTACCGGTCGAGACAAGAATTCGGATTATGTTGTCCAGCTCTGCAATACCTTCGGCGGGCTTGAACTGGCCCAAGCCTTCACCCGCATCAAAGGCAGGCAGGTCCGTCGCAGCATCGTCGATCTGGTGCAAAACATCGCTGATAGCCGAGCAGCGCGGCGGAGCTGAATGAAAGAGGCGGCGGCTTGACCAGCGTTTGCGTTAGGCCGGAGCCCGGCTCACCCCCCACCCCGACCGAATTGAGGCTCGGGCTTTGGTGACCCTGCATCCAGGGGACGCTGCCGCCCGAGCGAACGGGGGAAAAGCCGCGCCGAGACAGCGGCGGCTTGCGCCGGCGGCTCGGCCAGCCTTCAACCACCCCCGACCCTGGCTATGCCGCCACCGTCTTGAGAAAGCCCGCGACTTCGGTGCGCAATTGGCCCGCCGCCTCCTCGACCGCCTGCGAGGCGCTGAGCACCGTCTGCGCCAGGCCCTGGCTCTGGCCGGTCGCATCGGCGACCTCGTTCAGGACTGCGACGATGCGCCGGGCACCGTCCGCTGCGCCCGTCACGTTCTGCGAAATCTCGCCGGTCGCCGCGCCCTGCTGCTGGATGGAGGCCGCGACGGCGGACGCGTAACTGTCGATCTCCTGCATCCGGCTCGTCATATCGCCGATTGACGCGACGGCTTTCGCCATCGCGGCCTGGACTTCCAGCACCTGGCTCGAAATATCCTCCGTGGCCTTCTCGGTCTGCGCCGCGAGAGACTTTACCTCAGACGCGACTACCGCGAAGCCGCGGCCGGCCTCGCCCGCGCGCGCCGCCTCGATGGTCGCGTTGAGCGCGAGCAGATTGGTCTGCCCGGCGATGTCGCGGATCAGCCTCACCACGTCGCCGATCTTCTGGGCCATGTGCGCCAGCGCATCGATGTCCCGGCTCGTCGTGCCGCCCTGCTCGAGCGCGAGGCGCACCGCGGCGGCGGTCTGATCGACCCGGCGGCTAATCTCGCCGACCGAACTCGAAAGTTCGGTGGTCGCGATTTCCGCGTTCTCGATGTTGGACGAAGCCCGGTTCGAGGTCTGCACTGCGCTATTGGCGTGCTCGGAGGTGCGGCCCGACATGTCGAACAGGCTGCTGGCGACCGCGTGCATTTCCAGTGCCTTTTCGACGACGCCGTTCAAAAGCGTCTCCACGCAGTTGCTAAAGCGCGAGATCGCCGCGTCGACGACCGCGCGGCGCTCCTCCCGTTCCTGCATGGCGGCCTGCCGCTGTTCGGCTTCGCGGCGCTCGGTAATGTCCTCGTGCGTGCCGATCCAGCCGCCGCCGGGCATCGGGTGATTCATCACCAGAAGCAGGCGGCCGCCGCTTGACTTGACCTCGTGCACTGTCGTGCGACCCTTCTTGATGTCGGCGACGAATTCCCTGCGGTACTCATCGGGATCGCGCGAGAAGGTGCCCTTTTGGACGCGCTTGACCAGCACGTCCGACAAGGTGGCGCCCGGCCGCACGTCGGCCGAGGTGAGATTGTACATCTCGTAATATTGCGTGTTGCACACGACCAGCCGCTCATTCGCGTCGAACATGCAAAGGCCTTGCGCCATGCTGTCGATGGCCGTGCGCAGTTGTTTGATTTCATGGCTCTGGTGCCGGGTGAGCAGGAAGCCGGTGGCACTGACCGCGAGTTGCGCAAGGACCAAGGCCGCGAGCGCGTCGAGCAGCGGCCCCGATCCGACGCGCGCCAGCGCTATGGCCCAGCCGGTGGCAAAAGCATAAAGCGAACAGAAGCTGACCAAAAAAGCAGCGAGCGCGACCAGCACGACGAGGCGCGCGGCTCGCCCAAGGCTGAGCAAAAAGAACGCCTTGTACATGATTTATCCTCCGGGTCCCGGACCGCAAGATACGCACGCCGCGTTTTTGGGCCGCTAATTTTTGGCTAATAAATCGTTTACCGCCGCCAAGCGCCTGTGCAGAGCAGGCCAGCGCCAGCATCGATCAAGCTGACGCGAGGTCGTGCGGGGAGCTGCGGTCGCGGTCGATTTCCGCAAACCTCGCTCGCATTTTATCGATTTTGTCCAAATGGACGAAACAAATCGAGCCTAGGGTCCTAAAGTCCACGGAAGGGCCATTCCATTGAACGAAGCGATGTTGCGGGGACAGATCAAGCACGTGCGCACCCGCATTCAGGTCCTGAAGCTCGCCCTTCCCGCAAGCACCATGGATGACAGGGCGTTCGCCGCAGTGGGCAGCGAGCTCCGATCGAAGACCATCGAGCTCGACGCGCTCAAAGCCGACCTCAAGCGCGTGCAAATCGAAGCTCGTGTTGAGGCCTCGCAACGTCATTTGCGGCGCCATAAAGCGAACCGGTCTTTCCTTGGCAAAGCCCTATTTCGGATCGCCCGCGCCGCCGAGGCATGAATACAATGAAGACGGCCTCCTTGGCGGCTTTCTCGTTCACGTGCTTCTTGGCTCGTCTCGCCATCTCCACCGCCTGGACGGACGAGCTTACGCCGACCAAAATCGAAGCACGCTATTCAATCGTGTCGCGACGCAGCCGCTCATCATGCAAGAGGCCGCTGGCAGGGGGATATGCCAGCGGCCCCCTAGCGTGACGAGAGTGGGGACGGGACGCGGGGATGCTCTCGTCACTTATGCTGCACCAACGGAGGCTCGGGTTGGGGCAGCCGATTGCACGATTTGCTGTAACGCCGACTGCTCTTCAGCGATGCGCCGTTCGACGAAGGCTCTTTCGTAAGCCGTCAACGGAGTAGCCAGGATTCGACGATAGCGCTCGATATTTTCTTGATGTGCTGAATTTGATTTGGCATGCCTGTCTCGGGTCATAGGATCACCTCGCCGGCACCAAGAACATGTAAGCACTAAATCACGCGGGGCATAAAATCAGGATAAATTGACGTGCGCCCGGTTGCCGCACACGGCTCTCATACCTCTCGCACGTCATACGCGAATACTTGCCGCAAACTTACTGTGCTGACTTTTGTGTCATTTCCATTTTTGATTCAATCATCTAAGCCGCACGCACGCCTCCCTCCCGCCCACAATTTTGATCGGCGCCAGACGGCACGCGATCAAGCAAAGCTCGCCGACCCGCCTCGATCACAACGCGATGCGTCGATCTCACACAATCTCTCCGCAGCACTTCTTGAACTTCTTGCCCGAACCGCACGGGCATGGATCGTCGCGATCGACCTTCGCCGCGGCATGTCCGAACTCAGGACTTAAGGGACGTGCGTCTTTTCCGGCCCCATGGCCACGCCAATAGGCGGCGATGGCCATGACACTCGCCGGAATGAGATCTGGCGCTTTGGCCATGACGACGTCTTCGTCGCCTTGCTCCAGGCCGAGCAGAGAATTGCCGCGTTCGTCGCCGCAGAGCGCGAGGATCGGAAATAGTGCCTCGCAGTCTTGCTCGGATTTGAACAAGGGCTCCCAGGCATCCGCGCGCATCATCACCGCTTGCAGAAAACCTTCGGCCCAGTCGCTCGCAATCAGCATGCCGTCGCGATCGGACCAGAACACGGGATCGAGGTCGTTTTCCTCGATCTGCCGCAGGACTTCGTTGTAGCGCCCCATAATGGCGCCGAGGACCGCCCTCGCTTCCGCTTCATCGGAAAATTCGGGAGCGGCGGCGCCCCAGATCACCGGCAACCACTCGCTGGGCAGCAACAACTCCGGTCCAACGGCGATCCCGGTGAGGAACCCGTCGAGGTCGGACATCATCATGGCATCTTGCGGCGCGCGGTCCGACATCAGGAACGCGTCCAGCGCTTCCAGGTCGACGTCCCCATCGGCGGCGAGAATGTTGCCGGCCATGACAGACCCCCACAACGATTCTCTGCGAAGTGTGGCACATGACCAGCAGCGCGGTCAGCTGTTTCAAGGTGGCCGTCCACACCGTTTCGACGCCAGCGGCGGCAACCAGTGGATAGACCACTTCCGCGCTCCGTCAGCGCTGCCGCTTGCGTCCGATCCCGAACTGATCACCGGTCCGGACGATTTTATTACCCCTGAAATCAATCTCGAGCATGTCCTCGGACGACCCGATCGAGCCGACTGGACGGTGGCTCGCAACCGAAAACACTTCGGTCTCGTCGTCGCTATTTTTAGTGAGCGCTATGTAGGCGAAGTCCCCTTTTATTGAGAACGTCAGCCAGTGCGCGCGATGCGGGGTCTTAAGCTTCATGATCTGTTTGAAGCGGGGCGCCATGGCACGGCGCATATCGAATACGTACATCTGACCTTTGGGGCCGGTTTCCCATACCTCCGACTGATCGGGCGTCCAGCCGATGCCATGCAGTAATTCGGAATCGTGCGATGGATGCGTCGGCGGCCGCGCGGTGACGATTTTCCCCGTTTTGAGGTCCGCTACCTCCATGCCCCAGAGATGGGTGACGTTTGCAACCACATAATGACTTGAGCTGTCGACGGCGTAGGGTCCGAGAATATCCGCAAACGGTCCTACGCGCGATACCGCATAACTTCGGGGATCGATCTTGTAGAGAAATCGCCCGCTGCCATCCTCCGCCTTGGTTTCCTGGAAGAGAGGCCCTGACAAGGGGTACTGCGCATCATGCGAGTGGTTTGAGAAATGAACCTTTCGCACGGGTCTTCCGTTCTCGGCATCGACAACGTTAATGAAGTCGGCCGACCTTCCTTCCCATGTCGGGACAAAGAGCAGGCGGCCATCCGGACTTATCGCCAGGCGATCGACACCGGGATTGATTTTGCGATCCCAGAGAATGCGATCGTGGCCTATGTCCAGGCAGTAGATGTGGCCCGCAGACGATGCGTCGAGATACGATACATAGAGCCTGCCGGTCACCGCGCTCGCAACCACGCCCTTCACGTCGCGTACGCCCGCGACCGTCCGGATCGTCTTGATGAGCCGGTGGCGGTTGTCGATGTCATAGACCGAGATCGATCCGCGGATACCGGGGGCCTGATTGACTGCATAGAGTGTCCGCTTCAGCTGACCGGCCGAGGACGGCAACGGGGCCGCCCCGGCGACAATCGGCAAAAGCCCGTTGGCGACACAGGCAACGCTGGCGGCGGCTATCGCGCCATATACTTTCCGCATCGCAAATCCACTTCTTGATCCCAAATCGGAACGGCCATGCCAGATGTCAGCCCCCCGTTCTGGATTGCAGAGTTCTGGGCAGGCTGCAGCTTGTCAATCCAGGATTAGGTCGAACGACGCCATCGTTCTACGGCCGCGCGACGGACCTTGTCGGCGTTCCCGATCACGCGTGTCGTTCAATCAACCGCATAAAGCGCGAGGATTGCCGTGAAAGGATCCAGCCGTTCAGCGTGGAAGCTGAGCAGCAGATCGATCTCGGGGCGCGCCCGCGACCATGGTCAGGCCGCTCGCTATATGAGGCCGACCGTCAGCATCGGTGGATGAGCGCACTTCGCCGGAACAGCCTTCCGAAGGTCCTGGCCGGAACGTCGTCGCCCAAATGGCAGCCTGAGTCCGGTTCTTCAGCTTGAGCTTGCGCAAGATGGCCTTGATGTGAACTTTAACGACCGCCTCCGAACTATCCAGTTCATGGGCAATCGCCTTGTTCGACAAGCCGGACCGCAAGTGGACAAGGATCCGATGTTCCCGCTCCGAGAAGTGATCGGGAAATGGCGGCGACATTACAGCCTGCTGAACGCCAGGTGTGGATACAAGGGACGGCGCAACGCCCAGCCGGATCTGAGAGCGTTCCTGACCGGGAAGCGCCTGCCCGACAACCAAACCACGCAGCGTCAACTCGAGCGCCATGAGTACGAACCGGGTTGGCAGTTCGCGACCAAGGACGCAATGTGCGCCAGCCTTGAATATCTCGCCTGTATCCAGCCCGTCGTGTTCGGCCAATACCGCGAAGCGCGCCTCACCAAAGCGTTCCCGCAGCAGCGCGACCGCCCGAGCACTTGCCATTTCGTCAAGACCGCCAATGACCACGATTAGCGGCTTGGCCCCCGGCGATAGGTTCAGGGCCTCGATCCGAGAGCATGAAGCGACGAGATTGAAGTGCGTCGGGGCAACGAGTTCGGCGAAAGCCGTCCGAAACAGAGGCCGGGAATGGATCAAGCTGATCGGGATCGCGCCATCCGCCTTCGCGCTTAAGCCTCCCGTCTTAACCGCTTCGTCCGAAATCGGTATGGGTCGCGCGCTGGACTGTGAGTTTCGCATATGAGCCTCGTACACCGCATCATCTCCGGCGTGGCCAGCCCGGTTGACCGGAACACGCTTGCTCCCCGAGGAGCTGCAAGCGGGCTTTCTCTTCGTCGGCTAGATCCTGCAAGACGCTTCGCTTTGGATTTGACGTTTCGGTGCTCAGCACCCGCTGCAGGTTTTGCATATTGCGCAGCGCGACCGCGCGCGAGAGAGCAGCTTGGGCATACGCCAATCGGTTTTTGATGGCCTGCCTCTCCGAGGCGTCGATCGATCTGCGTAGCTCCCTGCGATGCCGTGCGATATGCGCCTGGCAGGCAAATACCGATAATTCCTCATTACCTGTCATGTGTCGGCTCCCCCTTTGCAGAACATTAAAAATCAAACTCAGTGAAGCCGCTTTGCATCTTGACATACATCAATTTGCGCAGCACCGGCTCGCGAAGTCATTTAATCATTAACGTCGATCACTCGAGTGCGATCGAACAAATTCCCGAAACGAAAACCAGCATGCATCCATATCGTTCCGACACCAACGGCAGAAAGGAACGAAATTGCGTTCGGGAACATCAAGATTTCATCGTACAGCATCGCAAGCCGTCCATCGGCCTGGGAAAGCTCGCGCTCGGCAAGGTTCCGGGCGAACCGCTATCCTTCCTATTGGCCCTCGCCTCACAATGTCGATCATGATCACATGGCGCCGGATTTACTGTGACCGCGGTCACATAAAGCCGCATTTACCGTGACGGCGGTCACATAAGGCTGCAAATTTTTCGCGCAAATTGCCCCATCATTCAGCAATCAAGCACGCGAAAACGCCTGCTTAGCTTACATTGGCGAGGCGCCCACGATCCAGTTGACAGGGGTGCTTGGCTCATGTGTCAAATTGTCCTCAGGGAGCGTGCATGCCGCGTTCGAGGCCATCGCGGCTTCACGCGGAACCAATCGTGCTGGTTCCGATCAAAGCCGCTCGCCAATCCGAAATGATCTCGCCCACGTACGAAATGATTTCGCCCGTCATTTCGGAATAATCTCGCCCGGGAGGCCGGGTGCCTCTGCGTGTCGATTAAGGTCTCCTTCCTCGGCTCTTGCAAGGGAGGGACGAGACACCAGCTGGCCCTGAGCGAAGAAATTACGAACTGTTTATGTGCGGCGTCACGAGCCCTTTAGCGCATCCCTTCGTGGCGACCGCCTACCGAGGGCCGACGCGGCGATGAAGAAAGAGACGTATGCCTCGTGATATATCTATGCCTGATGGTCGCGGCACCCGAAGCGGTTGAAATGAAGGCCCGCCGCCGCTGGATGCGCGAAACCGCGATGCGGATCATGGCGGGGCGTTCAGTACAGCCAGGAAGCGGTTTCATGCGCGCCGATGACGTAAACGTTAATATGCGCGAGAGCATCGGACTGCGATCATAAAATTGATAAGGGATTATCCCGAGTGCCAATTGGCACCGTCAATAATGACCATAGATCAGCGTCCAACTTTTCTCTTCACGCCGATCCCTCGGCGCAGAGGACAAGTTAGTAGGCCAAAACATTAGAAGGCCGCCCGCCGTCCATGATCAGATCAGCGACCAGTCCCCTTCCCGATGATGCCTTTGCTCAGGTGGTCCACCACGCCCCGCTGGTCTCTATCGATCTTATCATCCAGGATCCGCAAGGAATGATCCTCACCGGCCTGCGCGTTAACGAGCCCGCCCGCGGAACGTACTTCGTGCCGGGCGGCGTCATCCGCAAGAACGAGACGATCCGCGTCGCCTTCGAACGCATTGTCCGGGCTGAACTGGGGCTAATTCGCAGCGTGGATGAAGCGAGCTTTATGGGAGTCTTCGAGCACTTCTACGAGACCAATCGCTTCGGCGAACCGGGCTATGGCACCCATTACGTGGTCCTCGCCCATCGGCTCGAACTGCGCGCGCG
The DNA here is from genome assembly GCA_963773225.1 of uncultured Pseudomonadota bacterium. Classification (GTDB taxonomy): domain Bacteria; phylum Pseudomonadota; class Alphaproteobacteria; order Rhizobiales; family Xanthobacteraceae; genus Pseudolabrys. Next base: position 32,921 of record CAVZAO010000007.1, read on the forward strand.
CCCGACGATCGAGTTGGACGCCCAGCACTCGACCGTTCGCTGGATGACACCCGCAGATATACTCGCGGCCGCGGACGTGCACCCGAATACGAAAGCTTACTTCAGATAGATGGTCTGCGTGCTCGCGCGGAATTTGGCCGAAGCGGCGTCTGGCCCGCCTCAGGAGGCGGCACTCCCCTGGGTTTGCGGCACCGGCCCGACCTCCGGGCCCAATCGATGTCCGACGCCCCAATGCGATATAAGAAGAATCTGGTGGCGGGAAGCTAACCGCCGCAGCTTGAATCTCGCAGAGAAGAGAACCGATGTTGAGATTGTGTGCCGCGATCGCCACCATTCTGGCGTCCTGCTCATCGGCCTATGCCGTCACCGGCCGTGCACCGCCGGCGGCACTCTGGGCGAGCCGGCCGATCGTGATGATCCTCGATCAGAACGGCGATCTGTGCACTGGCACCGCGCTGGCGCACGATTTGGTGCTGACGGCTGCGCACTGTGTCATGCGCAAGCTTAAGTACCGCGTGAAGGAATTCCAGACCGGGCAATCGCTGGCGGTTCAAAAGATCGTCCCTCACCCGCGCTTCAACCCGCAGGCATACGCGGAAAGCCGCGCCACCGCCGACCTCGCCCTGGTCAAGCTCGCCCAGCCCCTCCCCCTCATCGTCGTGCCGGCGGCGCTTGGCGCCGCGCGCCGGGTCAAGGACGGCGAGACGCTCACCATTGCCGGTTTCGGCACGACCGCCGACTTCACCGACCGCGGCCTCGGCGTGCCCCGCATGGCAACCCTTGCCGTCACCGGGCGGCCCGGCTCGCTTCAGATTCGTTTGGTGGACCCCGCAACGCGCAATGCCCGCGCCGGCCTCGGAGCCTGCACCGGCGACTCCGGGGGCCCGGCCTACGACGGTTTGGGCCCTTTGATCATCGGTGTCATCAGTTGGACCACCGGCCCCGGCAATAAGGAAGGTTGCGGAGGTCTGACCGGCCTTACGCCGCTCCTGGCCTACCGCTCCTGGATCATCGACACCGCGCTTAAATTCGGGCATCGCCTCTAGGACGCCGGCAATTGCTGAGAATAAGCCGGGCCCCTCTTCAGCCTTCGCTAACCGCGTCCCCCAACGCCCGCTTAACGCTTGCGGCCCTAAACACGCGGCCATGAGTAGCGTTACCACAATCGCCCTGTCCGGCCTCAATGCGGCCTCCGCGCGCCTCCGGGTGTCGGCCGAGAACGTCGCCAACGCGGCAACCTCGGGGCCCCTGCCCGGTTCGGCGCGAAGCGCCCCCACCGCCTATGCCGCCAAGCGCGTCGATCAAACCGCCAACGCCGACGGCAGCACCCACGCAACGGTCAGCACCGCATCGCCTGCGACCGTGGCCGCCTACGACCCCTCCGCGCCGTTCGCCAACGGCCAAGGGATGGTCGCCATGCCCAACGTCGATCTTGCCGGCGAGATGGTCCAGCAGATCACCGCCAGGCTGAGCTTTGCCGCCAACGCTCAGCTTGTGAAAGCCGACTACAAGATGACGGCCTCGCTCCTCGACGTCATGGCCTGAGCGCACCGATGCGTTGACCCGTGCGGGCTCGTCGCGGCTGCCTCATCGCGAGCAGGCCGATTTCCGGCAAATCGGGCGCCGCCGTTAAAGCGCAAAGTCAGGCAAAGTAATTGACCACCTGGAACCGGATCGCCGATGCGACGTTAGCGCCACTGGCCCGGTAGCCTGGACCCAGCGTTGCGAAGTCATCGATAATGCGACCGGAGACAACGCCGAACGTTCGAGATCGCCGCCATTCTGAAGTCGACGCCATCCTGCATCGTTAACTTGCGGCTGCGCCTGTGCGGGCCTAGATAATGGCTAATGGGCGGCCCTCTCTTCGCATGGAGACTAACGATGCGATTTTTGTGCGCCGCTCTACTGCTGCTTGCCGGCCTGGCCCCTGCTGCGGCTAGCATCCGCATCGACCAGTCGCACTACCGCAACGGCACGCTCACCATCATTGGCCGCACTGACCCGGACCAGACCGTCACGCTCGACGGCAAATACAAGACCAAAAGCGACGCCGATGGGGACTTCACGTTCAACGAGCACGAAAAGCCGTTCACCTGCATGAGCGACATTCGCTCCGGCTCGAGTATCTACTCGGCCGTCATTGCCGGCTGCTTGGATCCCGGTTTCGACGGCGACACCTCGACGATCGAAACGTTATCGCCGCTCGGATCGCCAACCGCACCCTTGTCCGCGAAGAAGCTGATGGGGAAGCCGAACCGATAAAGCCACATCCCACGTCCGGCGCTGACGGCCCTTTTTTACTCGATGCGGCGGCGGTCAGGGGATTCTCGTGGCACGAAGCGCTTTCCGGTCCGTCGATGCCCACCCATCGGCGGCGTCTTTGATCTCCGCTCAAAGCCTTGTGTGCCGCGCGCCTGCGATAGGGTCCATGTCATGCCGCAATTCGCGCTGCGTTAATTGTGTGCGGGCGGGCGCGACGAGAGAGCGCAAAAAACTCCTGACCAACCATCCGACCGACAGCCCGCCCGAACGCGCCGGCAACCACGTTGGCCAGAAAACGGTAATAAAATACCTCAAAACCGAGCCCGACCACGAGCGCCCCGACGCAACAAGGCGCGTGCCAGCGCGGATACCAAACTCATAGCACCGCCACGACCCCGCACGTCGCCACCTCCACCGACGCAAGCCGCCAATTGAGATAGCTCGGCTGCGCGATGGTCCCGGCGGAGCGGAATGGCCTACCGCGAAAACTCGGCCACCAAATGAGAAGTTCTAGGTCCTCGGTTTCCGAAATCGCACGCCCGCCCCTGCGCTCTTTGTGGGCTTCTGAAACTCGATTCCGAATTCGCCTTCCAGAACTGCCTGCAATTTATGGAGGACCTCGACGCGCCGATAATCCATCGTGTCGCGTTCGTCTCCCTCAATTGAGATCACCGCCTTCCGGCTGACCCCTGCGCGTTCTGCGATCGTAGCTTGATCTATCCCTGCAAGTCCGCGCGCCGCGCGGATCAAGCGAGGTGTGGGCCAGAACTCGTTGGTAATCCGCCTATTAACCATCACTTTTATTTCGGTATCATATTGTAACCGTAGCACTTGATCATGTCGTCTTTATTGGTTACATATTGAAACCGAAAGGACGACTCATGAATTACAAAGACTACATCAACAGCTCGCGGTGGCGGAACAACCCTGCCCGGCTGGCCGAGCTCAAGGCGTCCGGCTTTCGCTGCCGGCTTTGCTACGCGCCCGACACCGAGCTTCAATTGGAAGTCCATCATCGGACTTATGTTCGCCTCGGTCGTGAACGGGCCGGCGATCTGCTGACGGTCTGCAAGGATTGCCATCACACCGTGACGGACATGCTGCGTCGGCGCCGCTACGCCGCCCGCACGCCAAAAGTCGCCGACGTCGTCCCCTCCATTGAAAATGCCGGGTTGCTCCGCGACCCCACACGATAGGAAGTACCGCCATGAACTCGGAAGAGATCAGGTTGCGTTTGATCGGCGATCGCCCCCTGCTCATGCATTCGGGCCGTCTCGCCGATCCCTTGGACCCCATCGTGGCGGACCTCGCGAAGGTCACCGGGAAGAGGAACAAGACGCACGCCGACCACGAAGAGATCGCCCGCATCGAGTGGCACGGCGGATTGTGGCTGAGCCAAAGCCGGCCGTGTATTCCGGCCGAAGCGCTCGAAGCGTGCTTCACAAAAGCGGCCGGCGCGATGCGCAAGGCGCGGCAGGCCAAGGCTGGGCTGATGGTCTCGGAGTCCTCCATGCTCATTTACGACGGACCCGCCGACCTGGATGAACTCTGGAATGATCCTAATTTCAAATTCCGGCATGTGGTTTGCGTCCATAACGCCCGGACGATCCGGACACGCCCGCGGTTCAAGCAGTGGAGCGCGGTGGCGACGGCGCACTTCTTGCCGACCCTGCTGAACAAACGCGAGGTACTAGAAATATTTCGGATCGCGGGCTTCCGTGAAGGCCTTGGTGACTGGCGGCCGAGATACGGGAGATTCAGCGTTGAACTGATCGAGTAGAGTTTTCGTGGCGTGGCGGGGCGTGGCCCGGCGAGCCATGGCGTGGCCCGGCGTGGCGAGGCAGGGCGAGAGCCCGAAAGGGGCGTCTCTGACAAATTCTCCGAAACGGATCACACGCCGGCTTGAGGCGCGGGGTGAATTGCAAGCGGCATTCGACCGCGGCGGCAAAAGCTCCCGCTTGTCTGCACCGCATAGCCATAGCCGCGGTGTCGACACTTCCGGTGTTGATCCAAGCCTGATGATGGAATTCGCGCAATGACGGAAGATATCCATGACATCGACGACCTCGATCTGCCAGATGAGGCCGATATCGCCTCCACCGGCGCCGCCGCCGACGCGGCTGAAACGGATGAGAGCCTGAAACGGCTGCCCCGCATTCTGCGTTACGCCCTGCTGGTGAGGTATGGCAGCGAACATCTGCGCGAGCGTCTCGTTGCAGAGATCATCGAGATCGTTCCCGGCATGGCAGAGACCGTTGCCTGGCTCGAAAGCGACGAGCCGGCGACCGGCCTGGCGCTCGCCGCCGCGCTCGATCGTCTGGCGGTGAGGCAGGACAAGTCGGACCTGCGCAGCCTCGCCGACTGCGTGAGGCTGTTGACCCTGCCGCTGCCCGGGTCCCCTTCCCTCGAGGCTCATCACCGCCGTGTCGGGAAGAGCCTGCTGCTTGCAATGACTCGCCTTCACGCAGGCATCGGTTTGAAGCTCGCCGCCGAGGTCGAGGCCATTGCTCTCGGCTGGACCGCGTTGCCGGTGCAGATGCCTTTGAGCCGCCTGCGGGGCGCGCTTGCAGTCGTCGATGCCTATTACGTCGGCCGTCAGATGGCGAGTAATCTCGTGGCGTTCGCCGCGGCGGAGGCGCGTGAGGAATTCGAGGCGAAGCTGAAGGTCCTGAAAAAGCGCGCCGCAAGAACTGCCGATGAAGCCGATCCCGCGCCAGCGCCCGGTCCCGTGGCCGACGAGAACGAGCTGGTCGTCTGCAGGATGACGGACGCCGACCTGAAGAATGTCAAGGTGCGCGAGTTCACCGTTGGTTTAAAGCCCGTGATCAACACCGCGCTGCCGCTGGCCCCGGTGCCGCCCCTGCATGAGGCGCGCAAGCAGCTCCTGTTCGAGTTCCCGTATGCCGCCGAAGTCATCGACTTCGCATTGGCGGACTTGGTCGGCCGTCAAACTGTGCGGCTGCGGCCGCTCGTGCTGGTCGGAGAGCCCGGCGGCGGCAAGTCCAGATTCGGACGCAGGCTCGCCGAGGTTCTTGGCCTCGGCTGTTGGCGCACGGATGCAAGCCGCAGCGACGGCGCCACCTTCGGCGGCACCGACAAGCGCTGGCACACGGCCGAGCCCTGCCATCCCTTCCTGGCGGTCGCCCGCTTCGCGCAGGCCAACCCGATCGTCCTGATCGACGAGCTCGAAAAGGCCGGCACGCGTTCCGATTACGGCCGGTTCTGGGACAGCCTGCTCGGCTTTCTCGAGCCCGAGACCGCGGCCCGCTATCCGGATCCGGCCATGCAGGTCACGCTCGATCTCAGCCAGGTGAGCTATGTCGCCACGGCGAATTCTTTGGACCCGTTGCCGGCGCCGCTGCGTGACCGGTTCAGAATTATCAACTTCCCGAAGCCGTCCGTGGGCGACCTCGAGGCGCTGCTGCCGGCCGTTCTCGCCGACCTCGCCGCGGAGAGCGGTGTCGACCCTCGCTGGATCGAGCCGCTCAGCGGAAAGGAGCGCGACCTTGTCGCCGCGAGCTGGCGCGGGGGTTCGGTTCGCCGATTGCGCCGAGTTGCCGAGGTCATCGTGCGGACACGCGACAAGTTCGCCGTTCGCAATTGATCTACTGATCTGCGGCAGCCGGCGAGTGCTTGGACGGGCCGGTCGGATCGCGCGACGTGAGAAGTTGCTCATCGACCGGACGCGGCAGCAGCGCCGACGTGGTGCGGAATAAAATGCCGGCCGCGTCGGCGCCCCCATGGCGTAGCAATCCGACTCCGATCGATCGGGCGGCCGAACCGGAGGCGTTCGTGGCAGGAAAGAATTTGTAAGTCGTCGCACTTTTTTTTCTTGAAGCTTTCGGACGCGTTTGACGTGCGAAACGGTCGGCTTTTGTTGCGTTTTCCGTATCCCCACCATGACTTTTCATGACTCTCGTACTGTTTGCGAGGGTTCGAATGACTTGAACGGAATCAAATTTGAACCATATCGAGCGGTTCATCAGGAGATGAACGTACTTTCTGTGAAGGGGATGCTCATGTCCGAAACTCACCAGACAGCCGTCGCTGTCGACGACAAGAGGCGCAAAGCGAGTGACAAAGAAGCTGCAGTCACCGGCGCCGATAAATCGCAAATCGCTGATAACAACGGTACCGACAAGGACTCCGCGGTTTCCGCCGGCCACTCCAGCAATAAGCACCCGGCCGAACACCACAAGCAGGCCAAGAAGGCCGGCGGGCGCAAGGACGATGCGAGTATCTCGGCATCGCCGTCGGCTTTGCGCGACCGCCTCCTCGCTTCGATCTCCTTGCCGTCCGTCCGAATCGATCCCAAGAGCTTGCCGCGCGATCTCTGTGACGCGCTCGATGACGCCCACCTCACCGACGCGCAGAATCTGCCGGTTGCGACGTTCGCGGCGCTCGCGGCCGTCACCGCGGTTGCCAGCGGCACCATGTGCGACAGACCCGTGCCCGGTCTGAGCCCGTCGGGTGGGCTGTCGTTGCGCCTGGCCGTGGTCTCCGCCGAGCCCTTGTCGACCGTCGTGCCGCCCTCCCTCCTTGCCGCGCTCTACGCGACCGAGGGCGACGCGCGCGACCTCCATGCGGAAGCGGCCCAGGAGATCGACCGCGCGCGCCGCCAAAACGAACATCTGCAACGCCTCTATGAGCAGGTCGAGCGCGCGGGCGGCCGCATGTCGGACATCCCGTCCTTGAACGGCCTGTCGAGCAAGTCCGCCCCGCCCCGTATCGTGCTGGCAAACACGTCCGAAGCCGCCATCCGCAGCGCCGCGGCTGGCGGCACCGGTCTGTTCTTGACGCACGACCGCCACGCGCCCTGGCTGACGCAGGTCAACGATAACTTTGACAGCGCGACCGCCAGGCTGCTGAACGCGATAGCGGCCGGCTATATGATCCCCGTCGCGGACGAGGCGAACCGCCGGGTGAATATGGGCGCGGTGACAGTCGGCGTCGTCGGCGCCTTGGACGTCGACGCCTGCAACACGCTCTACAAGTGCGACAAAGCGCAGCTGCGTGCCACCATACTCGTGCCGGCTGCGATTCCGCCGACGAATGGGAGTCCCACCAAGCTGGCGGCATTGCTGCGTCGGGCGCGCCAGGTTGGCCTGCAAAAACTGACATTGCAGCTTCACGCGGATTTGCTCGCCTCCGCGGCGCAGCAGTGGGCGACGGCTTCGGCCGGCCTGCAGCCGCCCCTTGCGGCCTTCTTCGACAACGCTCCGGATTTGGCCCGCCGCCTCGCCGTCGCGCTGCACCTGTCGGGCACCGACGCCGCCGACGGCGTCATCCAGGCGCAAACCGTGGCTTGCGCCGTCGATCTCGTCAATGAAGCTGTGCTTCCGGCCGCCCGAAGCCTCGCCGGCCCCTGCAGCGTCGTCCGCGTCGAAAACGACGCGCGCAGAATCATCGACTGGGTCCGGACGCACACCAGCCTGGTCGATCGAATCTTCGAAAGGCGGGTTCTGCTGCGCGCGTGGCAAAGGTCCATGACGGCGCCGCGTCTCGACGCGGCCTTGGCCTTGCTCGGGGAAGCTGAGTTGCTCCTGAATTCGGACGGCCTCGGCCGAACTTTTGAGGTCGCAGCCACCGTGTTCGAACCGATCTAAGCCAAGACTGTCAACACCCCCCAAGGGGGGACGAGGCGAAAAGTCGGAGGGGGGCCGTTGACAAGCGGCCCCTCTTTTTGCGCACGCAGGAAGGCTCTTGCGTGCCTGACGGCGCCGCGCGGCCGCGTGAGCCAATTGGCGTCTTCCGCATGCGCGACGCTTCTACGGCGGCAGGAGGCGCGGTTCGTCGCCCTCGCCCGGCAGTTCGGGCGGCGCCCTCGACACGACCGCTGATTTCTCCGTGTGACGCGGCGGGAGCGACTCTCGCCGCGCCGTCTCCAAATACGCCCGGCGCCGTACGAACGCCGCGCGTTCCGCCACCCGCCGTCGTTCGGCTTTGGCGAGCTGCGCCTCTTCGCCTTGAATGGCGCGTTCCACTTGCTGCAGTTCCACCTCGAGTTCCGAGATCTGCCTCCTTGCCGCACGATGGTCATCGTTCGCCTGCAACCAGGCGGTCCGCTTGCCGGTGCGTTTCGCGAGCAAAATCTGCCAGCGCGGCAGGGTCATTTCCGGCTCAGGAAGACCGCGCGCCGAATTGGTGCGCGCATCCGCGTGGTAGTCAATTCCGTGGCGCCGGCAGAAATCGTTTAAGCGGGTGGCGAACTGCAGCCGGACCTGCTGCGCCCGTCCAAGGAAAAGCGCGTTCCAGTTGCGCGGCTTGCTGCGCGAAAATTCGCCGTTCTCCACGCGGCGCAGCGTCATTTCGACGTGGACATGATCGTTCGGCAAGCCATCACACGCGATCGTGCGATGAAAATCGCCTTGCACGATCATTCCGAGTTGCACGAACGGATCAAGCAGATAGCGCACGCAGTCGACGTGCAGATTTGCCGGCAACTCCCGCGGTAATGAAATCTCGATCGTCCGCGCTTCCTGTGCATTGCACCGCCTTTCGGCGCGTACCGCTCGATCCCACAACTGCTGCGGATCGTGCGCCCAGGCCGGACAATCGGCCGGCACCAGCATCAGCGTTTTGATGTGGCCATGCGCTTCACGCTGAGCCGTGAAATCGTGTTCGACGCCATCGGGCGCCACCATCTTGGCACATGCCTGGTAGGCCGAACGCGCGATCGCGCTGTCGCCGCGACTACGCTGAATTATCCCAACCCGACATCTAAAAAAGTTTGCCATCGCTTTGCTCGCTGTTCACGCGCTCGCCACTTTGTATAAGCGAGCACGGCAAAACCAAAGCATTCAAAAAATATTTTAAACGCGATCAAAACTGCCGATTGACCTTTGCCGGATCCTGAACAGACATAACTCAATCCAGGAGGCATACATGGCAAAGCAGCGATCCTCGAATCCATACATCGCGCAACTCGAGCAGAAGCAAGAAAGCATCAGACGAAAAATCGCTGTCGAAAAGAGACGGCTGCGCGAGGAATTGCGCGTACTGCATGCACGTCGGGCGCGTGTCATCGGCGAAGCGGTGCTGCGCTTGGCGGAGGTTGGCGCAATCGATGAAAAGTGGCGCCGGCAGCTGCTCGCCTCGGTGATCGAGCACGCCAACGACAACGATCGCGCCGCGTTGGCGGGCACGTTCTTCGATATCGGCCCCCAACCCGAGCCGACCCTGCAGCCGGAGCAATCGTTTGGCATCCTGCGAAAGCGGATCCCGTCGGCCGATGACAATTAGCGCCCCCGGCGCTCGACCCCCGCGCTGTCGCTCGCAGCAAAGTCGCAGCCCGACGTCGGTCGGTTTGGAGCTCGTCGGACTTTTACCGATAACTAAAGTTATCGGTAAAAGCGTCACCGGATAAGGCCCGCGCAGCGGTGCCCTCCCCAGTTCCGTGGGAGAACACGCGCCAGCCGCATAACCTCACCCAGCGGGCTCGCGCGCCCGTTACAGGGGCTGTTGCCGGATCAGGTCGACGAAGCCTTATTGGCCCGCGTCCCTGACCCCGGCTAGGCCCGGGCGAAGACGAACCTCAATATGTCCCGCAGCCCTTCCATGACCGGGACGCTGAAGCTGAGAGCGGCTGCTCGGTTTGCGCCGACGGATTGAGCCGATCGGCGGCGATACCTAGCCCGGCATCCGTCCAGTCCTGGTCGAAGCGCAACCTGATTGCTTGGCCCCCGATGGCTCTCGAGGCCTCGAATTGCCGCCCGGGCCGTGGCGGCCGCCCACCAGGCGCGGCGCAAGTGACGGCCAGCACCTCTCTGCGGAAATTATGATTAATACTCTGATTCAATTACGATAAATCGCCGCCGCCTGGCACGCGCCCGAGCCGCCGATCCGCCCGAACCGGCCTAAAAATTGCATCTTCCTGCGGCATCGGTTCAATACGTCCCAACATCGGAAAAGCCAGCCCGTTCATGTCGGTCCACGTCAAGCTCCTGCACCAGACCCGCTACCGCTACGACCGCCCGGTCATGCTGGGGCCGCAAATCGTGCGGCTGCGGCCAGCCCCGCATTGCCGCACGGCGGTGCCGAGCTATTCGCTCAAGGTTACCCCCAGCCAGCACTTCGTGAACTGGCAGCAAGACCCCATGGGCAACTGGCTTGCCCGCTTCGTCTTTCCCGAGCGCACGACGGAGTTCTCGGTCACCGTCGATCTGCTGGCCGACATGTCGGTCTTCAACCCGTTCGACTTCTTCGTCGAACCGGCAGCAACCACCTTTCCGTTCGCCTATGCCAGCGAGTTCAAGGAAGAGTTGGCGCCCTACCTGGTGAAAGAACCGGCCGGTCCGCTGCTGTCCAAGTTGGTCGCCTCCATCGATCTCACGCCGTGCGGCACCGTCGATTTCCTGGTGGCGCTGAACCGGCAGCTTCATCAGGAAGTCCGTTATCTGGTGCGCATGGAGCCCGGCGTGCAGACGCCGGACGAGACCATCGCCAACCGCTCCGGCTCGTGCCGCGACAGCGCCTGGCTGCTGGTGCAGATGCTGCGGCACATCGGTCTCGCGGCACGTTTCGTCTCCGGCTATCTCATCCAGTTGAAGCCCGACGTGCAAGCACTCGACGGCCCTTCCGGCGCGGCCGCGGATTTCACCGACCTGCACGCCTGGGCCGAAGTGTATCTGCCGGGCGCGGGCTGGATCGGCCTCGATCCGACGTCGGGCCTGCTCTGCGGCGAGGGCCATCTGCCACTCGCGGCGACGCCGCATTACCGTGCCGCCGCGCCGATCAGCGGCGGGGTCGACGCGGCCGAGGTCGAATTCGACTTTTCGATGCAACTCACGCGCATCGATGAAAAGCCGCGCGTCACCTTGCCGTTTTCGGAAACCGCTTGGAACGCGCTTGATGCACTGGGCGCGCGTGTCGATGAAGACTTAAACGCGCACGACGTGCGGCTGACCATGGGTGGCGAGCCGACTTTCGTATCGGTCGACGACTATCAATCCGCCGAATGGAACACGGATGCGCTCGGCCCGGCCAAGCGCGAGCGCGCCGAGGTGCTCATTCGGCGCTTACGCGACCGCTTCGCCCCCGGCGGCCTCCTGCATGTCGGCCAGGGCAAATGGTATCCGGGCGAGCCGCTGCCGCGCTGGGCGCTGACGCTGATGTGGCGCAAGGACGGACAGTCGCTCTGGCATGATCACTGCCTGCTCGCGGACGAAACGCGCACGCAAACGCCGACGCCCGACGACGTCCGTCGCTTCGGAGAAAACTTGGCGGCGCGTCTCGGGCTCAATGCCGAACACCTGCACCCCGGACATGAAGACCCCGCCGACCGGCTGCTGAAGGAAGGCGCGCTGCCCTACAATGTCGATCCCGCCGATCCCAAGATCGACGACCCCAACGAGCGCGCGCGCATTTTGCGCATGTTCGACAGCGCGCTCAGCGAGCCGGTGGGCTACGTGCTGCCGGTGCAGCGCTGGACCGGCCAGGCCGGCTCCACCTGGCTCAGCGAAGTCTGGAAGTTCCGCCGCGGGCGGCTTTATCTGGTGCCCGGCAATTCACCGATGGGCCTGCGCCTGCCGCTGAACTCGCTGCCCTATGTGGCGCCGGCGGAAGCGGCGCCGGTGATCCCCGCCGATCCGTTCGCGGCGCGCGGGCCCCTGCCGGGCGCCACGCAAAGCGGCGATGGGGTCGGCGGCAACGTCATCGCGCAGACGCCGCGGCCGATGCCACCATGCTCGGCGTCGCAAAAACCGCCCGTCGGCATGCCCGTGCGCACCGCGCTGACGATCGAAGCGCGCGACGGGCATCTGTGCGTGTTCATGCCGCCGGCGGCGCGGCTCGAGGACTACGTCGCGCTCCTGGAAGAGGTCGAAGCGACCGCGACGGACCTCAAACTGCCTATCCTGCTCGAAGGCTATCTGCCGCCACATGACTCGCGCCTCAACGTCATCAAGGTAACTCCCGACCCCGGCGTCATCGAGATCAACATCCACCCCAGCAACAACTGGCGCCAGAGCGTCGAGGTCACGCAAGCGCTCTACGAGGAAGCGCGGCTGTCGCGGCTGGGCGCCGACAAGTTCATGATCGACGGCCGCCACACCGGCACCGGCGGCGGCAACCATGTCGTGCTCGGCGGCGAAGCGGCCGCCGAAAGCCCGTTCCTGCGCCGGCCCGACCTGCTCAAGAGCTTCGTCCTCTACTTCCAACGCCACCCCTCGCTCTCCTATTTGTTCTCCGGCCTGTTCGTCGGGCCGACCAGCCAGGCGCCGCGCATCGACGAAGCGCGCGACGAACTGCTCTACGAATTGGAGATCGCCTGCGGCATGGTCCCGCCACCGGGTGAAGGCGAAGCGCCACGCCCGTGGCTTGTCGACCGCCTGTTCCGGCACTTGCTGGTCGACGTCACCGGCAACACGCATCGCGCCGAGATCTGCATCGACAAGCTATTCTCGCCCGACAGCCTCACCGGCCGGCTCGGCCTCATCGAATTCCGCTCGTTCGAGATGCCGCCCGACGCCCGCATGAGCATGGCACAGCAGTTGTTGTTGCGCGCGCTGGTGGCGTGGTTCTGGCGCGTGCCGCAGCAGGGTCACTTCGTGCGCTGGGGCACGGCGCTGCACGACCGATTCATGCTCGAGCATTTCGTCTGGCAGGACTTCCTCGACGTGCTTAGCGATCTGCGCGGCGCCGGCTACGACTTCGATCCAGCCTGGTTCGACGCCCAGCGCGAATTCCGCTTCCCCTATTACGGCGCCATCGATCGCGAAGGCGTGCGGCTGGAACTTCGCCAGGCGCTCGAGCCCTGGCACGTACTGGGCGAAGAGAACGCCGGCAGCGGCACCACCCGCTTTGTCGATTCCTCGGTCGAGCGCGTGCAGGTGAAAGTCGCCGGCTTCAACCCCGCGCGCCACGCGATCGCCTGCAACGGCCGCGGCGTGCCGCTGGTCGCGACCGGCCGCGCCGGCGAATTCGTCGCCGGGGTGCGCTTCAAGGCCTGGTCGTTGGCGTCGGCGCTGCACCCGACCATCCCCGCGCAAACGCCGATCACCGTCGACCTCTACGATCGCTGGAATGGCCGCGCGCTGGGCGGTTGCGTCTACCACGTCGCCCACCCGGGCGGCCGCAACTACGAAACCTTTCCGGTGAATTCCTACGAAGCGCAGGCGCGTCGGCTTGCCCGCTTCGCACCGCGCGGGCACTCTCCTGGCGCCTTTGCGATTCCCGAGGAAGAGCGCTCGCTGGAGTACCCGACAACTCTCGACCTGCGGCGTCCGCTGGAACGCTGACGACCGATGGCTCAACCCGAAACCGCCGAACCGCAGAGCGACGACTTCGAGCCGCTGCTCGCAGGCTATCACTGCCTGCAGCCGCGCCATTTCGACGAGATGGTGGACGACAAGGGGCAGGTGCGCGCGCACTGGCGGCCGTTCCTGTCGATGCTGGCGCGGCTCGGGCCCGACGAGGTCAACCGCCGCTTCGCCGCCGCCGACCGGCACCTGCGCGATTCGGGCGTGTTCTATCGCGTCTACGAGGATCCCGCCGGCGCCACCCGGCCCTGGCCGCTCAGCCACGTGCCGCTCATCATCCCGCCCGGCGAGTGGCGGGACCTGAAGGCCGGACTGATCCAGCGCGCCCAACTGATGGAGGCAATCCTCGCCGACCTCTACGGCCCCGCCGACCTCGTGCGTGACGGCCGGCTACCGGCGGCCGTGGTCGCGGGCAATCCGGAATTCTTGCGCCCGCTGGTCGGCGTCCCGCCACCGGGCGGCGCGCATTTGCGCTTCTACGCCGTCGACATCGGGCGCTCGCCCGACGGACGCTGGTGGGTGCTGGGCGACCGCGCGCAGGCGCCCTCCGGCGCCGGCTACGCGCTCGAGAACCGGCTGGCACTGTCGCGCGCCCTTCCCGACCTTTATCGCGGCATGCGGGTCGAGCGCGTGGCGCCCTTCTTCCAAGCGTTTCAATTGGAATTATCCGCGCTCAACAAGCAGGACGATTCCCGCGTATGCGTGCTCACCCCGGGCCCGCTCAACGAAACCTATTTCGAGCACGCTTATCTCGCACGCTATCTCGGCTTTCTCCTGGTCGAGGGTGAAGACCTCGTTGTGCGCGATGACGGCGTCTTCATCCGCACCGTCTCCGGCCTCAAGCGCGCCGAAGTCCTGCTGCGGCGGTTGGACTCGGATTTCGCCGACCCGCTCGAATTGAGCGCGCGCTCGCGCCTCGGCATCCCCGGGCTGGTGCAGGCGATCCGCGACGGCACGGTGGTCGTGGCCAACTCGCTCGGCTCGGGTGTGGTCGAAGCGCGCGCCATGCTGAGCTTCCTGCCGGCGCTGGCGCCGTCGCTGCTCGGGCGCGAGCTGATCCTGCCCAACATCGCCACCTGGTGGCTGGGCGATCCCGAGGCCCGCGCAACCGTGCTCGACCGCCTCGACGAGATGGTAATCGCGCCCGCCTTTTCCGGCGACCTGCCGGCGCATGTCGAAAAGCCGTTCGTGCTCGGGCGCGATCTCGACGCGGCAGCACGCGTCAAGCTGGTCGCGGAGATCGGCCGCCGTGGCGTCGATTTCGTGGCACAGGAAGCGGTGACACTGTCGACCACACCGGTATGGGAGAACGACGCACTGGTGCCGCGGCCGTTCTCGCTGCGGCTCTTGCTCGCCCGCACCGGCGACGACTGGCGCGTGATGCCCGGCGGCTTCGTGCGCATCGCCGACGAGTCGGACGCGCGCGCCGTCACCTTGCAGCACGGCGCCCACACCGCGGATGCCTGGGTGTTGTCGGATAAGCCCGTCGCGGAGGTGACGCTGCTGCCGACCGCCGACCGCATCGTCATCAACCGCACGACCGGCGCGCTGCCGAGCCGGGCCGCGGCCAACCTATTCTGGCTCGGCCGCTACATGGAGCGCGCCGAGGCGACGTTGCGGCTGGTGCGCGCGCTCATCAATCGTGCGGCGGAAGCCGACGATTCCCTGACGCACGTGAACAACCGCATCGGCGCCCTGCTCAACGCCTGGGACGCGGTGCCGCCCGACATGTTGAGTGCGCGGCCGGCACTGCTCGCCGCCGCCGCCATGCGACAAACCGAGGTGCCCGGCGCGCTACCGATGCTGGCGCGCTCGGCGCAAAGCGCGGCCTCCGTCATCCGCGACCGCTTCTCGCCCGATGCCTGGCGCGCGCTCACCGAGATGGTCGAGCTCATCAACGCGCCGTTCCAGCAGATGCCCGAGGAAAACGAGATCTTCGAGCGCGTCAATGGCGTCTTGCGCATCATCGCCTCCTTCGCGGGGCTGGCGCAGGAGAATATGAGCCAGTTGCACGGCTGGCGCTTCCTCGAGCTCGGCCACCGGCTGGAGCGCTCGCTCGGCACTTGCCGCTTCATCCGGCAACTCGCCTTCGGCCCCGATCTCGACGCCGCGCTCGATTGCCTCTTGGAGCTTGCCGACAGCCAGATCACCTACCGGCTGCGCTACGTGATGGTGGCGGCGCCGGCGCCGGTCATCGACCTGGTCGCGCTCGATTCCAACAACCCGCGCTCCATCGCCTACCAGCTCGCACGTATCGAAACGCATCTGGCGGCATTGCCCAAGCGCGGCGACGAAAGCCGGCTGTCGCCGCCCGAGCAAGTGGCGACGGCGCTTGCGACCCGCTTCCGCACCGTCGAAGCCGGCTTCATCGACGATCCCATGCTGTACGAGGCCGAGGGCGAGCTGATGCGCCTGTCCGACGTCATCACATCGACCTATTTCACGACGCGCGAGCGCTCGGAACCGACGCTGAAGGCGCTCGAATGATCTACGACGTCCGCCAGACGACGACCTATCGTTATGCATCGCCGGTCGCGCATGCCCGCCATCTGCTGCGGCTAACGCCGATCGACCGCGCCGGGCAACGCGTGCACGCCGCCGCGCTCGAGATCGAGCCGGCGCCGGTCGAGCGCCGCGAGGGCCGCGACTTCTTCGGCAACCGCATGACCGAGGTGCTGCTAGACGAGCCGCACGAGACCTTGATCGTGCGCGTGGCCGCGCGCATCGCGGTCGAGCACGATGCCGACGTCCCGGCGACGCCGCCGTGGGAAGCCGTGCGGCAGGCGGCGTTCGCCTCCAGCGATCTCTCGGGGCTGGCGCCGGCGCATTATCTCTTTCCGAGCCGGCAGGTCTCGCTCGATCCGGAAATCCGCGACTACGCCGCCGAAAGCTTTGCGGCCGGGCGGCCGATGCTCGAGGGCGCCATGGACCTGATGCACCGGATCAAGACCGAATTTGCCTACGAGCTCGGCGCCACCACGGCGTCCACCACGCCGCCGATGTCGTTCGCGCTGCGCCGCGGCGTCTGCCAGGACTTCTCGCACGTGATGATTTCCGGCATGCGCGGCCTCGGCCTGCCGGTCGCCTACGTCAGCGGCTATCTGCGCACGAGCCCGCTCGACGGCGAGCCGCGGCTGGAAGGCGCCGACGCCATGCACGCCTGGGTCATGGCCTGGTGCGGCGAAGAGGCCGGCTGGATCGGGCTCGATCCGACCAACGACATGCCGGCCGGCGACGACCACGTGGTGCTCGCCATCGGCCGCGATTACGCCGACGTCGCGCCCATCGACGGCGTCATCGTCGGCGCCGGCGGGCAGCAGCTCGATGTGGCTGTCGCGGTCACCCCGGTGAGCTCAAGCGCGGCTTAAGCCTTCGCCGCTTGCGCTTTCACGGCGTCGCCGAACGCCTGCAAAAGCGCGCGGTTGATCGGATGCAGGCTCGCCTTGTATTCGGCATGCCACTGCACGCCGAGCGCAAAGCCGGGCGCTTCGGCGATGCTGATCGCTTCGACGGTGCCGTCTTCCGCCACGCCCTCGACGACGACGCGCTTGCCGGGCTCGAGGATGCCCTGCCCGTGCAGCGAGTTCACCCGGATGGTGTCGCAGCCATAGAGCTTCTGGAACACGCCCCCGGGCGTCAGGCGCACGTCGTGGCGGTCGCCGTAGACCACTTCCAGGTCGGGATGGATCTCGCCGCTCGGCAGCCGCGGCATGCGGTGGTTCATGCGCCCCGGCAGTTCGCGGATTTCCGGATGCAGCGTGCCGCCATAGGCGACGTTGATCTCCTGGAAGCCGCGGCACAGGCCGAGCAACGGCACGCCACGCTCGACGCAGGTCTTGATGAGCCCGAGCGCCAGTTCGTCGCGCGGAATGTCGTAGGGCTCATAAGCTGGATCCGGCTCGACGCCATAAAAGCTTGGATGCACGTTAGCGCGCCCGCCGGTGAGCAGGATGCCGTCGACGACCTCCAGGAGCGCGTCGATGTCGGTGAGCTCGGGCGAGCCGGCGAACATGAGCGGCAGGGCGCCCGCCACCTCTTTGACCGCCTGCAGATTGCGCTCGCCCACGCGCTGCGCCGCGAAGCGCTCTTCGACCATCTGCGCGCTGGCGATGATACCGACCACCGGCCGCTTCATGCTGGCACTCTCATTCCTTCGAGCACGCAATCGCGGCTCATTTACGTAGATCCGCGAAGGCCTCGTCCAGCCGGCCGAGCGCCTCCTCCAGCACGGGGCGCGGCGTCGCGAAGTTGAAGCGCATCCAGGTTTCGCCGCCGGGGCCGAACTGCTGACCGGGGCTCGCGAATATGCGTGCGCGCTCGGCGATGCGGGCGGCGACGTCCTTGGGCTCGAGACCGGTGCCGGCAAAGTTGACCCAGGCGAGATAAGTCGCGGCGAGCCGCATGGAGCGCGCGCCGGGCGCGGCGGCTTCGATGCGCGCATCGAAGAGATCGCGGTTCTTGGCAAGATACGGCAGCAGCGCGTCGAGCCATGCTTCGCCGGTGCGCCAGGCGGCTTCCGTCGCGATCATGCCGAAGCCGTTGTAGGAGGCGAGCCCCGACGCCGCGATGCGGGCATCGAGCCTCTTCTTGAGCTCGGGGTTGGACGTGATGCAGGCGCCGACATGGGCGCCGGCGAGATTGAAGGTCTTGGTGGCGGAAACGCAGGTGAACAGCCGGTCGGCAATCTCAGGCGCGGCGGCAAGCGTCGGCGTGTGCTTCGCATCGGCGAACACCAGATCGCAATGGATTTCGTCGGAAACGAGAATGAGATTGTGATCGACGCAGAAAGCAGCGAGCGCGCGCAACTCCTCGCGCGTCCACACGGTGCCGCCGGGATTGTGCGGGCTCGACAGGAACACGACCTTGGTGCGCAGCGTGAGTTTCTCCGCCAGCGCGTCGAGGTCCATGGTGTAGCGGCCGTTGGCCTCGACCAGTTCGGCGTCGAGAATGCGCCGGTCGTTGGCGAGGATGATCCTGCGGAAGGCGTGATAGGCCGGCGGGAACACCACCACCCCGTCGCCCGGTTCGCTCACCGCCTGCAGGATGAGACCGAGCCCGGAGACGATGCCGGGCGTGGGGCTGACCCAGGCCGGGTCGATGGTGAGGCCGTGGCGCTTTTCCATCCAGGCGGCGCAGGCTTTGGCCCAACTGCCGGTGTCGGCATAGTAGCCATGCGTCGCGCGGCTGATCTCGGCGCTAAGCGCCTCGGTGACGCCCGGGGGCGCCGCGAAGTCCATATCCGCCACCCACATCGGGATCGCGTCGGGCGCCGTGATCCCCGACAGACGCGCCATGTTGTCCCATTTCGCGGCGTGCGTGTTGCGGCGGTCGATGACGCGGTCGAAATCGAACATAAGGGGGCGGCTCCTGGTCGGGCGGGAAGAATAGCGGGGTGCGCGGCGCACTCAATCACAGGTTTTTGCGGGTCTGCAATGTCAGGCCGGGCCCGGAAAAGCTAGGCTCGAACGGTCGAATCGCTTTAGCCCATGCGCCTCGCCGCCGCCATCCCCTCCCCCCCAATCCACCGCCGGGCACCGCCGAGCCATGCTGCTGGTCAGGACCTATGTCGACAAGAGCCCGATCCACGGCCTCGGCGTATTCGCCGCCGAGACGCTGCCCAAGGGCACCCGGATCTGGGTCTTCGTCGAGGGCTTCGACCAGTTCTACACGCCTAAGCAGTTCCGCAAGCTGCCGAAGCCCGCGCGCGAATTCCTCAAGCTCTACGGCTACAAGGTGGACGGCGAAGTGCTGTTCCCCGGCGACTACGACCGCCACATCAACCATTCCGACAATCCTAATACCGTCCTGCATGACGGCTACGTCATCACCAGCCGCCGCATCGCCAAGGGCACCGAGATCACCAACGACTACCGCGAGTTCGACGCCGAACTTTGCGCGGCGTTCCTGAAAGACAAGAAAGACCAGAAAAAGAAGAAAGCGAAGAAAGACAAGAAGAAGAACAAAAAGACGAAAGCGAAAAAGAAAGCCCGGAAGTAGCGCCGGCTCAGTCGCCGCCGCGCCAGGCGCGCCACGCCGACGAGGCAGCCGCCACCACCAGCAAGGCGATGGCCCCGTAGGCAAAATACGCCGTCCAGTCGTCGCCGCGATCGACCGCGAAGCTGAGCAGAAACGGGATCGGGAACAGAAAGAAGACGGTCGCGCGCAGGATCAGACCGAATTTATCCATGGCGGCCATCTTAATATGAACAGGTCACCTTGTATCCGGCTATCCCGCTCGTCACTCCGGAGCGGCGCGATAACGCCGGGGCCGGAATCCAGGGCCGCACGAGACGCTTTGCGGCGTCGCTCCGAATTCCGAGTTCGCGCTCTTATGGCCGCACCCCGGAATGACCGAAAGAACTGATCGGCCAAACCTCAACCGGCGCTGACCGCTCCCTTGGTTGCTCGGGCTCAGTCTGCCGGCACCTTGGCGCCCTGCATACCGGCGCGCTCGATTGCCGCAGCGATAAAGCCGGAGCGCACCATTTCGTCGAGGAAGGCGTTGACGAAGGCGAGCCCCGCCGCCTGCCCGCCCTTGGGCACGGCGACGCCGACGAAGGCCTTGTCGAACCAGTCGTCGAGAATGCGCGAACCGGCAAAGCGCGTCACCGCCGTCGCCAGCACCTGGCGCGGCGCGGCCACCAGATCGCAAGCACCACTGGCAAGACCGTCGAAGGCTGCGCCGACGCCGCCGAAGCGCACCAGGGTCGCCTCTTTGACGAAGCGGGTGAGGAACAGATCGAATGCCGAATTCTCGGCAACGCCAATCCGCGTGCCGGGCTTGTCGGCATCCGCGACCTTGTGAACGGCGGAGCGGGCCGGCACCAGATAGGTCGAGTCGGCCTCAAGATAGGCGCGGCTGTAGTCGAAGGTCTTGCGCCGCTCTTCCTCCATCACGATGGTGGCGACGTCCCAGGCACCCTTGCCGGTATGGGCGATCAGTTCGCGCACGGCCTTGTAGGGCTTGGCCTCGAACGGCACGCCGAGCCGTTCGGCGAGCGCGGCGCCGAGATCCATGGACAGCCCGCGCAATTCGCCGCTCGCGGGGTCGCGCGTGACGTAGAGCGCGCTCGCCTGCGGAAAGGCGAGCCGCAACGTGCCGGTCGGCGCAAGATCGGCGCGCGCTTCTCGAGATGGCGTGGCGTGTGCTGTCGTCGTCACCGGCGGCTCTCCTCGATTGATCGTCGGCGGCTGTTATATCGTTGGGCTCAATCGAGGCGAAAGCCCTGTTTGCGCACGAAGGCGCCGAAGTCGGTGCGCTGCGGGACGGCGTATTGCCGCGCCTTGTCCTCCGACCAGCCGTAAAAGTCAGCCTCGCCGAAACGCGCCGGATCGCGCTGGCGGCGATAAGGCCGCACGGCCGCCCGCCGGCGGTCGTAGTCGTCGATCTTGCCCGCGAGGCCGCTATCATCGAAGCGCTCTTCATGCACGGTGACCGACAGCGGCAAGCGCGGCGAAATCGCGCCCTCTTCCGCCGGCCAGCCGAGCGCCATCCCGGCGACGGGGAAAACTTTCTCCGGCAAGCCGACGAGTTCGCCGATGGTCGCGATGTGGTCGCGGATGACGCTGACCGGACAACAACCGAGGCCCACCGCTTCCGCTGCGCGCACGAACGTCGCGAGCACGATCCCGGCGTCCACGCTCGCGTTGAAGAACAGATCGAGATGGTCGTTGGGAAATGGCTTGCCGCGCAAATCGGCGATGAACGGCGTGCGGCGCCCGTTGGCCAGGAAAAGAAGGAACACCGGCGCGTCGCGGAGCCACGGCATCTGCGGCATCAACTCGGCGATCTTGCGGCGCCGATCGGCGCCGCGCACGATCAGAATGTCCGCCTGCTGCAAGTCGCTCTTGGACGGCGCCGACAGCGCCAGAGCGCACAGCAGGCGCAGGGTCCGCGCCGGGACGTCGCGCAGCTGATAGCGCCGGCACACGCGCCGCGCCGCCAGGCGCGCAACTTCGTCGCGCCCCGGCAGGTCCCGGTCGACGGCAAACGTTTCGCCGAAGCGCTCCGACAAGGAGCGCGCAATCGCGTCGGCGGTTTCGTCCATTTGAAAACTCCTCGACCGGCGGCCCGGTTGCCACGTACTCGTCACGTGACGGATAATGCGATAGGCGATAACCGAAAACCAAGCCCCCGCAATTTCTCACGACAGGTTTCCTGAAAAGGTTCTCCATGACGCCGGACGAGATCGAACGCTACCGCACCCACGTCGGCCGCACGCAGACCGAGCACGACGTGGTCTCGCCGGAGTTCGTGAAGCGCTTCGCTGCCACTGTCGACCAGCCCTTTCCCGGCGCCGGCAAGCCGCTGCCGCCGATGTGGCACTATGCGTTCTTCACCACCGATACGCCGACCGCCAAGCTCGGCCTCGACGGCCATCCGCCGCGCGGTGAATTCATGCCGGCGGTGAAGCAGCCGCGCCGCATGTTCGCGGGCTCGAGCCTGCGCTTTCTCGAGCCGCTCGTGATCGGCGCGCCGGCGGCGAAAATCGCCGAGATCGTCTCGGTCGATTACCGCGAAGGCACGAGCGGCGGGCTCGTCTTCGTGCGGCTGAAGATCCAATACACACAAGAGCAGACGGTTTGCATCGCGGAAGAGCAGACCATCGTCTATCGCGACGACGGCCCCCCGATCCCGCCGGTGACGCCGAAACCGGAGGTGGCGCTGCCCCAACACGACTCGACGGAGGATTGGCACCCGAGCAGCGTCGCCCTCTTCCGCTATTCGGCGGTGACCTTCAACGGCCACCGCATCCACTACGATCTCGCCTACGTCACGAAGGTGGAGGGCTATCCTGGGCTCGTGGTGCACGGGCCATTCACCGCGCTCAAGCTCTGCACCTTCGCGGGACGCGTGCTCGGCGGCGTCAAGACGTTCAAGTTCCGCGGCGAGGCGCCGCTCTTCGGCGACCAGCCGGTGCGGCTGGTGGCGAAAAAGCAGGACGGTGAGCTACACGTGAAGGCGGTGCGCTGCGACGGCGTCGTCGGCATGAGCGCGACGGCGACGTGACGCTCTGCCCCGGCGCGCGAGCGCGCCGCGATGGGCAATCGGACGACGACGCGAGCCAGCCAGTTTCGTCCCTCTAGAGGGGTTTATCCCGGCCGCTGCCCGCTTCGCGCGCGGGTTGGCCGGCTCGCCACTGAGACGAGGCTGCGCGCGTTAGGTTAATGCGCGGTTAAGCGCGGACCCATGTCAATGCACCAGGCCGAAGACGACCGATATGCCGGCGGCCAGGATGACCACGAATACGATCACGGGAATAGCCACGTCGAGGAAGGCGCCGGTCTGCCGCCACATATGTCCGACGACGCCGTCGCTGACGGTGACCGCCAAAGCCTGAACCATCGCCTTCATCGGGGAAACCTCGCGGTGCGTGGGGCGAGGTTTCTAGGCCGGCCTGGATCGGCTCCCGCGTAAACCTTCGGGAGGCGTCCATAAATTCGGCATAACAATACCTCCGGAACGCACGCGCGCGCTGCTGGTTGAACCTCGTCCCCCACGCCGGACTGGCGCCGTTTTCCCTGCATTTCCGGGCAGCGGTTACGCAAGTTTACGGGGTGGTGGTGCAGTGCAATATTTGTATATTGCGGCTGCTCGTAAAGCTCGTCCGAACCGTCCCGCCATCTGAAATTTTCCTGCCAGAACAGAATCTTACAAGCCAATGAGCAACCTGAACGAGGAACGGGTCCTGTCCGTTCGCCACTGGACCGACACGCTGTTTTCCTTCACCACCACCCGCGATCCGGGTTTCCGCTTCCAAAACGGTCAGTTCACGATGGTGGGCCTGCCGGTCGACGGCCGGCCGCTGCTGCGCGCCTATAGCTTGGCGAGTGCCAACCACGAAGACCGGCTCGAATTCTTCAGCATCAAGGTGCCGGACGGCCCCCTCACCTCCCGCCTCCAGCGCGTGAAGGAAGGCGACATCGTACTGGTCGGGCGCAAGCCCACCGGCACGCTGATCACGGACAACCTGCTGCCGGGCAAGCGCCTGCTGCTGCTCTCCACCGGCACCGGACTCGCGCCCTTCGCCAGCCTGATCAAGGACCCGGATGTCTACGAGCGCTTCGAGAAGGTCGTGCTGGTGCACGGCTGCCGGCACGTCGCCGACCTGAGCTACGGCGAGGATCTGGTCGAAAAGCTACGCAAGGACGAGATTTTCGGCGAGATGCTCGCCGGCAAGCTGGACTACTATCCGACCGTCACGCGCGAACCATTCCGCCACCATGGCCGCATCACCGATCTGATCACCTCCGATAAGTTGTTCGACGATCTTGGACAACCGCCGCTCGATATCACGAGCGATCGCATCATGCTTTGCGGAAGCCCTGGTATGCTCGCCGAGTTGAAGGAGATGTTCGAGGCGCGCGGGTTCGTCGAGGGCAGCGGCAGCGCTCCAGGCCATTTCGTCATCGAAAAGGCCTTCGTGGAACGTTGAACGGAGCGGGATACTCACCGCCGTCGGCGATCCCCTTCAGATTAAAATTACTTCTAACAGTTAGGACAATCCCGATACGAAAGGCATCGGGATGGCCCTGATCTATATTAAGCATCCGGCGACGGCGAGCATGCTCGAGCGCATGCGGACGCGCGTCAGGACCTGGCTGACCGCCGAGCATTCAATCACCCAGCGTCAGGCCAGTGCCGCCTTCGCCATCCGCGTCGCCAGCGCCGCCATTCTGTTCGGCTCGCAGGTGCTGCTGGCCCGCTGGATGGGCAGTAGCGAGTTCGGCATCTACGTCTATGCGTGGACCTGGCTGGTGCTGCTTGGCGAGTTAGTCCATCTCGGCATTCCGCTCACCGCCCAGCGCTTCGTGCCGGCCTATCGCCAAGCCGGCACCCTCGACCTTTTGCGCGGCTATCTTTCCGGCAGCCGCTGGATGGCGCTGATAAGCGGCGCTATCGCCGCCGCGTTCGGCGCCGTCGTCGTCCATCTGCTGAGCCCGCGGCTCGATCCGCATGTCGTCATTCCGCTCTACTTCGTCTGCGTTGCGCTGCCGTTTTCCGGGCTCACCACCCTGCTCGACGCCCAGGCCCGCAGCTTCGATTGGATCAATCTGGCGCTCCTACCGGCCTATGTTGCGCGGCCCCTGCTCATCATCGCGGTGGTCGCGGGCATGCATTTTGCCGGCGTGCCGCTCGATGCGGCCATCGTCGCCGGCGTCCTGGCCGCGGCGGTCTGGCTGATCGCGCTCATGCAGCTCTTCCAACTGCGCCGGCGCGTGACCGCGACGGTGACGCCGGGCCCGTCCCGCTACGACCTGCGCCTCTGGCTCAACACCGCCCTGCCGATCCTCTTGGTCTGGGGCATGTACACGCTGCTGACGTCGACCGACGTGCTGGTGCTCAAGCAGTTTCGCCCGGCGGACGAGGTCGCGCACTACTACGCGGCAGCGAAGACGCTGGCGTTGATCAGCATCATCCAGTTCGCGGTCGCCGCCGCCGCCGGTCATCGCTTCACCGAACATCATGTCGCCGGCGACCGCGCCGGCCTCGCCGCATTCGCCGCGGACACGGTGCGCTGGGTGTTCTGGCCGTCACTTGCGGGAACGCTGGTGATGCTGGCGCTTGGCAAGTTCGTGCTGATGTTGTTCGGCTCCGGCTTTTCCGCCGGCTATCCGTTCCTCGTGATCCTGGCGGTCGGGGTGATGGCGCGCGCCTCGGTCGGCCCGGCCGAGCGGCTACTCAACATGCTAGGCCAGCAGCGCATCTGCGCCGTCGCCTACGCGGCGGCGTTCGCAGTGAATCTGGTCGGCTGTTTCGCGCTCGCCCCCGCCTATGGGGGCGTCGGGGTCGCTTGCGCTACGGCAGCGGCTTTCATTGTGGAATCGAGCCTGCTTTTCCTGATCGCGCGCCGCACGCTCGGACTGACCATGTTCGTCTGGCAGCCGCGCGCAGTCTGAGCCGCGGCTTCAGCGCCGCAGTCGACCGAGCTTTTCCCGCATCTTGTAAGCAAGGGTCCAGAGCCGCGGATTGCGCTTGATCGCGCGCTTGGCTGCGCTCGCCTTGCGCAGCACCGCCGCGACAACGGTGCCGCGCGCGCCGGCGCCCGCGATGTAGTCGTACAGAAGGCTCTCGTCGCACCATTCGCGTTTGTAGGGCTCGTCGCCGACGGTGAAGTCGAAGACGCGGAAGCCGCGCCCGGTGGCGTATTCCATCAGGTCGCGCAGATGCGCCGCGCCCGGGCCGAAGCGCGCCACGTCCCCGTCGCTGTAGCTCGCCAGGATGTAGTAGTAGCGGTCGCGGAAGGTCAGCCCGAGATTGGCAGCTGCGGTCTCGTCGCCGACCTTCAGGCCGCTGACATGGACCAGATGTCGGCTCGCAGGCGCGGTCGCGACGGCGCGGAAGAATTCGCGATAGCCGGGGCGCTTGAACATGTTGGACACGCCCATGCGGTCGAAGGCGCGGCCCTTCTGCGCCATCAGCGTGTCGAGCGTCTCGACGATATCGCGCTCGTCCAGGGGGTGGACAATGCGGACCTCGCCGAAGCCGCCAAGCTTCTTGCGCTTGGCGCGGTCGCGCTGACGGGTCGAGGACGAACGCTTCTCGGCGTAAAAGGCTTTCCAGTCGTCGCCGAGCGGGGTCATGTACGCGCCGCTCGGGTGCAGCATAATCGGCAGGGTCAAGAGAGGATTGGGCTGCGCGCCGATGGTTTCCGGCATGCCCTCGAAGGCGATCACGTCATAGGCGGCATGCGAGCGCACGGCTGCGAACACGCGTCGCATCAGCGCCAGCGGATCGGGCACGCGGCGCGCGAACTCAGGCGCCAGCAGCGGGGCGTTGTAGTCGCCGAGCTCGGCGCCGAGGAACGTCAGCACGCGGCCGTAGGCACGCCGCACGATGGCGAGCGGCATGATAAAAAGCGTCTCGCCGTTCTCCGCGCTGCCGACCACCACCACCGGACGCACGCCTTCGCGTTCGCCGATGTGATGCTGCCAGGCCGCGAGCCAGTCGAAGCTCTGGAAGGCGGTGACGTCGGCCGTCTGCTCGAAGGCGCGCCAACGGCGTTCGACCGGCGCAAGGGCGTCGTGAATCTCGAGCGTGACCTCGCGTACGATCGCCTCGGGCCGCATCGGCCCGCGCGCGGGCGCGGCGCCATTGACGCTCGCGGCGTCCATGCCGACGGCGTCGTCAAACTTTGCCTGTGCCACCGAACTCATCAACGCCCCGCCGTCCGTAACCTTGTGCCCGATAGAGACCACGACGCGCCCCTATGAAGCGTTAATCCGCGGCCTGACAAACGCGATGTTTGCCGCAAGCCCGTGGAGAAAACTCTAATTGCCGGGATTAACCTTACTAGCGGGTAGCGAATTCCTTGAAGGTTTTGGGTTCCTATAATCGGAAGTGAAATCATTTTCGCTTATCACCAGGCCAACGGACGGACGGCCGATCTGACGGCCCGGGAGGCACTTTGTTGTCGCAAGACATACTTTCAGCGAACGCGGTCGTCGGCCTTGCGTTCGACGTGGCCGAGCCCATCGCCGGCGTACTGAGCGCGCTGCGGCCACATGTGCCGCGCGCCACCGACATCGCCGTCGAGGTCGCCAGCGGCGAGCGGCTCGCTGAATTGCAGGCCGACTGGCAGGCGCTGATTGCGCGCGCCGACGCACGCAATGTTTTCATGAATCCGCTGCTGGTGAAGCTCGCCGCTGAAGCCGATCCGGACCGGCGCCGCGTCGCGCTGCTGGCCTGGGTCACGCGCGACGGCACGCGCCAGCTCGCCGGCCTCTGGGCATTTGCGGTCCGCCGGCCGACGCAATCGATGCTGCCGGTCGAGGTGCTGGCGGCGCCCGCCATGGCCCACGGCTATCTCGCCACGCCCGTGATCGACCGCGACGCGCTCGCGCCCACGCTCGAAGCGATGCTGACGGCGATCGCCAACGATCCCGGCCTGCCGAACATCGTCGCGCTCGACGCCATGACCACCGACGGCGCCACCATGCGGACCCTCAACCGCGTGCTCGCGCTGCGCGGCAGCGCGGCCTGCCAGCTCGCGCGCTCGCAACGCCCGATGCTCGTCTCCGAGCTCGACGGCAAGCGCTATCTGGAGCAGGCGTTGTCGAGCGGCAGCCGCAAAAAGCTGCGCCAGTACCGCCGACGGCTCGGCGAAAAGGGAGCGCTCAGCTACGAGATCATGACGGCGCCCGCGGAGATCGCGTGCGGGCTCGAGGATTTTCTCACGCTTGAAGCCGCCGGGTGGAAGGGTCGCCAGGGCAGCGCGCTCGCCAACGATCCGGCGGACACTGCCTTCACGCGCGCGATGATCGCCGGCCTGGCGGCGCGCGGCGAGGCCGCCATTCACGCCCTCACGCTCGACGGCACCCCGGTGAGCATGCAGATCGTGCTCCGCGCGGGCGCGACCGCCTTCACCTGGAAGACGGCCTACGACGAGGCCCAGAGCGAATACTCGCCCGGCATGCTGCTGCTCGAGGACTACACCGCGTTCTTCCTGGCCGACCCCGGCATCGGCTGCGTCGACTCCTGCACCTACGACGATACCGGCTATATGGCCACCTGGCGCGAGCGCCAGGCCTTCGCCACCTTGTGGTTCGATGCGCGGCCCTGTGGCTCCTTCGCCTTCGGCATCCTGACGCGCCTGCAAAGCGCATTCCTGCGCGCGCGCGGCGCCGTCAAGGCGGCCTATTTGAAATATCGCAAGAAGCATCCCCGGTGAGCGCGAAAGCCGGCGGTTCGGAGAAAGCGACATGCGCAAGACAGACGTGGCGATCGTGGGCGGCGGCCTGGCAGGCTCGTTGACCGCGGTCATGCTCGGAAAAGCAGGCATCGACACCGTGGTGATCGATCCGAACCCGGTCTATCCGGAAGACTTCCGCTGCGAGAAGCTCGACGGTCCTCAGGTCAAAATCCTCAAAAAGACCGGCGTCGCCGACGCGGTGCTGCGCGCCACCACGCCGGACCGCGAGACCTGGGTCGCGCGCTTCGGCCGTCTGCTGGAAAAGCGCCCGGGCGACCAGCAGGGCATCTTCTACACCCCGCTGGTCAACAGCGTGCGCGGCGAAATCCCAGCAAGCGTGCCCCTGATCGAAGCCAAGGCGACGGCGCTGCGGACCGGCGCCGAGCGCCAGACCATCACGCTCTCGAGCGGCGAAGAAGTTTCCGCGCGACTCGTCGTGCTCGCGAACGGGCTCAGCGTGGGCCTGCGCGACTCGCTCGGCATCGCGCGCGAGGCGATCAGCCCGTGCCATTCGGTCACCATCGGCTTCAACGCGGTGCCGGTCGGCCGCCGCGCCTTCGACTTCCCGGCGCTGACCTATTACGCCGAACGCACCGACGACAAGGCGGCGCTGATCACGCTGTTTCCCATCGGCACGTCGATGCGCGCCAATCTCTTCGTCTACCGCGACATGAACGACCCGTGGCTGCGTGCTTTCCGGACGGCGCCGCAGGAAACGCTCTACGCGCTGTGGCCGGGCCTGCGCAAACTCATGGGTGATTTCGATGTCGAGGGCTTCACCAAGATCCGCCCGGTCGATCTTTATGTCAGCCACGGCCACCGTCAGGCCGGCTTGGTGCTGATCGGCGACGCATTCGCGACCTCGTGCCCGGCCGCCGGCACCGGCGCGCGCAAAGCCATGATGGACGCCGAGCGGCTTTGTCACGGCTACATCCCGCAATGGCTGGCGACGCCCGGCATGGGCGCGGACAAGATTGCGGCGTTCTACGACGACGCCGAGAAGTGCGCCTGCGACGACTTCTGCCGCGACAAGGCCTTTGGCCTGCGCGCATTCTCGACCAGCCCGTCACCCGTGTGGGCCGCGCGCCGCTGGATCAAGTTCCTCGGGCAATACGCCCGCGGCGTCATGCGGCAATGGCATCGGCCGACGGCGCAACCGCCGACGACGCCCGGCGTCGCAGCTCCGAGCGGCGCGGGCTCCTGACGCCGGCCGCGGGACCATCCAGACAACGAAACGGCCGCCCTTCAAGGGCGGCCGCTTTATTTTCGAACGGTTGCCTGAAGCCCGAAGCGATCAGCGCGCGGGCTGCAACGTGAGCCCGGTGACGCCGACCGCTACGTTCAGCCCAGTCTGGCCCTGCAACGACACCGGCTGCAGCGCGATGGTGCGGTTAGAACCGCCCACCAGCACGTTGGCGCCGAGCCCGACACCGATGGTCGCTTCGCCGCTGGCGCCGACATAGTCGCCGGCGAGCGCCCCATGGCCGGCGTCCGAAGCCGCATAGACGGTCCAGACCATGCGTCCGCCGGTGGTGCCGCCGATGTCGAGCCCGAACTTGGAAATTGAGCCGGTATAGATCTCGCTCGGCCCCGACGACGCCGGCGTGAACGTGCACGCCACATTCTTCTTCGACGCAATGATGACGCCGATCCCCGCCGAAATATCGCAGGTCAACACGCCGACCTTGGCGCGGCCGGGTTGCGCGCTCGCGGGAGCCGCCAACGCTATCGCTGCCGCCAGCGCCATCCCCGCAAGCGCGCCCAGAACTTTAAATCCAAACAACTTGTGTCTCTGCATGGCTCGCATCTCCTTCGTTACGCCGTGTCGCCCAACGGGCCTATGGGAGGTCAAACCAATGGAAACGACCCGATGGTCTTGGCCGGTGGCAGTTGGCCGGCCGGCGCAGTGCTTTTCAATCAAGATCCGCCAGAGGAGCCATCCGCCGCTGGGCGCCAATCGAGCCCGGCCCAAGCGATCCTGTCATTGATCATTATCAACGCGCCTCCCGTAGGCTGTCGCGCGCGCCCAGCAACTGGCTCGCCGGGATCACCACGTGGCAGTGCACGCCCGTCGGATCGAAGTCGAGCGCCACCTCCGCCTCGAGCGCGTGCGCGAGGTTGCGCTCGATCACCATGCTGCCGA
This sequence comes from uncultured Pseudomonadota bacterium, assembly GCA_963773225.1. GTDB lineage: Bacteria > Pseudomonadota > Alphaproteobacteria > Rhizobiales > Xanthobacteraceae > Pseudolabrys. Next base: position 63,277 of record CAVZAO010000007.1, read on the forward strand.
AGCCGCGCTTGCGCCGTGGCTTGACGCGCGGGCCGGCTTCTTCGCGCCAGTCGAGCGCAAGCGCCGGAATGCCGCCGTGCTCGCGCCGCTCCCAGGTGATCGACAGACGGCCGGCCGGGATCGAGAGCGCCCCGAACTTGGCGGCGTTCACCGCCAGTTCGTGCAGCGCGAGGCCGAGCCCCTGCGCCGCCTCCGGCTTCAACGTTACAGCGGGGCCTGCGATGACGATCTGATCGTCGTCGCGGTCGAGATACATGGACAACTGCGAGCGCACCAGTTCGTCCATCGAGGCGCCGTACCAGCTCTCGCGCACCAGGATATCGTGCGAGGCGGCCAGTGCCTGCAGCCGCGCGCCGAACTGATTGAGGAAGCTTTCGACCGAGCCGGTGTGCCGCGCGGTTTGCCGCGCCATGGCCTGGATCACGGCCAGCAGATTCTTGGAACGGTGGGTCAGTTCGCGCAGCAGCAGCCGCAGATGGGCCTCGCCTTCCTTGCGCTCGGTCATGTCGACCATGGCGCCGGCCAGCCCGACGATCTCGCCGGCGTCGTTGCGCAGCGGCTCGACGTGCAGGTCGAACCAGAGGACGCCGCGACTGCCGTCGATCGCGATTTCGGAGGTCTTGGAAACGCCTTCCGCCAGCGCTTCGCGCTTCAAGGCGACGACGCGCGCGCACACGTCCGCCGGCAGGACGTCACGGTCGGTGCGCCCGAGAATATCCTCGATGGAGCGGTCCAGGACGGGATTGGTGATCGAGGTGTAGCGCAGATCGAGATCGTGCGTGAACACGGTGACGTGGGAGCCGCGCAACGCCGTCTCGTAGCGGACGAAGCGCGCGCGCAGCAGGTTCATCTCCCAGCCTTGCGCGTCGACCTGCGCCTGCAGGCGACGGCATTCCGCCCGCAGGCGGGAGACTTCGCTTCCGTCCCCCTGAGATTCGTCACGCGTCATGGCGCCCAGCCGGTCAACATTGGCCGCGCGGTCCGCGTCGGAATTTTCAGGCCGCGCCGCACTCGCTTTGAACTGTCCAATGAATCCGGTCATTGGACGCCCTGTCAACCAGGCGGGCCTTCTGCGCCACCGTGACGCGCCTTGCCCGTGCGAACATCGCCGGAACCTCGGCGCTGACTAGCTGGCGCGGCGTTCGCTGCGTTTGGCATTGCGCTCGAAGAACAGCGCCTGGCTCAACACCGCCGAGACGGTCGCTGGCTGGAACGGCTTGGCGATGAGGAACGCAGGTTCAGGACGCTCGCCGGTGAGGAAGCGCTCAGGATAGGCGGTGATGAAGATCACCGGCACTTCGAAGGTGCGCAGCATCTCGTTCACCGCGTCCAGCCCCGACGACCCGTCGGCGAGCTGGATGTCGGCGAGGATGATGCCGGGCCGCTTGGCCTTCGCGAGCGCGACCGCTTCCTTGTGAGTGCGGGCGACGCCCAGCACGCGATGGCCGAGGCTTTCCACCAGGCCTTCGAGGTCGAGCGCGATGAAGGTCTCGTCCTCGATGATGAGCACGTCGGTCGCGATCTCCTGCGCGAGCTCGCGGCCGGAGTCTTCCACGAGCTGACGCAACACCGGCACCTCGACGTCGAGCACCTTGGCGGCGTCGTCTTCCGACAACCCCTCCAGCGCCACCAGCAGGAAGGCCTGCCGGGGCTTGGGCGCGATCTGGGCGAGATGGCGTTCAACCGCTTGGTCTGGGGCTGCCGCCGCCGGCGCCGGACGGCCGTTCACCGCCACCGAATTCCAGATTTTCGTGAACAGCCGATAGAGCGCGACCCGCGTCGAAGCGTCACTGTCGAGAATTTCGGGGTCCTCGGCCAGGGCCTCCAGGGCGGCCGCCACATAGGCGTCGCCCGAGGCCTGACTCCCGGAAAGCGCCCGCGCGTAGCGGCGCAGATACGGCAGATGCTGGCCAACCGTCTGAGATATCGACAAGAATCCCTCCCGAATGGAATACGGAAATGGAATACGGATGGGTCCGGGCGCCCGCCCCGGGCCTGCCCGAACCTAGCCTACCGCACTCAAAACGCCGACAGACCAAAAAAGTTCCGCGAAATAGTTCCCAAAAGTAGGAACCTTCCGCCACGTCACGGGTTTCGGTTGAACAGCCGTTTGGGGGATGCGCCCGGCATGGCGCTAGGGAGCAGGGGGATTGGGATTGGACAATGACCGAGCGTAAGCCCTCGGGGGCCGACGATCCGATGGAAACCGCATCGACACGCAGCAATAAGCCGCACGCGAAGTCGGCAAAGCTTAGCCGGGACGTCCAGTCGCGGCTCGGCCATCAACTGCGCGCCATGTACGACGACGTGGTGAGCCAAGGTGTGCCTGACCGGTTCACAGCGTTGCTGAACCGGCTTGACGCCGACAAGGATAAGGACAGTCGCTAATGGCCATGGACGAGTCAGTCCGCGATGCCGTTCTCGCTGCGGTGCCCAGCCTCCGCGCGTTCGCGATTTCCCTTTCTGGGAACGTGGACCGCGCCGACGACTTGGTGCAGGAGACGTTGCTGCGCGCGCTCGCCAATATCAACTCCTTCAAGCCCGGCACCAATATGTCGGCCTGGCTGTTCACGATCCTGCGCAACCATTTCCGCTCTGAATACCGTAAGCGTCGGCGCGAGGTCGAAGACGGCGACGGCCGCTACGCTGAGACATTGAAGTCGCAGCCGGAGCAGTATGGCCAGGTCGAGTTCCGCGAATTCCGCGAGGCGCTGGCGAAATTGCCGCCCGACCAGCGCGAGGCGCTGGTGCTGGTGGGCGCCTCCGGCTTCTCGTATGAAGAGGCGGCCAACATCTGCGGCTGCGCCGTCGGTACCATCAAGTCGCGCGTCAACCGCGCGCGCACGCGGCTCGCCGAATTGCTCGACATCCACAACACTGAAGAGATCGGGCCCGACGAAACCACCCGCGCGGTGCTGGCCGGCCACGACCATCCGTAAGGCGAGCCCGCGTCTTTTTCTCTTTCTCGCTTTAAAAACCGGCGCGCGGCCCGTTGCAGGGGTGGCCCATGCCCGAACTGCCCGACGTCGAGAACTACAAGCGCTATCTGGACCGCACCGGGCTGCATAAAACCGTCAGGCACGCGGACGTCCAGTCCGCGAAGGTGGTCAAAAAGACGCCCGCGCGCCGCATTGCGCGCGCGCTCGCCGGGCGCAATCTCACGCGCTCGCGCCGCCACGGTAAGCACCTTTTCGTACGTCTCGATGATGGGCACTGGCTGGCTCTGCATTTCGGCATGACCGGCCGGCTTACTTACTTCAAGCACGACGATGACGATCCTAAATTCGATCGCGTCCGTTTCGATCTCAGCAACGGCTATCACCTCGCCTTCGTCAACCAGCGCAAGCTGGGCGAGATACGCCTGATCGATGATCCTGACGATTTCATCGCCGATGCCGATCTCGGACCCGACGCGCTCGACACAAAACTCGATTTGAAGGCCTTCCGGGATCTGATCGGCGATAGCCGCGGCGCCATCAAATCGGTGCTGATGGACCAGAGCCGGCTCGCCGGCATCGGCAACGTCTACTCCGATGAGATCCTGTTCCAGGCGCACGTCAATCCCAAGACGCCGGCCGGCAAGCTCGAAGCCAAGGACATTGCTCGGCTGCATCGCGCGCTGCGGCACGTGCTCAAGGTCTCGATAAAGAAAGGCGCCGGCGCGGAAGGCTTCACTCACCACCTGCCGAAAAGCTTCCTGCTGCGGCGACGCGAGGTCGGCGCCAAGTGCCCGCGCTGCGGCGGCAAAATCCGCACCATGAAGGCAAGCGGCCGCACCTCGTACTATTGTCCGCGCTGCCAGCCGGCGCACGGCTGAGGGCGTCTCACGTCCGGCAGATCGCGGTCCCACGGCGGCACGCCGCCGAAACGCTCCACCAGAAAATCGATGAAAGCGCGTACCTTTGCCGGCGGATTGCGTTCGGGCAGATACACCGCGTAGATGCCGCCCAACTCCATCGCCGGTTCATCGAGTGGCAATTCCACCAGCGTGCCGGCGCGGAGATCATCGGCGATGACGAAGGTCGGCTGATAGATGACGCCCTGCCCCGCGACCGCGGCGGCGCGCAAGGCGTCGCCGCTGTTGGCGGACAGGTTGCCGGAAACCGCCACGATCGTTTCACCGCGCTCGCCGAAGGCCCACTGTCCGGCCCGGGTGGCGCGCGCCAGCGTGTAGCCGAGACAGTTGTGCCGCCGGAGCTCGGCGACGGTCCTGGGCGCGCCGTGCGCCGCCAGATAGGCCGGCGCTGCGGCCACGACGCTGCGGCAAGGCGCGACGCGGCGCGCGATCAGACTTGAGTCGGCCAGCGTGCCGATTCGCACCGCCATGTCCCAGCCCTCTTCCGCCAGGTCGACCAGGCGGTCGTTCAGCCCGAGCTCGACTTGCAGGCTCGGATGACGCCGGGCGAATTCGTCGAGCAACGGCGCGATCTGCCAGGCGCCGAACGACACCGGCGCGTTCAGCCGCAGCACGCCGCGCGGCTCGAAGCGGTCGGCAGCGACGGCGCTGTCGGCATCCTCCAACTCGACCAGGATGCGTTCGATGGAATCGAGATAGCGCCGCCCGGCCTCCGTGATCGAGAGCCGGCGGGTGGTGCGGTGGAAGAGCTTGGTGCCGAGGCGTGCTTCGAGCGCCGCCACGTGCTTGGTTACCATGGTCTGCGACAGCCCCAGCGCGCGCCCGGCGGCCGACAGGCTGCCCGTGGCGGCGACTTTGGCGAAAACTTCCAGGCTGGTGAAGCGGTCCAAGGCCCATCTCACTCTATTAGTGTGAACTCATAGTATAAATATCATAATTATCACACTTGAATGAATGAATAATATCCGGCCATCCCAACCAGGAGATGGACCATGACCGACCACCGCACCGCCCCCTACGCCGCGCTGCTGCTGCGCGTGACGCTCGGCGGCCTCTTTCTCGCCCATGCCGCGCTCAAACTCTTCGTCTTTACGCCAGCCGGCACGGCTCAGTTCTTCGCCAGCGTCGGCCTGCCGCCGGCCCTTGCCTACGTCGTGATGACCGCCGAGGTGCTCGGCGGCGTGGCGCTCATCCTCGGGCTGTGGACGCGCGTGGTCGGGCTGCTGCTGACGCCCATCCTGCTCGGCGCTATCGTCACCGTGCACGCCGCCAACGGCTTCTTCTTCAACGATCTGCACGGCGGCTGGGAATATCCGGCGTTCTGGATCGTGGCGCTCGTCGTCCAGGCCCTGCTGGGCAGCGGCGCCTTCGCTCTTGGGCCGGCCCGCGCCGCCGGCGCCGCCGCGCAATTCGCCAACGCCCAGTCCCGCTAAACGAACCAACCGGTGAAGATGCCCGCCGGCAGCTTCACCCCACGGAGACCTGCCATGACCTTGCCCAGCCTGTTCCTTTCCCACGGCGCCCCGACCCTGCCGCTTACCGACACGCCGGCGCGCACCTTCCTGAGCGGCCTCGGGCATCACCTGCCCCGCCCCAAGGCCATCTTGGTCGCGTCCGCGCATTGGGAAACCGCGCGCCCGGCGGTCAATGCCGTCGCCTGGAACGAGACCATTCATGATTTCTACGGCTTCCCGCGCGCGCTCTACGATCTGCGTTATCCGGCACCGGGCGCGCCGGAGCTGGCAGGCGATATTGCCGCGCGCCTGCAAGCGGCGGGCCTGGCCTGCGACATCGACCGTCAGCGCGGGCTCGATCACGGCGCCTGGGTGCCCCTGTCACTGATCTATCCGGCAGCCGATATCCCTGTGCTGCAGATTTCGGTGCAGACGCATCTCGGCCCCGAGCACCATTTGCGCGTCGGCCGGGCGCTCGCGCCGTTGCGTGACGAAGGCGTCCTCATCATCGGCAGCGGCAGCTACACCCATGACCTGTCGGAATTCCGCGGCCAGGACCCGAACACCCCGGCGCCGGCTTGGGTCAACGGCTTTGCTGACTGGTTCGACACCGCGCTGACCGAAGAGCGCTTCACCGATCTGCTGGATTATCGCCGCCGCGCGCCCTTTGCGGTCAAAAATCACCCGACCGAAGAACACCTGCTGCCGCTCTATGTCGCACTCGGCGCCGGCGGTGCGAAGCCGCACGCGCAACGCCTGCACACCAGCGCGACATATGGCATCCTGCGCATGGACGTCTATGCGTTCGGCGACCGGCAGGCGCTGAGCAACGAGAAGCGCTCAGCCCGGCCGGCCGTTGCCTAAAACCGGAACACCGCCGCCGCGACCGCACAGGTCCACTGACCGTTGACGTCGCCGGCGGCGGCGGCCGTCATAGACCGGCTTTCGACGATAAGCTGGCTGTGCTCGTAGACCTTCTTGCGCTCGTTCCAGGCCGCGCCCGGATCGAATTCGATGCCGAGCGTGGTGGCGAGCATGGTAGCGGCGAGATCTTCGGTGTATTCGCCGCTCTGTTCGGCGGTCATGCCGAAGCCGTGATGCTCGGCGATGTAGCCGTACATGTCGGGATCGGCCGGGCGCGCGATGCCGATGCTGGCGGCGACCAAGCGGCCGGGCTCGTTGATCTCGGCGCGCGCCAGCACCGAAAAGGTGATCTCGCCGGGCCGCAAGGTGGCGACACCCTCCTCGCGCGTGATCAGCTTGCAGTGCGGCGGCAGGATCGAGGAGATCGACACCAGGTTCTGCTGCTCGATGTCGGCGTCGCGCAGCGCCAGCTCGAAGGCGTTGAGCTGATGGCGATGGACGCCGATACCCTCGGTCAGAAACACGCTGGTCGGCAACGGAAACATGTTTGCCTCTCAGATGACGGTCGCGGCCAGCGCCAGGTATTCGTAGACCATGCTGGCGGCCGCCAGCGCCGTGATCTCGGCGTGATCATAGGCCGGTGCCACCTCTACCACGTCCATGCCGGCAAACCGCAAGCCGGACAGCCCGCGCACGGTCGCCTGCGCCTGCCAAGAAGCGAGCCCGCCGATTTCCGGCGTTCCGGTGCCGGGCGCGAAAGCCGGGTCGAGCGCGTCGATGTCGAAGGTGAGATAACAGGGCGCCTCACCCACTACCGCGCGGATGCGCTCGGCGATCGGCATCGGCCCCTGCGCGTGCACGTCCTGCGCGCTCAGGATGGTGACGCCCTGGTCAACCGTCCAGTCATAGACCTCGCGCTGCATCGGCGAGCGGATACCGACCTGGATCATGCGGCGCGGATCGACGAGACCTTCTCGGATCGCGTGATAGAACACCGCGCCATGCGAATAGACCTGGCCGAAGTTCTCCGGCCAGGTATCGACATGGGCGTCGAACTGGACGAGCGCCAACGGGCCGGTGTGCTTGGCGAGCGCGCGCAGCAGCGGCAGCGTGATGCCGTGCTCGCCGCCGAGCGCCACCAGATGATTGAGCCCGGCCGCCTGCTTTTCGATCAGTTGAAGGCTCTTCGGGATATCGCCGAGCGCGATGCCGAAATCGCCGATGTCGGCGATATCCAACTTGGCCGGATTGATCCAAGCGGTCGGATGATCGCCATCGGCGAGCATACGGCTCGCGTCGCGAATGGCGCGCGGGCCAAAGCGGGCGCCGGCGCGGTTGCTGGTGCCGATGTCGAGCGGCACGCCCGCAATCGTGATCGACGCGTTGCGGTCGCGGCTTTCCAGGCCCAGGAAACCGGGCGGCAGCGCAAAGGTGGGTGGGTCGCTGGCCATCGCTCGAGCCTGCCGCAATCCTGTTACGCGCGGATGTCGCCGGCGCGGTATGGGCGTGTGCGCCGTGAGGGTAGCAAGGCAGACGCCACGATGTCATCCGCCGGGACTGGCCGCTGCTAATGCCGATCTTGAGGGCGGCCGTGCCGTTTGCGGACACTCCGGCTTTCATCAAAACATATGGAACCTCGCCGAAGCCAAGTCGTTTTCATGGCAGAGGTGACACAATGCTGAAATGGGCTCTCATATTTCTCGTTATCGCGATCATCGCAGCGCTGTTCGGTTTTACCGGCATCGCGGCAGGCGCAGCGACCATCGCCAAATGGCTGTTCTTCATCTTCATCGCTGTCTTCGTGGTGTTGCTGATCATCGGCCTGGTCGCAGGCGAGGCGATATTCTAGCGCGGTGCTCCGTGCGCGATATGTGGGGAACTCGCGCATGCGATTTCCTTACACTTCGTGATGTTTGTTCCCGGAACGTCCCCTTTGCGTGCACGTTAGGCGCACGTCATTGCAACGGACGCGAAGGAGAACGACATGCGCATCATGAGCGATGTTTCCATTGCCGCGCTGGCGGCGGCGAGCGCCGTCGCCGGTTCAGCCTCGGCCGCCACGATTGCGACCGCCACGACCGCGGTCAACATCCGCTCTGGCCCCGGCCCGCAGTACGCGATCGTCGGCACCATCGGAACGAACGATCGCGCCTCCATGCTCGGCTGCATCCAAGACAGCTTATGGTGTCGCGTCAGCTATCGCGGCCGCACGGGCTGGACCTATTCGAAATACCTGACGACGCGGGTCGCGGGCCGCCCGCTTGTGGTCGCGCAAGCGCCGCAGCGCGTCGGCGTGCCGATCGTCACCTACCAGGAGCAGCCGGCGACCACCACCGTCGAGACCGTCGGTAGCGCTCCGCCGCCCGCGCCCACCGGCACCCTGATCGAGGCCCCGGCGGCCAGCACCACCACGCAATATGTCGTCAATCCGGCGCCGACCGTGCGCACTTACGTGATCGGTCATCCGGCGCAGACGGTCTATCTCAACGGCGATGTGGCTGTCGGCGCCGGCCTGCCGGCCAGCGTCACGCTGCAACCCGTGCCGCAGTCCGACTACGACTACGCTTACGTCAACCGGACGCCGGTGCTGGTCGAGCCGCAGACGCGGCGCATCGTCTACGTCTATCGCTGAGAGGTTCGCCGTCAGTCGTCGTCGCAGCAGTCGTCGCCGGTCCAGGCTTCGCGCGCCTCGCGCACCAGGAACCAGACGATCGCGAGCGACGCCACCGGGTCGATCCACCAGGCGCCGGTGAGCGCCTCGGCGATCAGCGCTGCGACGACGACGAAGGCGAGCCAGCCGCAGGTGATGCTCTCCACGGCATCGGCGCGGAGCGCCCGGCTGCCGATTTCGCCAGCGATGCGTATCTTGCGCCGCGCCAGCCAGTACATCAGCGGGATGGCGACCACGGTGAGCGCCAGGCCGGAGGGTGAGAATTCCGCGCCCTGCCCGAGCCACAGCTTGAAGCCGGCGCTCACCACCACATAGGTCGCGAGCGCGCCGAGCAACGCACCGCCGATGCGCGACGCGAGGCGCTCGGCGCTTTCGGCAAATTGCCGGCCATGGCGAAGCTCCACCATGAGCCGCCACAGCAGCACGCCGGCCGACGCGAGCTCGATCAAGCTGTCGGCGCCGAAGGCGACCAGCGCCAGGCTGCCCGCCGCGATCCCGGCGCCGATACCGACCGCGGCCTCGACCGTCATCCAGCCGAGGGTCAGATATTCGAGCCGGAAGGCGCCGCGAATCGCGCGTTCGCGCCCGCCGTCCCGTTGCCCCGCGTCACCGGCATTCGCTTCGGCCATGACAATTGTCCTCGTCGCGTCAAACGGAAGCTAGCGATCCGAGCCCCGCGCGCAACCGGTGCACTCAAATACCGCACGGAACCGAGCGCCGGCTTAGCACGTTACCGGGCGCCCACCAGGGAGGGGTTCCATGGCGAAGACAGCGCCTTCCAACCACGGCAACGGTGCCCGCGCCGCCGGCAACGCTTTCGCCACGCATTTTTCGCGCGTCGCGCAGGCGACCGCCTCGGCGACCGGCCATCCGCTCACCTTCCTCGCGGCGGTCCTGATCGTCGTGGCCTGGTGTGTCACCGGCCCGCTCTTTCACTACAGCGACACCTGGCAGCTGGTGATCAACACCGGCACCACCATCGTCACCTTCCTGATGGTGTTCCTGATCCAGAACACCCAGAACCGCGACATGGTCACCGTGCAGCTAAAGCTGTCGGAACTGGTGCTGGCGATGAAGGGGGCGGAAAACAAGTTCGCGGATCTCGAGGGCCTGAGCGACGACGAGCTTAAGCAATTAAACGAGGAATGCCGTGCGCGCGCCGACATGACGCGTCACCATCTGGAGCGCCGACACAGCAACAAGCCTGCCCGCAAGCCCAAGAAAGCGGCCGCCGCGCACGCAAACGCCGCGACGCGCCGCTCGCCGCGCCGGAAGGCTTGATCGCTTTCCGCGCGGCGCGGACGACGCGGCTTAATCCACTTTCGCTTCGTCGCGGTACATGACTTTGTGGCGCGTCTCGCGCACCCAGTCATCGATCTGATCGAGGGTCTGGTAGTTCTTCATGTCGAACTTGTCCCAGCTCACGATCTGCGGCAGCGTCTTCTTCCATCGCTTGTAGGGCGGCTTCGCCGGCACGCCGAACAGCATGATGTCGATGACGGCAAGATCGTCCGGGACGCCCAACAGCGGGCGCAGCGAGGCTTGCGCGTCCTCCTGGCCGATCGCCGTCACCCACCAGACCTGATAGCCGAGCGCCGCGGCGGCGAGATGCGCCGACATGGTGGAGGCCGCCACGCTTTGCAACAGGATGCGCTCGGCATTGGCCTGGTACTGCTTGTCGAGGTCGGAGCCGTCGAGCAGCACCGGAAAGGCGCGCGCGTATCGAAAGTCCGCCACCACCACCACGAAGCCCGGCGCGGTCGCCAGGCCGCGGTAGTTCGAAGTCGGGAATTTCATCTTCAGCTTGGCGCGCTTGCTGGCCTCGGCGACGAAGTAATCGGCGATCTTCTGCTTCACCGCCGGATCGGTAACGACGATGTAGTGCCAGGGCTGCGCATTGGCGCCGGAGGGGCCGTGGCGCGCGGCCTCCAGCACCATCTCGATGTGCTCGCGCGGCACCGGCACATCGGGGCGGAAGGCGCGCGTGGTGAGCCGACCGCGCACCACCTCCATCAGCGCCTCGTAGCGCGCGAGATCAGGTGTGAATTTCGTCACGACATCCATGGCCGCCCTCCGGGTGTTTTGCGCTATAGTAGCGCGATCGCACCCGCGACCGAAGCCACCCCGTATCCAGGACATTTTCATGCCCTCAAAGCGACCCGCGCCGCGCCTCACCGTCCTTGCCGAAGAGGAAATGGACGCCTCGCAGAAGAAGCTGCTGAAGGCCCTGCGGGCCGGCCCGCGCGGCAAATCCCTCACCATGCGCGGGCCGTTCGCGGCCTGGATGCACGCGCCCGAGTTCGGGCTCCTGGCGCAGGCACTCGGCGCCCATTGCCGCTACAACACCAGCCTGCCGCCGCGGCTTTCGGAATTCGCCATCCTGACCACGGCGCGGCTGTGGCGCGCGCAGTTCGAATGGTACGCCCACCAGCCGCCGGCGGAAAAAGCCGGCGTCAAGCCCAAGACCATCGCCGACTTGCGCGCCGGCCGCGAGCCGAAATCCGCGCCCAAGGACGAGCGCGCGATCTACGAGTTGATTCAGGAGCTCTATAAAACGCGCCGCGTCAGCGACCGCACCTACAAGCGGGTGCACGCGCTCATCGGCGAACAGGCCACTGTCGAGCTCGTCGGCATCTGCGGCTACTACGCGCTGATCTCGATGACGCTCAACACCTTCAACATGCTGCCGCCGGAGGATGCAAAGCTGGCGTTCCCGGAGCCGGCGGGGAAGTAATTTAGCTCAGTCATCCCGGGTCGCACGCCTCAGCGTGCGGGCTCGGAATCCAGAGTGATATAGCGGCGCCTCTGGTTTCGGCTCTGGATTCCGGGTGCGCGGCCTGAAGGCCACGCCCCGGAATCCCGGAGCGGATCACGGCCCGCGCCAGATCACCGAATAGAGATCGAAGCGGCGGTCCTTCAGATTCTGCACCGTGCCGCCCTGACGCGCGGCGTAGAGGCTGTCGAGCGGCAGGTCGGCGATGGAGATCATCTCCACGTTCGGCGCCGTCTCCGCCGCGATGCCGTCGCGCGCGAACGGGAAATCGCACGGCGTCAGCACGCAGCTCTGCGAGTACTGGATGTCCATGTTCTCGACGTTCGGCAGGTTGCCGACGTTGCCGGCCATCACCACGAAGCACTGGTTCTCCACCGCGCGCGCGGCCGCGCAATAGCGCACGCGCATGTAGCTCTGACGCTCGTCGGTGCAGAACGGCACGAACAGAATGGCAGCGCCCTGATCGGTGAGATGGCGCACCTGCTCGGGAAACTCGCAGTCGTAGCAGATCGCGACGCCGATCGGGCCGCAATCGGTGTCGATGGTGTTGACGCGGTTGCCGCCGCGGATATTCCACCAATAGCGCTCATTCGGCGTCGGGTGCACCTTGTACTGCTCGTAGACGCTGCCGTCGCGCAGGAAGACGAAGGAGATGTTGTAGACCTCGCCGTCAGGCTCGCGCGTCGGGTGCGAGCCGCCGATGATGTTGACGTTGTAGCTGACAGCCAGCTTGCTCATCATCTCCTTGAAGCGGGCGGTATAGCTCGACAGCGCCGCGATCGCTTCGGCCGCCGGCACCTTGCGGTTTTCGATCGACAGCAATTGCAGCGTGAACAGCTCCGGAAACACGACGAAGTCGGCCTTGTAGTCCGCCACCGCGTCGACGAAATATTCGACCTGGTGGGCGAACTCCTCGAACGAGTTGATGGCACGCAGTTCATACTGTACCGCTGCCACCCGCACCGTCTGCGGCCGCCGCATGACGCGCGCCGGCTCCGAGGTCGGCTCAGCCGGGACCTGCGGGTTGCGCCAAACCATGTGCGTGGCGTAGCCGCGCAATTCCTGGTCGGTGGGGAGATAGTTCGGCAATACGCCGATGACCTCGAAGCCGTTGCGCACCTGGAAGCCGATGACCGGGTCGCGCTGCTTGCCGGCGAGCACCAGCTCCAGATAGTGCTCAGCCGATCCGACTCGGCTCCAGCGCCGCGCCAAGTTTGGCATGCGGCCGCCGAACACGATGCCCTTCAGCCGCAGGTCCTGACATAGCTGGCGGCGGGCCTGATAGAGGCGCTGGCCGATACGCTGGCCGCGGAATTCAGGATCGACGCACACGTCCATGCCGTAGATCCAGTCGCCCTGCGGATCGTGGCGCGAGGCGTAGCCGCGCCCGGTGATCGTCGTCCAGTCGTGCTTCGACAGCGCGAGCAACTCCGGAATGCGGAACGTCGCCATATAGCCGATGACCAGCCCCTCGTAGGTCGCGACGAACTGCCCCTCAGGGAACTGATGCATCTGCCCGCGCAGCTGCGCCTCGGAATAGGCCGCTGCATCGCCGAAGGACGGATAAGCCTTGATCATGAGCGCGCGGATTCCGGGGATGTCGCCGGGAACCGCGTTGCGGACAACGAGCTTGGGAACGGGTTTCGGTTTTTGCGCCATGACACGCGTTATGGCAGCCGCCGCTCCCACTTGGCAACCCGCACCGGCGACACGCCGCCGCAGGGAAACGCCCTACTGCGCGATCATTTAATGCGCCGGTAAGGGCTGTTCCTGGAACTGCTGCACCGGGCCCCGGTTGACCTGACAACCGCCAACGAGCGCCCGGCAGCAGCCAGCCGATGCAGGTCCAACCAACCGTCGTCCGGGGCCACCGCCCGGCACTCAGGCCGCACACCACGTGGGGCGCGAGAAGGAGACGGACCATGTCAGAGACTGTTGTACCTCTTCAAAAGCACGCAAGCTGGACCCAAGGTGGCCCCGTCGTGTCGCATATGCGCGACGATGAAATTTCGATGCTCAGCGAACGAGCGTCGGCGACTATCGGCGATCCCGCCACGCTCGGGCTTTGGGGTTTCGCCACCGGCACCTGGATCACCGGCACCGTGGTCGCCGGCGCATTTCCGCAAAGCGCACTGACGGCCTGCATCCCCGTGCTGCTCGTGTTCGCAGGACTGGGCCAGTTTATCGCCGGGCTCTACGCGTTCCGCCGCACCAACGTGCTGGCCTCTACCGCGTTCTGCTCCTTCGGCGCATTCAATATCACCGCAGCACTCTTCTTCGCGCTGCAAGCCGCGAACACGATCGGAACGACCGGCGCACCGATGGTGCTGTTCGGCTTCCTGCTCATGTCCTTCGGCTTCATCGCGTTCGCGCTGACAGTCGCGGCCATCCCGACCAATGCCGCCCTTGTCATCGTGCTCGGCACGCTGTCGGTCGGCTATTTCCTCGCCGGCATCCCCCATCTGGCGGGCGCCGCCTCCGCGCCGGGCTGGTCGGTGGTCGAATCCATCGGCGGCTGGGTCTTGGTCGCCTCGGCGTTCTTTGCCTACTACACCGGCATGGCAATGGTGGTGAACAGCACCTGGCACCGCACGCTGCTCCCGATCGGCGGCGAACCGTAAGCAACGCGGCTCGTTGTGATCTCTCCCGGTCCCACGCGCCTCCCCCGGCGCGTGGGGCCGGGACGCTTGCGCCTTGGGGGTACGGCGCGCGGCCGCAGCTTGCCGTCGAAGCGGCGCAAGCGACGTGCTATTCTACGAATATGAGTGATGGATACCCTCCCACGCCCGAATCGCGGGTCGTTCCTCTGCGGCGGGGCCAAGCCAGAAGCCAAGGCCGGCAGGCCCTGCCAGCCGCCCCTGACGCCGCGAGGCCGGTCCCCGATCTCGTCAAATTCCACGCAAGCCCGCAGCCTGAGGACTACCGCCACCGCATGATCGTCAACGCCGCGGCCTTCCTGTTCCTGGCCGCCCTGATCGGGGGCGGGCTGTGGCTGGTCGACACCATGGCCAAGATGCAGAAAGATCAGAATTGCGTCCTATCGGGGCGGCGCGGCTGCACGCCGGTCGAGGTCCCGCTCCGCCGGTGAGCGCGCGCGGCCCCGAAACGGCCGGAAATACCTCTTTCCGCCCGCCGTCCCCCGGCCAAATGCCCGCCGCCATTGAACTTCCTCCGGCGCTTCGGTATACGGGCTGCCGGCTGGGTGCCGGCCTAGGGCTTGACCCGGGGGTGAATTGCGCAACGTTGGCGCGGGGACCGTCGGAACGCAAGAATCCAAAATATATCAGAGAGTTATCGATGTCCTCGACGTTCGACACGATCGCCAATATCATCTCAGAGACCTGCGATATTCCGCGCGAAACCATCAAGCCCGAGAGCCACGCCATCAACGATCTCGGCATCGACAGCCTGGACTTCCTCGACATCGCTTTTGCCATCGACAAGGCCTTCGGCATCAAGCTGCCGCTCGAGCAGTGGACCCAGGAAGTCAACGACGGCAAGGCGACGACCGACCAGTATTTCGTGCTGGAGAACCTCAGCGCCCGCATCGACGAACTCGTCGCTGCCAAGGGAGCCTAAGGCCCGAACGACAAGCCGATGCGCCTTGAGTATTTCCAGCTGATCGACCGGATCGCCGAGATCAATCTCACCGACCGCAAGATCAGCGCCGAGGCCATCGTGCCGAACGAAAGCACGATCTTCGAAGGCCACTTTCCGGGGTATCCGCTGATGCCCGGTGTGCTGTTGATCGAAAGCATGGCGCAGACCTCGGGCTGGCTCGTGGTCGCGGTCAACCGCTTCGAGCGCATGCCGTTCCTGGCGCAGGTGCGCGAGGCCAAGTTCCGCACCTTCGTCGAGCCGGGGGCGCGACTGACCGTTAGCGCCGAACTCGAGCACGACGGTTCCGGGTACGCCATGACCAAGGCCAGGATCGCGCACGAGGGCAAGGCGGTGTGCAACGCGGCGCTCACCTTCCGCGTGATGGAGTTTCCCAACGCCGAGATGAACAAGCAGATGCGCGACACCGCCACACGCATCGGCTTGCCCAGCAGGGAGGCGCTCGCCCATGGCTGAGCTCATGGCTGACGCCACCCGCGACGCCTGGATCACCGGCATCGGCATCGTCTCCTGTCTCGGCGAGGGACCGCACGCCCATTGGCAGAAGCTGATGGAAGCGCAGCCGCAGGCCGACACCACGAAATTCGCACCGTTCGCGGTGCATCCGTTGCCGCCGATAAGCTTCGACGCGCAGATCCCGAAGAAGGGCGACCAGCGCCAGATGGAAGCCTGGCAGCGCATCGGCACTTACGCCGCCGGCCTTGCGCTCAATTCAGCGGGGCTCAAAGGCAATACCGATGCCCTCTCGCACATGGACATGATCGTGGCCGCCGGCGGCGGCGAGCGCGACCTGTCCGTCGACAGCGCGATCCTGAGCGGGGCGCCCAAGGCGGCGGATCCGGAAAGCTATATCAACGAGCAGCTGATGGGGGGGCTTCGCCCCACCCTCTTCTTGGCGCAGCTCTCCAACCTGCTCGCCGGCAATATCTCCATCGTGCATGGCGTCACCGGATCCTCGCGTACCTTCATGGGCGAGGAATCCGCCGGGGTCGATGCGGTACGCGTGGCGCTGTCGCGCATCAAATCGGGCCAGAGCGAGATCGCGCTGGTCGGCGGCTCGCACAATGGCGAGCGCCCCGACCTCCTGATGCTCTACGAGTTCGGCCGCCACGCCTTGAAGGAGCCCTACGCGCCCGTGTGGCAGCGCGCAGGGCACGCCGGCTTCGCGCTCGGCTCGCTCGGCGCCTTCCTGGTGATCGAATCCCGCGCCCATGCCGAGGCGCGCGGCGCCAAGCCGCTCGCCAAGCTCACGGCTGTCCTCAACGACCGTTCAAAACGCGCGCCGGGCACCGTCACCGCCGCGCTCGCGCGCGAATGGGACCAGTTGCAGGCCAGGATCAAGCCCGGCCACGCGGCAGTCTTGTCCGGCGCCACCGGCGCCGAGCCCGCCACCGCCGAGGAACGCGCCTTCCTCGAGAGCCACGCCGACCTGCCGGTACGCGCCACCGGGTCCTATATTGGCCATGGTGTTGAGCCACAGTTCGTCATGAATATCGCGCTCGCGGCGGTGGCCCTCGGCCATGCTACCCTGTTTCCGCCCTGCAACTCGAGCGGGCTGGAAAAGCCGGCTACCGAGGATTTACGGCAGGTGCTGGTCACCGGCGTCGGACACTGGCGGGGCGAAGGCCTCGCGCTGGTCGAGCGAGCCGGCTGAGGAGAGCTGAAATGGCGTCACTGAAGGACAGCAAGGGCCGGCCGATCGTCGTCGTCACCGGCATGGGCCTTGTCACCTCGCTCGGCGCAGGCAAGACCGACAACTGGGCCCGCCTGACGGCTGGCCAGTCCGGCATCCACGCCATCACTCGTTTTCCCACCGAAGGCCTGCGCACCAAGATCGCCGGCACCATCAACTATCTGCCGGCGCAACCGAGCGCGGCCGACCTGTCGGAGAGCTTCGCACGGCTTGCCGCCGAAGAGGCCGTAGCCGAATCCGGCATCGGTTCGCGCGGCGATTTCCCGGGCCCCCTTTTCCTAGCGGTGCCGCCGATCGAAATGGATTGGAGCCAGCGCATCGAAGTCGGCGCGCACTCCGGCGCCAACGACGCCGTCACCTATGACGATTTGCTGCGCGTGAGCGCGCAGTATCCCGCTTATCACGAACGCTTCCTGTTCGGTTCGGTCGCCAATCATCTCGCCGACGAATTCGGCACCAAGGGCTCGCCGATCTCGCTATCGACGGCGTGCGCTTCCGGCGCCAGCGCCATTCAGCTCGGCGTCGAAGCGATCCAGCGCGGCGACACGGACGCGGCGCTCTGCATCGGCACCGACGGCTCCATCAATGCCGAGGCCCTGATCCGCTTCTCGCTGTTGTCGGCGCTGACGACCAGCGGCAACGACAACCCACGGGGCGCCGCCAAACCGTTCTCCAAGAACCGCGACGGATTTGTGATGGCGGAAGGCGCTGGCGCACTGGTGCTGGAGAGCTACGAATCCGCCAAGGCGCGCGGCGCGCATATCCTCGGCGTAATAGAAGGCGCCGGCGAGATGGCCGACAGCTTCCATCGCACCCGCTCGAGCCCCGACGGCAAGCCGATCATCGGCTGCATCGCCAACGCGCTCAAGGATGCGGGGCTGACCCCCGACGACATCGACTACGTCAATGCTCACGGCACGTCGACGCCGGAAAACGACAAGATGGAATACGTCGGGCTCGCCGCGGTGTTCGGCGAGCGCATGAAGGACATCCCCGTTTCGTCCAACAAGTCGATGATCGGCCACAGCCTGTCGGCGGCCGGCGCGGTGGAGGCGGTGATCACGCTGATGACGCTTCAAAACCAGCGCATTCCGCCAACCATCAACTATGAAGTGCCGGACCCGGCGATCCCGCTCGATGTGGTGCCCAATGAGGCGCGCGACGCCAAGATGCGCCACGCCATCTCCAATTCCTTCGGCTTCGGCGGCCAGAACGTCTCGCTGGTGATGGGGCGCGAGCCGGCGTGAGCGGTCCCGCGTGTCATTCCGGGGCGCGGCCTTTAGGCCGCGAACCCGGAATCCAGGGCAACAAACGCCGAGTGTACGGCCCTGGATTCCGGGTCCGCCGCTTCGCGGCGTCCCGGAATGACAAAGGTTGATTCCATGCGCGCTCTCCGCCTCATAGCCGACCGTCAGCTTGAACTCACCGACCTGCCCGATCCGCCGCCGCCCGGCGCCGGCGAGGTGCAGGTGCGCGTCAAAGCGGTCGGCCTGAACCATCTCGACGTCTGGGGCTACCGCGGCATGGCCTTCGCCAAGCGGCAACTGCCGCTCGTGGTCGGCGCAGAAGCATCAGCAGAGATCGCCGCCGTCGGCGCCGATGTGAAGGGCTTCAAGCCCGGCGACAAGGTCGTGATGTATGGCGCCAAAACTTGCGGCGCCTGCCCCGCCTGCCGCGAAGGCCGCGACAATCTGTGCGAGAACGTCGGCGGCATCATGGGCTTTCACATCGACGGCTTCGCGCGTGAGCTTATCAACATGCCGGCGCGGCTCGTCATCCCGGTGCCGGATGGCGTGTCATTACGTGACGCCGCCTGCGCCCCGATCGCCTTCGGCACCACCGAGCACATGCTGTTCGACAACGCCAGGCTGAAGCCGGGCGAAACCGTGCTGGTGCATGCCGCCGGCTCCGGCATCGGCTCGGTGGCGATCAAGATGGCGAAGGCGTTGGGCTGCACCGTCATCACGACCGTCGGCGATGACGCCAAGGCGGAAAAGGCTAAGGCGCTCGGCGCCGATCACGTGATCAACTACAAGACCGACCGCTTCGAGGGCGTCACCCGCAAGCTCACCAAGAAGAAGGGCGTCGACGTCGTGTTCGAGCACGTCGGCGGCGAGGGCTTCAACGGCTCCCTGCTCTGCCTGAAGCGCGGCGGGCGGCTGGTCACCTGCGGCTCGACCGCCGGCCCCACGGTCACCATCAACCTGATGCAGCTCTTCCAGCAGCAGTACAAGATCTTCGGCTCGTTCGGCTGCCGCATCCAGAACATCCGCGACAGCCTTTCCAAGATGGCGGCCGGCATGGGCGCGATCATCGACAGCGAGTTCGCGCTCGCCGATTTCGCGCTGGGCCTCGAGCGGCTCGAAAGCCGCAAGGTATTCGGCAAGGTGATTATCAATTTTAGCGCATGATCCCGAAACGTGGGCACCGGTTTTCGGATAAGATCATGCGCAACTTCAGATAAGCGCGTACTGCATGCCCTCCGCCAAACGAAATCCCTCCCGCCTGCGCCGCGCGCTCAAGCGCGCCGGCAACGCCGTCATCGGCGCGGTGGTGGTCGGCGCCTTGCGCCTCTTGCAGAAGACCGATCCCGACAAGATGGGCGCTGTCGGCGCCTATGTCATGCGCAAGGTCGGCCCCTGGCTCAAGGAGCACAAAATCGCGAGGGCCAATCTCACCGCGGCGTTCCCCGAGAAATCGCCTTCCGAGATCGAGCGCATCCTCGCGGGCTCCTGGGATAATCTCGGCCGCGTCGGCATCGAGATCGCCCATCTCGACAAGCTGTGGGACTACGACTTCGACCATCCGGAGCGCGCCCGGCGCATCGAGATCCCGCCGGACTCGGCGGCCCAATTCGTGCAGTTGCGCGAAGATGGCAAGCCGGCACTGATCTTCTGCTCCCATCTCGCCAACTGGGAATTGCCCGCGGTCTGCGCCGCCAAGAACCGCCTCGACAGCGCGGCGCTCTACCGCCGGCCCAACATCGCGGCGATTGACGCCTGGCTGCACGAGACCCGCGACGCCAACATGGGTACACTCGTCCCCACGGGTCTGACCGCGCCGGTGAAGATCGCGCACGCACTGCACCGGGGCACCCATGTCGGCATGCTGGTCGACCAGTATTACGTGCGCGGCGTTGAGGTCGATTTCTTCGGCCTGCGCACCACTGCCAACCCGCTGCTCGCCCGTCTCGCCCGCCAGATCGACTGCCCGATCCACGGCGCGCGCATCATCCGTCTACCCGGACGCCGCTTCCGCGTCGAACTCACCGACGCCATCGCGCCCGCGCTCGACGCCGAGGGTAAGCTCGACGTGGTCGCCACCACGCAGATCATCATGGCCACCATCGAGGGCTGGATCCGCGAGCATCCCGAGCAGTGGCTCTGGCAGCACCGCCGCTGGCGATAAGTTGAAGGTTCCGCCCCGCCCGGCGCCGGAACCGCCGCCCCTCCCCGGCCGTTTTCCTCGCGAGGAGGACCAAGCGCGCCATGCCCTACCGGTTCAAGCATAGCGACGAAACCGTACAGCACGGCCTGCGGCGGATCGCCATCGAACAGCTCGACAAGGCCGTCGACGAGATCGACGATCTCGACCTGACCCGTACCGTGCGCGTGCACCAGGTGCGCAAGCGCTGCAAGAAGCTGCGCGCGCTCGTCCGGCTGGTGCGGCCTTGCTTCGCGGACTACAGCGCGGAGAACGCTACCT
The DNA here is from genome assembly GCA_963773225.1 of uncultured Pseudomonadota bacterium. GTDB lineage: Bacteria > Pseudomonadota > Alphaproteobacteria > Rhizobiales > Xanthobacteraceae > Pseudolabrys. Next base: position 83,911 of record CAVZAO010000007.1, read on the forward strand.
TCCGCGACGCCGCGGCGGGGCTCACGTTCGCGCGCGACGCCGGCGTGATGATCGCAACTTATGACGCGCTGATGGATGCCTATGGCGGCGAGGTCGCACGCGCGGACTTCGCCGGCGTCCGCCGTCACTTCACGCTGCGACAGAAGCACGAGGCCGAGGCAGGCCGGATCGACAATGCGCTCGCACGCGCGCGGGCCGTGCTGGATGCCGCGCGCGGGCGCGCCCGCCATTGGCAGATCGCGGACGACGGTTTCGCGGCGCTTGCTGGCGGTCTCAGCAAGACCTATGGGCGCGCGCGCAACGCGCTGGCGCGCGCCGCCGATGACGGCAGTGCGGAAGCCTTTCACGAATGGCGCAAGCGCGTGAAGCATCACGGCCACCACACGCGCCTGCTGGCGCCGGTGTGGCGCGGACCGCTAAAGGCGCGGGCCAAGAGCGCCAGCCGCCTGAACGACCTGCTTGGCGATCATCACGACCTCGCGGTATTCGCGGCGGCTTTGGCCGCCGACCCGCAAGCCTTTGCCGCCCAGGACCTCGTCGACGCCGCGATCGAACTCGCCCACCGCCGCCAAGCGGCGCTCGCGGCGCAAGCATTCCCGCTCGGCGCGCGGCTGTTCGCGACGCGCAAGCGTGATCTGCGCCGGCTGTGGCAGACCTATTGGGACGTCTGGCAGGGAAGATGCACCCCGGTCGAGGCCGCCATGGCCGCTTGAGGCCGGCGCGTGATCAGCAGCCGGGCTTGGTCGGCAGGCCGGCCGCCTTCCACGCAAGGATGCCGCCGGCGAGATGGCTGCGATAGGGCAAGCCATGGTCCTGGCAGGCGAGCGAGGCGGTCACCGAGCGCCGCCCGGAGCGGCAGGCAAAGACAACCTCCTTGCCCTGCGGGTCCGGAATGGCGTCCGGATCGAAGCGCGACAGCGGCACGATGACCGCGTCCGGATAGCTCTCCGCTATGGTCTCGTTTGGCTCGCGCACGTCGACCAAAAGGTAGCGGCCCTCGCGCAGGCCTTGCGCCACCTCCTCGGGGGTCAGGTTGGTCACTTCGTCTGCACGCGGCATGCTGTCGGCCATCGAACGCTCTCTCCTTTGTCAGGCGCCACGTTTCTAACCGGAATCCAGGGACGCCGCACGGGTCTTTTGCAGAAGATTGTTCTCCGAAAGTGCTCCCTTGGGCCATCCGAACGTCGCGTTATGGTTCCCGCGCCCTGTTCCCCGATGGTGTTGGGAGGCGCAACCTTTCTGCAATTTGTAGCAGCCGCCCCGGCGTGGACGACGCGCCACCGCTCAGCCACCTTTGGCACCAGCAATCGAACCGGCAGAATTGCCCCTGCAGGGATCCATTGCCCCTGCAGGGATCCATGCACATGCCCCGCCTTTCGCACCTCCCCCATGCACTGCTGGCGCTTGCGACGCTGGTCGCCCTCGCCGCCCCCGCGCACGCCGAAAGTCGCTCGCTGCGCGTCGGCGGCTTGCGGCGTACCTATACGCTCTATCGACCGCCAGGCCTGAACCGGTCCCGCCCGGCGCCCCTGGTCCTCGTGCTGCACGGCGGCTTCGGCACAGGCCGCGGCGCCGAGCACCGGTATCATTGGAACGCAGAAGCCGACCGCGCCGGCTTCGTCGTCGCCTATCCGGACGGCATCCGGCGCAGTTGGAACGCCGGCGGCGTTTGCTGCGGCAAGGCCCACCGCGACCGCGTCGACGACGTCGGCTTCATCACGCGGCTTATCGAAACGGAAATCCGCCGTGAGGCGATCGACCCGAAAAGGGTCTACCTCACGGGCATTTCCAACGGCGCCGCCATGGCCTATCGCTACGGCCGTGAGGGGCCGTACCCGATCGCCGCCATCGGCTCGGTCGCCGGCAGCTTCTCGGTTGCCTGCCCGCGGCCGCACCCGGTCTCGGTGATGGAAATCCATGGCCTCGACGACCACAACATCCCCATGGCCGGCGGCCGCGGCTCGAAAGCCTATTCACCGACGCAATGGCCGCCAGTCGAAACGACGGTTGACGCATTCCGCCGCGCCGACCGTTGCGCGCCGCCATCGTCGCGCCGACGCCGTCCCGTGCACACGGAAGCCTCGCGCTGCGCCGACGGCCGCGAGGTGACGCTGATCACCATCGTGGGCGCTGGTCATCAGTGGCCGGGCGCGCGGCCGGTGCGCCCGCTGGTCGCCCGCCTGTTCCACCTCGACCAACCGAGCGGGGCCCTCAATGCGACCGCGGTGCTGTGGGACTTCTTCCGCAGTCACCCGGCGCCCTGACCCGCGCGCCTAGATCGCCACCTGCGTCCCCACCTCGACGACACGGCCGGTCGGAATCTGGAAATAATCGGTGGCGTCATTGGCCGAGCGGCTGAGCGCGATGAACAGCCGCTCCTGCCAGGGCGGCATGTCGGACTTGGCGGCGAGCTTAAGCGAGCGGCGCGACAGGAAGAACGACGTCGACATGATGTCGAACTGCCAGCCGAGCTTGCGCGCGATCGCCAGCGCTTTGGGAATGTTGGGCGTCTCCATGAAGCCGAAGTGCAAGCTCACACGCGAGAAGCTCTCTCCCACCGGCGCGATGCGCACCCGCTCGGCGGCGTCGACCCGCGGGGTATCCGCCGTCTCGATGGTGAGAATGATGTTCTGCTCGTGCAGCACCTTGTAGTGCTTGAGGCTATGCAACAGCGCGCTCGGCGCGAAGTCCGGGTCGCTGGTCAGGAAGACCGCGGTGCCCGGCACTTTCGGTGGCGCTTTCTTCTCCAGATTGAAGATGAGCGATTCAAGCGGCATCTCTGTCTTGCGCGTCTTCATGAGCAGAATGCGTGTGCCGCGCCGCCAGGTGTACATCACCGTCATCACAACGCCGCCGAGCGCGAGCGGGAGCCAGCCGCCGTCAACAACCTTGAGCAGGTTGGCGGACAAAAACGTGAGATCGATGAACAGAAACGGCACGATCAACGCCGCCGTCGCGATGAGCGGCCAGCGCCAGACGCGACGGATCACCACGAAGGCCATCAGCGCGGTAACAACCATCGTGCCCGTCACCGCGATGCCGTATGCGGAGGCGAGCGCGCTCGACGAGCGGAACAGCGCCACCAACATCAGCACGCCGAACAGCAGCAGCGCATTGACGCGCGGCATATAGATCTGACCCACGAGCGATTCCGAGGTGTGACGGATTTCGAAACGCGGCAAGAGCCCGAGCTGGATCGCCTGCTGCGTCAGCGAATACGCGCCGGTGATAACCGCCTGGCTGGCGATCACGGTGGCGGCGGCCGCCAGCAGCACGACCGGCATCAGCGCCCATTTCGGAAACAGCAGGAAGAATGGATTGGCGATCGCCTTCGGATCGGCCAGCACCAGCGCCCCCTGACCGAGATAGTTGATCGTCAGCGCCGGCAGCACCACCGTCAGCCAGGCGAAACGGATGGGCCCGCGCCCGAAATGGCCGAGATCGGCGTAGAGCGCTTCCGAGCCGGTGACCACCAGGAACACCGCGCCGAGCGTGAACAACGCGATGATGCCGTGATGCAACAGGAAGCTGACCCCGTGCCATGGGTTGAACGCAAAAAGCACTACTGGATTCTGCGCAATATGCCATAAGCCCGCGGCGGCGATCACGGCGAACCAGATGAGCGTAATCGGACCGAAGAACGCCGCTACCTTGGCGGTGCCACGCGACTGCACCGCGAAGAGCGCCACCAGGATCACGACCGTGATCGGCACCACGAAATCGTCGAAGGCCGGCGTCGCCACCTTAAGGCCCTCGATCGCGGAGAGGACCGACAGCGCCGGCGTGATAATGGCGTCGCCGTAGAACAGCGCACCGCTGACGATTCCGAGCAGTATCACGACCCCGGCGCGGCCGGCGAGCGCACGCGAGGCAAGCGCCATCAGCGCCAGCGTGCCGCCCTCGCCGTTGTTGTCGGCGCGCAGCAGGATCAATACGTACTTTGCAGTGACGACGATGAGCAGCGCCCAGATGATCAGCGATAGGATGCCGAGCACAACCGGCTCGCTCGGCGCTGCGCTCTGGCCATTTGCCGCCCACACCGACTCGCGCACTGCGTAGAGCGGGCTGGTGCCAATGTCACCGTAGACGACACCGATGGCACCGAGCGTCAAACCCCAAAAACCGGCATGACGGTGCCCCGCATTCGCCGGCGCGTCCGCGGTAGGATTCTCAGTTTGACTGACAGCATTCATTGTCATTGTCGTCCGCACCCTTCATCGAGCCCACCGGCCGAAGGGCCGAGCCCCTAAGTCGGCACAAATATTCGTGTTCAGGTTTCATCCAAAGTTATCGCAGCAGAGGCCGCCAGCCGGATCCGGCCCAACCTGCGGCGTATGACGCGGCTGGCCGATTTCGGCCACGGCGGTCTGCTGCTTCGCCTCGATAAGCGCGAGCAGGATCGCGATCGCCATCGTCGGGTGCCGCGCGTCCGCGGCGTCGTCCATCTCGATGGGCAAGCCTGGATTCCGGGACAGGGAACACAACCATTCGCCGCCGTCGGTCATCAGCCGCCGGACGCGCCACAGCGGCAGTTCGAGCTCAATCAGGAACAGGGCTGCCTCGATCCAAGCCTCGCTCAGAACCAGACGAGCGAGCCGGTCAGTGTGGTTCGCCCGCATCGGCGCCCCGAGACGCGTGCAAACGCCAGCTACAACCCGCGAGAACAGGGCCGGCGTCAGCCCCGTGGCTGCGCGCAGTGCCTGTGCCACGCGACCCCGATACACCTGCCCTCCGCGATCGAACGACACCTGTGTCCACGCCTCTGCCGGCCGCCGCTTGCGGTCGCGGACGGAAGATGGACGCGGGCTGCATAGGGAATCCAGACCAGGACCCGCGCGGCGATATAAATATTTCATAGTAATTTGCGGGGCCCGCCATAAAGGGCGCCATGCTTGATCTCCCGGTGGGGCCATGCCATCGCTGTGACGGTTCGGTCCGCCGCTGCCGGCGTGTTGGTCCGGACGGGCCGTCCCATGCAGCAACAGCGCCAATCTCCATCCCGAAACGCCGCGCCGACGGCAAAGGCCTTCGACCGCATTGGCGGGCATGCGCTGCCCTTACGATCCGGGGCATTCGATCCGGGCGCCTTTGTCTTTTCGATGGCCGCGGTCGCCGCCGCAGCCGGCGCTGGGCTGCTGCTCTGGCCCTGGATCGGCGCCAGCAATATCGCCCTGGTGTTCCTGATCGCGGTGGTCGGAGTGGCTGTGCGCTCCGGCTTATGGCCATCGTTGGCGGCAAGCGTTGCGTCGTCGCTATGCTACAATTTCTTTTTCACTGCCCCCTATTATACCTTCACTATCGAAGAGCCGGCGAACATCGTCTCCGTCGTCTTCTTCACCATCGTTGCCATCATCGTCTCCAACGTCGCCGCGCACGCGCGGCTGCAGGCGGTCGCCGCCAACGAGCGCGCGCGCACGACCGAATTGCTGTACGCCTTCAGCCGCAAGCTCGCCGGTACCGGCACCCTCGATGACGTCCTGTGGGCGACCGCCTACCAGACCGCCTTGATGCTGAACGTCCGCGTGGTGCTCCTGCTGCCGGAGGGCGACGACATTGCCGTGAAGGCGGGCTATCCGCCCGAGGACCAACTGGACGAGGCCGACCTCTCTGCGGCGCGCTGGGCGTGGCAAAACGACGGTCAAGCAGGCCGTGGCTGCGCGGTGCGCCCGGAGGCCAAGCGGCTCTTCCTGCCGATGCGCACCGGCCGCGGCGCCATCGGCGTGGTCGGAATCGATAGCGACAGGCCCGAACCGCTCGGTTCGGCCGCGGAGCGCCGGCTCTTGGAAGCGCTTATCGACCAGAGCGCTCTGGCCATTGAGCGCGTCCATCTGGTGGAGGACATGGAGCGGGTCAAGCGCACCATCGAAACGGAACGCCTGCGCTCCGCTCTGCTGACCTCCATCTCGCACGACCTCAAGACACCGCTCGCGGCCGTGCTGGGCGCCGCCGGCACGCTGCGCGACTTTGCCGGCAAGTTGAACGACGAGCAAAAGGTCGACCTGCTGGCGACGGTCATCGAGGAATCAGAACGCCTGAACCGCTTTATCGCCAACCTGCTCGACATGACGAAGCTGGAGGCCGGTGCTGTTGTTCCTAACGTCGCCCGCCACGACCTGCACGAGATCGTCGGCAGCGTACTGCGGCGCGGGAAGACGGTGCTGGCGCTGCACAAGGTGGTTCTCGACCTCGCCGAAAACCTGCCGATGCTGGACCTGGACGCTGTCCTGTTCGAGCAGGTCCTGTTCAACCTGCTCGACAACGCGGCGAAATATGCAGCCACCGGCACGACCATCACGGTCAGAAGCCGACGCGACGGCGAATGCGTGCTTCTGCAAGTGATTGACGAAGGCGACGGCATTGCCGCCACCGACCTCGAACATATCTTTGACAAGTTCTACCGCGCCCGCAAAGGCGACCGCGTCCGCGCGGGAACCGGTCTCGGTCTCGCGATTTCGCGCGGTTTCGTCGAGGCGATGCACGGCACGGTAACAGCGGCCAATCGTTCCGATCGACCAGGCGCGGTCTTCTCGGTGCGCCTGCCGGTGCCGCCCGGCTCCGAGGGGCTGGGAGAAGCTGCATGAGCGCCGGTGCCCACACCGTCCTCGTCATCGACGACGAGCCGCCAATCCGTAAATTGCTGCGCATGGGATTGGCGACGGAAGGTTATGAGGTTCTGGAGGCGCCGAACGCCAAGTGCGCGCTCGAGCTGCTGCCGCAGCAGCCGGACGTGATCATCCTCGACCTCGGTCTGCCAGATATGCAGGGCCTCGATCTGCTGCGCATGCTGCGCGCCCGAAGCGAGGGCGCAGCCATCGTCGTGCTGTCGAGCCGCGCCGACGAACCCGGTAAGGTCGAGGCACTGGATTGCGGCGCCGACGATTACGTCACCAAGCCGTTCGGCATGAACGAGCTTCTCGCGCGCATGCGGGCGGCGCTGCGTCACCAATTGCAGGTCCAGGGTGAGCGACCCGTCTTCCGGGCCGGCGAGCTCTCGGTCGACCTCGTCCGTCGCATCGTCAAGTTGCGCGACGTCGAAGTGAAGCTTTCTCCGAAGGAATACGATCTCTTGCGCGTTCTGGTGCAGCATGCCGGAAAGGTGCTGACCCACAAATTTCTGCTGGGCGAGCTATGGGATCAGACCACCGACGCCCAGTACCTGCGGGTCTATGTTCGCCAACTTCGCCAGAAGATCGAGCCCGACCCTGAGCGGCCGGAATACATTCTGACCGAAACCGGCGTCGGCTACCGGCTGCGGGCCGCCGACTGACGCGAAGCCGCCCGTCCGCCGCGCCGTGGCCGAATCAGGCAAAGGCGATATCTTGGCCGCTTAAGCGACCGGTCCCTTCGCGAACATATCCAATCGATGAAGATTGCCTTCTGCTTCCTGACGCGCGCCAATCTCACCCAACCGCGCTTGTGGGAGCGCTTCTTTGCGCGCTCGAACGGCCGCCACACAGTCTATTGCCATCCAAAATTTCCGCAGGACGTCACGGACGCGTTGCTGGCAGATCGCATCATCAGGAATCTCGTGCCCACCACCTATGCTCATGTCTCCGGCGTGGTGGCCTCGATCAGCATGTTCCTGTCCGCGTACACGGACTCCCCCGAGAACGACTACTTCGTTCTCGTGTCCGAAAGCACGATTCCGATCGTGCCGTTCGATGCGGTCTATCGGGAGTTGCAACAAGCCGGCGCGCGCTCCCTCGTCCAGTACTACGTGCCCGAACCGGGAAGCGAACTCCATGAGCGACTGCAAGAACGCGTGTCGATGATCTCACCGCCGTCGCTTTTCCCGGCTCCGATCTACGCGCATGCGACCTGGCTTGTACTGCACCGCAGTCACGTGGCGCTGCTCTACGATTACCCGGCGATCGAAGCCTTCATGAAGGTGAACGGCGCCGACGAACACTATTTCATGAACACGCTGGTTCACCTGAAGCACCGGCCGCTCGGAGAATTCATCAACAATACGACGACGTTCGCCAATTTCCGGGAGCCGGAGGTCGAGCGCCATTTCGAGCCGAACGACAGGCAGGAATTGGTGTCGGTGGAAACGTATCGCCCCAAGACCTACGCGCAATTGTCGGAGGCCGATCTGGCGGAGGCTCGGGCCGCCGGCGCCTGGTTCTTCCGCAAGGTGACGGCGCAATGCGACTGCGCGCTGGTGGAGCCGCATATCGACGGCGCCTCGGTGGGGTAGCGGCCCCTGCGCGGCAGGGACGCCGTTCCGCCCTACACGGCCACCTGCGTGCCGACTTCCACGACGCGGCCGGTCGGAATTTGGAAGAAGTCGGTGGCGTCGCTCGCCGAGCGCGCGAGCCCGATGAACAGGTGATCTTGCCAGCCCGGCATGCCCGATTGCGGCGAGGGCTTGAGCGAGCGCCGGGACAGGAAGAACGACGTCGACATGATGTCGAACTGCCAGCCGTGCTTGCGCGCGATCGCCAGCGCCTTCGGCACGTTGGGCTGCTCCATGTAGCCGAACTTCAGCGACACCCGCGAGAAGTGCTGCGACAGCGGCGTGATCTTGACGCGGTCCTCTTCCGGCACGCGCGGGGTGTCGGCGGTGACGATGGTGAGGATGACGTTCTGCTCGTGTAGCACCTTGTTGTGCTTGAGGTTGTGCAGGAGTGCCGTCGGCGAGAATTCCGGATCGCTCGTCAGGAACACCGCCGTGCCGGGCACGATATGCGGCGCCTTTTTCTCGAGATTGCGGAACAGCGTCTCCAGCGGCACCTCGGTGCGCCGGGTCTTGTTGATCAGAAGCGCGGTGCCGCGGCGCCAAGTCAGGATCACCAGCACCATGGTGGCGCCGAACAGCATCGGCAGCCAGGCGCCCTCCAAAAGTTTCAGCGCGTTGGCGGAAAGGAAGGTGAGGTCGACGATGACGAACGGCGTCAGCAGCGTCACTGCCTGCCACAGCGGCCAGCGCCACAGCTTCCAGACCACGACGAAGGCGAGCAGACCGTCCACCACCATGGTGGTCGCAACCGCGATGCCGTAGGCCGAAGCCAGCGCACTCGACGAACGGAACAGGGCGACCAGCAGCAGCACGCCGAGAAGCAGCGCGATGGTGACGCGTGGAATGTAGATCTGCCCGGCGTGGGACTCCGAGGTGTGCTGGATGGCGAGTCGCGGCAACAGGCCAAGCTGAATCGCCTGCGCGACCAGCGAATAGGCACCCGTGATCACCGCCTGGCTGGCGATGACGGTTGCGAGCGTCGCCAGCACGATCATCGGCAGGAGCACGCTGTCCGGGACCATGCGGTAGAACGGGTTCACGATCGCCGCGGGATCGGCCAGCACCTTGGCGCCCTGCCCGAAATAGTTGATCAGCAGCGCCGGCAGCACCAGGCAAAGCCAGGCAAGCTGGATGGGCTTGCGGCCAAAATGGCCGAGGTCTGCGTAGAGCGCCTCGCCGCCGGTCACGCATAGGAACACCGCGCCCAGCGTCACCAAGCCGACGACGCCGTGCTCAACCAGGAATTCGACGCCGTAGAGCGGGTTGACCGCGTAGAGCACGGTCGGATCGTCGCTGATGTGCAACGCGCCGACCACTGCTAGCGACGCGAACCACACAACCATCACCGGCCCGAAGAACGAGGCCACCTTGCCGGTGCCGTGGCTCTGCACTGCGAACAGGCCAATCAGGATCACCACCGCCAGGGGCACGACGTATTCGGAAAACGCAGGACTGGCGAGCTTCAGGCCTTCCACCGCCGAAAGTACAGAAATCGCCGGGGTGATCATTGAATCGCCGAGGAACATGGAGGCGCCGATGATCCCAACCACCAGGATCAGCGTGCTGCGGCGGCCGAGCGCGCGACTCGCCAGCGCCGTCAGCGAGAGCGTGCCGCCCTCCCCGTTATTGTCCGCGCGCAGCAGGATCAGCACGTATTTGGCGGTCACCGTGATCAGCAGCGCCCACAAGATGAGCGACAGCACGCCGAGTACGATGCTGCGGGTCACGGCATGGTTGTCGGCGGCCATAATGACCGCCTCGCGCAGGCCGTAGAGCGGGCTGGTGCCGATATCGCCGTAGACCACCCCGACGCTGCCCAGCGCCAGCGCCAGGAATCCGGTGGAATGAGCCCCATCTTGGCCCGGGGTGCCTTCGCCGGAAGCCGGGCTGGCGTTCAAACCGTCACTCATCGTGCTTTATTCGGCGCCCATCGGGGCTGGAAGGCGCGCCTTATAGCACTGCGGCGCATCAGGCAATACCGGCCTTTCTCCGCGGCGAAATGCCCCGAAACTTCCCAGCAGACCGAACTCTAGGCCATTTACGGCGTCAGGTCAGGAGGGACCGGCGGCGCCTCTTTCATCAGGGTGATGGTCACCCGGCGGTTCGGCGACATATAGGGATTGTCGGGAAACAGCGGCTGGGTGTCCGCCTTGCCCGTCACCGCGTAGAAATGGCCGTCCGGCACCCCTTGCGCTTCCAGGATCTGGCGCACGGCGTCGGCGCGCGCCGCCGACAGGCCCCAAGGTCCATGGCCCGGCAGCGGCGGTATCTTGCTCGACGCGGTATGGCCGACGATCTTGATGCGGAACGGCATCGCCTTGAGCTGCGGCGCCAGTGCGGCGATCAGCCTGCGGGTGCGCGGCAGCGGCTCCGGCGAGCCGGCCGCGAACATCGAACGGCCGTCCTGGTCGACGATCTCGATGTTGAGGCCGTCCTTGGTCTGCTCGAACATGATGTGCTTGGACGCTTCCGTGATGTCCGGCATGTCCTGCAGCGCTTGGCGCAGCGAGGCGGCGGCGAGCGAGAAGGCGCGGTCCTTCTTAAAGCGCGCGCCGTAGGTACGCTGGTGATTATGTTCGTTGGGCGACGGCGTGGAGGAAGCTTCCGACGGATCGATCTGCGCGGCGTTCTTCAACTTCGGCCGCGTCGGCAGACCGAGCACCTCGATGACGCCGGAATAGCGCACCTTGTCCTGCACGCCGAAGGCGTCGCGCATGGAGCCGGCGACGACCTGCAGCTTGGCCTGATCCTGGGTGGAAAAGGCGACCAGCATCACGAAGAAGCTGACCAAGAGCCCCATCAGGTCCGCGAAGGTCACGAACCAGCCGTGACCGCCGCCGTGGGCTTCTTTGCGTCGTGCCATGGGCTGCCGCCGCGGTCTCGGCCGTTAGGCCGCCACCGCCTCCTCCGCCTCGTCTTCCTCGCCCTCGCTGTGGCGGTGCTTTTCCGGCAGATAAGCGAGCAGCATCTCGCGCACCAAGGTCGGGCTCTTGGCGTCGCGGATCATCAGGATGCCGTCGATGATCAGCGTGCGGTTGATCTCCTCGTCGACCAGTTTGACGTGCAGCTTGTCGGCGATCGGCAGACACAGCAGGTTGGCGAGCGCAGCGCCGTAGAAGGTCGCGAGCAAGGCGCCGGCCATGAAGGGGCCGAGCTTGGACGGATCGGTCATGTTGGCGAACATCTGCACCATGCCGATCAGCGTGCCGATCATGCCGAAGGCCGGCGCGCAGTCGCCGATGGCGCGATAGACCTTCTGGCCCTCGTCGAGATGGGTGAGAAAGTTGTCGCGGTCGCGCTCGAGATTGTCGCGAATGAAGTTCCCGTCGTAGCCATCGGCGACGAAGCGGATGCCCTTGGCGAGGAATGGATCCTCGACCTCGACCTTTTCCAGGCCCATGGGGCCTTCCTTGCGCACGATTTCGGCGAGACCCGCGATCTCGTCGACCAGCTCGCGCTGGGTCATGCGGCGGAGCGTGAAAGCGAACTTGGCGCCGAGCGGCACACCGTGGACGAAGGACGAAAAGGGAAATCGGATCAACGTGGCGGCGAACGATCCACCAAAAATGACGATGAACGCGTGCTCGCTGACGAACATCTCCAAGCTGCCGCCCATCAGGATCACGGTCGAAACGACCCCGACGCCCGCCAGCAGACCCAGACCAGTCGCGAAATCCATGACTCACTCCACCCACGCCGGCGGCTGCCGCAGGCGCCACGCCATTGCAATGACCTGAACCCTAGACGGGTGCTGTTAAGGCCCGGTAAAGGCTAACCGAGCGTGAAGTGCTTAAGGCGTCGAGGCCTCAGCCCCGTGACCCGGGGCCCAAAACCTGCCAGAATCGCCTGAAAACCCCAGTGTCCCCGCCCGGGGCGTTCCCCGGGCCTTGTTTTTCGCAGGAGCGTCCCATGCGTGAGATCGGTCATTTCATCGGCGGCAAGCACGTGAAGGGTGCCTCGGGGCGCTTCGGCGACGTCTTCGACCCCAACACGGGCGAGGTGCGGGCCAAGGTGGCGCTCGCCAAGCATTCCGAGGTGGAGCACGCCATCGCGGTGGCGGAGGCCGCGCAAACCGGCTGGGCCAACACCAACCCGCAGCGCCGCGCCCGCGTGATGATGAAATTCCTCGAACTCGCCAACAAAGACTACGAGAACCTCGCCAAGCTGCTGTCCTCCGAGCACGGCAAGACTGTGCCCGACGCGCGCGGCGACGTGCAGCGGGGCCTCGAAGTGGTCGAGTTCGCCTGCGGCATCCCGCACCTGATGAAGGGCGAATACACCGAGGCCGCCGGTCCCGGCATCGACCTCTACTCCATGCGCCAGCCGCTCGGGGTCGTGGCCGGCATCACTCCGTTCAACTTCCCGGCCATGATCCCGCTGTGGAAGGCGGCCCCGGCGCTCGCCTGCGGCAACGCCTTCATCCTCAAGCCGTCCGAGCGCGATCCGTCCGTGCCCATGCGCATCGCCGAATTGTTTCTGGAAGCCGGCCTGCCGGAGGGCGTGCTCAACGTCGTCAACGGCGACAAGGAAGCCGTCGACACCATCCTCAACGACCGCCGAATCCAGGCGATCGGCTTCGTAGGCTCCTCGGCGATCGCGGAATACATCTACGCCACCGGCTGCGCCAACGGTAAACGCGTGCAGTGCTTCGGTGGCGCCAAGAACCACATGATCGTGATGCCCGATGCCGACATGGATGCGGCGGTCGACGCTCTGATCGGCGCCGGCTACGGCTCGGCCGGCGAGCGCTGCATGGCGATCTCGGTGGCCGTACCGGTCGGCGAGAAGACCGCCGACGCGCTGATGGAAAAACTCATTCCGCGCGTGGAAAGCCTCAAGATCGGTCCCTCACACGACGACAAGGCCGATTACGGCCCGCTGGTCACGCAGGCCGCGCTTAACCGCGTGCGCGACTACGTCGACATCGGCATCAAGGAAGGCGCCAAGCTCAAGGTCGACGGCCGCGACTTCAAGATGCAAGGCTACGAGAAGGGCTTCTTTATGGGCGGCTGCCTGTTCGACGAGGTCACGCCCGACATGAAGATCTACAAAGAAGAGATCTTCGGGCCCGTGCTCTCGGTCGTGCGCGCCAAGGACTACGAGGAAGCGGTGCGGCTGCCGACCGAGCACGAGTACGGCAACGGCGTCGCCATCTTCACCCGCGACGGCGACACCGCACGCGATTTCGTCAAGCGCGTCGAAGTCGGTATGGTGGGCGTGAACTTCGCGATTCCCGTGCCGCTGTCGTACTACACCTTCGGCGGCTGGAAGCGCTCTGGCTTCGGCGACCTCAACCAGCACGGACCGGATTCGATCCGCTTCTACACCAAGACCAAGACCGTCACGTCGCGCTGGCCCACAGGCCTCAAGGAAGGCGCGCAATTCGTCATCCCGACAATGAAATAAGGAAGCGCGCCGGCATGAAAGGACTTCGCATCGCAGGGGGGCTCATCATCATCGCGTCGCTGGCGGGTTGCGCCGGCCAGGGGCTTTCGCTCGACGGCGATACCGCCGCCGCACCTCCGTCCGCGCAGGTCAACATGGCGGGGCGCTGGCGGCTGACGCAGCCTGGCGCACCCTCCTGCGGCCTGGATTTTGGCGGCGGACCTGGCATCCGCGACGGCGCCGTCGCGCCGGAAGGCGGCTGCCCGGGCGGATTCTTCACCGCCCGCCACTTCGAGCTCAGTCAGGATGGCCAGCAACTCAACATTGACGACTATCAGATGAACCTGCTCGCGCAGATGACTCTGAAGAACGGCGCCTTCCGCGGCACGTCAAATGCCGGTAAACCGGTGACGCTCTCGCGCTATCCAGCGCCCAACACAGGCACCGCGCCCAGTTCATCAGGATAAGTCATGTCCGAATTCCAGCTCTACTGCTTCGCCCAGTCCGGTAATGCCTACCGGGCGGCGCTGATGCTCAACCTGATCGGCGCCGATTGGGAGCCGCTCTGGGTCGACTTCTTCGCCGGGGGCGCCACCCGCAAGCCGGACTACCGCGAGAGCGTCAACGAGATGGGCGAGGTGCCAGTGCTGGTGCACGGGCCTAAGAAGCTCACCCAGTCGGGCGTCATCCTCATGTATCTCGCCGACCTCACCGGCAAGTTCAGCCCGGAGGGCGAAGACGAGAAGCTGGAAGCCCTGCGCTGGATCATCTTCGACAACCAGAAGGTCAACGGCTTCCTCGGGCCCTATCGCTTCCTGAAGAACTTCGCGCCCAAGCCGGGCGACCCGGCGGTGATGGACTTCATGAAGGGCCGCATCGACGGCGCGCTGGCGATCGTCAACAAACGGCTGACCGGGCGCGATTTCCTGGTGGCGGCGCGGCCGACCATCGCCGACATTTCAATGACGGCGTATCTTTACTATCCGCCCGAGGAGTTCGGCTTCGACATCGCCAAGGAGCATCCGGCGATCGGCGCCTGGCTCGAGCGCATGAAGGCCCTGCCCGGCTGGGGCCATCCGTACGACCTGATGCCGGGCTATCCGCTCGGCACCCGCCCGGCAGCGTGAGGCTATACCGCCTCACCCCTTCTTCTTGTGGGCGTGCCGCTCCGGCTTACCCACCGCGATCTTCGGCGGCCACGCGCCCAGCCACACGTTCAGCGGCATAATCGGCGGCGGCACGTTGTAGTCGACCAGGCTCGGATCGATGGCGAAATATTCGCCGGTCGTCTTGTCCTGGATCACGGCGGTGTTGCGCGGATTGGTGTCGCTCGGCAGGCCGGCAAAGGCGAGCTCGGCCACGCGGTGGAAGTGCAGCAGATGGCCGCGCTCCATCAAGGTCAGGTAGGTCCAGGTGTTGACCGCCTCGTCGATGCAGTCGAGTTGGCTGGTGTCGCCGAAATTCGGCTTGATGTAGAGGTTCTGGTGCGTCCACTGGTGCACTGCGGTGCCGGTCTGCGCGCCGACCAGGCGCTGCATCAGCACGACCGCGCGCGCGATGCGCTGCCGTTCGGCCGCGGCACTGCCAGGGCGCGGATGAAAGACCGCTTCGACGCGCCGCCACGCCTGCGCATTCAACGAAACGTTCGAGGTCACGGCGCAGCCGAACCCGTGGCATTGCGTAAAGGATGCCGGCGTCGGGTTTACCCCGGCGTAGCGCTGCACGTATTCCATGCTCAAATGACCGCTGCCGCCGGCGCCGCCACCCTGCGCGCACGCCGACAGCGCCAGCGCCGCGGCCAACAGGCTCAACCCACGACCGATCTGCACCTTGATCCCCTCACACCCGAGCGCGAATGCTAGCGCAGGGCGCGGCGGGGCAGAAACGGCATAAGTTGGGGCTTGTGGATTTTTCGGCACGCGGTGGATTCGGCGCCACACCGCCAAGTCGTCGACGAAATATTCGGATACCAGGCGGTGCGCCCGAGGCCGCGCGCCACGCGTCAGGGGTCGTGGTGGTGGTGCCCATGACCATGGTCGTGGTCGTGGTGGTGCTTTCCGTGCGCATGGCCGTGGTCATGCCCCCCTTCATAGGCGCCGCCCTCGGGCTCAAACGGCGCGTCGATCAGGGTCAGCTTGGCGCCGAGGGCATGCAGCAGCGCTTCGAGGCCGGCGTCGCGCTTGAGCCGCACGCGGTTTGCCAGCACCTCGACCGGCGCATGGCGGTCGCCGAGATGCCAGGCGAGCCGCATCAGCGACGGCAGGTCGGCCGCCCGCGCCTCGATCAGCGGCTCCGGCGCCGCGACCACTTCAAGGAGCGTGCCGTCGTCGAGTTCAAGAACGTCATCCGTGCGTAGTCGCCGCGGCGCGCCAAGCACAATGTCGTAGACCCCGCCCGTGAGGCCGGTGGCGCTGAACGCCCTGGCGCTGCGCCGTTCGGAATCGAGGATCAGCGTGTCGGCGATGGCGCGCCCGCCGCGCTCGGCGGCCGTTAGGACGCGGGCGGCATGGACCTCAGCGATGGAGGTTACGGCGGTCAACGCGCGCGCTCAGTTGAGACGCGTCGGCCGTTCGCCGTCGGCGTCATCGCCGGCCGACGGCGGCGGCATCGACGCTCCGGCCGCTGGCGCGCCCGGCCCGGCGGTAGCGGCGGCCGCGGCCTCGTCCTGGCGCAGATACTTGCGGTAGGCCATGACCCCGAACGGCAGCGAGCCGAGATAAATGAGCGTGCCAACCGTCAGCACCTCCCAGGGATAGCTGATCAGCAGCGCCACCAGTAGTACCGCGATCACGAACAGCGGCAACACCATCTCCGGCGGCACCCGCTTGCCCATGCGCTTGCCGGAAAAGACCGGCAGACGCGACACCATCAGCAGCGCGATCACCAGCGTGTAGACGAACGTCACCCACACTGTGATCAGGTTGTCGGCGACACCGAGGAAGTAGAGATAGATCGGCAGCAGCGCAGCGATGGCGCCGGCCGGCGCCGGAATGCCGGTAAAGAAGTTGCCCGCCCAGGCCGGCTTGTCGGGGTCGTCAATCATGACATTGAAGCGCGCGAGCCTTAAGCCCGCGCAGATCGCGAACACCAGCGCAACGATCCAGCCGGCGGATTTCAGCTCGTGCAGGCCCCAGAAATAGAGGATGAGCGCCGGCGCTACGCCGAAATTGACGAAGTCGGCCAGGCTGTCGAGTTCGGCGCCGAAGCGCGAGGTGCCCTTGAGCAGCCGCGCGACCCGCCCGTCAATGCCGTCGAGCACGGCCGCGAAGACGATCGCGGCGAGCGCCAGCTCCAGGCGGTGCTCCACCGCCATGCGGATGGCGGTCAACCCCGCGCACAGCGCGAGCAGCGTGATCAGGTTGGGCAGCAGCACCCGCACCGGGATCGGCTTGAAGCGCCGGGGGCGGGACGGCCGCGGATTGGGGTCGAAGGGCGGGAACACCATGGCCGGCAATATAGAGCTTTTCCCGCCCGGTCGCCATGGCAAGGCGCGGGTCGCGGGTCAGCCGCTGCGGAAGGCGCGTCCGGCGTCCCCGCCGTGCAAGTCGGCGAGCACGGTTTCGCCGGCGATTGCCGTCTGGCCGACCGCCACCAGCGGCGCCGTGTCGGGCGGCAGGTAGACATCGAGCCGGGAGCCGAAGCGGATCATGCCGAAGCGCTCGCCCGCCCCCACCGGCTGGCTCTCCTTGACGAAGCAGACAATGCGGCGTGCCACCAGCCCCGCAATCTGCACCACCAGGATACGCGGGCCGGCCGTGGTGGCGATCAACACCGAGTTGCGCTCGTTGTCGGCGCTCGCCTTGTCGAGGTCGGCATTCAGGAACTTGCCGGGCTGGTAGATGATCTTCTCCACCTGGCCCGACACCGGGCTGCGGTTCACGTGGCAGTTGAACACGCTCATGAAGATGGAGACGCGCGGCAGCGGCTTGTCGCCGAGCCCAAGCTCGTGTGGCGGCGCGGCGGTGGTGATCTGACTCACCGTTCCGTCGGCTGGGGCGACCACCAGCCCGTCGCGCACCGGCGTCGTGCGCGGCGGATCGCGGAAGAAGTAGACGCACCACAACGTCAGCACGAATCCGACCCAGCCGAGCGGCGTCCACACCCAGAACAGGATCAAGCTGACGAGCGCGAAGGCGCCGATGAACGGATAGCCCTCGGGCGTGATCGGCGTGAGCTGCTGGCGGATGGATTGGGCGATGGACATGGAGGGTCGAGCTTAGCGCTGCTGTGGTCCCTCTCTCCCTTTCGGAAGAGGTGAAGGAGCGTGTTAGGGGTTGAATCGAACTGGCATGGTCGAGGACAGTGCCACGGATCAGCGCTGAAGCAAAAGCCCCTACTCCGCCGCGTCGGCTGGCAGGTCGGCGGGCTCGGGTGCCGCAACACTGAGATTGTCGGCCACCGGCGGCGGATTGCGGTTGGGCGCGGCATCCTCCTCGCCCGAACGGGCAAGCCGCTCGCGCGCCTCCTCGGCCTCGCGCTGGCAATTCCACATGCTGGCATAGAGCCCGTTTTTCGCCAGCAACGCATAGTGCGTGCCGCGCTCGACGATCTCGCCCTGGTCGAGCACGATGATCTCGTCGGCGCCGACAATGGTGGAAAGCCGGTGCGCGATCACCAAAGTGGTGCGGTTTTCCGACACCTGATCGAGGGCGTCCTGGATCTCCTTCTCGGTGTGGCTGTCGAGCGCCGAGGTCGCTTCGTCGAGCAGCAGGATCGGCGGGCCCTTCAAAATGGTGCGGGCAATGGCGACGCGCTGCTTCTCGCCGCCGGAAAGCTTCAGGCCGCGCTCGCCCACCTCGGTTTCGTAGCCCTTGGGTGCCATGCGGATGAAGGTGTCGATCTGGGCGAGCTTCGCCGCCGCCTCCACTTCCTCATCGGTCGCCTCCCAGCGCCCATAGCGGATGTTGTAGCGGATGGTGTCGTTGAACAGCACCGTATCCTGCGGCACCATGCCGATGGCGTCACGCAGCGAGCGCTGCGTCACCTGCGCGATGTCCTGGCCGTCGATGAGGATGCGCCCGCCGGAGAGGTCGTAGAAGCGGTAGAGCAGCCGTGAGATGGTCGACTTGCCGGCGCCGGACGGGCCGACAACCGCGACCGTCCTGCCGGCCGGCACCTCGAAGCTGATGCCCTTGAGGATCGGCCGCTCGGGATCGTAGGCGAACTTTACGTCTTCGAACCGGATGGTGCCGTGCGCCACGTTGAGCGCCCGCGCGTCGGCCGCGTCCTCGATCTCTGGCGGTCGCCCGAGGATCGTGAACATGTTCTCGATGTCGGTGATGGCCTGCTTGATCTCGCGGTAGACCATGCCCATGAAATTCAGCGGCTGATAGAGCTGGATCATCATGGCGTTGATCAGCACGAAATCGCCGATGGTCTTGGTGCCGGCGCGCACCTCGTAGGCGCACATCACCATGGCGCTGGCGAGCCCAACGGTGAAGATGATCGCCTGCCCGGCATTGAGCGCGCTGAGCGAGGTGTAGGACTTGACGCTGGCCGCCTCGTAGCGCGCCATGGCGGCGTCGTAGCGCGTGGCTTCGCGCGTCTCGGCGCCGAAGTACTTCACCGTCTCGTAGTTCAAAAGCGAGTCGATCGCCTTGACGTTGGCGTCAGTGTCGCTGTCGTTCATCTTGCGGCGAATGCCGATGCGCCATTCGGTGGCGTTATAGGTCCAGGCCATGTAGAGCGTGACGGTGCCGACGACGACGACCACGTAGCGCCAGTCGAAGTGGAACAGCAGCACGGCGGCGACCAGAATCACCTCGATGATGGTCGGCGCGAGCTGCAGGATGACCATGCGAACGATAGTCTCGATGGCGTTGCGGCCGCGTTCGAGGACGCGCGTCAGCCCGCCGGTCTTGCGCTCGAGATGGAAGCGCAGCGACAGCTCGTGCATGTGCACGAAGGTGCGGTAGGCGAGCCGCCGCACCGCGTACATCGCCACCTTGGCGAAGACGGCGTCGCGGCTTTGCTGCAGCGCCGCCATCAGCATGCGCATGCCGCCGTAGGCAATGGTCATGGCGATGGGCGCAGCCACCACCCAGGTGAGCCAGCCGGAGACGTCCGCCGGCGCCGTGCTTTTGCCGGTGAGCGCGTCGGTGGCGTATTTGAACGTGAAAGGAACCGCGATGGTCGCGAATTTGGCCGCGACCAGCAGCACCAGGGCGCCAAGCACGCGCAGCTTGAGGTCGGCGCGCTCCGACGGCCAGATATAGGGCCACAACCGCATGATGGTGCCGAGCAGCGTGCCGCTGGTCGCGGAAATCGGTTGGTCGGCAGGCTGCGGGTGGCGGTGGTGCGGCGACATGAAGGGTCCGGAAAGGCGGCGATGCGACGCATGCGCCGCCGCAGATCGACTGTTGTGATCCGTCATATAGGGGGATTCCGGCCGATAATCACCCCGGCGGCAGGATCGGGGCCGCCATAAGGGGTATGCCCGCGCCCGGCTTGACGGGTCGGCCAGCGCGGCGCAAATCCTCGTGCATGAACAAAATGGAAAAAACGAGCAGGATTCGGACGGTCTGCGTGTACTGCGGTTCCGCCCCGGGCACGGATCCGGCCTTTATCGCGGGCGCCCGCGCCCTCGGGCAGGCCATGGCCGCACACGGCGTCGGCCTGATCTACGGCGGCGGGGGCGAAGGCATGATGGGCGAGGTCGCCAGCGCCGTCATGGCCGGGGGTGGCACGGTGACCGGCATCATCCCCGAGTTCCTGGTGGTGCGCGAGCACGCCCACAAGAACGTGCCGAACATGATCGTCACCCGCGACATGCACGAGCGCAAGCGCAAGATGTTCGAGATGGCGGACGCCTTCGTGGCGCTGCCCGGCGGCATCGGCACCTTGGAGGAACTGGTGGAGCAACTCACCTGGGTGCAACTTGGCCGCCACAAGAAACCGGTGCTGCTCGCCAATATCGCCGGCTTCTGGGATCCGCTCGGGGCGCTGATCGATCACATGCGCAAGCTGGAGTTCATCCGCGGCCAGTACGGCTTCGAGCTGCTGATCGCCGATGACGTGGACGGCATCCTGCCGATGCTTGAAAAGGCGGCGGAAGCGGTACCGGATGACGCCAAGGCCATGACCGCGGCCGATCCGGAGAGGCTGTAGTCTCCGTCATTCAGACGCCACGAACGTCACCGCCTCGATGCGGTTACCGTCCGTGTCGCGGATAAAGGCGGCGTAGTAGCCCTCCCCGTGCTGCGGTCGATAGCCCGGCGCGCCGTCACTCGCGCCGCCGGCGGCGAGCGCCGCGGCATGAAATGCATCGACACGATCGGCGCTGGCGGCGCGGAAGCAGACATGGGCGCCGCCATCGGCCGCCAAGGGCGCTAACCCGTCGCGGCGGTTGATCCAGAATTCGGGATATCGCTTGCCGAAGCCCACCGTCGCCGGGCGGTTCTCGAGCTTGGCGAAGCCGAGCGTCGCCAGCACCGCTTCATAGAAACGCGCGGCGCCCTCGAGATCGCGGACGGCGACGGAGACGTGATCGATCATGGGATTCGCGCATCACAGCGCCGCGCAACGTTGGGCGCCTTCAGCCGGATTGCGTCACCTTCAGCGCGCGCGGCGAGCGCGCTCGACGCCGCGCGGCGTCACCGTGTCCGTTTCGTCCAACGGTTTCGCGCGCCATATGACAACGAGCAACACGAGCCCCGAAATGCCGAACGTGGTTGCGACCCCCACCATGAATTCAACCATGGCCATTTCCTCACGTTCGCCGGCCGACCCGGATTACAGCCATTCGAGTGCAGCGCCCCCGGCAACTCGAAGCCTGCCACTTTTGCGAGGGCGTGGCGCGCAAAAAAGATGCTGCGCCGCCGCAACGCCAAAAACTTTGTGTGGATTAATCAGCTGACATTCGGCTCTAATTCAAGCAGGCGCGCCGGATTTGACCAGTTTGTAAACGATGGAATCCATGAGTGCCTGAAACGAAGCGTCGATGATGTTCGACGACACGCCGACGGTGGTCCAATGCTCCCCCGTCTCATCCTCGCTTTCGATCAGCACGCGCGTTACCGCCTCGGTGCCGCCATTGAGGATGCGCACGCGGTAATCGGTGAGTTTCAGCCCGTCGATGAATTTCTGGTACTTGCCGAGGTCTTTGCGCAGCGCGTGATCGAGCGCGTTGACGGGACCGTTGCCTTCGGCCGCCGAGATGGTGTCCTCATTGCCGACCTTCACCTTCACGACCGCCATGGTGACGGTCACGCGCTCGCCGCGGGCGTTGTCGCGCTGCTCGACGTTGACGTCGAACTGGGTGACATCGAAATAAGCCGGCACCGTGCCGAGGGTGCGCCGCGCGAGCAGCTCGAACGACGCATCCGCCGCTTCGTAAGCGTAGCCGATGGCCTCGCGCTCCTTGACGATCTCGAGTAACCGGCCGATGCGGGCGTCGTTCTTGTCGACCTTGAGCCCGATGCGGTCGAGTTCGGTCAGCACATTCGACCGGCCGGCCTGTTCCGACACCAGCACGCGTCGGCGGTTACCGACGGCTTCCGGCGCGACGTGCTCGTAGGTGGCCGGGTCTTTCGCAATCGCCGAGGCATGAATACCGGCCTTGGTGGCGAAGGCGCTCTCGCCGACATAAGGCGCATGCCGATCGGGCGCGCGGTTCAACCGCTCGTCGAGCGCGCGCGAGACATGCGCGAGCTTCTTAAGCTGCGCGTCGGACACGCCGATATCGAACGCCTCGGCGAATTCCTTCTTCAGCTTCAGCGTCGGAATGATAGAGACCAGGTTGGCGTTGCCGCAGCGCTCGCCGAGGCCGTTCAGCGTGCCCTGGATCTGGCGGGCGCCGGCCCGCACGGCGGCGAATGAGTTCGCCACCGCCTGCTCGGTATCGTTGTGAGCGTGGATGGCGACGTGGTCGCCGGGGATCGCCCGGCATACGGCACCGACGATCGCTTCCACCTCATGCGGCAGCGTGCCGCCATTGGTGTCGCACAGCACCACCCAGCACGCGCCCTCCTCGTAGGCAGCCTTGGCACAGGCGAGCGCGTAAGCGGGATTGGCCTTGTAGCCGTCGAAGAAGTGCTCGCAATCGAGCAGCACCTCGCGTCCCTTGGCCTTGGCGGCGCGCACGCTGTCGCGGATGGAAGCAAGATTTTCCTCTTCGGTCGTCTCGAGCGCGACCTTGACGTGATAGTCCCACGACTTGGCGACAAAGCAGATGGCGTCGGCGCGCGCCGCGAGCAGCGCGGCGAGACCGGGATCATTGGACGCCGAGCGGCCCGGCCGGCGCGTCATACCGAAGGCGGTGAACGTCGTCGTCTTCAGCCCGAGGTCGGAAGCGAACAGCTCGGTGTCGGTCGGGTTGGCGCCGGGGTAGCCGCCCTCGACGTAGTCGATGCCGATATCGTCGAGCATACGCGCGACCGCCACCTTGTCGGCGAGCGTGAAATCGACGCCGTTGGTCTGCGCGCCATCGCGCAGCGTGGTGTCGAAGAGATAGAGGCGTTCTTTAGCCATGGCGTCCTCAGATCAATCCGTACCACCAGAGCGCCAGCGCAACCGCGGCGGCGAGCACCGCGAACTTGAGCACGATGTAGTAGAGCCAGTGACGCGGAAACGGGGTGTCGGGTCTGCTCATTGCGGTGCTCCCGAAGCGAGCTGCTTCTGCATGGTGGTGTTGGCGAGCCATTCGCCGCCGACCGAAACGCTATTGCGCTGCTGGGCGACGTAACCGCGGCTCTGGAAAAAGGGCAACGCGGTGTCGCTGGCATCGACCGTGAGCTTGGCCGCGCCGCGGTTGGCGGCGAGCTTCTCGAGCGCGTCGATCAGCAAGGCGCCCGCCCCCTGCCCGGCCGCGGCCGGATGCACGTAGAGCATGTCGATCTTGTCTTCGCCGGCGAGCGAGGCGAAGCCGACCGGCGACCCCTCGAGCGTCGCGATCAAGGTGAGCTGCTGGCCGAGGCGCTTGGCGAACGCGACGTCATCGTCGAGGCTCGCTGCCCAGGCCGCCTGCTGCGCCTCGGTATAGTCGTCGCCGGTCAGATCGGCGACCGAGGCACGGAAGATCTCGCCGAGCACCGGCACGTCGGTGGGCAGCAGCGGCCGTAAGCCGAGTTTGGGGTGCGCGGTCGCCATCAGTGCGCTCACTTAACCGGCCAGGTGTCGGTGTCGTGGTCGGGATGCTGGTAGTTGACGATTTCCGCCTTGAACTGCTCGGCGTTTGGTTCGGCGCCATCCGCCCGCGTCGGCAGGCTGCATATCGCATCGAAGAACGCGACCTTGTCGGCCGGGTTGACCTGGATCGTCGGCGGCGCCACCTCGGGATGATCGAAGGCGCCGACAGCGATCTCGACCACGCCTCCCGGCTCGAAGGTCAGCGACGTGCCGCAGTCGCCGCAAAATCCGCGCCGGACCTTGTTCGAGCTTTGGAAATAGCGCGGCGCGCCGCGCGTCCATTCCAGGTCGTGCACCGTCACAAGCATGCCGAAGACCGAACCGAAAGCCTTCTGGCACATGCGGCAATGGCAGACTGACGAGCGGCCGAAGCGCGAGCCGCGAAATCGCACCGCGCCACATTGGCATCCGCCCGAGGCCATCTCCGTCATCGTGCGACCTCCCACTTGGGCGCGCCGCATCCCGCAGCGTCATGCCCGCGCTTGTCGCGGGCATCCACGTCTTTGCGGCGCACCAGCGAAGGAAGGCGTGGATGGCCGGGACAAGCCCGGCCATGACGAAGGAAGGTCATCGTGCGACCTCCCAAGTGGTACCGTCCTTGGAGTCCTTCAGCACCACACCCATGGCCGCGAGTTGGTCGCGGATGCGGTCGGACTCGGCGAAGTCCTTGGCCTTGCGCGCGGCGGTGCGGGCGTCGATCAACGACATCACCTTGGCCTCGTCCACGACCGCACGGCGTGGGTAGGCCTGCATGAACTTCCGGCGCGTTTGCCCCAGCAGGCCAGCCAACATGCCGGAGGCCCGCAGGGTTCGCTTCACTTCGATCTGCGCCGAACCCGACGCGGCGCGGGCCTCGCCGGCGAGACGATGAAGCTGCGTCATCGCGAGCGGCGTGTTAAGGTCGTCGCACAGCGCGCCGACAAACTCGGCGTCAGGCGTGCCGCTCGAATTCGTTTCGTCGCCGATGAGGTCGTACCAGCCGTCCAGAATCTTGCTGCTCTCTTCGAGCCCCTTCACGGTCCAATCGATGGGCTGACGATACTGTGTTCGCAACATATTGAGCCGCAGCACCTCACCAGGCCAGTCGGAGAGCAGATCGCGAATGGTGACGAAGTTGCCGAGGCTCTTCGACATTTTCTCGCCTTCCACCTGCAGGAAGCCGTTGTGCATCCAATAGTTGGCCATCACCGGCGTATGGAAAGCGCAGCGCGACTGCGCGATTTCGTTCTCGTGGTGGGGAAAGACGAGGTCGATACCACCGCCGTGGATGTCGAAAGTCTCGCCGAGATGCTTCCAGGCCATGGCCGAGCATTCGATGTGCCAACCGGGCCGGCCGGGCGTCTTGATCCCACAAGGGGAGTCCCACGCCGGCTCCCCGGGCTTCGACGGCTTCCACAGCACGAAGTCGGTCGGCTCGCGCTTATAGGGCGCAACCTCGACGCGCGCGCCGGCGATCATTTCGTCGAGCGGACGCCTCGACAGCTTGCCGTAGTCCGGCATCGCCGAGACGTTGAACAGCACGTGGTCCTCGGCGACATAGGCGGAGCCATTCTTCACGAGCCGTTCGATCAGCTCTTTCATCGCCGCGATGTGCTCGGTCGCGCGCGGCTCCACCGTCGGGGCCAAGCAGCCGAGTGCGGCCACGTCGGATCTGAACTCGGCGTAGGTCTCGTCGGTCACCGTCTGGATCGACACGCCGCGCTCGGCTGCGCGCGCGTTGATCTTGTCGTCGACGTCGGTGATGTTGCGCACGTAAGTGACGTGGTCCACACCATGGATATGGCGCAGGAGCCGGAACAGCACGTCGAACACGATGACCGGCCGCGCATTGCCGATGTGGGCAAAATCGTAGACCGTCGGTCCGCACACATACATGCGCACGCGTGCGGGATCGATCGGCGTGAACACCCGCTTCTCGCGCGACAGCGTATCGTAGAGCTTTAGCTCCATAACAAAGACAACCCTCGGCCCCGCTGGCCGGGCGTCTTGCTGGTTCTCGATCAGAGAAAAGACGGCCGCAGCCAGCGTTGGGCGCTAGCTAATAATCCCCCGGCAAATGCCGCAGATTTGGTTAAGGCCGTTCATGGGGCCGGAGAATGCTCAGCTTTCGCCGGTTCCGTCAAGGGCGCCGGGCAGCACCGCCGGCAGGTGCATCAGGCGGCAGGGCCGGCACGCGGCGCCCGATCCCCCAGTCCGGCAGGGTTAATCGGCATTTAAGATTTTAGCTCTAATTTACTGGCGTTTACGGGACGGGCGCGCCACATACGCGCCCTCGAAACACGTAGGCGTAACCATGCTCCCCTTGAAGGTCAGTCTCGCCGCCATCGTCTTCGCCGCCATGACGGCCAGCGGCCACGCCGCTAACCGGCACATGTTCATCGTCGCCAACGACGCCAGCGGCTACGGGGTCGACCGCTGCCTGGCGGCGGGCGACAAATGCGGCGCGCCGGCGGCCAACGCCTATTGCCGCACGCAGAAATACACCCACGCCGCCTATTACCGAAAGGTCGCGCGCAGCGAGATCACGGGCGCCATTCCCGGCGCCGACACCGGCTGCGGCGGCGGCAGTTGCCAGCACTACGTCGCCATCATCTGCACGAGGTAAGGCGCAAGGCCTCGGCGTCGTCATGCCCGGCTTATGCCGGGCATCCTCGTCTTTGCGGCCGTGAAGACGCGGATGGTCGGGACAAGCCCGGCCATGACCAGCAGATAACAACAGCCCTTACTTCCCCGCCTTCGCCAGCGCGATCGCTTCCCTCAGCACGTCGAGATCGCCGATGTGGTTGGCGAGGATCAGAACCAATTTGGTATCCAGATCGGCGGCAGCGTCCTCGCTCAAGCCCCGCCTGGCCTGCACCAGGGTGACATAGGCGTCGTCCGGCTCGGCGAACTGCGATTCGGTAACGAGCTTTGCCATCGCGCTACACTTTCGCACTTTTTGTCGGCGCGTGATCTTGTTCGGAAACCGGTCCCCACCTTTCAGGATTACGCGCGAGCGCACGATCCCGCGCTGCCACGATTTTTGCCGCATCGGCATGCCGCCAGCGCGCGCACAGGTGCTGATCGGGCCGCAGCAAATAGGCCGACCCCGGCGTGGCATCGAAGCGATGGGCAAAGCTGCCGTCGCTGTCGACGAGATCGGCGCCGATGGTCTGAAGCCGGATGTCGGGAGGCACCTCGGGCGGCGCGCCGTTCTTGACATAGAGGAGCGTGAAGGCGCCCGGGATGTTTTCCAGGAGGTGCCCCGCGCCGTTCGGCGTCGTCACCGGCGCATCCGGCACCGGCGCGCCCAACCGGGCCGAGCCCTTGAAGACGTCCGCGTCGGGCGTCGACAGCGGCGTATCGTAGACGGTCGCCACCGACAGTCGGCCGGAATTGATCATGCGGCGCGCGAACGCGGTACGGCCGGCGAGATCGAGCACCGCGTTGCGCAGGCGCCGTTCGGCCGGCGAATGCGGCGCGATGAAGTCGGTCGAGCGTGTGGAATGAGCAATGTTCTCATCGGCGGCCTGCGTGCGCTCGCGCTCGTAAGAGTCGATCAGCGCCAGCCCCGCCTCCCCCTTCAGCACGGCGGCAAGCTTCCACGCCAGGTTCTCCGCGTCCTGGATGCCGGAGTTGGCGCCGCGCGCGCCGAACGGTGACACCTGATGCGCGGCGTCGCCGACGAACACCACGCGCCCATGCACGAAGCGGTCGAGACGCCGGCAGTTGAAGCGATAGATCGACACCCATTCGAGCTCGAACGGAATATCCCCGAGGATGCGCTCGATGCGCGCACGCACGCGGCCTGGCTCCTGCTCGGCTTCGACGTCGGCCTCGGGCCCGAGTTGCAAATCGATACGCCAGACGTTGTCCGGCTGCTTGTGCATGAGCGCCGACTGCCCGGAATGGAACGAGGGATCGAACCAGAAACGCCGCTCGGTCGGGAAATCCGCCGCCATCTTGATGTCGGCGATCAGGAACTTGTCCTCGAAGGTGACGCCGGAAAACTGCAGGCCGAGCAGGTCGCGCGCCGACGAACGCGCGCCGTCGGCAGCGATCAGCCAGTCGGCGTCGAGCGTGTAAGCGCCCTCCGGGGTCTCGATGGTCAGCCGCACGTGATCGTTGCGCGGCTCCAGTCCGGTGAGCTTGTTCTTCCAGCGCAGGTCGAGCGTGTCGAGATCGTTCGTGCGGTCGCACAGCGCCTTTTCGAGGTAATACTGCTGCAGATTGATGAAGGCCGGCATCTTGTGGCCTTCCTCCGGCAGCAAGTCGAAGGCAAAGACCAGGTCGTCGCCGTGGAAGACCTTGCCGAGCTTCCAGGTCACGCCCTGTTCGACCAGCTTTTCGCCGACGCCGAGGCGGTCGCAGATTTCCAGCGTGCGCTTCGACCAGCAGATGCCGCGCGAGCCTTCCCCGATGCGGTCGGCGTCGTCGATCAGCACCACCGGCACGTCGCGCTGCGCGAGATCGATGGCGGCCGCGAGCCCGACCGGCCCGGCGCCGACCACCACCACCGGCCGGCGCACCGGTGTCGCGGCGTCCTGGTCGGCGCAGCGCTCGTAGCCGTAGCGGTAGATCGTCTTGCGTTCGTTCTGTGCCATCCCGTCCTCCCGGCCGCCACGCTTCTTTTATGGCGCGATCGGCCTTGCTGCTCACTCACCCGTGTTCAGCGCGCATAGCGTACCACGTCCTGCTCAATCGAGCCGAAGATCGACCGCCCCTCGGCGTCGCGCATTTCGATCTTCACCGTGTCGCCGAACTTGAGGAACGGCGTCACCGGCTTGCCGGTCTTGATGGTCTCGACCGTACGCTGCTCGGCGAGGCAGGAATAGCCGAGGCCCCCGTCCTCGATCGGCTTGCCGGGGCCGCCGTCGGCGTCACGGTTCGACACCGTGCCGGCGCCGATGATGGTGCCGGCCACCAGTTCGCGCGTGCGCGCGGCGTGCTCGATCAAGGCCGGGAAATCGAACGTCATGTCGTCGCCGCAGACCGGCTTGCCAAACGGCTTGCCGTTGATGAAGCTCAACAGCGGCAGGTTCACTTTTGAGCCGTCGAAGGCGTGGCCCAGTTCGTCCGGCGTCACCGCAACGGGCGTGAAGGCGCAGGCCGGCTTCGACTGCACGAAGCCGAAGCCCTTGGCGAGTTCCGGCCCGGTGATGTTGCGCAAGGTCACATCGTTGACCAGCATGATCAGCTTGATGGCGTTCGCCGCCTGCTCGCGGGTGGCACCTAGTGGAACATCGCCGACCACCACCACCACTTCCGCCTCGAGATCGATGCCCCAGGCTTCGTCCAGCGTCACGATCGGATCGCGCGGGCCGACAAAGCTGTCGGAGCCGCCCTGGTACATCAGCGGATCGGTCCAGAACGAGGCCGGCATCTCGGCGCCGCGGGCCCGGCGCACCAGCGCCACGTGATTGACGTAGGCCGAGCCGTCCAGCCACTGAAACGCGCGCGGCAGGGGCGAAGCGCATTTGGCCGGATCGAACGGCATGTGTGCCACGTGGCCGGATTCGAGCCCGTCGGCGAGCTCGATCAGGCGCCGCTCGGCGGTTTCCCAGTCGTCGAGCGCCGCCTGCAAGGTCGGCGCCACGGCGTGGGCGTCGGCGCAGCGGGAGAGATCGCGCGAGACGACCACTAGGTGGCCGTCGCGGCCGTGCTTGAGGGAAGCGAGTTTCATCGGCTGCTCATCTCCCTGGACCCACGGGTGGAGCGATGATCGGGGGCGCGCGGCACGAATTCAAGCAACGCCGGCGCATTCCGCCGCGGTCTTTAGTTTCTATTGTAACCACCGTCAATTCGATCTGCATCCAGCAGATGTCGAATGGTCTCGCGCGCGGTCGATTTAACGGTAAAACGCGCAACAAAGACAATAGCTTAGAATATCTCTAAAGTAGTTGCATACGGTCTTAAGTTCGGCCACTGTTTGCGTGACGCGCGCATGCGGCCTTGGGGCGGGCTCGCCACGTGCGTTGTGGGGAACGCGAGCAACGATAACAATGACCGAAGAAAGCGCCCAAGAAGCGCCCGACCATCCGAGCCCTGTTCAGGCACCGCTGAAACTCGACCAGTTCCTGCCCTATCAGCTCAACGTCTGCTCCAATCTGGTGTCCCAGGCGCTCTCACGCGTCTACACCGAGCGCTACAAGATCGGCGTGTCGGAATGGCGCGTGCTGGTCACGCTGGGCGAATTCGGCAATATGACCGCCAAAGCCATCGGCCTGCACAGCCACATGCACAAGACCAAGGTGTCGCGCGCGGTGGCCCTGCTCGAGCGCCGCAAGCTGGTGACCCGGCGCGCCAACCGCGCCGACCTTCGCGAGGCGTTCTTGTCGCTGACGCCCGCGGGACATGAGGTCTACGGCGACCTCGCGCCCATGGCGCTCGCCTTCGCGCAACAACTGCTCGACACGGTCGATCCCGCCGACCGGGCGGCGCTCGGGCGTGCGCTCAAGAACCTCACCGCGCGATCGGCGGAGTTGGTCGCGGCCCACGGCAACGGCAATGCTGCCGGCGAGATAGACGGCTAGTCGTCCTCGACATTTCGATCGCTCGACAGCGGCCACTCGATGCGCCTTTAGCGGAAGCGGTCTTCCGCGCCGCAGCGGAAGGCGTGGTTTCGATCAAACAATGTGCGGATGACCCACAACGGAAGTTGGCCACGTCACCGTTTGCCGAGATGGCCGGCCGCGAGTCCCTCGCTTAGCAGGATGCAAGCGGGGGACTGCATCGGCTCCGCGCTAGGATCTTGCCTGCAACTTGGCCAAGACATCCATCATGGCTGGCGATAAGTCCGTGTGGTGATGGATCACTTTCCAGGCGTCGCCTTCCCGCCGATAGATGTTGGTCACGCGTTGATCGATGGAGGCGCGCAGCCCGGCGAGCGACAGGTACCCTTTCTCTGTTCCAGATTCGCAAGCCATGTCGCCGGCAATTTGGATGATCTGGTCGGTGAGCTTAATTTCGCCACCTGAGGCGATCTTGCCCACTTGCTCAAAGCTGCTGCTGATCTGTTCCCAGCCGACATCCCGTCCGCCAATCGGATGAAAGGCCGTTACCTGGGCGCCATGCGACCAGATCCCGGACATGGTTCCGGCTTCGCCGGCCGCCATGCGGTTCAAGGCTGAATAGAACGTCTCGGACGCGGCGCGAACTTCGCTTTCTACCGACATGTTGGTCTCCTTCAAAAGTAGCTGCGCTCGTTGCGGTACGGACTATGTGCCGCGGACCTTCATCGATCGAGGTACATCTCGGGCGAATTATGGTAAGAAACGGACACCATGCCGGCCAAACGCCAATCCCGTGCTACGCGCCGCGGTCCCGTAACGCCGGTCACCTACGCGCCGCCAGTGAACTACGCGCTTGATGTAGAGCTCTATCCTGCGCGGGAATTGAAACGTCGGGCAGGAAACGTCGAGCTTCGCGGTTTCGAGCGCATCGACTTTCATTGTCTGCTCTACGTTACCGCCGGCCGATACGTTCACGTGGTCGATTTCGACATGCTGGATTGCTCGCGCGGCGCGCTCATTGTGTTGCAGCCAGGCCAGGTCCATCGCTTCGGCGACCTGTCCGGCTGGGACGGTTGGCTTATGGTAATTCGTCCCGAACTGCTGCCATTGCGCTCGCGCGCCAGCGAAGTGATCCCCGAACTCGAGAGGCTCCAGCGGCTGGAAACCTTGCCTACGCACATGAAGTTGTCGGCCGCGACACAGCGAGCGGTCTGCGAGACTTTCGAGCGCATGGCGGACGATGCGCGCCGCGCGCCCACGGCTGTACTGAACGCGCTGTTGCGGAGTCAGGTTGAGGCCTTGATCACGCGCCTTCACATGGACGGGGCGGCCTCAATGGCCAACGAGGCGGTGCAGCCGGTCCTGGTCGAGAGGTTCAGGCGCTATTGCGCAGCCATCGAACGCCAGTTCACTAATTGGCATGATGTTGCGCGCTACGCCAAGCATCTTGGATGCTCTGAAAAGAGTCTGGCGCGGGCTGCACGGCTGGTTGCCGACAGGAACGCCAAGGCAGTACTGGTCGACCGGATCGTTCTCGAGGCCAAGCGTCTGCTCGCCCACTCGGTCCTGCCGGTTGCGAACGTCGGAGATCGTCTCGGCTTCAGCGAAGCGACCAACTTTGTCAAATTCATCCGGAGAGAAACCGGGCTGACGCCTGGCGCGTTGCGCGCCCAATTGACGGGACTGAAGAACCCGGCACCGCGGCCGAGGTCGCGACGCGCTCGGGGAAAATGATGTCGAGGGGGTTTATCACCATCATCAAGGAGCAAGGCGCAGTCCCCGAATCGCTCACGACGACTTCCAGCCCCTAAAGACATTAAATAGGACGGCCCTTGAGCGTAAGGCGTCCGGAATCACCAAACGAGCCAAGATTCCTGCACCATGAGCGCCGCATCCGCGCTGTGCCCCATCAGGCTAACAGAGGGTTCCATTTACGCCAACTTAACCGGGCATCAACTTCCGCGCAGCTAGGCTGGTTCGAACAAAGGGAGCTCTGCGCATGCTGACGCGTATCATTTATCATTCACAAAATCATCTTGGCGCCGACGGTCGCGGCATGATCAAGGAACTGAACACCATCCTTGCCGCCTCTCAACGCAATAACGAAAAAGCGAGCATTACCGGCGCGCTGATCTTCGACACGCTCTGGTTCATACAAATCCTCGAAGGCGAGCGGGAAGTTGTCTCGGCTACGCTGTGCCGGATCATGCGCGACTCACGCCACGACGAACTGACGGTGATGGATTGCCGCCCGGCCGAGCAGCGTCTGTTCGCCAATTGGTGGATGGGCTTCGCCATGCTGCGCGGCGAAAATGGCGATCTCTTCGCGCGCCACGGCATCGGAACGCGGCTCGATCCGCGTAAGCTTTCCGGTGAGCAGATTGTATCGCTGGCGCTCGAACTCGCCGGCCGCGGCCTCGAACGCAAGATCGCAGCGTAACGCCTCATACGCCGACACCCTGATGCCCTGACACGTGGCGGCCTCGGCCGTAGAGGCATCGGCATCGCACCCAAAGTCAGACGAGAGACCGGTCTTGTCGCGCCCTCGACGCCGCGGTTATCGCCGACGGCGCCCGCATCGCGCCGCGCACCCCTTAATGGTCGACAACATTGACGGGTTTCGGGCCGGGTCGCGGAAGAAGAAACGGCGGAGCCCCCAAGGCTCGTCAACGGGACCGTAGACGACCGTTGCTCCGGCAGCACGCACAGCAGCAACCGTCCCGTCCAGGTCGTCGACCCCGATCGACATTACCGGTAGTTCGTTGCCGGATCCGCCCTCCGAAGCGGCGTGCAGTTCAATTTTCTGGGTCGCCTTGCTCTCAAGAAATGCAATCCAGCCCATGTCAAGTGGAATGTCGAGACCGAAGACTTTCGCATAGAATTTTGCAAGCTCCACCGGGTTGGGCGTTCTGAGATTCACAACAATCCGGGTGACGGCCATCGATCATCTCCGCCTTCAATTCGCGGGCGCCTAAGGCGCTAACAGGCCCAATTGAGCTGTTCGATTTGAAAGATGGCGCATGACTGACACCAGGTCCATCGTCATGGAGATTACCGGTGCGGTTGGATAACAACCCCACAAGCATCGCCCGACACGCGTGTTGAGGGTCTTACGGCCGGAATTGAGCCGGAGTGGACCGGGCTAATAAAGTTCGCCATTCGCCGGAATATCCGGAATGTCCACCACGAGACCCCGGGGGATTAGCCGGTCCTGATCGTACATCGGTAAATCGCACGTCTCCGCATGGCGAACCTTGCCATCGTCACACACGACATCGAGGACCGTCCCCGGCCGGAGGTCAGGATCATCGAGCCGCACGATGGCAACGCCGCACTGCTGGAAGGGGGACCAGGCCGTCGAGCACACACGACCGGCCCCAACACCGTCCTTGCTGAGGTCAAAACCAATGCGCGCCACGCCGCCAGTAACGCAAAGCCCCCAAGTCCGCCGCCGTTGATCGGCGCTTTGGAGCGCGGCCTTTCCAATGAAATCCTGCTTGTCCAAGTCCACCATGGCGCCCAGGCCCGCTGCAAAGGGGCTCACCGTCTCGTCGAAGTCGGACCCGGCGTTGAGCAGCCCGGCCTCGATCCGACGGGCGCCTCCCACCGCGACGGGCGTCAACCCGTACGGTCTGCCCGCCTCGAGAATGCGCTCACCCACCGCGCGCGCATCGGTGCCCGGCTCAAGATAGACTTCCCATCCCAACTCGTTAGTGAAGCCGGAGCGGGTCACGATGACGTTCTGGCCGGCAATGCTCACCCGTGCGGCATCGAAATAGCGGAACGGGTCGGGATAGGCCCCGTCGATTGCGGCCGCCAGGACCTTGAGCGAGTCGGGGCCCTGCACCTGACTGATCCAGACGTCCGGGTCCAAGATATCGACGTCCATGCCACGGCCGAACGCCCTCAGCCAGGGCGTCAGATCGCCGTCCGCCTGTCCGTACCAGAATCGATCGTCGGCCAGACGGACAAGGACTCCGTCCAGCATCATGCCGCCATTGTCGCTGCAGGCGAACTGATAGCTGCATCGTCCAACCCGGGTCTTGGCGATATCGCGGGTGAAGACGAGGTTCAGTAGCCTTACCGCATCGGGGCCGCTGATCTCTATCGGCAATTCGCCGGTATGGCGCAGGATCGCGTGGCGCCGGAGCATCCAGTATGCGTCGTCGGCTGCGCCCGTCGTCATGGCCAAGGCGGTCAGCCGGCGGTTATAGATCGTGTACCGCGGGCTGTAGGGGATTTCCTGGCAGACGAGCGGATGCGGCACCATGGTGTGTGCGAATTCATTGGGACGGGTGTCCTCGCTGGTCGACGGCAGGATCACGAAGCGAATGTTGAACTGCGAGTCTGACATGCGTCCGTCCAATCCGTGATGCTTGGCTGCTCATGCCGCCGATACCTGTTCACAATGCGGCGGATATGCTCCGCGCGGCACGTTCCGCCAGCGTCGAGCCCCCAACAACCTCACATGTCCAAATGCGGCGAGTCCAGAGTCCGCCGACCTTGACGCGGCGGCGCCATGCAAATCGGCGGCGCGAAACCGATCATTTCAGGCCGCCCGCTGACAAGCAGCGGATCAGAAGTTCCTTCGCGGCTCCTCTCGGGCCGCCTGCAATATCCGCTGACATGCCGCGAAGGGATCACGGTGGCTCTTTGAGCGCACGCTGATCCGCGCCAACCGAACTCAACGGCGGAGCCCCCGCCTCGCCAAGCCCGGCGCTTGCCGGTAGATTGGCGGCGAACCGATCCTTGTTCGCCGGGGGACCCCTTGAAGCTCTTCACTTATTTCCGCTCGTCCGCGGCCTATCGCGTGCGCATCGCGCTCAATCTCAAGGGCCTGCCCTACGAGATGGAGGCCGCCCATCTCACCCGCGACGGCGGGCGCCAGTACTCCCCCGAGTTCCGCGCGCTGAACCCGCAGATGCGGGTGCCGGTACTGCAACTCTCCAGCGGCGATGTGCTCACGCAGTCGCTGGCGATCATCGAGTACCTCGATGAAATCCAGCCGGAGCCGGCGCTGCTGCCGGCCGACGCGCTGGCGCGCGCGCACGTGCGCGCGATCGCCCAAATCGTCGCCTGTGACATCCACCCGCTCAACAACCTGGTCGTGCTGCAGTACCTGAAGGGGCCGCTGAAGCACGATCAGGCCGCGGTCGACACCTGGTACCGGCATTGGGTCGTCAAGGGCTTCGATGCGGTCGAGGCCATGCTGAAACCGGGTCCCTATGCCTGCGGCGCGCATGTCACGCTGGCCGACATCTGCCTGATCCCGCAGATTTACAACGCGCGCCGCTTCAAGGTCGCGCTCGACGCCTACCCCAAGATTGCTGCGGTGGAGGCGGCCTGCCTGAAGCTTGCCGCCTTCGACAAGGCGCGCCCGGAGAACCAGCCCGACGCCGAATAGGCCGCCCACCCCTTTGCGCCCGCCCGCCCGAGGCGGTAAATACGATTTCCCCTGCAACTTCTCTCAAGGCGCATCCGCGCGACCGTCCCGTGCAAAAGAAAACCAATGTCCTCGCCGCGGTCCTCTGGATGCTCGGCACGCTGCTGTCGTTTTCGACGCTCGCCGTGTCGATCCGCGGATTGGCCCACGTCGGCTTTACGATTTTCGAAATCCTCGCCGTGCGCGCCGCCGGCATCCTGACCATCTGCAGCATCCTGCTGATCCTGCGGCCGGCCCTGCGCGCGCACACGCGGCCGCAGCGCATGGGGCTCAACCTTTTGCGCAACACGATCCACTTCGTCTCGCAGTACGCCTGGGCGACCAGCCTCACCATGCTGCCGCTTGCCATGGTATTCGCGCTGGAATTCACCATGCCCGCCTGGACCGCGCTGCTGGCGGTCTGGCTCCTGCGTGAACACATGACGCCGAGCCGGGCCGGCGTGATCGTGCTCGGCCTCGTCGGCGTCTTGGTGATCCTGCGCCCGGGCATTGCCGGCTTTCATCCGGCGGCGCTGCTCGTGCTGGGCGCGGCGGTCGGCTACGCCATCACCATGATCTCGACCAAGGAGCTCACCAACACGTCGAGCACGTTCAGCATCGTGTTCTGGATGGGGATGATCCAGTTGCCCCTGGCGCTGTCGGGCAGCCATCTGGCGGCCTTCACCCACCTGACGGCCCGGGACATCCTCCCGGTGCTCGGGGTCGCCATCGCCGGCACTGCGGCGCATTATTGCCTGAGCAACGCCTTCCGCGCGGGCGATGCCACCCTGGTGGTGCCGCTCGACTTCATGCGTATTCCGCTGATCGCCGTGGTCGGCTGGGCGCTCTACGGGGAGCAACTCGACGTGTTCGTGCTGCTTGGGGCGCTGATCATCGTCGTCGGCGTGTTGTGGAACCTGCGGGCGGAGAACCGGCAAATACGGCAGGCGGCGGCCGAATGAGCGGCAAAGGCGGCATGTGCGGCACAAGCGGCAAGTGCTCCCTCCGGCCCGGCGGCGCCGTGCTCCGGCACCGGGATTTCCCCGTTCACGCCGCGCCGGCATCCTCGCGCTGCCATAATTCCCGCGTTAGAGTGCCGGCCATGAGGGGTAAATTTCTAGCCAAAATCGGCATGGCCGCGGCGATTCTGCTGTCTTCTGCTGCTGTTGCGGCTGCTCAACAACAACGCATCGTGCCCGGCCAGGCCCAGGCCGACAGCCCCACGTGCCAGCGCCTCGTGGGCCAGCTCAGCGCCATCGATCGCGGCAATGCAGACCCCAGTCGGGCCGGCCAGATCCGCCAGGCCGAGGACGCCGTCAACAAGCAACAATACGCGGTGGACCAGTTGGTTTCGCGCGCGCGCCACATGGGCTGCGAGAACTCGGGCTTTTTCTCGATCTTCTCCAACCCGCCACGCGAATGCGGCGACCTCAACCGGCGCATCGACCAGCAGCGCAATGTACTCGACCGCCTGCAAAACCAGCTCGAGCAGCTCAACGGCGGCAACACCCAGCGCGCGGCGCAGCGCGAATCGGTGCTGATCGCGCTCGCCAACAACGGCTGTGGCTCGCAATACAGCAGCGCCGCCAGGGCCGGCGAACAGGGCGGCGGCGGCTTCTTCGGACGCTTGTTCGGCAACGGCACCATCGTCTCGCCGGAGAGCAACGGCCCCATGGGCAACACCTACCGCACCGTCTGCGTGCGGCTCGGCGACGGCTACTATTTCCCGATCTCGTTCGAGACTACCCCGGATCGCTTCCAGGAAGACGCGGCCACGTGTCAGCGCGAGTGCCCCGCCGCCGAAGTCCGGCTCTACACCTACCACAACCCCGGTCAGGACATGTCGCAGGCGGTCTCGCTCGACGGCCAGTTCTACTCCGAGCTGCCATCCGCCTTTTCGTACCGCAAAAAGCTCTCCGGCTACAGTTGCCGGCGACCGGGCCAGAGCTGGTATGAGGCGCTGGTCGGAAATGGGGGCGAGCAGCAGCAGGAACAGCCGGCACAGCTGCGGCAGCAGCAACAGCAGAAACAGCAGAAACAGCAGAAACAGCAGCAGCAGAACGGCAAGCGCCCGGTGACGGATCCGGCCAAGCTGCGCGGATCGGAAGCGGCGCTCGCCGAGACGCCGGGCAAGACCGACGACACCACCCGCCGCAAGGTGCGACAGGTCGGTCCGCGCTTCCTGCCGTCGCAGAAGAGCCTGGACGGCAAAGACAACAATCAGTAGTCGAAGGCTTCGGAGGCCACCGGCTTGCGGGCGAGCAGCGTCTCGTCAGGCGCCGGCAGCGGCGTGCCGGGATCGCGGAAGCGGTTGGTGATCGGATAGCGCCGGTCGCGGCCGAAGTTGCGCAGCGTCACCTTCACCCCCGGCGCGGCCTGACGGCGCTTGTATTCCGCGATATTCAAGAGCCGCTCGATCTTGTGCACGGTGTCGCGGTCGAAGCCGGCGGCGACGATCTCGGCAATCGGCTGCTCGCGCTCCACCAGCCGCTCCAGGATGCCGTCGAGCACGTCGTAGGGCGGCAGCGAGTCCTCGTCCTTCTGGTTCTCGCGCAACTCGGCGGTCGGCGGCCGCACCAGGATGTTCTCCGGGATCACCAGGCCGTCGGGACCCGATTCAGGCCCCATGGCGCCGGCCGGCTTCCACCCATTGCGCAAGCGCGCCAGGCGGAACACCTCGGTCTTGTAGAGGTCCTTGATCGGGTTGAAGCCGCCGTTCATGTCGCCATAGAGCGTGGCGTAGCCGACCGACATCTCCGACTTGTTGCCGGTGGTCACCAGCATGACGTTGAACTTGTTGGAGATCGCCATCAGGATGGTGCCGCGCGCGCGCGCCTGCAGGTTTTCCTCGGAGACATCCCGCGGCAGGCCCGTAAACACCGGCTTGAGCGCTTCCTCGAAGCCCTCGACCGCCGGCGCGATCGGCATGATGTCGTAGCGCACACCGAGCGCCTTGGCGCAGGCCGCCGCGTCGTCGAGCGAAACCTGCGCTGTGAAGCGATACGGCATCATGATGCAGCGGACGCGCTCCGCGCCGATGGCATCGACCGCAATCGCCGCACAGAGTGCCGAATCGATGCCACCGGACAAGCCCAGCGCCACGCCCGGAAAGCCGTTCTTGTTGACGTAGTCGCGCAAGCCCAGGACGCAGGCCGCGTAGTCCGCCATGTCGCCTTCGAGCAGGTTCTGCTTAGGCCCGTCGTCGCACCGCCAGGTCCCGCCTTCGCGCCGCCAGCGCGTCGTCACCACCTCCTCGCGATAGTGGCTCAACTGGAAGGCCAGCGAGCAGTCGGCATTGAGCGCGAGCGAGGCGCCATCGAACACGAGTTCGTCCTGGCCGCCGACCTGATTGGCGTAGATCAGCGGCAGGCCGGTCTCCTTGATGCGCGGCACCATGACGTTGAGGCGCTGGTCGGCGACGTTGTGGCGGTAGGGCGAGCCGTTGAGAACCAGCAGGATCTCGCCGCCGGTCTCGGCGATGCATTCGGCCGGCTCCGGGCCCCAGATGTCCTCACAGATCGGCAGGCCGAGCCGCACGCCGCGAAAGCTCACCGGACCGGGCATCGGGCCGGGCGCGAACACGCGCTTCTCGTCGAACACGCCATAGTTCGGCAAGTCGACCTTGTAGCGCACACCGGCGATGCGGCCGCCGTCGAGCAGCACCGCGGCGTTATAGACCTTGCCCTCATCGACCCAGGGCGTGCCCAGCACCAGCGCCGGACCACCGTCGGCGGTCTCGCGCGCCAGCTCTTCCACGGCCACGCGGCAGGCTGCCTGGAACGCCGGCTTCAGCACCAAGTCCTCGGGCGGATAACCCGCGATATAGAGCTCGGGGAAAACGACGAGATCGGCGCCCTGCCCGGCGGCCTGCGCGCGCGCTTCACGCACGCGTTTCGTATTGCCGGCGATATCCCCGACAGTGCAGTTGAGCTGGGCGACGGCGATCGCGAGTTCGTTGGCCGGACGTGCGTTCATGGTCCCACGTCTAGCGCCCGGAACCGCGCCGAGCAATCGCCGGCGCGGGGAGCTGACATACCGCTACTACAGCCCCGCCGCCGCCGGCATCGGTGCCGCCCGGCGCTCCTTCCTCAGGAGTTCGGACAGCAGGAAGGCCATGTCGATCGCCTGCTCGGCGTTCAGCCGCGGGTCGCAGACCGTATGATAGCGGTCGTTGAGGTCATCGTCGGTGATGGCGCGGGCGCCGCCGGTGCATTCGGTGACGTCGCGGCCGGTCATCTCCAGGTGCACGCCGCCGGCATAGGTACCTTCGGCCTGATGCACCTCGAAGAAGCTGCGTACTTCCTTCAGAATCAGGTCGAAGGGCCGCGTCTTGTAGCCGGTCGCCGACGTGATGGTGTTGCCATGCATGGGGTCGCATGACCAGACCACCACCTGGCCCTCACGTTTGACCGCGCGGATCAGCGCAGGCAGATGGTCGCCGACCTTCTCGGCGCCGAAGCGGCCGATCAGTGTCAGCCGGCCCGGCTCGTTGTCGGGATTGAGCACGTCGATCAGCCGCAGCAGGTCGTCGGCCTTCAGCGACGGTCCGCATTTGAGGCCGAGCGGGTTTTTCACGCCGCGCGCGTATTCGATGTGGGCGTGGTCGAACTGACGCGTGCGGTCGCCGATCCAGATCATGTGGCCCGAGGTCGCGTACCAGTCGCCGGTCGTGGAATCGACGCGGGTGAGCGCCTGCTCGTAGCCGAGCAGCAGCGCCTCGTGGCTCGTGTAGAAATCGGTGGTGCCGAGCGCGGAGTCGACCGCGAAGGTCAGGCCGCAGGCGCGCATGAAATCGAGCGCGCCGGAAACGCGGTCGGCGAGATCGGCGTAGGCCTTCGACTGCGGCGAGCCCGACACCGATTTCAGCATCCACTGGTGCACGTTCTCGACGCTGGCGTAGCCGCCCTTGGCGAACGCGCGCAGCAGATTGAGCGTCGCCGCAGATTGGCGGTAGGCGCCGATCTGCCGGCGCGGATCGGGGATGCGCGCCTCTTCGGTGAAGGCGATGTCGTTGATGATGTCGCCGCGATAGCTCGGCAGTTCCACGCCGTCGCGCTTTTCTGTCGGCGACGAGCGCGGCTTGGCGAACTGGCCGGCGACGCGCCCGACCTTCACCACCGGCAGCGCGCCAGCATAGGTCAGGACGATCGCCATCTGCAGAAAGGCGCGGAAGAAGTCGCGGATCGTATCGGCGCCGTGCTCGGCGAAGCTCTCGGCGCAGTCGCCACCCTGGAGCAGGAACGCCTGGCCGCTTGCGACTTGGCCGAGCGCCTTTTTCAGGTTGCGCGCCTCACCCGCAAAAACCAGCGGCGGGAAGGTGGCAAGCTGCTTCTCGGTGTCGGCCAATACCTGCGCGTCCGGGTAGTCCGGAACCTGCAGAATGGGCTTATTGCGCCAGCTATCGGGCGTCCAGCGTTCGGGCATCACACAACACTCCAGCGAATGGCCCGGTTATACACGACCAGCCGCCGCCGGGGCCAGAATTTCCGGTTCTGCCGCTATTTTGGCCCTATTCGGCCGCTGCCCGGCCGTAACTCATCGCCTTTTCGCGCAAAGTGACGAGTTCCTCGGCCGCTGTCGGGTGGACGGCCATGGTGGCATCGAAATCGGCCTTGGTGGCCCCCATCTTCACCGCGATACCGACGACCTGGATCAATTCGCCGGAATCGGGGCCGACCAGGTGGCAGCCGACCACCCGATCGCTGGTGCCGTCGACCAGGAGCTTCATGAAGGTGCGCGTGTCGCGGCCCGAGAGCGTCGCCTTCATGGGCCGGAACGTGGTCTTGTAGACGTCGACCCGGTCCAACTGCGCGCACGCCTCGGCTTCGGTGAGGCCGATGACGCCGACCTCGGGCTCGGAGAACACCGCTGTCGGCACGTTCGAATGATCCACCCGCGTCGGCTTACCGCCGTAGAGCGTGTCGGCAAAGGCGTGGCCCTCGCGGATCGCGACCGGCGTCAAGTTGATGCGGTGGGTGACGTCGCCGACGGCGTAGATGTTCTCGACCGACGTGCGCGAGTACTCGTCGACGTGGATGCCGCCGTGCTCGGCGATGTGACAGCCGACGTTGTCGAGCCCGAGCTTCATGATGTTCGGGCGGCGGCCGATGGCGAACATGACTTTGTCGGTCGTGACCTTGCTGCGGTCCGAGAGATGGCTGATGAATTCATCGCCGGCCTTGTCGACGGCGGTGACGGTGCTGCCGCAGGTGACGGCAATGCCGCGGGTCTGCATCTCATTGCGCAGATGCTCGCGCACGTCGTCGTCGAAGCCGCGCAAGATGTTGTGCCCGCGATAGACCAACGTCACTTCGCTGCCGAGGCCGGCAAAAATGCAGGCAAACTCCACCGCGATATAGCCGCCGCCCTGGATCAGGATGCGCTTGGGCAATTCGGGCAGATGGA
This sequence comes from uncultured Pseudomonadota bacterium, assembly GCA_963773225.1. Classification (GTDB taxonomy): domain Bacteria; phylum Pseudomonadota; class Alphaproteobacteria; order Rhizobiales; family Xanthobacteraceae; genus Pseudolabrys. The sequence goes on from CAVZAO010000007.1 coordinate 125,981, forward strand.
ACGTCTCGTTGGACGAGATGACGTGCTCGAGCCCCGGAATATTATGCCCGTAATGCGGCCAGCCGCCGGTCGCGATCAGCACGGTGTCCGCGGTCACTTTCTCGCCGGTCTCCGTAAGGCGGATCGTGTGCGCGTCCTCGAACATCGCCCAACTCTTGGCGAGCTTCACGCCCCACTTGTCGAGCGTGTTGGTGTAGGCGGCTTCGAGGCGCGTCACTTCGCGCGCCACGTTGGCCGTGAGCGAGGGCCAGTGGAAGGTCGGCTGCGGCACGGTCCATCCGTAGCCGGCGGCGTCCTCGAATTCCTCGGCGAAGCGCGAGGCATAGACCATGAGCTTTTTGGGCACACAGCCGCGGATAACGCAGGTGCCGCCGACCCGGTATTCCTCCGCGATCCTGACGCGTGCGCCGTAGCTCGCCGCCACCCGCGCCGCGCGGACGCCTCCCGAGCCGGCTCCGATTACGAAGAGATCGACGTCACGGTCTGCCATCGTCTGCTCGTCGCTCCTTCTCGATCGCCAGTCGCCACGCGGCCGCGCGCGTTAGGTGTGCGCGGCCGGCCTCGTCGCACCTCACAAGGGATGGCCGCGCTTCTTCATCTCTTCGCGCATCTTTTCGATCACCTGGTCGGACAGCTTGTTCGCCCAATCGTGCGCGAATTGGCCGCTCGCATTGATGATCTGCGGGAGTTGGGCCTGATACTTCTTGCCGACCGGCGAGCTGTAGAACGCCACGATCTGCTTCAGCTCGGCTTCCGTGAAATGCTGCGCGTAGACCATGGCGACGTGGTTGGTGAGTTCGGTGACCCGCGGCGCGTATTCCTTGCGCAGTTGCGCCGCGACCACGTTGAGATCGCCGGCAAGGTCCGGGTTCTGCTGCAAGAACAGAAGCTTTGCCTGCTCGATCACGCCCGGGATGAGCGAGCCGAAGGCGTCGGCGGCGCCGGTGAGTTTGACGACCTGCTCGGCGGTCGCCATGAGCCGCGGCGACGGCTTCGGCTGTGCGTTGGCGGGCGCGCCCGCCGCCATCAAGGCGACGGCCACGGCCGCGGCGCATGCCGCGCGGTGCAGCCCCTGCGTGAATGTGGTCATCAACATCAACTCCGTTTGGCTCGAGATAAGGTAGGCGCCAAGACGCAGCGCCCAGATCAGGACCGCTCGATCAGTTCGACACCGTCCGGTCCGGCAAGAATGACTGTGTTCGCATAGCCGATGAAGAGCCCGTGTTCCATGACCCCGGGAACGTCCGCGAGCGCATGGGCCAGGGCTGCGGGATCGTCAATCCGCCCCAACGCCGCATCGACGATCCAGTGGCCACCATCCGTGACGAAAGCATGGCCGTCCTTGCCGCGGCGCAAGGTCAGCGGGCCGCCGGCCTGCACCGACGTGATCGCCTTTTCGAGCGCATTCAGGGTGGCGCCGAGCCCGAAGCGCGCCACTTCGATCGGCAAAGGGAAGCGGCCGAGCGCCGGCACGAATTTGCTGAGGTCGGCGATCACGATCATTTGCGCGGAGGCGCCGGCCACGATCTTTTCGCCCAGCAGCGCGCCGCCCCCACCCTTGATCAGGCTGAGATCGGGCCCGACCTCGTCGGCGCCGTCGACGGTGAGGTCGAGCGCCGGGGTCTCGTCCAGGGTCGTGAGCCGGATGCCGCAGCCTTGCGCCTGGGCCTCGGTCTCGCGCGAGGTCGGCACGCCAATGACGTCCAAGCCTGCCCGCACCCGCTCGCCCAGGAGATCGACGAAATGGCGGGCGGTGGAGCCGGTGCCGAGCCCCAGGCGCATGCCAGGCCGTACGAACTCGACGGCGCGCGCGGCAGCAGCGCGTTTCTGGGCATCGGCATCCATGGCAATCGGCTCGGGCTTTTTATGCTTTGAGGGGCTCGGGGGACGGAATCTTGCCTATCTAGCCTCGATCGTGCCGCCTGGATAGGCCCCGCCTGGACCGGGTGATTTTGCCGGTTTGCCGCGCTGTGGCTCCGCCCGCTTGCGCCGGCGGGACGCGGCAGCTAGAGCCTCGCCACCCATGACCGATCCCATGACCCGACCGCTGCTCGTCTTCGATCTCGACGGCACCCTCATCGACACAGCGCCCGACCTGGTCGACACCCTCAACGTGGTGTTCGCCCGCGAGGGCATGGCGCCGGTGCCGTTCGAGACGGCGCGCGACTACATCGGCACCGGCGCGCGTGCGATGATCACGCGCGGCGCGCTCGCCGAAGGGCGCGAGCTGGCGCCGGCCAAGCTCGATGAGATGTTCGCCGATTTCATCGAGCATTACACCGAGCACGTCGCCGACCGCTCGCGCCCCTTCCCCGGGTTGATCGACGCGCTCGACGAACTCGCCGCCGCCGGTCATCGCTTCGCGGTCTGCACCAACAAGCTCGAGCGGCTGTCGCTGCTGCTGCTCGACGCGCTCGCACTCAGTCACCGCTTCGAAGCAATCTGCGGCGCCGATACGTTCGGCGTGCACAAGCCGGACCCAGAGGTGCTGCGCCGAACGATCAAAGCGGCCGGCGGCGACCCGGGCAGCGCCATCATGATTGGCGATTCGGTCACCGACATCCGCACCGCCCGCGCCGCCGGGGTGCCCGTGATTGCGGTTGACTTCGGCTACACCGACCGCCCGGTCACTGAGCTCGGGCCCGACCGCATCATCAGCCATTTCGCGCAATTGCCCGCGGCGGTGGCGGCGATCGCGCCGGCGCGCTGATGCCGCCCGCCGCAATTATGGTTAACAACGTTAATCTTAACGGCATCGTCCTTATTGCACCGATTTCGCCGCCTCCGTATCCTCCGGCGTCCGTCGGGCGCCACGCGCCCCGGGGCGGACGATCAGGGACACTTCAGACCTCAGGGACGGGCTTCGACGACAATGTATCGAGTCATCGCGATCGTGATGGGGGCTCTCGCGCTGGCGGGATGCTCCTCGACTTCGGATTGGCTGAGCCTCGATGCGTTCAAACCGAAACCCCCGGTGGAAGCCGTGCGCTTCGAATCGACGCCACCCGGCGCCCAGGTCACCCTGCCGGACGGGCAGACCTGCCTCACGCCCTGCGCCTCGCCGCTGAAGTCGAACGGGACGTACACGGTGCAATTTGCCCTTATCGGCTATCAACCAGCATCGGCGACCATCGCGCCGGAGACGCTCGGCGACGGCACCACTCAACTGCGGCCCAATCCAGTGACGGTTGAGCTGATGCCAGTGGCGCCGCCCAAAAAGAAGCCGCGCCGCCGTCACATCGTCCACAAGCGCGTGAGCAAGCCGGCGCCGCACCGGAAGCCGCGGCCCGCGGCCAAGCCGAAGCCGGCCGCCGCCGCCCCCGCGCCGACGCAGGCGCCCTCGCCCTGGCCGCCGGCGCAACCGCCGCAGCAGTAATCGAAGTTCCATCGCGCCTTTGAGCCGTGCTGCGGTGCCGCAACCGGCGCCGCTGCCCTCTTTTGCCGCGCCGGTTCCCTTGCGCTGGACGGTATCGCCATTATCCGCCAGACTTCCTATATCCAGCCGACACGACGCTAAGCGGGCCCTCTGAGAGCCCGCCACGCAGGGATGAATGATGGCTTTTACGACCGATGTTCCCGTCCGCGACAACGCGCGCGCCGGCGGCCCGCCGCGGCCGCTCATCGACCCCTTCGCGCGCGCCATCACCTATCTGCGGGTGTCGGTCACCGACCGCTGCGATTTCCGCTGCGTTTACTGCATGTCGGAACATATGACCTTCCTCCCTAAGGCCGACGTCCTCAGCCTGGAGGAACTCGACCGGCTGTGCAGCGCCTTCATTGCCAAGGGCGTGAGCAAGCTGCGGCTGACTGGCGGCGAACCGCTGGTGCGGCGCGGTATCATGAACCTGGTGTCGTCGCTGTCGCGCCACCTCGACAGCGGCGCGCTGCAGGAACTCACCCTCACCACCAATGGCTCGCAGCTCGCGCGCTACGCGAGTGAGCTGAAGGCAAACGGCGTCGAGCGCATCAACGTCTCGCTCGACACCCTCGACCCGGACAAATTCCGCGCCATCACCCGCTGGGGCGAGCTCGATAAGGTCATGGCCGGCATCGACGCGGCGCAAGCTGCCGGGCTCAAGGTGAAGATCAACGCGGTCGCGCTCAAGGGCGTCAACGAAGACGAACTCGCCGACATGCTCGTTTGGGCGCACGGCCGCGGGATGGACATGACCATCATCGAAGTGATGCCGCTCGGCGACGTCGACGAAGCCCGCCTCGACCAGTACCTGCCACTGTCGCAGGTGCGCGCACGCCTTGCCGAACGCTTCGCAATGGACGACATCGACTACCGCACCGGCGGCCCGGCGCGTTACGTGCGCGTGAAGGAGACCGGCGGCCGGCTCGGTTTCATCACCCCGCTCACGCACAATTTCTGCGAATCGTGCAACCGCGTCCGCATTACCTGCACCGGCACACTATTCATGTGCCTGGGCCAGGAAGACGCAGCCGACCTGCGCGCGCCATTGCGGGCCTCGAGCGCCGACGCGCTGCTGCAGAACGCCATCGACGAGGCGATCACGCGCAAGCCCAAGGGCCATGACTTCGTCATCGACCGGCGCCATCAGCGCCCCGCCCTGTCGCGCCACATGAGCGTGACCGGCGGCTGAGCGCCCGGCGCCGGGCCGGTTGATCCGGGCCCACCGGCAACCCATAATTGCGCGAAATGTGGCAGCATCCGCCGGCTCAGGGCGGAATGCCCGCTTTTTCACCGTCTCCGCCGCGGCCGTCCGAACACCGCCTCGCAACGGATAATTCGAGCATAAACAAGTCCCCGAGAGCCCGGCCAAGCTTCAACTTTTCATTGACGCGTCATGCTGCCATCGGCTTAAGGTGCTGCGCCCGGCGGAAACCGCCGGACACGAGGGGATGATCAAAAACAAGATCGGGGGACAGCCGGCGCGGTGGCCATCCCGCCGGCGGCCAATCGGGAGGGGGTTCTTTGGGCGCTCTAGACGCAGTCCTGAACGCGTTGTTGCCGGTCACGCGGGCGATTGATGCCACCACGACCTGGATCGGCAAGCGCGTCGCGTGGCTGATCCTGGTTGCAGTGCTGGTGTCCGCGGTCAACGCCACCGTGCGCAAGGTGTTCGACACCTCGTCGAACGTCTGGCTGGAGCTACAGTGGGTGCTGTTCAGCGCTGTGTTCCTGATTTGCTCGCCGTGGACGCTGCTGGCGAACGAGCATATCCGCATCGACATCGTGAACAACATGATGCCGCGGCGTATGCGCAACATCATCGACGTGATCGGGCACGCCTTCTTCCTGCTGCCGCTCGCCGTGGTCATGATCATCACCGGCGTGCCGTTCTTCTACGCCTCCTACTCTATCAACGAACAGTCTTCGAATGCAGGCGGCCTGCCGCAATGGCCCGCCAAGTCTCTCATCATGATCGGCTTCGGGCTGCTGCTCATTCAGGGCCTGTCCGAGCTCATCAAGCGGATCGCAGTCATGCGCGGTCTCATCCCCGATCCTTACGAACGCCAGAAGAGCTCGCTCGAGCTCGAGGCCGAGGAAGTGATCGAGGCGATGGAACACAAGAACTAGCCCGGACCCGCGCGAGAGACATCTTATGGAAGCATTTTTCATCAACAACATGGCTCCGATTATGTTCGGGGCCCTGGTCCTGGTGCTGCTGCTGGGCTATCCGGCGGCCTTTTCGCTCGGCGCGGTGGGTCTCGGCTTCGCGGTCGTCGGCATTGAACTCGGGCAGTTTTCGCCCAACTTCCTGCAAGCCCTGCCCGACCGCATCTACGGCGTGATGGACAACGAAACGCTGCTGGCGATTCCGTTCTTCACGTTCATGGGGTTGATTCTCGAACGATCCGGCATGGCGGAAGACCTGCTCGACACGATCGGGCAGCTGTTCGGCACCGTGCGCGGGGGCCTCGCTTATGCGGTCGTCTTCGTGGGCGCCCTGCTCGCGGCGACCACCGGCGTGGTGGCGGCATCCGTCATCTCCATGGGCTTGATCTCGCTGCCGATCATGCTGCGCTACGGTTATGACCGGCGCGTGGCCAGCGGCATCATCGCGGCCTCGGGCACGCTCTCGCAGATCATCCCGCCGTCCATCGTGCTGATCGTCATGGCCGACCAACTCGGCCGCTCCGTCGGCGACATGTACGAAGCCGCCTTCATCCCCGGCCTTGTGCTGTCGGGGCTCTACGCGGGCTATGTATTGCTAGTCGGGCTGATCTACCCCAAGGCAACGCCCGGCCTGCCGGCCGAAGCGGTGGGTTTTCGTGAAGATAACGGCAGCCGCGGCCTCACCTCGCTCGGCATCCTGACGCTGGCGAGCGCGGTGTTCTCCTGGTTCATGATGCGCCACTCGACCACGCAAGGCGCCGACTACGTGGTCTTCTATCTGTTCGACGGGATCCTGTTCGCCTTCGGCGTCGCCTGCGTGAACTGGGTCATCGACAAGATGACCGGCTTCCGTTTCCTCTCGAAAATGGCGCAGCAGACCACTTTCGTGATGGTCCCGCCGCTGTTCCTGATCTTCCTGGTGCTCGGCACGATCTTCATCGGCGTCGCAACGCCGACGGAAGGCGGCGCCATGGGCGCGGCCGGCGCACTGCTGCTCGGCTTCGCCAAGCGGAGGCTGAACTTCACGCTGATCCGTCAGGCCACCGAGTCGACCGCCAAGCTCGCCGCCTTCGTGCTTTTCATCCTGGTCGGCGCGCGCGTGTTTTCGCTCACCTTCTTCGGCGTGAACGGCAACACCTGGGTCGAGAACATGCTGGTGTCGCTGCCCGGCGGGCAGATCGGCTTCCTGATCTTCGTCAACGCCTTCGTCTTCGTGCTGGCGTTCTTCCTCGACTTCTTCGAGCTCGCCTTCATCGTGATCCCGCTGCTCGGGCCGGCCGCCGAACACGTCGGCATCGACCTCGTGTGGCTCGGTGTCATTCTCAGCGTCAACATGCAGACCTCGTTCCTGCATCCGCCGTTTGGCTTCGCGCTGTTCTATCTGCGCTCGGTGGCGCCGCGCGACCCCTACATCGACCGAGTCACCGGCAAACGCATGGAGCCGATCACCACCGGCCAGATCTATTGGGGCGCGATCCCGTTCGTGTTCATTCAGGTGGCGATGGTGCTGCTGGTGATCTTCGTCCCCTCCATGGTGATGCACTACAAGGCCAACGAACCCAAGGTCGACATCAACAAGGTGAAGATCCAGGTGCCGACCATCGCCCTGCCCCCGATCCAGTTCGGCGCGCCGCCCGGCAAATAAGGCCATCGCCGCAACGCATCGACACGCCCGCCGTCTTAAATGACGGCGGGCGTGTTGCGTTTCAGGACGTGTTTCCGGTGAACCGGCTGCCACTTCACCTGGAAGCGTTCAATAAAAAATCCCCGGAGCCGAAGCTCCGGGGATTCTCATGTCAGGCCAACGCGGCTTAGCCGCGCGAGTGCTGAGCCATGAAGGCGTTGTAGTTCAGCTCGGCAACCTGCCACCACTGATAGCCGTTGTTCTGGTAGGCGAGCTGCAAGTCGTAGACCTTCTTGAAGCTCTCGTTCTTCTTGGCGATGTCAGCGTGCAGCTCCCGCGCCGACTTGTAGCAGGCTTCCATGATCGCGGGCGAGAAGGCCCGCAGCTTGGCGCCGGCGGCAAGCAGCTTGCGCAGGTACTCGGGGTTCAGTTCGTCGTACTTCGCTGTCATCCACTGATTGGCGTAGGCTGCCGCGTTCGACAGAATGGCCTGGTAGTTCTTCGGCAGCGCATTCCACTTGTTGAGGTTGACGAAGGCGGCGATCATCGAGCCGCCTTCCCACCAGCCGGGATAGTAGTAGTAAGGCGCGACCTTGTAGAAGCCGAGCTTGTAGTCGTCGTACGGCCCGACCCACTCGGCTGCGTCGATTGTGCCCTTCTCCAGCGACGGATAGATGTCGCCCGCGGCGATCTGCTGCGGCACGGCGCCGAGCTTGGCCAACACCTCGCCCGGGAAGCCGCCGATGCGCAGCTTCAGGCCCTTAAGGTCCGCGACCGTCTTGATCTCCTTGCGGTACCAACCGCCCATCTGGCAGGTGGTGTTGCCGGCGAGCAGCATGGTCACGTTGTACTTCTTATAGAAGTCGTTCAGCACTTCCTTGCCGCCGCCGGTGGAGAACCAGCCTTGGTTCAGGCGGGCATTGGGGCCGAAGGCCACCGACGTTCCGAACGCGAAGGTCGGGTCCTTGCCGAAGTAGTAGTACGAAGCCGTGTGGCCCATCTCCACGGTGCCGTTGGACGTTGCGTCCAGAGCCTGCAGACCGGGCACGATTTCGCCGCCGGCGAAGACTTGAATTTCGAAGTTGTTGTCGGTCGCTTCGGCGACCGCCTTGGACAGCACGACGGCGCCGCCATACAGCGTGTCGAGCGACTTCGGCCAGCTCGCGGTCATGCGCCACTTCACTTTCGGCATCGACTGCGCGATGGCCGGGGCGGCGACGGCCGTCGCGGCGGCCGCTCCCAACCCAGCAGTTTTCAGGAATTGACGACGCTTCATTGAATTTCCTCCCTCAGTGAGTCTCTTGATTTCCAAGCGTTTATTCAGCAGGAGTCCTCCCGTCGCGCGTCGCCCCCTTTGACGGCACGCAGACGGCCAGATCGGACTCGCCACCTGGCGGCAGTTTGCACCGGATTTCGGGAACTTGTAAGCGGAAAGAGGGACTTACGGCTAATTTCGCGGCCCGGACGACGCCGCAGGCGGTCGCAGGGAGGCGATAAAATAGTAACAGCTACAACTACTTACCAACCGGCCGACGGGGCGCCGCGCGCGGCCGGCTCAAAAAGAGGCGGCCCCCGCCCGGCAACCGGGCGGAGGCCGCGTGTCGCGCGCGCGTTGTCACGCCAACGGCGTCAGCCCTGCTTGGCGCGCATGCGCACCATGAAGGCGTCGAAGCCGAGCTCGGCCACTTGCCACCACAGGTACTCGTTGCCGCGGAAGGCGACCATGCTCTCATAGACCTTCTTGAAAGCCGGGTTGCTGGCCGCGGTCTCCTTGTAGGTCTCCATGGTGGCCTTGTAGGAGGCCTCCATCACCGGCTCCGGAAAGCCGCGCAGCTTGGCGCCCTGCGCCACCAGCCGCTTGAGCGCGTCCGGATTGGCGGCGTCGTACTTCGCCTGCATCCAGACGTGCGCGGCATCGGAGGCGGCCTTTACCACCGCCTGATAGTTCTTCGGCAGCGCATTCCATTTGTTGATGTTGATGAAGTTGTGCAGCATCGCGCCGCCTTCCCACCAACCGGGATAATAGTAGTAGGGCGCGACCTTGTAGAATCCGAGCTTCAGATCGTCATAGGGCCCGACCCACTCGGCGGCGTCGATGGTGCCCTTCTCCAGCGACGGATAGATGTCGCCGCCTGCGACCTGCTGCGGCACCGCGCCCATCTCGGCGAAGATCTTGCCGGCGAAACCCGCGATGCGGAATTTCAGGCCCTTGATGTCGTCGACGGTCTTGATCTCCTTGCGGAACCAGCCGCCCATCTGGGTGCCAGTGTTGCCCGCCGGGAAAGCGACGAAATTGTATTTTTTGTAGAACTCGTTTGCAAGGTCGAGCGCGCCGCCGAATTTCATCCACGCGGTCTGCATGCGCGAATTGAGGCCGAAGGGCTGCGCCGTGAACAGCGCGAAGGTCGGGTCCTTGCCGACGTAGTAGTACGACGCCGTGTGCGCCATCTCGACCGTGTCGTTGCTGACCGCGTCGGCGGCCTGCAGGCCAGGCACGATTTCGCCGGCGGCGAAGCACTGGATCTGAAACTTGTTGTCGGTGGCCTGCGCGACCGCTTTGGCGAACACTTCCGACGCGCCGTAGAGGGTGTCGAGCGACTTCGGGAAGCTCGAGGTCAGGCGCCATTTGATCGTGGGGTTCGACTGGGCGATGGCGGGCACGGCAACCGCCGCCGTGGCGAGGCCGGCACCGGCGACGCCAAGGAATTGACGACGTTTCATTAAGTTCAACTGTCCATTTTCTTTTTGGGACGCCAACGCGAACGCGCAAGCGGGCGCGCGGGCGCGCGGGCGCGCGTTCCAAGGCAGGTTCGGCGGCATGAGGCTAGAGCCGCAGCCTGCGGCCTCTGCATGCAGGCCATGCAGAATCCGGAACTACGGGTTCCATTACGACTTTGGTCGCAGATAAGCTGTCGCGCGTCATGAGCGCGGGAGTTCATGCTGCCGTCTTCGCGGGCGCTCGGCTCTGCACGCCGTGGCTTTGCAGAAACGGATCACCAGGCCGAATACCTCGCGGCGGCCTGGTGATAGCGACGAACCGATCGTGGAAGGCGGCTCAGAAATCCGTCCACGCTTCCGCGAGCGCGGACTGCACGCGGCGGACGGGGCCGCCGGCGCGCGCCTTCGCTGCGGGCCGGGCCGGTGCGGCCGCGCGCGTTGGCGCGCCGACCTCCGCGAACTGGAAGAAGGCGATGCGCTCGTCCATGGCCCGGGCCTGACCTTCCAACGTCTTGGCGGTGGCGGCGTTCTCCTCCACCAGCGCCGAGTTCTGCTGCGTCACCTCGTCCATCTGCGTCAGCGCGCGGTTGATCTCGTCGATGCCAGTCGACTGCTCGCGGCTGGCGGTGGCGATGTCCGCCACAAGGTCGGCGACCCGCTTGATCAATTCATTGATTTCATTCAGCGCCGTGCCGGCCTGGTTGACGAGATCCACGCCCTCCTTCACCTGCCCGCCCGAGTTGACGATCAGGTCCTTGATGTCCTTGGCAGCCTGCGACGACCGCTGTGCCAGGCTGCGCACTTCCGACGCCACCACCGCGAAGCCACGGCCGGCATCACCCGCGCGCGCGGCTTCCACCGCCGCGTTGAGCGCCAAGAGGTTGGTCTGGCGCGCGATCTCGTCGATGACGCCGATGATTTCCGAGATGTTGCGCGAGGACTCCTCGATCTGCGCCATGGCGGTGACGGCCTGCGCCACCACCTGGCCGCCACGGTCGGCGACTTCGCGCGTTCCGATCGCCGACTGGTTGGCCCGTTGCGCGTTCTCCGCGTTCCTCTTCACCGTCGCCGCCATCTCTTCCATCGACGCCGAGGTCTCTTCCAGACTGGCCGCCTGCTCTTCGGTGCGCTGCGACAGGTCGGTGGTGCTCTGCGTGATCTCCATGGATGCGTTGGTCACCTCGCGCGCCGCCGCCTTGATGTCGGCGACCGTCGAACTGATGCGTTCGGCGGTCTTGTTGGCGTTGTCCTTCAAGAGCGCGAAGCTGCCCTCGTAATGCGCCGTGATGCGCTGGGTCAGATCGCCCTCGGCCAGCGAATTCAGCATGCGCACCAGATCGTCAAGCGCCCCGGCCACGTTCTCGCACAGCGAGTTGATGGCCGTGCCGACGTTGAGCACCAGGCCGGTCTTTCCGTCGAGATCGACCCGCTGCGAGAAGTCGCCGGCAACCGCCGCCTCGACGATGCCGCCCACGGCGTTCTGAAACTCCTCGGCGGCCTTCTGCATGACGGCGTCGCGTTCGGCGGCGGCGCGCTTTTCCATCTCCGCGCGTTCTTCCGCGGTGCGGGCGGCGGCCTCAGCGGCGCGCTCGGCCTGCTCGTGATCGGCGGTGGCTTTTTCGGCCGCCTCGCGCTGCGCCTTCTCGGCCAGCATGACCTTGATCTCGTTCACGGCCCGCGCGGTGTCACCGATCTCGTCGCCGCGTTCAACGCCGGTGATCTCGACCTCTTCGCCGGCGGCCATGCGCTGCAGCATACGAACCAGGGCGCGCATCGGCCTCGATATCGAGAAGAACCCGATGAGCGCGGACGCGATCATTGCCAGTGCGGCAAGCGCGCCGATTGCTACGGCGATACGGCCCGTGGAGGTAATGGTGTTGTCGAGATGGACAAAGCCCTTTTGAGCCTCGTCGCTCGCCGTATTGTTCAGCGCGGCAATGCCCTGTTCGATGGCGCTTACGACGGGAGGCAATTGTTTGAACTTGTCTTGTGCTTCCGCCGTCACTTTCAGAACAAGCAGCGTATCGTCGGTGCTCATCGACTTCAGCTTGAGGGCCACGATGTCCTTGCCCGCAGTCGCGTAGGAATCAATGAGGTTCTTGATGTTCTTGAGCTGGTCCCGGTCGGCCGCGTTGGCGCCGGCGATCAAGGGGTCGATCAGCGCATGGACCTTCTGTTGCCGCGCTTCCAGAAGCTTGCCACCCTTCTTCAGGTCGCCGCCGCCGTCAGCGAAACGTATGTCGCCGACCGCCACCTGCATGCCGCGCTCCGCCGCCTCGATCGCTTCGAGGCTGCGCGCCTTCAGAAGCCTGGCGCTCAACTCATGGGAGACCTGTCTGATTTCCTTACTATCTGACGTCTGAATGGCGATCATGCCGGCGATCAGGACAATGCCGAGCGCGGACATGACGGCAAGCTTGGCCACGATGCGGACATTGGCCAGCGTCAGCAGCGTTCGGAACTTTACCGGCTTGGATCTGACACGGCGGCTTGACTGCGGCGACATCGACACGCTTCTCCTGGCAAAGGCAGCAATTGATTATCGTTGGCCGTAGGCAAGCAATGCCTAGCCACTGCAATCCCGTTCCATCGCCCCCGGTGATCGTGAAACTACCGGGAGATAGCTGCCAATCCCTGAATACCAAGTTACCAATATGTAAAAGACGCCCGACGGACACATTAATATGCCGCCCGCGGCGGCGGATTGGCGATCCGCCGGCACGGTCAGATGAGGCTCAGGCTCTAAGAATTCGCGACGGGAGGCAAACGTCTGTAATTCCAGCCGTTGCGTCGCGCCCGCCGTCAACCGGTAGAGCGTCCCGAGGCGCTTACGCTTCGATGACGATCTTGGGCGCGGCGCGCCCCGCCGCCGGACCACTGACGAGCTGGTCGCGCACCTTCGTCGCGATATCCCGGTAGATGCGCGCGTGCTCGCCTTCCGGCTCGGTGGCGACCACGGGCAGACCGGAATCCGATTTCTCGCGGATGGTCATGTGCAGCGGGATCTCGCCGAGGAACGGCACGCCGAGCTTTTCGGCTTCCTTGCGGGCGCCGCCGTAGCCGAAGATGTCCGAGCGTTCGCCGCAGTGCGGGCACAGGAAGTAGCTCATATTCTCGATGATGCCGAGCACCGGCACGTTGACGCGCTTGAACATGGCGATGCCGCGCCGCGCATCGGCGAGCGCCAAATCCTGCGGCGTCGACACGATCACCGCGCCTTTGAGCGGCACCTGCTGCGCCATGGTAAGCTGGGCGTCGCCGGTGCCCGGCGGCATGTCAACCACCATGACGTCGAGCTTGCCCCATTCCACCTCGCGCAGCATCTGGGTGATCGCCGACATCACCATTGGGCCGCGCCAGATCATCGGTGTCTCTTCGTCGATCAGGAAGCCGATCGACATCACGGTCAGGCCGTAGCGGGTGATCGGCTTCAGACGGTTGCCGCCGACCGTCTGCGGCTTCTCCTTGATGGCCAGCAGCTTGGGCAGCGAGGGCCCATAGATGTCGGCGTCTAGAATGCCGACCTTGAGGCCGAGGTCGCGCAGGCCCAGCGCCAGGTTGACCGCGGTGGTCGACTTGCCGACGCCGCCCTTGCCCGAGGCGACCGCGATCACCGCGTCGACGCCGGGAACGCCGGCCGGCACGTTGTCGGCCGGATGAGCGGCGCGGCGGGGCTGCCCTCCCGCTGCAGGCTGTTGCGGCGGACGCTGGCCGCCCCCGGCACCGGCGGCGCGCTCGGCGGTGAGCGCGACCAGGGCCGACTTCACACCCGGCACCGCCTTGACCGCGGCTTCGGCGGCCTCGCGCACGGGTTCCCACGCCTTGACGGCGGCAGCATCGACGGAGATCGAGAAGAACACCTTGCCGTCGTCGGTCACCACGATATCGGACAGCGCGCGGGCTTCCGTCAGGTGCGATCCGCCGGGCGTCGGCACCCGTGCCAGCGCCGCCATCACCTGTTCCTTGGTTACCGCCATAGCACTCACCTTTGCATACCGGGTCGACCGTTTGGCCGCACCATAGGGACCACGGCGGCCGGGTCAATGTGGGGCGCGAAAGACCCGAGGAAGGGGGTGGTTGACGCGCCCGCCGCCGCAGGCGACCTATGGCACTTAAGGGGCGGCGGAAGGATCGCCAAGACACGATCGACGGCGGCAACCGGGTTTCAAAGGGAGAATGACGATGGCGAAGGTGGCGTTTCTGGGCCTGGGTGTCATGGGCTACCCCATGGCCGGACATCTGAAGAACAAGGGCGGGCACGACGTTACGGTCTATAACCGCACCGCCGCCAAGGCCGAGAAATGGGTCAAGGAATTCGGCGGCAAGTCCGCCCCCAACCCGAAGGCCGCGGCCCAAGGCCAGGATTTCGTCATGGCCTGCGTCGGGAACGATAACGATCTGCGTCAGGTGACGCTGGGCGCCGACGGGGCCTTTCAGGCCATGGGCAAGGGCACCATCTTCGTCGACCACACCACGGCTTCCGCGACCGTTGCGCGCGAGCTCAATGCCGCAGCCAAGAAGGCGGGCTTCGATTTCATCGACGCGCCGATCTCGGGCGGCCAGGCCGGCGCCGAGAACGGCGTCCTGACCGTGATGTGCGGCGGCGAGGCCGGCCCCTTCGGCAAGGCTGAGAAGGTGATCGCGGCTTACGCGCGCGCCTGCAACCTGATCGGCGAGCCCGGCGCCGGCCAGCTCTGCAAGATGGTCAACCAGATCTGCATCGCCGGTCTGGTGCAGGCGCTGTCGGAAGGCATCCACTTCGCCAAGCGCGCCAATCTCGACGTCGAGAAGGTGATTGCCACCATCTCCAAGGGCGCGGCTCAGTCCTGGCAGATGGAGAACCGCTACAAGACCATGGTGGCGGACAAATTCGACCACGGGTTTGCGGTGGAGTGGATGCGCAAGGACTTAGGTATTTGTCTCGATGAGGCGCGCAACAACAAGGCGCACCTGCCGATCACCGCCCTGGTCGACCAGCTCTATTCGGAGGTGCAGGCGATCGGCGGCAACCGCTGGGACACCTCGAGCCTGATCGCGCTTTTGGAACGAAAGTAGAGCCGTCGCTCGGCGGCAGCGACGGTACATGGACACCATGCAGATCGCGATCATCGGCGGCGGCATCGGAGGCTTGAGCGCCGCCCTCGCCCTGCAGCGAGCAGGCTATCGCGTGTCCGTGTTCGAGCAGGCGCGCGAACTGCGCGAGGTCGGCGCCGGCGTCATCATCACGCCCAACGCCATGCACGCGCTCAACTTCCTGGGCGTCGGCGAGCGCGTCGCACGCGAGGCCGGCCCGTGCGAGGCGCTGGCGACGCGCCACTTCGAAACCGGCGAAGTGCTGAAATTCAGACCCGCCGGCACTGACTATGCCGAACGCTTCGGCGCCACTTACCATCAGGTTCACCGGGTCGACCTTCACACCGGTTTAGCTGACGCGGTGCGGCAGAACGATCCGGACTGCGTCTTGCTCGACCACCGCTTCGAGACGCTGACGCAGGATGCGCACAAGGTCGCAGCCCGGTTCGCCAACGGCACAACTCATGAATGCGACGTGCTGATCGGTTGCGACGGCAACACGTCGAAGGTGCGCGCCTGTGTCTTCGGCGCGGAAACGGTGAACTACACGGGCCAGGTGGCGTTTCGCGCCCTGGTGCCGATGGCCGACGTGCCGACCGGCATCCGGGAGCATCCCTTCGCCATGTTCGTCGGCGCCAAGCGGTACTTCCTGCACTATCCGTTGCGCCACCGCGCCGTCATGAACCTGATCGGCGTCGGCCGCGAACCGCGCTGGCAGGAGGAAGGCTGGCGCATTCCGGCAACCGTCGACGAATTCGTAGCGCATTACAGCGATCTTTATCCCCCGGCGCTCGATCTCATTCGCGCCATTCCGCCGGCGGCCCTGTTCAAATGGGGGCTGCGCGACCGCGAGCCGCTGCAACACTATGCGAAGGGCCGGGTCACCATGCTCGGCGACGCCGCGCACCCGATGACGCCGTTCCTGGGCCAAGGCGCCTGCATGGCGATCGAGGACGGCGTGGTGCTCGGGCGCGCGTTCGGCGCCGCGAGCAAATATGACGAAGCCCTCCGTCTCTATGAAATGGCACGCAAGGAGCGCGCCAACGGCGTTCAGCTCGCTTCGCGCCGGCAGGCCGACGAGATCCAGGGTGTCACGACGCGCGGCGCCAATCCCGGCAGGGACGCTTTGGAGCGGGGCTTGTATTCCTACAATCCCGCGACGGTGCCGCTGCCCTCGGCTGGCGTTTGACATGAGTTCGCGCGGAAGGCTGATGCGGCCCGCTTGAGGCGTCATCATTCATCATCTGGATGCGCATGGTGCATGCTCATGACCTCCGGTCTCCGAGGCCTGAATCATGCCGTGGCGGGCCGCCTTTGGCCGCGCACGCCGAAGCCCGCTCGCTGAGAGCGCCGGCAATTCGTCGGCTCCGGGCTTTAGCTATAGATTGTCGGGTCACCACCGGACCCGTTGCGGGCCTTCAGGCCGCGCGGACCAACTGATGCTCTTCGGCGGTTCGCTCGAAGGTCTCCGACTGGCTTTTGATGCGGTAGACAATCCGGTTGTCGCGCTCGACTGGCAGCTGTCGCGTCACCTTGTAGACGCCGCGCGCGGCTCCAGCCATCATCCCGCCCTCGTAATGCACCATGGCGCCGACAGCAAATTTGTGAATCATCGCGGCTTTCCTTCGGCTGACTCTGATGCGCCAAAAGGATAACGCTCGGCTTTATCCGCCGAGCGTATCCTCGCGAAGCAGTGTGCCTCAGGCGTTCTGCAGATTGCCCGCAGCCTGCTTACCGCGTTCGGTAATCACGTCGTACGAAACGCGCTGTCCTTCATTGAGCGTGCTCATGCCGGCGCGCTCGACGGCGCTGATGTGCACGAACACGTCTTTCGAGCCGTCCGCGGGAGTGATGAAGCCGAAGCCCTTCTGCGTGTTAAAGAACTTCACGGTACCTGTTGCCATGATGGCGTATCCTTGAGATTTGAACGAGTTAACCGCGCCGACGCGACTTCCCGCCTCGGCGATCGAAACATCCGGATTTTTGAGGGGCGACTTGCTGGGTCCTCTTCAGGACGCGCCGCAAGGCATGGGTCAAAAAAACAAGGTTTCAACGATACAGTCCGTACGCCCTAAACGCACGACCGTCAATGGAAATCGGTCGCAAGGGTGCGGGCACCAGCGGGCGTCGAAATAACTTCAAATTCAGCTACGAATAAGCGGCGTATGCTTCAGCCGCGGCGATAAACCGCTAGAATTCGAGCGCCATCCCGTCCTCCGCCACCAGCACCCCCTCGCCTCTGATCTCGTCGAACCGCGCCAGCACCGTCGGATTCATGTGCGTGACCATCAGCCGGCGCGGCGCGAGCGCCGCGCGCTTCGCCCGGATGATCTCCCAGCTCATGTGGCCGGAAATCTTGGTCCCTTCATAGGCGTAGCACTCGCAGATGAAGAGATCGGCGTCGCGTGCGATGGGCAGCAGCGCGTCGGTCCATTCGCTGTCGCCGGAATAGGCGAAGGTCTTGACGCCGTCCGACACGCGCAGCGCGGTCGAGGGCGCGCCCGATTTATGGATGACTTCCGCCGTGACGAGCCTGTGACCGAGCACCTCGGTTTCGGCGCCGACCGCAATCTCCTCGACCTGCCAGGGAAAACGCCATTTGGAGCCGGTGGACTTGGGGAAGAACACTTCGAGCGCCGCATCAACCCGCTCGCGCGTGCCCAGCGGCCCGGCGATCAGCAGCGGCGCCTCACGCCGCGACAGGAACTGGGCGTCGAGCAGCAGGAACGGCAGCCCGCCGAAATGATCGCCGTGCAGATGCGAGAGGATGATTCCTTCGACGCGATTGGGATCGAGGTGGAGGCCCTTCAGCGCCGGCAATGCCGAGGCGCCGCAGTCGATGAGCAGCGTCGCCTTGGCGGTCTCTAGCCAGAAACAGGTATTGCCGCGGCCGCCGGAGCCGAAGGCATCCCCGGAGCCGACGATGGTGAGTTTCATGATTACGCTGCTATCGTTTTTCGCATGATCTGATCCGAAGCCAATTCCTGTCCCCGACCGGGTCGGGGACAGGCTTTTTCGGTATCATGCGCGTGCACTCGGCCTCGCCGACACCGCCTCGCGCCAGCGCTGGAGATGAGTGAGGCCTTCCGGCATGGCGACCCGCGCCGGCTTCATGAAATCGACCGCACACAGCGCGGTGATGTCGGCAACCGTGTAATGTGCGCCGGCAATGAACTCGTTGGCCGCGAGCTGGCTGTCGAGAATCTTGAGGAAGCCGGCAATGCGCGGCCGGTTCGCTTCCGCCCACTCTGCCACCTGCGGAACCTCGAGATCCTTCATGGCCGGGTGGGTGTGGCGAAACACGTGCGCAACGCCGAAGAACAGGTTGAGCTCGCAACGCCAATTCCACATCTCAACCAATGCGACTTCCTTCGCCCCGGTGCCGAACAGCGGCGGCTCCGGCTGCAGCACTTCGAAGTACCGGCAGATGGCGATCAACTCCGTGATCACGGTGCCGTCGTCCAGCACCAGCGCCGGCATGCGCTGGAGCGGATTGACCGCGGCGTATTCCGGGGTCAGGTGCTCCTTGGCGCCGATGTCGACCTGCTCGGTCGGTATCGAGATGCCCTTCTCGGCCAGGAAGATGCGGGCCCGGCGCGGATTGGGCGCCGTTTTGCTGTCGTAGAGTTTCATTCCTCGTCCCTTGTTTCCTTTATGTCCTGCCTTGTGCCGGCCGTCCGGGGCCGCCCGTTTCCTCGCGGCAAGAGCCGACCATGACCGCCGGACCCTGTAAAGGGCGGTTCATCATTCATTAACCGGCGGCTTTAGTGACCTCTTAAGCTTGCCTTTAAGGAATTTGAGGGAAGTTGAAGGGCATTTTCCGCGTAGCAAGCGTTTCCGCTCCATGCCCGTGCCAGGCGAACAACCCGATCTTGCAGCGCTCCCCCGGGAGAAGTCGCCGGTGAAGCGGCGGCTCGCCGCGCAATACGTGCGCGACGCCCGCGACCGGCTGACCTCGTCGAGCGGCACCCGGCCCGCCTTCGACTACGAGCTCTTGCGCCAGTACGCGCAGAACCGGCTCTCCGCCTCGCTGGTCATCCTGTTTCTCGTGGCAACCGTCGGATTCCTGTCGAGCCTGTGGACGGGCGCGGTGGCGGCCGGCGCCTGGACCGCCGCGGTGCTGGTCATCCACGCGGTCATCGTCACCAAGTGCAAACAGTTCCTGGAGCTGCCGGCCGGCGAAACGTCCTATCGCAAATGGCGTACGCGCTTTATCCTGCTCGACCTGTTCTACGGCCTCGCCTGGATGTTCATCCTCATCCATCCGATCGGGGTCGGCGAGAACTCGAACACCTTCATGCTGTTCGTCATGCTGCTGGTGGTGGCGGTCTCCAGCATGCTGGCCTCGAGCCTGCCGATCGCGGTGTTCGCGTCCACCTTCCCGGTCACGGCGGCGATCGCGCTCGACTTCGTGCTGCAAGGCTCGTTGCGCAATTACGTCCTCGCCGCTATGGCGCTCTCCGCGCAAGGCTACTTCGCTGCCCTCGCCTACCGGCTCTATTCCACCACGCTCGCGACCCTGGAAGCGCGCGCGGAAAAGGACGCGCTCATCGGGGAGCTCGAGCAGGCCAAGGCTATCTCCGACGAGGCGCGCCGGCGCGCCGAGGCGGCCAACATTTCCAAGTCGCGCTTTCTCGCGCAGATGAGCCACGAGCTGCGCACGCCGCTCAACGCCATTCTCGGCTTTTCCGAGGTGATGAAGTCGGAAGTGTTCGGCGAGCACTCGGTGCCGGCCTACAAGGAATATTCCGGCGACATCCACAATTCGGGCGTCCATCTGCTCGGGCTGATCAACGAGATCCTCGATCTCTCGCGCATCGAGGCCGGACGCTACGAGCTCAACGAGGAATCGGTTTCCCTCGCCGGCATCACGGAAGACTGCCACCACCTGCTCAAGCTGCGCGCCACCAACCGCGGCATCACCATCCACGAGATGTTCGAGCCCGAACTACCACGGCTATGGGCGGACGAGCGCGCGGTGCGCCAGATCTGCCTCAACCTGCTGTCGAACGCGATCAAATTCACCCCGCAGGGCGGCGAGATCTGGCTCAAGGTCGGCTGGACAGCGTCCGGCGGCCAGTATCTCAGCGTGCAGGACACCGGCCCCGGCATTCCGGAAGACGAGATCCCCGTGGTGCTCGCCTCCTTCGGTCAGGGCTCCAACTCGATCAAGTCGGCCGAACAGGGCGCCGGCCTCGGCCTGCCCATCGCCAAGAGCCTGGTCGACCTGCACGGCGGCACCTTCAACCTGAAGTCGAAGCTGCGCATCGGCACCGAGGTGATCGTGACCTTCCCGCCCGAGCGCGTGGTGGCGGCCATGGCGCCGATGACGACGGTGCAGGCACCGTCGATCGCCCCCGGCGAACCCATTCTTTCGCCCGAGGAACGGGAGCGTCTGAGCCGGCGGCCCTTGTTCCGCGCCGGTACCTGAGGTTGCGACCAAACGCCCTGATTGCCTTCCCGCGCGCCGGGCTTATGTTCGAGACCGCGCATTCGACCGCCACCGAGCCCTGCCCCCCCCATGATCGAGACCCCGTGCGTCAAGGTCTGCACCCTGGATGCCCGCGCCGGGCTTTGCCTCGGCTGCGGCCGCACGATCGACGAGATCGCGGGCTGGGGCGCCATGACGGCCGGCGAGCGCCGGCGCATCATGGCCGAATTGCCGGAACGGCTGGCGGCGGGCGGGCGGCCCACCCGCGCAGCCGCGACAGGGTGAAGCCCGTGAGCCGCCGTCTGACCTGGTCGCTCGTCATCGGCATGGCGCTCTCGCTCGCCGTGCTGATCGCCACCACCGACACCGACCCGATCGCCAACCTCCTGCACCACAACATGGGCTCGCTGGCGGTGAAGCTGGCGCTAGTGGTGTTCGCGGGCGGATTGGTGCTGACGCTCTTCCGCGAACGCGTGGCGCAGGCGCTGGAAGCGATGCTGTTCTGGACAGTGATCGGGCTCTTGCTGGTCATCGGCTACAGCTACCGTTTCGAATTGCGCGACGTGTCCGACCGCGTGATCGCCGAGCTGATGCCGGGCCACGTCGCCGGTCACGGCCGCAATGTCGAGGTGGTGCGCGCGCGCAGCGGCGACTTCGCCCTCACCGTCCACATCAACGGCGCGCACGTGCCCATGGTGCTCGACACCGGCGCGAGCTCGGTGGTGCTGACCCGGCAAGCCGCCGTGGCCGCGCACCTGCCGATCGAGATGCTCAATTATTCGGTGACGGTCGACACCGCCAACGGCCGCACGCGCGCGGCGCCGGTCACCCTCGACAAGCTCGCGATCGGCGGCCTGGTCGAGCGCGCCGTGCCGGCGCTGGTGGTGCGCGAGAGCGGGCTCAAGAACAACCTGCTCGGCATGAGCTTCCTCAACCGGCTGCAGAGCTGGGAAGTGCGCGGCGACCGGCTGCTGCTGCGCGGCGAGCCGTAGGCGGCTCGCGCTTACAACAAGCTGATCAAGAACCGCGCCGACGCCAGCGCCAGAAAGATGCCGAAGGCGATCTCGAGCTGGCGGCGCGGCAGCCAGTGCGCCAGCCGCACACCGTAGCCCGCGGTGAAGCTCGACACCGGCGCCATAAGGACGAGCCCGATGAGCGAGACGAAGCCGAGCGACAGCGGCGGCAACGCGTCCCTGTATTGCCATCCGGCCAGCACATAGCCGACGGCGCCGGCGACCGTGATCGGCACGCCGATGCCGGCAGAGGTGGCGACCGCGCGCTGCATGGGCTGGCCGTAGAGCGTGAGCGTCGCGTTGCAGAAGGCGCCGCCGCTGACCCCGACCAGCGACGCGAACAGGCCGGTGATGAAGCCGAACAGCGACAGCATGCCGCGGCCCGGCAACTCGGTTCCCAGGCTCCAGCGATCGCTGCCGAACAGCATGCGCATGGCGATGAACCCGGTGAAGACGACGAACGCAATCTTGAACACCGACGACGGCGCATAAGCCGCCGCCACCGAGCCGATCGCCACGCCGGCGACCGACGGCAGCGCCCACGTCCGCACGACGCGATCTATCACCGCGCCCTTCCTCTTGTGCGCGAGATAGGACCGCACGGTGGTCGGCACGATGATCGACAGCGAGGTGCCGATACACAGCTGCATGCGCAGGTCTTCCGGAACATGCAGCGCGCGGAACACCTCGTAGAGCACCGGCACGATGATGGCGCCACCGCCGATGCCGAACAGGCCGGCGAGAATGCCGACCAGCGCGCCGGCGCCCGCAATCATCGCGGCGAGCAGCGCGATCTCGCCGAGCGAATGTCCGAGCACGGTGGGGTCCCTGGATGACGGAGGCGGCGGGCGTCAGGCCGCGATGTGCGCCAGATCGGGGTCCGTGTCCACCACCAGCGCCAGCGCATCAGCCATGACCGCGGCGCCGGCGCCAGGCTTGACCGCTTCGGTCGCCAAGTGCCGGCGGAAGGCGCGCGCACCCGGCACGGCGCGGAACAGGCCAAGCACGTGGCGGGTGATCGACGACAACCGCACACCCTGGGCGAGCTCGCGCTCGATATAGGGAATGAGAGCGCGGCCCGCCTCGTTGGTCGAGGTGAACGGCGCGGGTTCGCCGAAGAGCAGCGGGTCGGCGGCTAGGAGCCGCCAGGGCTCCTGATAGGCGGCCCGGCCCAACATGACCCCGTCGACGTGGGCGAGATGCGCCTCAGCCTCCGCAAGGCTCTTTATGCCGCCGTTGATGATGATCTCGAGGTCCGGGTGGCTGCGCTTCAACCGATGCACCAGTGCATAGTCGAGCGGCGGCACGTCGCGGTTCTCCTTGGGCGAGAGACCCTTCAGCCAGGCCTTGCGCGCATGCACGATGAGGGCATCGGTGCCGGCGGCCTTGACGGCCTGCGTGAACCCGAACAGCGACGCCTCCGGATCCTGGTCGTCGATGCCGATGCGGCATTTGACCGTGACCGGCACCTTGACCGCGGCCTTCATGGCGGCGACGCCCTCGGCGACCAGCGCCGGCTCCGCCATCAGGCAGGCGCCGAAGCGGCCCTCTTGCACCCGGTCGGAGGGACAGCCGACATTGAGGTTGATCTCGTCGTAGCCGAAGTCCTCACCGATGCGCGCCGACTGCGCCAGCGCCGCCGGGTCGCTACCGCCAAGCTGAAGCGCCACCGGATGCTCGGCCGCGTCAAAACCCAGAAGGCGCTGTCGATCGCCGTGGATCACCGCGCCGGTGGTCACCATCTCGGTATAGAGCAGCGTGCGGCGCGTGAGCAGGCGATGGAAGAACCGGCAATGCCGGTCCGTCCAGTCCATCATGGGAGCAATACTGAAGCGTCTTTGCAGCATTTTCTCAGGATTCCGAGGCGAATTCGGCGTCGGTAAGACAGCGCCGCCCGTCCGATCGGCCCCTCATTACGGCCTATTGCCACCGATTTCCAGTGCGGCGAAGGCGTGGGCTTAATCGTCTATCGAGATCGATATAAGTGGCTGCGTTCTTGGTGACGGCTATAACTGCCGTCCGCTAGAAACGGACGTGAGCCCTACATCTTTCTTCGGTCGCAGGGGGTCAACTCCGGTCCAAACGGACGTGTATGCTGACTGGCTGCTTATCACCAGTGACTTGACCTAAGCCCGACATACCCGACGCTTCGCAAAAGGGCCAGAAGCGGGATTGCTTTAGGTTCTGTTTCCGCCTCAAACCGGACTTACCTCTGCGCTAAGACATTTCACCGCGCGCATGCCGAGCTACTAAGACCCAATCCAAGCAATCCCAAGCTGAATTTAGATGGTCTGCTTCAACCACCGCGCTGCCATGTCGGAAACTTCGACCTCATGGTCGGTGTAGAAGTGATCGCAGTTCGCAATTATCGAAACGTCGCAGGCACCGGCGCATTTCGCTGCAAAGGCTTCCGCCGGGTAGAGCTCAGGAGGCTCCTGATCTCCGCGCACATACAGGACAGGTGCCCCAATCTTCGGCGCGTTGTCGATCGTTGCGGGCATATTGTGAGCATAGTCGAGAAGGCTTTCGGCGCTGATGACCCACCACCAGCCCGGAAGGAGAAGCAATTCCTTGCCGCGCCCCTCGCTAACCATCGCTTCGGCCTCAGCAATCAACTCAGGTAATTTGTGTCGGCCGAAAAGACCGCGCTGGCTAAGCTTCGCGGCAATGCCCGCGCCACCGCAGTGCGCGGACAATAGCACCAACGCTGGCGTCTCTGATTGATCCGCACAATGCTGCGCCGCGAGCACGCCTCCGTTACTGTGACCAATGAGGATCGGCGCGCCGAAGCCCTTCCCTGCCAGCCACCGTGCGGCATACCGGTTGTCGGCAATCGCCTCGTGCGTCATTTGAAATGCGCCGCCGCCAATATTCCGGCCATCTATCGACGTCACCATGTCGTGGCCGCGGCGGTTGAAGGCGAGGCAGGCGTAGCCGTCCAACACCAGACGTTCGGTCATGAAGCGGGAGGGGCCGGTGTAGAAATTGTGGCAATTGCCGTGAAAAAACATGACCGCCGCCTTCGCCGGCCGGTCGCGCGGCGTGTAGAACAGCCCGTCGAGGGGATAGGTATCGGTGGCGATCGAGACCAGTTCGATGTTCATGCGCACTTTTTCACGTGTTTCCGGCGTCAAATGCCGAGATAGCTGGATTTGACCTGGTCATTGGCCTTGAGCTCCTGCGGGGTCCCGGAATAGACCACCTGCCCCTTGCTCATGACGTGCACGTAGTCGACCAGTTTCAGCGCCAGATTGGCGTTCTGCTCGACCAGCAAGATCGAGAGCCCCTGCTCCTTCAGCTTGGCGATCGCCTCCCACAGCCCCTGGATGATGATGGGCGCCAGGCCTTCGGACGGCTCGTCCATGATCAGGCAATCGGGATTGGTCATCAGGGCCCGCCCGATCGCCAGCATCTGCTGCTCACCGCCCGACAGGGTCTTGGCGCGCTGCTGGCGGCGCTCTGCAAGCCGCGGAAACAGGTCGTAGACGCGTTCCAGGGTCCACTTGTGCCGGTCCGGGCTGCGGGCCGCCACGCGCAGGTTCTCCTCGACGCCGAGCGTCGGAAACACACGCCGCCCCTGCGGCACCAGCCCCATGCCGCTGCGCACCGTCTCGAACGAGGACTTCTGCGTGACGTCGTCGCCCTTGAAAATCACGTTGCCGCGCCGCGGCGGGTTGAACCCCACGATCGAGTTCACCAGCGTGGTCTTGCCGACGCCGTTGCGTCCCAGCAGCCCGAGGATCTGCCCCTGCTCGAGCGTCATCGAGAGGCCTTGCAGGACGTAGGCGTCGCCGTAATAGGTATGGATGTCGTCGACCTGCAGGATGGCGGACATGGTTCAAGCAGTCCCCAGATAGATTTCTTGAACGCGTGCGCTCTGGTGAATCTGCTTCGGCGTGCCGGACTCGACGATCTCCCCGAAATGCAGCACCGAGATCTCCGAGGCGACGTCGAACACGACATCCATGTCGTGTTCGATCAGCAGGATCGCGAGCCGGGGATCGAGCTTCATCAGGAAGCGGGTCATTTCGACCGACTCGCCGGAGGACAAGCCGGCGGCCGGCTCGTCCAGCAGCAGGATCTTCGGATCGCTGGCGAGCCCGAGGACGATCTCAAGTTGGCGCTGCTCGCCATGCGACAGGTTGCGGACTTCGACATCCTTGCGGTCTAGAAAACCGGCGGCAACGAGCAACGCGCTGGCCTTGTCGTAGACGTCGCGATAGGCGGTCATAAAACGCCACATCACGAATTTCGATGCGCGCAGCCCTTGGATCCCGAGAATGACGTTGTCCAGCACGGTCAACTTCGGGAACAGGCTCGTGACCTGAAACGTGCGCGCCATGCCAAGCCCCGCGCGCCGGTGACTTGGCCAGCGGGTAACGTCGCGGCCGAACATCAGCACGGCCCCGGCGGTGACAGGGTGAATGCCGGAGATGAGGTTGAAGAGCGTCGTCTTGCCCGCCCCGTTCGGACCGATGATCGCCTTGCGGTCGCCGGCCATGACCCGCAGCGACACGTCGCGCGTGGCCTGCAGGCCGCCGAAGCTCTTGCACAGACCCCTGAGCTCCAGAACGGGGACGTCACCGCCCATGTGCGTGTCCATCCTCAAGACGTGCCCTTACGAGTAACGCCGGGGCCCGCGGCGCGGGCCCCGACTTCAGCGTTGCCTATTCGCAGTATTTGCACGGCGGGAAGTTACGGCTGTAAACCGGCTGCTTCAGGAACTTGGCCTTGTCGTAGTGCCAGAACTGGCTGACGTTGGGGTAGGTCTTGATGACCGTGTTCCAGAGCTCGGCCTTGGGATAGCCGAACATCTTCTTTTTCTCGACCTTCCGGATGTAGATGTTCTCGACAACCGTGTTGGTGTCGTCGAGCGAGACCGGACCGCGCACCGCATCGAGCTTGATGCTGCGCATGGTCTTGATGAACGGAAGCGCGCCCGGGAACTTGCCGCCGCTCTTCTTGATCGTTTCGTCGATCCACTGCGCCGTCGTGTAGTTGCCCTCCGAGTAATAGGAGGGAACCTTGCCGTAGAGCGAGCGGAATTTCTTCACGAAGGCTTCGTTCTTCGGGGTTTCGAGCGCCGCACTGTACATGAAGGACGAAACGTCGCCGATGGCTTCATCGCCCATGTGCGGCAGGATGAATTCGTCATAGCTGGTGCCGCCGGCGATGATCGGCTTCTTGTTGCCGGACGCGCGCAATTGCTTGGGGAACTGGAGCGACATCGGACCCACCATCAGCGTGAAGATGGCGTCGGCATCGCTCTTGATCTGAGGAATGTAGGGCCCGAAATCCTTGGTGCCGATCGGCGCCCAGATCTTCTGGATCACCTTGCCGCCGCAGTCCTCGAAGGTCTGCTGGAATCCGCCGAGCGTTTCATAGCCGAACGCGTAGTCGGCGGCGATGGTGGCGACCTTTTTGTAGCCTTGTTCGCAGGCCCATTGGCCGAGCGGATGGCTGGGTTGCGACGGCACGAAGGTCGGCCGCACCATGTAGGGGTATTCTTTCTGCTTGCGCTGCCCGAGATCGTCCGCCGTCGCGATGGACCCGATGTAGAGAACCTTGTGGCGGGTCGCGACCGGGGCCAGCGCATAGCCCGTGGTGGCCAAAACGCCGCCAACGAGCATGTCGACATTATCCTGGAGAATGAGCTGATTCGCCTTGGCGACGGCAACGTCGGGCTTACCCTGCGTGTCTTCGTAGAACACCTTCACATGCATGCCGCCGAGCATGTCGTGGTGCGCGTTCAAGTACATGTCGAAGCCGTGCTTCATGTCCAGGCCGAGCTGGGTGAAGATACCCGTGAACGGCGCCATGAATCCGATACGCAGGTCACGGGCTTGGGCAGGCGCATTGGCGCCGAAGCCGAACATGAATACTGCGCCAAGGCATGCCAGGCCCAGTCTGCCACTCGATCGACGTAACATCTGACTCCTCCTTTATTGTGATGCCTTCCGTCGTTTGTCAGGAAGGCTTGGCGACCAACTTCTCTTGCTTCGCTTCTTTGTCTGATTTTCCAGAAGAGCGGATTTGCCGGATCCGCGCCGGCAATCCCATCAAGCCCATCGGCAGATACAAGATGGTCAGGACGTAGACGCCGCCAAGCACGTACTGCCACCACGGCACGAACGTCGACAAATACTCACGCAGCCCGAAGACGATCGCCGACCCGACAGCCCCACCGATGAGTGTGCCGGAGCCGCCGAGCACCACCATCAGCAGCGCGTCAACGGAGGTGACAAGCGTGACGGCGTCGGGCGCCACCAGTCCATTGGTGTGCGCCCACAACACGCCGGCAAGGCCGCCGAAGGCGCCGGCGACGACGAAGGCGATGTATTTGTGCAGCCAGGTGTTGTAGCCGAGGATACGCATGCGTGCCTCGCTCTCGCGGATGCCTTCCAGGCTGCGGCCGAAGGGCGAGCGCACGACGACGTAAAGTACGATCAGCGAAGCGACGAAGAACCCGAACACCAGGAAAAAAAAGACCACCCCGTTGTTCAGGTCGAGACCGAAGCTCGGCCGATTGGGCAGGTTGATGCCGTTATCGCCGCCGGTCATCGAATTCCAGCGATAGGCCAGCCCCCAGACGCATTGTCCGAGCGCCAGCGTAATCATCAGGAAATAGACGCCGCTGGCGCGGATGGCGAAGAGCCCGAAGAACGCCGCGAGCAGCGCGCCGAGTGCCATTCCAAACAGTACGACAAGCCAGAAATCCCACCCGAGCCCGAAGTTGTATCGGGTGGCGAGGATCGCCGTGAGGTAGGCGCCGACGCCGAAGTAAGCGGCCTGCCCCAGCGACGGCAGCCCCGTGAACCCGAGCAGGATGTCGACGCTCATCGCCAAGATGGCGAAGACCATCGCGCGCGTCGCCAGCAGGACGACGAAGGAATTGGCGCTCGTGACGAGAGCCGCGAATACCAGCAAACCGGCGGCTACGACGAAGACCTTTGTGGTCTGGCTCATGATGCTCACTCCCGCCCGAACAGGCCGCTGGGCTTGATCGCCAGGATCAGGACCATCGGGGCGTAGAGCGTGAAGTACGAAAGCTCCGGGAACAGCGCCTTGCCGAAATTGTCGCCGAGACCGACGAGCAGCGCGCCGATGGCGGCGCCGCCGAGCGAACCCATGCCCCCGATGATGACGACCGCGAAGGCGAGAGGCAGAATTTCGAAATCGAGGCCGGGATAGACACCGAGAAACGCGCCCCCGATGACGCCGCCGAGCGCCGCCAGAAAGGCGCCGAGCGCGAAGATGAACATCGAGACGCGATTCGTGTCGATGCCGATGCCGCGTGCCATTTCGGCGTCGTCGACGGTCGCCCGCACCACCGCGCCCATGCGCGTCTTCTCCATGGCGAGCCACAGGCCGACGCCGACCACCAGCGCCATGGCGATCATGAACACGCGATAGAGCGGGAAGTAGATGCCGCCGATGACGACACTGTGCGATAACACGACCGGCGGATTGATATCCAGGTTGTTGCCGCCCCAGATATCGAGAGCCGCCTGCTGGAACAGATAAGCGAACCCAACGGTCAGCAGCACCTGGCGCAGCGGATCGAAGCCCAGGGGGCGCAGGAAAACACGTTCCATCCCGAGGCCGATGACCGCAACCGCCGCAGCAGCGAGCGGCAATGCCAGCGCCCAGGAGCCGGTCGCCGCAATGATCGAGATCGCAATATAGCCGCCCCAGAGGAAGTAGGAGCCGTGGGCCAAGTTCACGATCCGCATTACACCGAAGATCAACGACAAGCCGCTGCCCACGAGGAACAGCAGCGCACCGTAGGATACGCCGTTGAAAGCCTGGATAATCCAGTAATGCACGTTTTCTCCCCTTGTCCTTCGGTTTCGTCCGAAGGTTATGGCTTAAGTCCCGTGTGCTCGGCGCGCGTCCCTTATCCTCCTTGGCAATCGGCAAGAACGAAATGCTCCAGTTCGGCGTTGAAGCGCTCCTCGTCCTCAATGAATGGGCAATGGCCGCAATTGTCATACAATGACAATTGCGCCTTATTGGCGATGGCGGCGGCTTCGATCGAAGCCGAACACGACGTTATCTGGTCCAGCCTTCCGTGCGTGAACAGCACCGGAATGCCGAGTTGGCGATAGAGGTCCTCGGCATCGAAAGTCCGGTCGAGTAGATGGCGCCGGACGGTGGCCGGAACGCGCATGTTGAAGGCCAAGTGATAATTGAAGGTCTCGGGCGTCCAGTGCGTGGCGCAGGCCTTCAAGAAGGCGATCGTACCCGATATGTTGCGATCAAGGTCCTCCTCCGCCATCTGCCGCCGCAAGGCCATGGAACTGGCCGGGACGTTTCCCGCGGCGGAACGGATCGTGCTGGCGACCAGATTGATGCCAGCCAGACGGGCGGCGCCGTGGCAGGCAAGATAGTCCGCGACGACGCGGCCGCCATAGGACCAAGCAACGACGACCGGACGGCGCAAGCCGGCATAATCCATGACGCACGCCATCTCGTCGGCCCAGCGGCGGCTTTCCCGGTAGAATTCCGGCGCCCGCGGCTTGCCGGATGTGCCATGCCCACGCAGATCATAGGTCACTAGCCGGAACTGCTTTCCCAATCGGCCGCCACATTGGCGCGACCAGGACAGATGGCATTGGGAGAAGCCGTGGATGAACAGGATCTCGGGCCCCTGCGGGTTGCCCCATTCCTGCACCGCGATGCCGACGCCATCGGGCGTGCGCGGACGCCCGCGTCGCGCCTCGGCGGCGGTCATGCCGTCCACGGCCCCGGCAGGCCGTTCACCGGCAGCGCGCGTCTCGCAATCGTACAGCATGGGCTCTCCCCGGGATCGCCGCGCACCCTCAGGTCGCGCGATCTGCCCCTTCCAGCACTCCGACTTTAGGCGCGGCGTGAACCGTCGCGCCGGCCTGCCGCAACGCATGGGTCCTATCCGGGTCGATCGCCATGGTTGCTGGATCGATCGCCACGCCATAATCAAGCGCCGCGCGCGCGATCGAGACATAGCCATTGCGCACGTCCGACAGCACGGCCTCCGGATCGCGCGCGAACGGGTCGCCGACACCACAGCCGCCGGCCGTCTTTTGGATGACCAGATCGCCGTCGGCGAGCTCGGACTGGCGATGGGCGCGAACCTGGAAACGTTTGCCGTCGCGCTCGATCATCAGCGAATTGAAGAAATCCGGCGTCTTGCCGCCCTCGATTGCGTAGCCACGGGTGACGTCGCCATCTGAATCGCCGGTCAGCAGGATGGCCTTGCCGCCCTCGTTGATGCCCTCCCAGTGCACGCCGAGGCCGCCTCGGAACTTGCCGGGGCCGGCTGAGTCGGTAAGCAATTCGTACTTCAGTACCCGCCAGGGGTAATAGGTCTCGATCATCTCGACCGGCGCCCGCACCAGTTCGCCGCCGCAGACCCAGGGCGCCACGTGCGCCCAGCCGTCGTAGCCCCAGATCGCGCCGGAGCCGCCATCGGAGACATGGGCGAGGAAGACGTAGCGCTCGTCGGTGCGCGGGTCGACGCCGATCATGCCGCAGCCGTAATGGCGCGACCACGCCGCGCAGATGTTGTGTGGGACGGCGCGGCTCAGCGCCTCGGCGGCCGCCTCGATGACCTGCGTGCCGACGGCAATCGGCGCGGCGCCGACGGTCGCTGGATAGGTCGGATTCACGCAGGTTCCCGCCGGCGCGATGATCTCGATCGGGCGGTAGCTGCCGTCGTTGTGATAGGAGGAGATGCCGGCCGGCAGCGAAGTAAAGACCGCCGAGTAGACGCTGGCGTAGGTCGCCGAGAGCGGACAGTTTACGAAGCGCACCTGCTTGTCGCTCTTGGAAAAGTCGAAGGTCAGGGTGTCGCCGTGAACCGTGAGCTCGCAGCGCACGGTGACCGGCACGTCGTAAGTCGACCCGTCGTCGTCGGTCGAGGACGCGGCGTAATAGACGCCGTCCGGGATCTTCTCGATCTCGCCGCGGACCGCCTGCTCGGTCGAGATGATGACGTCGTCGATATAGGCCATCAGGTCCTCGCGGCCGTATTGCCGCAGCATCTCGGTGAGGCGCTTGTCGGCGACCTTCGCCGCGGCGATCATGGCGGCGTTGTCGACGCGCATGCCGTCGGGGAAGCGCACGTTGTGAAGGAAGAATTCGTAGACCTCGGTGGGCTTGCCGCGGTTGTAGATCTTGATCGGCGGAATGAGCAGGCCTTCGGCATGGATGTCGTAGGCGCCGGCGAAATAGCCACCCGGCAGCGAGCCGCCGACGTCTTCCTGATGGCCGCGCGCCATGGCGAAGAACGCCAGGCGGCCCTCGTAAAAGATCGGCACGAAGATGGTGATGTCCGGCAGATGGGTGCCGAAGCCCTTGTAAGGGTCATTGATGAGGATGACATCGCCGGGATTGATGTCGTCGCCGAATTTTTCCAGCACCGCCTTGATCTGCAGGCCACCGGCGCCGATCTGGCCGGGCAGCCCGACGAAATGCGCCACTGAGCGGCCAATGGAGTCGTAAAGACCGACGCAGAAGTCGTGCAGTTCGGCGGTAATGAAGTTCTGCGACGACTGCTCGATGACGGTCGACATCTCGCGCGACACGCTGAGCAGCTTGTTCCAGATCACGCTCTTGGTGACGGGATCGAGGGCGGGCGTCATGGATGGCGACATGGGGAGCGCTCCGTTCACGCCGACGTCAGCAGGAAATTGCCGAGGGCGTCGATGCGACAGGAGTAGCCATGCGGCACCAGGATGGTTGTTGTCGGCTCCTCGATCAGCACCGGACCGGTAAGCGTTGCGCCGCCTTTAAGCGCGCCACCGTCATAGACATCGACGTCCTGCCAACCGAACGCGCTGCCAAAATAGGCCTGCCGCGTGCCTTTGCGGACGGCGCCTCGACCGTCGCCCTTCTCGACTTCCTTGAGCTTGATCTTGGCAGTGGCGCCGATGGCGCGCAGGCGCAGATAGAGGATTTCAACCTGGCGATCCGGCAACGAGAAACTGTAACGGGCATCGTGCGCGCCGTGGAAAGCACGCACGAGATCCGCAACCGCCCGATCATCCAGCAACCCGGCGGGGAGCGGCACGTTCACCTCATGGAACTGACCCATGTAGCGCATGTCGATCGAACGCACGAACGACATCTTCTCAGGACGAACGCCGGTCGCCGCCAGCGTCGCCGCCCCTTCGCGCTCCATCTCTGCAAAAAGCGTCTCGACCTTTTCGGCATCGACGTTTTCGACACGCGCGGCGTAGCTGCGAACGTAGTCGTGGCTATAGTCAGGCAGTTGCATGCCGAAGCTACAATAGGCCGGCGCAAAGCGTGGGATCATGACATCGCGAATGCGGGCCTTTTGCGCGATCACCGCCGCATGCAAGCCACCCGCTCCACCGGCCGAGACCAGCAGGAACTCGCGCGGATCAAATCCGCGTTTGGTACAGCGTTCGTTGAGCGCATCGGCCATGCTCTCGTTGACGACATCGTAGATGGCGAAGGCGGCATCGGCGGTCGTGAGGCCGAGCGGCTTGCCTATCCTCTGGTCGATCGCCCGCCTGGAGCGTTCCGGATCGAGCGTGATCTCCCCGCCCAGAAAGTAATCGGGCGAGATGTAGCCGAGCGCGACGTTGGCATCGGTCACCGTCGCATCGGTGCCGCCTTTGCCGTAACATGCCGGCCCCGGCACCGAGCCAGCGCTCTGCGGGCCGACCCGCAACAGACCGAGCGGATCGAGCCAGGCGATGCTGCCGCCACCCGCGCCGATCGAGTGCACGTCGACCAACTTGGCCGCGAGGCGTTGCTCAGAGAGCCAAGTCTCGGTTGTCAGCAGGATCTCGCCATTGCGGATCAGCGCGGCTTCGAAGCTGGTGCCGCCCATGTCGACCGATATGATGTTGTCTGAATAGGAGCCGCCAAGAAAGACACCCGCCGAAGGCCCAGCCGCCGGCCCGGACAGCAGAGTCGAGACCGGATTGCGCTTGGCGGTCGCCTTGTCCTGGATACCCCCGTTAGATTGGATCAGCACCAGCTTGCCGCCGAAACCGGAGCGCTGCAGTTCGTCGTCGAGCTTGTCGATATAGGCGGAGAACGCCGGCCCACCGTAGGCGCCGACCACTGTCGTGTTGAAGCGTTCGAATTCGCGCGCCGCCGGCAAGATGTCGGAGGATGTGGTGACGTAGGCGTCCGGCAGCAACTCGCGGCAAATCTCGGCGGCACGCCGCTCATGGGCCGGATTGAGATAGGAAAACAAGAAGCAGACTGCGACCGCCTCAATCGCCTCCTCCGCCAACTTCAACGCGGCCGCCCTCACCGCCTCTTCGTCGAGCGGCTCGATCACGGTGCCATCGTAACGCACGCGTTCCTTGATGCCGATGATGCGGTCGCGCGGCACCAGCGGGCGCGGAAACGCGACCTTGAGATTGTAGGGGCTGACACCGACCCGCATGCCGCGCCGCAGTTCGATGATGTCGCGGAAGCCTTCCGTGGTCAGGATGCCGGTTTTGGCGCCGGTGCGCGTGAGCAGCGCATTTGTCGTCGCGGTCGTACCATGGATAAGGGTATCGACCGACTTGAGCAGGTCGTCCAGCGGAACGCGGCGCTCTTTGGCAGCCTTGCGGAAGCAGTCCATCACGCCCTGCCCGAGCTGGCCGGGTGTCGATGGCGACTTGTACATGGCGACGTTTCCTTCCGGATCCGTCACCACCATGTCCGTAAACGTACCGCCGATGTCGACGCTGACACGAAGCACGCGCTTCCCCCTGATTTTTTATTGTTGTCGGTCTATTGCCGATCTCGACCAAAGATAGCTTGGCCTCGAATAGAAAAGAAAATAGAATAATCAGAATTCTATCATCTAATAATTAGATTGATGGAAAGAGGCATCTACCATGGAAATGAGCCAGCTCCGGTACTTCCTCGTCGTCGGCGAGCTGGAGAATCTCACCCTCGCCGCCAGCCGATTACGCATCGCACAATCGGCAGTGAGCCGGCAGATCCGGCTGCTCGAAGAGGAACTCGGCACCAAGCTGCTCGAGCGCGTCGGACGCGGCGTGAAGCTGACAGCGGCCGGCCAGACCCTGCTCGACCGCGGGCGCCAGTTGCTCGAGCAGGTCAGGCAGATGGAGCTCGACGTCACCACGCAAGGCAGTGTTCCGGCGGGCACGCTGCGTATCGGCGCCAACCCGTCGCTTGGCCACACGCTGTTTCCCCGCCTCGCCGAACGCTATTGGCACGGGCATCCGAACGTGACGCTGCATTTCGTCACGGACCTCACGGCGCCGATCCAGGAATGGGTGCGCCGCGGTGATCTCGACTTCGCAGTCATCAGCTTTCCAGACAAAGACTCTGAATTCATCAGCGTTCCCTTGGCGAGCGAAGGCATCTTCCTGATCAGCGCCGCCAATAACGATCCAAAGCTCGGCGCCGAATGCACGATCGCCACCATTTCACGCTTACCGTTGATCCTGCCCGGCTTCCCCAACCGGGAGCGCGTCGGTTACGAACGGCTCGCCGCGGCCAAGGGCTTCGGCTTATCCTGCCGGATGGAAGCCGACAGCCTTTCGGTGCTCAAATCTCTTGCCAAAAAGGGATTCGGCCATCTGCTACTGCCGCACGTCGCCATTGCCGACGATCCCAAAGGCACATGGACGTCTTCACGGGTGAAGGGCCTCGTCGTCGAGCGCTATATCGTGCGCTCGGCCAAGCGGCCCGTCACCCGCGCCATGTCCACCGTCATCGACCTTATCGAAGAGGAAGTGCGCAAGCTGCGCAGCGACAACTTGATGCGGTAGCGGCCCCGCTCGCGCGCCCTAGCTCAATTCGCGCCGCACGATGGCCGCGCCTTCGCTCATTGCCTTCAGCTTACCGAACGCGACCGCACGCGGCAGGTATTTCATACCGCAATCCGGCGCGGCGACCAGCCGATCGGCGGAAATATATTTGAGTCCGCGGCGAAGGCGCTCGGCGACCTTCTCAGGCGATTCCACGGTCGGATCGGACAGATCCAGCACGCCGAGCATAATCTTCTTCGGCGCCAGATCCGCGAGCACCCCGAAATCGATCTTCGGCTGCGCGCTCTCGATCGAGATCGTGCCGGCGGTCGTGTCGGCGAGCTCCGCCAGAAAGGCGTAGTGCGCCGGCTTGGCATCGCCGGGCACGACTGCCGCATAGCCAAAGCAGAGATGCACGATTGTCGGCACCTTAACGCCTTCGAGCGCGCGGTTTATGGCCTTGACCGCGTAGCGCCGGGCGACCTCCGGATCGTTGCGCACCCAGGGTTCGTCGAGTTGGATGACGTCGGCACCGGCCCTCACCAGGTCGTGCACCTCTTCGTTGACCGCGGCCGCCATGTCCATCGCCAGCGCCTCGGACTCCTTGTAGTGCTCGTCCAAAGCCTGCTGACTCATCGTGAAGGGCCCCGGCAATGTGATCTTCGCCGGCCTATCGGTGTTGCGGCGCAGGAATTCCATGTCGCGCACCTCGACCGGCCCCGCCCGGCGCACCTTGCCGACAACTCGCGGCACCGGCACCTTGGTGCCAGAGCGCGCGGTCACGATGGCCGGATTCTCGATGTCGATGCCCTCGAGCGCCGTGGCGAAGCGGTTCGAATAGCTTTCGCGTCGCATCTCGCCGTCGGTTATGACGTCAATGCCGGCCCGCTCCATGTCACGGATGGCAAGAATAGTGGCGTCGTCCTGCGCCTGCTCCAGCCATTCCGGCGCGACGCGCCACATCTCTGTCATGCGCACGCGCGGCACCGACTTCGCCAGCATGGCGCGGTCCACCAGCCAATCCGGCTGCGGGTAGCTGCCCACGACGGTGGTCGGGATAAGTTTCTCGGGCATTTTCCTCTCCCAGGCGCCAACGCCCATCTTCAGTCGGGCGCGACTGCAGGCCACGCTCTAAACGCTATGGCGCATTTTTGATAACACTAGGCTTCTCGGTGTCGAGTTGTCGCTTCCATCTGCCAAACAACGTC
Source organism: uncultured Pseudomonadota bacterium (assembly GCA_963773225.1). Classification (GTDB taxonomy): domain Bacteria; phylum Pseudomonadota; class Alphaproteobacteria; order Rhizobiales; family Xanthobacteraceae; genus Pseudolabrys. Next base: position 162,362 of record CAVZAO010000007.1, read on the forward strand.
AAGGCGCGCGAAGATGACAGTTGTCGCCCGGTGCCGCAAGCGTGGACGCTGCCCACTTCGTAACTTGCCCATTCCGTTTAACGGCCGCGACCATAACGCAGGTTTAGCGTTTGGCGATCGCCGCCCTTCCATCGATAATATCTTCCTGTTCGACGCATCTCATTGTAAGAGGCACGCGCCATCAACAGTGGAAGACGACGCAAATGCCCCGTTTGACGTTTACCTTCGATAACGGCCCGAAGCCCGGAGCGACCGAGCGCGTACTCGACTTCTTGTCCGAACGCTCGATCAAAGCGACGTTTTTCGTAGTCGGCAAACAACTGCAAACGCCTGACGCTCGACGCCTCACCGAGCGTGCACACGCCGAAGGGCATTGGATCGGCAATCACACTTATAGCCATGGTACGCCGCTTGGGATCGACGGTGCCTCGGCGCGGATCGTCGCGGAAATCGGACGAACCCAGCAGTTGCTCGGCGCGCTGGCTCACCCGCTCAAATTGTTTCGCCCCAACGGCAAGGGCACGCTCGGGCAACACCTGCTTAGCACCGCATCGCTCGACTATCTGACTGAGGAACGGATGACGCTTGTCACCTGGAATAACGTGCCGCGCGACTGGGAAGAGCCGCGCCGCGCCTGGATGGAGGCAGCGTTGACAACATGCGTCAAGCAGCCCTGGTCGCTATTGGTGCTGCACGACGAACACATCGCGGGAATGATGGATACGTTGGCCGAATTTCACGACCGGATCGTCGATATGGGGATCGAGATCATTCAGGACTTCCCGGAAGATTGTGTTCCACTACGCGAAGGCCGTATCGTCAGACAGGTCGACGATCTGGTGACTTCGTAGGTCGTCTGCGCAAGCATCAGCGGCTTTGCTTCCTCGCTACAACTGCGCCGCGCCGTCTTCTACCGGCTCCACGTTGTCCGCCGTCAGCCCGGCGTGGACCAAAGGCGCGCTCAGGCACAGCCCGGCCGCCAGCCCCAAGACATTAGCCGGCTGCGCGCTTGCGGGCGCTGCGTTCTTCATCGCGAAACTGCAGACCCCGATCCGCTCGAAAATGCCGTAGATGCCATTCGCGCCGCGCGCATCGCAGGCAAGAATGCCGGGCGGCTATTCCGTCTTTAATAGCGTTCAGCCGTTGTCGACCTGGTTCGCTCTGGCACACCTGCGTCAGCTTAAGGATGCGGCTTTGCCCGAGGCTCCGCAAACATTGATCGACGAGTTCTCGCACCGTTATGTCCGTATGTACGAACAGATAACCGGCGTAACATTTGAGCCCGGCGAAGAACCAATAGAGCTAAAGATCCTGACGAATTTAATGGCGTAGGACGTTCGAGCCGCGAGTAGCGTCTAGTTGCTCCGCGCGATTAATGTGGAAAATAGTCATTGGAAATTTGCGCTGCACAAGGTCTCGTCCGCTTTAACCGCGAAAGCGCGCATCCGGATACGGAGACTGCATGTCGCCGATGGGCCATGGAACGAACCCGCTCGCGCGGGAGCGCGCTGCGCGCGTGGGGAGACGGCAAGCGCCGCGTTGGCCGACTGATCGATAGGCGGTGACAGGGCCGGCGGCCCGTCCTGAGATCGAGGGGTTGCAGAACCCAATCTCAGGACAGGCGTCTGCGATGAGTGACAAGCCTATCACCGATCTGCGCCGCCGCATGTTGCAAGACATGACGAACCGCAACTTTGGCGCCAAGACCCAGCACGATTATATCCGGCACATCGAGACCTTTGCCAAGTTTCTTGGCCGCGCACCGGATACAGCGACCGGCGACGATATCCGCCGTTTCCAGGCCGAGCAGATCGCGCAAGGTACGCAGCCGCCAAAGATGAATACGCAAGCAACCGCGCTGCGCTTCTTGTTCAGCATCACGTGCGGGCGCACCGACCTCGCCAATCAGATTGCTCGAACGCACTATCCCAGGAAACTTCCGCGCGTACTCTCACCCGAAGATGTCGCGCGCCTGCTCGATGCCGCGCCCGGTCCGGGTCTGAAGTACAAGGCGGCCTTGAGCTTGGCCTATGGGGCGGGGCTTCGAGGCGGCGAGGTCGTCATGCTACGGGTGGGCGACATCGACAGCCAACGCATGCTGATCCGTGTCGAGATGGGCAAGGGCCGGCAGGATCGGCACGCCATGCTCTCGCCGGTGCTGCTGGAGCTGTTGCGCGCATGGTGGCTGCAGTCCCGCTCGCCGGGCTGGCTGTTCCCGGGCCGCGATCTGCTGTTGCCGGTCACCGTGCGCCAGCTCAACCGCGTCTGCCGCATGGCGGCCGATGCCGCCGGGCTCGGGTCCTGGGTATCGCCGCATACGCTGCGACACTCGTTCGCGACGCACCTTCTGGAGAGCAGCATTGACGTGCGCGTGATCCAGGTTCTGCTCGGGCATGCCAAGCTGGATACGACCGCACGCTACACGCAAGTCGCGACCAATCTGCTGCGGTCGGTCGAAAGCCCGCTCGATCGACTGCTGCGGCCGAAGGACCAAGCGCCCACATGACCGCGTCGCTTGGCCCGTCCTGCACTGGAGGTGGCGGACCTGTTCCGCGACCATGGTCCCGCTTGGCGTGAGGCCAACCGCGGCCATGTGAGCCTCGGCCAATTGAAGGTGATGAGCGCAATCGAGGACTGCCGCACGGCGGCCCTCGGCGGGCACGTTGCGCGCTGCGAGAAAGAAGGATGCGGCTTCACATCGATTGCCTACAACAGCTGTCGCAATCGGCATTGCCCAAAATGCCAGGGGAAGCTGGCCCGCGATTGGATGGCAGCGCGGGAGGCTGATCTCTTGCCGGTGCCCTACTTCCACGTCGTGTTCACGCTGCCGGCCGAGATCGCCGAGATTGCCTATCAGAACAAGGCTGTAATCTACGACATGCTGTTCAAGGCCTCATTCCCCCACGGCGCCGGCCGTTTCAAGTCTCTCCTTCCGACGTTCGGCTTTTGACCACAGCTTGCAAGCTGCAAGCGTGACAACAGCGATAATGCCTGCTGTCATCAATTCCGGACCGAGCCACACGGGCGAAACGGCCACGGCTACGGCGGCAACCGTAATCACCCCGCCCAGCACCGCAGTCGACAGATTGCGAGAGCGCATCGTCAGGAGACCCCGGCTGATCAGCATGATGGCCGCCAAGGTCGTCACAACGACGAGCACAATGGAAAGCCACGAGCCGTCGAGCAGCAATGCCGGGTCGTATGCCCAAATAAACGGCAAGAGCAGGGCAATCATCGAAAGCTGCATTCCAACCCAGCCCGTGCGCCACATACTCGTTTCGGCAAGGCCGGCGGCGACGAAACTCGACACCGCAACGGGCGGCGTCAAGAACGACATCACCCCGAAATAGAAGATGAAGAGATGCGCCGAGAGCGGCGTTAGCCCCATCTTGATCAGCGCCGGCCCGATCACGGTCGACAGAATGACGTAGATGGCCGTGGTCGGCATACCCATGCCGAGGATGATACAGAGAATGGCGGTCACGATTAGCATTGGCAGCAGGCCCCAATTACTGCCGGCCTGCACTAGGACAAAGGAAAGCGACTGTCCGAGCCCAGTCGCGTTCATGACGCCGACCACGACGCCGGCAGCGCCGCCGATCATGATCAGCGGCACCATGCCGGCCCCGCCGCCGAAGATGAGAGCGGCCCAGTCTGCGCGGGTGCGCAGGCGCCCCTTCAGGAACGCAAACACCAGCAGCACGACCGAGGACGCCAGCGCGGCGAAGGCCGGCGTCGATCCCCGCCAGAACAAGAGATAGATCAGCAGAGCCAATGGCAGCGCGAAAGGCCAGCCCTTCCCCAGCACAGCCATCAAACGAGGCAATTGCGCCCGAGGCATACCGCTGAGGCCTTCGCTGCGCGCCACCGCGTCGACCTGCATGAAGAGGCAGAGATAGTAGAACAGCGCCGGCAGCGCTGCGGCCGCCACCACGTCCATATAACTGATGCGCAGAAACTCGGCGATCAGGAACGCCGTCGCCCCCATTACAGGGGGTGCGATCTGTCCGCCGGTCGAGGCGACGGCTTCGATAGCCGCCGCGTAATACGGCTTGAAGCCGACGCGCTTCATCAGCGGAATGGTGACGACACCGGTCGACATGATGTTGCCCACCGGGGAGCTGCTGATGCTGCCGAACAGCCCGGAAGCGACAACGGCGACCTTGGCCGGACCGCCGCGTCGGTGACCCATGAGCGCCATTGCCAGATCGGTGAAGAATTCCGTCGCCCCGCTCACCTCCATCAGCTTGCCGAACACGATGAACGCCAGCACCATCCCGGCGATGATGTTCAGCACCAGGCCGGGAATGGCGTTGGTGTCCGCGTAGAGATAAAGAATGAAGGCTTCAGGCCTCTGATAATTGGCCTGTAGAGGCCCCGGCAGCATATAGCCGAAAAAGCCGTAGGCAATCAGCAGCCAGACCAGCAACGTGATCGGGACGCCGCTGATCTTGCGCAGCGCCTCCATCATGAGAAGGATCGCAATCGCCCCCGGCACGTATTTCTCGGGCGTGGCGCCCGCGATGTCGACCAGCCAGTCCGAAAAGTGGAGCGACATCCACAGCCACGCCGCGATCGCGATGAACCCGAGCGCGATATCGAGCACGCCGGCCTTCTTGCCGTAGGGCACCTGCAAGAATGCCGCGGCGACGCCGACGGACAGATAGAAACCCACCCATTCGGCGTCGAGCAGGGACACGCCCAGCCACTGGAAGCCGTTCGAAGCCCAGACCACCCCAGCCAGCAGCAGGAAGGCGCAATAGAACCGCTGAATGAATGTGGTCAGGGACGTCATGGGATCAGCCGGAGGAAATACAACGCGTGGCGCTGCTTACTTGCTCATCTTTTCGGCCTTGAGCAGCGCCTCCTGCCGCTTCTCGTGCGCGGGTGTCCACAGGCCGGCTTCCTTGAAGAACCGCACCGCGCCCGCAGCATAAGGGTGGCCGAAATTGGCCGGCGCGAGATCCTTGGCCGGAATCGAGCGCAGCGCCGGCACATCCTTCTGCAACGATGCCCAGTGGGAGTAGATCAGTTTGGTGACCTTGTAGACCTCGTCATCGGGCAGGCTCGTGCCGGTGTTCAGATAAACGTCGAAGCGCGCTGCCTTCATCGGCTTGCTGACGCCGACATAGACCGGCTTCGGCTGGATGGTGACAGCGGAGAAGCCGGCAAGGTCGTCGATCGGCTTCGGGTTGGGCCCGAGCGCCAGCACGCGCAATCCGCCGGAGACCGTCGCATCGGCCTCGCGCAAAGCCGAAATACCGATGATGGTCGCGCCGGCCGCAACGCGGCCGTCGACGATGGCGCGGACGGTGTCTGGAATGCCGGACACCACGACCGGCTTGACGTCTTTCGGCGTGAGTCCGGCGGTCGCGATCAGCGCCTGGTTCACCTTGCCGAAGGAAGCGATGGCCCGGTAGGTCATCACCGTCGACTTCCCCTTGAGATCGGCGACCGATTTGATGCCGGAACTGTTCTTTGCATAGAAGCCGTAATAGGCGCGCGCGATCAGCATCACACCGCGCAGTTTGGTGAGCGGCTGCTTGTATTCGTCCTCACCGTGATAGGCGATGCTGGAATCGAGCCCCGAATTGAGGCCGAAGTCGATGTCGCCGCGATGAAGCTGCGGCAGGTAAACCGACGTCCCCGCGAACGGCCGCACGTTGGTGGGAATGCCGGTGTTCTTCTGGATCAGCGTCGAGACCACGGTGCCGATCTGGTTGTAGAGCGTGCCGGCAGTGTTGGTGCCGATGGTGATACGCTTGGGCTGCGCATGTGCCGCAACCGGCGCGGCGAGCGCTGCCGCCGCCAGCACCCCGAACAGCCGCCTGCGAAGCGGTCCCCTCTGCTCATTCGTCATCGCGAACCTCCCTGCCGTGCCATCTCGTTATGTGGTCGCCTTGCCAGAAGGCGCCGCCGCCGGGATCAACACGTCTGCCCCCGCGGCTATGTAAGGCCCCCTGACATTACCAAAGGTACGCGCGAGATCAAGCGCGGGCCCGCGGTGTTCCCGCTATCGGACCTTCAATCCCATCAGGTTGGCCAGCAGGTTGCGCTGCATCTGTGACGTGCCGGCGGCGACGGTCGCTCCGCGCGAGTCGCGATAGTGCCGCTGCATGGGATATTCCATGCTGTAGCCGTAGGCCCCGAGAATCTGCATGCCGAGGTTGGCGACTTCGACATAGGTCTCGGACGAAAGCAGCTTGGCCATGGTGATCTCGCGCAGCGCGTCCTCGCCCGCCGATACCTTCCAGGCCGCCTGCCACATCAGCGCGCGCGCCGCCTCCACCTTCGTCTGCATGTCGGCCAACATGTGGGCGATGGACTGGTTAGTCCCGATGGGACGCCCGAACTGACTGCGGTCTTTGGCGTACTGAATGGCCAGATCGACCGCCGCGCGTGCCGCGCCGCAATTGCCCGCCGCCGATGTGATGCGTTCGACCTGCAGGCCGGAAAGCACGCAATCCCAACCCTTATTTTCGCCGCCGACAAGGCGGTCAGCGTCCACACGGACGTCCTGGAAGGTCAGCTCGTAGGTTCCGGTCGACCGCCGTCCCAACATGTCGAGCTTACGGCATCCCAACCCGGCCGTGTCATTGTCGACCAGGAACAGCGACATACCCTCCCGGTAGTCCGCCGCGGGCCCGGTTTTGACATAGACGTTGATGACCGCGTCGCGCGCGCCGGCGCCGGTCGACCACAGTTTCTGGCCATTGATGGCCCAGCCCTCGCCGCTGCGGGTGGCCACCGTCCGCATGGCGCCGATATCGGAGCCAGCCTCCGGCTCGGAAATCGAGATCGCCATACGGGTCTTACCCGACAGCAAGCGCGGCACCCAATGCGCGATCTGCTCGGGCGACCCTTTGCGTACGATGTTGAGGCCGCAGAATACGCTGCCCGCAAACGCCATGAAAAGATCGGCACTGGTATAGGCGATCTCCTCGGCAACGAGCGCGAGGTCGACCACGGACCCGCCCAGCCCACCGTGGCGCTCCGGAAACGGCAGACCAAGCAGACCGGCTTCGACCCAGGCATCGTACAGGTCGTACGGATAGGTCTGCTCACGATCGAGCCGCGCCACCGTTTCGGGCGGCGCGTGCCGGTCCATCAGTTTGCGCACGCTGTCGCGCAACAGTCTCTGTTCTTCGCTGAAACTGAAATCCATCGCCCGCCTCGCGCCATCTAGTCTGCGACCAGCAGCGCGTCGAGCGCCAGCACACCCTGCCCCGACGGATAGACCAGCAGCGGATTGACATCGATTTCGCTTAAGGTCGGAACGGAGCGGATAAGCGCGCCGATGCGTTGCAAGGCATCCACCAGCGCGGGTACGTCGCAGGCGGGACTACCGCGGTAGCCGTGGAGCAGCCGCGCGCCTTTGAGCCGGTCGAGTTCTGCCGCTATACGCTGGCCACCGCTATCCGCCGGCAACAGACGCACGTCACCAAGCGCTTCGGCCCAAATGCCGCCGAGGCCGACCATCAACACTGCGCCCCAAGCCGGATCGCGGCGCGCACCCGCGATCAGTTCGATGCCGCCGCGCGGCGCTATCGCTTCGACTAGAATGCCGTCGAGAACGATATCGGGCCGGGCCGCCGCGACCTTCGTCATCATGCCGTGCCATGCGGTGCGCAAGTCATCTTCATCGGCGACCCCGACCTCCACGCCGCCGACGTCACTCTTGTGCATGAGCGCGGCGGCCTGGGCCTTCAAAACCACCGGAAACCCCAACTCGCGCGCGATAGCGACAGCGTCGTCGGAGTTGCTCGCCAATGCCCCGCGCGGCACCGCGATGCCGGCGTCGGCAAGCATCGCCTTGCCGCGGTACTCGGCAACAGGCCCGCGTGCGAAGGAGCAGGATGTGGCAACAGACACGCTCGCGCGCGGCTCCGTGTCCGCCAACGCGCGGCCATAGCACATGAGGTGCGCGAAGGCGCGCATAGCCCGTTCGGGTGAGCGAAAGAACGGCACACCGCTTTGCGTGACGTCGCTCAGAAACTCGTCGGACAACGGCCAGCTATCGCCGAGATAAGCCAGCGCGACCGGCTTGCCCGCGCCTTCAAGCACCGGCCGCAGCGACTTCCATTTCGCCATCTGTTGCGCCGGTGAGCCTCCCATCGCCGCTACCAGCAAGGCGCCCACTTGGCTGTCACGCAGCAGCGCATCGGCGGAATCGCCGAAAATGCTCGGCTTCTGCATGCCTTGCGCCGTGATATCGAGCGGGTTATCGATGGTGGCGAAGTCCGGCAGCACGTTTTTCAGTGTATCGTCGGTACCGGGCGCCAACTCAGGCAGCGGCAATTCGATCTGCTCGCAGAAATCCAGAGCAAATCCGCGAATGGCGCCTGAATTGCTCATGATCGCAGCGCCGCCAGCAGCCGGCTGCGGATACCGCGTCAAGAGACGGCTGACGTCGAACAATTCGTCCAGACTATCGACCAGCACCACGCCCTCGCGCGCCACGAACGCCCGCATGACCGCGTGGTCACCGGCGAGCGCGCCCGTATGCGACCTTGCCGCTTCGCGTGAACGCGCGCTCCGGCCCGGATGCATGAGCACGATGGGCTTGCCACGACGCCGTGCTTCAGCGGCCAGCGTCAGAAACCGGTTGGGGTCGCGGATCTGCTCGACGAAGACCGAGAAGAGTTGCACCGCCGGATCGTCGAGCAGCCCCTCGATAATGTCCTCGGCGCCTACCACCGCTTCATTGCCGGTCGACAAGGTGTAGGCGACGGGCACGTTGCCGCCGAGCAGAGCCATGCGGATATTGCCTGCCATGGCGCCGCTCTGCGCAATGGCACAGACGCCCGGGGCGGACGGCACCACGGGCTGCACCGGTTCGAAGGTCAGTGCCACCTGGTCGACGAAATTGATGAGGCCGAGACAGTTGGGGCCGAGCAAGGCGATGCCGGCCTCTCGCGCCATGGCCCCGATCTCGTGCTGCGCACGAAGGCCTTCTTCACCCAACTCACCGAAACCGGAGGCAAACACTACTGCCCCGCCGACGCCACGCCGCACGCAAGCCGCGATCGCCTCCTTGACCGCCGGCACGGGTACCACCAACACGACCGCATCGACCCCGGCAGGCAGGTCGTCGATCGAGCTGACGCAAGCAAGGCCCTTGATTTCGCTGCGGCTGCGGCTCACCAGATGCAGATCGCCGCCAAAGCCAAAGCGCTGGATGTTGGCAAGTACATTGCCGCCGAGCGAGAAGGGCTCCGGCGACGCTCCCACCACGGCGAGCGAGCGCGGTCGCAACAGCCGCTCGAATCCGCTGCGCGTACGCCCGCCGTTGTCCGGCTTAGCGGCCTTTACGGTCATAGCCACTGAGCCCCGGCCGAAAACTCTTCGCGTCGAGAAACTGCGACATGCCCTTCTGGTCGCCCTTCTCCGGGTCCCGGAACTTGGTCTGGTCGGATTTTGCCATCAGCAATTCCAGCGACGCATCCCAGGACAAGTGGCGCACGTGATGATAGGCGGTCTTCGCCGCGCGCATGACGAACGGATTCTTCTCCATCAGCTTCTGGGCGAGTGCGCGCGTGCGGTCTTTGAGTTCGGCCTTCGGCACCGCGAAATTGACCAGCCCGATCTCGGCGGCGCGCTTTCCGTCGAAATTATCGCCGGTCATGATGTAGTAAAGCGCATGGCGCTGCGCGAGCGCCATCGCCACCGACTTGGTCACGATGCCGGCCGGAATGATGCCCCAGTTGATCTCGGAGAGCCCGAACACGGCCTCCTCGTCCGCCACCGCCAGGTCGCAACCAAGGAGTACCTGGAAGGCACCGCCGAAGCACCAGCCGTTCACCATTGCGATGGTCGGCTTAGGGTAGAACATCAGCCGGCGCCACTGCCAGTCGGCATTGGCGCGGTAAAGCCGCTCGCGTTCGACCGGCGGCCCCGCATCGGGCTCTCGGAAATATTCCTTCAAATCCTGGCCCGCCGAAAACGCGTCCCTTGCGCCGGTGATGACCACGACTTGAGCGCGCTCGTCTTCTTCGAGTGCATCAAGCGTCTCGACCATCGCGTAGACGATGGCGGGGTTGATCGCGTTCCGCTTGGCCGGCCAATTCAAGGTGACCCAAGCGATGCCGTTCTCGAATTCGACCAGGACCGGCTCGTCACCTTCGGCGCTACCGCCAGCGGAATCGCTTGTCTTGACGGACATTTTAGGATTTACCTCATCGTCTGAACGGATTGCGATGATTAATCAGGGGCCCTGATATTGTCAATCCGGGCGAACGCCACGATCCCCGGCGCCGAAATTCGGAAGCAACCATGAGAAGCCGTCCGCGCACGATGTACCTGCTGAACCAGGCAAACCAGGCCGTGCGTTCGCAGTTCGAGGCCGCGCTTCGCGACCTCCAGATGACGGGCATCCAATACACGGTTTTGACCATCGTCAACGAATACGAAGGAATATCGTCGGCGGAGTTGTCGCGCCGGTTCTTCGTAACCGCCCAGACGATGAACGAGATCATCAACGGACTTGTTCAGCGTGGCTTTATCGCCCGCAAGGAAGACCCGAGCAATAAACGCATTCTGCGTATGAAGCTGACGGCGGCGGGTCGCCGCCTATTGAAGAAATGTGAAAACATCGCCGACCGTATCGAGGAAGCCGCCTTCGACTGGATCGACCGGCATGAGTACGAAACCCTGCGTGAGAGCCTGCGTGCCCTGTTGCGAGGACTGCGTGAGCGCAACTCTGCACTCGCTGCCCGACCTACGCCGGGCCGGCGCCCCAGCTCTTGAAATTGCGCGATTGCGTGCCCCACACCACGCTTTTTCTCCCTCGAAGTCTGCTGCCGGCACTCGCCAGAAAACGTCCGCGTTTTACGGTCGGGACGCCGGTGGCGAGATAGCCTGATCGCGTCCCGTACGGTTCGGACTGTCCGCACAATATCGGCGACATGGCCGGATGCCTGACGCGCGTGAATGCGCTCAGAGGCGACCGGGCCGCGCGCATCGCAGGCACGAATGCCGGGCGGCTATTCCGTCTTTAATTGCATTCAGCCGTTGTCGACCTGGTTTGCTCTGGCACACCTGCGTCAGCTTCACGCAGGGCTGGCACATCAATGCGCTTACGCATGATCTCATAGCCAATCAGTGCGACGCCCATGCCAACGCCGATCACATCAGTCCAATAGCCCCCTGTGAAGGCGCTTGCCGGGATCAGCGCGAGGATACCGGCAACGACGAACAGAATGCGGGACGGCCAGCCGAGCAGCCGAGTGAAATAACCAGCCATTCCGATGGAAACGAGCCACACGCCGATGAATGCGGTGGCGATGGCCTGCGCGATTTCGAGCGGTTTGCCGATCAGAATCAACGTCGGTGAGGCCACGAACAGGAAGGGCACGATGAAGGCACTCCAGCCAAAACGCATGGCGGAGTAGCCGGTGCGCATGGGATCGGCCTTGGCGATGGCCGCGCCGGCGAACGCGGCCACCGCGACGGGCGGTGTGATCATGGACATCATGCCAAAGTAGAGAATGAAGAGATGCGCGGCCATCGGATTGATGCCGAGCTGGATGAGCGCCGGCGCCACAAGCGAGGCAAGCAGAACATAAACACCGAGCGTCGGCAGGCCCATGCCCAAAATGATGGACACAATGGCCGAGAGCACTAGCAGCAACGCGGCGCTGGTGGCGCCGGCCTGAACGAGCATATAGGTCAGGTTGAAGCTCAGTCCGGTTACGTTGAGCACGCCGATCACGATACCAGCGCCAGCACCAATCAGAATGATATCGACGGCGCCATGGCCGCTGAGCACGACGCTGCGGACAAGGTCGGTTAGCTTCGGCCGACGTCCCTGATAGCCGGTGACAAAGGCGAGCACGGCAGCAGTCCCCGCCGCCACCAGCGCCGCGCGTTCGGGCTGCCAGTTGTAGCGGAAAAGCGCGATAATCAAGACAGCAAAGGCCGCAACAAAAGGCCAGCCGCCGAGGATGCTGCGCGTAGGCGGGATTTCCGACGCAGAAAGCCCGCGCATACCGAGCCGGGCTGATTCGAGATCGGCCTGAATGAAGAGTGCGGTGTAATAGAGTAGGCCTGGGACCAGAGCGGCGAGTGCCACCGCGGCATAGGGGACCTGCAGAAACTCCGCCATCACGAAGGCGGCGGCGCCCATTACCGGCGGCATTAGTTGTGCACCAGTCGAAGCCACGGACTGAACGCCGGCAGCTTTGTGCGCAGGATATCCGGCACGGCGCATCAAAGGGATGGAGACGATGCCGATCGCCACCACGTCGGCGACGGCGCTTCCCGAGATCATACCAAACAGGCAGGAGGCGACCACGCAGATTTTCATCGGGCCGCCGCGCAAACGGCCCATGCCGATGAGTGAGAGATCGGTGAAGAAACGGCTCCCGCCGGTTGAGTTGAGCACGTTGCCAAAGAACACAAAAGCTATGACAATCGTTGTCACGACTGCCATCGGTAGGCCGAGGATGCCATTGGCGTCCAAGGCCAGATAGCCGCCAAGTCCGCGCCAGTCCTGAGCGCGGGCGGCGAAACGGCCTGGCGCCAGATTGCCAAACAGGGCGTAGATCAGAAACACCCCGACGATGATGACCAGCGCCCAGCCGGTCGCACGCCGCAAAGCTTCGAGCAGCAGCAGTACGATAATCACGCCGGGAACATAGGCGGCTGCCGGACGAGCAAAGATCGTATTGACCAAATCCGGATAACGGATTGCGATCCAGCCGCAGGCGACGAAACAGAGTGCGGCGGCCAAAAAATCATACCAAGGTACATGTTCTCGTGACGCCCCTCGCCGCGCCGGCATCGACAGGAACGATAGCGCCAAGCCAAGCCCCAACGCTGCCGCGAAGAACTGCTGCGGATACAGCGACCACGATAGATATTGGGGCAACTCGAGCGCCCAAGCCGCCGCACCAGTAGTCAGTGCGGCGGCAAGCAGAGTCGCAATTACGCCGGTCAGCGCTTGGGGACCCGATGTTCCTTCCTCGGCTATGCTCATGGGAAATATACGCCGACCCGCGACGTCATTTTCCCTTCCATAGCCCAACTTCCTTGTAGAACTTGATCGCACCCGGATGATATTTGCCCGGGGCCGTATCGCCGACCATGTCCTTCTTCGGATTGAATCCTTTCATCGGTGCAAACACTTTGCCCATCTCCGCCTGGCTCTCGTAGATAGCCTTTGCCATCTTCTCGACAGTCGCGTTGGGGACGTCCTTGTTGGTGAAGATGACCTGCGGATAGGCAATGAAATAGCCCGGAGCAAGCACTCCGGGATTGGTCGGCCCCGGCTTCATTTCGACGAGGAAGCCGGTTGTCCAATGCTTTTTGATAGCGGCAACAGCCTCTGGCGTGTTGGGGATGGGGAGAGCGCGGATGCCACCAACCGCAGCATCTGCTTCACGGACCTTGGCGGCCCCGTGCGCGAAAATGAACCCGTCGGACTGTCCAGCCATGAAAGCATTGGCGCCGCCGACCACGCTCGGAACTTGTACCTTCACGACATCGTTTCGGGTCATACCTGCGGTGGCATAGATAGCGTCGAGTTGCGGGAGGATCGTGTGCTGCGCGGTAAAGCCACCGGTCATCCGTTTGCCCTTTAGATCGCCGACGCTCATAATCTTTGAATCCTTGCGGACAAAGATCGCTTCCTTGAGCGGATAGAGCAGCGCCACCACGCGCAGATTTGGGCTGGCATTGCCCTTGAACCAGGCTTTACCTTCAAGCGCGTAATTGAATTCCTCCAGGTTGCCAATACCGAACTCAATCTGGCCGGCGCCCACCGCCGGCAAATACTGATTAGGACTGGTCGCCGGTTGAATGGTGACGGAAAGCCCGTGTTCGTTGGCGGCCTTCGCGATTGCAGTGCCAATGCTGTGATAGAGCGAGCCCGGATTGGACGTGGCAATGCCGAGCTGCTGCGCTGCAGCACCACCGGCTGACAGCAGGCTGGCGCCTAAGATAATCGCCAGAGTCGATAATACCCTCACTGCGTATCCTCCTCCCGCTTTTGCTTGTCGTTGATCCGCAACGCCGGAACGCGTCGGCGCTACGTCGGTAATGGGCAGTGTAACGAACGCCAAGTCGGCCGCAACAGCGACCACGCGGCAATGCCGCTTTAATTTGCCCCATCGAAGGACGTGCGCTCTACTTCCATCCCTTGGCGCCGCCCCACCAGAATGCAGTGCAACACATCGGTTATCGTGCCAGTTTAATGCTGGCACCAGCGCCCCGATCGACGCTGATTACCCCCCTCGCGCCAGCACAAATTGCATCATAGTACCATTATATCAGCAAGCGCTTCTCAAAGGTCCATTCGACTGTGAATTGAAGTCACGTGAAAAACGAAAGCTGAGCTTCTGTGTAATGCCAGTCAACTTTAGCTGCACCTCCTCCGAACCAAACTAAACGTAAAATTGGTCGGCGATTCACGGACCTGTTCATCCTATGAAACCACCCTTTCGGGCCAGCATCTCAGGCGTAAGCGGAAAATCTGTGCTCTCGGTTGTCATCCCCTGCCCGCGTCGAGTAAGTTTCGCTGCAGCTGTAGCCAACGCGCCCACATGTGGACGCGCAAGCCTATGCTCCCGAAAAGCCGATCCTCGACTTGATCGAGGGCAATACGGGTCTTCGGAGAGAAACAAACATAAGCACGGAATGGGTTCAAACGCATGACCATCACACCGGGCGGAGGCGACCATCAGCCGATCGCCGCCGAGGCATTCCTGCGCGCGCTGGCCGATCACAACATCAATTATTTCTTCTGCAATCCGGGCACTGATTTTCCGCCCGTCGTCGAAGCCTTCGCCCGGGCCGCTAAGACCAACGCCAGAGTGCCGCAACCCGTCCTGGTGCCGCATGAGAACCTGGCGGTGGCCATGGCGCACGGCGCCTATTTGATGAACGGGCACCCGCAGGCGGTGATGGTGCATGTCAATGTCGGCACCGCCAACACGCTCAACAATATCGCCAATGCGTCGCGTGACCGAGTGCCACTGATTCTGGCCGCCGGCCGTACGCCGATCACCGAGAAAGGCGTATTCGGCTCGCGCAACCGGCCGATCCATTGGGCGCAGGAAATGTTCGACCAGGCCGGTATGCTGCGCGAGATGGTGAAGTGGGATTACGAGTTGCGCATGGGGCCACAGGCCGCCGACGTGGTGACGCGCGCGGTCGAAGTGTCGATGGCGCATCCGCGCGGACCGACCTATTTGGTGCTGCCGCGCGAACCGCTCGCGGCCCCGCTGGCCGAGCCGATAGGACCGATCAAACCGCGCCCATTGGCGGCGGGCAGCTATCCCGATCCGCACGTGACCGATACGCTGGCCGAATGGCTCGCCGCCGCCGAGCGTCCGCTGATCATCGCCGGCACGTTGTCAGCCGGCGCGGTGCCTGCGCTGGCGCATCTGGCCGAGCGCTGCGCCATTCCGGTGATCACCTACAATCCGCGCAGCGTGAGTCTGCCGTCGAGCCATTCGATGCATTTTGGATTCGAGCCGGGCACGCTGCTCGCCGATTCCGATCTGGTGATCGCGCTCGAATCCGACGTGCCGTGGATTCCGAGCCTTCAGAAGCCGGCGGGGGGCGCGCGCGTCGCCCATATCGGCGAAGAGCCGTTCTTCGTGCGCTATCCGATGCGTTCGTTTCCGAGCGATCTGGTCATCCAGGCCAGTGCCGGAAACGTGCTCAATGAATTGACTGCGGCGGTGGAGAAACGTCTGCAAATGGCGGAAGCGCGCATCGCAGCCCGCCGTGGCCACCTTGCCGAACGCATGCGCAACCGGCGCGCCCAACTCGTCCGGGACGCCGCGCCGGACGAACATATCTCGCCGGAATATCTCTCGCGAGTGATAGGCGACACGCTGGGAGAGGATGCCGTAATTTTCAATGAATATCCGCTGCGCTTGGATCATTGTCCGCGCGAGAAGCTCGGTACCTTTTTCGCAGTCGGCCCGGCTGGCGGGCTCGGCTGGGGCCTGGGTGCCGCGCTCGGCGCCAAGCTTGCCGCGCCGGAAAAGTTCATAGTTGCCACGCTTGGCGACGGCGCCTACATGTTCTCCAACCCGACGGTTGGTCATTGGGTATCGGCCGCCCATAAGCTGCCGATCCTCATCATCATCTTCAACAACAGCCGCTACGGTGCCGTGCGCCGTGCCACGTTGTCGATGTTCAAGGATGGCGTGGCCGGGGAGACAGACGGCCGCACGCTGGCCGGCCTCGATCCATCGCCGGCTTTTGACGAAATCGCGCGCGCGCAAGGCGCCTATGCTGAGCGTGTCGAGAAGCCAGCCGAACTGGCAGATGCCCTGACGCGCGCCCGCGCAGCCGTCGTGGACGGCCGCCAGGCACTGCTGAATGTGATCACGCCCTACTGAATGCCGACTCGAAAAGAACCCTGCTGCGACTGTCGCCGAAGCAGCGTCCCGGCGTATCGACGATCGGCGCGGCTCGATCCGCCTTGATGCAGCGCTGCTCCCGGGATGCGTCGAAGAGCGTCCGCATCGATCCGAGAGCGGCCGCTTCATCGCAAAAGGGCTGTATCGTAAACGCAAATCCCGGAGGGGCTCTGCCGACTTCCATTCTTCACGCCGCAGCCAGTTTTCAATATTGCACGACGCGCGGCGCTCGGCCGCTTAGCGGCCCTTGAAGACCGGCTGCCGCTTGCTTAGGAAGGCCGCCTGGGCCTCCTTGTGATCTTCGCTTGTGAACATCTTCATCTGCGTCTCCATCTCCTCGGCGAGCAGCGCGTCGAGGCCGGCGGCAATGGATTTCTTGGTGGCGGCGACCGTGAGCGGGGCGAGCGACGATGCCTTGAGGGCGGTGCGATGTGCGGCCTCGAGCAGATCCGGCTGGTCGACGACTTCATCGACGATGCCGAGCCGCTGCGCGGCTTCAACGTCGAGCACGCGCGCGTCCATCACGAGTTGCCGCGTCAGCGCCGGCCCGACCCGCCGCGGCAGCGTCCACAGCAGTCCCATGTCCGGGAACAGGCCGACACGCGCGAATGAGGTGGAAAAGCGCGCACTGCGATCGGCGACAACGTAGTCTGCGGCCATCGCCAGGCTCAGACCGGCGCCGAAGGCCGAACCCGAAACCGCCGCTACGACCGGCTTGCGGCCGGCGACCAGCAGACGAACGACCTCGTGCAGGATCGCAAGGCGCCCCCGCCAGTCGCTTTCGCCACCCTGGCCGAATAGCGTGATGTCGCCGCCGGAGCAAAATATGCCGTTGGCGCCGGTCAGAATGAGGGCCCTGACCGTTTCGTCGCCCTCGTCCCGCCGCAGCGTTTCACGCAACTGCTCGCGCATTGCCATGGACAGCGCATTACGTTTCTCGGGCACGTCGAGGGTCAAGGTGACGACGCCGTCGCGCATGCTGCGATGCAGTGGCGGGCTCATCGGCAACCGCCCATCGCACCGTGCAGAGACAATATTTGAGACTTCACGATTAGGATCATCACCGCACGGGCCCGTTTCCACTTTGCTTATAGGCCGGCTTCACACCACAGGAAAAGCGTGTTATCAGATTTCTCTATATCGAAAGCTATTCTGCCATGAGAAAATTTATTGATCAACCGACCGCCGGCAAGTTCGTCGGCGCCGTCGAAAACGCCGTCACTGTCTTGCGATACCTGGCGCACGCCTCCGGCCCCGCCGGCGTGGCGCCGATCGCGCGCGAGACCGGCCTCAACGTCAGCACTACATTCAACATTCTAAGGACGCTCGCCAAGGAGCGCCTGGTCACGTTCGAAACGACGACCAAGACTTACAGCATCGCGCTCGGGATGCTCGAGTTCTCCGCCCCGCTGTTGGGCACCGACCAGGTCAATCTTATCCATCCCGAGCTCGAGCGGCTTTCCACCGAGCACAGCTCGCTGATCGGTCTGTGGAAGATCACCCCCAATGACCGCATCGTGCTCGTCGACCGCATCGTCGGCGCCAATGTGGTCAGGGTCGACATGTCGATCGGCTCGCGGCTACCGGCCTTCGTCGGTGCCGTCGGGCGCTGCATCGCCGCGACGCGCAAGCTCTCCGCCAAGCAGCTGGAAGCGCACTTCCGCCGCCTGCGCTGGCAGACGCCGGCACGCTTCGAAGATTATGCCGCCGACGTCGCGGTAGCTGAAAAGCGCGGCTATGCGTTCGACTATGGGCAGCTCTTCAAGGGCGTGGATATCGTTGCCGCGGTGATCCGGGATCATACCGGCGAGGCGCGCTTCGGCATCAGCGGCATCGTCATCGCCGGACAATTGCCGCGACCCGCGCTGACCGCGCTCGGCCAGGACATCCGCCGGACGGCCGACCACATCTCCGCCAATCTCTACGGCCGCGCCCTCGAAAGCATTCGGCATCAAAAAGCGAACACGGCGGCCCGCAAACCAAAAATGCTGGCCGTCAAGGCCTGAGGGGAGGAACGAAATGCCGGAGACGACCCGTGAAGAGTATTGGCGGGGCGGGATCGAGGCGCTGCTGGCGCCGCGGTCGGTCGCTGTCGTCGGCGCATCCACGGATCCTACACGCATCGGCGGCCGGCCAATCGACTATTACAATCGCGCCGGCTTCACGGGAACGCTCTACCCGGTCAACCCGGCACGCAAGGAAGTGCAGGGCCGCCCTGCCTTTCCCGACATTGCCTCGCTCCCGGGCCCGATAGATTTTGCGCTGCTCGCTATCCCCGCCCCCGGCATCGCCGACGCCATCGACGCCTGCAGCAAGAAGGGCGTCAAGGCGGCACTGATCTTTTCCGCGGGCTTCGCAGAGGTCGGCGCAGAAGGCGCCGCGCTGCAGTCCGAGATCATGGCGCGCGCACGCAGCGCCGGCATCCGCGTTCTCGGGCCGAACTGCCTGGGGCTGTTCAACGGGGAGATCGGCCACTGCCCGACCTTCTCGTCGGCGCTGCAAGAGGGGCCGCCCGAAAAAGGGCGCATCGCCATGATCACCCAGTCCGGCGCCTACGGCACCCATCTGCTCAACATGGCGCGCGCGCGGCGGATGAAGGTCGGCACTTGGATTTCCACCGGTAACGAGGCCGATGTCACGGTCGCCGAGTGTCTCGACTATCTGGTCGACTCCGACAGCGTCGACACCATCGCCTGCTACATGGAGGCGGTAAACGACCGCGACCGCTTCTTCCGCGCGCTGGAAAAGGCGCAGGCGAACCGCAAGCTGGTGACAATCATCAAGGTCGGCAGCTCGGCCGCGGGGGCGGAGGCGGCGCAGTCGCACACTGCTTCGCTCGCCGGCTCCGACGAGAGCTTCGACGCGGTGCTGAGACACTTCGGCATTCCGCGCGCCCGCACCACGGAAGAAATGCTCGACATCGTCTATGCCGCCAACCTTTCGCCGCTGCCGCAAGGACGCAAGCTCGGCATTCTCACGATTTCGGGCGGCGCCGGCGTCCTCATGGCCGATGCCGCGGAGACCGCGGGCCTTGCCACGCCGCCCATGCCGGAGGACGCCCAACGAAAGCTCCTGGCGCGGAATCCATTGATGGCGCCGCGCAACCCTGTCGACATCACCGGACACGCACTCAACGACTTCTCACTCGTGTCGGATAACCTGCGCTCGATGTTGGTCGACGGCGGCTACGATATGCTGATTTCGTTCTTCACGTCGTGGACCGCTTCGCCGGTACTCGGGCCCAAGGTGCGCGACGCGATCCTGGACGGGCTCGCGGGCCAGCCGAAAAAGCCGGCCGTCGTCGTCTGCCAAGGCGCCGATGACGTGATGGCAGCCTATGAGGCGCACGGCATTCTGACCTTCGAGGACCCGTCGCGCGCCATTGGCGCGCTGGCCCATCTCGCCGATTTCGCCGAAGCCGCGCGCACCGCAGCGAGCGATCCGCGCGATCTTCCCGCCGTCCGCGCCGACGTCGCGCTGCCTGACGAAACCGTCGATGAACGGCAAGCAAAGCTGATCCTGGCCGCGGCAGGCATCGGCCTGCTGCCGGAAGAAATCGCCGCCACCCCGGAGGCCTCGGCCCAAGCCGCGAGCCGCGTCGGCTTCCCAGTGGCGCTGAAGATCGTGTCGCCCGATATCGCGCACAAGACGGAAGTCGGCGGCGTCGTGCTCGGCCTCGCCGACGCCGATGCGGTGCGCAACGAAGCCGCCAGGATGCTGACGCGCGTCCGCGACAAGAAGCCCAAGGCCCGTATCGACGGGCTGCTGGTAAGCGCGATGGCCACCGACGGCGTCGAGCTCGTCGCCGGCGTGCGCAACGATCCGGTCATGGGCCCGATGGTCATGGTCGGTATCGGCGGCATCTTCGTCGAGATTTTCAAGGATGTTGTCCTCGATATCGCGCCGGTTACACGCACCCAGGCCCGCCATATGATCGAACGGCTGAAGGGCGCCGCCCTTCTGCATGGCGCGCGCGGCCGGCGCGCGGTCGATATCGACGCCGTCGCCGACGCGGTCAGCCGGCTGTCGGTGCTGGCCGCACGCCAGCCCGATGCTTTCGACAGCATCGAAATCAATCCCCTGCTTGCGCGCGCGCAGGGCGCGGTCGCGCTTGACGCGCTCATCGTTCCCGCCCGCAAATCCACACGGGCGCAGGAGCCCGCGGCATGACCGATCAGCCGACCGCGCCCGGCAGCGTCTGGACCTTCGACAATTTTGCCGAAGGCGCGCCCATCGGCTCGATCAAAGTCGTGCTCGACGATCAACGGCTTGCGCTCTGGCAGCGCATCTACGCGCCGGCGGGCGCGAGCATGCCGGCGCGGACGGTGCCTTACAGCCTGCTCGTCGCTGCGATGATGGAATGCTACCTCAAAGTCATCCCGGCGCGGCCGCCCGGCAATGTGCACGCGGCGCAAACACTTTCCTTTCCGGACGAACCCGTCGCGCCGGGCACGCGGCTGCGCTTCGACTTCTCGTGCCTGTCCAAGGCGCTGAAGCGCGACCGCCGCTGGGTGACATTGAGCGTGCGCGCGTTCGACCGCGAGCGCCCGGTCCTGAGCGGCGAAATCATCACCATCTGGGCCCAATAATTAAGGAGAACCTGGATGAACCCGTCACCTCCCCTGCCAGCCGAGTTCGACACGCTTGAGCTTGCGACCTCGCCCCATCAAGTGCGCGACTACGCCGAGCTGACGTCCGACTTCAATCCGATCCATGTGGACGCCGCCTTCGCCGCCCGCACGCCCTTCGGCCGACCGATCACCCACGGCACGATGACGCTCAACCTCGTCCTGGAAGCGGCGTCGCGCACTTTGGGCGCGCGCTTCCGGTGCCCCGAGCTGTCGGTACGCTTCATCAAGCCGCTGGTCGTCGGCGCCGTGGCACGGGCCGGCGGCAAGCTGATCGATGCGGCGGCCGGGCGATACGATGTCTTCGTCGAAACTGCCGAGGGCGCACGTACGCTCGAGGGCACCCTCACGGTCGGCCTGTGAACGAGGAAACGGCGTGACGCTTGTGTCGGCAACAGGACTGACGGCTTTCGGGCGGCATGAGGGCGCTTCACCGCTGACGCTCATGGCGCAGGCGGCCCGGCAGGCGCTCGCCGAAGCCGGCCTGCGGCGCCGGGACGTCGACGGCCTGATCACCGGCTATGCGACGACCATGCCGCATCTCATGCTGTCGACCGTGTTCGCCGAGTATTTCGGCCTCAAGCCCCACTACGCCCACGTCGTCCAGCTCGGGGGCGCAACCGGTGCCGCCATGCTGGCGCTCGCCGACGCGCTGATCCACGCCGGCACCTGCCGCCATGTCCTGGTCGTTGCCGGGGAAAACCGGCTCTCCGGACAGGCCCGCAACAGCGCCATCCAGACGCTGATGCAGGTCGGGCATCCCGAGCGAGAAGTGCCGCTCGGCCCGACCGTGCCGGCCTATTACGCACTCGCCGCCGCACGCTATCTCCACGAGACCAAAGCGCGCGAGGAAGACCTCGCCGCACTTGCCGTGCTCATGCGCGGCAATGCGACGCGCACGGACGGGGCCCACTACCGTGACCCGATCACGGTCGACGAGGTGATGGCTTCGCGGCCGATCGCCTCGCCGCTCAAGCTGCTCGATTGCTGCCCGATCTCGGATGGGGCCGCCGCCATTATATTGAGCGCGGAACGGCCCAACGGCGCGGTGGTGCGCATCATCGGCAGCGGCCAAGCGCACACGCACCAACACATCACGGAGGCGCCCGCGGCGATCGCCGAGGGGGCGGCCACCGCCTCGCGGGCCGCCCTCGCACAGGCCGGCGTAGCGCTTTCCACCATCGAGTACGCAGCGATCTATGACAGCTTCACCGTCACGCTGGCGCTGCTGCTCGAAGCCATCGGCATCAGCGCCGCCGGCCGCGCCGGCACGGACGCGCGCGACGGCCGCTTCGACCCCGACGGTCCCCTGCCGCTCAACACCCACGGCGGTCTTCTTTCTTACGGCCATTGCGGCGTTGCCGGTGCGCTGGCGCACTTCATCGAGGCCACGCGTCAGATGACCGGCCGGGCCGGTACTCGCCAACTGGCGAGGCTCCCGGCGCGGGCGCTCTATCACGGCGACGGCGGCGTACTGTCGTCGCACGTCAGCCTGGTGCTGGAGCGCGCCGCATGACCGGAACCACGGACATCACGCTCGAGCAATGCGCAGACTGTGGCGCGGTCTGGAGCCTGCCGCGCGCCTTCTGTCCGCATTGCGGCTCGCAAGCGGTGCGCCAAATCGCGGCAAGCGGCCGCGGCCGGCTGTTCTCGTCGACGCTGGTGCACCGTGCGCCAACGGAGGACTTCAAGCGGCTGGTGCCCTACTGGATCGCGCTGATCGAGCTCGAAGAAGGGCCGCGCCTAATGGCGCATCTGACCGGTGATGCCGCGATCGGCGATGCCGTCATCGGCGCGATTGAAACAGTCGGCGAAAGACCGATGCCCGTATTCCGCCGGGCCGGAAATCCCAAGGGAGCGAAACCATGAGCATAAGTCAGGCCATCGATCGCGAGACACTCGACCAGCTTCGCGCCACGGTCGACCGTTTCGTCGCGGAGCGGCTCATTCCGAACGAGAAGCGCGTCGAGGAGGAGGATCGCATCCCCGACGAGATCGTCGCCGAGATGCGCGAGATCGGATTCTTCGGGCTGACGATTCCGGTCGAATACGGCGGCCTCGGTCTCAACTCGACGCAGGAATGTGACATCGTCATGCGGCTCAGTCGCGCCGCCCTCGCCTTCCGCTCGGTGTTCGGCACGAACGTCGGCATCGGCGCGCAAGGCCTCATCATGGAAGGTACGGCCGAACAGAAAGAGCATTATCTACCGCGCCTGGCCGCCGGCGAAATCATCTCGTCGTTCGCGCTGACGGAGCCGGAAGCCGGTTCCAACTCCGCCAGCCTGCGCACGCGCGCCGTGCGTGACGGCGACGACTACGTCATCACCGGCTCGAAACGCTTCATCACCAATGCCGAACGCGCCGGCCTGTTCACAGTGATGGCGCGCACCGACCCCGACAAGCCGGGCGCAGACGGCATCTCGGCTTTCCTGGTGCCGGGCGGCAGCCCAGGCCTCACGGTCGGCAAGAAGGACCGCAAGATGGGCCAGCGCGGCACCACGACTTCGGACGTCATCTTCGATGGCGTGCGGGTGCCGGCGAGCGCCATCGTCGGCGGTGTTCCCGGCCGCGGCTTCCGGCTGGCGATGAAAGTGCTCGACCGCGGGCGCATCCATCTCGCCGCGCTCGCCGTCGGCGCCTGCGACCGGCTGATCGAGGAGATGGTCGGCTACGCCAAGGAGCGCCGGCAGTTCGGCAAGGCGATCGCCGAATTCCAACTCATCCAAGCGATGATCGCCGACAGCCACACCGAACGCGCGGCGGCGCGCGCGCTGGTCGAGAATGCGGCGGCCGCCTACGACGCCAATGGCGCGGCGCCGCTCGACGCCGCCGCGGCCAAATATTTCGCCAGCGAAGCAGCCGGCCGCATCGCCGACCGCGCTGTGCAGGTGCACGGCGGCGCCGGCTACATGGCCGAGTATGCCGTGGAACGCATCTATCGCGATGTGCGGCTGCTGCGAATTTACGAAGGCACCAGCCAGATTCAACAAATCATCATCGCGCGCCACCTGCTCAGGAATTGACGGGCCGGCCGATAAATGCGGCGCGCGGACCGAAAGGAAAAGAAGATGAGTTCTTGGAACCATGCTCGCGGGCAAGGTCGTCGTCGTCACCGGTTCGGGCGGCGGCATTGGGCGGGACATCGCGCTCGCCATGGCGCGCGAGGGCGCGCGTGTCATCGTCAACGATATCGGCGCCAGCCTCAAAGGCGAAGGCAACGATCAGGGACCTGCGGCGTCCGTGGCCGCGGAGATCAAGGCTTTTGGCGGCGAGGCCGTCGCCAACAGCGACAGTGTGGCCGAGCCGGCCGCCGCCCAGCGCATCGTGGAAACGGCGCTCGACGCCTTTGGGCACATCGACGCGGTGGTCAATAATGCCGGGATCCTGCGCGACGCCTACTTCCACAAGATGAGCCAGGCGGACTGGGACGCGGTCATCAAGGTGCATCTCTACGGAGCATACCAGGTCAGCCGCGCGGCTGCCGAGCATTTCAAGACGCAAGGCTCCGGCGCCTTCATCCATATGACCTCGACCTCCGGCCTCATCGGCAACCTGGCGCAGGCCAACTACTCGGCCGCCAAGCTCGGCATTGTCGCGCTGTCCAAGTCGATCGCGCTCGATTCACAACGCTTCGGCGCGCGCTCGAATTGCATCGCGCCGTTTGCCTGGAGCCGCATGATCTCGTCGATCAAGGTGGACAGCCCCGAACAGGAAGCGCGCGTGGCCAAGCTCAAGGGGATGAAGGCGGAAAAGGTCGCCCCGCTCGCGGTCTACCTGGCAAGCGATGCCGCCAGCGCCGTCAACGGTCAGATCTTCTCGGTGCGCAACAACGAAATCTTCCTCATCAGCCAGCCGCGGCCGGTGCGCTCGGTCCATCGCAGCGAAGGTTGGACCGCGCAGACCATTGCCGCGCACGCGATCCCCGCGTTGTCGGCGAGCTTCTACGATCTCGATGTCTCGGCCGATGTCTTCTCGTGGGACCCGGTCTAACGCCTCGGCGTTTAACTCACCATTACATTAACGACCTCAGGGAACGGACATGGCCAAGCGCAAAGATCGCATCACCTCCGACATCGGCTGGAGCACCAGGGACAGGATCGTAGTGCGCGGTCTCGACCTTCCCAACGAAATCCTCGGCCATTTCAATCTCGGCGACTACGCCTATTTTTTGCTGACCGGCGAACGGCCGACCCCGCAGCAGTCCGAGGTGTTCAACGCCATTGTGATCACGCTCGTCGAGCACGGCATCACCCCGTCCGCGATCGCGGCACGCATGACCTATCTGGGCGCGCCGGAATCGCTGCAGGCAGCCGTCGCGGCGGGTCTGTGCGGGCTCGGCACGGTGTTTGTCGGCAGCATGGAGGGCGCGGCGACGATGCTGTACGCGGCGCTGCCTCGGGAGACCAAGGACACGGGAGATCTCGCCGACATCGCGCGCGCAACGGTCGCGGACTATAGGCGCCGCAAGGCCATCGTGCCCGGCCTCGGCCATCCCGTACACAAGCCCGCCGACCCGCGCACGCCGCGGCTTTTCGAGATCGCTGCAAAGAACGGACTGTGCGGCCGCTACGTCGAACTAATGAAACTTATCCAGAAGGAAGCTGAAGCGGCGTCGGGCAAGGAACTGCCGATCAATGCCACCGGCGCCATCGGCGCGATTTGCTGCGAATTCGGCTTTCCCGGCCAGATCGTGCGCGGCTTCGGCGTCATGGCGCGCTCGATCGGGCTCGTCGGTCACATCCTCGAGGAAAGCAAGAACCCGATCGCCTACGAAATCTGGCAGCGGGTGGAGGAAGAAGTACTGCCGGTGAAATGACGCGCAACCGGGTGTTTCATCCCGGCGCGGCGGCACCGGCCTCGGTGCCTTGTTCCTTGATGCGTCTCAACGCCTTGAACCCTTGGTCGACGATGACCGGCGCGAGCGTGGGATCGATGTAGCCATTTGCCACGGACCCTGCGAGTCCGAGCACCAGGCCGGCGGCGACATCAAGCGTATTCTATTGCGCCTACTGAGCCGAGCGAGGCGTTAATGATAGTGCCGACCAGACGTGCTGCGGCTCGAACGGCTTTTGCAGCACGGGCACGTGCTGGTAGCGCGGCTCGATGGTCTCTGAAGCATAGCCGGTCACGAAGACAAATGGGATGTTGCGCTTCATCAGCATGTCCGCGATCGGATAGACCGCGCTGCCGCCAACGTTGACGTCCAGAATGCCGGCCTTGATATCGTTATGCGTCGCGGCGAGCAACGCCTCCTTCAGTTTGCCATAAGGTCCGTCGACCAATTCACCGTTCTCGATCAACATATCCGCAACCATCATCGAGATCATCGGCTCGTCTTCGACGAGCAAGACCAACTGCTCCGCGGCCTGCGTTTCCGCCGCCCCTTGGGCCCGATCGATCTCGCACGTGGATATGGAGCCCGACCGCTCCGTTCCGCGCGGCACGCTGCCGGCCGGCTTTCGCCCCGGGTGCGGAACAAGCATGATACAGGTGAGACCGTCGGTCCGCCAATCGAACTCCGCACTGCCGCCAAGCTGCCCCTCGATCCCACCGGTGATCACGCGGGTGCCGTAACCGCCGCGGCTCGGCCGCCTGGTGAGCGGCACACCCAATTCGCGCCACTCCAATTCGAGCTGCTGGTCGGCGGTTTGCCAACTGATCTCGATCCGGCCGCTGTCGCGGGACAGCGCCCCATACTTAGCGGCGTTGGTCACCAACTCGTGCAGCGCAAGCGCAATGGTCTGGGCGACGTTCGGCGGCAGCAGCACGGCGGCGCCTTCGACCGTGACTCGGTCGCCGTCATGATCCAGATAAGGCGCCAGTTCCTCATCGACCAGCCGTCTTAGATCGGCTCCCTCCCAGCGAGAGCCCGCCAACAGCTTGTGCGCCGTCGATAGCGCCCGGATGCGGCCGTCGATCGTCGCAATATACTCATCGATCGTCGCGGATCGCGTCAGATGCATGATGGCCTGGATCACGGCGACGACATTGCGAGCGCGGTGATCAACCTCCTCGACCAGCAACATAAAATGGTCTTCCGCCCGCTTGCGTTCAGTGATGTCGACCGTTACGCCGCTCAGCCGCACCAGCGCACCGTCATGGCCGAAACTGGCTGCGACCACCCCGATGCAGAAGCGCACCTCGCCGTTAGGCCGGCGGACACGGAATCCCCTCTGGAAGGTCTTCAATTCCGCGCTCACCCCGCGGAGGGTGAGCAGCAAATTCGGTAAATCGTCCGGGTGGATCAACCGCTTCACCGAACGGATCGTCGGCGTGAACGAATCCGGATCCACACCGAAGATGTCGTGCTGCCCTTTGTCCCAACTCGCCTGGGCGCAAGCCAGGTTCCATTCCCACGACCCCATCTGGCCCGCCGCCAGCGCGAGGCTGCGAAGCTGTTCCGCCTGCCGCAATTGGGCCGTGGATGCCGCTAAATCCGCCGTTCGCTCCGCCACCCGGGCCTCGAGATTGCGGTTGAGCTGCTCGAGCTGCTTGGTTTTGCGATACAATTCGACGAAGACCTTGACCTTCGCGCGCAGCACCTCCGGGATAACCGGCACGGAAACATAATCGACCGCGCCCATTTCGTAGCCGCGAAGCCGATCGACGTCGTTGAACATGATCGCCGATATGAAGATGATCGCGGTCTGCTTGAAGCGCGGGTGGTCCTGAATCATCCCCGCCAGTTCGAAGCCGTCCGTTTCCGGCATGCAGACATCGATAAGAACGACGGCGACGTCATTTTTCAACAGTATTTCGAACGCTTGGCGGGCGCTCGTCGCGGTGAGCAGCGTCTCGCCGAGATCGTTGAGCACAGCCTTATGGCTGATCAACTTTGCCGGCTGATCGTCGACGAGCAGGATATTGACCTTGTCGGCTGCCATCGGGGGCCCTCCGCTACCGGTGCAGCCAATTGCGCAATGTCGATAGCAACTGTTCGGTGTCGACGGGCTTGGCGAGATAGTCGGAGGCGCCCGCCTCGAGGCATTTCTCGCGGTCGCCCTTCATCGCCTTAGCCGTAAGCGCGATGATGGGCAGGCGCCGGTGCTGCGGATTCTCGCGGATGGCGTTCATCGCCTGATAGCCATCCATGCCCGGCATCATGATATCCATCAGCACGATCGCCAGCTGCGGGGTCTTTTCGATCAATTCGATCGCCTCAAGCCCCGTCGTCGCGGTCAGCACCTTCATGCCGCGCCGCTCCAGCACGCTGCTGAGGGCAAACACGTTGCGGGCGTCGTCGTCGACGAGCAGTGCTGTGTGATCGGCCAGTGGCTCGTCCGAGCTGTACAACTGCCGCAACATACGCTGCTTCTCGGGCGGCAGGTCGTCGACGGCGCGGTGCAGGAATAGCGCGGTCTCGTCGAGCAGGCGCTCGGGCGACTTGACGTCCTTCACGATGATGCTGCGCGCCATCGAATGCAGCAGCGTATCTTCCTCGCCACTCAGTTCCCGGCCGGTGAATACGATGACCGGTACATCTGCAACGTCACGTTCCGCCGCTATCTGCTTTAGGACCTCGAAACCGGAGAGATCGGGCAGCCGCAGGTCTAAGACGACGCAGTCGAACTGCTCGGATCGGATCGCTTCCAGACAGGCCTGGCCGGTGCTTGCCGTCCTGATCTCGACGTCATCGTGCCCGATGAGCTCCTTGATGCTCATGAGCTCTGCCGCGTCGTCCTCGACCACGAGCAGCCGCTTCAGCCGGCGGCCGGCGTAGTTGCGGATGCGCGCCAGCTCATTTTCCAGGTCCTGGGCATTGGCCGGCTTGGTGAGGAATGAGAAGGCCCCGCGCGAAAGACCGTGCTGGCGGTCTTCGTCCGAGGTGATGACCTGCACCGGAATGTGGCGGGTCGCCGGGTTCTGCTTGAGATGGCTCAAGACGTTCCAGCCCAGGGTGTCCGGCAGGAAGACGTCCAGGGAGATGGCGCTGGGCGCGTATTGCTGCGCCAGGTCGACGGCGTCCCCACCCCGTGCGGCGATCAGCACCTTGAAGCCCTGGTCGCGCGCGAGGCCCGCGAGGATGCGGGCGTAATGCGGATCATCTTCGACGATCAGCAATGTGAGATCGCCCGGCTGAATATCGAGTCGGTCGTCGGGGATGTGTTCGGCCTGCCGTTCCGGAATGCGCGGTACCTGCCGGAAGGTCGATGCCGGCTGCCGCTCGCCGCCACTCGGCGAGCGCTGGCCCGAGACCGGGCCGGCGTAGCGGATCGGCAGATAGAGAATGAACGTGCTGCCGGTCCCGGGCGAACTTCGCAGCGTGAGCTCGCCGCCCAGCAGGTTGGCGAGTTCGCGGCAGATCGCGAGGCCGAGACCCGTACCGCCGTATTTGCGGCTGGTGCTGGCGTCGGCCTGCTGGAAGGCTTCGAAAATGATCTTCTGCTTCTCCAGCGGGATGCCGATGCCCGTATCGGTGACCTCGAAGGCGACCACCATCGGCGATTGATTAAGCACTTCGTGATGCGGATTCCAGCCACTACCGGCGACCGAGACGCGTAGGGTGACACTGCCCTGTTCCGTGAACTTGAGCGAATTAGACATCAGATTCTTCAGCACCTGCTGCAGGCGCTTGGAATCGGTCACGATGCTGCGGCCGATGTTGGCGTCGACGTCGACCTCGAAGTCGAGCTCACGGCGCTCCGCCTCATGGCGGAACTGGCGCGACACCGCATCGATCAGGTTCGGCAGGTCGATGTCCTCGGCTTCCACCGTGACGGTGCCGGATTCGATCTTCGAGAGGTCGAGGATGTCGGTGATCAGGTTAAGAAGGTCCGCCCCGGCGCTGTGGATGGTGCGCGCGAACTCGACCTGCTTGGGCACGAGATTGCGGTCGCCGTTTTCCGCAAGTTGCTGGCTGAGGATCAGCACGCTGTTCAGCGGCGTCCGCAGCTCGTGCGACATGTTCGCCAGGAACTCCGACTTGTACTTGGAGGTGAGCGCCAGTTCGCTGGCCTGTTCCTCGAGCGCGCGGCGGGCCTGCTCGATTTCGTCGTTCTTGCGCTCGACTTCGACGTTACGCTCCGCGAGCTGTTGCGCCTTCTGCTCGAGCTGGTCGTTGGTCTCCTGCAGCTCGCGCTTCTGCGCCTGCAGTTCCGCCGCCAGCTCCTGCGACTGCGTCAACAGCCCCTCGGTCTGCATAGTGGCTTCGATACTGTTGAGCACCGTGCCGAAGCTTTCCGTGAGCTGCTCGAGGAAAGCGATCTGCAACGTGTTGAAGGTCTTCAACGAGGCGAGCTCGATAACTGCCTTAAGCTGGTTCTCGAACAGGACGGGCAGTACGATCACGTTGCGGGGCATCGCCTTGAAGGAGACTGAGCCGACCGGGACCAGATCGTCGTTGGGCTCGCTGATCAGCATCCGCCGCTTGTCTGCCGCGCACTGGCCGATAAGGCCCTCACCCACCCGGATGGTCTGCGGGTGGCCGTTGACGGCGTCGTCGGCGTAGGCGGACACCATGCGCAGTTGACCACCGCTCGTGCCGTCGAGCCGGTAAAGCACGCCGAGTTGGGCGTTCACGAGCGGCGTCAGCTCGGTCAGCAAGAGGCGTCCGACCGTGGCGAGGTCGCGCTGCCCCTGCAGCATGGTGGTGAACTTGGCCAGGTTCGTCTTCAGCCAGTCCTGATCGATATTGCGCTCAGTGGTAAGGCGCAGGTTGCCGATCATGGTATTGATGTTGTCTTTGAGTTCTGCGACCTCGCCGCGCGCCTCGACCTGAATCGAGCGGGTCAGGTCGCCCTTGGTGACGGCAGTCGCCACCTCGGCGATGGCGCGCACTTGCGTGGTCAGGTTGGCCGCCAGCAGGTTGACGTTTCCGGTCAGATCCTTCCAGGTGCCGGCGGCGCCGGGCACGTGCGCCTGGCCGCCGAGCCTGCCTTCCACGCCCACTTCGCGCGCGACGCTGGTCACCTGTTCGGCGAAGGTCGCCAGCGTCTCGATCATGTTGTTGATGGTCTCGGCGAGCGCGGCGACCTCGCCCTTCGACTGCATGACGAGTTTCTGCTTCAGATTGCCGTTGGCAACTTCCGTCACCACCTTGACGATGCCGCGCACCTGCTCGGTCAGGTTGGTGGCCATGTTGTTGACGGTGTCGGTCAGGTCCTTCCAGGTGCCGGCGGCGCCCGGCACGCGCGCCTGGCCGCCGAGCTTGCCCTCGGTGCCGACCTCGCGCGCGACACGCGTCACTTCCGAGGCGAAGGCGTTGAGCTGGTCCACCATCGTGTTGATGGTGTCCTTCAGCTCGAAAATCTCGCCCTTCACGTCGACGGTGATCTTGCGCGACAGGTCGCCGCGCGCCACCGCCGTGGTCACTTCCGCGATGTTGCGCACCTGTGTGGTCAGATTTGCCGCCAGCACGTTGACGGTATCGGTCAAATCCTTCCAGGTACCGGCGACGCCGGGCACGTGCGCCTGGGCGCCGAGCTTGCCCTCGGTGCCGACCTCGCGCGCGACGCGCGTCACTTCCGCCGCGAACGAGCGCAGCTGCTCGACCATGGTATTGAGCGTGTCTTTCAGCAGCAGCAGTTCGCCGCGCACGTCGACGGTGATCTTCTTCGACAGGTCGCCGGTGGCGATCGCGGTCGCCACTTCGGCGATGTTGCGGACCTGACCGGTCAGATTCGACGCCATCAGGTTGACGTTGTCGGTCAGGTCCTTCCAGGTGCCCGCGACGCCCGGCACCTGCGCCTGGCCGCCGAGCTTGCCTTCGGTACCGACCTCGCGCGCGACGCGCGTCACCTCCCAGGCGAAAGCGTTGAGCTGGTCGACCATCGTATTGATGGTGTCCTTGAGCTCGAGGATTTCCCCACGCACGTCGACCGTGATCTTGCGCGAGAGGTCGCCGCGCGCCACAGCCGTGGTCACCTCGGCGATACTGCGCACCTGGTCGGTCAGGTTCGACGCCATCGAGTTGACGTTGTCGGTGAGGTCCTTCCAGGTGCCGGCAACGCCCGGCACGATGGCTTGGCCGCCGAGCTTGCCTTCGGTGCCGACCTCGCGCGCGACGCGCGTCACTTCCGAGGCGAAAGCGCGCAGCTGGTCGACCATCGTATTGATGGCTTCCTTGAGCTGGAGGATTTCGCCGCGTACGTCGACCGTGATCTTTTTCGACAAGTCGCCGTTCGCCACGGCGATGGTCACTTCCGAAATGTTACGAACCTGAGCGGTCAGGTTGTTCGCCATCGAGTTGACGTTCTCGGTCAGGTCCTTCCAGACGCCGGTCACCTCGGTGACTTTCGCTTGTCCGCCGAGCTTGCCCTCGGTACCGACTTCGCGCGCGACGCGCGTCACCTCGGAGGTGAACACGCCGAGCTGCTCGATCATGCGGTTGACGATGTTGGCGGAGCGCAGGAACTCGCCCTTCAGCGGCCGGCCGTCGACTTCGAGCCGCACGGTCTGCAACAGGTCGCCTTGGGCGACCGCGCCGATAGCGCGCGTGACCTCGGCCGTCGGCCACAGAAGGTCGTCGATCAGCGTATTGACCGAGACTTCCATGTCGCCCCACGAGCCGTTCGATAGCGCGAAATTGACGCGCTGGCGGGTCTTGCCCTCGCGGCCGACGACTTGGCCGACGTGCTCGAGCTGCCCGGCCATACGCTCATTGGCGGAGACGATGTCGTTGAAGGTGTCGGCGATCTTGCCCATGAGGCCGAGTTGGTCGCCAGGCATGCGCACCGAAAAATCGCCCGCCCGCATGGCCTGCAGCGCCCGCAGCAGATCCTGGAGTTCGCCCTCTGCTGGGGCCGCGTCCGGACGCCCCGTTCTGGCGCGCGGCGGCGCCGACGACGGCCCGTCCGTTGTCTCACGGACCGTTACGGGACCATTCGGGGCCATGCCGCACCCTCACCTCGGTTTGCGTTACACCATGCCGCCGCTCAGCGCCGGATTCAGGACGCACGTCCACGCTCGCCGGAAGGCAAAAACCGCGTCACTACCGGTTCTTGCGTCCCGCGAGCCCGCGCGGCCGCACAAAAATTTGAGCCAAATTGAGCCCCTTTCCATGCGCAGACGGCCAATTGACCGCGCGCGCCCACCGAGCCGCAAACGCTTTAGAGGAAGGAAAGGTTCCCGCGCAAAGCCTCAACCGGCGCTGACACAATAGACGCGCCGAAATTCGCCTAAGCGATGGGAAGGATTGGAGCGGGTGAAGGGAATCGAACCCTCGTCATCAGCTTGGAAGGCTGTTGCTCTACCATTGAGCTACACCCGCACCGGCGCGTCACTTAGAGGATTCAAGCCCGCTTGGCGAGGCTCGCGATCCGCCCGCGACCAGCAACGCCCGCACCCTGCCCGCAGGCAGCACCATCGGCCCCAAAAAGGCCCACCGATCAGACACTTATTTTTGGCTGGTGGGGGAGGTAGGACTCGAACCTACGAAGGCGTAAGCCAGCGGATTTACAGTCCGCCCCCTTTGCCACTCGGGACACTCCCCCGTAACAGGCCAAAATGGCGTCCCCGCTGAAACGGATGACAGCCGGCTTGTCGGGATTTGCGCGTTTTATGGTCAGGTGCCCGGGCGGTGTCAATGGAGACCGGCCGGGAAAATCGCTTCTTTCGCAGCGGGTTTGCCATTCCACGCCGCGCATGGGAAGAACCGCGCCGATGAGCCGCAAAACACCCCCGAACCCGCCCGGGAAGCCCTGGCAGCGTAGCCCGCAAGGGCGCCCCGCGCGGAACCGGCCGCCCGGGCGCGGGGGGCGCACGCGCCCCGCCCCGCTCGATCCTGACGGGCCCGCGATCCTCTACGGCTGGCACACCGTAAAGGCGGCGCTCGAAAACCCGAACCGGCGCATCCTGCGCGTGCTCGCCACCGAAAATGCGCTGCGCAAGCTCGCCGACGAGGGCGTGACCCTGCCGCGTGAGCCGGAGCTGGTCCGGCCGGACGCCATCGATGCCCGCCTTGGACCCGACGCCGTGCACCAGGGCCTGCTGGTCGAGGCCGAGCCGCTTAATGCCCCCACGGTCGCCACGCTCACGCCCGAGGGCCTGGTGCTGGTGCTCGATCAGATCACCGATCCGCACAATGTCGGCGCCATCCTACGCTCGGCCGCCGCCTTCGCGGTGCAGGCCATCGTCACCACCGCCCGCCACAGCCCGGAAGCGACTGGCGTGCTGGCGAAGTCCGCCTCCGGCGCGCTCGAGCTGGTGCCGCTGGTGACGGTGCAGAACCTGGCGCGCGGCATGGAGGAATTGCGCGGGCGCGGCTTCATGTTGGTTGGCCTCGACAGCGAAGGCGACAGCGACCTCGCTGCGCTGCCCCTGCGCGCGCCGCTCGCCCTGGCGCTGGGCGCCGAGGGAAAGGGCCTGCGGCAGTTGACGAAGGCCACCTGCGACCGCCTCGCCCGCATCGATGTGCCGGGCGCAATCAAAAGCCTGAACGTGTCGAACGCCGCCGCGCTGGCGCTCTATGTCGCCAGCCGGGCGCTCGCACGCGAATAGGCTATTTGCGCCGCCTGAACCGCTTGGTGGGCTTGCGCTTGAGGGGCTTCAGCGCGCGCTCATCGACCACCTGCGGCTCGCCCGGCTTGCGCACCAGGCGGATGCTCATGCGGTCGGGGCCGAGAATAGTGATCTCGGCATCGGCGTGGATCACGCGCGGTTCCACGTTGCGGACGCCCACCGGCGCGTCATCGACATAGTGACGGTGGGTGATCACCTTGGTCGGGTCGTCGACCACGCGCCGCGTCACGATGATCAGCGGCTTTTCGCGCACGACCTTGCGGGTGCGGACGATCTCATCCGGCTTGCGGTCGGCACGCACGTACGGCGCATTTCTTTTCATATCCTTTTCGGCCAGCGTTCTGGCGTGCCGCTTGACGTCCCGCTCGGCGCGCCGCGCAGCAAGCCGTTCTGTCGCGCGCTCGGCTGCCCGGTTTTGCGCCGCCGCGCGCCTTGCCGCCCACTGCGTTTTACGGTGGCGCAGTTCCTCAATCGAGGCTCGGTCGGCATGGGTGCGCCGCGCGCGCGGCGCAGCCGCCTGCGCGCGATGATGCCACCGCGAGGGGGTCGCGATGCCGCGCTCGCCCGTGACAAGCCCGCGCCGACTCGTTGAACGATGAATGATATAAGCCCCCGGCCCGACCTCCACAGCGTAGGACTGCGCCGGCTGCAACTCGTACGGATAGAGCGGCGGCGGCCACCGGCTGCCTTGCTCAGCGTACCATTGCGCGTGCGCCACTGTGGCCGGGCCAAGCGCGGCGGCACATAGGGCGATCAGGGCAAGGCGGCGGACGAAACTGCTCTTCATGGCACTCATACGCGGCAAAGGGTTCCTGGAGACAATCATGGCGCCACCGCCGGCGGCGGCGATGGGCGGTTGCGATAGGGATAGGGATACGGACGTGGGCGCGGCGTGGGCAGCGCAACGTCGGGGCCGATGAGTGGTGCCACGTCGGCCTCAACGTTGGTCCAATAGCGCATGTAGTGCGGCGCCGGGCGCGGTGTGGCGCGACCGGTCGTATGCGGCGGCACGGCCTCGCTCCGCAAGACGACGCGGCCGTGCGGATAGTAGTGACGATTGCGCCAGGGCGGACACCACCAGTGGCGCACGACCACGCCGGGTTCGACGTCGGCAATCACCACCTGCGGAACCGGCCCAGGAAGCGCGCCACAGCAGCTGCCATAGCCACTCTCACCGCTGCGATAAGTAGCTACCGGCAAGTCGGCAGCGCGCACCCCCACGCTGCCGGCGACGAGACCGGCGAGCGACGCGGCGATGGCGATGGACGCGCGCATGGCGACAAGCTCCAACAAAATCGCCGTCACTCTATACGAACGCCTGTACCCGCCGCGGACCATTCGCCGGGTAACATTAATTGCCAACCGCGAATTGTTCTTGTGCAAAAGCCCCGGGGAACGGGCTTTGCGCGCTATACGGCGCACAGCCGCGCGCGCTTATTGCCCGACGCCGGCGTTAACCGTGGGCGCCGTTTGCGCACCCGCGAGGCAGCTGCCGAACCGCTTGCGCCGGTCGAAGCATTTGGCGCCCATGACGCTCGCGGGAGCCCATCCGGCACCCCCAAAGGGCGCATGTGACGCGGGTGGTATCGAGGGGACCAAGCCACCGTTGCCATCGGCGAGACCGACAGCCCGCCGGCGGCGCGGCAGCCCGGCGCTTGTGAGCGCGCGCCGACGCTGCTAGCTCTCGCTCACGGGAGCCGGGTTAGCTCAGCGGTAGAGCAGCGGTTTTGTAAACCGAAGGTCGGGGGTTCAATCCCCTCACCCGGCACCGGCCCCCTCCGAAGGCGCTGGGCGGCGCAGCGGCCGCGATCGGGCCCCGTGGTCCTGGTGAAGGCCGGCTAGGCAGCATTCAGCCCCGCGCCCGACAGCCAAAAATACGCATCCACGCGGGTTTTCGATCTTTCGAACACCCGCGGACTGTGTCACACTGTCGGCGTTGCAATACCCTCGGAGAAACTAGCATGCCCCAGGGCACCGTAAAGTGGTTCAACCCGACGAAGGGGTACGGATTCATCCAGCCGCAGGAAGGCGGCAAAGATGTGTTCGTGCATATTTCGGCGGTTGAGCGTGCCGGTCTCAATACACTGAACGAAGGTCAAGTCGTTCAGTACGAGCTCGTCGAAAACCGCGGCAAGACATCCGCGGAGAACCTCAAGGTCAAGTGACCGCGGCGCCCGCGCTTACTTTCGGCCTATAATTTCAAAATTACTGCCGCCGCGCCCGCGCGGCGGTGGTTGCGTGTCCGTTTGTCGGCCGCGATCCGGGCGCTATGGTCTCTTGCAGTTGAACGTCGGCCGTCTCACCGCGCGAGCGTGGCGAGCTCCGGAAACGGCGCGAGCGTCGCGTCCTTGCACATCGCCTTGGCCTTCGGCCCCGGCGGGATGAAGCGATCGAGCTTTCCCGCGACGTAAGTGGCGGCGCCGGTCTTCGCACCCTCATAATGGCCCTGAAAATCGCGCGCGTTAAAGCGCACGCAGGCCACGTAGCGCTTGCCCGGCCCGATATCCATCAGCGCCGGCTGCGAGACCCCGCCGTCGCGGATCTGGGTCGGATCGTTGAGATAGGTGCGCAGAAAATCCGCCAGGTCGGCCTTGTAGGTCTGCGGATAGACATTCTGCGCGTCCCACTGCGCACGCAATTCCGCCGGGCTAGGGCCCACGTCGTCGCTGGCGCAGCCCGCCAGAACCATGGCCGCCGCCAGGGCGCAACCCGCGACAGCCATCGAAGCAACTTTTCGCATAGTGTCCTGCTCTCGAGCGTCGCACCCCACATCGTGCCCGCGATGCGATCTTAGCGAGTTCGCGAGGTGCTGGCAAAAGCCAGCCCCATCTCCGCCAAGCCCCTACTCCAGATCGATGCCAGCCCGGAACATGAAGGTGCGGCCGGCCTGCGGGTAGGCGTTGTAGCGGCCGATCGTCGTCGTGCTGGCGATGGCGTAGTCGTAATACATGTCGTTGAACAGGTTCTGCACGGTGAACGACCAGAATGCGTCCTTGGCATGACCGGCGATCGGGATCTTGCCGCCGATGCGCATATCGACGGTGGCATGCGCCGGAATGAGCGGCTGCACATTGGCGGAGTCGTTGTCCATCCGCCGGTCGCCCGTGTAGTGCACCATGACGTCGTAGACCAGCCACTTACGCCAGACGTCCCAGGTCAGGCCGGCATTGGCGGTCCAGCGCGAGATCAGCGGGATATAGTTGCCCGCGTATGGGCCTTCCTGGAAGGTGGCGCGGGTATAGGTCACGTTGCCGTTGAGCGAGACCGTGTCGCTGACCTGGAACGAGCCGCTGGTCTCCACGCCCCAATGCCGGGTCGGATCGAGATTGACGTTGGCGAAGGTCGCCGCACTGTAGAAAATCTCGTCGTGCAGCGCCATGTCGTAGACGCTCGACTGCAACTTGAGGCGGCCAAGATGCAGCCGCGCGCCGCCTTCGATTTCATTCGATGTCTGCGTGCGCAGATCGAAATTGACCGGTGACGCCAGCCCGATGCGCTCGTCGGCGTTCGGAACGCGGAAGGCGTGCGCCACGTGGCCGAATACCGCGAACGCGTCGTTGAAACGATGCTCGAAGCCGAGTTGCGCCGCCCATTGCCCGTTGCCGCTGTCGAGCGGAATCCCTTGCGAACCGTAGGCGCCGGGCGCGGTCGGATCGTAGCTGTCATTGGCGGTGATATCGTCGCGCTGATAGCGCGCGCCGAGGGTGATGTCGGTGTCGGGACGAACGCTGAGCGTGCCGTTGGCGTAAACCGCCGCCGTGTCCTGCTTGAGATCGTAGACGTGGTAGGGCGCCGAGCTGAAATCCTGACTGCGGTCAGAATTGTACGCAGTGTGGTAATAGTCGATGCCGGTCAACACCTTCAGCGGCATGCCGCCGACATCGGCATCGATCTTCAGCCGCGGCGTCACCGAGGCGGTCTTCATGTCGGTGTCAACGCCGTTATAGGCGGTACCGTTGTAAAACAATTCCGCCTGCTGCTGCTTGAGCCGCAAACTGCCGTCGATGATCAGCTCGAATCCGGGCGCCAATGTGCGTGTGACGCCGAGCGTGAAGTTCTGGCCTTGCTTGTTGGCGTAATCGTTGGGCGTCGCCGCCCCGGTGCGGTCGGTGATGAGCTGGTTTTCGCCGGTCGTCAGGTCGACGGTGCGCCCCCCCGGCAGGCCGAGCTTCTGGTCGTCGGCCAGCACGTTGAAATAGACGCTGCCCTCGTCGGTGGTGTAGCGGACGTCGCCGTTGATCCCTTTCTGGCGCAGATAGCCGTTCTGGCGGTAGCCGTCGGTGCGGATCGCCGTGGCGTCGATGGCGCCTGACCACGGGCCTTGCGAACCGCCCGCGCTCACCCGCCCTTCCCGTTCGCGAAATGCGCCGAAGCCGCCCTCGATCCGCGCCGAGGGCGGCTGGTGCACGCCGGTCTTGGTGATGATGTTGATGACGCCACCGACGGCGCCGTCACCGTAAAGCACCGCGCCGCTATTGCCGCGCGTGATCTCGATGCGCTCGATGGCATTGAGCGGAATCGACGAGAAGTCGAAGCCTTGCAGGTCGAAGTCGTTGAAGCGACGGCCATTGACCAGCACCAGCACGTTGGAGGTGGCGGTGGCGCCGAAGCCGCGCAGGTCGACGGTATCGCGCGCGCCGTTTGCGCCGGCGCTGACGTGCTGGATCTGAATGCCGGCCGCGGCCTTGAGGATATCGGTCAGGTTCTGCGCCGGCGAGTTCCGGATATCCTCGGCGGTGATGACCGACGACGCGGTGCCGACGATGGTGGAGCCGGCACCGAGCCGGCTGGTCGACACGTCGATGGTGGGCAGCACCACCGCGCCGCGCTCTTGCGCGCGCACCACACCCGGCGCCAGCAATGCGGCGACGGCCACCGGCGCGGCCCAGAACGATAACCCGCGCCTCGATCCCAGGCGCGAAACCCCAAACCCCATAGCACACGTTCCTTCGTTCGCGTTCGCCGTCCAGCGAACGCCCCGGTGAGCGAAAAGCCCGCTGCGAAGGGCACGGATGAGCGACGCGCTCACATGCGCAATGTCGTGAAAGGGATGTCTCTCACGGCCTTCGCATCGGCATCGACGTCACCGCTGCGAAAGACCGCTCCGTATGGACCCCTCGTCCACCGGTTGGGTGACCGCGCTGGCAGGTCTCCTGGCTCGCGGGTCGTTGCTCAGGTACGTCCAGCCTTCCCGGTTTCCCAGTGGCCTTGTGGACGCGGGCTCGCCGCTCACAGTTGCGGGGGCAGCCACGGATTGCCATCAAACGACGGATTCCGTGTTCCCTCTTTCGTCCCCGGTCTAACCCGGGGAACCAGCACCACGAAAATGTGTCTTGGAACGGCCTCCTGAGTCAAGGTGGCGCGCCCGCAAATCGCATAGTATGGCATCTGGCGATATTGGGACGGCGGGCGGGACCTTGCGCAAGCGATTGATCTGGGACGCACCCACGCGTCTTTTCCATTGGCTGACGGTCGTGCTGGTCGCAGCCGCCTACATCACGTCGCAGCTGAATTGGATGCGCTGGCACGTCTATGCCGGCGACGCGGTGCTCGCGCTCGTCTTGTTCCGCCTGCTGTGGGGATTTTTCGGCAGCGAGACCGCGCGCTTTGCAAGCTTCGTGACCTCGCCGCTGGCGGCGATGCGTTATCTCGGGCAATCGCTGCGCCGCGCGCCGAACCGCCAGGGGGCTGCTAAAATAGGCCACAATCCGGCCGGCGGCTGGATGATCCTGCTATTGCTGATGTTGCTCCTCGCTGAAACGCTGACCGGCATCTTCGTCTTCAACGATGTCGCAGACGTCGGGCCGTTCACCGCGGTCTCGCCGGCCTGGGTGGACAACCTCATCACCGACCTGCACGGAATTCTATGGCAGGCGCTGCTCGCGGCAATTGCGCTGCACGTATTCGCGGTGGCGCTCTACTGGATCGTGAAACGACAGAACCTGCTGCTCCCCATGATCATCGGAAGCAAAGCGCTGCCAGATGATGCACGACCACCAACGATGGCATCGCCATCGCGGGCGTTTCTGCTGTTCGCATGCGGCGCCGTTGCGGCCGCCGCATGCGCGTATTTCATCTGACGGTCAGCTCTTGGGCGGCATCACCTGCCCGCGGATTTCGCCGCCAGGATGATCCTTGGTGTGGACGTTGATGTACCACTTGCCCGCCATGAGCTGATTAACCTCCGCCTGACTCAGCTTCGCTTCGCCAGTGATCGGGCTCGAGACGGGTTTGCCCTTCTTCGTCAGCCAGATCTCCACACTACCGTTCTTGCCCTTCGCGCCGTCATGGAAATGCGCCATGGTGACGGGGCTCGACATGCCGCTGTAGGCGATCTTCCACTTGATCATGTGGGTCGCCGGATCCCAGGTGAGATCGGCGGTCCCGGTACCGCCGGTCTTGACCGGCGGCACCTGCTGCGCGCCGGAAAGCGCCGTCTTGAACGACATGGACGCTGCCGCCGCCGGCCCGGCCCAAGCCAGGCAGGCCACCGCCGCGGCGGCGGCGAGGTGCATTGGCAACGACCGCGGCAATAAATCTGTCATCAATCGCGTCATGGTCTCGCACTCCTTGCGTTGAGCGTTTTGCGTCGAGCGTTCGCTCCCCCCGGTCGAGCGCGCCGCCGACTGTATCTGGCCCCTTTTCGCCGTCAATCGACCTCGCGGCCCGCGGCCGCCTCATCACGAAAAGTTTTGCGGCAATGTTCGCGACGCCTCACCCGCCCGTCTCCGCCACGATCCAGGCGTGATAGTCGGAATCGAGACTATCGACCGGCAGCACCATGATCGCCGCCGTCTCATAAGGATGGGTGTCCTTCACCGCCGCGCCCACGGCATCGGAGAGCGAAACGCGGGTCTTGACGATCATCACGACTTCCTCGGCGCGCTCGACCTTGCCCTTCCAGCGGTAGTGCGAAATCATCCCCGGCAGGATGTTGACACACGCCGCCATGCCCATTTCGACAATTTGCCGCCCGGCGGCCTCTGCCTCGACAACGGAGGGCCAAGTCGTATAGACGAGCACCGCACGTTCCATGATCAGGCCTTTCGCACAATGAGCCGTCCGGCCCCCCGCCTCCAGCATATCGCCTTCGTTGCCGCCGGCACGCCCGAGGCGCGCGAGGCCTATGACCGGCTCGAGAAGCAATACGGCAACGCCGACCCCAAGACCGCCGACGTAATCGTGGCGCTCGGTGGCGACGGCCTGATGCTGCAGACTCTGCACCGCTTCATGAATACGGGCAAGCCGATCTACGGGATGCACCGCGGCACGGTCGGTTTCCTGATGAACGAATACGCCGAGGAGTTCCTGATCGAGCGCCTCGCCGCAGCGAAAGAGACCGTCATCCATCCGCTGGCGATGCAAGCGCGCGACTCCCGCGGGAAGGTGCACGAGCACCGCGCCATCAACGAGGTCTCGCTGTTCCGCCAGAGTGCCCAGGCCGCGCATCTGCGTATCCGCATCGACGGGCAGGAACGCCTCGCCGAGCTCGTCGCCGACGGTGTGCTGGTAGCGACGCCCGCCGGCTCGACCGCCTATAATCTTTCGGTTCAGGGGCCGATCATTCCGATCAACGCCTCGCTGATGGCGCTGACGCCGATCAGTCCGTTCCGTCCACGCCGCTGGCGCGGCGCGCTGCTGCCCGACAAGGCCGCGGTCACGATCGAAGTGCTGGATGCCGACAAGCGTCCGGTCGCCGCCGTCGCCGACCACGACGAAGTGCGCTCGGTGCAGCAGGTCGATATCCGCATGGATCACGCGATCCAACTCAATATGCTGTTCGATCCCGGCCATAATCTCGACGAGCGCATCCTACGCGAGCAGTTCGTCTTATAGATAAGCGAACCGGAGCCTCATCATGTTCAGCATCACCCGCGTGCGTCCTCTTTACCAACGATCGGCGGCGGGGCTGCTGCTGACGAGTGGCATTGTCGCGGCGGCCGTCATGAGTACGCCTGCGCGCGCCGCCGATACGGCCAATGGTCACGCCATCGTGATGAACGGCACGCAGAGCGGTGCGCCGCCCTGTTCGGCGTGCCATGGGGAGAACGGCGCCGGGCAGCCGGCGGCCGGCATTCCGCGACTGGCCGGGCTCAACACCGTCTACATGCTGCAGCAGCTTACGAGCTTCACGGATGGCACGCGCCAAAGCCCGGTGATGGAGCCGTTCGCGAAAGCGCTCAGCCAGACGCAACGCCAGGCGGTGGCGGACTATTACGCCAGCCTCGCTATCCCCGCTGCCACCGATGCCGGCACGAAGCCTGCAAGCGACGCGATCGCGACCGGCGCAGAACTCGCGACGCGCGGCGCCTGGAACAAAGGCGTGCCGGGCTGCAGCCAGTGCCACGGACCGCAAGGCTCCGGGGTCGGCTCGCTCGTTCCGCGCCTCGCCGGCCAGTCGGCTGCCTATATCACGAGTCAACTCGAGGCTTGGCAGAGCGGCGCCCGTCACAACGATCCGTTGGGCCTCATGGCCGGCATCGCGAAGAAGCTCGACAAGGCCGAGATCGCCGGCGTCGCCGCCTACTACGCGGCCCTGCCGAAGGCCGCGGCGGCGGCCCCCGCCGCAGCCGCTTCACAGCATGCGGCCACGACTCCACCCGGCCCGGCGAGCGCCGGACAAATCTTTACGCCGCCGCCGGACAACGCGATCCCCGACAACGAGTTCGGCAAGATGGTGCGGTTAGGTGAGAGCGTGTTCTACGACACGCAGAAGCACGCCAAAGAATACGTCGGCAACAAGCTGCAATGCGCGAACTGCCACCTCGACCGTGGTCGGCTCGCCGGCTCCGCGCCGCTCTGGGCGGCGTACGTCGCCTACCCCGCCTACCGCAGCAAGAACAAGCACGTGAACACCTATGCCGAGCGCATGCAGGGCTGCTTCCGCTTCAGCATGAATGGCAAGGTGCCGGCCTATGACAGCAAGGTGCTGGTGGCATTGCAGGCCTATTCGTATTTCCTGGCCAAGGGCGCGCCGGTCGGTGCCGACATGAAGGGCCGCGGCTATCCCAAGCTGAAGAAACCGGCTCAGCCGCTCGACTACGCGCGCGGCGAGAAGGTTTATGCGCAGAATTGCGCCCTGTGTCATGGCGCCGATGGCCAGGGCCAAGCTTCGGCCGCGGGCGAGCCCGTGTTCCCGCCGCTATGGGGCGCGCATTCGTATAACTGGGGCGCCGGCATGGGCAACATCAGCAACGCCGCCGCCTTCATCGCCGCCAATATGCCGTTCAGCCGCGGCCACACGCTGTCGGAGCAGGAGGCCTGGGACGTCGCCGCTTTCGTCGACAGTCACGAACGCCCGCAGGATCCGCGCTTCACCGGCTCGGTGCCCGAAACGCGCAAGAAGTATCATAACAGCGCGATGTGGAAGTACGGCAAGACCGTCAATGGCGTGCTGCTCGGCGAGCATTCGCCGCCGTCCGGCCCGCAATAGCGTCGCCGCGCGCGCTGCCCCTCAAATCCGCCGCAGCGGATGCCTGATCGCGAGCAGGAAGTTGGTCGCGGCAAAGCCGGCGATCAACAGGAACGCGGCGCGGAACGCGCTGGTGATCTCGCTCTGCAG
Organism: uncultured Pseudomonadota bacterium; assembly: GCA_963773225.1. Lineage (GTDB taxonomy): Bacteria > Pseudomonadota > Alphaproteobacteria > Rhizobiales > Xanthobacteraceae > Pseudolabrys. The sequence continues at coordinate 206,383 of CAVZAO010000007.1, forward strand.
AATGGCGCCATGCGCCCCGTGCAGCGCCGCCTCGGCGCCGGCAGTCCGCTCGACCATGAGGCCGAATATGCGCGCGGCTTCCGGGTCAGTGAACGACAGGAAGGCGAATAAGACAAACGCCACCAGCGCAGTGCCGAAAGCTGCGCCAATCGAGCGCGAGAATTGCACGGAGGCGGCCGCCTCCCCCAGCCGCTGCGGCCCTGACGCCGACTGCACCATCACCTGCACCACGCCCATGACCGTGCCGAGGAAGAGTCCCGTCCATAGCAGCAGACCGGCGAAGGCGAATGAGCTGAGCTTCGGTGCCCACAGTGCGAGAAAGATCAGGCTACAGGTCAGAATGCCGAGCCCAAAGGTCGGATAGAGCGTGGTGCGGCCGGTGCGGCTGACCAGCCGGCCGGTGATGATCGAGCCGGTGCCGACGCCGATGGTGAGCGGCACCAGCAGCACGCCAGTCTCAGACGGCGATTGCCCGCGTACCACGATCAGGTAGACCGGAAGGAAGGTGATGAGTGACACCAGCGTGCCGCCATGCAGTGCGGCCATGGCATCACTGCGCCAGATCGCCGGCATGCGCAAAAGCCCGAGCGGAATGAGCGGCGACGGCGCCCGGTTTTCTTGCCGCACGAGCAGCGCGAACGCGATCAGGCCAAGCACGAACAGACCAGCCACCGCCGGCAAGGCCTGCAAATCGGCGTCCTGCGCCTGCTCCAGCGCCAGGATGATCGCGGCCACCGCCACCGAAAACAACAGCAGGCCGTATGGATCGGCGCGCCAGCGATGCTCCGGGTTCGGCCTGAAAGCGGGCAAGCGCACGACCAGTCCGAATGCAGCCAGCCCGATCGGGATGTTGATGAGGAAGATCGATTGCCAGCCGAAATGCTGGGTGAGATAGCCGCCCGCCACCGGCCCGAAGCTATTGGCAACAACCGCGACGGTGGCGATGTAGCCCTGATAGCGGGCGCGCTCGCGCGGCGGGATGGCCTCGCCGATCAACGCCTGCGACAGCGTCATCAGGCCACCGCCGCCAAGCCCCTGCAGGACGCGCGCCAGCGTCAGCAGTTCGATGGTCGGCGCGGCTGCGCAGGCAAGCGAGGCCACCATGAACACCGCGAGCGCGACGAACATCAGTTTACGGCGCCCGAAGACGTCGCCGAGCCGGCCATAGAGCGGCGCGGCGATGGTTGCCGCGATCAGATAGCCGACCACGATCCAGGAAGCGCGTTCCACGGCACCGGTCGACGCGGCGATCGCCGGCAAGGCTGTCGCGACGATCGTCTGGTCGACGATCGCCAGGAACATCGGCAGCATCAGCGACGGAAAGACCGTCAGGAAGCCCGGATATTGCGGCGCTGGCGGGACCGGAAGGGGCTCGCTCTGGTCTCGCTCGTTCGGCACCGGCATTCAGTCCTGATGTACTTCGGGTTCGGCAGTTCTCGGTCGGCCCGCCGCCCCGTTCAACGCGCCATCCCTCGCCGCGTCATGCTTTAGTGCGCCATGAAGACCGGCACCGTGGCGCTCGCCAGGATGTGGCGCGTGGCGCCGCCGAAGATCATCTGGCGCAGGCGGCTTTGGGTATAGGCGCCCTTGATCAGGAGGTCGCAGCCGAGCTTGCCGCAATGGTCGAGGATGGCTTCACCGGTGGTGCGCGATTCAGGCTTCACCGTCAACGCGGTCGCCTTGATGCCGTTCCGGCGCAGGTGCTGTGCGGCCTGCTCGGCGCTCGGCCCCGGCGTCATGCCGCCCTCCACCGCGAGCACCGTCACCGCCTCCGCCTGGCGTAGAAACGGCATGGCGAAGACATTGGTGTAGGCCTGCTCGGTGCTGCCGTTCCAGGACACCAAAACGTTGCGGCCGATGGTTTTCGGCGCCTCCGGCGGCACGATCAGCACCGGGCGCCCGCTTTCGAACAAAGCTGCCTCGAGCGGCGCCATGCGCGGGTTCTGCGGCGCCCGGCCCGGCCGGCCGAGTACGATCAGATCGAAGACGCGGCCGTAGCTGCCCAGAAACGCGTCGTCGGCGGCCTCCGCCATCGGCCAAGCATAGGATAGCTTGGCCGGCTCCTGCGCGCCGGCCGGCACCTCGTGCGACTTCATGAAGCCCTCGAACACCTCGCGCGCGTGAGTTGCCGCCTCGCTGTCGAACGCGCCGGTCAGCGCCAGGCTGGAGACCGGTTCCAGGGTCACATAGGTGCCCGCCATCGGGCGGACAGCGAACCCTTCCATATAGCTGTCAAAGCTTTTTGCGGTCAGCAAGGCGGTCTCCAGCACCGCCGACATGCCGTCGTGGTCCTCGGTCGGAACGAGAATGGTCTTCATGGCGCGGGCCCCTCTGTCTCGGCGCTGCTTGTCGTATTCACGGATTCGAATTTTAGGAATCGACGCAAGATGACGCGCCCGCGGCAAGCTTAGCCTAAACAACGCGAGCCGAAACGGGTGCGGACGCCGCGCCGCGCCCCACGCGCCGCGCCGCGTCCCGGCCATCCTAAACCCTTCCTTAAGCATGTCCCAATAGGTTTGATGCTTTCAGACGACCGGCCGACCGAGAGAAATATGGTCCGCATCGATTTCAATCGCCTGCGATTTCTTGTCATCGACGACAACGCCCATATGCGCCAGATCGTGCGGACGCTGTTGAGCAGCTTCGGCGCGCGCGCGGTCTACGAGGCCGAAGACGGCCCCTCCGGGCTCGAAGCGTTCGGCCAATACGGGCCGGAAGTCGTCGTCATCGACTGGGCGATGCCGGGCCTCGACGGGCTCGAACTCACGCGCATGATGCGTCAGCCCGACGCCCACGGCAACGCCTACGTGTCGATCATCATGCTGACGGGCCATTCGGACAAGGCGCACGTGATGATGGCGCGCGACGCCGGCATCACCGAATTCCTCGCCAAGCCGGTCTCGGCCAAGGGCCTTTATCAGCGCATCCTCAACGTCGTGTTGAACCCACGCCCCTTCATCCGCACCGACGCCTATTTCGGGCCCGACCGCCGCCGTAAGGTGAACCCGGACTATGCCGGGCCGGAACGCCGCAAGCGCGGCGAGGCCGACGTCATCCGCCCAGCGCCGCCTGGCGACGTCACCAGCCTGAACGCATGAGCAGGCGGGTATCCATGGCCACGAACAAGCAGGACGCGGCGGTCGTCAAGCACAGCGATCACGAGGTGATCACGCCGATCCATGAGCTGCGCAAGGCGATCACGCGCACACCGCCGAGGCCGGGCGAAGAAGATCCGGTCGCGCGCGCCGAGGCCGCGCTCGCCGAACTCGCGGGCGAGTTCGTGGTCTGGATGAAATCCGAGTGTGAGAGGCTCGACCATGCGCGCCGCGCGGTCGCGGCGCAGGGCTTCACCGATGCCGCGCGCGACGTGCTGTTTCGCGCCGCTCACGACATTAAGGGCGAAGCCGCGACGTTCGGCTACCCGGCGGCAGCGAATGCCGCCGACAGCCTGTGCAGGCTGATCGAGTTCAGCCCGGACGCCGCGCATATTCCCTTCACGCTGGTCGAGCAGCACGTCGACGCGGTACGGGCGATCTTTCGCGAAGACGCAGATGACGCCGCCGCCCGCATGGCCAGTGTGCTGACGGCGCGCCTGCGCGAGGTGACCGACGAGTTCCTGGTACGTGAAAATCACGACCGCCCGGACGTGCTTGAGCTGATCGGCGTGCCGGCGAAAGGCGGCTGACGCCCCTCACCGCAGCAGCTTTCCTTAAGCCACCAGCCGCACTTCGGGCGCCTGGCCCGCAACGGCGATTTGCGCGGGCGTCGGCGCCGGCGGCGCCGTGCCGCGGTCGTTGGCGACCAGGTCCTGGCAGAAGCTGCGCGCTTCCTCGCGCGCGGCCTCGACCGAAAAGCGTCGCAGCAGCGCCAGCAGCGGCGCGGCATCCGGGCCGCGCTCGCGCGCGCAGGCCGCGAGCACGCGCTCGACCATACCTCGCTTCAATCGCGCCACGCCGGCGCGGTTCGCCGTCAGCGCACCCTCGCGCATGGCGACGACCGCCTCGCGGAACGCGGGATAGGCGGCGTCCGGCAGGCCGGCCTTGCGGTAGAGCGCGTGGAAACCGGCGACGGTCTTGTCGTGGATCAGGCCGGTGGCGCGTTCGATCGGCAGGCCGGACAGTTCCGCCAACGCTTCCTCCACCAACACCACGTTGCCGGACAGAAGCGCGCGCAGGATCATGCCGGCGGTGAGTTGCCCGGTCTCGCGCAAGTGGCGCACCAGCCCGCCGACGTCGTCGTAAGGCGTCTCGGCGGCGAGCGCCACGGTTGCCTTCTCGCAGGCCTCGCGCGTGGCGTATTCGGCCTGCTCGGCTCCAAGCCATTCGCGCGCGCTGACGAAACCGGCGAGCGTCTGCGACAGCTTGGCGAGCAGCGTCTGGCGCAGCGGCATCGGCAGGTCGTCGTACGCCAGGAGGGCCTCGCGGATCGCCGCCACATGCCCGAAGCGCTCGACGATGCGCCTGACCGAGAAAGCCGGCACGGTGGCGTCGGGATTTTCCAAGAGCGCCAGGCATGCTTTCGCGCCGCCGACCTCGGCGACGGCCGCGGCGACCGGCCGCGCCAGCAGCGCGCGTCCGGCGATCGCCACCTGCGCGTCACTGTTGCCGATGGCGATGAGATCGACCAGGTCGTCAGCTTCGAGCAAGGGCGAGCGCGCCAGGATCGGCAGCGCCACGTCGGTCTGATCGGCGGCGAGCGCATGCACCACCACCGGCGGCGCCTTCTGCGCGGAGGCGAACACTTCCGCCATCGCCCGGCGCACAAGCGGCGACGGATCGTCAAGCAGCATGATCATGGCGCCTTCGGCCGCGGCCAGATCGTCGGCGGAGAGATCGGAGTGGAGATAGGCCCGGGCCAACGCGGAGGTGGCTTCCGCCCGCTCGCCGGCTGACGCATTGCGGACCCATTGCAGGAACTGACGAACTATCATAACACCGACCAAACGCGACCACGGCGTCACGACAGCGTGGCCCGATTACCGACACCAACATGCGCGCCACCGACAGCGCGGCACGGCACGCACTATACCTGCGAACCGCTTAACAAGACGTTCACCATAGACTTTGAGAGGGTGTTAACGACGATCGCCGTGAAAAGCCTTTGAAATCAGGCCTTGCCGTTGCCGAAGATGCCGCGCGGATCGCGCGGGTGATCGACGAACAGATCGAGCGGATTGAGCTGGCCCTGGGCCACGGCCGTCTTGGCCGCGGCCTGGCTCACGTTCGCCGGCTCGGAGGTCGCCCACAGCCTTTGAACGGTCGGCGCCACCGGCGCGCCGCCGCGGTCGCTGAAGATCGAGCGGAATAAGGTCGTGCCCTGGCTTGCCGGCATGATCGGGGCGGACGGCATCTGCTCGCGCGCGGCGGCGAAAGCTTGCGTGGTGCCGGCGGTATCGGGCACCGCCGACAGGGTACCGCGCATGGCGGCGAGCGCTTGTGCCACGCGTACGGGGTCCGACCGCACCGCCTGCGGCAAGGCCGCAAGCGCGTCCATAGCCCCCGGCGGCGCCGGCGCCGCCTTGAAGGCGGACGCCGAGGCGGACGCGGACACCAGGCCCGCCTGCGCTGCGGCAGTCGACGCCGCCGCCGAGGCCGAAGCCGGCACAAGCTGGCCGGCAGCCCCGGTCGTGGGATCGATGGAGCCGCGCAGCAGGCCATGATTGAAGGCAACCGTGCGGGCCATCTGGTAGCGCCGGTTGAGCTCGCGATAGACGCCAGCGACGCTGCGGGCCTGCCCCGAGCGGCTGTAGAACACACTGCGGTTGGCGTCGGCTGCGCGCGGGAACAAGGCGGCGGCGCTGGCCTGCGGCTGACTCTGGGTAGCCGAAATCAACTTGCCGGCGCCCTCGGAGCCGAGGAAATGCGCCATGTAGAGCTCGCCTTCACTCGGCTGCCGGCCGATCGTCGCGGCCAGTTGCGTCTCGTTGTTGCGGGTGAAGGCGCCCGCCATCAGGGCGCTCGCGCGCGGGTCGTGGCGCAGTTTCATGATGGCGTCGCGCATCCGCGGATCGGAAACGCTGTATTGCCCGTCCGCACCCTGGCTGATGGCATCGGCGTATTCGCCGAGCCCGAGCGAGGGGCCCGCCCGCTTCAGCGTGCCGAGCCAGGTCTGGTCGATGAACTGGTAGAGACCGGAGGCCGATGAGGTTGGCGCCTGCGCCTTCGGATTGAACCGGGATTCGATCTGCGCCGTGGTGACCAGGTATTCGAAACTGATGCCGGTCGAGTGCGCCGCCTGGCTAATGGCGCCGGTGATCTTCGAGGCCGCTTGGCTGAGGACAGATGCGACCGACATGCGTTTGAGCTTCGAGCCTTTTCAGCGCCCTTTCGCGCGCTCTTTCGAGCCGCAATTGGGCCTTGGGGCCTTGCCGGGCCCGCGGATTCTGTCCTAATCGACGCCACTGATCGGGAAGCCCGTCGACCATGGGCAATTATGGTAAACGAGGGGTTAATGGGCGGCACGCTTCGGCCGGCCCAGGCAGAACGCGAAGGCGTACACAGGGGAGAACAAGCGATGGCGGCAACGATCCAGCGGCACAAGCGCGGCGGGCTCTACTTCGAGGATATCGAAGTCGGCCGCACCTACGAGCACCCGCTGACCCGAACGGTGACGCAGATGGACAACATGCTGTTCTCCAACATGACGCTCAATCCGCAACCGCTGCATATCGACCGGCACTTCTGCGAGGAGGAAACCGAGTTCGGCCAACCGCTGATGAATTCACTGTTCACCCTCGGCTTGATGATCGGCATTCAGGTATCCGACATGACCGTCGGCACCACGATCGCCAACCTCGGCATGAAGGACGTGCGTTTCCCAGCGCCGCTGTTCGAGGGCGACACCGTACATTGCGAGACGAAGGTGCTGGACAAGCGCGAGTCGAAATCGCGGCCCGGCGCTGGCATCGTGGAATTCCACCACAAGACCTTCAAGCAGGACGGCACCCTGGTCGCCGAGTGCGTGCGGCAGGTCTTCATGCGCATGCGGCCTAAGTGAGCGGCAACGTCATGCGTTCCCTTCTCTTCGTTCCCGCCGACGGCGGCTCCAAGCTCGACAAGGCTTTTGCGAGCGGCGCCGACGGCGTCATCCTCGATCTCGAGGATTCGATCGCGCCCGAGCGCAAAGAAACGGCGCGCGCCGCCGCCTTCGACTTCCTCAAGGCGCATAGCGCTGCCGCGCAGCGCCCGCGCCTGCTGGTGCGCATCAACGGCCTCGACACCGGCATGACGGACGCCGATCTCGAAGCGATCGTGCCAGGCAAGCCGGACGCCATCCTGTTTCCCAAGGCCGAAGGTGCCGCCACCGTCGCCGACGTCGACTTCCGGTTGACCACGCGCGAGAGCAAGGCCGGGCTCGACCAGGGTCACATCAAGATCCTGGCCCAAGCGGTCGAGACCGCCATGGGCCTGTTCACCGCCGGCAGCTATCGCGGCTGTAGTCAGCGTCTCATCGGCCTCACCTGGGGGCCGGAGGACATCGCCGCCGAGCTCGGCGCCGAGGCCAACCGCGAGGCCGACGGCACCCTCACCGAGCCCTATCGCCTGGCGCGCTCCATGTGCCTCTACGGCGCGGCGGCCGCGCGCGTGCCGGCGATCGAAACCATCCATGTCAACTTCCGCGACGCCGATGTCCTGCGCCGCGACACCGAGATCGCGCGCCGCGACGGCTTCACCGGCCGGCTCGCCATTCACCCGGCGCAAGTACCGGTTTTCAACGCGGTGTTCACGCCCGGAACTGAACAGATCGAAAAGGCCAAGGCGATCGTCGCCGCGTTTGCCGCCAAGCCCGGCGCTGGCGCCGTCGGCATCGACGGCAAGATGTACGACCGTCCGCACCTGGCGCGCGCAAAGGCGCTGTTGGATCGGCTGGGTGGGAGTTCTACCGGCGGCTGATCGGGCCCGTGTCGAAGGATTGCGATGATGCCGGTCGGACTCGAGAACCTGCCGATCCTTGGCGAAAAGCAAGTCGCCCGCCTGCTGCAATGGGGGCCGCTGATCGACGCGGTCGAAGCGGCCCTCACCGAATTCTCGGCGGGCCGCGTCGTACAACCGGTTCGCCAGATGGTGCCGGTACCGGGTGCAGACGCCTTCCTCGCCACCATGCCGGCGGTCGGATCGGCGATGGCGGTCAAGATCGTCACGCTGTTCAACAGCAACGCCGGCACCGACATTCCTACGCACCAGGGCGTCATTCTCGTTTTCGACAAGGCCAACGGCTCACCGCTCGCGCTGCTCGACGGGCGGCTGATCACGGAAATGCGCACGGCCGCGGGCACCGCGGCTGCCGCCCGCAAGCTGGCGCCGAAGTCGGTGAAGGTCGTGACCGTCATGGGTAACGGCGTTCAAGCCGGCGCACATGTGGAAGCGCTGGCGCAGGTGCGCGGCTGGCAGGAATTGCGCGTGTGGGCGCGGGACGAAGCCAAGGGCCGCGCCTTTGCGGACCGCGTCGGCGCCACCTTTTTCGCCGACGCCGAGAAAGCGGTGCGGGATGCCGACATCGTCGTGTGCACGACGTCGGCCAAGGAGCCGATCCTGCGGGGCGCGTGGTTCAAGCCGGGCGCCTTCGTCGCCGCCGTCGGATGGAATACGGCTGACGGGCGAGAGCTCGACGAAGCGACCATGCAGAACACGGTGATCGTCGAGTCGATCGACGCCGCCCGCGATCAGTCGGGCAATGTCCGGGGCTCGAACTGCATGATCTTCGCCGAGGCCGGCGAGATCTATGCCGGCCAGAAACGCGTGCCCGACGGTGCCACGGTCATCTACGATTCGATCGGCGTCGCGATCCTGGACGTGGCGGCAGCGCGGCTCGTCTACGATCGTTGGCTGGCGTCGCAGTAGCTCTTTCGATTTGAGATTCGCGAGCGGCTGCTAACGTCAGACCAGCTTACGCGCGGCGGCGGTCTTCGGATCGCCCGTATTCGGCGTTCCGGTCGGTTCGATGAGCAGAAGATAAGCTTCTTGCCGCGCGACCGGCCGATGCTCGACCCCCTTGGGCACGACGAACATCTCGCCCGCGTTCAGCGTGACCGTCCGGTCCCGCATCTCGATGTCGACCTGCCCTCTGAGCACCAGAAAGAAGTCGTCAGTGTCCGGCTGCGAATGCCAGTTGAACGCGCCCTCAACCTTCACGACCATGACGTCGTGACCATTGAATTCGGCGACGGTTCTAGGCGACCAGCGTTCGTCGAACGCCGCCAGCTTCTGAGCGAGATTGATGGCGCCAGACATCGAACTCCTCCGCACATGTGCCGTCGATGGACGGCCGGTCCAGTCGCGTTCAACGACGCCCAGCCCTAGTCCCGCTTGCGCTTGACGAACGCCGACAACAGCCGCGCCGGCTCGTCGGTGTCATAGGCGCGCTCGAAGGTGTCGATGCCGGCCTTTATGGCGGCGTCGGCCGGCAGGTTCTCCCAGGCTTGCATCAAGGCTTTCTGGGCGCGGATGGCGTGCGGACCGCCGCTCAGCAACGCCGCGACGACTTTTTCGACTTCGGCGTCGAGCGCCGCCGGGGCCACCATGCGCTCGATGAGGCCCCAGCGCAGCGCGGTTTCCGCGTCGATGATCTCGCCCAGCATCAAGAGCTCGCGCGCGCGGCCGAAGCCGATGAGCTGCGGAATGAGCGCGGCTTCCACCACCGACGGCAACCCGACCTTGACTTCCGGCATGCCGAACTTCGCCCGCGCGGTCGCCACCCGCAGATCGCACGACACCGCCACTTCCAGCCCGGCGCCGAGCGCATAGCCGTCGATCGCGGCGATCACCGGCACCGGCAGCCGCCGCAGGCAATCGCAGGTCTTGTGCACCAGCGTGATGAAGTCACGCGCGCTATCGCGGTCGAGCGCGGCCATCTCGGGAATGCTGGCGCCGCCGATGAAGGCCCTGTCGCCGGCGCCGCGCAGCACCAGCGCGCGCAGGTCCTCGCGCGCGTGCAGCCCCTCGACCCGGCCGATGAAGTCGCGCATCAGCGCGCTGTCGAACGTGTTGAGCTTGGCCCGTTTATCGACGGTGACAAATGCGACGATGCCGCCGTCGCGCGCCTCCAGGCGCAGGTCGGCGCGCGCTGCCGCGGGTTGCGCCACGGGCATCAGACCGTCTTGCCGTAGACGGATGCGGGATCGAAGACCTTATCGTCGTCGCGGAACTCAAGCCGCACGTCGCCGATCTGCCCGAGCGGGATGGCGCGGTAAAAGCACGAGCGCCGGCCGGTATGGCAGGCGCCGGCGCCGTGCTGTTCGACCTTGAGCCAGACCGCGTCCTGGTCGCAGTCGACGCGCATGTCGACGACGCGCTGCACGTGGCCGGAGCTTTCGCCCTTCTTCCACAGCGTCTTGCGCGAGCGGCTAAAGTACCAGGCTTCGCCCGTGGCGATGGTCTTGGCGAGCGCCCCTTCGTTCATGTGCGCGACCATCAGCACGTCGCCGTTGCCGGCGTCCGTCACCACGGCGGTGACGAGACCGTCGGCGTCGAACTTGGGCAGGAAGGCGAGGCCTTCTTCGATGTCGAGTGATGTGGATGACACTGGCGAACTCCCAAGCTATCTCCGCCGCCCCGAGGGGCGGCCGCGAAGCGCGCGCCCCGAAGGCGGACGGCCGCCATCCTTCGAGGCGCGCCTTACGGCGGCACCTCAGGATGACGGATAATCGCTATCGAGACAATCGGCGCCGGCGCTTACCGGCCCGTACGCACCAGGGTCATGAAGCGAACCTGCTCGCTGGCGTCCCTGAACGCGCCGGTGAAGTGCGTGGTCACGGTGAGCGCGCCGGGCTTGGTGACGCCGCGCAGCGACATGCACATGTGCTCGGCTTCCATCATGACGGCGACGCCGCGTGGACGCAGCACCTCTTCGATGGCCTGCGCCACCTGCGACGTCATGTGCTCCTGGGTCTGCAGGCGCTTGGCATAGACGTCGACGAGACGCGCCAGCTTCGAGAGCCCTACCACTCGCTCGGTCGGCATGTAGGCGACATGCGCCTTGCCGAAAAACGGCATCATGTGGTGCTCGCAATGCGAGTTGAAGCCGATGTCCCTGACCAGCACGAAGTCTTCGTAGCCGGCGGTTTCGCCGAAGGTGCGGTCGAGCACGTCGGCCGGCACTTCGCGGTAACCCTGGTAAAGCTCGCCATAGGCGTCGACCACCCGCTTGGGGGTGTCGAGCACGCCTTCGCGCGCCGGATCGTCGCCGGCATAGGCGATCAGCGTGCGCACGGCGGCCTCCGCCTCCTCGCGCGAGGGGCGCGGCACGCCCGGCGCCGGCGCCGCCCGCACGTGGTCGGACAGGCCCTGCTTCGGCCACGGTTCAACTGTCGCCTTGGAACTCTTCGCGTCCATCGCGGACTCTCCGTTCGACCGGCACTCGACGCCCGCGGATTGAAGCCGGAGCGTGCACCGGGAGTGTCACCGGGGTGGCCGCGTCAACCGGCCGGCGCCCGGGCGTCTCGGCCCGGAACCGGCGCGCTGGACGCCAGCATTCCCATTCCGCATGGATTCAAAAGCCCGAAATCCACGCCTGGCGCGGGGAACCCCTTTTCGCGCCCTTCCAGAAATCCCTATATATTCGTTTGTACGGGTGAGGCAATGCGCCGGATCACCGACTGTCAGGCCGAATTTTCATGCTGAACGACGTCTACAATAGCAAAATTCTGGAATTGGCGGGCAACATCCCGCGCCTGGGGCGGCTCTCGGACCCGGACGCGACGGCCAAAGCCCATTCCAAGTTGTGCGGCTCTACGGTCACCGTCGACCTCAAAATGGACGGCGACAGGATCACCGACTTCGCCCACGACGTGAAGGCGTGCGCCCTGGGGCAGGCTTCCTCCTCGCTGATGGCGCGCCATGTGATCGGGGCCAAGGCCGACGAGCTGCGCGCATTGCGCGAGACCGTGCGCAAGATGCTGAAGGAGAACGGTCCGCCACCCGCCGGCAAGTGGGCCGACTTCGCCGTGCTGGAGCCGGTGCGCGACTACAAGGCGCGCCACGCCTCCACAATGCTCACCTTCGACGCCGTGGTGCAGGCCATCGACGAAATTCAGGCCAAGCGGGCGCAGGCGGCGGAGTAGCCGCCGCCTCCGGAACTACTTCGCCGCGACCTTGCGGCCGCCCCGGTCGAGGCGCAGGTCCGCGCGCTCGCTCAGGCCCTTGCGGCAGGCGGCCGCGAGCTGGGGCAGGCTCTGCTGTGCGCCAGTGTTGCCGATGCGGATGCCGGTCGCGATCCCGGGGCTCGCTGTCTCCACCACCATCGAATGGTTGCCCGGGCCAGCGAAGGCGTCGATCACCCGCGCCGGCACCGTCGCCTGCGCATAGGTGACGAGTTCGCCGCTGTCGTCGGCTTGGCGGGAGGACACCACCTTCAATTCGGCCGCGCTGTCGCCAGCGGCGACACGCACGCTGCGCACGGCCTGCGGCAACGGCCGGTCGGCGGTCTGGTGCCGACGCTCGATGTAATGAACATCGTAGCGACCGTTGCCCGCACACGAAACCAGGATATCGAATTGGCCGATGCCCTCGCCCTCGACCGTGAGCGGCTGGCTGCGCGCCAAATTCGCGGCCCCGCCATGATCGACCACGGCCCAACGGCGCTCGCTGATGTCGGCCGGCACGGCGCTGCTCACCTGCATCGATGCCAGCCGCGCCTGCGGCTGCGCCCGTCCGGTCGCCGCCACGGTCGTCGTGAGCGGCTGTTCGCTATCAGCGGTGGCGACCCGGGCACGCTCGATCTCGGCTCGCGTCAGCCTATGCATCGGCTCCCACGGCGGAATACGCAGCGCCAGGTCGAGCACGTCGATGGAGGCGCCCATGTCGCGGGTATAGCGGGCGAGCCGGCCGATATCGCGCTGCACGAGCACCAGGTCCTCAGCCGAGTAGTTCGCCGCCGTCGGATCGCTGCGGCGGTCGCCGAGCCAGATCTGGTGCACCATGACTTGCGCCTCGTGCGGCACCGAGCGGTGCACGCCGGCCAACAGCACGAAGGCGCACATGGACTCGCAATAGGCGCGCGGCGAGATTCGCGCGCGCTTCAGGCCGCTCGCGTTCTTGCCCGGCTTCGCGCTGTCGAGATCGGTGACGTGGCCGACCGTGGTGTCGAGATCGAGCGCGCGCATCGCGCGGCCGAGCTTGATGGCGCCATGCACCGAGCCGCCTTCGGACTCCAGCACCACCAGCGCGCCATTCAGCTTGTGCGTCTTGGCGGCCTGCCTGGCGAACGCCTCGAACTCGGCCGCCGAGTCGGCGGTAATGGCGCCGCGGGCCACCACCAGCAGCCGGCAGTGCCGGCCGCAGGTCTTGGCCGGCCCTTGCAGGCGCAGCGCAAACTGCATGTCATTATTTCCGGTGGCCGACCGGGACGGTGCCGGCAACAGCAGCAGCGGCACGGCGAAGATAGCAGCAGCGATCGTCGCGAGGGAGCGACCCATAATAACCCCCGAATTTTCGCCGCCGGGTCCCGCTTCTTGACGCGTGTTTGTTCCACGTTCTGTCGGGCGTAGCGGCCGATGTGCCCCCCGATGAGGCAGCAACAAAAATAGGGCCGCCTCAAGATTCGCGCCAGATTAAAATACCGAGCTAAACGCCGCAGGTTGCGGAACTATTCGCGATTTTGCTGCGATGCATGCATCCCCTTAGAGGTTTCACGAAAGCTATCCACATGGAACTTGCGCTGGCCGTTTTCATGCGCATTTGATGAAGCGATGAACGGAACCTCACATGGGGCGAGACATGGGGCGAGGACGCTCGCCGGGTTGCCGCGCCGCGCCGGGCGCGGCCTTATCCTGTTCTATCGCTATACCTTGCTGGCGCTGATCGGACCGCGCTGCCGGCACTTGCCCGGCTGCTCTGAGTATACCGAAGAGGCCATTACCCGCTTCGGCCTGTGGGCGGGCGGCTGGATGGGGCTGGCTCGCATCCTGCGCTGCCATCCGTTCGGCACCCACGGTCTCGATTTCGTGCCCGGCGAGTTGCCGAAGAACGCGCATTGGTGGGCGCCTTGGCGTTATGGGCGCTGGCGCGGGACGAACGAGACGCCGCCGGCCGGCCGGCCCTGACCGGTCAATTTCCCTTTTCACAAATCGGGTGGACAGCCGTTATCTGCGCACGCGAAGTGCGGCCGGCGCATGCCAAAGTGTTGCGCACGCACGGGGAGACCATCACATGGCGCGTTCGCCGAAAGCCGCCGTCGACATGCATCCGCAGGATTGGCTGCTCTTGGCCTTTCTCTCCGTCCTGTGGGGCGGCTCGTTCTTCTTTGTGGGCGCGGCGGAGCGCGGACTGCCGCCGATGACGATCGTGCTGGCGCGCGTCGTCTTCGCCGCGCTCATGCTGCTGCCGTTCGTTCGCCTTCTCGGCGGTGAATTGCCGAAGCGCCCCATCGATTGGCTGCCGTTTGCCGGCATGGGGCTCTTCAACAACGTCATCCCGTTCTCGCTATTCGCCACCGCGATGATCTACATCCCCAGCGGCATGGCCTCCGTGATCAACGCCACCACACCGCTGTTCGCCGTTCTGGTGTTGGCCGCCTTCGGCGAAGAACGGCTGATCGCGCGGCGCGTCGTCGGTGTCGTCATTGGTCTCGTCGGAGTCATCATCCTGCGCGAACCCGGCGTGGCCTCATCCGACCAGACGCTCGGCATCGTCCTGTGCCTCGGCGCCGCACTCAGCTATGGCTTCGCCGGCCTGTGGGGGCGGCGCATGCTCAAGGGCGTGCCGCCGGTCACCGCGGCCGCCGGCCAACTCATCAGTTCGAGTGTGATGATGGCCGTGATCGCCAGCGCCGTCGATCGGCCGTGGGACCTGCCGATGCCAGACGCGGCCACCTGGCTCTCGCTTATCGGCCTCGCGGCGCTCTCCACCGCGCTCGCCTATATCGTCTTCTTCCGCATTCTCGACCGCTCGGGCGCGACCAACGTGATGCTGGTGACGCTGCTCATCCCGGTGACCGCCATCCTGCTCGGCTGGCTGGTACTCGGCGAGCCGCTGGGCCTGCGCGAGATCGTTGGCGCACTGGTGATCGCGAGCGCACTCATTGCGATCGACGGCCGGGCGTTGAGCTGGCTGCGGCTCAGGCTGGTCCCTCGTAAGGCCTAATTCATTGCGCGTCTTGCATCCGTCCCCCGGTTTCTATATCTCCCTGCCCGACGCTTACCTGCATTCGTAGGCAGCGAGTGAGCAAAGGAGACCGACATGGCCGACGCCGGCATCGCGGGCGCGCAAGGCGTCGCTCAATCCGCCCCCCAGATCACCCTCACCTTTCCCGATGGCGCCGCCCGGCAATACCCCGCCGGCACGAGCGGCCATGAGATCGCCAAGGGCATCTCGCCGTCGCTTGCCAAGCGCACCGTCGCGATGGCGCTCGACGGGGTGCTCACCGATCTCAACGACCCGATCGGGGGAGACGCCAAAATCGAATTCGTCGGCCGCGAGGACCCGCGCGCGCTGGAGCTGATCCGGCACGACGCCGCCCACGTGCTCGCCGAAGCCGTGCAGAACTTGTGGCCGGGCACGCAGGTCACCATCGGACCCGTGATCGACAACGGCTTCTATTACGACTTCTATCGCAACCAGCCGTTCACGCCGGAAGACCTCCCCATCATCGAGAAGAAGATGAAGGAGCTGATCTCGCTCGACCGTCCCTTCAGCAAGGAAGTATGGTCGCGCGAAAAGGCCAAGCAGACCTTCCGCGACATGGGCGAGAACTTCAAGGTCGAGCTGGTCGACGCCATTCCGGAAGATCAACAGATCAAGATCTACCGCCAGGGCGAATGGTTCGATCTGTGCCGCGGCCCGCACATGACGTCGACCGGCAAGATCGGCAATGCGTTCAAGCTGATGAAGGTGGCGGGCGCCTATTGGCGTGGCGATTCACGCAACCCGATGCTGACCCGCATCTACGGCACCGCGTTCGCCAAGCAGAGCGAACTCGACGACTATCTCAAGCAGATGGAAGAGGCCGAGAAGCGCGACCACCGCAAGCTCGGCCGCGAGATGGACCTGTTCCATTTCCAGGAGGAAGGGCCCGGCACCGTGTTCTGGCACGCCGGCGGCTGGACCATCTTTCAGGAGATCGTCGCCTACATGCGCCGGCGCCTGAAGGGCGACTACCAGGAAGTCAACGCGCCGCAGATGCTCGACAAGTCGCTGTGGGAGACCTCGGGCCACTGGGGCTGGTTCCGCGAAAACATGTTCCAGGCGACCTCGGCCGGCGACGACACCGAGGACGAGCGCGTCTACGCCATCAAGCCGATGAACTGCCCGGGCCACGTGCAGATCTTCAAGCACGGGCTGAAGTCGTATCGCGACCTGCCGCTGCGGCTCGCCGAATTCGGCATCGTGCACCGCTACGAACCCTCGGGCGCGCTGCACGGCCTCTTGCGCGTGCGCGCGTTTACGCAGGACGACGCCCACGTCTTCTGCACCGAAGAGCAGATGGCCGATGAGTGCCTGAAGATCAACGATCTGATCCTCACGACCTACGACGACTTCGGTTTCACCGGCGATCTTACCGTCAAGCTCTCGACCCGGCCCGAAAAGCGCGTCGGCTCCGACGCGGCCTGGGATCACGCCGAGGCGATCATGATGGACGTGCTCGAGCAGATCAAAGCGCGCGGCGGCAACCGCATCAAGACCGCGATCAATCCGGGCGAAGGCGCTTTCTACGGGCCGAAGTTCGAATACGTGCTGCGCGACGCCATCGGCCGCGACTGGCAGTGCGGCACCACGCAGGTCGATTTCAACCTGCCGGAACGCTTCGACGCCTTCTACATCGCGCCCGACGGCTCCAAGACGCCGCCTGTGATGATCCACCGCGCCATCTGCGGTTCGATGGAGCGTTTCCTCGGCGTCGTGCTCGAGCATTACGCCGGTCATCTGCCGCTGTGGCTCGCGCCCAAGCAGGCGATCGTCTGCACCATCACTTCCGATGGCGACGACTATGCCGACGAGGTCAAGGCTGCCGCGCGCAAGCTCAACCTGCGCGTCGACGCCGACCTGCGCAACGAGAAGATCAATTACAAGGTGCGCGAGCATTCGCTCGCCAAGGTGCCGGTGCTGCTCGTCGTCGGCAAGAAGGAGGCCGCCGAGCGCACGGTCTCGATCCGCCGCCTCGGCAAGGAAGGCCAGCAGGTGATGCCGCTCGACGAGGCCCTGAAGGCGCTCGCCGCCGAAGCGACGCCGCCGGACGTGAAGCGGGGCAGCTGAGGCTGCCCTACTTCTGCTGCTTGATATAGGCCGCCAGATCGCCCGCTTCGACGCGGCTCAGATTCATGTCCGGCATCGGCGGGTGCGGCCGCAGCAGGAACAGCGCGATCACGGCTGCGGTCATGCCCTTCTTCCGGGCGATCTCGGAAAACGGCGGCGCCTGCGTGCTGCCGCGCGCCTGGTCCGCGGACACGACGTGGCAACTCGCGCACCACTGCTTGGCGAGCACGCCGCCTTCATAAGGGTCGGCTGCGCGCGCGGATTGCCCCGCCGCAGCGGCAAAGAGAATGAGGGAAGCCAGGGCGAAGATCGTTCGTTTCATGGGGACCTCGGACCGCGGTGTTTCGGCCCACCATACCGGCGATCCGCCGGACCCCTTTGCGGCAAATCAATACGCCGCAAAGGGGTCCGGCGGCGGCGTTCGTGCGGCGCAAACTTACCCGCGCCCGCCGGCGACACGGGCCGGCGGCGGTTCGGCCACGTCCGCGTTCCCGTCCAGCATGGTGAGGAAGCGCTCGGCCCAGTGCGTGATGTCGTTTTGCATGAGCACGCGGAAGTTCTGCTCCTGGCGCTGGCGCCGCTCCTCCAGCGGCATCGACAGCGCCTTGTTGATGGCCATGGCGACGCCTTCCGGGTCGTAAGGGTTGACCAGAAGCGCCGCCCCCAGTTCGTGCGCGGCGCCGGCGAAACGCGACAGGATCAAGACGCCGGGGTCTTCGCCGTTCTGCGCCGCCACGTATTCCTTCGCCACCAGGTTCATGCCGTCGCGCAGGGGCGTCACCAGCGCCGCGCGCGCGCCGCGATAGAGCCCTGCGAGCGCCGAGCGCGTATGCGCCTTGTTGATGTAGCGCAGCGGCGTCCACGACGCCTCGCCGAAGTTGCCGTTGATGCGGCCGACTGCCTCGCCCACTTCGCGCGCGATCTCGGCGTATTCCTCGATGTCGCTGCGGCTGCGCGGCGTGATCTGCAGATAAGTGACGTGGTTGCGCCAGTCTGGATAGTTCGTAAGGAAGCGCTCGAACGCCTGCATGCGTTCGGGAATGCCCTTGGAATAATCGAGGCGGTCGACGCCGATGATCATGGCGCGGCCGGAAAGGCTGTTGAGCACCTCGCGCACGAACGGCGAGACGGCGGCGCGGCGCGAAAGCTTCTGGAACGCGTCGGTTTCGACGCCGACCGGAAACACGCCGATCTCCAGAACCCGTTCGCCGACCTTGAAGCGGCGCTCGCTGCCGAGCCGCTTGAGCCCGCATTCGCGCGTCAGGTAGCGCGCGCAGTTGCTGGCGTCGGTCTCGGTCTGGAAGCCGACCAGGTCGTAATAGTCGAGCGCGGGGATGAGCTGCTCGTGGTTGGGCAGCGCGGTCAGCACTTCAGGCGGCGGGCACGGGATGTGGATGAAGAAGCCGATGCGGTTCTTGTGCCCGCGCTCGCGCAGGAACTTGGCGAACGGGATCAGGTGATAGTCGTGCACCCAGATCGTGTCGTCGGGCCGCAGATACCTTTCCAGATGACGCGCGAAGTGCTCGTTGACGCGGAAGTAGCCGCCGAGGTCGCGCCGGCTGAATTCGGCGAGATCCATGCGGTAGTGCAGGATCGGCCACAGCACGCGGTTTGCGAAGCCGTTGTAGAATTCGTTGTAATCGTCGCGGCGCAGATCGACGGTGATGTAGGAGATGTCGTCGTGGACCGCGGTCTTGGCTTCGTGGGTGTTCTCGCTGACACGGCCGCTCCAGCCGAACCAGAGCCCCTCGCGTTTCTTCAGCGCTGCGCGGATTGCCACTTCCAGGCCGCCCGCGCGGGCCTTGCCGTCGGGCACCCCAACGCGATTGGATACGACAACCAGCCGCGACAATATCTCTCTCCTCAACCTCGCCATTGCCGCGACGGACCGGCCGCAGCCAAATCAATTTTCACCACGCGAGGGCCGACGCAACGCGCTCACAAGACATTCGATCGTACGCGACACCCCGCCAGACCAACGGTCTGCTACATCCATTCCGCTTAAAACTTTAAGGCCCTAAAAGCTCAATTGCGATGCAGGCCGCATGCACGCCCTGCCGCGCATTACACCATCCGACACACGCTCTCGGCAAATTAAAAAGCCTAAAACCCAGCAGCGCAAAAGGGATAACGCGCAAACCGCCGTCGAGTTCCGCCCTTTGCACGCTAAAGTAGGCAATTCGGGCGGCTTTGATCTGTCTCAACCAAATCTTGCGCAATCCGGTTCGCGCGAGGCATGACATCGCTCAAGTGCCCGATGCCAGCCGCTTGAGCGCATCGCGCACCGCCGCCGGCGACGCAAATATGCCCGCAAGCCCTTCGTAGGCGAGATCGACCGAAAAGCCGATGCCACCGAACGCCGGCAGCAGCGCGAACAGCGTCTTGTCGGTCTCGTCATCGCCGATGAACACCGGCGTGCGGCCGGCATAGGGGGTGTGCTGCAACAACGCCCGCACGCCCTCTCCCTTGCTGACGCCCGGGCGCTTGACCTCGAACAGCGCCTTGCCCGGCAGCATCTCCATGGGCTCGGCGGGATAGTCGGCGCACACCGCTTCGACATGCGCGCGCAGCCGCCCCTCCATCGCCGGCGCGCCGCGGTAATGCAGCGCGACCGAGTAGCCCTTGTCCTCGATGACGATGCCGGGATCGAACGCTTGTGCCGCTTTCAGCCGATGCCGCAGAGCGTCCGGCAGCGCCGCGACCGCGCTGATAATCTCGTCGTCCCGGATTCGCATCTCGGCGCCGTGGCCACCCACCACCGGCAGTTTGAGCGGCGCGAAATGACGATCGATGTCCCGGATCGGCCGTCCGCTCACGATCGCCAGCGCGCCGCCAGTCAGGTAGAGCAGCCGCGCCAGCGAGCGGCGCAAGTCGTCGGGCACCTCGACAGCGTCCGGAGTCGGGGCGATGTCGACGAGCGTGCCGTCGAAGTCGAGCAACAGCGCGATTTGGTTCACGTCGAGCGCGAGGAAAGCCGCCAGCGCGGCGTGGTTCGTGGGCGCGTCCGACGGCACCAGGCGGCTCACCGCGCCAGCACTTCGACGTCGCCGTCGACGCCGGCAGTCACCTTGAAATCGCGCTGATAGATCTTGCCCTCGTTGCGGGCGATGGCGCGATAGTCGCCGGCGGCCAGGATCACGCGCGGGAATGCGCCGATCGATTCCTTGATGACGTCGCCGCCCGGCGTCAGCACCGACCAGGCGGTGTTGGCGAGCGCTTCGCCGCCCTTCTGCGTCACCAGCTTGAGCGTGATGGCGGCGGCGCGATGATTGATGGTGATGTCGGTCAGCTTGCCCGCCTGTACGCGGATGTCGGAGCGCACTACCGCGTTGGCGTCGCCGTAGTGCGAGACGATGTGATAGACGCCTTCGGGCACCACGACGAGTTGGCTGGTCAGAACGTGCTGGGCGATCGGCCGCTTGTCGCCGCCGCCGGTCTCGAATTGGCTACCCTGGAAGACGTCGAACGAAATCTGGCTGCTGGGAATCTTCACGTCGCCGACCTGCCCCTGCATCCGCAACGCACCCGCCGGCAAATCGAACACCTCGTGCACGGTTTGCGAACGCAGCGTCACCGGCCGCACAGCGGTCGCGAGCCCGAAATCGACATGCACGATATACGCGCCCGGCGGCAGCACCATCACCGGCGCCGACGACTTCTTTTCATCCACCAGCCGGAACTTGCCGTCGGCGTCCGGCTTGGCGGCGAAGACGCGCCAATCCAACCCGCCCTTGATCACGGGCGCCTGCTTGCCGAAGCGCGCGCTTAGCGAGAGCGCCACTTTGCCGGCCGGCACCATGGGCATGGCCTCGCTGGATGGCGGCATCATCAGCGGCGTCTGCGGCGGCGCCAGCACGTCGCCGGGCGAAAACATATTGCCGCGCAGTCCGGCATTGGGCGCGAAGTCGCCGCTGGGCGCGGTGGAGAACAGCGAATCTTTCGAGGCCGACTGCGCATGCGCCGCGGGCGCCAAAACCGAGGCGAACGCCGCAAGCGCGATCAAGACCCCCGCGAACAGTGAGAGAAACGGCCTGGTGTGGGCAGGTGCACAACGCATCATACGTGTTTTCGGGGCAAATCGCGGCGATTTCAAGCCGAAACCGCCCCGTCCCTGCTCACATCCGCTAGCTTTAGCGGCTGGCGATCAATCGCAGACGCGAATATGCCGGCGCACCCACCGATAGCCGTTCCAGTAGCGCTCGCCCCAGGTCCAGTAGCAGTGCCGGCCGTAATAGGCCGGCGGCGGCACGACGACGCCCCACGGGAAATACGCGTGATGGTGATGATGATAGCGGCGATAATGATGGTGATGGTGATGGTGATATTGCGCGAGCTCGATGGTCGCCTGCGGCATTTGCCGGGTCTGCTGCGACCGCGCCTGATTGTCAGCCTCGAGCAGTGCCGTCGCGTTGGGGATCGGCATCAGCAGATCGGCGTAAGAACCGGCAGCCATGACGGGCGCGGTCTCACTGGGCGCCGGCGTTGCCGCCTGGCTGACGGCGCCGAAAATCATCAGCGCCGCGGTACTGCAAAGCAGAAGCCCCTTGGATCTCGTCATCGCGCGTTCCTCCCTATCGATGATGCGAGCCTGTCAGTGATGCGAGCCGTCACGGCTCGGCGCCGATTCGCACGGAGCCAATAACCGCCGCCCAGCTCCATGGTTCCACACACGCGATCAGAGCGCAAATCGGCAGCTTTCGCATGGCAGACCCGATCACGCGGCCTGCGGCCGCCCTTTGTCAGGCCCGCAGCGCTGTGCTACCCGCAGCCGGCCGATGACGTGACGAAACGAGGACATTACACGCATGCCCGACGCCCTGGCGCTCCTGAAAACTCGCCGCTCGGTCAAGCCGATGGAATTAAGCGGACCGGCGCCGAGCGCGGCCGAGATCGACACGCTCCTCACCGTCGCCGCGCGCGTGCCCGACCACGGCAAGCTCAAGCCCTGGCGCTTCATCGTGTTCGAGGGCGCGGCGCGCGATGCCGCTGGCGCCATCATCGCCGACGTCTTCCGCGCCGGGCATCCGGAGGCGACCGCGGACCAGATCGACTTCGAGCGCAAGCGGCTGTCGCGCGCGCCGCTGGTGATCGCCATCGTCAGCCGCGCCGCGCCGCACGCGAAGATTCCGCAATGGGAACAGGAGCTGTCGGCCGGCGCTGCTGCCATGAACATGCTGACCGCGGCGCACGCCATGGGCTTCGCGGCGAGCTGGATCACCGAATGGTACGCCTATGACCGCGCGGTGCTCGACCGCCTCGGGCTCGCGGCAAACGAGCGCATCGCCGGCTTCGTGCATATCGGCCATCCGGCGAAACCGCCGGAAGATCGCGATCGTCCCGCCCTCGCCGAGATCGTCACGCGTTTCGGCGCATGATGTGAGCGACCGACCGTTCAAGGATCTGGCGAGGCCTTACAATGTTCTATCAACCCGATAAGCGCGACCACGGTCTCGGCGGCGATCCGTTCAAGGCGATCGTCGCACCGCGCCCGATCGGCTGGATCTCCAGTCTGGACGCGCAAGGCAACGTCAACCTCGCGCCCTACTCGTTCTTCAATGGCATCAACAGCCGCCCGGCGCTGGTGATGTTCGCATCCGAAGGCCCCAAGGACTCGGTCAACAACATCGCCGAGACCGGCGAGTTCGTCTGCAACCTCGCCACCTGGGACCTGCGCGAACAGATGAACGCGACTTCGGCACCGTTCGCGCACGGCGTCGATGAGATGGCGCGGGCGGGGCTCGAGCCGGCGCCATCGAGACTGGTGAAGCCGCCGCGCGTGAAGGCGGCCCCCTGCGCGCTCGAGTGCAAGCTCATCCATATCGTCAACATCGACGACGCCCACGGCGTCCCCGCCGACTGCCAGGTGGTCATCGGCCACGTCGTCGGCGTGCATGTCGACGACCGCTTCATCGTCGACGGACGCCTCGACACCGCCGCGCTCAAGCCCATCGCCCGCTGCGGCTACGACCAGTACGCCGTGGTGACGAGCCTGTTCGCCATGACGCGTCCGAGTAGCCCATGACGCAGGACGGACTGGGCAGTTGCGCCACGCATAGCGGTTAGCCGCCTGGCGGGGCGAACCAAACCGCCCCCTGCCACGTTTAAGACATAAGAGTCCGCCAGCAATTTTCACCATGATGACGTGAAGGGCTTGTGGAGCGCCAGTCCTGGTCCGATCATCGGGCCAGGGGAGATAAAAGCGTTGGTTTTCGAGGGATTTTTCGCGCGCGGACGCACGTCCGACTCGACGACGGAAGCAAAGCCCGGCGTGCAGCCGGAGCCGACGCGGCCCTCAATCGGGCTCGCGCTGGGCGGCGGCGCCGCCCGCGGCTTCGCCCACATCGGCGTTCTGCACGCGCTGGCCGCGCACGGCATTGTCCCGGACGTCATCGTCGGCACCTCAATCGGCGCCGTGGTCGGCGGGTGTTACGCCGCCGAACGCCTCGACGGTCTCGAAGCCTGGGCCCGAAGCCTCACCGTGCGCAACGTGCTCGGCCATCTCGACGTCAGCCTGTCGGGCTCCGGGCTCATCCGCGGCAACCATCTGGCGCGCAACCTGGAAGAGGCCCTCACCGACACCCGCATCGACGATCTGCCGATCTCGTTTGCGGCCATCGCCACGGAATTCAACACCGGCCACGAAATCTGGCTCACGCGCGGGCGCCTCACCGACGCGCTGCGCGCCTCCTATGCGCTGCCGGGCATCTTCCCGCCGGTGCTGATCGGCGGGCGCTGGCTGGTCGACGGCGCGCTGGTCAATCCGGTGCCGGTCTCGGCGGCGCGCGCGCTCGGCGCGCGGCTGGTGATCGCGGTCAATCTCAACGCCGACTTGTTCGGCCGCGGCACCATCATCGCCAGCCACGGCTCCGACGACGAGGACGACGCGGTGCACGACCTCGCGCACAAGACCAACGGCATCCGCAATTTCTTCAGCCGCGAGCGCGCCTTGCGCCGGCAGATCCTGGGGCGGCGCGGCCGTCCCGGCATCCCGACCGTGATGATCGAAGCCTTCAACGTCATGCAGGACCGCATCACGCGCGCGCGCCTTGCCGGCGATCCGCCCGACGTGCTGATCAGCCCGCGGCTCGGTTCGGTGGGCTGGTTCGACTTCCATCGCGCCGCCGACGCCATTGCGGTCGGCGCCGAGGCGGCGGAGAAGGCGATCGACGGCGTGAGCGAAGCGATCGCCGCGCTCTCGGACGGCTATAACGGCAACGGCAACGGCGCCGCCAAATAGGCGCAAGCCGCTGCCGCACCTCGCACGACGTCAGGCCGTCTGAATGTAGTCGCGCAGCGCTTCCGACTCGCGTTCGGCCGCGTCCACCCGCACCTTCACCACGTCGCCGATCGACACCACGCCGACGAGCTTGCCGTCACGCAGCACCGGCAGATGGCGGAATTTGCCGCTGGTCATGCGCTCCATCAGCGCCGCGACGTCCTCGTCCTCGCTACAGGTCATCACGTTGCGCGTCATGACCTGCCCGACCGGCAAGGCGAGCGCGTCGGCGCCCTGCTCGGCGAGCGCGCGCACGATGTCGCGCTCCGACAGGATGCCGGCGAGACGTCCGCCTGCGCCGAGAATGACCACCGCGCCGATCTTGCGCGCCGCCAGCAGCTTCGCTGCCGCCGCGAGATCCGCCGTGGGTTCGATGGTGACGCTGTCGCCGCCCAAGTTGCGAGACTTGGCGGCCAGAATTGCTTTCACATTCATGGCAGCCTCCTTGAAGAGCGCCCGTTGCGATCGCGCACGCGCCATCGCAAACGTTTCGCGCTCTGTCCGTTCGAGCCCGGCGCTCAAACGACGTCCGCTTGCCGCCACCGGACCGTCCTGCGAACGATCCTGCCGGCACTGCGGTTTCGTCAAGTCACGATTTTCGACGGCCAGGCGCTCGCACTGCGGAAGCTAATGCCGCATTGCATCAAAGTCGTCGAATTGCGGCACTTCAGGCGCCGGATCGAACCAGGAGAAGAGAATGAGGCCCGCCACGAAGCCGCCGATATGCGCCTGCCAGGCCACCACCTCGCCTGCCCCCAGCCCGGTACCGGCCGGCAACGACGTCACGCCGAAAAGAAAGTTGATGCCGAACCAGACGCCGAGAAAGATCAGCACGCGCGGGTCGCGCAGCACGCCGCCGAGCGAAAGCGCCGGCACGCGGAAATCGGCGTCGCCGCCGCTGCGCCCGAAATGCAGCGGCCCGCCCGGCTGAAACGCAAAGCGCATGGCGCCCGCCATGGTACCGGAGATCGCGGCCGAAGCACCAACCACCGGCGCGTTTTGACCGGCATAGGCGGCGAGATGGGCAAACGCGCCGGCCACCGCCGTCACCGCAAAGAAGCCCATGAAGCGCCAGGGCCCGAAGCGGCGCGCCACCGCGCTGCCGAACGGCAGAAACCAGATCATGTTGACGCCGTAATGAAACCAGCTCGCGTGGATCAGTGAATAGGTGAAGAAGGTCCACACCTCGGCGCCGAAGCCGCCCGGCAGCACGTAGCCGGGCAGGATGCTCGGCTCGTAGCGAATCGGATCGAACATCATCAAAGCGACGAAGAGCTCGTCCTGGCTCGGCGTCAGCAGATAGACGCGCACGAGATGAATCGCGCCCAGGATCGCGATGAGACCTACGATGATGGCGGGGACGTTGAAGGCGGGTTCGCGTTGCAAGAGGCTTCAAATCCGATAAGGAGGCGCCCCTGTTAACCCCGTTCACCACCCTACCGCAAGGCCGCGCGGCGCGGTAGTGGCCTGAAGCCTTGCCCGCGAACCGCGGCAACGGTGCACAAAAAAAACGGGAGGGCTCTCGCCCTCCCTGAACCACGCTTTCACAAGGCCTTTCGGACGAAGCCCCCTAACGGGCGCCTGTCGCCTGACTTCGCGATCCCGCGGCTCTCAACAGTTTGCGGCGTCGCCCGCGAGTTAAGTATCTCGCCCTTGATGCCGCTCATGTGGATCGTCGCCGACGCTACGGAGGCGCTCCGCACACCGCAACGCGATTGCGCTTTTAACGCTAATTCGCGCGCGTTCGGCCGCCGGCACGCCCACGGCACAGCCCCTGCTCCTGTCCTCTCAAGACGATCAGAAGCCGGCTCACGTGTCCCGAACCGACACAGCAGAAACGCCGGCCCGTATCGCGATGGAACAAGGGGGCGTTATGAGACACCCGTCGACCAAAGCCGTGTTCGACTATTGGAACGCGCAACGCGGCCTGCGCCTGGCGCCCGAGCGTGCCGACATCGACCCGATCGCGATTCGCCACGCGCTCGGCGACACCATCATGCTGGCGGCGGACTTCGTCGATCAGATCCGCTTTCGACTCGCGGGTACACGCGTTTGTGCGTTGTTCTGCCGCGAGCTCAAGGGCGAGACCTTCACCGGGCTCTGGAACGAGACCAGCCGCGACCTCGTGCAGGAGCTGCTCGGCATCGTGACCAGCGAGCAGGTGGGCGCGATCGCCGGCGTGCGCGGGCGCGCCGCCGACGGCGATACCGTCGAGTTGGAATTGCTGCTGCTGCCGCTGGCGCATGCCGGCCACGCCCGCATACGCGCCCTCGGCGTGTTGGCCCCGGCGCGGCCGCCCTACTGGCTGGGTGAGAAGCCGGTGGCCGAGCTCGAGCTCACGACACTGCGCCACATCGGCCAGTCCGGGGCGAACGAAGACGTGCCCGAATTTGGCCGGCGCACGCCGCAGGTGGGCCGGCTGCGCCATGGCTTCTTGGTCTACAACGGCGGGCGTGACGAAGCGGGCGAACGCACCGGCTAACGCATCGTTAATGTTGCACGCCTAGGTTCGTAGCTGCCGGGCCGACGGCCCCTAATTACAGTTCCGCCATGGCTTTGCCACTGACCCAGACGAAATATCGGCCGCTTGCCGACGAACGGCGGCGCCATCAGCGTGTCAAGGTCAACCTGCTCGGCCGTTATATGCTGGCGGATCGGCGGGAATTCCCCTGCCAGGTCATCAATATGTCGCCGGGCGGCATGGCGCTGATCGCGCCGGTGGCCGGCAAGCCGGGCGAGCGCGTCATCGCCTATGTCGACCATCTCGGCCGGCTTGAAGGCACCATCGCGCGGATGATCGAGAATGGCTTCGCCATGACCATTTCGGCGACCGCGCGCAAGCGCGACAAGCTCGCCGCCCAGCTCACCTGGCTTGCCAACCGGAACATCCTCAACCTGCCGGAAGACCGCCGCCACGGCCGCTTCACGCCGCGCCGCGCGCTGGCGCGCCTTATTCTGCCGGACGGCCGCAACGTCGGCTGCCGTGTGATCGACCTGTCGCAGTCGGGCGCCGCGGTTGCGATCGCGCCCGACTTGAGGCCGGCGGTCGGCGGCATGGTCAGCCTCGGCAAGGTGCAGGGCCGCGTCGTGCGCCATATCGAGGATGGCTTCGCCATCGAGTTCACGCGGCTGCAGCACCCCGACTTCGTCGAAGACAGCGTCGCCGGCGAGTAACGCCGCCCCGCGGCCGTTCGGTTCGACAGCCCCCCAGCCTCTCACCCGCTTCATTAGCCACCGAGCGCACCGGAAACCGGCGCCCTTGTCGTGCCCGTCGGCGCGCGCGCCGGCCGCCGGCTTTTGGTCTTTCCGCGCTAGCCTCAGCAACCGGTAAACGAAACGCCTCGAATTGTCGGCCGCGGCGACGGCTCACGAGGCCCATTTTGCCCCCGAAAACCGGCCTCAACAGGCCCTGGGCGGCCGATCGCGCGTCATCAATTGCCGCCTGCAACATGCGAAAAGTTCCGTATTGACGGGCCTTGCGCGCGAGATGCTGACAATTTTAGATAATATGTATTCATTCGAATTTTAGACGAATTAGATTTGATTTTTACAAGTATTCGCCGCGATATTTACCTTTGTTATTCTAAAACTGGCTGTTTCTACTTAGCGGCCATGCAAAACGTCTATGGCAATTGTGGTCCCGGCAAGACGGGAAGGGACCAACAACATGGCCAGGCGTTTCAAACATCTTCGGGGCCCGGGGCTCGCCCTGGGCATTGCGATGGCGGCGGTGCTGGCCGCCATGCCGACCGGCGCGCGCGCCATGCCGCGCGCGCCCCTGCAGGCGATGCCGGCGGGCACGCATCCGATCTACATCTCGGTCGGGCGCGACACCAACGCGCCGATCGGCTGGGTCGACTTCTGCATCGAATACAAGCCCGAGTGCAACACGCGGCCGGCGGCGGCGCGTGACGTGGTGCTGACGCAGAAGGCGTGGAGCGACATGGTCAAGGTCGACCTGTGGGTCAACCAGACCGTCGAGCCGATGACCGACATGGAGCATTGGGGCGTCGTCGAGCGCTGGAATTATCCGAGCGACGGTTACGGTGACTGCGAGGACTACGTGCTGCTCAAGCGGCGCATGCTGATGCGCGCCGGCTGGCCGCGCGAGGCCCTGCTCATCACCGTGGTGCGCGACCGCCACGACGAAGGCCACGCCGTGCTCACGGTGAAGACCAACCGCGGCGAGTTCATTCTCGACAACCAGACCGACCGCGTCCTGCCGTGGAACGAGACCGGCTACAAGTTCGTCAAGCGGCAGTCGCAGTCCGATCCCAATCAGTGGGTCGCGCTCACCAACGACCGGCTGGCGCCGCCGGCGGTGGCCGCGCAGTAGCCGCAACCATTCGAGGAAGGGGTTTCAGGCGAAAGACACCCCGATCCGAGCAACAAGGAATTCGCGCTCCCGGTCACGTCCCCACCCCTCCCCGTCCCCAGACCGGGTTCGCGAGCGGCCGGCCTCCCCCCAGAGGCCGGCCGCAGCCTTTTTTGAGGGGGCGTTGAAGCGCGAAGCTCTGTCGCGGATTTGAGCCGGACCCGCGGCTCACCCTCGGGCCGCTGTCCGCCTCGACAGCGATCAACGCTCGATCATGTCCCGGACCTTGTTGCCGAAAGCCACCATCGTGAACGGCTTCGCGAGGACTTCCATGCCCGGATCCAGCAGGCCGTTGCCGACCGCGGCGTTTTCGGCATAGCCGGTGATAAAAAGGACCTTCAAATCGCGCCGCGAGATCCTTGCGGCGTCCGCAATCTGGCGGCCGTTCATCCCGCCGGGCAGACCGACGTCCGTCACCAAGAGATCGACCCGCGTATTCGACTGCAGCAACTTGAGACCGGACGGCCCGTCACTGCACTGCAGTACACGGTACCCGGCCTCTTCCAGCACCTCGGTCATCAGCATGCGGATCGTGGCCTCGTCGTCGATGACGAGCACGGTCTCCCCGTGCCCCTGATCGAGGGCATCGGCGAACTCGCTCTCGGCGGCTTCGTCGAGGGTGCCGATAAACCGGGGCAGATAAAGACACATCGTCGTGCCCTTCCCGACCTCCGAGTAGACGCGAACCTGGCCGCCGGATTGCCTCACGAACCCGTGGATCATCGACAGGCCGAGACCCGTGCCTTCCCCGATCGGCTTAGTCGTGAAAAACGGCTCGAATATGTGATCCACGATGTCCGGACTCATGCCCGTGCCGGTGTCCGTGACGCACAGCGACACGTATTGGCCGGCCTTGAGGTCGCGCTCCCGTGCCGCCCTTTCGTCAAGCCACTTGTTGGCGGTCTCGATCGTCATCCGGCCGCCATTCGGCATGGCGTCGCGCGCGTTGATGCAGAGATTGAGCAACGCGCTCTCGAGCTGAGAGTGATCGACCTTCGTCAGCCAGAGCCCGCCGGCGCCGATGACCTCGAGCTCGTTGCTGGGGCCGATCGTCCGGCGTATCAACTCCTCCAAGCCGCCGATCAGCCGGTTGACGTCGATCGGCTTGGGGTCGAGCGTTTGCCGCCGCGAGAACGCCAGCAAACGTTGCGTGAGGGCGGCGGCGCGCCGGGTGGATCCTTGCGCGCCGGTGATGTAGCGGTCGAGCCCCGTATAACGCCCTTCGGTCAAACGCCGTTCGAGCAGCTCCAAGCTGCCGCTGATGCCGGCCAGCAGATTATTGAAGTCGTGGGCGATGCCGCCGGTCAACTGGCCGACGGCCTCCATCTTCTGACTTTGCCGCAACGCCTCTTCGGCTTCGATCAGCGCTTTTGTCCGCTCGGTGACCTTCTCTTCCAGATTCGCGTTCAGGTTCGCCAAGGCGGCCGCGACGTCGTGCGAGCTCGTGACATCGATGCCTTCGACGAAAATGCCGGTCACCGCGCCGCTTTCGATGATGGGCTGATAGACGAAGTCCAGATATCTGTTTTCCGGCGCACCATCGGTCGATCGCTGCAGCAGGACAGGCACCGACGATCCCCTATAGGGCTGACCCGTCGAAAACACGCGGTCCAAGAGCTCGTAGAAACCCTGTCCCTCGAGCTCCGGAAGGGCGTCGCGCACGGTCATTCCCACCACACTGCGATGGCCGATGAGCTGAAGGTAGCCGGGATTGGCCATTTCGAAGCGATGGTCCGGACCGCGCAGGACGGCGATGAAGCTCGGCGACTGCTCAAAAAGCTGCCGTAGCCGTTCGGCCTCCGCGCGCCGCGTGAGCGTCGTTTCGACGCCGGCCAGCGCCCCGGAAATCTGCCCAACCAGCAGGCCTTCGATGTCGGTCGCCTTGCTGACAAGCGACCGGTATGGGTTGAGGCCCAGCACGAGAGCGGCGACCGGCTTGCCCGCATTGGCGCGCGCGATGGGCAGTACCACGGCATGGCGCGGCGCTATGCTCCACGCGCCCTTGGGAAGGGCGACCGGGAAGTCCTCCAGCGAGACCAGGATCCTTTCGGCGCTTTCCGCTGCCTTGTCGGCGGGCCAAGGCGCCTGTTCGACAGGGTCGTCGCCCGGCGCCTCGTCAAAGAGATGCAGAAAACCGAAAGGGAAGTCTCGCCTGTTGTTCTTCAATGTCCGGTCAACGGCGTCTTTGACGTCGCGATAAGTCCGCGCGGACAACAGCGACGTCGACAATTCGAGCGACGTTGCAAGCCGTCGCTCGCTGATCACGCGCTCGGTTTCCTCGGTGACCACGCACATCAGCCCTTCGACGGCTCCCGAAGCGCCGCGTATCGGGCTGTATGAAAACGTATGATAGGTTTCTTCGGGATAGCCGTTGCGCTCCAGCAGGAGCATGAGGGCCTTGTCCCAGGTGGCGACGCCGTCACACATCACCGAGACGATGCGGTCCTCCACGTCGGCGAAAACCTCTTTCCAGACCTCTTTCATCGGCCTGCCGAGGGCGGCCGGGTGCTTCATGCCGAGCGTGGGAACGTAGGCGTCGTTATAGAAGAAGGACAGGCCGGCGCCCCAGCCGAGCCACATCTCGAAGCGCGACGAGAGCATCACCTGCAGCGCGGCCTTCAGGCCGTCCGGCCAGGCCTCCTGGGGGCCGAGCGCGGTGGACGCCCAGTCGTGCTCCGCGACCAGCCGGGACAGTTCGCCTGGCGCATCCAAGAAGTGAGGTCTCACTGCCGTCATGCGCAACGTTCGATGGAGGATGATTGCATTGAGGATGACGGCATGGCGGATGCTTTTATCGCGGGTGGCTTTATGGCGGATGGCTTTGTGACGGACGATTTCATGGCGGATGATTTCATGGCGGATGATAGCCAAGCGAGGCAATATGCGTCGCCCCGACAAACCTCAAGGGGAACGAAAAGTTCCATTTCGCCTAGAGGATACGTATTGAAGCACCTTCCGGACACGGGCGAGAGGTCGCATCGGTGCAGCGTCGGAATTGAGTTCCCCTCTCGGCGATCCTTACGATGGGAAGCCGGACCGTGTTATTCGACGGCGCCGATCTTGGTCAGATTTCCGCCACGGGAACCTCATCGAACAGCGGACTCAATCAGCAATATCACGAGGCGCTTGATGGCGTCTCTTCACACGATTATCTGATTAATCAGATAATCAACTATAGTGGAGCGGCGAGCCAGTTGCCGACGACCATTGCGTCGGCATTCACTTACACGGTTTCACCCAACGAAATCAGTTTTGGGATTTTCAGCCGCGGCGGTAAATCGCTCCTTCTCAAGCCGACCTCGCTGACGTATTCGTTGGTCGCTCCCACGCCCCTGCCCGCCGCGCTGCCACTCTTCGCCAGTGGGCTTGCCGGTCTGGGACTGCTCGGCTGGAGCCGGAAGAAAAGAGCGCCGGCGAAATCTTCCGCCTGAACGATCAGCACAGACCCGAAGGACCGCCGCGAGGCGGTCTAACTTTTTGCGCCAACCGGAGTGTCGTGCGCGCTGCGGCTGCGCGCGCGAACGGAAGACGCCCTTGGGCCTCGGGCCGCCACCGTTGCGCGTGAGCGGCGTCGGGCGGTGCCACCCGACTGTCACGAAACTGTCGTCGCACCCTTAGATAGTGCTTTTTCAAAACGGTATTAAAAAACGGAGCAAATATGTTAAATCGGCCATCCAATATTATTTCGCCGCGCCTCATGCGCGCATTGTTTTTGAGCGGCGTTGCCTTCGGCGGGCTCGCGCTATGGCTCGGACAGCCGACGGCGACGCATGCGGCGACTTTCACGCCGGGCGATCTCGTCGTCAGCGTCGAAGGCAATGGCGACGGTTCCGCCAGCGCCGACACCGCGGCGACGGGCAACACGGGTGCTGACGCCCATGCCTATCTCGATAACCCGGCGCCCCCCTGTCGCTCTACGAGTACACGACCGCCACCGGGCAGACGAACCCCGTCGGCACCGTGGTCCTGCCGCAAAATTCGACCCCCGGCGGCAACAGCGCGATCTCCGGTGAGTACGGCTCTTCGTCCGAAGCGCAGCTGCAATTGTCGGGCGACGGACGCTATCTGACCATCGCCGGCTATGCCACGAACGCGCAGCAGTACAACGCCAACTACGATCAGAACGGAGGCGGCACCGCGCTGGCACAGTCCTGCAGCCTGTCGTCCGGTTGCGGTGTTGCGCCACAGGTTGCCCGCGTCATTGCCACGGTGAATGGCAATGGGCAGGTCAATACGACGACCGTGCTGAACAACGTGTTCAACGAAAACAATCCCCGCAGCGTCTACTCGGCCGACGGTAAGTCCTTCTACATTTCCGGCCAAGGCACCGGCAATGCCAACGATCTGACCGGCGGCGTATTCTACGTGCCCGGTACGGGCCCGAACCAAACGGCCGTTCCGATCACCGGAGCCGACGCCACCTCGAGCAAGAGCAGTCCACTCGATGTCGGCCAGGACACCCGGTTCGTGACCGCATACAACGGCACGCTCTACGTCTCGGCCGACACCAAAGAGGGCAAGAACAGCGCGCGCGATTTTATCGGCACGCTCGGTTCGCCGCCGGCGACCTCGCTCTATGACAGTGGAAGCGGTCCGACCCAGCTCACCGGCTTCGGCACCAGCAACACCGGTAAGATGACGGTCACGACGGGTACAAACTCGAACGGCAATCAGTTCAACAACACCGCCGCCACCAACGCCATCAACCTCAGCCCAGCGGACTACTTTTTTGCCTCGCCGAACGTGCTGTACGTCGCCGATACCGGCTTTCCCAAGAACGACAAGAACGGCACGACGAATTCGACAGGCACAGCCAATATCGGTGACGGCGGCCTGCAGAAGTGGATCAACTCCGCAGCGGACGGCAGCGGCACGTGGAACTTGGCCTATACGTTGACGGACGGCCTGCTGGACTTCGTGCAAAATGGCGATGCCTCCGGCACCACCGGCCTGCTGGGACTGACCGGGCGCGTGGTCGGCGATCAGGTCGAACTGTACGCGACCAACTACACCATCGGCGATACCGACCAGACATATCTCTACGGCATCGACGATATGTTGAGCTATGCGCTCGCGAGCGAGGCCGCCGGTGAAGCGTTCAAAGTCCTGGCCATCGCGCCCTCCGGCACGAACTTCAAAGGCGTGGCTTTCGCGCCATCGGTTTCGTCGACGCCTCTTCCCGCCACGCTGCCGCTCTTCGGAACCGGACTCGGCCTGCTCGGCCTATTCGGACTGCGCCGAAAGCGAGAGGGTGCCGGTGCTGCCGTCGCAATTTGAGTACGACGGCGCGGCGAAATCGTCCTAGCGGCGGTCGCGCACGGACCATGTGAAGGGCAGCAGGAGCGGTGTCGGGAGCCCTTTTTTGGCTGCCTTTCACCGCTTATCTGCCGCCCATGCGCGCCGCCAACGCCGCTCCGCTCTTGCCGCCAAGCGCTATGCAATCGCTCGCCCGCACGCTGGTGAGCGACCTGATGACGGTCGAGGGCCGGCCGGCGATCGATTTCAGCAAACCCGAAGGGGCGCCGGCGCTGGTGCCGCCGCAGTCGGTGTCGTGGCGCGTGTTCAAGAACCCGGTGGCGCTGTTCGTCGGCGGTGTCGCCGCTGTAATCCTGGAACTGGCGGAGCCGCGCGTGCGCGCCGGTGTGTGGGAGTTCACCGGCTTCCGCACCGACCCGGTGACACGCCTGCGCCGCACCGGCTTGGCCGCCATGGTCACGGTCTATGGTGCGCGCGCTGAGGCCGAGGCCATGATTGCCGGTGTCACGCGCATGCATGAGAAAGTCGCGGGCGTTGCCGACACCGGCGAAGCATATCGCGCCACCGACCCGGAATTGCTCGACTGGGTGCAGGCGACCGCCGCCTTTGGCTTCTTGCAGGCCTATGACCACTACGTGAAGCCGCTCTCCGCAGCGGAGCGTGACCGCTACTACGGCGAAGGCGCCGAGGCCGCCGCGCTCTATGGCGCAACGAGCGCGCCGCGCAACGAAGCCGCGCTCAAGGTCCTGTTCGACGCCATGCGCCCGCAGCTCGAACGCTCGCCGGTGATCCTGGAATTTCTCGCCATCATGCGCCGGGCGCCGGTGTTCCCCGCCCCGCTAAGACCCGCGCAACGCCTGCTGGTGCGCGCGGCCGTCGAGCTGACGCCGCCCGACATCCGCCGCAGGCTCGGGCTGGAGAACGCAGGGCTGCGGTTCGGCGAACGTGCGCTGGTCGCGCTTGCGGGCCGGCTCGGCGATCGTCTCTTGATCGATGCCAGCCCCGCGGTGCAGGCCTGCCGGCGGTTAGGCCTGCCGCGGGATTATCTTTATCGGGCGCGGTGAAGACGCCTCACCCGATCCGCTTCAGACCCTTCATGTAATCCTTCGAGCGCGCGACATAGGTGTCCGCGCCCTCGCGGATCGCGGCCGCCGCCTTGTCGTCGAGCGTGCGGATGACGCGGGCGGGCGCGCCCACGATCAGCGAATTGTCGGGGAAGCTCTTGCCCTCGGTGACCACGCTGCCGGCGCCGACGATGCAGTTCTCCCCGATCTTGGCGCCGTTGAGCATGATCGCGCCCATGCCCACCAGGCTGCGGCGGCCGACCGTGCAGCCATGCAGGATGACGTTGTGGCCGATCACGCAGCCGTCGCCGACGGTCAGCGGCAGGCCGGGATCGGTGTGCAGCGTGCAATTGTCCTGGATCTGCGAGCGCACGCCGATCTCGATCCATTCGTTGTCGCCGCGCAGCACCGCGCCGAACCAGATGCTGGCTTCGTCAAGAAGCCGCACCCGGCCGATCAGCACCGCGCTGTCGGCGACGTAGTAGCGCCCCGCGCCGGGAAATTCCGGCGCCTGTCCATCGAGTTCGTAAATGGCCATTCCCGTCTCCTGTGCGACGGGACGTTTGCACCAAGATCGGCGGCGGGAAAAGGGGGCAGACGCGCCGATCAGGCGAGGAAGAGGCCGCAGGCCTGCAGCGCCGACACCAGCACCACGCCCGACATCAGGCTCCAGAAGCCGGCGATCATGGTCGCCATGAACACGAACTCGAAGCGGCGGCCTTCCTGGCGGCGGCCGAGCAGCGTGTTGCGCATGATCAGGAACGGCGCCGCCACCATCAGGAGCGGCACCACCGCGAAGGTGCCGGCGCTGGGGCCGCCCGAAAGCATTTCGAAGGCCGGCAGCCGGCTGGTCGCCAGCCGGTAGGTCGAGGCGCTCAGGCCCGCGACCGCGAAGCCGAGGGCCAGCACCAGGAACAGATAGGCGGAATGCGGGGACATCGAAAACGCCTCGAACGCGACAAGAACGAGCACCTACGTGCCCGAGCGGCAGCCGCCGCGCCACCCGAACCTTAATGAAAGGTTAACGGGCAACCTTGCCGCCTGCCGACCGCGCGGCTCGCGCGTGGCATACTCGGCGGCGATTCGAACGCGCATGGTCCCGAAAAGTGGAACCCGGCTTTCGGAAATGACCATGCGCCCAGAAAACAGGATGATTTCGTGGCCGATTTTGCCCAGCAGCCCGCCCGACGGACCCGCCGCGGGCACCCGCGCCCGGCCGGGCACAATCCCCTGCTGGCACCGCTGGTGGTTTTCGGGATCGTGATGCTCGCCGCGGCGGCTTACGTCGGCTACGTGCTGTGGCCGCGCTGGCCGGAAGCGCCGGTCGCGCGCAATGCGCCGCCGATCCCGATCGTCATCGCCGGCGTCACCTTCAACATCCAGCCGGCGGCGATCCGGCGCGGCGTGCAGCGTCACCCCGGCGAGCAGGCGCGCGTCGACCTTGTCTATCTGTGGCCGTCGCTCAATCCCCCCGACCCTTCGGCCACGCCCACGGTGCACACGCGCGTCAATCCGGACCGCCGGCTGTTCGTCTCCATCGAATCCGGCGACGATACGCTGCCGCTGATGCAGCGCGTCGAGAACATCTATCCGCGCTATCTGGTGGCGCAGCCGACCGCCGGCCCGCCGGGCCTGACGCTGCGGGGCTTTCGCGACGGAACGCCCTACCAGGGCGAGGAACTCGTATTCGAGTCGGCCGCGCCCACGCATTTCCTGGCGCGTTGCACGCGTCACGGCGTGATGAATTCCGGCAACTGTTTGCTGGAACGGCGCATCGGCCAAGCCGACGTCACCTTCCGCTTTCCGCGCGCCTGGCTCACCGACTGGCAGCGGGTCGCCAAGGGCATCGATACGCTGATGGCACGGTGGCAGGGCAAGTAGCCGTCATTCCGGGGCGCGGTCTTTAAGCCGCGAACCCGGACTGACAGGCAATATCTTAATCGACCAGATCGACGTCGAGGATCGGTAGTTCGAAGATATAGGTGCGCCGGCCCTTCTCCATCTCGAGGAACAGCACGCCGAGGAATTCCTCGCCGATATAGGCCTCGAGCAAATCCGTCTTCTTCGGCCGCGTGACGACGCGGATGTCCTGGTTGTTGAACTTGCCGCGCAGATAGGCGTTCAGCACCGGCACCGGCTGGATGCTCGGATCGCTGCCGAGCTGGATCACCATGCGGAAATTATAGGAGCGCTCGCCCTCGTCCTCCTCGGCGGTCATCTCGCCGATCTCATCCTCGCCGACATAGACCTTGGCGGAATCCCCGCTCTCCGGCACCACGCGGATGCGCTGATTGCCGAACAGCTTCTTCAGGTAATTGTCGAGCTGTCTGATTTCCTGAACGTTCAACGGCTTACTCCTCGCGCTCTCAAGCAGGCGCCTCCTTGCCTCATCGCGCCGCCGAGCGCAACCCGCCGAAAGACCCGCATTCTCAGCCGTCGAGATTGACGCCGTAAAGCATCTGATCCATGGCGCGCGAAGGCTCGGGGCAGCCGGCCTCGCCCACCACCTTGGCCGGCACGCCGGCGACGGTCGTATTATGCGGTACCGGCTTGATCACTACCGAGCCGGCGGCGATGCGCGCGCAATGCCCGACCTCGATGTTGCCGAGAATCTTGGCGCCGGCGCCGATCAAGACGCCGTGGCGGATCTTGGGATGACGGTCCTCGTGCTCCTTGCCGGTGCCGCCGAGCGTCACGCCATGCAGGATGGAGACGTCGTCGTCGATCACCGCGGTCTCGCCCACCACCAGGCCGGTGGCGTGATCGAGGAAGATGCCGCGGCCGATCTTGGCCGCCGGATTGATGTCGCACTGGAACACCACCGACGATCGGCTCTGCAGATAGAGCGCGAAATCACGCCGCGCGTTCCGGTTCAGCCAATGCGCCAGCCGGTGCGTCTGGATGGCGTGGAAGCCCTTGAAGTAGAGCACCGGCTCGATGAAGCGGTTGCAGGCCGGATCGCGGTCGACGGTCGCCACGATGTCGGCGCGGAAAGCATCGCCGATCGCCGGCTCATCCTCGAGGGCGTCGGCATAGGCTTGGCGGATCATCTCGGCGGACACATCGGCGTGGTCGAGCCGCTGGCTCACCCGGTGCACCACCGCGCCTTCCAGCGTGTCGTGGTGGAGGATGTTCTCGTAGATGAAGGTGGCAAGCGCGGGTTCGCGCCGCGCGCTCTCCTCCGCCTCGAGGCGGATACGCGCCCAGACCGGATCGACCCTATCGAGGCCGCTCGCCGGCCGTGCTTGATAGTGGGGCATTCTCGCTCTCCCAATACCTCTCAGCGCCAATCCCCTCGGCGGGGCTTATAGCATGTAATCCCCCCATGCCACGAGGGACGCCGTCGGGCCCCCGCATGGGTCCGGAAGAGCTAGGGACGCTGGTTAAGAAAGTCCACCACCCCGGCCTTGTAGGCCCGGTCGCCGACCGCCAGCATGTGGTCGCGATCGGGGATCGCCAGGTAATGCGCCCTCGGGATAATGGCCGCCAGCGCCTCTCCAGAACCCGCCACGTCATCCTTGGTTCCGACCGCCACGAGGACCGGCGCCGAGATGCCGGCCACCGTCTCGCGGCTCAATTTCTCGCGCGGACTGGCCATGCAGGCGGCGAGCGCCTTAAGATCGGACTTGGTCTGCTCGGCGAAGCAGCGGAAGGCGCGGCCCGTGGGGTCGGTGACGTCGGCGAGCGAGGGCGCTTGCAGCGCCGCGACGATCGCCTCGGTCATGGGGCCGGTCTGGCCCTCGATCAGCTTGATGCCGAGACCGCCGATGATCGCGGAGCGCACGCGCGCGGCGTGATTGACCGCGAGGAAGGACGTGATGCGCGCGCCCATGGAATAGCCCATGACGTCGGCGCGCTCGATGCCGAGATGATCGAGCAGCGCGCGCACGTCTTCGGCCATCAAGGGCGCGCCATAGTCGTTGGGATCGTAAAGCTTGCTCGACTGGCCGTGGCCGCGGTTGTCGAGCGCGATCACTCGCCGCCCCGCGCGCGTCAGGGTCGAGACCCAACTCGGATTGGCCCAGTTGACCTCTTTGTTGGAGGCGAAGCCGTGCACCAGCACGACCGGCTCGCCCTCGCCCTGATCGAAATAGGCGATCTCGACATCGCCGTTCTTAAAACTCGGCATTGACACACTCTCCGTCGTCTTGCCCGGCCTTATGCCGGACAACTAAGTCTTTCTCGCCATCAGCCAAGACGTGGATGGCCGGGACATCGGCGTTCTGGAAGAACGCCGCTTTTCGAACGGCTATGCCCGGCGATGACGCTGAAATAATCCGACCGCCCGCCTAACGCAACAATTGCCGCCGAATGGCAACTTCGTCCTCAAGCCGCCGCTCTCACACCCGCCCCGGGCTCAGCGCCTGCGCCATCCGCAGCTCCTTTTCGCGACGACGGATCTTGCGCTTTTGCACGACGCGCCAGGTGACGCGCTCGGTCATGGTCTTGAGCGAGGCGACGAAGCCGAACAGCGTGAACAGCGCGCCCAGGATCCAGAAGCCGACGTTGAAGCTGGCGACGCTCAACATGATGGCCCCGCGCCCGAGCAGCTTGATGATGGCGCGTGTCTTGCCGCCTTCCTTGGCGGCGAGCTTGGCGACGCGCGAGACCTCGGCCGGCGTCTCCGCCACCTTCAGGCTCTCCATTGCCGCGCGCGCGCCGGCCTTGCGCTCGATGCGGCCGACATCTGTGGCCAGCGTCATCAGGCCGCCGGCATGCTCTACCTTTACCGCCTCACGCGCTGCGCGCACCGCGGCCTCGGGCTTCAGCACTGACAATCCCGGCAGCGCGCGGCGCAAACGGCTCCAGTCCACCGCCTGGCGCACCATGCGGCCCACGGCGAGCGCCAGCCGCCCGCTGAGCGCGCCGGTCTTGCGCGCCGCCTTGGCGATGGTGAGCCCGAGCCGCGCCGGCTCCGCCAACCCGACCGTCACATAGGTGCCGGCCGTCACCGCCAGACCGACGCAGGCAAGCCCCAGAATCATCTTGTCGGTCGGCTCGCCCAGCACCCAATGGGTGCCTTCGCGGACCGCGTCGCGGATATCGCCGAAGACGAACAGATCGCCGACTGCGGTGCCGGCAAGCGCCGCGCCGCTGTCGGGGACGCCGGTGACGAAACCGCGCGCGAAGCTCGCGACCGTGTGTGTGGTGGAAGACGCCTCGGCTACCGCGGCCTTCACTTTTGCTGTGAGCGCCGGATCGACGGGGACATGACGCAACTCGGCGAGTTCGACGAAGCTGTTGGCGAGATCGGCGTCGTTGTTGGCAAGCGACGCCTCGATCTCGCGTTTGGCCACTGCGGCGTTGAAGACGTGATCGAGCCCGCGGTCGGCAATCTGCACCGGATCGCCGGCGATGGTGACGACGTGGTGGGCGGCGATCCCGCGCGGCAGCATGTAGGCGGCCAGCCCCGCGAACAGAACGGCGATCGCGACCGCGGGCATCAACCGCTTGGTGAAATTCGCCGGCCCGGTGGACCGCGTTTCGGGTGCGAATTTGTCCGCCATGATTGCCGATATATGGGTATGCCGCTAAGGCGGCGTTACCGTGGCGCGTGGGCAGCATTAACGCAAAATGCCGCGCCAAATGCCTTCAAAACGGCCCGAAATGCCCGTTGACGGCGGGTTCCGGGCACCTAGCAACCGGGCATCGGCCCCGCTATGGTGCCGCCGCAAAGCGCGGCCCACCAGCGGCAAGACGAGAAGAAAGGTTCCCTCGATGGCGGAGCACGTCATTCCCCATTTCCACAACGATCCCGGCGTCGCCGTCATCGAGGTCGGCGCCAAGGAATTCATGTGCGTCGG
Organism: uncultured Pseudomonadota bacterium; assembly: GCA_963773225.1. Lineage (GTDB taxonomy): Bacteria > Pseudomonadota > Alphaproteobacteria > Rhizobiales > Xanthobacteraceae > Pseudolabrys. The sequence goes on from CAVZAO010000007.1 coordinate 247,344, forward strand.
CGCCACCCCGCCGTTTGACCACCCGCACGTCTTCATCGACATGGGCGACGAGAGCGAGGCGGTCTGCCCTTATTGCTCCACCCTCTACCGGTTCGACCCCAAGCTCGATCCGCACGCCGCCCGCCCGGCGGCGTGCGAACTGCATCCCGTCGAAGCCGCCTGATCCTTCCATACTCCGGAGATTGAGCTTTGGCGTCCGAGCGTCACGTCATCGTCGCCGGCGCCGGGATGGCGGGCCTGACCGCGGCGCTGGCGTTGGCGCATGCGGGATTGCGCGCGACCGTTTACGAGCAGGCGCCGCAACTAGCGGAAACCGGTGCCGGGCTCCAACTCGGACCGAACGCGACGCGCGTGCTGCTCGCACTCGGGCTCGGCCCCCATCTTGCGCCGGTGGTGACCGTGCCCGAAGCCGTCCGCGTCATGAGCGCGGGCTCTGGCCGCGAGATCGCGCGCATTCCGCTCGGACGCCGCATCAAAGCGCGCTACGGGGCACCGTACTGGGCACTGCATCGCGGCGACCTGCAGGCCGCGCTGGCCGCGGCCGCCAACGAAGCGCAAGACGTCAAGCTCGCCCTCGGCACCCGCGTCGAGGACTTCGCGCAGCACATCAACGGCGTCACCGTGCTGGCGCGGCGCGGACAGGAGATCATCGACGACCGCGGCATCGCACTGATCGGCGCTGACGGGTTGTGGTCGCAGGTGCGCGATTGCCTGCAACGCCAGCAGCCGCCGCGCTTCAGCCACCGCACTGCCTGGCGGGCCCTCGTCCCGGCCGGAGCCGTCAAACCGGAATTCCGCGAACCGTTCGTGCACCTCTGGCTCGGGCTCGATGCCCATCTCGTGCACTATCCGGTCAAGGGCGGCGCGGTGATCAACATGGTCGGCATCGTCTCCGACGAATGGAATAAGCCGGGCTGGTCGGCGCCGGGCAAGCGCGATGAGATCCTGCGCCATTTCGCCCGCTATACCTGGTCCGAGAATGCGCGCGAATTGGTGGCACTGCCGGAGCGCTGGCTGAAATGGGCCCTGTTCGAGGCCAGCAGCCCCTTTCGCGGCGGGGCCGGACCGGCAACGCTGATCGGCGACGCCGCCCACCCGATGCTACCATTCCTCGCGCAAGGCGCCGGCATGGCGATTGAGGATGCCGCGGTCATCGCCGACTGCCTGGCGCAGTACCGCGTCCCCAGCGACGCGCTGCGCCACTACGAAGCCGCCCGCGCCCCCCGCACCCAGCGCGTGCGCGACGCCTCGCGCAAGCAGGGCCGCGTCTACGGCATGAGCGGTCCGGAAGCGCTGGTGCGCAATCTGGGTATGCGGCTTTTGGGCGGCGAACGACTCCTCGCGCGCCAGGATTGGCTTTATGGTTGGAAGCCGCCGGAACGCTTTCGTGGCGCCTGACGGGTGCCGTGCGGCCGGTATCGTCCGGCGACCGACGATGACAATGCGACCGACAACGATAATAACGATTCCAGAGGGAGCGCCTTGATGCTTTTTCCCGCCACCGTCGCCGGCAGTCTGCCGAAACCGTCCTGGCTCGCCGAGACCGACAAGCTGTGGCCGCAGTGGAAGCTCGCAGGTCCCGAGCTCGCCCAGGCCAAGCTCGACGCCACGCTGCTCACCATCAAGACCCAGGAGGACGCCGGCCTCGACATCGTCTGCGACGGCGAGATGTCGCGCCAGCACTTCGTGCACGGCTTCCTCGAATTCGTCGACGGCATCGATTTCGAGCACAAGGTCGAGATGGGCATCCGCGCCGACCGCTACAAGGCGATGGTGCCGCAGGTGAACGGCCCCTTGAAGCTCAAGGGCCGCGTGCACGCGGCGGAGGCGCGCCACGCCCGCGCCCACACCAAGCGCAAGCTGAAGGTCACCATGCCGGGGCCGATGACCATCGCCGACACCGTCGCCAACCGGCACTACAGCGACACCGCCGAGATGGCGTTCGCCTTCGCCGATCTCCTCAACGCGGAGGCGCGCGCGCTCGAGCGCGACGGCGTCGACGTCATCCAGTTCGACGAGCCGGCCTTCAACGTGTTCATGACCGAGGTTCAGGAGTGGGGCATCGACGCGTTGCATCGCGCGATCGACGGACTGAAATGCACCACCGCCGTGCACATCTGCTACGGCTACGGCATCAAGGCCAACATCGATTGGAAGAACTCGCTCGGCGCCGAATGGCGGCAATACGAGAAGATATTTCCGGCGATCGCCAAGAGCCGCGTCAATCAGGTGTCGATCGAATGCATACACAGCCGCGTGCCGCTGCAACTGCTGTCGCTGCTCGAGGGCAAGGACGTGCTGGCCGGGGTTATCGACGTCGCGCTCGACCTGGTGGAGACGCCGGAGGAGATCGCCGGCGTCATTAGCGAAGTGATGAAGTTCGTGCCGAAGGAGCGCATCGTCGCCTGCACCAATTGCGGCATGGCGCCCATGCGGCGCTCTGTGGCGGAGGCCAAGCTCGTCGCCCTCGGCAAGGGTGCGGCGCTGGCCCGGGAGCGGTTCGGGTAGGACGCCGCCCCCTAGCGGAAAATCCACAGCTCTTGCGCGCTTGATCCTGATCAACGCGGCCCCATGGAACCCGCCTAAGCTTCCGGCGGATTTGTCGCCACAAGGGGCACGACCATGGCTGTCAACGTCGGACTCTTCGACCGTATTGCGCGCATCATCGTCGGCATCGCGCTCATCGCCTTCGCGCTCGGCTACATCGCGCCAGGCACGAGCTGGGCCTGGGTCGGCTGGATCGGCGTCGTGCCGATCCTCACCGCCATCTTCGGCATGTGCCCGCTCTACAGCGTTCTGGGGCTGTCGACGAAGTGAAGTAGCCGTCCCAACCGAGCAAAGCGAAAGCCCGGACCCGCACGCTACGGTCCGTCGAGAGGCTGCAGCAGGTGCGTCCCCGCCTTCGCGGGAGCGGCCGTTACCGCCCCGCGCGGCCCATGACGTCCATCAATTCGGCGACCTTCTGGCGCTGGTCGGCCTTGTCGCCGGAGGCAATGGCGTGCTCGACGCAGTGCGCCACGTGCTCGCGCAGGATCTCCTCCTCCACGCGCCGTAGCGCCGCCCGCACCGCGGATATTTGCGTCACGATATCAATGCAGTAGCGGTCGCCCTCGACCATGCGCGCGAGCCCGCGCACTTGCCCTTCGATGCGCCCAAGCCTTTTCAACGTGGCGGTCTTGCTGGTCTGCTTCATGGCCGTTATGTACCCCCTACGGGTATATAGTACAAGCCATTGCAGGGACCATCATGAGCGCCGCCGACCACGATCACGACCATCATGCGCACAATGTCGCCAAAGCGCTCGATCTCGTCTGCGGCATGACAGTCAATTCGGCGACAGCCAAGCACTCAGCCGAGCACAACGGTGAGACCTATTACTTCTGCTCCGCCGGCTGCAAAACCAAGTTCACCGCCGACCCCGAAAAGTATCTCGCCAAGCAGCAGGCGCAGCAGGGCCATAGTCACTGTTGCGGTCACGATCACGGCCATCACCACGACGCCGGCAAAGCCACTGATTTAGCCACCGATCCGGTGTGTGGCATGAGCGTCGACACCGCCACCGCCAAGCACACGGCCGAACACGCCGGCAAGACCTATTATTTCTGCTCCGCCGGCTGCAAGACTAAATTCTCCGCCGATCCTGAAAAGTACCTCGCCAAGCAGCGCGCCGAGCAGGCCGCGGCCGGCAAAGTCGATCCTGTCTGCGGCATGAAAGTCGATCCGGCGACCGCCGAGCACAAGGCCGACTACAAGGGCCAGACCTACTACTTCTGCGCCGCGGGCTGCCGCACCAAATTCGTCGGCAACCCGGAGAAGTATCTCGGGCCGCGCGAGCCAGAGCCGGTGATCGAAGGCGCCATCTACACCTGCCCTATGGATCCCGAAATCCGCCAGATCGGCCCCGGCACCTGCCCGATCTGCGGCATGGCGCTTGAGCCCGAGATGCCGAGCGCCGACACCGGCCCCAATCCCGAGCTGATCGACATGACGCGCCGATTCTGGATCGGCCTGGCGCTGTCGATCCCCGTGATGGCGATCGAATGGGGCGGCCATCTCGTCGCCGCCGACCTGTGGGTGACGCACGCAAACGCCAATTACATCCAGTTCGCCTTCGCCACGCCGGTGGTCTTATGGGCCGGCTGGCCGTTCTTCGTGCGCGGATACCAATCGCTGGTCACCCGCAACCTCAACATGTTCACCCTCATCGCCATGGGCACGGGCGTGGCTTACGTCTACAGCCTCGTCGCCACCTTCGCGCCCGGCATCTTCCCCCCGGCTTTCCGGGGCCCAAGCGGCAGCGTCGCGGTCTATTTCGAGGCCGCCAGCATGATCACGGTGCTGGTGGCGATCGGCCAGGTGCTGGAATTGCGCGCGCGCGAGGCCACTTCGGGCGCCATCAAGGCGCTGCTCAAACTCGCACCTGCCACCGCGCGCCGCGTCAAGGACGACGGCAGCGACGAGGAGGTTGCCCTCGATGACATCGCGGTCGGCGACCGCTTGCGCGTGCGCCCTGGCGACAAGGTGCCGCTCGACGGGGTCGTGCTCGAGGGCCATTCGGCGGTCGACGAATCCATGGTCACTGGCGAATCCATGCCGGTCAGCAAGGACAAGGACGCCCGTGTCATCGGCGGCACCCTCAACACGTCCGGCTCGTTCGTCATGCGCGCCGATAAGGTCGGCCGCGATACCCTGCTGTCGCAGATCGTGCAGATGGTCGCGGCCGCGCAGCGCAGCCGCGCACCCATCCAGCGCCTCGCCGACCAGGTCGCGGGCTGGTTTGTACCGACGGTGGTCGCGGTCGCGATTATCGCTTTTGCCGCGTGGGCGACGTTCGGGCCGGAGCCGCGTTTCGCCTTCGGCCTTGTCGCCGCCGTCAGCGTGCTGATCATCGCCTGCCCCTGCGCGTTGGGCTTAGCCACACCGATGTCGATCATGGTCGGCGTCGGACGCGGCGCGCAGGAAGGCGTGCTCATCAAGAACGCCGAAGCGCTCGAGCGCATGGAGAAGATCGACACGCTGGTCGTCGACAAGACCGGAACGTTGACGGAAGGCAAGCCGAAGGTGACCGCGGTCGTGCCGCTCGAAGGCTTCGACGAGGCCCAGGTGCTGCGGCTCGCCGCCAGCGTCGAGCGCGGCAGCGAACATCCGCTCGCCGCTGCGATCGTTGCCGCCGCGCAGGACCGCTCGATCGCGCTTGGGACGGTGCGCGGCTTCGACGCCCCGGCCGGCAAGGGCGTCATCGGCATGGTCGAAGGCAAGCGGCTTGCGCTCGGCACCGCGGCGTTTTTGCAGGAGCTCAGCATCGACCCTGCTCCGCTCGCCGACGAGGCCGAAAAGCAACGCCGCGACGGCGCCACCGCCGTCATGCTCGCGGTCAACGGCAAGCCGGCAGGCGTCATTGCCGTTGCCGACCCGATCAAAGCCACTACGCCGGCTGCGCTGAAGGCGTTGGCCGCCGACGGCATTCGCGTCGTCATGCTCACCGGCGACAACCGCACCACCGCGCAAGCCGTCGCCGGCAAGCTCGGCATCACGGAAATTGAGGCCGAAGTGCTGCCCGATCAGAAGAACGCCGTGATCGAGAAATTGCGCAAGGAAGGCCGCGTGGTCGCCATGGCCGGCGACGGCGTCAACGACGCCCCTGCCCTTGCGGCCGCCGAGATTGGCATCGCCATGGGCTCGGGCTCCGACGTCGCCATCGAGAGCGCCGGCATCACGCTGCTCAAGGGCGATCTCAATGGCATCGTAAAAGCGCGCGCGCTGTCGGCCGTCGTCATGGGCAACATCCGGCAGAACCTGTTCTTCGCCTTTATCTACAATTCGGCAGGCGTGCCGATCGCCGCCGGCATTCTCTATCCGGTGTTCGGCATCCTGCTGTCGCCGGTAATCGCGGCAGCTGCGATGGCGATGTCGTCGGTGAGCGTGGTCAGTAACGCGCTGCGTCTACGCCGCGCGCGCTTGTAAGGCCCTCAGCGGGTCCGCCGCTTCGGCGGCGGCGATTGAACCGTGGGTACCGGCAAGGCGGCGGGATCGAAGCCGCAATGCTTCTCGGCGGCGACCCGGCGCAGTTGCTCCATCTTGCCGCGTTGGGTCGCGTATTCCGGTTCGTAGGTGGTCGCGTTGACCAGCCCGCCGGCGGGTCCGCGGCTGGCGCGCGCCATCAACTTCTCAAGTTCGGCTTGGCGCGTCACGACCGCCGCCGCCGCCACCTTGATCGCCGGGCAGTCGTAGAGGTCGTATTGCCCGGGCGCGGTGACGACTGTTGCAGCCGTATCGTCCGACGTCGCGCAGCCGGCAAGCGGCAGAATGAGGGCGATGATCAGGGCCGCAGTGCCCGCGTGGCGTTTCAAAACGGGAGAGCATCCCGAGTCCGGGCGGCCTTTCGGATATGACATGACGATGACGTCTCCTGGCCTTCCAGCGCTGTGGATTGAGTGCGTTTCGATGCGCCGGCCCGCCGGCTGGCGCACCGCACGCCGCCGCCGCTCTTCAACCAAAGCGCTGATATCACGCCATAAATCTGAATGGAAGCGAGCGGTGGCAAAGCCCGGGCGGGCCACCTTTCCATTTTGTAATGTCCAGCTCGATCCCTGTCATCTCACTGTAATAGAGCGAGCCTAGGTCCCACCGCACTGGGGTCTTGGGTGAGGGCGACACCGGAAAGACCTGGTATCCGCGGGGAGGTTTCCGCATGCGCTCTAAACTCGTGGTGGCCGTGGCCGCCGCAGCTCTTTCTTTTGCAGCCACGAATGCACAAGCGGCGACCATCAATGGCGCCGGCAGCTCTTGGGTCTATCCGCTGGTCGCCAAGTGGGCGGCCGCGTACGAAAAGAAGACCGGCAACAAGGTCAACTATGCCTCGATCGGTTCCGGTGGCGGCATCAAGCAGATCGAGGGTGGCGTCGTGGCGTTCGGCGCCAGCGACATGCCGCTCACGCCCGATACGCTGGCGAAGCACGGCCTGATCCAGTTCCCGACCGCCATTGCGGGTGAGGACCTGGTCTACAACGTGCCCGGCATCAAGTCCGGCAAACTCATTCTTTCGGGCCCGGTCGTGGCCGATATCTACATGGCCAAGATCACGAAGTGGAACGACCCGGCGATCAAGAAGCTCAACCCCGGTCTGAAGCTGCCCGACATGGCCATCACCGTGGTGCATCGTTCGGACGGTTCGGGCACCACCTTCACCTTCGCGAACTATCTCTCCAAGGTCAGCCCCGAGTGGAAGAAGAAGCTCGGCGCCAACACGTCGATTGATTGGCCGACCGGCATCGGCGGCAAAGGCAACGAGGGCGTTTCTGCTTATGTGCAGAAGTCGCGCGGCTCGATCGGTTACGTGGAATACGCCTACATCCTGCAGAACAAGCTCGACTATGCCCGGCTGATCAACAAGGCGGGCAAGACGGTGAGCCCGAGCCTGAAAGGCTTCCAGGCCGCCGCCGGCCACGTCGACTTCACCAAGGCCAAGGACTTCTACGTGATCCTGACCGATCAGCCCGGTGCCACCACCTGGCCGATCTCCGGCTGCACCTGGCAGATTCTGCGCAAGGCCGCCCCCAAGGCGACCAACGAGGAAGTCACCAAGTTCTTCCTGTGGGGCTTCGAGAAGGGTCAGAAGATGGCGCGTGACATCGCCTTCGGCCCGCTGCCCACGAGCACGATCGATGCGATCAAGGCTTATTGGAAGAACAACCTCGGTATCTCGGTTGCGATGAAGTAAGCGCGTTACTCGACAACGAGCCGCCGCGGGTCAAACCCGCGGCGGTTCCGTTTCGGGGCGCGCCGCTGGCTTGCCCCAAGACTTGCACTTGAGGCCGGACGATGCGTCTGGCCATTTTTCTTTTGCGCCTCTGCCTTGCCCGGCGAAGGCACCGTGCCGCGCACGCGCGCGACGGTCGATCAGGCCGCGCCGCTCGCCCTCAGCGCCGGGCTGAAATGCTTGGCGACCTCATGCGCAGGCTTCGCCTTGCTGTAGAGATAGCCCTGCATTTCCGTGCAACCGACCGCCTGAAGCGTCTCGAGCTGCTGCTGCGTTTCCACCCCTTCCGCGGTCGAGATCATATTGAGGCATTTCGCCAGACCCGCGACGGCATGGACGATGGCGAGCGGCTCGGCGCCTTTCGACATATCCTGGATGAACGAGCGGTCTATCTTGATCTTGTCGAACGGGAAGCTGCGCAGGTAACTGAGCGAGGAATACCCCGTGCCGAAATCGTCGAGCGCGATCTGCACCCCCAGCTTGCGCAGCTCGTGCAGCGTCGCCAGGGTCGCAAAGGTGTTCTGCATCAGCACGTTTTCGGTGATCTCGAGCTGCAGCTTGCCAGCCCGCAAGCCGGTTTCGGCGAGCGCCGCCTTGACCGTCGGCAGTAGATTGCGGTTCTTCAGTTGCGTCGGCGAGAGATTGACCGCCACCTTGACGGGGTCGGGCCACGACGTCGCCTCCTTGCAGGCGGTCCTCAGCACCCATTCGCCGAGCGGCACGATCAGCCCCATCTCTTCGGCAACCGGGATGAAATCGGCCGGCGAGATCATACCGCGCGTCGGATGGTTCCAGCGCAGCAGCGCCTCCACCGCCGTGATCTCGTTGGTCTCCAGGCTGACCAGGGGCTGATAATACAGCTCGAATTCATCCCGGTTCAGCGCCTGACGCAGATCCATTTCGAGGTCGCGGCGCGCCCGCATGCGCGTATCCATTTCCGGCTCGAAGAAACGGTAGGTGCCGCGTCCGTCATCCTTGGCGCCGTAGAGGGCCATGTCCGCGTTCTTCAGCAGAACGTCCGGCTCCGTGCCGTCTTCCGGGGCGACCGAAATGCCGATGCTGATATCGGTGACGATCTGGTGGCCGTCGATCTGATACGGCCGGATGATGGATTCGCGCACCCGGCGCGCCAGCGCCGAGGGGTCCGTCGGCTGCTGCATCTGCGTCATGATGATTGCGAACTCGTCGCCGCCGAGGCGCGCCACCGTGTCCGGCTCGCGCGTGCAGCCGCGCAGGCGATCCGCGACCAGCCGCAGCAGCTCGTCGCCGATGGGATGGCCGAGCGCATCGTTGACGCCCTTGAACTGGTCGAGATCGAGACAGAGCACGGCCAGGCGCTCGCCGCGCTTGACGCGCTTGAGCTCATGCTCCAGCACGTCACGCAACAGCACGCGATTGGGGAGATCGGTCAGGGCGTCATGCCGCGCCATGTGCGAAATGCGCTCCTCGGAGCGCTGGCGCTCGGTGACATCCTCATGGGTCGAAAGCCAGCCGCCGCCCTCGATCGGCCGGCTCACGATCGAATGGATACGCCCATTGGCGAGATACAGGGTGTCGGCGAACGTCTCGCCGTCGGACATTTTCCCCCTGAGCAGGGCGATGTAGTCGTCGGGATCTTCGGCAAAGGCGCCGACCGCGGCCTGGTGGCCGAGAAGGTCCTTAAAGGAACAGCCCGGCCTGGCGATGTCGGGCGACAACCCGTACATCTCGACGTAGCGCGGATTGCAGAACGCCAGCTTGGCGTCGGCGTCGAACATCAGCACGCCCTGCAACAAATTGTTCAAGACGGATTGCAACAGGCTCTCGCCACGCTGCGACATTTTCGGAAAGGTCAATACGTGGGCACCGCGCGATCCGTGTTTGCTCGTATCCATGACGGCTCCTGAGCTCAGTAGTTCCCCGTACAGGCGTGCCGATCGTTAGACGGAGCGAATGAGCAACCCTTCAATGAATTGCGCGCGGTTTGACTAAAACGAAAATGGATTATCGATTGCGCGGTGCAAACCGCGCAGCGTCATTCGGACTTTCGGAAAATTCGCCGGAATGCGCGAACCGCGTCTCGCGTGAGCGCGCCGGTTCAGACCCCGGGGAGGCGGCCTTCGCCGCAAGACGCCCTTAACGGCACGCCTTTTCGAACGGCCAAAGGCGGCCGCTCGTACCCACGCTTGGTCCGGGTTCGACTTGCACGCGACGCGTTCGCGGCACCCGCTCGGCCCATAAGCAGATCGGGCGGCAGCTTGACGCCGCCGCCCGAAAAGAAACGATTTTACCCGAAGACCTAAAGCCGCTTCTTCTTCTTAGCGGCCTTCTTCTTCGTCTTCTTCGCAGCTTTCTTCTTCTTCGCCATGTTGTCCTCTCAAATGGTGAAGCGAGACTGCCAGCCTCGACCTGCCCCGGCCGCCTTAGGATAAACCGACAAGAGCAGGTCGGCGGCCGGGCAGCCAATGAGAGGATATGCTGATTCGCTCGACTGGCGAGTACCCGGTCAAGCGATTTTAACAACTATCGACGATGTCCGAGCGGAATCTCGAGCTTGATGGCCCGTTGGCGCAACGCCCCGACCGTTCGCTTCATCTCTTTTGAAATCTTGACGACCGGCGTCTTCTTCTTGGAGTGCGCCTTCAGGGTGCGATCGTCGGCCTTCGTCCAAGGTACACGACGTATTTTCTTGGCCTTTCGTGCCATTTCTATTTCCCGGTATATGTGTGGAATGGATACAGCATGATGCTTACTTGGAACCGCATGCCAGCGTAAGAACCTCTTTGGTTATTGATCTTTGCAACCGATAGCAAGCAACCTACGGCATAGGCGGTATATGGGGCGCGAATGGATACCGCCGCAACGAGGACGCCGCTATGGACGATGAGACCGAACGAAGCTGGCGATTGACCTTGCTTGAACGCCTGAAAGTGGGATTCGTTTGGTTCATCGTCAGTTGGTTTGCCGCACTGCTCCTGACGGTTATTCCGGCCCAGATCGCGTTCGGAATATCGGAACGCACATTGGCAGTCTTGACGGGATGGTTCGGCGTTCTCGTCGGCATCGCAGGGGCAATTTATGGCCGCAAGCCGCCACGCACCTAGCTTGCCGCGCCGCCACGGTGCCAACTTAGATTGCCTATAAGGGTATCGCTGCGATTGATGCTTGGTGCCGTCGCCTCGTGCATCGTTTGCGCCGGCTATTTTTCCGACGATGCGTCGATACGATCTCTGAAATGATCGTCATAAAATATTGGTGCGGACGGAGGGACTCGAACCCTCACTCTCTTACGAGAAACGGATTTTAAGTCCGTTGCGTCTACCATTCCGCCACGTCCGCTTAGCGCTTGTCTTCGCCGCCGGCGCGGCGGCAGAACCACGCGGGCGGCGTCTCAATTCACTTGGCTAATAACGCGCCCCACACTTCGTCCCAGTTCTTGCCACTGGAATCGGTCACGCGACCGTCCTTCTCATAGAACTTGTTGGGGATCTGGAAAACGGCGACGAACGTGCCGCCATTCGGCGACCACGCCGAGTGCCGGCTGCCTGCCGGCCGCCAGACGAACTCCCCGGCCTTCACCTCGGTGCCGGCGTCGGGGCCTTCCTTGTCGACCAGCGAGCCTTCCAGAACGTAGGTCTGCTCGATCAGCACGTGCTCGTGGTCGGGCAACTCCGCGCCGGGATCCATCTTGAACAGCAGAGTCGCGAGCCCGCTCTTGGGCTCGACCATCAGCGTCTTGGTGTAGCAGCCCGGAAAGCGCGTCGCCTGCCAAGGCAGGTCTTTGGCACGCACCACCCGCGAGAGCAGATCCTGCGGTTCGTCCTTGGCGGCTGCGGCGGCGGTCATGGCGGTTCTCCCCAGTTTGGGGCGCGATGTTACACGACTTCGACCCCGCGTGCACCGTCATGGCCGGGCTTGTCCTGGCCATCCACGTCTTCACTTTTTGAAGCGCGGCAAAGACGTGGATGCCCGGGACAAGGCCGGGCATGACGAATTGGAGCCTCTCAGTCCCCGCCGGCCCGGATCGGCGGCTGGAAGGCAAGCCCGGTGTCCCAAGGAAAATAGATCCAGGTGTCCTGGGAGACTTCGGTGACGAAGGTATCGACCAGCGGCCGCCCCATGGGCTTGGCGTAGACGGTGGCGAAATGCGCCGCCGGCAGGATGTCGCGCACAACGCGCGCGGTCTTGCCGGTGTCGACCAGGTCGTCGACGATCAGCACGCCCTTGCCCTCGCCGCGCATGGAGGTCACCTCAGGGGCTACGCCCTTCAATATCTTCAATTCGCCCTGGTTCTTGTAGTCCTGATAGCTGGCGATGCAGACGGTCTCGATCAGCCGCACGTTGAGTTCGCGCGCCACGACCGCCGCCGGAACGAGCCCGCCGCGCGTGATGCACACGATCGCTTCGAAGGGGCCGGCCGCGTGCAGCCGCCAGGCAAGCGCCCGCGCGTCGCGGTGGAACTGGTCCCAGGAAACGGGAAACGCCTTCTCGGGCGTCAAGGGAATGCTCTGTGGCATGGATCGTACTCTCTTAAGAACCGAAGCCTACTCCGCCGCCGCGGCCACCCGCGCGCGCACCGACACCAGCATGGCCTCCACCGCAGCCTTCACGGTCTTCAGCAGTTCAGGATCGCGCGCGCGCACCACAATATTGGTGTTGGGCCCGTGCACCTCATCGAAGAACGGATAGCTGCCGATCAGCGCGCCTGGATGCGCCTTGGCGATGGCCCCGAGTTCGGTGCCGATATCGCCTTCCTTGACGTCGCCGCGGATCGTCTCGGAGATCAGCTTGGCGCCGGTCTTCAGCTTTGGCCCGACCTCGTCGAGCATCGCCTGCATCACGGAGGGGACGCCCGCCATGGTGATGACGTTGTCGATCCAGAAGCCCGGCGCGCCCGACACCTTGTTGGCGACAAGCGCGGCGCCTTCCGGGATGCGCGTCATGCGCATGCGCGCTTCGTTCAATTCGCCGCCGGTCTTGGCCATGCGCTCCTTGAGGATCGCCACCGCCTCGGGATGAAAAGGCAGCGCGACGCCGAAGGCCTTGGCCACGCAATCGGCGGTGATGTCGTCGTGGGTGGGGCCGATGCCGCCGGTGGTGAAAACATAAGTATATGTTCTCCTTAGCGCGTTGAGCGCCGCCACGATCGCGGCCTCCTCGTCGGAAACCACCCGCACTTCCTTCAGATCGATGCCGAGCGCGGTCAGGAAATCGGCGATGTAGCCGATGTTCTTGTCCTTGGTGCGCCCCGAGAGGATCTCGTCGCCGATGACCAGCACGGCCGCGGTGACGATCTCGGGCGTGGCTGGGCTCATGGCGATGTTCGCTTTCTTGCTGGCTTTCGAACACCTAGCCCGCCGTCCGCAGCCGCTCAAGCGGGGGCCAGGGCGCGGCTCATTGCGTTTCGGCACAAATTGCACAAAAGTTGGGCAAGTGGTCGCAAGCGCGCTCGGCAGCCTATGAAAACGCTCTCATTTTCAATACGTTATCTTTGGCCTGAAGCTTGCAGGCCCAGACTCGAAGACGGCAGGCGCCCGACCCGGGCAGCGCGGAACGCGGTGCGGAACCTGGGGACAAGCCTTGCCGTTGGACTGCCGGGGGTTCGCGCATGACGACCGCTTTCGACGAGATGGGGCTCAACGGCGCCGTGCGCGCGCCCTATGGAGAACTCTCCACCTGGCTCGGCGAGGTGCCGCCGGACGCCCTGGAGCTCCGCCGGCGCGAGGCCGAGCTCCTGTTCCGCCGCATCGGCATCACCTTCGCGGTCTACGGCGAGGCCGAGGCGCAGGAGCGGCTGATCCCGTTCGACGTCATCCCGCGCATCATCTCGGGCCCCGAGTGGCGCCGTCTCGAGGCCGGCCTGACCCAGCGCGTACGCGCCCTCAACGCCTTCATCAAGGACATCTACGGCGCGCGTGAGATCCTGCGCGCCGGCGTCGTGCCCGACGACCTTGTCTTCCGCAATCCGGCCTTCCGGCCGGAGATGAGCGGGCAGCGGGTGCCGCACGACATCTACATCCACATCGCCGGCATCGACATCGTGCGGGTCGATGCCGACACCTTCTACGTGCTCGAGGACAATGCGCGCACGCCCTCCGGCGTCTCTTACATGCTGGAGAACCGCGAGATCATGATGCGGCTCTTCCCGGAACTGTTCGCGCGCCACCGCGTGGCTCCGGTGGAGAACTATCCCGACGAGTTGCTGGCGACGCTCACGTCGGTCGCGCCGCTATCCGCGTCGCGCGAGCCGACGGTCGTGCTGCTCACCCCCGGCGTCTACAATTCGGCCTATTACGAGCACTCGTTCCTGGCCGACAAGCTCGGCGTCGAACTGGTCGAGGGCCGCGATCTCTTCGTCAAGGACGAGATCGTCTACATGCGCACGACGCAGGGCCCCAAGCGCGTCGATGTCATCTACCGCCGCCTCGACGACGACTTCCTCGATCCCCTCACCTTCCGGCCCGACAGCATCCTTGGCCTGCCCGGACTGATGTCGGCCTACCAAGCCGGCAACGTGACGCTCGCCAACGCCGTCGGCACCGGCATCGCCGACGACAAGGCGGTCTACAGCTTCATGCCCGAGGTGGTGAAATTCTATCTCGGCGAGGAGCCGATCCTTAAGAACGTGCCGACCTGGCGCTGCCGCGAGGAGGACCACCTCGCCTACGTGCTCGACCACCTCAACGAGCTGGTGGTGAAGGAAGTGCACGGCTCCGGCGGCTATGGCATGCTCATCGGCCCGTCCGCCAGCAAGGTGGCGATCGAGCAATTCCGCGCCAAATTGAAAGCCCAGCCGAAGAATTTCATCGCGCAGCCGACCTTGGCGCTCTCCACCTGCCCGACCTGCGTGGAAGCGGGCGTGGCGCCGCGCCATGTGGACTTGCGTCCCTTCGTGTTGACCGGCCGCGACCGTGTGCGCATCGTGCCGGGCGGACTGACGCGCGTGGCGCTGAAGGAGGGTTCGCTGGTGGTCAACTCGAGCCAGGGCGGCGGCACGAAAGACACGTGGGTGCTGGACGGATGAGAATGGGAATGCATCACAGCGTCGTCCCCGCGAAGGCTGGGGCCCATAGCCCCGAGATCATCGATAGGACACAGAGTATGGGTCCCGGCTCGCGGCCGCTCCGCGGCCTTGGCCGGGACAACAGAGAATAGACCATGCTCTCCCGCACCGCCGATAACCTGTTCTGGCTCTCGCGCTACGTGGAACGCGCGGAATATCTGGCGCGCATCCTCGAAGCGACGCAGCGGCTGTCGGCGCTGCCGCTCTCCTATGTCGGCTCCACCAACGAATGGGAATCGGCGGTCGCCACCGCCGGCTGCGCCGCCGCCTTCTTCCGCGTCTATGAAGAGGCAAACGAGGAAAACGTCACCGACTTCCTGGTCTTCTCCGGCAACAACGCCTCCTCCATCCGCTCCTGCTTCGAGCACGCCCGCTCGAACGCGCGGGCGGTGCGCACGGCGCTCACCGGCGAGATGTGGGAGGCGATCAACGGCGCCTGGCTCGAGCTCAAGCGCTACGGCAACGGCCCCAGCTCGCGCGAGGAGCTCGCCAGCTTCCTGCGCTGGGTGCAGGAAACCTCGCTGCGCTATGACGGTTCCGCCTACCGCACCATGTTGCGCAATGACGCATATTGGTTCTCGCGCCTCGGCGTCTATATGGAGCGCGCCGACAACACCGCGCGCATCCTCGACGTCAAATACCACCTGCTGCTGCCGGAGGAGGAACGCGTCGGCGGCCCGCTCGACTATTTCCAGTGGGCGGCGATCCTGCGCTCGGTGTCGGCGCTCACCTCCTACCACTGGGTCTACCGCGAGAGCCTGAAGCCGTGGTTGATCGCCGACCTGCTCATCTTGCGCGAAGAGATGCCCCGATCGCTCGCCTCCTGCTACGAGGCGATCGTGCGCAACCTCGACCAGATCGCCGGCGCCTACGGCCGGCAGGGGCCCGCCCAGCGCCAGAGCCGCGGCATCCGCACGCGGTTGCAAAACAGCCGCATGGAAGGCATTTTCCAGCGCGGCCTGCACGAATTCATCAGCGAATTCATTACCGAAAACAACCGCTTGGGCACCGCCATCACCGAGCAGTTCCTGCTATGAGACCGGCGGCTTTTCGCCCTGGTTTGTGCTAGAACGATCCCAGGCCATCAGCATTCGGACCCCATGCGGATTCGCGTCTCCCACGACACCACCTACGTCTACGACACGCCGCCCTCCGGCGTGACGCAGCTCCTGCGCATGACGCCGCGCAACCACGACAGCCAGTATGTCCTCAACTGGCGGCTGGAGCTGTCGCAGGACTGTCTTCTGCACCAGCACGAGGACGCCTTCGGCAATATCACCCATTCCTTCACCGCCGACGGCGGCTTCAGAGAGTTGACGGTCGCGGTCGAGGGCGAGGTCGATACGCAGGACACCGGCGGTGTCATCACCGGCACGCTTGAGCGCTTTCCGCCTAGCATGTTCCTGCGCGAGACCTCCCTGACCGAAGCCGACTCGGCCATCGCCGAGTTCGCGGCATCGACGCGCGCCGACGACGGCGATACGCTTGCCGGCTTGCACGCGCTATTGCGCGCGCTCCATGAAGAAGTGACTTTCGATACCGACCCGACCCACACCGCCACCACCGCGGCGGAAGCCTTCAAGCTCAAGCGTGGCGTCTGCCAGGACCTCGCGCACATCTTCATCGCCGCCGCGCGCCAGATCGGTGTGCCAGCGCGCTATGTCGGCGGCCATCTGTACCGTAGCGACGGTGTGATCGAGCAGGAAGCGGGCCATGCCTGGGCGGAGGCCCATGTCGACAATCTGGGCTGGGTCGCTTTCGACCCTACCCACGGCATGTGCGCAACTGATGCCTATGTGCGGGTCGCCGCCGGCCTCGACTATCTGGGTGCGGCGCCGGTGCGCGGTACTCGTTTCGGCGGCGGCGGCGAAACGATGAAGGTCATCGTCAACGTCGACCAGGCGCAGCGGCAATCGCAGAGTTGACCGGTCCCGCCATGCCAGCCGTCGCGCTCGCACCCCATCGACTTCTCCCGCCCCCACCCGAAAGACGCTCGCCGCCATGACCTATTGCTGTGGAATCCTGGTGCGTGAGGGCCTCGTGATGATCGCCGACACCCGCACCAATGCCGGTCTCGACAACGTCTCGACCTTCCGCAAGCTGCACGTCTACAGCGAGCCCGGCGAGCGCATCATGGCGCTCGCTTCGTCCGGCAACCTGTCGCTGACCCAGACCGTGCGCACGACGCTCGATGAAGGGATGGAAAATCCCGAAACCGGCGAGATCGAAACACTGATGAACGCGCCCAGCATGTTCAAGGCCGCGCAGCGCGTCGGCAAGGCGATCCGGCTGGTGCAGAGCATAGAGGGCCAAGCGCTGGAATCCGCCGACGTGGACAGCGTCATTTCGTTCCTGCTCGGCGGCCAGATCAAGGGCGGGCGTCTGCGTCTGTTCATGGTCTACCAGGCTGGCAACTTCATTGAATGCACCTTCGACACACCCTACCTGCAGATCGGCGAGCACAAGTACGGCAAGCCCGTGCTGGATCGCGCCATCGGTTTCGACACCGACCTCTACGATGCGCTCAAGATCGGGCTGATCTCGATGGACTCGACCATGCGCTCGAACCTCGGCGTCGGGCTGCCGATCGACATCCTGGTCGCGCGTCGCGACACCTGCACCGCTGAGGTGCACTACCGCATCGAGCCGAACGAGCCTTACTTTCAGGATTTACGCGAACGCTGGTCGGCGGCCTTGCGCGCCGCTCACATGGCTATTCCTCGTCCGCCCTACCACGACCGCTGAGGCCCGCGACGCCGTCCGCTTCGAAAACCCCGGGCAGCAGTTGCTCGAACCGATTGCGCACGAGCCGATAGCAGTCGCAAGCGGTCGAACTCGAGACCTTTGCGGTCGACGATGCGGACAAAACCGCGCCGTGTCTGGATGTAGCCGGCGTCCTGCAACGTGCTCATGGTCACGGTGACGCTGGAGCGATGCACCGAGAGGATTTGCGCCAGAAATTCCTGCGTCAAGGGCAGCTCGTCGGAATCCGACCGGTCGCGCATGGTCAGGATCCAGCGGGCGCAGCGCGCATCCACCGCGTGAACGGCGTTGCAGGCAACCGATTGCAGGGTTTGCGACTGGAGCGCCTGCAGATAGCGCAGCACATGATCCCGGAACTCCGGCACCTGGGCGAAAGCCGTTTCGTAGATTTTCACCGGGCAGCGCAGCGCCCGTCCGTGAACTTGCACCAGCCAGCGCGTGTAGGCTTCGTGCACCCCGAGCGCCGCCAGCCCGCCGACCATGCCCTCACGTCCAATCGTCGCCTGCTCGGGCTGCCGGCCGTCAAGCATTGGCGCAACCAACGAGATGAGGGAATTTTCAGGAAAATAAACATGGCTGACCGTGTCACCGGGATCGATGAGCACCTTGTGCATCTCGAGATCGACGGCCTCGAGCTCGGGCCCGATCAGATCAAACGCCTGATCGGGCATCAGGCGCAGCACACGATTCGCCTGGGACGGAGAAGGACGCATGGCAAAAACTTGGTTGGGATTAAATGCTAAGGAGGGTGGGCGTTGATAACACGCACGGTACCCTCGTCTGCCGCGTACCCGGCAGTTCGACAACGTTTGTTCCGCTAAATAGGTCCTGTCGGGAACCCGACGGAGAGGCAGCGGAACCTTATGGATACGGCGGAACGCGGCAACGCCGCAGCGCTCAGGGATTCCCTTCCCTGGCTGGGCCTCCTGCTGGCCGGCGCCGCATTCGTCGCCGATCTGACGCTCCCGCTGCACCTTGCGGTCGGTGCCTGCTATGCGCTGTCCGTCCTTACGACCTTCAACGTCCGTCGGGAAAGCGCAACGCTCGGCATGGCCGCACTTGTGACGGTGATGGTCGTCATCGGCATGATCGCCAACCGAAGTTTGCCCCTATGGGTGAACATGGGGAGCCGCGGCGCCGCGGTGATCACGGTCTGGGCGGCCGCGCTGCTGTCGGTGGCATTTTCGCGGCTCAATCGTCGCCTCTATACGCTGCAAAGCGATTCGCGGACTCGGCAAGCCTGGCTCGCCCAGACCCTTGCCAGCATCAACGACGGCGTCATCGCCTGTGACGCGGCCGGACGCATCGACTTCATGAACGCGGTCGCGGAGCGTCTCACAGGCTGGCAGGTCGGCGACGCGGTCGGCTGCGACATCGACGATATCCTGGTTATCCGCGAGGAAGGCTCCGGTCGCCGCATGACAAGCCCGCTCAGGGCCGCGCTCGAGAGCAGCGACGCCGCCGGCCTCCCCGGCCCCTCTCTGCTGCATAGCCGCGACGGCCGCAGCTGGCCGCTTGACGACACGGCCTCGCCGATCCGCGACGAGCATGGCGAGATCACCGGCGCCGTGATGGTGTTCCGCGACGTATCAGACCGTCGCCGCAGCGAGCAGCAAATGGACTTGCGCCTGCGCGAGGCGGGCCACCGCATCAGGAACGTGTTCGCCGACGTCCAGGCCGTTCTCTCGCTCTGCGCGCGCTCGGCGGACTCGCCGGCCGCACTTGCAGCATGCGTCGAGACACGCCTGGCAAGCCTCATGTGCTCGACCGACCGCCTGATCCAGGCATCGGACGGCGGCAGTTCGTTGCGTGAGATCGTCGTCGGCGAAATCGAACCCTATCTCGGTTATGACCGCGACCGTCTTCATTTCGCCGGCAGCGACGTGCTGCTGTCGCCGGAAACCTCGGTGTCGCTCGGCATGATCATGCACGAGCTCGCGACCAATGCGTCAAAATACGGCAGCCTGTCGGTGCAGCCCGGCCGCGTCGAAATCCGCTGCGAATGCGGCGGCGACGGCCGCATCGACGTGACCTGGCGCGAACTGGAAGGACCTCCGGTTATCGCGCCCAATCGCAAGGGCATGGGCAGCCGCGTGATCGAGGGCCTGGTGAAGACGCAGTTCGCCGGCGACTGGGAGCCCGTCTATGTGAAGGACGGTTTCGTTTGCCACCTGACGCTGAACCTGAAGCAGACCGGGCGGCCGCCGACCCGGGTGGCCGGCCAGGTTTCCGACCGTCTGTCCTGACGATCTGAGCGGCCGGCTTTACCGCCGGTTAACAGCGTTCGCCGAATTGCTTCCGCGGCGGCGCCCCATGCCCCGGTTCAGCCTTGAAATACAAGCGAATGGCAAGCTTTGGCGCTTAAGCCTCGGGCTCACGTGTCCACGCGGGACGGACATCGAGGGACCAATGAAATTGCGGGCCGGCCGCCGCCAACGCACCAGCGACGAGCGCACCCAGACGCATTGGGACCGCGCGCGCCTGAGCGTGGTCGTCCCGATCGGCGTGATCGTGGCCGTCGCCATCATCTGCATCGTGGTGGCGGTGTTGTCCTCCGCCGAGCGCGCCGACGACGTCGCCATCCTGCACGAGCAGCAGCTGTTCTACGAAACCCTCAGCACGCAGGGCCGCCGCGTGCTGCGCGAGGTACAGAGCGTCGCCAACTCCCCCGGCGCCGTGCGCAACATCCGTGACCGTTTCGACTTCCACTGGACCGACAGCCAAGTCGGCCTTTGGCTGCAGACCTTCTTCAACCACGACTACGTGTTCGTGTTCGACAACCATGGCCAGCCGATCTACGCCCGCGCCAGCAACGACGGCATCACGCCGGCCTGGATGCACGCCGTGGTGCCGGATCTCAAGTCCATGCTCGCCTATATGCGCGGCCGCCGGCCGCGGCTCGACGGCGCCATCCCCTTGAGCGACGCCATCGACGGCCCGCGCCGGCAGGCGGCCGTCATCCGCGCCATCGACGGGCACCCGGCGGTGATCGCGGCGGCGACCGTCGGCCCGCCGCCGAACGCGCCGGTGCTGATCTCAGTTAAGCTGATTGCCGGCAGCCTGCTCAACGGCATCGCCGAGCAGCTGCAACTCACCAACCTGCGCAGCGTCGGCAACGCCGCCGTGCCCGCCGGCGACCACGTCTTCGCCCTCGACGACGCGCAGGGCCGCCGCGTCGCGCGCTTCGCCTGGACGCCAAAGCAGCCGGGCGCCGAGATCGTGCACAGCGTCGTGCCTTTCATCGCGGTGGCGCTGGCCGGCTTCGCCCTGCTTGCCGCCTTCGTGCTGCGCTACATGCGGCGCACCGCCGACGAGATCGCCGTCGGCGAGACGCGGCTGCGCCATCTCGCCATGCACGACCCGCTCTGCGGCTTGCCCAACCGCATCTTCTTCGGCGAGCGCCTGCGCGCGGTGATCGAACAGGTGCGCAACGGCAGCACACCGGCGGCGGTGTTCTACATCGACCTCGACCATTTCAAGGACGTCAACGACACTCTCGGCCATCCGATTGGCGACGCGCTCATCCGTGACGTCACCCAGCGGCTGTCGCGTACGCTGCGCGGCGACGACCTGGTGGCGCGGCTCGGCGGCGACGAGTTCGCGGTGATCTCCTCGGTCGGCAACGACCTCGAGAAAATGATGGCGCTCGCGCAGCGCATCATCAACACGATCTGCGCGCCCTACTCCATCCACGGGCAGAACATCGTCATCGGCGCGTCGGTCGGCATCGCGGCGGTCGACCGCAACTGCGCCGGCGCCGCTGACGTCATGCGCTACGCCGACATGGCGCTCTACCGCGCCAAGAACGAAGGACGCAACCGCGCCTGCATCTACGACGCAGCGATGGACGCCGATCTCTCGAGCCGCAAGCTGCTGGAAGCCGACCTGCGCGAGGCCATCGAGAACGACCGGCTCACGCTGCACTACCAGCCCGTCGTCGCCAAGGACGGCGAGACCGTGGTCGCGGTCGAGGCGCTCTGCCGCTGGACCCATCCGGAGCGCGGCGAGATCCCGCCGAGCGAATTCATCCCCGTCGCCGAGCGCAGCGGACTGATCATCGACCTCGGCAATTGGGTGCTGCGGCGCGCCTGCATCGAGGCGCGCGCCTGGCCGAAAGTGACCGTCGCGGTAAACGTGTCGTCGCTGCAGTTCCGCCGCCTCGATTTCGTCGAGGTGGTCGAGCGCATCCTGGACGAGACCGGCTTCGATCCAACCCGTCTCGAGCTCGAACTGACCGAAAGCGTGCTGCTCGGCAACGTCGACAGCGCCGAAAACGCCATGCATCGGCTGAAGTCGCTTGGGGTCAGGATCGCGCTCGATGATTTCGGCACCGGCTATTCGAGCCTGCTCTACCTGCGCCGCTTCCCCTTCGACAAGCTCAAGATCGATCGCAGCTTCGTGCATTCGCTCGAGAAGGCGGCCGGCGCCGCGGCCATCGTGCACGCGGTGGTCAGCCTCGGCCGCGGCCTCGGCATGCAGGTGACGGCGGAAGGCGTCGAGACCGCCGATCAGCAGCTCTTCCTGCGCGCGGCCGGCGTGCATTCCATGCAAGGGTATCGTTTCGGCCGGCCGATGCCGCCGGAGGCGATGACGCGGCGTCTTCTCGGCGCCGCCGAGGCCGTCGACGCGGCGCTGGCGAGCTAGCGCCCGGCCGCTCAAGCCTTGCTCGTCTTCTCGCGCGCGATCTCCAGCACCACCGCCGGCTCGTCGTTCGTGTCGAGCTGCAGGCGGCTGCGCACCGTCAGCACGCGGCCGTCCTTGGTCTTTTCCCGCAGCTCACCGGCCCAGCTGCCCTCGTGCGTCAACTTTGCCGTCAGCGTCTCGAACGACGACCCCGGCACCGCCGTCGCCAGCAGCTCCTGGCGCTTGCGGCCCTCGGCCTCGGCGGCGGAATAGCCGTAAAGCTCCTGGCAGCCGCGATTCCATTCCTTGATGGCGCCTTGCTGGCTCCAGGTGAAGATCGCG
Organism: uncultured Pseudomonadota bacterium; assembly: GCA_963773225.1. GTDB lineage: Bacteria > Pseudomonadota > Alphaproteobacteria > Rhizobiales > Xanthobacteraceae > Pseudolabrys. The sequence continues at coordinate 269,873 of CAVZAO010000007.1, forward strand.
TCGCGCGACTGATCGACCAGCCGCTTGTGCTGCTGCAGCTCGGCTTCGATCTTCTTGCGCTCGGTCACGTTGACGAAGGTGATGACGACGCCGTCGATCTTGTTGTCCACCGTGCGGTAGGGCCGCAGGCGGACGTCGAACCAGCGGCCGTCGCGGCTGTGGACCTCACGCTGGATCGGCGCCAGATCGGCCAGCACCGCGTGCACGTCCTTGACCAGATCGCCGTATTCGAGCCCGTGCGAGAAGTCCGTGATCGGGCGGCCTTCGTCCGACGGCGTGACGCGGAACAAGCCGGTAAGCTTGTCGGTGAACCGCTTGATGCGCAGGGATGTGTCGAGGAACAAGGTCGCGACGTCGGTCGCCGCCATCAGGTTCTGCAGGTCGCTGTGGGCGCGCGAGACCGCGTCCAGCTTGACCTTGAGCTCGTTGTTGACGGTCTGCAATTCCTCATTGATCGACTGCAGCTCTTCCTTGCTGGTTTCCAGCTCCTCGGAGGTGGAGCGATATTCCTCGTTGATCGACTGCAGCTCTTCGTTGGCGGCGCGCAATTCCTCGTTGCCGGCATCGGATTCCTCGCGCACGGTGCGCAACCGCGCGCGCGTCATGTCCAGCTCTTCGGTCAGCCGCCGCACGGCTTCGTCGGTCGCCTGCTGCTGGCCATCCGCAGCCCCGACGCTTTCGACCGGATCGCCCTCGATGAACATCACCACCGCGGTGTGCGGCGCGCCTTCATCCCTCTCGATCACCGGCTTGACCAGAAGCTGCATGCGGCGTGCGTGGCCGTTGAAGCGCACCGCGATGGGCAGGGTCAGCGTCGTCTCGCGCTGCTCGAAAGCGCGATGCAGAGCCGAACGCAGCTCGAAGCGCAATTCGGGCCGCACCAGCTCGCCGAGGTCGGTGTTCAGCGGACCGCCGGACGGCTGCATGTAGCGGCCGGCGTTCTCCGACAGATGCACGACGCGCTGCGAGTCATCGACGATGACGCTCGGCGGCGCCAACTGCTCGAGCGCGCGACGGTGTGCCACCGCGTCGCCGAGCGTGGCGTTCGGCGTCGGAAATCGCTCAACCCGCATAGCCGTGTCGCGGAAGCTGCCGGCCAGGAGACGCGGCAGCAGCCGCGGCTTCTCGCCGCGATGAACCGTTGATTGGTATATGCGGGCGTTGCGGTCCATGACACGAAACAGGCCTGACGGCACATCGGCAGCTTCGGACGTGGCGAGCATAAGATGGCCGCCTGGATTGAGCGCGTAATGGAACGTGCTAAGCACCTGAGTCTGCAGCTCACGGTCGAGATAGATCATCAGGTTGCGGCAGGATATGAGATCGACGCGAGAGAAAGGCGGGTCCTTGAGCAGATCGTGGTTGGCGAACAGGATAAGGTCGCGCACCTCCTGACGCACGCGATAACCATCTTTATCGGCAGTGAAAAAGCGCCTCAGCCGGTCGTCGCCGACGTCGGCTTCAATGGCAGTGGGATAATGGCCTTCGCGCGCGGTCGCCAGAGCCTGGGTGTCGAGGTCGGAGGCGAATATCTGGATCGGCGGCCGGATGTCATGGCGCCCTGCTTCTTCCAAAAGAAGCATCGCGATCGAGTAGGCCTCCTCGCCGGTGGCGCAGCCGGGCACCCAGACACGGATCGTCTCGGTCGGGTCGCGACCCTCGAGCAGGTTCGGCAACACTTGGTTCTTGAGCGCCTCGAACGCGTGCCGATCGCGGAAGAAGGCGGTGACGGTAATCAGCAAGTCATTCAGCAACGCCTGCGCCTCGTCGAAGTTGCCGCGCAGGAAGGCGTGATATGCCTCCAGGCTTTCGGTGCGGCTGACCTGCATCCGGCGCGCGATCCGTCGCAGCACGGTCGAACGCTTGTACTTGGTAAAGTCGTGCCCGGTGCGGACCCGCAGATGAGCGAGCACCCGCCGCAGCAATTCTTCATCGCTTTCATTGGCGACGGCTACCGAGAAATTGGCGCGGCTGCGGATGAGGTCGACGAGGTGCGCGGCGAGTTGGTCCACCGGCAGAACGAAATCGGCAGTGCCGGTGGCGATCGCCGCGCGCGGCATGGACGGGTATTCGGCCTCGTTCGGGTCCTGCACCACGACGATGCCGCCGGCACCCTTGACCGCACGCACCCCGATGGCGCCGTCGGCGCCCGCGCCGCTCAGGATGATGGCGTAACCGTCGCCATGGTCGGCGAGCGAACGGAAGAACAGATCGATGGGCGCGCGGTGGCCGCGCGGCTCATCGAACGGCGCGGTCTTCAATTCGTGGTCGGTCAGCACCAGCCGCCGGTTGGGCGGGATGACGTAGACGTGGTCGGGCTGGAGCGGCTCGCTCGCCTCGACCTGGACCACGGGCATCGCGGTCCGGGCGGCCAGGATGGGCGCCAGTTCGCTCTGGTGCTCGGGATCGAGATGAACGATGACCACGTAGGCCGCGCCGGTATGGTCCGGCATGGCACCGAAAAAAGCCTGCAGCGCCGGTATACCACCCGCCGAGGCTCCGATGCCGACGATCGGTGTGGTCGCGGAGCCGGAGGGCTGGGGCCCGCTGTTATTATTCTTATCGCCATCAGCCATTCTTGACTCCGAAAATGGGACGAGCCGACACTAAGGGTCCGGGCTAGAACAGAAATATTCTACCGCAGCGTGCTCCAATCCGACCAGGGCGCCGCCGCGGCGGCGAATTCACCCTTCCGACCGCAGAATTGTAAGGATTTACCGCCACTTTGAATGCGAATAAAGTTATGCGTCAGAGCGACACGGCGACACCATGCTTCAAAATCTTGGCAACAACATCAGGCATTGCCACGACCGCGCTGTCGAGGCGCGGCGGCGCGCAGCTGAGGCGGCCGACCCGGCATCGCGGGCCGACTTCGAAGCCATGGAACAGGGCTGGTTGCGGCTGGCCGAAAGCTACATGCTGTCGGAACGGCTGCAACAATACCTCCTGGAGCAGGACACCAAGATCGCTCGGCGCGGCGCATGGCAGCCCGTCGCCACGGCCCCATTCGACCGCCATATTGAACTCGCGGTGAATCAAGACGCTACACCGCACGCGGTGGCGTTTCCCTGCCGGCGGGTTCTCCACGGCTGGATGGACACCGATACCAAAGAGCCCATCGACGTTCAGCCCACGCACTGGCGCGTGTGGCTTTAACGGCGCGCCTGCGCCCCCTGCAAATGTTTCATTCGTCGCCGCTGATCTTGCGCGTCGGCGCCGGCGCGACCCTGGCTTCTTCTTCTTCGATCAGACGAATGAGGATCTGCCGAATCACCAAGTCGGTCTCGTTGGCGGGCCGCTTGCGGTAGTAAGTCAGATTGAGATGGGAAACGCCTTCGTCGGGCGTTGCGGCCGGCGCGGCATGGGATTCCATGGCGGCCAACTTGGCTTCTTCTTCCGCCATCAAGCGCGCGATCAAGTTCCGAAGCGCAGGCTCGCGTTCTTCAGCCAGCACTTTACGATAGTGCTCGATGTTGAGACGGGCGATGAACTCGTCCACAGCGCCCCCGCGGAACGGCCACAGCGAAGATCGGTCACAAGGCTACGCTGAGCGGATAAGATAGCAAATACCGAATATTTTTCGGCACCTCTCCCATGACATTTGCGTGACGCAAGTGGCCGAGACGCCCGAAAAAGGCCGCTCGCACCGATCTCTTTCATTGGTGTCACGTAGAATTGGCGCGATAACGCGCCAGAACCGTCCGGTCGACCTCCACGCCCAGGCCGGGCTTCGATGGTATGCTTATCCAGCCGTCGACCTGCTGGATCGGCTCGCTAACCAATTGCTGCCGGAACGGATGCGAGGAGCGGTCGTATTCGAGCACCGGCTCTTGAGCATAGAGATTGTGGTGGGCAACCGGCACCGCGGCGATGACCTGCAACGAGGCGGCTTGCGCGACCGCCGAGCCCCAGACGTGCGGATTGACCTGCACGCCGTGAGCTTGCGCCAGGGCGATGATATGACGGGCGGCGGTGATGCCGCCGCAGGAGCCGATATCGGGCTGCGCGATGTCAACCGCGCCGGCGCCGAGCAGCGCGCGGAAGCCAAAAAGTGTGTGCTCGTTCTCGCCGCCCGCAATCGGCATCGTGAGCTTGCGGCGCATTTCGACATAGCCCTCGATATCTTCCGGCACCACCGGTTCCTCGTACCAGCGCAGGTCGTAGTCCTCGAGTGCGCGGCCGAGCCGCAGCGCCTCGGCGCGGCCGTAGGCATGATTAGTATCGATCATGAGCGTGATCGGCTTGCCTTCGATGGCGCGTGCGATCTCGCGCATGCAAGCGATGTCGTCGGCGACGCCATAGCCGAGCTTGACCTTCATCAAGGTGAAGCCGGCCTCGAAATGCCGCAACGCCTCCTCTGCGAGCCGCTTGGCTTCGCCTTGCCCGTGGATGCGATAAAAGCCGGTCGCGTAAGGTTGGACGCGGGTGCGGAAGGCGCCGCCGAGAAGCTGGTACACAGGGACGTTGTGGAATTTTCCGGCGATGTCCCACAGCGCCATGTCGACCGCGCTGATGCCGGCGATCACGGAGCCTTTGCGGCCATAGTCGCGGGTCATGTGATACATCCGGTGCCACAGCACCTCGGTGTCGCGCGGGTCCGCGCCCATGACCAGCGGGCGCAGCGCCTTGTCGATCACCGTGGCGGCGATTTCGGGCGGCTCCAGGCCTTGCGCGAAGGCTTCGCCCCAGCCGCTGACGCCCTCGTCGGTCATCACTTCCACCAGCGTGGCAACGCGCTGGCGCACCCAGCCTTGCGAGAACGCAAACGGCTCGGCGAGCGGCGTCTTGAGAACATGAATCGCGATATCGGTGATTTTCATGCGGACAATCCCGGAAAAGAAGCGTGCGGGCGCAATGGTAGTTTAGGGTCGGCGCGGGCGCCACCACCGTCGCTCGCCTGGGCTGGCGAGGCGCCGCCTTTGTGCTATGGCGGTTGCGGGCAAAAAACACAGTCACGCGGGGAGGACTTCGACAATGACGGCTTCAACCAAGATCGCGCTTGTCACCGGCGCCGGAACGGGCGTGGGCAAGGCGGTCGCCATCGCGCTGGCGAACGCCGGCTACAACCTGGTGCTGGCGGGCCGCCGGCCGGCGCCGCTGGAAGAGACCGCGGCCGCCGTCAACGCCGCCGGCAGTCAGGCACTGGTGGTGCCGACCGACGTGTCGCAGCGCGAGCCCATCCTGGCGCTGTTCGAAAAGTTGAAGTCGAGCTTCGGCCGCCTCGACGTGCTGTTCAACAACGCCGGCATCGGCGCCCCGCCGGTGCCGCTCGAGGACCTGCCGTTAGAGACCTGGCAGACCGTGGTCGCCACCAACCTCACCGGCATGTTCCTGTGCACGCAGGAAGCCATCAAGATCATGAAGGCGCAGAACCCGCGCGGCGGCCGCATCATCAACAACGGCTCGATCTCCGCGCACGCGCCGCGCCCCTACTCGGTCGCCTACACCGCGACCAAGCACGCCATCTCGGGGCTGACCAAATCGACCTCGCTCGATTGCCGCCAGTACGATATCTGCTGCGGGCAGGTCGACATCGGCAATGCCGCGACGCCCCTCACCGACCGCATGGTACAGGGCGACGGTGTGCTGCAGCCGAACGGCAGCAAGATGATCGAGCCGCGCATGGACGCCGGCGACGTGGGCAAGGCGGTGGTCTACATGGCGGGCCTGCCGCTCGACACCAACGTGCTGTTCATGACGGTGATGGCCAATACCATGCCGTTCGTCGGGCGCGGCTGAGCCGGCAGGGCGGCGATGGGGCCCGCGGAGGCGCTGGAAAGCTGGAAGGACTTCTACCTGCTGGTCGGCACCGCGGGCGCAACCCTGCTGGCGCTCTTGTTCGTCGCCGTCACCCTGGGCACCGGCGTTCTCACGGAAGAGCGGCAGGAAGGCACGCGCACCTACATGAGCCCGGTCGTAGTGCATTTCGCCAGCGTGTTCTTTCTGGCGGCGGTCGCGCTGGCGCCCGCGCACCGCGCGCTCTTTTACGCCGCCGTGATCGGTGCCGCCGCGCTGGTCGGCCTCGTCTTGTCAGTCTACACCGCGGTGCAGGTGCTGCGCATCAACATCAGCCGGCATTGGCCGGACTATTTCGCCTACGGCTTCTGGCCGGTCATTGCCTATCTCGCGCTCTTGGCGGCCGCGGCGCTGATCGCGACCCAACACCATCTCGGCCTCGACGTCCTGGCCGGCGCGCTGCTGTTGCTCACCCTGGTCAACATCCGCAACGCCTGGGACCTGGTGCTGAGCATGGTGCGCCACCACCGCGGGTCCTGAGAAACGTGCTATAAGGTGCCGGCGCGCCGCCAATACCCCGCGCCGCCGCCCGGAGCCCCTATTGAGCGATCACCGGCCCTTCGACCGGATCGGCCTTGCGCGCACCGCCGCCGCGCTCGCGCTCGTGGGGCTGATCGGATTCGGCATCTGGGTCTGGCACCGCAACGTCGTCGGCATCATGCCAACCACCGCCGGCATCGAGGCGGCCATCAAGTCCTGGGGCGACTGGGCAGTAGTGGCCTCCATCGGGCTGATGGTCCTGCACAGCCTGGTGCCGTTCCCGGCCGAGCTGGTCACCTTCGCCAACGGCATGCTGTTCGGTCCGGTGTGGGGGGTCGTCGTCACCTGGGTCGGCGCCATGCTCGGCGCCGCGCTTGCCTTCGCGCTGGCGCGCGGGTTCGGCCGGCCGTTCGTCGCCGCCTTCATGACCGAGGGTCAGGTTTCGGGCCTCGACCGCTGGACCCGCCGCCAAGGCATCGGCGCACTGCTGTTGAGCCGGCTGATGCCGCTGATCTCATTCAACGTTATCAACTATGCCGCTGGCCTGAGCCCCGTGTCGTGGTGGACATTCCTGTGGACCACCGGCCTCGGCATCCTGCCGGTCACGACACTTCTGGTCGTCACCGGCGACCAGATATGGCGCGGCCACGGCAGCGCGTGGATCTATCTGGCTGCGACCGCAGCGGCCGGCGCGCTGCTGTGGTGGCTCATCGCGCGACGTGCGCCCGCCGACCGCTGAACGTCACGGCCCATGCGCGTGCGGGAGGCAGCGCGGATCGAGGATGTAAAACATTTCCTGCGGCATCTTCTTCACACCGAGCTCCGCCGGCTTTGGCAGCAGGTCGAGCGCGCGCTGCGCCTGCGCATCGTTGGCGGCACTGAGCGGCGTGCCGTCCCAATCGACGACATGCGGCTCCTTCCACGTGACGATCGGCCGGACGATGTCACGCCACGGCGTGGTGGCCTTCTGGTTGCATACGTAGGTAGCCGCGAGATACGGAATGATGCGGGTCAAAGACAGCGGCTTGTAGGGCACTTTCGCGCGCCCGACCATGGCGCTCAAGGCGTTGAGCACCCGCCCCTTGTCGATCGTCACGCCAGTACGCATGCGCTCCAATGCTGAGATGTGCACCATCTCACAAATTGGGTCGGCATAGGCCACCCGTCCAGTGTTGCTGACCGCCATCGCGTCAGGCGCGAGCGGATTGATGACGCGGTGATTGGCGATCGGCCCCACTTCCAGCGCCGCCCATGGCTTGTGCTGCTCCCAAAGCGCAAGGCGCTGGGTGCCGCTGTCGATCACGCCATTGACGAGCAGATCGTCGACATAGAACGGCAGCGCCGCCTTCGGATTGGGCGGGACCGCCACGCCATCCAGCACGATATCCGCTACCGGCTCAATGTGCGTGGCATGGCGGTTCGTTCGTTGCATCATCCAGGCCAGCGGGACGAACGACAGCCCCTTGTTGTGCGCCGCCCAGTTGACATAGCCACCGCCGACGTCCGAATGCGCGCCTGCGAACCAGACCTGCTCGGTCGGCGACTTATCCGGCTCGAGCAGCTTGAACTTCGGCTTGGTCCACACGGTCGGCGCGAAGGCGCGACGTGGATCGTCGATCGATAACGCGTGCAAGCGGATATCGACCAGCGAACTGACAGCGGTGTCGTGAAAGGCATATTTCGCACGGTTCAATCGACGAAACGGCATCTCGGGAATGCCGAGGGCACCGACGGTGTCGTAAACGCCGAGCATGCGCACCCGCATATAGCGCGGATCGTGCACGCGCGCGAAGCCGAGTTCATTCGGCGCATTGAACCAGGTCCGCTCACCCGCGAGCCGATCGCCTGGGTCGGTGCGGTACAAGCGCCAGGCGCGCTCCTCATTCTCTTCGGTGCATTGCTCGGGACGCAGCAGCCCGACGGTCTGTAAATAGCCGCACAGGCTGCGTGCCGTGAAGGCGCCGCGCGAGAAGCCGAACATAAAAATCTGGTCGCCCGGCCGGTATGACGCGCTGAGAAATCGATAAGCCTGACGGACGTTATGATCGAGGCCGGCGCCCATCACGCCGCCCGAAAGCCGGTCGAGCAGCGGCCCGGTACCAACGCCCCAACCGTAGTAGACGAGGTATTCGTAGCCATCGAAGAAGAGCCCGGACACGCTCTTTTTGCGGAAATCCTCGGGCAGCTTGTCGTAATCGAGCGCGTCCTGATTCGGCTTGCCGCTCGCCCGGCTTTCTAGGGCGTGCCGCAGGCGGACATTGAGTCCCCAGAACAGACGCTCCCGCATGTAGACGATGTTGGTGGCAGGACTATCGCCCTCGTCCTCGTTCCAGGTGCCGTCGAGGAAGAGGATCAGACGGCGGCATACATGTCCGGCCATGACACCCGCTCCGCGCCCCATGATATAACTCATGGTTGCACATATCGGTGACTTCCCGCAAGCGCTATCGTGGGCGGCGCGGTCGCTAATCCACTGCGCTGACGGTCACCTTGGTGCCCGCCCTGATCGCTTTCAGCGCCTTCACGTCGGAAAGCGCCCGCGCCCAGATGTTGACCGGGCTGGCCAGGCGGATTTCGTCCCCGCGCGAGACCGGCGTGCGGCCGAACCCGATGGCGATGGCCGTCCCATCCGGCCAGTAGGCGATCTCGCCGGCGGTGACCACCGCGCGCGCGTCGGCTTCGCGCGCAACATCCACCCCAATATCGAAATAGACCTCCTCGCCCCAGGTCATGACCGTGGCGGTGAGCGGCAGCGCGGCGGCGATGGCCTTGGCTGTGGGCGTATCGGAGAGCTCGGCCTCCAGCGCGAGGCTGCCGAAGTCGAAGCGGATGCGGGACATTTTCGCCTCCAACATGCGATTGTGAGCGATCGATTTGGGCGGGTACAGTGCTCGCACGAGGGGCGCCATCGGGACAACCCCGATGGCGACGGGGAGTTTCGATCAATGCTGCACCTGCAATCGGCGCTGGGCATCTTCGCCCTGCTCGCTTTCGCGTTCGCTATCAGCGAGAACCGCCGCGCGATCGATTGGAAGGCCACCGCCGCCGCCTTCGTCGTCACCGTATTGACCGCGGTACTGCTGCTGACGATCCCCCAGATCGAGCGCACCGTCAGCCTGATCCACTACGTGGTCGACGCCATCAGCGCTGCCTCGCTTGCCGGCACCTCGTTCGTGTTCGGCTATATCGGCGGCGGCGCCGCGCCCTTTACCGCGACCAATCCCGCCAACGAATTCGTGCTGGCCTTCCAGGCGCTGCCAATCGTGCTCGTGATGAGCGTGCTCACCACGCTGCTGTTTCACTGGCGCATCCTGCCGCTGGTCGTGCGCGGCTTCTCATGGGTGCTGGAGCGCACCATCGGCGTCGGCGGCGTGGTCGGGCTATCGACCGCCGCCAACATCTTCGTCGGCATGGTGGAAGCGCCGCTGTTCGTGCGGCTCTATCTCGACAAGCTCAATCGTGGCGAGCTGTTCATGATCATGACCGGCGGCATGGCCACCATCGCCGGGACGGTCTATGTACTCTACGCCACCATCCTAAAGAGCGTCATCCCGGACGCTGCCGGTCACATTCTCATCGCCTCCATCATCAGCGCGCCGGCCGCCCTCCTGGTGAGCGGGCTGATGGTGCCCGTGCCGGCGGACGCGCGCACCGATATCGGCACCATCAAGATCGGGCGCATCGCCGACTCGAGCATGGATGCGATCGTGCGCGGCACCGCGGCCGGTCTCGAGCTACTGTTGAACATCGTCGCCATGCTGATCGTGCTGGTAGCGCTGGTGCATCTCGCCAACGCCCTGCTCGGCCTTCTGCCCACCATGGGCGGCAGCGCGATCACGCTGCAACGGCTGCTCGGCTACGTGATGGCGCCGGTGTGCTGGCTGATGGGTATTCCCTGGCAGCAGGCCATTACTGCCGGCTCGCTCATGGGCGTCAAGACCGTGCTCAACGAGCTTATCGCCTATATCGAGCTCGCGCACCTGCCGGCCACGGCGCTCGACCCGCGCTCGCGCCTGATCATGGTCTACGCCATGTGCGGCTTCGCTAATTTCGGCTCGCTCGGCATCATGATCGCGGGATTAACGGTGATGGCGCCGGAGCGGCGCGCCGACATCATCTCGCTCGGGGCGAAATCGATTGTCTCGGGTGTGTTGGCGACGTGTCTCACCGGCGCGCTGGTGGGGGTGTTGAACTGAGGGGGGGCCCGTGTTTTCCTGACGGCGCCAGGCCGCCTTCACCGAACGCGTCCCGGCAGTTCCCTGAACGTCATACCCTTCCCGCGGCGGCCTGCATGATCTCTCGTTTTGTTGTCCCGGCTCTTGCGGCGCTCGCGCTATTTGTCACGCCCCACCCTGCCTTCTCCCGCGCCATCCACATCGTCGCCTTCGGCGACAGCCTCACGTCGGGCTGGCTGGTGCCGCGCGGCCAAGCCTATCCGGCGCAATTACAGCGCGCCTTGCGCGCCCGCGGCTACGACGTCACGGTGAAGAACGCGGGCATCGGCGGCGACACCGCCGCGCACGCGCTCCGGCGCTTCGACATGGCAATCGATCCCGGCACCGACATCTGCATCCTTGAATTCGGGATCAACGATCATGGCAACGGCGCCTCGATCAGGACCGTGCACGCCCGCGTTTCCGAATTGATCCGTAGCCTGCGGGCGCGCGGCATCCGGGTGATACTGCTGGGCGCCGGTGGATTGAACATGGCGCGCCTTGCCGCCGACCACGATGCGCTCTACGTCGACTGGACGCTCCCGAAAGGCCGGTACCGCGCCCGCGACCACGCGCATTTCAACGCGGAAGGCTATACCATCCTGGTGAGGCGCATGCTGCCCAAGGTCGAGACGCTCATTCGGCAGGTGCAGGGCACGTCTGCGCGATAGCCGCCGCCGGCCGCTCGCGCTGCCAGCTCATCGCCAGCAGCGCGCCACCCGCCGCCACCAGCGCGGTGGCGACATAGCCGGCCGCGACAAGGTGCTCAGTGGCGTAAAGCGCGCCACCGATGGCGGACCCGACCGCCTGGCCGACGTAAAGCATCGAGGAGTTCAGCGCGATCGAGGCGCTGGCGAGATCGGGCGCGGCGGCCGCAAGCCGTGCCTGCTGCATCGAATTGATGGCGGAGAAGCCCAGCGCCCACAGCACCACGCCGGCGCCCATGGCGATCAGCGAGCCGGCGCCGACGGCCCAGACCAAGAGTCCGGCAAAAGTCGAGAGCAGAAACAGCGCCAAGGTTCGCTGCGCGCCGAGCCGGCTGACGATGACGCTGGCGACGACGTTGCCGATCAGTCCGATCAACCCGAACATCGCGAAGAAGGTGCCGGCAACCGCAGGCCCGGCCCCGGCCAGACCCTTCAACAGCGGGGCGAGATAGACGAACACTGTGAACTGACCGGAGGTTTGGATCAGCGTGATCAGGAGGATGGCCCCGATGCGCCGGCTGCGGGCGATGGTGGCGAAGCTCGCCAGCGACAGCGGCCGCCCCTGCAATCCCTTCGGGATGCTCGCGGCAACCAGCATCGCGCCGGCGACCGACGCCGCACCCAGGACGCCGAAGGCGGCGTGCCAGCCGAAATGGGTGGCGATGAACGTCACCAACGGCAGGCCACCGGCGATCGCCACTGCCCATCCCAGGAACACCACGGCGATGGCGCTGGCGCGTTCGCGTTCCGGCACAATCAACGCGACGGTCGCCGCTGCTTGCGGAGTGTAGACCGCTGCTGCGCCAACCAGCAGCAACCGCAGGAGTACCATCGAGGCGTAGTTCGGCGCCAGCGCCGAGGCCGCCTGGAATACCGCGACCAGCACCAGCGCCGTGACCAGCAGCACGCGGCGGTCGACGCGGGTAGTGAGCCAGGCAATCAGCGGCGAGCCAATGCACAAGACTACCGCGCCGTAGGTGACCAGCAGCCCGATGTCGTGGATACCGACATGCAGCCCCTGCGCCAGCGGGCTCATCATGCCGGCTGGCGCGAGCACCGCGAGGCCGATGAACACATTGCCCAGCATCAGGGTGAGACGGGGGAGATAGCGGGTCATAACGGGCCTCGGGAGGGAAGAAGAAGGAGAGCAAGAAGGCGAAGAAGGAGAAGCAGAAGGGGTGACCGCTAGCTAGGGTGCGCCGGGCGCTTTCACCATGGTCGGCGGCGGCGGGAAAAGGCGAATGTTTGGAATGCTTTGCATGACGGAATTTGATGGGGATGGAAATCCCGTCCGCCGCCCCCGGCCAGACAGATTGTTCTGCGCCGGGGCGCCGCGTCAGCAGACTTATCCCCGCCCCCCGAGGCGCCCCGATCATTCGCCCAGTTCGCGCCGTCCGCGACGGCGCCAGGCAAGCCGGCTCAGTTTCTGGCCAGCGGCTTCATCACGACCCGACACCACCGGGCAGCGCACGCCTTCGACCGATTGAGGCTTCTCATGAATGGCCCAACAGGCGTTGGCACGACGGCTGATCCGACGATGACAGCGGCACGATGGCGGCGGCCAGAGGCTGCTGCCTCAGCGTGCCTCGAATGATGAACCGGAGCCGGCCCTTCGGGTACATCCGGCAAAAGCCGGCCAGCGTTTCGGCGGTCGCCAAGACGCCGGTCCGCTGCGGCACCACCGCAATGCCGCCGTCGAGCAAGATGAAGGCATCCCGCACATTGGCAAGCGCTAGCGTCTGCACGCACACTTTGTACAATTTCTGATAGCTTTGCGCCGCCATCGGCAATGAGCCCACGCCGCCACCGAGAATGGTATCGAGGCTGCGCATGCAGCCTTGCGCCAGGGCAGCGTTGCTGAAGATGAGCAACGCCGCGGCGACGGCCGGCGCGCGCCTCATGCGCCCCACATCGACGCGCCCGGCCCCTGCCCGACGGCCGCGCGGCCGTCGATCGCCTCGGCAGGCGGTATCGTCGCCAGGTTGTCGCGCGACAGCTTCAGATAATAAGTGCCCGCGGCGCAGCGCGCCCAGCTCATGTTCTGAGCCCGCGTCCAAGCGCGCTTGCCGAGCGAGATGCGCTTCACGCCGTCATTCACCATCTCGGCAATGGCGGCGCGGACCGCTTCGGCCGACGGCGCCACCAAGAGGCCGGTGTGGTTGGCAAGCACGGCATCGGCAACGCCACCGACGTCGGTCGCCACGCTCGGCAGACCGGCGCCGGCCGCCTCCAGATAGACCAGCCCGAAACCTTCCACCCGCCCGGACGGGTCCCAGACGCCGGTCAAGCAGAAGAAGTCGCTAGCGCCGTAGATGTCGCGGATCTGCTGCGACGGCAACGCGCCCATCAGGCGGACGTCGCAGCCGGATGCGGCGATGGCCGCCTTCAGCTCACGGACGTGGTCGGCCTCGCCTTCGGGGCCGATTACCAGCCAGACAAGGCGTTGGCGTACCGCCTCCGGCAATCCCGCGAGCGCCTCGAGCGCCAGCAGATGGCCCTTGCGTCGGGTGAGCCTCGCCACCGTCACCATCGCGATCTTGTCGGGCGCAATGCCGAGCTCGGCGCGGGCGGTCGCGCGATCGGCCCGCAGCCCGAACCAGAACTCCGAAACCCCAAGATGGACCGTACGCACCTGCTCGGCGGGGATTCCGAAGCGCGTGCGGAACAGGTCATGGGTGTAGGCACTGTTGGCCGTGATTTCCGTTCGCGGCCCGAATACCCCGGCAAGGCGAATGGCCAGCCGCTTTTCCGGCTTCTGGGTCTCGTTGATTTCAGTGCCGTGCACAGTCATCAGCAGCCGCGCGTCGGTGCGCCCGCGTGATAAGGCAAGCGGAATGAAGAACGGCCAATCGGCGGCGTGGACGATATCGTAACGCTCGCTCGCCAGCGTGCTACGAACGAGCGCCACCTTGGCCGGCAAATCGCGCCGCGAATGCAAACCGCCATTGAAGCGCCTGATGGCGAAGGGTGCGCGACGGTCCTCCGCGTAGGTCGCAACGCCGTAATCGGGCGCTAAGACCGTCACATCGGTGCCGAGCTTGGTGGCCGAGGTCGCGATCTCCCTGGCGTAGGTCGCAATGCCGCCATTGACCGGTGGAAACTCACTGGCGAGAAGCAGGACCTTCATGCGTCGCTCCCGTGGTCGATTGAAAATGCGGCAACGGCTCTACCCGACCGGGGAACTGAATCTCCCGGTGGATCCGATAGACCCGTGCAAGCTGCGTTTCCGGTGTAAAAGTGCCGATCTTCGCCGCAACCGCCGTCGGATCGATTGCGCCTTCCACGATCGCGGCGCGCAACTCGCAGAACCGCTGCGCCAACGCATCGATCATCTGATCCTCGGGCAGCTCGCGCGGCACCAGAAAGCCGCTTTCGCCATCGTGAATGACGGCCTCAAGCTGCGGCAGGTGCACGGCGGCCACCGGCCGCCCCACCGCCAGGGTCTCGAGGACGCATCGGGGCATGCCCTCGAACTCGGAGGTCAAGATGCCGGTATGGACGTCAGCCAGCAGCGCCGCGATACCGGCCGCATCCTTGAAGCCGTGCTGAACGGTCACGTCCTTGACGGACTCAAACTCCGCGAAGCGCTCCGCATGACTGGTGCCGACATAGTGGAGTTCCACGCCGGGCAGCAGCTCGCGCAGACGCGCGACCGTCTTGAATATCAGGTCGGGTCGCTTGAACCCGTCCAGCCGGCCGATAAAGGCGATACGGAATGGATCGATCGCCGTCGGAAACGGCTGTGGTTGGAAGATGTGGGTGTTCACCCAGGTCCACAGAGTGTCAATGTTGTCGGCGTGTCGCGGATAGGTTTGGCGGATACGTTCGGTGATCATCGGGTTGACGCAGAGGAACTTGCGGCTGGTGCTCACCGCGAAACGTTCACCGAGGACATGGACCATGCGGTATTTCTGCAGCAGCGAGTCCATTCGAAGCCGCGGCACCCCCTCCCCGTGCAGCATCTGCACGTAGGGCAGACGGAGCAACACCGGCAGCCACGCGAACTCCACCCGACGCAGGTCGAGCGAGCAGTTACGCTCGCGAAATGCCCGCCTTACCGCTGGAAGGTGACGGATCAGGGCCGCCGCGAAGCGCGCCGTGATCGAGTTGGTGAGCCGGCTCGCCGCCTCGCGCGCTTTCTCGTCCGGATACTGCATGATGGGCAGGAAATCGAACGTCCGCCCGCGGAATTGTATTGCGGTGATCTTGCCAATCTCGAGGTCGCCGACGGCATCGACGCCGACGAACAAGATGCGCCCGTCGGGCGGACAGAACGTCACGAAATCCCGCAAATAGGTCTCCAAGCCGCCGACCTTATTGCCGCGGATGTCGAAGGAATGAACCAGCCCGATATTCAGCGTACCGTTTCCGGACGCTTTCGCCGCATTGTCAGACGTCATGACAGCTTCCCTCGCCGCAAAGAAATCGCATTCGGCAGCGCCTCGGCGGCCAGCCGCGGCACAGCACCTGCGCAGCGCAGATAACGCATACCTAACCGGCGCGGATTACTCGCCAATCGCCATAGCCATTCGAGGCCGTGCTCCTGAAAAAAGCGCGGTGCGCGCGCCTGCGTGCCGGCGATAAAATCGAGGCCTGCGCCGATGCAAATGAAAGTGGTGCCGGGCACCCGATCCAAGCAACGCAAGGCAAACACCTCTTGACGGGGCGCGCCGATGGCCAGGAAGCACAACCGCGCACGCGAGCGGCGGATAAACTCGATGGCCTCGTCGGCCTCAACGGATTCCGGATCGAATACCGGAGGCGCCCCCTGAATTCCGACGATATCGATTCCGGGCAGGCGCTTCATGATATGAAGTTGCGCCTTGCGCAGGACCGGCACGCTCGCACCGTAGAAGGCGATCGACAGATGTCGCCGCAGGGCTTCACGGCACAGCGGCCATATCAGGTCGGATCCGGCGGCGCGCTCCAGCGAAACGCCGTGCATGCGGCCGAGCATAACGATCGGAAACCCATCCGCCGTCACGAACCGCGCGTGCCGGTAGGCTGTCCGAAACCGGGCATCGGAACGCAGCTTGGTGCAGTGATCGAGGTTAAGGGTACACAGATACGCCGACTCGTCTTGCTCCGCGGCGGACGTTACGGCTGATACTGCCTCATCCACCGACCGAATATTGACGGTTGCGCCTCCGACATCGAAGGAATGTTGTCGAGCATCTGCATCCAACACGCGCACCTCCTGCGCTGACATGCCGGGACTTGGCTGGAACAAATGCGCCCCTTCGCTCATACGACTATTCCCGCATAAGCGAGCGACGCACGATTCATTAGGAAGCCGTCGATTGAGTCAGCGTCCGCAAATGAATGTCCGCGTCGGACAATGTTGTCACCGTCGACGCCATCAAATTGCGCCAATGCGTCGCAACAATGGCGACACCTTCAATAAAGAAAAATTGGCAGCACAAATTATGGACACGAGTCTTACACGTCGTGCGTTCATGGGTGCATTCGCAGCAAGCGCGGTAATTCAATCCCGCTCTGCCTTGAGCGCATCAACCCAAAGTCTCGGCGACATCGCCAAAGCGAAGGGGCTCTTGTTTGGCGCAGCAGCGAGCGCAACAATTTTCAAAGACACGGCATACCGACACCTCTACACGAGCCAAGCCAAAATCATCACGACCGATACCGCCCTGAAGATCGGCGCTATCGCGCCACACGCCGGCCCAAAGCATTTCGAAAGGGCGGACAGGCTGCTCGCCTTTTGCGACGACCAACACATTCACATGCGCGGCCATTGCCTGATCTGGAATGAGTGGGTGCCGGCCTGGATCAAAGCCATGAGCAATGCCGAACGGCGGCGGTATTTCGACGCCTATATCGATGAAGTGGTGGGGCGTTATTCCGGCCGGCTGCAGTCATGGGACATCGTTAACGAGCCTTTCTGGCCCGGACACCACGCCCCCGGCGGCTTTCGTGTCGGACCGTGGTATGACGCCTTCGGTCCGGACTATATCCGCCGCGCCTACTTACGGGCGACGCATACCGATCGCAGCACCCGCTTCGTGCTCAACGAGGCGCAAACCGAGCGCGACGACGAACTCGGGCATACCATCCGGCGCGACCTGCTCAAGCTAGTCGCCGACTTGAAGCAAGCCGGCGTCAAACTCGACGCCGTCGGCCTGGAAAGCCACCTACAACCGCAGTATCCGCAGGATCTCGGCCGCTATGCCGCGTTCCTGCACGACCTCGCCTCACTTGGCGTCGACATCTACCTCACTGAATTCGACGTGCGCGACGACACCTTTCCCGACGACATCGAAGCGCGCGATGCCAAGGTGGCCGCCTTCGGCGGCCACTTCCTCGATACCGCCCTGCGCAATCCGGCGGTTAAAGTGCTCATCACCTGGGAACTGTCGGATCAGTACTCGTTTTACAAGGGCATCTGGCAGCATAATCATCCGCTCTCCGCCCGGCTGCCGCGCCCGCTGCCTTATGATGCGCAAATGCAACGCAAGCCGTTGTGGCACGCGATCGCCCGGGCGCTAGCCAAGGCACCCCGGCGCGTCTGAGCGAACCCCTATCATTCCGACTCGGCCATCGCCGCTTGCGCGTGCTTGCGCGCGCACCACAGTCGCCACACCGTCTGTCCGTAAAGGCCGGCAAGCGCGGCCGCGTATACGGCCGCACCCAACGCAATGTGGAACAGCAGGAGTGGCACGGTTCGGGCCTGCGGCAGCAGCATCAGAAACGCGGCCATCACCGCGGTCGAGGTCGCGATGCGCGCCAAGTGCGCGTAGGGCGGCCGCAGCTTGAAGACGATCACGCTGAGCGCAAACGACAGGATCGCTGCCACCAGTGTCGCCACCGCGTTGGCGACTACGCCGCCGATGAGCCCATACCAAGACACCAGCAGAATTCCGAGAGCGACGGTCGTTACCGCTTCGACGCCGCTGATCACGACCAGCACGCGGGTACGCTTGTGCAGCAGATAGGCCTGGTCCGCGAAATGCGCCCGGAAATTGCGGATGCCACCGGCGAGCGCCGCCACCGGCAGGACGGTCAGGGTGGCAGGCTGAAACGCCGCGGCGATGAGCGCGTGCACAAGTTCGCCACGCAATACGACGATCCCCGTCACGCTCGGCAGCAGGATCGCCGCCAACAGCGCGCCGTTGTCCGACAGCTGCCGCATACCGCGGCGCGGATCACCGGCCTCCATGGCGCTGACCGCGATCGGGAACGCGCTTGCGGTCACCATCATTGAGGCGACCGTGGCCGCGCGCCAGCCGAGCCCGTAGCCGACCGCGAACAGGCCTGCGGCGCCGATCCCGAGCATGTCGCTGATCACAAAGCGAGACGCGTTGGCGGTAATCCACGCGAGCCCGCCTCCCAGCACCAACGGAAGCCCGTAGCGGATCGCCTCCCGCAACAGGCGGCGGTCGACCGGTCCCACCGCAAAGCCGCACCGCGTGAGCGGCAGCGCCACGGCGAGCGCCAGGAACTGCGCCGCCGCGTAACCAGCAATCGGCCAGAGGGGGCTTTCGCCGAGCCCCACGATCAACGCCAGACCCAGCCCGAAGCCGAACACCGGTCCGGTGATCTGCTGGATCGAATAGACCAGGATCTCATGGCGCACGCGTGCGCGCTCGGCCAGATAGAGGTTGAACGAGCGGCCGACGATGTAGCAGACCACCGCCGCGCTCAGCGCCAGGCCGGCATCGGGCACGATTTCGAACCGCAGGATGGAGAGTCCGACCGCGCTCTGCACCGCGACCGAGACCAGCAACACCGCGTTCTCGGTGCGGTAAAATCGATCGGATTGCTCGCCCGGCGCCACCGTCCCGAAGAACCGCAGGGCATATTGCGACCACCAGGACAGGAACGCCGTCTGCAGCAACTCGTGGGTTGCGGTGATCAGCGTGATGACGCCAAGCGTCGACTCGCCGGCGACATGGGTCCACGCCACCACCGAAACGAGCTGGAATAACGGGCCGACGACCTGCGCCGGGAGATAGAGCAAGGTGGTCCGCAACAACATCGGCTCAAAGACCCAGCCATTGCGCCACGCGCGGCGGCGCGTAGCGCTTGAGCGCCAGCGCCGCCACCGTCGATGTGGCCAACGCACCGATGAACACCAGCGGAATGGCCATCACCGCGTGCCGCGCCAATAGCGGAACCCGATGCAGCAGCATCACCACGAAAATGTGCCAGAGATAGATGAAGTAGCTGGCAGCGCCGAGGAAGGCCAAGCCACGCGACTCCCACGAGAAGCCGAGCATCGTCACCGAAAACAACGCCGCGTACAGGAAGAAGGCCATCGAATCGTAGTCCGCCGCGTCGCCGAGGCGGCCCACCCGGATGGCCGCATAGACGGCATAGGCGGCAACGCTTGCGGCGGCGAGCCCGTAGCGCAAATCGCGCAGCACCGGCTGCGCGTTGGTCAGCCGAGCGATGGCGCCG
This sequence comes from uncultured Pseudomonadota bacterium, assembly GCA_963773225.1. Classification (GTDB taxonomy): domain Bacteria; phylum Pseudomonadota; class Alphaproteobacteria; order Rhizobiales; family Xanthobacteraceae; genus Pseudolabrys. Next base: position 289,485 of record CAVZAO010000007.1, read on the forward strand.
ATAGCGGCAAAGCCGAACCAGAACGGCACGTCCCGCATGCGGATTTCTTCGACGACGCCGGGCAAAAGCCCCATCCGTTGAACCAGCGGATCGAGATAGGCGCCGAAGGTGAGGCCAACGAGGATCGCCGCCATCAGCAGCACAATCAGGCGCGCGGTGTCGGCCTCCCCCTCGCGGCGCGCGGCGGCGTAGACGAGCCAGAGCGCGAGCGTGCAGCCCACATAGACGAAGACATAGTAGTAGACGAAAACGTAGGCGAGGCCGTAGCGCGCGGCTGTAACGAAAAGCCGCTGGTCCATGTGCGGGTTGGTCAGGGCCATGAACAGATAGGCACCCGCAAACGCGATCGTATAAGGCACCAGCACGCGGCGCAGCCGCTTGCCGAACGGCACGCGCGCGGCTTGCGCCGTCAAATAGCCCGACGCGAACAGGAACACGGGCACGCATGGTCGCAGCGCCGCGTCGAGAACGGTCGATGCCGCCGAGACCTGAGCTGTCGCCAGCGAATGGATGCCGATGACCATGACGATGGCAACCCCGCGCATGGTGTCGATCACGCCGTCGCGCGCCCGCGCGGCCACCCGCCCGCGGGCGGCCGCGGCCAAGGGTGGCGCAATATCGATCGCCGACGTCATCGCATGGCTCCCGTTACCGCAGACGCGAGCCCCATGTCAGTTGGCCGCCTCAGCGTAAGAGGCCGATGCCTCACGGCGGCCGCCGAGCCGGCCCAGCATCTCGACCACGCGACCCCGGTCGGATTCTGCCAGGCCATTCCAGCGCGACAAATTGCGCGTCCCGCGCTCGACGAAGCGCGTACGCCAACCGGCCTCGTCCACCGCGGCAGCGATCGTCGAGGCTGCCGCGCGCGGATTGCTCGGATCGATATAGATCGCGCTCTGGCCAAGCACTTCGCGAAAAACCGGCTGATCCGGCGCGATCACCGGCAGGCCGGCGAATTGCGCTTCCAGTAGCGGCAGTCCCAGCCCCTCTTCGTGCGAGGTGCAGATCAGAGCATCGGCGCTCTCCAGCACCTTGCCGACCTGCTCGTCCGGCACGTAACCGTGCAGCACGACGGAGCGGGCGCGCGCAAGTTGCTCCCAATCGTCGCCCCAGCCACGGCGGCCGACAACATCCAGGCTCGCCCCGGGAAATCCGCGCTCCCGCAGCGCGTTCAAGACCATTGCCGCGGCCAACAGGTTCTTGCGCGGCTCTACCGTACCGACGGCCGCCAGACGCAGGCGCCCCGGCCGCGCGTCGCGGGCGCAACGATCGCCGACCTTGAGCCCGAAGTTGTTACGCGCCGGCGGCCGATAAAGCGTGACATCCGCATCGGCCCGGCAGTAGCGCGCGAGCTTGGTCGCCGTATCGCCCGAGTTGACCAGAAGGCGCGGACTTCTCTTCACCGCACGCGCGAACGGCCACGCCATATAAGCCTTCGCACGCCAGTTCAGGTCTTCACGCCGCGACAACAGGAACACGTCGTGGATGTAGGGAATCACGCGCCCGCGGAACGCGCCCAGGAGCGGCGATGGTGGAAAGCCGGGGCATACCAGCAGCGAGGACGGCGAGGCCGCAACCCGCGCCGGCAAGCCGAGCGTTTGCTGCATCATCATGCCGGCGGTCCGCCCGGTACGTACCGGCACGACATCGAGCGGCGCCAACGCCTCCCGGCCGAAGAGCTGCAACGTGATCCGCTCCAATCCGGTCACATGCCGCCAGACGTGCGTGTGATCCACATAAACGGGCAATGGCCCCTCCTCTTACGGTCGCGCGGCTTGGATGTTTGCGTAGACTCGTTGGTCTTGGTGCGGGCGGACGGCGCCGGAATTTGCCGACCGCCCGGTCCTCCGGCGCGGCAGCAACAGCACGATCAGGGTGACGTAAGCGGCGAGCGAAATCGTCTTTGACGAAAAGCTGACCGAGCCGGCCGCTATCACGACGATAAACAACACCGGCACGAGCGCCGCCGGCGCGGCACGCCGCAGCACTTCGGCAAAAAAGCAGACAAGGCCGATGGTGATTAACGCGGTCTGGATGATGCCGAACTGGACGATCGAAGAGATCCAGAAATTTTCGACGCCATAGTCCAGCCCCGCCATCGACTGCATGGCCGCGGCGTACTTCGTCGAGGCGCCCAGCAGCAGTTGCCGCCAGTCGAACGCGGAGAGGAAATGCAGCGTGGCGATACGGGCATGCGCGCTGCCGTTGTCGGAGGCGAACCGCATGACCATCTTGTCGAAAATTCCCGCCTCGACGATGACCATTCCCGCGGCAGCGAGGATCATCAGGCCGCAAAGCGTCGCGATGACCGCCGGCACGGTGACGCGCGCGCCGCAGATCAGGCGGCCGAACTGGAAGAGCGCAAGACCCGCGAAGACCACGGCGACCGCGACCAGCGCCATGCGTCCGCCGAACGCCATCAGGGAACAAGCCGCGACCGCGATCACGGGAAGCTGCCAGGTGCCGCGCGCGTGCCCGCGCACCGGCAAGACCAAAGCCATGATGTAGATGGCGACCACCGCGGCCGCCGACAGCGGATGCCCGAGCAAGGCCGTCGAGCGCCAGTCCCCGGTGACCAGCTCCGTCCCGAGCGTAATCGGAATCAGGCGATGGCCGGAGCCATATTCGTAAAAGGCCAGCGCGACGTTGAGCCAAATGGCGGCATGCAGCGCAAGTGTCGGCGGACCGTGTTGCCTGGCCGGCAGATTCCACAGCGTCAGCGCCAGCAGGCCGGGCAGTACGAAGGTGTCGATTCTGCCGGTGAAAGGTTGACCCAGCGCGACGCACTGAAATACAAGCATGGCGCACGCAAAAAAGAAGACCAGCATCAGCTTGCTGTCGGATACCATCCGGTTCAATTCGCCGACCGGATCGCCGCGGCGAAGCAGCAACAGGACAAACGCGGTCACGGTTAGGTACGTGGCCGGATGTAGCTTTTCGTAAAAGTGCCCGCCGGAGGTGATATAATGAACTTTCAGAAGCGCCAGCAGCTCGCCCGAGATGGTGAAGATCGATAACACCGCCAGGGTCGCCGCCGCCGTTGCCATCCAGGCGATCGCGGCTTCGGTGCGCAAAACAGGCGGCGCCGGCGCCCGCCGCCCGATAGCCGCATACCTTTGGGGGATGGCTGGACGATATCCTGTCATGGCGCCGGTTCCACGCGCGGCTGCCCGAGATAGCTATAAGGCTGGATGTAGGATGAGCTGCGATAGTAGTCATAGTAGCGCAGCCGCTGCATATCGACCCGTGTCAGCACCGTTCCCAGCAGCCTGTCGGAGACCGGCGCGATGGTATCGATCGCCTGCGCAACCACATCCTGCGGCGTCGCGTCCCAGCGCACGGCGAGGATGATGCCGTCGGCCTGCTCCGCGAGCGCGCGTCCATCGACAAGTGGGATCAGCGGCGGCGAGTCCACAATCACGCAATCGAAGTGATTGCGCAGATGCGCCAGCAAGTTTCGCATGGCGCCGGAATACACGAACTCGTTAATGAGCCGGCCTCGATGTCCCGGCGGCGACGGCAAAATGGAGAACGCCATCGACGGGTCTGCGAGCAAGGTCTCGGACAGCGGCGCCTGACCGAGCGCGACGTCGATCAATCCGGCCTTGGCCCGCGGGCACAGCGACCGGCTGAGCTCCGGGTTGCGCAAATCGCCGTCTACGATGACCGTTCGCTTGCCGATCGACGCCAGCGACAGGGCCAGGTTGACCGCCAGGGTCGTCTTGCCCTCCCCGTCGATGGACGACGCGACCACGACGACTTTGGCCGCCGTCTGGCGCTCGACGCGTTGAACCGCGAGCCGGACCGCGCGAACCGCCTCGGCAAATAGCGACGTTGGTTCCTCCAGCGCGTACCGCATCACTGGCGGTTGCATGACCCCGGGCAAAAGGCCGCCCGCGCCGGGATCGTATTGGTCGAGCGCCTCCCGCCCACGGTTGGCACGCCGGGCAAGTTCGCGCGTCCCTATCAAGGGAACGGCCCCCAAGGTCGGCAGGCCGGTGACCGTCTCGGCCTGGCGCGGCGATTTGATCCGCCGATCGAGGAAGTCGGCGCCGAATGCCAGGACGACTCCCAAACCGCCGCCGAGCAGCCCGGCCAACGCCAGGATCAGGTGTGTCTTAGGCGACGAGGGACGGATCGGAACCTCGGCCTGGGATACGATGCGCGAATCCGGCAGATCGAGGCTCTCTTGCGCGGCGGTCGATTTCGCGCGGGCGAGGAACAACTCATATAGCAACCGGTTTGCGTCCGCCTCACGCTGCAGTTCACGCAGGCGGACCTGCGCCTTGCTCATGGTCGTCGACGCCGATTGCAGCTCGTTCAAGCTCGCGCGCAACGCCTGCTCGCGCGACTGGGCAGCACGATAGGCGGCCTTCGTGCTGTCGAGGATGCGCGTCAATTCCTGATGAATAAGCCGCCCGGTTTCCCGCAACTGCGCCTTCGCATCGATCACCTTCGGGTGCTGTGGACCGAATTTGCTCGAAAGATCGGCGACATTCTGTGCGATCTGAGCGTATTGCGTGCGCAGCTGGCGGATCACTTGGGACGATAACGCCTGGTCGAGCGTTCCCGGATCCTTGTGGTGCTTCAGAATATCCTCGACCTGCTGGTATTTGGTGCGGGCTTCCGCCGTCTGAACGTGCGCGTCCACCAGACGGTTGTTCAGATCGGTCAGTTGCTGATCGTTGACGGTGACACCTTGCGTGGTCACCAGGTTGTGCGAGGTCCGAAACTCCTCCACGGCCTTGTCGGAAGCCTGCACCCTCGCCTTGAGCTTGCCGAGTTGCTGGTTGAGCCAATCCGCGGCCAGCTTGTTGGTGTCGCGCCGGCTGTGCACCAACTCGTATAAATAGGACTGGGCCACCGCGTCGGCGATCTTCGATGCGGTTTCCGGATCACGCGAGCTCGCGTCGATATCGATGACGAAGGTCGTGCCTTCGCGAGCGACCTTGAGATGCTGCTGCAACGCCTCGACCAACGCCGTCTCGGCGCCCTCCTTCGAAAGCGGTGCCGCCGAGGAACCGAGGCCGAGTTCATCCTTGATGCGCCCCAAGATACCGACGTGCGGCTTGAAATCGGGCAGCGTGGCCAACTTCAGTTCGTCCACCACGTGCCGAAGGACTGCCGGCGACTGGACGAGCAGCACCTGGCTCTCGACAACCGCGTCGTCCGACCCGAACCGGACTGCCGGCGCCCGGCTGCCATCGGCATCCGCCACCTGGCTGCGCTGCGGATCAACCAGAATTGTTGCAGTCGCGGTATAAAGCCGGGGCGCCAGCCCGACATAAAGCGCCGCCGCTCCCACGATCACGGCAATGGCGCCCAGCACTACGGCCTTCCGCCGCAACAGGATGCGAGCCATTTCGCGCAGATCGACCGTCTGGTCGATGCCGACCGGACGCGGCGCCGGCAGCGGCCGCACTTCGACCGGCAGCCTTCGCGGGTCGTAGTCAGAAGCGGACTGCGGCATTGATTCCGACCTGGTGCTTGTCGTAGCTGAATGCACTTATGTTGCTTTCGCGCCGCGTGAATTTGTATGTCAGCGAAATCGCGTCGATCCGATTGAGGACGTATTTGAGCTGAGACTCGACGCTGTAGACGCGGTCTTCGCGGTCCTCGCCCTTGAAGCTGTCCTTCTCGACACCCACCGACGTGGACCACACGATGTTGGGGCGAAACTCGTAGTCAAATCCGGACCGCAGGGCCTCGGCCAGGATGCCGGTCGAGCTCGTGTCAGAGGCTTCGCTCACCATCTGCTCCGCATTGAAGTGGAGATCCAGTTGGCGCGACGGGCTCCAGGTTACGCGGGCGCGGTATGCCGGTCCTTCGATGGTGCCGATCGACGCTGCATCGAAGCGCTGCGCCATGTAACCGCCGCCGAGCTCGGCCTTGATCAGCGGCGTGAGCTCGACATCGATGCCACTCAGGGTGCGGTAGCCGCTTGAAGCCAACGATTGCGTAGCGGTGCCGCGCAAGGCACGATCGTTGCCGGCAACGGCGGTAAAGAGGCCAAGCTTGGGCGAGAATGCGTAATCGATCCGGCCGTGCAGGGTATAGACCTGCCCGTCGCGGGCATCCTGGTTGATGGTGGAGCCGTCCTGCGCTTTGACCGAACCGAATTCGTAATTGTCGATGCGGCCGCCAACCGAGGCCGTCAGGCGCCCGAACTCGCGTCGCAAGGTTACATCATCGGACAAATAAGTATAAGGCGTCGGTTCGACCGCCCCCGAGGGCGAGCTCAAGGTTCCGACGCCTTCGTGCAGATAGGCGGCTTCGAAGCCGGTCAGCAGCGCGGTATCATTGTCGATGTCGATACGCGCGTTGCCCTTGAGCGAGGCATCGGTCTCGTTGAGACTCGCATGTTGACTGTAAAACAATGAGTGCGCGGATGCCCGCAGATCGATACCATTGCGCAACCAAAGCGTATGGGCGCGCAGCTGCGTCCCCACCATGCCTGCAACATCGCCCTCGATATTACTGTTGCGCGCATAGACATTGCTGTCGTAGAGGCCGCCCACCATCAGCCCCGGGTCGAACATCCAGTCACCGTAGCGGATCCCGCGCGGCTGGTACTCCGGCCAGAACCGGTTACGCACGGGCGTATCCTCCGGCGCCACCTTCGTCCGCATGTCGCGATCGGTCAGTTGCGGTAAGGGCACTGGTTCAAACACCTGCTCCGCGTTCCAGGGCGGCATGACGACGTCTCTCCTGACCGGAATGACCTGCGCTTCCGACGGCGGTATCGCGACGACGGCGAATGCTGCGACCCATACCCATGACCGGCCGAGGCTCACTCTCACGAAACAACGACGCACCGGCGTTCTTCCCTTACGGACGATCGGGTCAGGTCCGGCTTTCGTCACGCCAATCGCACGACACAAACCACGCTACGCAAATTGCGCGCCACTTGCTTTTTCACCTGCATTCACCGTGCACCCCGTGACCGATTGACGAAGCACCAATCATGGCCTTCCCGATCCAGCGACGCTTTTGCTTCTGACCGCGCTACGCACTCTTCGTTGCGCCCGGCGCGATGAGAGCGCCCGCCCCGTCATCACGCGGCAACGCCGCGCCTCTCACTTCGTTCCCGCAACGCACAAGGGCTTCGCGACTCGACACGACGGCATAAGCCGATGCTCATTTTTGAAGCGGCATCGCCAACACGTTTGCCCACAAACCAAGCATGCTAGAACATGCGCTCGCCAATGCGGATGTTGTCGCCCGGGAATATCCGCGTCGGCGTATCGAGCGTGACCGCACGATTTGCCGTTGTGCCTGCGTGACGAACATAGATGCGATCCTCGTTAGCGCGGTATGTCAGTCCACCTGCGGTCGCGATCGCGTCGGCGACCGTCAAGCCAGGCCGGAACGGATACTCCCCGGCCTTCTTCACTTCGCCATAGATGTAGAAGGGCGCATAAGCAACGATCTGCACGTTTATTTTCGGATCCCGTGCGATCTTACCTTTCATGCGAGCGACGATCTTGCGCTCCAACTGCCGCGTCGTCAGTCCCGCCGCCTCGACGTCACCCACCAAAGGAATCGACAGGTGACCATTGCTGCCGACCGCATACTCGCCGCTTACGCTATCGTCGTTATACACCTGGATACGCACATGATCGCCCGGGCCCAGGTGATACGGGCCCGCCGTGCGCTGGATATGCACGACTTCGGCGCGATCGCCAACATCGGCGCTTGCGTTGCTGCTTAAACCATCGCCGCCCGCCGCGGCACAGCCCGCCAGCAATACCGTCAGCAGGAAACACGCAACACCTCGCATCAGATACACGTGACAGTCCCCGTCTTGGCAACCGCATACCATTCAACTCGGCTGATTGAATTGACGGTATACGCGTCGACTCCGCACGACGCATCGCAACGTTGATCGCTATTAGCTGTTCCAAGCAAATCGGCTCTTTTTGTGTCGTGTCATTTTTGCGCGACACGTCACCCACCCAAGTAACGACATCGATCACGCATCACGCTCTCGCATCGCGCATTGATTGCCATTGCTCTTGAAGCATGCCGCTCGCAGCACGCAAAGCAGGCAATGATGCCGTCTCACTGCACACGATCTGCTCAGCAAAGATTTTCATCATGATGTGATGCCGCACCGCCGCAAATAAATCACAAACAGACAGAACATTTGTGCAATAGCAAAACTTGTTCGTCGTTGTGAAGCGTCAACGTGCTTCTGGTTCATGCGCAGGGGCGGATATGGAAGCGAGCAGATCAATGTCGATCACCGGTACTGCGTTATTGCGACAAGCGAATCGCTCACGTCATCCTGGTCCACGCCCGCCTGCAACAGGCCGGCTCAACTCGTCTTCAGCGCGACGGTATACGCAGGAACGCCTGACATTGGCATCGAAGCGCGCATTCGACATTGTGGCCGCTTCGATCGGCTTGTGTCTTGCCGCGCCACTCCTGACTACCGTCGCGATCGCCATCAAGGTGACGTCACCGGGCCCGATCTTCTTTCGGCAGAAGCGCTACGGTTATCGCAACCGCCGTTTTTGGATCTATAAATTCCGAACCATGCACGTCCATCTCGCCGATCAATCGGGAACGCGGCAGACGAAGAAGGACGACCCCCGCATCACGCCGTTAGGCCGCTTCCTGCGCAAGACGAGCATCGATGAATTGCCGCAGCTCATCAATGTGCTCAGGGGCGACATGTCGCTCGTCGGCCCGCGCCCGCACGTGCCGGGCATGCTCGCCGGCGGCATGCTCTATGAGGAACTCACACCCTATTACTTCCAGCGCCATAACATGCGGCCCGGCATCACGGGACTGGCGCAGGTCAGCGGGTTCCGCGGCAGCACCGCGGCACCGACCGCCGCCATCGACCGTCTCGAATACGATCTGCGCTACATCGAGCAATGGTCGCTGGCGCTTGATCTTTTCATCATCATCCGGACCGCGATCCGCGAGTTGTTCGCGGGCTCCGGCGATTAGAGAGGCGCGTCCTGCGCAAAGGCACGGCCCCCACGCAATCTTGAGCTCTCCCAGCAACAAGCATCAAGGTAATCGCCATGACCCTCAATCGATCCGCCATCGCCGGGCACGTGAAGCAGGCCGCCGCCGCGCGGTTTCCGTCGCTCTTCGTGCAATGGCGGTTGGCGCGCCGGCCCAAGTCGGCGGAGGAAGAATTGACGCTGCTGCCGCACCTGATCGCCCCCGACGACATCACGGTGGACGTCGGCGCCAACCTCGGCCTCTATACCCGGCCGCTGGCGCGCCTTTCCAGGCAGGTACACGCCTTCGAGCCCGCGAAGGCGACGGCCGATATCCTGCGCCGGACCTCGCCGGGCAACGTGATCGTCCATGAGATGGCCCTTTCGGACCACGACGGCCAGGCCAACCTCAAGATTCCGCGCGCGGGCACGCATTTGAGCTTCGGGCTCGCGACGCTCGAGGCAGGCGCCCTCAAGAGCCAGAGCTTCCTGTCCACGACCGTGAAGCAGGGCCGGCTCGATACCGCCTTTGCGGACGCCGTGTCGTTCGTGAAGATCGACGTCGAGGGCCACGAGCTTCAGGTTCTTGCCGGCGGGGTGGGCCTGATCGAGCGCTGCCGCCCGACCTTCCTGGTCGAAGCGGAGGAGCGGCACCGGCCGAACGCGACCGCCGACCTTTTCGACTTTTTCGGCGGGCACGATTACCACGGCTACTTCATGTGCGGCGGCACCATCTTCGACGTCGAGGTATTTGATCCGCGCTTCGACCAGGACACCAACGCGCTGATGGACAATGGCGCCCGGCGCAAGCACTGGCACTACGTCAACAATTTCCTCTTCTTTCCGGCCGAACGAGACCGGGCCGCAACGCTGCCATCGGCGGAACGCTGACCGGCGCGGCGCGGTCAAACGGTCATTCTTCCATCAAGGAGCAGCCTCCATGCCCTCTCCCATCGTTCCCGTTGTGCTGGCCGGCGGCGCCGGTACCCGCCTCTGGCCGGTATCCCGCGACGCCTACCCCAAACAGTTTCAGCCACTGGTCGGTGACCGTTCCACCTATCAGGAGACCCTTCTGCGCGTGAAGGATCCCATGTTCGCCGCTCCCATCGTTGTGACCGGGCCCGATTTTCACTTTTTCGCCCGCCGTCAGGCCGAGGAAATCGGGATTGACGCGACCGTGGTCATCGAGCCGGTGCGGCGCGATTCCGGGCCGGCCATCGCGGCCGCCGCCGCCATTGTGCGCCAACGCGACCCCAACGCCATCGTGCTTGCGCTCGCCGCCGACCATGTCATCCTCGATGTGCCGACGTTCCGCGCCACGTGCGAGGCCGGCCGCATGGCGGCGGAAGCCGGGCATATCGTTACCTTTGGCATCAAACCGAACGCGCCCAAGACCAGCTACGGTTACATTCTTCCGGGCGAACCGATCGGCGACAGCGGGGTGCACGCCACGGCGCGGTTCGTCGAAAAGCCCGACCGCGAAACGGCAGCGCGCTACCTCAACGAAGGCTATCTCTGGAATTCGGGTAACTTTTTATTCGGCGCCGAGACCCTGCTCTCGGAACTCGCTCGCCTCGAGCCGGATATGGCCGACGCGGTCGAAGAGGCGGTCGCCGCATGCATCAGCGATCTTGGCTTCCTCCGGCTCGGGACCGGCGATTTTGCCCGCGCGCCGCAGAAGTCGTTCGACTATGCGATGATGGAAAGAACCGACCGCGCCGCCGTGGTCGCCGGGGATTTCGGCTGGTCCGACATCGGCAGTTGGGATGCCCTCTTCGACATCGCACCGGCCGACGGCGACGGCAACATTGTGCACGGCAAGGCCGTCATCGACGACGCGCGCAATTGTGTGGTGCACGCCGACGGCCGGCTGACGTCCGTGATCGGCGTCAACGACCTCGTCGTGGTCAGCACGGCGGACGCGGTCATGGTGGTGCCGCGCGCGCGCTGCCAGGACGTGCGTGATCTCGTTACGCGACTCAAGACCGAGAACCGGCCGGAAGCGGTCAATCATCCGCGCGTGCACCGTCCCTGGGGTTATTACGAATCCGTCGACAAGGGCGAGCGCTTCCAGGTCAAGCGCATCCAGGTCAATCCGGGCGGCGTCCTGTCCCTCCAGCAACACCGCCACCGCGCCGAACATTGGGTGGTCGTTCGCGGCACCGCGGAGGTCACGATCGGCAACGAGACCCGGCCCGTGCACGAGAACGAATCGATCTACATCCCGATCGGCAGCATCCATCGACTCGCCAATCAGGGCCGTATCCCGCTTGAGCTGATTGAGGTGCAGACAGGCAGCTATCTCGGCGAGGACGACATCGTACGGCTCGACGACATCTACAGCCGAGCCTGACCGGCAGTTTCGAACGATTGTGGCGCGGGCGGCTTCCCCCTGTACCGCCTCGCTACGCCGTTACCGATCATAAATTCGCGCCGCCACGCAAAGCCCACAATCGGACCGACAATTCATTTACTCGTCGGTCGGCGCCATCCGCTTGCCGGAACCGCCTGCCGCGCTTCCCTCTTGGCGGCGGCCCAATGCGTAAGCTTATAGATGTATAAAACTCTATTGCAGGCCTTTGACCTTCCGATCCTGCACGCGATCAACGGTCTGTGCGGGCACAGCTGGATCGCGGATCGCGTCATCAGCCATCTTTCCCTCGACTTCAAGTTCTCCGTCCCGCTGTGCGTGGTCGGCGCGCTTTGGTTTCAGCCCGGCAAGGACGACAAAGAGCAATTGGCCAACCGTCAGCGCCTCCTCGTCGTCATCCTGGCGGCGCTGCTGGCGCTCGTCATCAACCGGACGATGTCGGTGATGCTGCCGCATCGCGTGCGGCCCATGGAGACGCCCGGCATCGGCTATCGTATGCCCCTGTTTGAATCGGGCTTCAATTATTCCGACTTCGAACAGTGGAGCAGCTTTCCTAGCGACCAGACGACCTACTTCTTCGCGTTCACCGCCGGATTCTGGTATTTTTCGCGCAGACTCGGCCTCGCAATGGCCGCCTACAGCGCGTTCATCGCGCTGTCGCGGGTCTATCTCGGAACGCACTTCCCAAGCGACGTGCTGGTTGGTGCGCTGCTCGGCATCGTGACGGAGATCGTGATCAACTGTGAATTTGCGCGCCGCGCGATGACGCCGGTGCTCGGATGGGCGAAAACCCAACCGAGGCCATTTTATGCCGTCCTGTTCCTCATTGTGATCGAAATGGGTTCGGGCTTCATGAACGTGCGCGACGTCGGACGATCCGTCCTACATGTCTTTCACCCTGGGGGAGCTCCATAGCGCAGGCGGCCCTATCGTTATCGGCGAGGACGCCTCGTTCTCGCGGCTACTTCGTCTCCGCAATAAAGACGCCGTCCCAGTCCTCCGGCGGCGGATTCTGGCGGAAACCATCGATGCGCCGCTCATAAAGTGCAAACAGCGCTTCAAGGCCGAACCCCTCATCGGCCGCGCGGCACCGCGCGAGCACACTCGCGGCGCCGGCAAAGTCGCGATCCCGGTAACACGCGATCATTTCCTCGACGATGGCACGTAGCCGCTCAAAGGCTTCGCTCTTCGCCATCTCCCCGCGGCCCAACACCGCGTAAATGGTCTCCGGCTGCCGCTTGCCCTTCACCGCGATGCGATCGAGCTCCAGGATGGCAAATTTCCCGCGCGCGGCCTGCGCCGTCTTGGCGCCGACGATTACCGAGACGCCGTAGATCTTGGTCTGGCCCTCCAGGCGCGACGCCAAATTAACGGTGTCGCCCAGAACCGAATAATTGAAACGCAGGTCGGATCCCATGTTGCCGACGACGCAGGGCCCGGTGTTGATGCCGATGCCGATCTTGATCGGAATGAACGTCTGACCGACCGCGGCTGTCTCCTGTTCGCGCTGACGGTTCAGCAACTCGACGCGATGCAGCATCTCGAGCGCCGCGTGGCAGGCGTCGATCTCCTGCGACACGACCGGCAGCGGCGCGTTCCAGAACGCCATGATGGCGTCGCCGATGTACTTGTCGATCGTGCCGTTGTGATCGATGATGGCGTTTGTCATCGGCGTCAGAAACTGATTCATCAGCGACGTCAACCCTTGCGGATCGTCCTTGTAGGATTCCGACAGGGTGGTGAAGCCACGCACGTCGCTGAACAGGATTGACATCTCCCGCTCTTGGCCGCCAAGCACGAGGTTGTCGTGGGAAAGCGCGAGTTGCTCGACCAACGAGGGCGCCAGATACTGGCCGAAGGCGTGCCGGATGCGGCGCTTCTGCAACTGCTCGCGGAAATAATTGAAGAAGACCAGCGTAAGCAGAATGAGGAAGCTCGACAAAAGCGGAAAGGTGGCATCGAACAACAGATTGTGCGCGATGAAAAAGTACCACGAGCCGGCCGCCAACGCGGCAGCCACCACCGCGCCCAGCGCGAGCATCATGCCGGCGCCGAGAATGGGTGCGAGCACGATGACGAACAGCCCGAACAACCCTGCCGCCACCAGCTCGGCGCCGATCGCGTAGTCCGGGCGCGCAAGGGCCGAATTGGTCAGCATGTTCTCCAGCGCCTGCGCATGCACCTCGACGCCGGCCATCGCCGCATCGATCGGCGTCGTCTTGATGTCGTGCAGGCCGACCGCCGACGTGCCAATTAACACCAGTCGCCCATTGATCCGGTCCGACGGCACGCGGTCCTGCAGAATCTCCTGCACCGAGACGTAGCGGCGCGGATCGTGCGGCCCGAAATGGAGCCAGAGCTCGCCGTGGCCGTCGGTCGGCAATTCGAGGCCCGGCACCGCAACGCTGCGGATGCCGGCAGCGTCGGTCTGGATGCGGATCGCGCCGCTGTGCGTCACCACCCGCAGCATGTCGAGCGCCAGCGCCGGCATGATCGTACCCTGTGCCTTCATGACCAGCGGCACGCGCCGCACGATGCCACCGGGGTCCGACTGGATGTTGAGCAGCGCGTGGCCGGCGGCCGCCTGCTCGAGGATCGGTATATCGCGGATGAGCCCCGGATAGGTGACGAGATAGGGGCTCGGGTCGCCGCCGAGCATGGCAAACCCGGCGGTGAGTGACGGGCCGCCGGTCGACGGCACCGGCTGGTAATGGCCGGATTCGCCGAGCACAACCCGCGATTGCCTGAATGCAGCGGCGAAAACCGCATCGTTGCTCGGCAGCTTGTCGAGCGCGGCGCGCGTGCTGGCATCAAGGCCACGGAAGCTGCGGGCGGCAACCGCCGGCGACATGCGATCGGGCTCGGGAAACATGACGTCGATGCCGATCGTCGCGGCACCGTCCTTGGTGAGCTTGTTCACCAGCTCGGCCAGCAGCGTGCGGGGCCACGGCCACTGGCCGTAAGTCTTCAGGCTCTGCTCGTCGATGTCGGCGATAACGATCGGATGGATTTTGGGCTGAAACGGCGCCATCCGCTGGTAGAAGTCGAAGGTGCGCAGTCGCCCCCCCCGGAGCGGTAGCGGGTCCCAGATGCGCAGCACGATCAGCGCCGCCAGCATGACCAGACAGACGGCGCGGCCAAGACCGATCATGCGCCCAAGCCGAATGACCGTCTTCATGTCAGGCGACCGCCCCCTCACCGCTCACGGAAGGCCCGCATGAACTGATCGTGCAGCGGCTTCATGAGATAGGAGATGACGGTGCGCTCGCCGGTCTGCACGAAGGCTTCCGCCGGCATGCCCGGGATGAGCTTGACGCCGTTGAGGCGCGCAATCTGCGCCGCCGGCAGAGCGATGCGAACGGTGTAATAAGGCTCGCCGGTGCGCTTGTCGGTCGAGGTGTCTGCCGAAATGCGCATCACGATGCCGTCGATCTCGGGCGTCGAGTGCATGTCGAGGGCGGAAAAGCGCAACATCACCGGCTGCCCGATGCGGACCTGCTCGATATATTGTGGCTTGACCTCCGCGCTGACCTGAAGGTCCTCCCCGTCGGGCACGATCAGCATGATGGGCTCACCCGCCGAGATCACGCCGCCAACGGTGTGGACCGCGAGCTGGAAGATGGTGCCGGACTGAGGCGCGCGGATATCGGTGCGTTTCAGTCGATCTTCTGCCGCGACCTTTCGTTCGACGAGCTCGCCGAGCTTGCTTTCAACGTCGGGCAGTTCCTTCGCCACCTCGTTGTTGAGGTCCTGCCCGATCTGAAGGATCTGGAGCTGGACCTCGGATATCTTGCCCTTGGTCTGAGCGACGGCCGAAGCGAGCTGCGCGCGCTCCCCGTCGAGGCGGGCGGACTCGCGCTCGAGCGAGGACAGGCGCGTGATCGGCACCAGATGCTTGGCGTAAAGCTTGCGCACGCCGTCGAGCTCCTGTTGCAGCAAAACGATCTCTTTCGATTTGGCCCCCCGTTGCGCCTTCAGGCCGTTGATCTCCTCGTTCATCTGCTCGATGCGCCGTTCCAGTTGCGCCTTCTTGCCGAGCCGGTCCGCGCGCCGCGAATTGAACAGATTGACCTCGCCGGCCATCGCCGCCATGGCGGTAGGATCGTTCTTGCGGGCCGTCAGGTCGGCAGGAAAGCTGACCGTGGCGGCGCCGTCGCGCTCGGCTTCAAGTCGCGCCTTGCGGGCCGTGAGCTCGTCGAGGCTCTTGGTCACGATCGCCAGATCGGCGCGCACCACCGTTTCGTCGAGGCGCACCAGGATCTGCCCCGCTTTCACATGGTCGCCATCGCGCACGAACAGCTCGCCGACGATGCCGCCGGTGGCGTGTTGCACCTTCTTGATATTTGAATCGACCACGATCGAGCCCGGTGCGATCACGGCTCCCGCGATCTGCGTGGTGGCGGCCCAGCCACCGACTCCGCCGCCGAGCATCAGCACCACCAGTATGCCGGCCAGCAAGTGGCGCCGGATGGAGGCATGCGCGCTCGACCGCCGGCTGGCGGGGGCGGCCTTTTTCGCCGCACGGCGTTCGATGCGCGCGCTCACGCGGCCCCTCCGCTTTCAGGCACGACCTTGAGCGGCGTCGGCGGCAACAGCGGCCGTTGCAGCACCTTGGACAGCACCTCGTCCTTTGGACCGAAGGCCTGCACCCGGCCCTGGTTCAGGACCAGAAGCTTGTCGACCCCGGCGATCGCGCTCGGCCGATGCGCCACCACGATGACGATGCCCTTGCGCTCGCGCACCCCGAGGATGGCGCGGGTCAGCGCCTCTTCGCCCTCGGAGTCAAGGTTGGAATTGGGCTCGTCGAGCACCACCAGGAAGGGATCGCGATAGACAGCGCGGGCGAGCGCCACGCGCTGGGCCTGGCCGGCGGAAAGGCCGCTGCCGTGCTCACCGACCGTGGTGTTGTAGCCGTCGGGCAGGTTGACGATCATGTCGTGCGCCCCGACCGCCTTCGCGGCGGCGATCACCGCGTTGGAATCGGGCTCCGCTTCGAAGCGGGCGATGTTCTGCACGACCGTGCCGGCCAGCAATTCGACATCTTGTGGAAGATAGCCGACATGCGCACCAAGCGCCTCCACCGCCCACTGATCGAGCGCGGCGCCGTCGAGCCTCACCTTACCGCGCACCGGTTGCCACACGCCCACAAGCGCGCGCGCCAGCGATGACTTGCCAGAGCCGCTCGGCCCGATGATGCCGAGTCCCTGCCCGGCCTCCAGCCTGAACCCGACCTCCTGCACCACCAGCCGCTGCACGCCGGGCGGCGCCACCGAAACGCTTTCGACCGAGATACTATGGTGCGGCGCCTGCAAAGACATCGGTGCCGATTGTGCCGGCAATGCCGTCAATAGACGGTTCAGCCGCTGCCAGCTCTGGCGCGCGGCGACGAAGCCTTTCCAGTGCGCGATGGCGAGATCGACCGGGGCCAGCGCGCGCGCGCTCAGGATCGATCCGGCGATGATGACGCCGGCGGTCGCTTGCTGGTGGATTACGAGATAGCCGCCGACGCCGAGCACCGCCGACTGCAACATCATGCGCAGTACTTTGGAGACGGCGCCGAGCCCGCCGCCGACGTCGCTCGCCTGCCTTTGGCTCATCATGTAAACACGGTTCGCTTCGCCCCAGCGCTCGGCGATGCGGCCGACCATGCCCATGGCGGTCAGCGCTTCGGCGTTGCGCCGGCTGGTCTCGGTCAGGCTGTTGCGCGCGACCGCCGCCGCCGTCGCCGCCCTTGTGGGCGCGCGCATCAGCATTTCCGTCAGCAACGTCAGACCGATGAGAACGACGGCGCCACCCAGCGCCGTGAAGCCGATCAACGGATGGAAAGCGAAGCAGATCGCGAGGTAGAGCGGAATCCAAGGCAGATCGAACAGCGCAATCGGGCCGAGGCCCGAGAGATAGGAGCGGACGGCGTCCAGATCGCGCAACGGCTGCACACCCTCGCTGCGGCTACCTGCCCGCACCGGCAAACGTACCAGCAGGTCGTAGACGCGGCCGCTGACCGCCTCGTCGAGCGCGCCGCCAATACGCGAGAGCACGCGGCCGCGAATACCGTCGAGAATGCCGAGCGCCGTGAAGAGCCCCGCCGCCAGGATGCCGAGCCCCACGAGGGTCGGCATGCTGCGGCTCGGGATCACGCGGTCGTAGACCTCGAGCATGAACATGGCGCCGGTGAGCATCAGCACATTGCTCATGCCGCTGATCAGCGCGGTGCCGACAAAGGCACCGCGGCAGCTCGCGAGCGCCGAGGAGAGCTCTGAGCAGGCCGCGCTTTGGTCGTGTCGCGATTGGCCGGCTTGCATCAGTTAATACCCGATCCTGCTCCAGACCACGCGCCAGGTCGCCCGAAAATTAGCCGCGGAGGTGGATTCTCATGACAGGAACTCTGCCACACCGGCCGCATCTTGTCGCCTAGCCGGCGGAATACGGTTAAGGTTGCCGCCCAACCCTCGCCCTGCGGCGCCGTCAAGCGAGCGTGTGCAGATGGACGAGTTCAGGGTGCGCGCTCAGATAATCCGACGTGACACCCGACACGGTGAGGCTATCGCCATGTCCCAGATTGATCACTGCGTCACCATGACTATTCGGCGTCACCGCGGCAATGACATCCGAGGCGCTGCCAAACCCATAGCCATCTAATTCTATGTGATCGGAACCTGTGTGGAAATTGACAATGGTATCCGCCCCCACATGTGTATCGGCATGAAATACAAAGGTGTCATTACCAGGCCCGCCTACGGAGACCGAAACTGTCTGACTGACCGAAGCGCCGTGATTATCAGCAACGGCCACGTCATACGACTGTGTGATCGTCGAGTTGAACACGATCGCGTCGATCTGCCCGCTGGTCATGCTGAAGTGCCACGCAACCGAACCGGGCACCCCGTTGGCCGCCTCTGTGACATGGCTACCGTTGTTGACGGGATCGTCGAGCGCGAAGGTGCCGACGTAGGCCGTACCGTCGGCGTGCTTACCGCCATTCTCGGCAACAAAGCTTGCCGAATGGCTGTCAGCTCTATCTGGATCCGCAAACTGGATCGTTCCGCTCGCCACCGACGCCTCGGTCACGCTGCCGGAATTCACTTGGAAAATCTGTACACCAGCAATACCGGTATCGCCCGAGGTCGACGGAAGCGCGAGCATCGCGCTTTGATTTCCCGAGCCGCTCAATTCGTAGTAATGCCCCGCGACGCCGTCGCCCGCCGAATAACCCGCTCGAGCGACATAGCCGCCCAGACCACCACTCCCGCCGCTCGCATCGCCCGTCGTCCAATTGATGCTCTCGTATCGGAAAACGATATCGAAATTGCCGCCGCCCGTTCCAATGAGTTGCAATTGGAAGGCGTCAGGTGAATTGGCATGCTCAGCGTAATAACCGACATTATCCCATGTCACCGTGAGGACATGGTTCGTGCTATCAAGATTGTAATAGACGAGGTTTGATGGACCGGAGCTTCCACGGGTATCGACGTCGGCCCAGAACGGGGCAATTATCGGGTTGTTCACGCCACCGTCTATATGCTGCGGCGTATACGCTCCGTTCGGATTCGCAAAGGTTATGTTGCCGTTGTTGTTGACGTAGAGCGAAGTGTAGTTGTGACCAAAAAAGTTAAGGCCGTCGGAGCCGAACACCGAGGTGATGTTGATGGCGCCCGTTGAGCCGTCGTCATTGGCAGGAAGGGAATTTTGGCCGAATCCGTCCGGCCCTCCCAGACCGTTGACCAGATGGTGGTCGGCGACAAGATAAGCGGCCGCCGCAGCCGTTAGCGTGTCGTTCTCCACCCCACTAGTCGACGCATTTCCCACAATAAGCGGCACGTCATTGACGCCGTTGAGGGTGACAGAGAAGTTCTGCTGTGTCGAATTGCCGGCAGCATCCGAAACCGTAAATGTGAAATTTTCGACCGTCGACGCCGACAAACCGTTGATCGCAGCATCGTTCGACACGAATTCGTAGGCACCGCTCGTGCTGTTGAGGTGGAGTGTGCCGTAGGTCCCTGTCAGCTTGGTGTCGTAGCCGTTCTGCGCCATGTCCGCGCTACCGCCGACGATACCATAGGTCAGCGCTGAGCCGCTCCCGTCGCTCCCCGCCAGCGTGCCGCCCTTCGCACCGAAATGATCGGGCGCCGCAGTGTCGTTGTAGATCACGCTTGCAACGGGCGCCAAAGTCGGCGCCACCGTATCCAACGTGAAATTAAAGGCATTCGACGCCACGCTGGTGTTGCCGGTGGTGTCGCTGATCGACACATTCAGGTGGTAGACACCGTCGGCCAGCGCTGGCGTGTTGAATTCGAGGAAGCCCGCGGAAATATTCGCCGCGGTCAGCGTCACCGGGCCGCCGATCGCGTTCGTTCCGTTGAAAAGCTCAACCCTGTCACCGGCCACCGCGCCCGTGCCGACGAGGCTGACGTGGATTGTCGGTGTCGCATCGTTGATGCTGCCGCCATTGGTGAGGTCGCCATGGGTTTGGTGGTTAAGAACGCTGATCGTGGGCGCACTTGGCGACGTTAAGTCCGAGGGGACCGGAACATAGATGAACTGCGTCCACGTGATGGGCGCGCCGGTGTCATCGATCGTTGTCGTATGCAACGAGACGGTGACGTGATCGGCGGCGTCACCGGTTCCGCTACCCGTCCCCGTGTCTGCATGATTGGGCAACGGGATCTCGATTTGGGTATGCGGATGCGTGGTCGAATGCGGGTTGGGATTATTATCGTTATTGGGCTGAAGATACTGCTGAATGATCTGTTCGCCAATCGACTGCAGGCTGACCATCTGCTGGACGATCGCCAGTTCTCTCGCCAATTCAGCCGGCGCCTTCTGCACCTCCTCCGCCAGCACGTTGAGGGGTCCCGCCGGCCGAACGATCACCATGGGGCCGCCCTGCAGAACGTCGGCGAGCACGTGACCCCGGTTGTCGGTCAGGACCGCGCCGGTGGCGCTTTCGGCCACGAAGAACGACACCGTTCCGTCGGTGGCTTCGGTCGCCCCGCCAACCGTGCCGCGAATGCCCAGGGTAGCGACCGGCGTGTTGATCTGCATGTGACCCTGGTGCGCGACATGGCCAGAGATGAAGGTCAGCGAGCCCTGGACGAGATTGAGGACCTCGGAATTGCTGGTGCTGTGCGCGTCGTAGGCGAACTCGTTGACCACCAGCCGCGCGTGGGGGGTCAGGTTGAGGGTGCTGCCGTCGGTGAAGGTCACGCCCAGACTGCCACTGCCGGTGCGCAGCACGTCGCCCTTGAGAATGGCATCGCCCACGTGGAGCGCGACCACGACGCCGTTGCGCACGACCGTGGCGTCGCCAACGACCTTGGCGACGCGGCCGACCGCATCAGAGCCGGATGGGACCGGTGCCGCCTGCGCGTATTGACCGGGCGCCAGCGGGCCCGCGAGCGCGGCCACCACGTCGGGGGTGAGCCGGGCCCCGTCGGGCGACAGCAGTTGCGGCAGATGGTCGGAGGCGAAGTAGTCGTGGACCACGACGGTCTTGCCGTGGCCGTCGCGCAGGATCAGGTCCGCGCCGGCACGCTCGAATTCGCCATTGAACAGAAGATGGGCGTCGGGGATGACCGCCTCCGGCCCGAGCGAGCCCTCATGGACCTTGGCAACGGCCCAGCTGGTACCATCGGAGGCAGCATGCGGCTTGAACTCGAAGCTCTGACTTCCCCAATCGGAAATGCCATAAGACATTCCGCCCCCCACGTCGTGGTCCCGGCTTCAGTGTCTTTCCGACCTCATTTGTTTAATGGTTTCTTACCCTACTTCAATGCTGGCAAGCAATAATTAACACATCTAGAAAGTGCAAAGGGCGGCTGTTGGTCGGGTTAGGATTAACCGCGCTCGGACGTATCAGTCGAGCCGGGCCGTACTTTTCCATGCAATTTCTGCGTGTTTTCCCTATGCGAGGACAACTCGCACCTCATGCGCGGCGCCCAGAGGCGCTTTGTCGAGACGCTCACCGCCTCGGTGCGCAGGGGTTGTGCATGGTCCATTCGCCGGACTCTGTCATACTTGCCGGCTCGCTCAGAGTTTCGTTCGATGCCGTGCTGATTCGCCGACACTAGGCCCATGACGCCGCACCGCTCCAGAGCTTCGTCCATGCACATGGGCCGCATCCGGGCCCATGTTTTCCAGGTCGCGGAGGCCGCTGCCCTGGCGGCGGGCCTCCTGGCGATGATCGTCTCGACCGTCCCCAACCTGCCGCCGGAAACCCGACTCTCGGTCATGACCGTGTTGTGGGGCTGCTTGGCCTTCTTCGCCGCCGAATGGGCACTCAAGGCCTGGCCCCGGCCCGATCGCAAGGCCGCATACGCCTATATCGTCTCGCCGGCTGGGGTGATCGACCTGCTGGCAGTCGTGCCGGTCCCGGTAGCGCTGCTGATCGGCGTGCCGAGCGCGATCGCCTGGCTTCTGGCATCCCTGTGGCTCCTGAAACTCGCGGCCTTCACGCCGGGGCTGTCGCTGCTGCGCCGCGTGGTCGCCCTCGAGGCCAAGCCGCTCGCCAGCGTCCTGGTCATTTTCCTGATCGTGCTCTTGTTTGCCGCCATCGCGCTTTATCTGCTCGAAGGCGCAACCCAGCCCGACCACTTCGGCAGCCTGCCATTGTCGCTGTGGTGGGCGGTCACGACCCTGACCGGCACGGGATACGGCGACGCGGTCCCGCAGAGCGCGCTCGGCCGCATGATCGCTGGCTGCGTCATGATCTGCGGCCTCGGAGTGTTCGGTCTCTGGACCGGCATTCTCGCGACCGGCTTCGCGGCCGAGTACCGGCGCCGCGCTTTCGTGCGCAATTGGGATCTGATCACGCGGGTGCCGTTCCTGCGCAATCTCGATCCGCCCGCCATCATCGAGCTCACACACATGCTGCGCCGGATCGATCTTGCCGAACGCATCGTCGTAGTGCGCAAGGGAAGGCCGGGTGATTGCATGTATTTCGTGGCCTCCGGCGAAGTTGAAGTCGTGATCGAGCCCGATCCCGTCCGCCTCGGCCCCGGCTCGTTCTTCGGCGAAATGGCCCTGCTCGCAGGCGGGGCGCGCAGCGCCAGCGTCGTCACCACCGTACCGACCACCTTGCTGAGCCTGGAGGTTTCCAATTTTCGCGCCTTCACCGCGCACCATCCCGAGCTCGCGCGCGAAGTGGCGGCGGAAGCCGCGCGCCGCGCAAGCAAGCCCACGGCCGATAAGGCGCCGGCGGTGCCAGCAACGCCGGGTGACGCGTCGTCCGCGCATGGGTAGCGCATTTACTTATATGGCCTATCGCGGCACCTCGGGGTGGGCTAGGCATGCCCTTGGAGGCAGGCGATTGAGCGGCGCAGCCGCGCGGGTCGCGCGACCGACAGGGGGCACCACTTGATGCGTATTCGTTTCTGGGGCGTGAGAGGCAGCATCGCCTGCCCCGGGCCGGAGACCATTCGCTACGGCGGCAATACGCCCTGCATCGAGGTGCGCTGCGGCGACCATCTTGTCGTGTTTGACGCCGGCACCGGCTTGCGGGCGCTCGGCAATGCACTCACCGACACGGACAAGAATGTCGACCTCTTCCTGACGCACTGCCATCTCGACCACATCACCGGGCTGCCCTTCTTCGCGCCGCTCTTTACCGAGGGCCGCCGCATCCGGCTTTGGGCTGGGAACCTGCTTCCGACGCACACCGTCGAAGGCGTCGTGCGCAAGCTGATGAGCACGCCGCTGTTCCCCATAGAAGTCGAGGTTTTCCGCGCGGCCATCGAATTCCGGGACTTTGCGGCAGGCGACATGCTGCATCCGTTTGACGACATGACGCTGCGCACCGCCCCCATCGATCATCCCGACGGAAGCACCGGCTATCGGATCGAATTCGGCGGCCGCGTATTCGCACTTCTGAGCGACACCGAAGGATTTCCCGGTAAGCGCGACAAGGAACTGCTGGCGCTCGCAAAGGGCGCCGACCTGATCGTCTACGACACGACGTTTACCGAGCAGGAAATCGTTACACGCCAAGGATGGGGCCACTCGACGTGGGAGCGCGGGGTTCGCCTTGCCAATGAAGCCGGGGCGAAGCGGCTTTGCCTCTTTCACCACGACCCTGCGCATGACGATGATTTCATGGATCGCCTCGCGGCCGCGGCCGAAAACGCCCGCCCCGGCACCGTGACCGCGCGCGAAGGTCTCATCATCGATCTTTGATCGGACTTACGTCGCGCCAAGACACGGATTATGCCGCATCAAGATCGTCCCCGTTAGCGAGGCCGTAAGCATGCCCTACTGGGACAACAGAAAATTAACTGAACTCCGTTACAGTTCCTTTACCCTCCCCGACGAAACAGCCTGTCACGCCGCATGCATTTAACCGGCGCGCAAAGCAAGCCCTTTACTGATGATGTCTGCACGACGGGAATCAGATCGGCCACTGGAGGCCGGCAAGACGCCCCGCGCGCAGGAGCGTTGGTATGTTGCGTTCATCGCACCGGCATACGGCCACGCGCCTCGCGACGGCTCTCAGCTTGCTCATCCTCACCGACGGTGGGGCAACCGCGCGCACGGCGCCACGAATCGGGTCCGTCGAAGCCGCACCGGTCGTGGGCGTTGGCATCGCGCCGATCGCGATCGCACCACCTGATCAAGCGCCGCGAGAGATCCACAAGTCCGTGGAGCGCGGGCCCTTCGGCCTGATAATTTCCCATAATTCAGGTCTCGCAATCCGATGGCGCCGTCTGCAGCCCGCCATTCATGCTGAGACTAGATTGCTGACGCTGTGCCGCGCGCATCCCGCGGATTGCACACCGGCAGCTTCCCGCTTTCTCGCGATCGTCGATACCGCGCGTGCGGACACCGGGCTTGCCCGCATCGGCAAAATCAACCGCGCCGTCAATCTGGCCATCCGCCCGATGAGCGACCAAGCCCAATACGGCGTGGCCGACGTCTGGGCGACGCCGCTGATGACATTCGCCAACGGCGCCGGCGACTGCGAGGACTATGCCATCGCCAAATACGTCGCGCTGCGCGAAGCTGGCATGGCGGCCGGCGATCTAGCGCTGGTCGTCCTGCACAATCGCGTGGCCCGAGAGGACCACGCCGTCACCGCCGCACGCCTCAACGGCCGCTGGATCATTCTCGACAACCAGCGTATGGCGCTCCTGGCCGACAGCGACCTGCACAACATGACGCCGCTGATGGCGCTCGACAGCGCCCCGGCCGTGGCGTCGCCCGTCGTGGCGTCTGCCGCGGTGCCGCCGGCCGACACGGCTCCCAAGCCGCAGGCTAAGGCGAGCCGCGCCGCCGGATCGACCATAACCGTGTCCGATGTCTTCTTTACGGACCCCAGCAGAACCCTCCCCGGCTTCCCGCTCGCGATGGCGGGTTAGCGCGATTCCCGAGTGATGGCGGCTATTGCGCCGGCGCCAGGCTCCGGCACGCCGCCAACTCGCTTTCCAGACGATGGACGTTCTGTAGCAGCCGCTCGCTACTGAGCTTGAGGAAATAGAATCCGAAGGACGGGTTCTGGAAATAGAGTTCGCTGACCTTGTCATAGCTGATGACGAGCATGGAGACATCTTCCACGCATTCGACGGTCTGGGTTCGCTGACGGTCCGGCGTCAGGAACCCGAGTTCGCCGACCAACTGGCCGGGCTTCATTTGCAAGCCCAGTTCGACGACACGGCAGCTGCCGCTGGCGATGTAGAACATCTCCTCGGCGGGGTCGCCCTTGCTGAACAGAATGTCGCCCGCCTTGTAGGCGCGCTTGTGCATGAAGGGCTTGAGCCAATCCATTGACAGGTCGACTTGCGCCGCCGTTCGCACTTTCTTGACCAGCTCCAGCATCTCATAGAGCCGCAACGAGTTCAGCACGATCAGAATCGCGTACAGCCCCAACGTCGGATACGACGGATACAGAATGCCGTAGGCGACGAACAAAACGTTGCTGCCGATTTCGCAGACACGTAACGGCACCATGGTCTTCATATAGTGGCTGGCGACATATAGAACGCCCGCGATGACGTACAGGACGCCCGCGATGAGGCCAGGGCTGGCGCTGATCTCCATCGATACCCCCCAATCAAGTCTGTGCCGGCAACCCCTTCCGTGGCGTCGTATCGATGCCACAGGGGGTTTTCCCATGCGCACCGAGGCGCAGGCACACCGTTCGCTGCAAATGCAATGCCAGTCCCGCGCGCCGATCTCAAGACCTGCGGGCCCGCTCAGAGGTCGACTTCTTGCCGCAGCTTCTCGGGATCTTCGAGGCAATAGTAGCCGGACAGCCGCGTGATGATGTTCAAGCGCATCCACTCGTTCACGGTCCGGCTGACATGTTCGCGGGCGATGCCCGCCATGGCGGCAAGATCGCTCTGGCTCATTTTCTGATGGATGAGCACGCGGCTGCCGCCGACGTTCTGACCGAAGGCATGGGCGAGGTCGAGCAAGGCGCGCGCGACTCTGCCCTTCAGGGGCAGGAAGCTCCCCGCCGCTACGATCTGATCGGTGTCGCGCAGTCGGCTGGCGAGGATCCGCGCGAAATAGAGGTAGATTTCCGGCTTGGCGGCGGCGAAGGCGTCAAACGCCCGCCGGCTGATGAACTGCATCTTGCAGTCGCGTAGCGCGCTCACCGATGCGGAGCGCGGCTTGCCGTCGAGGATCGCGAGGTCGCCGACGACCGCGCCCGGGCCGAGGATGGCGAGGATGCGCTCGCCGCCGGATGAGGATGCGATGCTGACCTTGAGCAGACCTTCGTCCAGCCGATAGAGGCCGTCGCCGGGGTCGCCGGCCAGGAACAGGATTTCACCGGCGGTGAGATGGCGCGGCGTCGCGCTGGCAAGCAAGTCGGCCGAGACGCTGTCGGGCAGGTCCGACAGCAAGCTCGCCTGCGGCGGCAGTGGGTTCGACGGTCGTGACATTTCTCGCCCCGAGCTGTTGCACGCGCCAGGCCTCCCGGCCGGGACCGGCTCGCAGGCAATCTAGCAGAAACGGCCGTGCATGGCTGCATGGCGGGGCGCCGCCGGCCGTCACTTCCAGTCCACGGTCATGTTTATCGGGGCCAGCGGGTTGATGCCGTGGTACGGCTGTGGGTGATAGCAGACCAGGTTGGCGGTCCACACGCCGACGATGATCGAGAAGAAGGTGAGGCTGATGGTGATGGTGCTGCCCATGACACGCTCCCTTGGTTTGACCGGGGGGCGGCTCCGAATGGACCTTGGAAGCTCGCTCCCGTTGATGATCAAGGTATTTAGAAAGCGTTACCGGGGCTGTGACGGGGGTCACAAAGCGGCGGATTCCGGACTCGCCGCGAATTAGGACTTTTTGCCTGTCCTCGAGCCAAAAAAAAGCGGCCCACACGGAGCCGCTTCAAGTTGGTCGGATAGGGTTGGAGGCCCAAGTGCCCGGCCCGCAGCAGGCCGGGAAAGTCTCAAATCGAGTCGAAAGTCTTGATCTTCGCAACGTCGACCGGCTGGAAAGCCGGCGCCGGCGGGTTGGCGACGGCCGTGGGGCCGGCGTCGGTACGGATCAGGTCGGTCGCGAGAGAGGCAAAAGCCAGCATCAGCGTGGCAATCGCGAGCAAAATGGTTTTACGCATCGTCCGCTCCCTGAGCACCGTGGAAGCCCTTGCTCCCGACGATGGTAACACTAAGCGGACCCCCCATCTGCGGCTGTGACCGCCGTCACAAAAATCGCCTTTTGGTCGGTGGCAGGGGCTGGCTCGGGGCCGGGGACGGCGCCCCCGATCGGGCCGCCCCCTGCGTCACTACGCACACGGTATGGTGTTAACCATCCATACGGAAACCGATCCGGACCCTTTTCCAATTTGTTAACCTAAAGCCTGGGGCTTCGTGGAGAAGCGGGGGATTCCAAACAGCAATTTCCTTTGAGCGCGAGGTGACGCCAGCTGAGCGGAGGCTGGTCAAGGGCCTCGGACGGAACGCACATGGCACTTCGACGACACAAAAAAAGTGACGCCGGGCGACCGCGCTTCTTGGTCGGCCGCCAGCAAGGCGACGGCCTCGCCCTCGCCGGCTCCGGCGCATGGACCGCCACGCACGCCAAGACGCTCGAGCCGCTGCTCGAGGCCGCCACCCGCCGCACCACCCTGCGCGAAGTCGTGATCGATCTGAGCCGCATCGAGAGCATCGACACCTACGGCGCCTGGCTCATCGAACGCGCGCTGCGCATCTGGAGCAGCCGGGGCTGCACCACCCAGGTCACCGGGCTGTCTGAGAACTACCGCGACCTGTTCGCGAAGGTGCACGCCGGCACCCACGAGATGACGCCGGAGCCGCCCAAGCCGAACGCCGTCATCGCCACGCTGGAAAGCGTCGGGCGCACCATGACGGAGGTCGGCGACGACATCTTGTCGCTGCTGCGCATGGCCGGCGCGCTGATCGTGGCGCTCGGGCGCGTCGTCATTCATCCCCGGTCGTTCCGCATCAACGCCACCGTCAAGCACCTCGAGCGCGTAGCCTGGAACGCGGTGCCGATCATTCTGCTGATGACCATTCTGATCGGCGCCATCCTGGCGCAGCAGGGCATCTTCCATTTCCGCCAGTTCGGCGCCGCCATCTACGTGGTCGACATGATCGGCGTTTTGGTGCTGCGCGAGGTCGGCGTGCTGATCGTCTGCATCATGGTCGCTGGCCGCTCCGGCAGCGCCTACACCGCCGAATTGGGCTCCATGAAGATGCGCGAGGAAATCGACGCGCTGCGCATCATGGGGTTCGACCCGGCCGAGGTGCTGATCCTGCCGCGCATCATCGCCCTCGTCATCGCGGTGCCGATCCTCACCTTCATCGGCGCCATGGCCGCGCTCTACGGCGGCGGCATGGTGGCCTGGCTCTACGGCGGCATCAGTCCGGAGGTGTTTCTCTCCCGCCTGCACGAAGCCGTGTCGATCAAGTCCTTCGTGGTCGGCATGGTCAAGGCGCCGTTCATGGCCATCATCATCGGCCTCGTCGCCTGCGTCGAGGGCCTCAAGGTCGAAGGCAGCGCCGAGTCGCTCGGCAGCCGCACGACGCAGGCGGTCGTCAAATCGATCTTTCTGGTGATCGTGCTCGACGGCGCCTTTGCCATCTTCTTCGCGTCGATCGGGATATAGCCGATGACGCTCCCTGCAACCGAAGCCGTCATCAGCGTGCGGGACCTGGTCGTCGAACTTGACCGGCACCGCATTCTCAACGGCGTCGACGTCGACCTCAAACGTGGCGAAATCCTGGGCTTCGTCGGCGCGTCCGGCGCCGGCAAGTCGACCTTGGCGCGCACTATCATCGGCCTACTCCCGAAGCAGTCCGGTCGCATTGAAATCCTCGGCGTCGACATCGACAAGGCGAGCTACGAGCAGAAACAGGCAATCGACCGGCGCTGGGGCGTGCTGTTCCAGCAGGGCGCGTTGTTCTCGTCGCTGACCGTCGGCAGGAACGTCGAATTCCCGATCCGCGAATATCTGCGTCTATCGGAGCGGCTCACCCGCGAAATCGCGATCACCAAGCTGGAGCTGGTCGGGCTGAAGCCTGACGTCTACCGCGAGCGCCCGTCTGAGCTCTCCGGCGGCATGATCAAGCGCGTCGCGCTTGCCCGCGCCCTGGCGCTCGATCCCGAGATCCTGTTCCTCGACGAGCCCACCTCGGGCCTCGACCCGATCAGCGCCGCTGAATTCGATCAACTGATTCTCACTTTGCAGGAAACCCTCGGCATTTCGGTGCTGATGGTGACCCACGACCTCGACAGCCTGCATCGGGCCTGCGACCGCATCGCGGTGCTGGGCGACGGCAAGATCATTGCCGACGGGACCATGGACGTCATGATGGCGTCCGCGCACCCGTGGCTGAGGGCCTATTTCCATGGCGCGCGCGCGCACACCGACTGGAATGTCGCGGTGAAAGGTTAGGACTGGAGTCGACAATGGAGGACAGGGCGAAATTCGTCGTGATAGGGCTGTTTACGTTCGCGGTCATTCTCGGCGCGTTCGGATTCGTCTTTTGGCTGCATAACGCGGCGGGCGACCGCGAAAGCACAACCTATCGCGTGATATTCAGCGGATCGGTGACGGGCCTGAAGCCCGGCGCGCCCGTGCTGTTCAACGGCATTCAAGTCGGCGAGGTAACCGCGCTGCGCCTGACGGACAACCCGGCGCAGGTCGCCGTCGTCATGGCCGTCGCCAAGTCGACCCCGATCCGCAAGGACACCCGCGTCACGCTCAATTTCGCCGGGCTGACCGGCATTGCCTCGATCTCGCTCGAGGGCGTGCTGGCAAGCGCGCCACCCTTGACCAGCAAGGACGGCGAACCACCGACCTTGATGGCCAGCGCCGACGCCAGCCAGGGGCTCTCGGAATCGGTGCGCAACTCGCTCAACAAGGTCAACTCGCTCATCGACGAGAACCAGGAACAGCTGCACAAGGCGATCGGCAATCTGGAGAAGTTCACCGAGGCGCTGGCGCGCAACGGCGACCGCATTGACGGGTTGATGAAGAGCAGTTCCGAAGCCATGGATTCGTTCCATACGCTCGGGGACAACCTCAACAAGCGCACCGCGGTGATCACCCGCGACGTTCACGAAGTCAGCAAGACGGCGAACGAACAGATCAAGAATGTGGGTACCGAGGCGACCCGCGCCATGCAGCATATCGACAAGGCCGTGGTCGACCTCGCCAATAACCCGCAGCGGTTCCTGTTCGGCGGCCCCGGCTCCGATAAGAAATGAGTCAGTAAGCGCTTGCCGCGCACGGTTGGCGCTCTCTCGGGACGCTCAAGTTTCACCAAATAGAATGGCCATCTAGGTTCCGGCGGCTCGCGCGATCATGAATGCGCTTGCCGGCCATCGTGGCCATTGCGCCCTTTCGTTAATTGTACAATTCTCACATGGGGGTCGTGATCGTCGACAGGGGGCTATATGTCCTGGGTAGAGCTCTTGGGATACGCGGCGTCCGCCGCCGTGCTCGCAACCTTCTGCATGAGCACCATGATCCCGCTACGCGTCGTTGCCCTGGGCAGCAACGTCCTATTCTGCGCCTATGGATATTTCGATCATCTGTACCCTGTCTTCATCCTCCATTCGATCTTGTTTCCGGTCAATTTGCTCCAACTCATTCAGTTCTATCGCTTGGTTCAGGACGTGCGCGACGCGCACCGTGAAGATCTGCCGATTCAGAGCCTGCTGCCTTACATGAAGGAGGTAAACCTCGCCGCGGGAGAAACGCTCATCCGCAAAGGCGACAAGGCCGACCAACTGTATTTTCTAATGGACGGCAAGCTTGAAATCCCCGAGATCGGCAAGGTGCTCGAGCCCGCAGCCGTACTCGGCGAGATCGGCGTGTTTGCGCGCGATCAGGAGCGCACGGCGACGGTCGTGTGCCGCACCGATTGCAAGCTGTACGCCTTGTCCGAGAGCAAGGCCAAGCAACTCTTCTTCCAGGACAAATCGTTCGGATTTGCCATCATGCAACTCATTATCAACCGCCTGCTGGAGAACAACAGGCAACTGCAGGAGGCGCGCTGACCTCGCCAGCCCGACGCGGAAAGCGGATCGGAGCGCTCAAACGCCGGCGCCCGCCTGCTGCGCCTGCGCCAATCGCGCGCGCAGCGCCTCGTTTTCGCGCTCGAGCCGCCCCATGTTCTGAAACATGCGGCTGCTCGCCACTTCGAGAAAATAGAACCCGAACGCTGAATTTTGCGCCTGCAACTGTCTGATCTCGTCATACGTGATTACCAGCATCTCCCCGCCGGACAAGCATTCCAGCGTCTGCGTCCGCCGATGATCTGGCGCCAGCAAGCCCAATTCCCCGACGAGCGCCCCCGTCGACAGTTCGATGCCCAGCTCCGACAAGCGGAAACGGCCGCGCACGACGAAGCACATGTACGTGGCGGTGTCTCCCTTGCGAAACACGATCTCGTTCTCGCCGAAACGACGCGTGTGGGTGAACGGCTTCAGCCAGTCGAGCGAAAGGTTTCCGCGCGCGGCCTCTTCCACGTCCTTGACGAGCCGCAGCATCTCGCGCAGCCGGTAGGCATTCAACGGCAGCAGGATCGCGTGCAGGATCAGCGTCGCCGTGATGCCGGCGAGGATCGAATAGACGATGAAAAGACAGTTGGTCGCGATGGCGATGATCCGCAGCGGGATCATGCGGCGCATCGAGTAGCCGAGAATATTGGCGATGACGGCCGCGAAGGCGATGACGTCGACGGGACTATAGCCGGCGAGGCCGTGAAAATTCATGATGGACTGCATCCGCCTTCCCTTGAAACCACTGCCAGCCCGACGCCGCGGCCCGCGCCGAGAGCCGAATCAAGGCGCGCGCGCGGGCGGCAAAGTAGCAAGGGTCCCCCGGGAAGATAAGCCGCCGGGCGCAACGCCCGGCGTGGCTGAGCGGACTGCCGCCGAACGGCTCAGCCCTGGAGAGCCGCCCACATCTCTCGGTCGCGCTCCGCCGTCCAGATCCGCGGCGTGTCGATGCCACGCGCTTCGTCAAAAGCGCGCGAAACATTGAACGGCAGACAGTGCTCGTAGATGGCGTAATCGGAGAACTTCGGATCGCACACCGCGCGCACGGCGTTCCAGGCTTCTTTCAGGTCGCCGCCGCGCGCGGCCACCCGCTCGGCCGGCAGGTAGGTCGAGTTGACGAAATCGGCGGTCTGGCTCAACGACTCCGCGACCATCTTCGCGCCCACCAGGGCCGCGCCGCGCCCCGGCGCGATAGCGCGCGGCTGGAAATCGGCGATGTTGCCGAGCGTCTCTTCCCAGTCCGAGAAATGCCCGTCGCCGCAATAGCAGGCCGAATGGTACTCGACGATGTCGCCGGTGAACATCACGTCCTGATCGGGCACCCAGATCACCGCATCGCCCGCGGTGTGGGCGCGGCCGATGTGCATGAGGTCCACGCGGCGCTTGCCGAGATAGACGGTCATGGCCTCGCTGAAGGTGGTCGTCGGCCAGGTCAGGCCGGGGATTTCCTCGTGCCCCTCGAACAGCCGCGGGAAGCGCGCGAATTCGCTGTCCCAATCCTCCTGCCCGCGCTCGACCACCTGGGCGCGCGCGACGTCGGACATGATGATCTCACGCGCATTGAAGGCGGAAGCGCCGAGCACGCGCACCGCATGATAGTGCGTGAGCACGACGTGGCTGATCGGCTTGTCCGTGACCGAGCGCACACACTCGATGACCTTGCGCGCGAGCCGCGGGGTCGCCTGCGCCTCGATGATCATCACGCTCTCGTCGCCGATGATGACGCCGGTATTGGGGTCGCCTTCAGCGGTGAACGCGTAGAGCCCCTCGCCGACTTCGGTGAAACTGATTTTCTTTTCCTTGAGGTCGCCCTGCGACGCGAACGGCTTGGCCATGCTCTTGTCTCCTCCGTTATGTTGCGCCCAATCGGGCGGCGCCGCGGCGGGCCGTTGATGCCCGCACACGCATTGAATCGAATATGGTTGCCCGTAACGCCCCGGGCCAACCGGCTCTATGCTGTTATTTGAGACCGGGCGTGCCGTCGAACTTCTTTTCGAGGTCGGCCCAGCAGTCGATGTAATCGTCCTGCAACGGCGCTTCCTTCGCCGCGAACCGTGTCAGGTGCTGCGGGAAGCGGGTCTCGAACATGAACGACATGGTGTTGTCGAGCTTGTGCGGATGCAACTCGCCATTTGAGGCCTTTTCGAACGACTGGCGATCGGGCCCGTGCGGCAGCATGCAATTGTGCAGCGACAGCCCGCCGGGCACGAATCCCTGCGGCTTGGCGTCGTACTGGCCGTAGATGTTGCCCATCAGTTCCGACATCACGTTCTTGTGGTACCACGGCGGGCGGAACGTGTCTTCCATCACCATCCAGCGCTCGCGGAACAGGACGAAGTCGATATTGGCCGTGCCCGGCGTCCCCGACGGCGCGGTCAGCACCGTGAAGATCGACGGGTCCGGGTGGTCGAACAGGATCGATCCGATCGGGCAATAGTTTTTGAGGTCATATTTGCAGGGCGCGTAGTTGCCGTGCCAGGCGACGACGTCGAGCGGGCTGTGGTCGATGCAGGTACGGTGAAACTGCCCGCACCATTTTATCGTGACGGTCGACGGCGCTTCGCTGTCCTCATAGGCCGCCACCGGCGTCTTGAAGTCGCGCTTGTTGGCCATGCAGTTGGCACCGATGGGCCCGCGCCCCGGCAAGTCGAACTTCTGACCGTAATTTTCGCAGACGAATCCGCGCGCCGGGCCCTCAACCAGCTCGACACGATAAACGAGCCCGCGCGGAATGAGCGCGATCTCCTGCGGCTCGAGATCGATGATGCCGAGCTCCGTGCAGAAGCGCAGTTTGCCTTCCTGCGGCACGACCAGCAGTTCGGAATCCGCGGAATAGAAATAGGCGTCCACCATCGACTGGGTCACGAGGTAGACGTGGCTCGCCATGCCCGTTTGCGTGTTGACGTCGCCCGCCGTGGTCATCGTGCGCATGCCGGTGATCCAGGTCAGGGGCTCGTCGCTGTGCGGCACCGGATTCCAGCGATACTGGCCGAGCGACACGACATTCGGCTCTATGTTAGGGGCGGAGCGCCAGTACGGCACGTCGATCGGCTCGAACCGACTCGTGTGCTTCACCGAAGGCCGGATGCGATAGCACCAAGTACGTTCGTTCTGATGGCTTGGCGCGGTGAAGGCGGTGCCCGAAAGCTGCTCGCCATAGAGGCCGTAGTTGCAGCGCTGCGGCGAATTCCGCCCCTGGGGCAATGCGCCAGGCAGGGCTTCGGTCTCGAAATCGTTGCCGAAGCCGGGCATGTAGCCGGCGACCGTGCCTGTGGTTTCGGTGGCGCGGATCATTCCGCGCGGCAGTTCGTGTCGGGACATGGCGTAATCTCCCTGGGCCGCCTCACGGTGCACGCATAATTCGTTGTAAATGCAACGATGTCAAGGTAGCGTCCGGAGGCGGCGCGCCCAAGAGGGACAAGACGGACAGGACGGAAACGCTTGGGCTTTCCGCCCGTGCCGAAAGGAACTTCGTTGCATCAGGCCCTTCCCGCATTCGACCTCGACGGCTTCCTTCCCTACCGCTTCACGCTGGTGGCGGAACGCCTGAGCAACCGGCTGGCCCGGCGCTATCGCACCGAATACGGGATTTCGGTGCCGGAATGGCGCGTCCTCGTCCATCTCGCGCATTCGGGCATGGTGTCGGTGCGCGACATCGAGAAGCGCGTGAGCCTGGAGAAGTCCAAGGTCAGCCGGGCGGCGAAGCGGCTCGAAGCGCAAGGCTATATCAGCAAGGCGACGAACGAGAGCGACCGGCGGCTTCTGCATCTGGCGCTGACGGACAAGGGACGCGAACTGATGTCGCATCTCGTCCCGCTGGCGGCGGCCTACCAGCGCAAGCTTGAGGGCGTGCTAGACGAGCATCTCGCCGCCTTGAATGCGGCGCTCGACCGGCTGCTGATGTCGGAAACATAACCTGTCAGCACGCGGGCAGATTGACGGCGATGCCGCCGGTCGATGTCTCCTTGTACTTGACGCTCATGTCGCGGCCGGTCTCGAGCATGACCTGCACGCAATTGTCGAGCGGCACGAAGTGCCGGCCGTCGCCGCGCAGCGCCAGGCTCGCGGCCGAGACGGCCTTGATGGCGCCGAGCGCGTTGCGCTCGATGCAGGGAATCTGCACCAGGCCCGCCGCCGGATCGCAGGTCATCCCCAGATGATGCTCCAAGGCGATTTCCGCAGCGTTCTCGACCTGCTCATTCGTGCCGCCGAGCGCCGCGCATAATCCGGCCGCGGCCATGGCCGATGCCGAACCGACCTCGCCCTGGCATCCGACTTCGGCGCCCGAGATCGACGCATTGTGCTTGATCAGGCCGCCGATCGCCGCAGCGACCAGAATGATCGTTCGCATCCCCTCGTGGTTCGCACCGATGCAGTGGTCGCGATAATAGCGCAGCACCGCCGGCACGACGCCTGCCGCGCCGTTCGTCGGCGAGGTCACGACGCGGCAACCCGCCGCGTTCTCCTCGTTAACCGCCATGGCGTAGACGCTGAGCCAGTCGTTAGCCTGATGCGGCTGCGCCTGGTTCAGCCCGCGTTCCGCGAGCAGTTGTTCGTGAATGCCCTTGGCGCGACGGCGAACCTTGAGCCCACCCGGCAGGAGACCGTCCTGCGCCAAGCCGCGCTCGATGCAATTGTCCATCGCCTGCCAGAGGCGGTCGATCCTGGCATCGAGTTCGTCGCCGTGCACCACCTCTTCGTTCGCGCGCTTCATGTCTGCGATGGTCTTGCCCGAGGCCGCCCCCATGGCGAGCATTTCCTTGGCCGTCCCGAACGCATAGGGAAAATCCTGCTCCTGCTTTTGCTCGCGCAGCGACAGAGCGTCCTCGTTGCGCCGGCGCAATTCCGCCTCGGTGAGCACGAAGCCGCCGCCGACGGAGTAATAAGTCTCGGTAGCGATAGGATGGCCCGCTGCGTCGAACGCGGTGAACACAAGGCCATTGGCATGGCCTTCCAGCGGCTGGCCATAGTCGAAGACGAGATCGGTCTCGGGATCGAACTTCAGGCAACCCAGACCCGCGGGCGCGATCCGGCCGGTGCGGCGCACCTCGTCCTCGAGCGCCGCGGCCTTGTCGGGGTCGAGCGTGTCGGGCCGCAAGCCGCTGAGGCCCAGGATCACGGCGCGGTCGGTGGCGTGGCCCTTGCCGGTGAACGCCAGCGACCCGTGCAGCGTGACCGCCACCCGGGCGGGCGCGGCATCGCCTTCGCGCAACGTATCAAGAAAGCGCGCGGCCGCGGTCATCGGGCCCATAGTGTGCGACGACGACGGGCCGATGCCGATCTTGAAGATGTCGAAGACTGACAGGAACATGGTTCAAGATCCGATAAAGCGCGTCATGCCGGTCGCCACGGCCGGTCTATTCGGCTGCCAGCTCGGCGCATCCGCTCGCCAGCAGCGCGATCACGTGCGGCGCAAACGAGCGCCAAATATCCAGGCGGAAGCTCTGCGCCCCGTCGCGCCACAATACGATGCTGGCGCCATCCATCAAGGTCCGGCGGCCCTCGCCGACCGCGATTTGGTCGATATCGCGCGGACAGCCCAGGGTCAGGAGTTCCACCGCCTTGGGTCCTTCGACCCGAACCGTCAGCTCGCGATCCGAGATCTCCGTCAGGCTGTGCGGCGCTTCGGCATAGATGCGCGCGCAACGCTCAGCCAGCCGAAGCGCGTCGCCCTCCTCGACCAGGATTTGCCATTCGTCCGGCCCGAGGCGCAAAGCCTCGGTGGTTCCGCTCCCGGCCCGGCGGCCGATCCGGCGCGGCAGATCGATACCGACAGCCTTGGACAAGGCCGGCCCATCCGCCTCGCGCGCGCGTAGCGAAAACCGGCCGACCGGCGCCAGCAGCGTCACCGTGGCGGCGCTGCTTTCGGCGAGCGGACCGGGCAGGAATGCTGGACCATGAGCCGTCATCGCATCGTTCCGCTCTCTAGGCTTTCAGCCGTTCGCCGTGGGGATCGTAGAACACGGTACCGGTGACCTTGGCTTTGATCACGGCGTCCGGCATCGGCACGAACACGGTCTCGCCCATGCGGGCATGCCCGCCTGCGACCAGCGCCAGCGCGATCGGCCGGCAGGCGGCGGCGCTTCGATAGGACGATGTGACGTGGCCGACCATTTTCATCGGCGTCGGCTGGTTGGGATCGAGCACGATCTGCGCGCCCTCTTCCAGCTTGGTCCGGCCGTCTTCGGTCAAGAGCCCGACTAGTTGCTTGCGATCCGCCGCCACGAGGTCGGGGCGCGCAAGGCCGCGCTTGCCGACGAAGTCCAGCTTGTTCTTGCCGATCGCCCAGGCCATGCCGGCATCGATCGGCGTTACCGTGCCGTCGGTGTCCTGCCCGACGATGATGAATCCCTTCTCCGCCCGCAACACGTGCATAGTTTCGGTGCCATAGGCGCAGATGTCGTAGCGCCGGCCGGCGTCCCACAGCGTTTCCCACAGCGCGCGGCCATGACGCGCCGGCACGTTGACCTCGAAGCCGAGCTCACCGGTGAAGCTCAGGCGGAACAGCCGCGCCGGAAAGCCCGCCACGCGGCATTCCGCGACCGACATATGCGGGAAGGCGTCGCCTGAAATATCCAGTCCCTCGACGAAGGGCGCGAGCAGGTTGCGCGCATTGGGGCCATTCACGGCGACGGTCGCCCACTGCTCGGTGGTCGAGGTCAGCCAGACCTTCAGGTCCGGCCATTCGGTCTGCAGGTAATCCTCCATCATGGCCAAGACGCGCGGCGCGCCGCCGGTCGTGGTGGTGACGTGGAAGCGATCGGCGGACAAGCGCCCAACCACGCCGTCATCGCGGATATAGCCGTCGTCGCCCAGCAGGAGCCCGTAGCGGCTGCGGCCGGGCGCCAGCTTGGTCCACGGGTTGGTGTACATGCGGTTCATGAATTCAACCGCATCAGGTCCGACCACCTCGATCTTGCCGAGCGTCGAAGCATCGAAGATGCCGAGACTGGCGCGCGTGGCGCGGCATTCGCGCGCGACGGCCGCATCCATGTCCTCGCCGGTCTTGGGAAAATAGCGCGCGCGGCGCCACAGGCTGACCGGCTCGAACACCGCGCCGCTTTCCGCGGCCCAGCTGTCGATCGGCGTCTTGCGGGTCACCTCGAAATGCCCGCCTCGATGATAGCCGGCGAGCGCGCCGAATGTGGTCGGCGTATAGGGCGGGCGGAAGGTCGTCAGGCCCACCTCGGGCTGCCGCTTGCCGAGCGCGTCGGCGGCGATGTTGAGCCCGTTGATGTTGGACATCTTACCCTGGTCGGTCGCCATGCCGTTGGTGGTGTAGCGCTTGACGTGCTCGATCGAGCGCATGCCCTCGCGCACGGCGAGACGCAGATCCTTGGCGGTGACGTCGTTCTGGTAATCGACAAAGGCGCGCGCGCGGCCCGGATTGCGGCCGGTCGGCAATTCCTTGTGGCTGACGCCGCTCCCCGGCCGGTCTTGCGCGACGGCATAGCGGACTGCGCTGGCGTCCTTGCCCAGCTCGCGCGCGGCGGCCGCGCCCATCTCGGCGCCGTCGTTGAGCACCGCCGCGGTTCCCCACAGGCCGCGACCGGCGCCGGCGATCTGGCAGGCTTCCGTCTTGCGGCCAGGCAGATAGGTCTGCGTTTCGTCGTCCCAGGCAAGCGTGCCCTTGGTGTGCGAGAACAGATGCAGCGAGGGCGTCCAGCCGCCGGACATCAACAGGCAATCGCAGGCCAGCGTCTGGGCCGGCCCGACCTCCCCGCCTCGCACCGGGTTCACGCGCACCGTTCTGACGCGCAGCCGTCCCGTCGTGCCGGTCACGGTATGCCCCACCAGCACCGTAATGCCGCGCGCCTTGGCCGCCTCGCGCAAAGCCATCGGCGGTTCAGCCCGGGTATCGACGATCGCCTCGATTGTCGTTCCGGCATCGGCAAGGTCGAAGGCGGCATACCAGGCGCTGTCGTGGCTCGTGACGACCACCGCGCGGTCTCCGACGCGCACGCCATAACGATTGAGATAGATCTGCGCCGCGCCCGCCAGCATCACGCCCGGCCGATCGTTGCCGTCGAAAACCAGCGGCTTTTCCAGCGCCCCCTGCGCCAACACCACCTGCCCGGCCCGCACCCGCCACAACCGCTCGCGCGGTGTGTCCGCGGGCGGCGATGGCAGATGGTCGGTAAGCTTCTGGCACAGCCCCACCATGTTCTGGTGGTAGTAACCGATGGCGGTCGTGCGGGTCAGGATGCGGACGCCGAGGCCGGAGAGTTCATTGAGCGTTGCCGCGAGCCAATCCCACGCCGGCGCGCCGTCGATCATCGCCCGCGGTTCGCTCAACAGCGTACCGCCCGCTTCCGCGCTTTCGTCAACTAAAGTCACCCGCAAGCCGGCGCGCGCAGCCGTGAGCGCTGCCGCCAATCCCGCCGGCCCCGCTCCGATCACCAACACGTCGGTGTGCAGATAGCGCGATGCATAGACGTCGGGGTCCGCCTCGCGCGGCGAGACGCCGAGCCCGGCCGCGGCACGAATGAAGGGCTCGTAGACCTTGTCCCAGAAGCGCTTCGGCCACATGAAGGTCTTGTAGTAGAACCCGGCCGAAAACAGCATGTAGGCGCGGTCGTTGATGGCGCCGAGGTCGAACGTGAGACTGGGATATTTGTTCTGGCTGGTGGCTTCGAGCCCGTCCCAGATTTCCTGCACGGTGGCCCGCGTATTCGGCTCGAAGCGGCCCGGCCCGCGGGACGTGCCGATGAGCGCACTGGGCTCCTCCGAACCGGCGGACACCGCCCCACGCGGCCGATGATACTTGAACGACCGCCCCATCAGATGCATGCCGTTGGCAAGCAGCGCTGAAGCGACGGTGTCACCCGCGCGCCCCTCGACGGATTTCCCGTCGAAGGTGAATGTCACCGGCCGGGCGTGGTCGATGCGGCCGCGGCCCGCAACGCGAAAGCGTGTCATTCGGCGGCCGCCTTCAGGGTTGCGAGGTCGGGACGCGGGGCGTCGGCCTTGTAGGTCGCGAGAAACCGGTCGCTCACCGTGTCGCGCACCGCGTTGAAGAAGCGTCCGCAGCCATGAAAATGCCGCCAGCGCTCGACATGCGGACCGCGCACATTGCTGCGAATAAAGAGGAAGTCGCGCCATTGCGCGTCGCTGGTGGTGGCGGGATCGGCGGGCCGCGCGATGTGCGCCTCGCCCGCGTAGGTGAATTCCAGTTCCGGCAGAGTCTCTTCGCAATAGGGGCAATGGATGAGGAGCATGGCCCTTCGGTCCTCAGTGCGCGACGGCCGCAGCCGCCGCCTCGTCGATCAGGCGGCCGGTGGTGAACCGCTCGAGCGTGAACGGCGCGTTGATCGGATGCGGCTCGTCCTTGGCGACGGTCCACGCGAGCGTGTGCGCGGCGCCCGGTGTCGCCTTGAAGCCGCCGGTGCCCCAGCCGCAATTAACGTAGAGCCCCGGCACCGGCGTCTTGCCAAGAATGGCCGAGCGGTCCGGCGTCACGTCGACGATGCCGCCCCATTTGCGCAGCATCCGCATGCGCGTGAAGATCGGGAAAATCTCGCAGACCGCCGCGATGGTGTGCTCGATCAGCGGCAGCCCGCCGCGCTGCGAGTAGCTGGTGTACTGGTCGGTGCCCGAGCCGATGACCAGCTCGCCCTTGTCGGACTGGCTGATATAGGCGTGCACAGTGTTCGACATCGCGACGCACGGGAACACCGGCTTGACCGGCTCCGACACCAGCGCCTGCAGCGGGAAGCTCTCGAGCGGCAGACGGACGCCGGCGCTTTGCATCACCACGCTGGTATGCCCCGCCGCCGACACAGCGACCTTCTTTGCCTTGATGAAGCCCCTGGCCGTCTCGACGCCGCAAACGCCGCCGTCGGTGCCGCGCCGGATCGCCGTCACGGGGCAGTTCTGAATGATGTCGACGCCGCGCATCGCGGCCGCCCGGGCATAGCCCCAGGCGACGGCATCGTGACGCGCGGTGCCCGCGCGTTTTTGCAGCGCCGCGCCCAGCACCGGATAGCGCGCGGTCGGCGAGATATTGAGCGGCGGGCAGTAGGCCTTGGCCTCCTGCGGCGTGAGCCAGCGGTTGTCGACCCCGTTGAGGCGGTTGGCGTGGATGTGGCGCTGGATGCTCTGCACGTCGTGCACGTTGTGCGCCAGCATCATGACCCCGCGGTTGGAGTACATGACGTTGTAGTTCAGTTCCTGGCTTAAGCCCTGCCACAGATCGAGCGCGTGGTCATAGAGCCGCGCGCTCTCGTCATAGAGATAGTTGGAGCGGATGATGGTGGTGTTGCGCCCGGTATTGCCGCCCCCCAGCCAGCCCTTGTCGATTACCGCGACGTTGGTGAGCCCGTGCTCCTTGGCGAGGTAGTACGCCGCGCCCAAGCCGTGACCGCCGGCGCCGACAATGACGACGTCATATTCAGCCTTCGGCTGGCTGTCCGGCCATTGGGGGGTCCAGTTGTTGTGGCCCGTCAGAGCGTTCGTCAGCAGCGACAGCGCGGAAAAATGCGTCATGGAGAGGCCAGCCTCGGCAACCTCGGTCGTTTCAATCCGTAGCCAGCCGCCCGTCCGCAAGACTGGAGTTTTGCGACAACTATACTGTATGGTTGCGCCATGAGCCCAAAGCCGCCAGCACCGCCGAGCAAGCCCGGCCGCAAGCACCTCAGCGTGGCCTTCCTGCTGGCGGACGGCTTTACGCTCTCGGCCTTCGCCAATTTCGTGGACGTGCTGCGCCTTGCCGCCGACGAGGCGGACCGCTCCCGCCCGATCAACTGCGAGTGGACGGTGCTGTCCGAGGACATGAACGCGGTGCGCTCGAGCTGCGGGGTCAAGGTTCAGCCGACCGCCCGCCTGCATAACGCGGCGCAGTACGATTATGTGGTGGTGGTTGGCGGGGTGATGCAGGAAGCGCGTGGGCTCCCCTCACAGAGTATTGCGTTTCTGAAGTCCGCCGCGCGCGCCGGCACGCCGCTGGTCGGCCTCTGCACCGGCGTGTTCCTGCTGCACGAAGCCGGTCTGCTCGACGGCTATCGCTGCTGCGTGAGCTGGTTCCACCACGACGAGTTCATCGAACGTTTCGAAGCCGCCAAGCCGGTCTCGGACCAGATTTTCGTCGTGGACCGCGACCGCCTCACCTGCTCGGGCGGGCACAGCTCGGCGCATCTCGCGGCTTATCTGGTGGACAAGCACATCGGGCACGTCGCCGCCACCAAGAGCCTGAGCATCATGATCATCGACGAAGCCATGGCCGGCGACAGGCCCCAGCCCGGCCTGCCGCTGGAGCTGAAATCGCGCGACAATCTGGTGCGCAAGGCGTTGCTGCATATCCAGCAGAACCTCGACAGCCCCCCGGCCGTGTCCGAAGTCGCGGCGTGGCTCGGCGTCAGCCGCCGCCGGCTCGAGCGTCACTTCCGTGTTGCCCTGGATCTTACCCCGAACGAGGCGTTCCTGCGGGTACGGCTGTCACAGGCGCGCTTTCTGCTCGGCCGCTCGAACCGGTCGGTGACCGACATCGCGGCTGCGACCGGGTTCTGCGACCTGTCGCACCTGATCAATGTCTTCCGCGAGCGCGAAGGCATGACGCCCGAAGCCTGGCGCCGCAAGACACAGAGCGAACCGCAGGCGGTCTGACGCGAGCGGCAGCGACGGCCGACTTCTTTGAGCTGAAAGCGGTGGGGACTGCGCTATGCCGCGGTTGCCGCGGCGGTCCGGCCGGCCAGACGGCCCAGCACCGTCGCCGTCAACAGGCCGTTGCCGGAGAGATAACCCGACGCGCGCCCGCCCGAGACGCCGGCGGCCGCACCGCCCGCTGCGAACAGGTTCGGGAAGGTGCCGCCGCCCTTGCGCCTGACGCGGGCGTCGGCATCGATCGCCAAGCCACCTTGCGTGTGGAACAGAGCACCGGTCACCTTCACCGCCAGATAAGGCGGCGCCCAAACCTGCTCGGGCGTGAATTGCCGTCCGAAGCGGTCGCGGCCGTTCGCCGCCTTGAGCGCTTCGGTCTCATTATATTCGGCGACGAGAGCCTGCGCCGGCACATGCAGCGCCGCGGCGAGGTCCTCGATCGTTGCTGCGCTCAGCACGGCGCCGGCGCGCTCGGCGTTGCGGAAGTCCTCGAACTGGCGCGCCACGTCGGCGATGCGCGCGTCGAACACATCGAAGGCAATCCCCCCGGGCTGCCACAGCACCTCGGCGGCGGCTTCCGAATAACCATGCGATTCGTCGGCGAAGCGGCGACCTTGCGTGTTGACCTGGATACCGCCTTGCATGATCACGGCCCAAGAAATGAGAATATTGTGCGGCGTCGCCACCGAGCCGTGCCCCTGGTAACCGCTCAATTGGGCGAGTTCCGCGCCCAGCGCCTCACCCCACAGCACGGCGTCGCCGCGGTTGCCGGGATGGCCGAAATAAAGCGCTTGTGCCATTTCAGGGATGAAACGCGCCACCAGTTCCGCATTGCCGCCATAGCCGTTGCAGGCGAGCACCAGCGCGTTGCAGCCGATGCGCTCGCGCGTGCCGTCACCCAGCGCCAGTTCGATGCCGTGGATGCGGCCGTCCTTATCCGCCACCAACCGCTCGGCCACGCGCCCGCTGAGAATGGTGATGTCCTCGGCTTCGGCGGCGCCGCGCAACCGGTCGATCAGCT
This sequence comes from uncultured Pseudomonadota bacterium, assembly GCA_963773225.1. Taxonomy (GTDB): domain Bacteria; phylum Pseudomonadota; class Alphaproteobacteria; order Rhizobiales; family Xanthobacteraceae; genus Pseudolabrys. The sequence continues at coordinate 332,893 of CAVZAO010000007.1, forward strand.
CCTGCCCGCTGCGGGTCGGCAGCCCGTGCATGCGAAATGCCGAGTGGCCCGGATAGTTGAAGTTGTCGACCACGTCGAAAGGAAGGCCGTATCGATCGGCGAGCCATTCGATCAGGGGGCCCGATCCTTTCGCCACCGCGTCGACTACGATCGGATCGGCTTCGTCATGCGCCTTGCGCTGGATATCCGCGGCGAAAAGTGCGGGGGTATCGTCGACACCCTTGGCGCGCTGGAAGCGGGTGCCGGCGGCGGGAATGAGCCCGGCCGACAGCGCGGTCGAACCGGACGGCACCGCATCGCGCTCGATCACCACCGGCTCGACGCCGGCCTCCTTGGCGGCGAGCGCCGCGCATAAGCCCGCCGCGCCGGCGCCCACGATCAGCAGCGGCACCGTGGTGTCGAAGTCATAGCCGGAGGCGCTGACGATCCCGCTCATGACGTGATGGCATTGAGCGCTTCGGCCACGGTCGCAATCTTGGCAACGGGCCGCAGTCCTTCGATCGCCGCCTGATGCACGGCCGGCGAGAACGCCGCGCAACCGTCCTCCAGCACGGTGCATTCGAACTCGCGCACGTGGGCGTCGCGCACGGTGGAGGCGACGCCGCCATTGGTGACGATGCCGGCGGCTAACACGCTTTCGATGCCGCACTTGCGCAGCACCCATTCGAGCCGTGTCATGTAGAAAGCCGAATAGGCGATCTTCTCCACCGCACAGTCGGCCGGCGCCAACTCGTCGACGAGTTGCTGGCCCCAGGAACCGGGCGCAAAATCGCTTTTGCGCAGGAACGGCCTCAGCTGCTTCAGGTGCGGCGAGATCATCGGCGCCCCGCCCCGGCCCGGCACCAGCGTGAACAGGGTCGCGACCACCAGGCCGCCCTTGGCCCGGAAGGCTTGCGCCAGCGGTTTGAGCCGTGCCGGCAAGGCTGCGATGTCGGCGTTGGCCTGCCCCCCGCGGGCATAGGCGCCGTCGGGGTGAATGAAATCGTTCTGCAAATCGAGCAGCAGCAGCGCGGTCGACGCAAAATTTATTGGCGCGAGGCTCATGCGCAGCGCTCCACGATGACGTTGCCGAGGTGGTCGACGCGCCCGCGCAGGCCATGGTCGATGAAGATAGTGGCGTCGGGCTGCTCCAGCACCGCCGGCGCCTCGATCACCGCGCCCTCCGGCAGATCGAGCCGCGACCAGATCTTGGTGTCGTGCCAAGACCCGTCGATAAACACCGGCCGCGTTCCCTTGGCCGCTTTCTCCAACGACGCATCCGGCCCCGGCGCGAAGGCGCTCAAGTCGAACGGCGGACGTCGGCCGACCGCCGCGGTGCGCAGCGAGACGATGCGCACCGGAATGCCCGGCAGCAGCCGCCCGAACGCGGCGGCATAGGCCTTGTCGAAAGCGGCGCGCACGATCTTTTCATTCACGCCGGTCCCATCGGCACCGAGCGTTACCGGCAGCGGCACCGCCACGGTGTGCGTCTGCCCAAGGTAGTGCATGTCGAGTTCGAACAGCACGTCGATGCGCTCGACCCCGATGCCAGCGGCTTCCACCACCGCCTTCGCCTCCTTGCCCGCTTCCATCATGCGGGCATCGAGCGCGGCGGCATCAAGCCCGTCGGCCATGAGATTGACGGTCTGCACCTGGTCGTGGCGCAGGTCCGCGATGACGCAGCCGAGCGCCGAGGTGACGCCGGGAAAGCGCGGCACCACCGCGCACTTCAGCCCGATCTCCTTGATCATGGCGGACACGTGCAGCGCGCCGCCGCCGCCGAACGGCATGGCGGCGAACTTGGCGGGATCATGCCCGCGCTCGATCGACACCAGACGAATGGCGCCGGCCATGCGCGCATCGGCGACGCGCACGATGGCTTCAGCCGCCTGCATGACGTCGAGGCTCAGGGGCTCGCCCACATGCGTGAGGATGGCGAGCTTGGCGGCCTCGAGGTCGAGGCTGGCGAGCTTGCCGATCGGGTTTGCCGCGTCGATGCGGCCGAGCACCACGTGCGCGTCGGTCAGCGTCGGCCGGTCGTTGCCCTGCCCATAGCAGGCCGGCCCCGGCACCGAGCCGGCGCTTTCCGGCCCCACCTGCAGCAGGCCGCCACGGTCGACCGACGCGATCGAACCGCCACCGGCGCCGATGGTGGTGATCTCGATCATCGGCGTGCGGATCACCATGCCGAAATCGATCACCGTCTGTGCCGCCAGCGACGCCTTGCCGCCGGCGACCAGCGACACATCGAACGAGGTGCCGCCGAGGTCACCGGTGATGATGTTCTCTTCGCCGGTGGCGCGGGCGATGGCAGCCGCAGCGATAACGCCGGCGGCGGGACCGGACAACGCCGTACGCACCGGCAGCCGCCGCGCGGTCGCCGTCGACATCACGCCGCCGTTCGATTGCACGATGTGGAAGGTGCCGGCAAAGCTGTTCTGCTTCAGCGCGTCTTCCAGCTTGGCGAGATAGTTGCCGACCACCGGCTGCAGATAGGCGTTGAGGGCGGTGGTAGAGGCGCGCTCGAATTCGCGGATCTCCGGCAGCACCTGGTGCGAGGCCGAGACGTGCTCGTTCGGCCAGACGGCACGCGCCGCCTCGAACGCGCGCCGCTCGTTCTCGTTGTTGGCGTAGGTGTTGATGAAGATGATGGCGAGCGCCTCGGCGCCCTTGGCGCGCAAGTCTTGCGCCGCCTTGCGCACCGCTGCTTCGTCGACCGCCACGTGGATGGTGCCGTCGGCGAGCGTGCGCTCGTCGACTTCGACCCGCAGGTCGCGGTCGGCGATCGGCAGGAACTCGCCCCACAGGCCCCAGGTCTTGCGGCGGTCGCGCCGGCGCATCTCCAGGACGTCGCGGAAGCCGCGCGTGGTGATGACGCCGATGCGCATGCCGCGCCGCTCCAGCAGCGCGTTGGTGCCGACGGTGGTGCCGTGCACGATGGCGCCGAATGCGCCGATTGTGCCGAGTTCGCCGAGGCCGCCGATGAAGCCGGCGGCCTCGTCCCCCCGCTGCGACGGCACCTTGGCGGTGCGGAAGCGGCGCTCGGCTTCGTCGAATAGGAACAGGTCGGTGAAGGTGCCGCCGACGTCGACACCGACGATTGGCTTGGACGCGCTCATGCCCGCGCTCCGCCGCGAAGTTTCGCGGTCGCGGCGTCGTCGATGGCGCCGTCCTCACGCAATGCCACGCCGTAGTCCTTGCGCGCAGATTCACGCGAGACGTAGCCGAGCGCCACGTCGCGGGCGACCTTGGCCGGCTCGCGCGTCAACGGATCGCCGAAGCCGCCGCCCCCGGGCGTTTCAAGCCGCACGTGCTGGCCGCGCCGGATGCGCACGTCGGTGATCTTGGAGACCAGCGGCGGATTACGCTCGCCCTCGTCGGTGTCGAAGAAGAAGCGGTTGAGCGCCGCAGGCTTGCCGCCGTTGACGCCGAAGGGCGGATACTTACCGCGCTCGCCGAGCAGGAACACGTCGGTGTCGCCCTCGTTGAGCGCCTCGATTTCGTAGATGGCGCCGAGCCCGCCGCGATGGCGGCCGGGTCCGGCGGAATCAGGGCGCAGCGCCCATTGGGTGAACATCACGGGATAAAGCGACTCCAGGATTTCCGCCGGCGGGATCGTGGCGGTCGAGATCGGATTGTTGCCGTGGTTGAGGCCGTCGCCTTCCGGGTTGCCGCCGAGCCCGCCGCCGAAGAAGCAGAACATCACCCAGCGCACACCGTTCTGCCGCCAGCCGGCGAGCGAGAGCGCATTGATGGTGGCGAACGGCCCGCCGTTGGCTCGCTCGGGCGCGGCCTGCGCGAAGGCGCCGAACACGGTGTCGATCACGCGCAGGATGGTCTCGGTGTAACCACCGACCGGCTTTGGCGCGGAAACACCGAGCAGCGTGGTGTCGGGAATGACGAACTCGATCGGCGCCAGGCAGCCGGCATTGGCCGGCACGTCGGTGAAGAGGTGCTTGAGCGCGACGTAACAGCAGGCGACCGCCGTTGAACGCGCGATATTAAGCGGGCCCCGGCACGGCGGCGAGGAGCGCGAGAAATCGAGCGTCATGCGGTCGCCGGCAATCGTCAGGTCGAGCGCGATCCGCAAGGGCTCGTCGCTGACGCCATCGTTGTCGAGGAAGTCGTCATACGAATAGGTGCCGTCGGGCAGCGACTTGATGTTGGCACGCATCAGCGCCTCGGCGCGGTCGCTCAAGGCCTGCATGGCCGCAGCCACCGTCTCGTCGCCGTATTCGTCGAGCAGCGCATGTACGCGCTGCTCACCGAGATGCAGCGCATTGAGCTGGCCGTTGAGATCGCCCCAGTTCGACTGCGGCACGCGCGAATTGGCCGCGAGAATGTCGGCGATATCCTGCTGGAACACGCCGCCGCTGACGAGCTTCACCGGCGGCACGCGGAAGCCTTCCTGAAAGCTCTCGGTCGCCTTGGCATTGAAGTTGCCCGGCACGTTGCCGCCAACGTCGAGCCAGTGGCCGACGGACGCGAGCCAGGCGAACACTTTTCCGCCCCGCATCACCGGCCGCACCAGCCGGAAGTCGTTAAGGTGCGTGCCGCCGTCGTAGGGATCATTGAAGAGATAGGTGTCACCCTCTTTCAGGTCGCCCTGCTCCGCCACCTTGTCGATCACCGCCTTCACGGCAAACGCCATGGCGCCGACGAAGATCGGCAGGCCGGAGGTGCCCTGCACCAGGGTGGCGCCGGTCTCGGCGTGATAGAGCCCGTGGCAGGCGTCGTGCGCCTCGGCGATGATCGGATTGAACGCGGAGCGGAAGAGCGTCGCGTCCATCTCGTCCGCGATCTGCACCAGGCGGCCGTTGAGCACGGCCAAGGTCACCGGATCGAGCGCGCGCATCAGCCCTGCCCCGCCTTGCGGCTCGGGGTCTCGCCGGCGTAGCGCTTGCCGCGCGCGAGCGTCTCGGGCGTGCCGATGAGTGCGTTGAGCGCGTTGAAGTCGAACATGCGCGCGCGGAACGGATCGGTTGTGCCATGCGCCTTGAGCGAGCCGTAATACTCCTCCGCCGCCTTGGCGAGCGCGCGCACGATGCCGCCGGGGAAGATGACGAAGGCAAAGCCGAGCGCCTCCAGTTCGCCCGCCGGCACGATCGGCGTCTTGCCGCCCTCCACCATATTGGCCATCAGCGGCGTCGCCTTGCCCAGTAGCGAGACCACGCGGCCGAGCTCGTCGCGCTGGCGCGGGGCCTCGACGAACAGCATGTCGGCGCCGGCTTCGCGGTAGGCTTGTGCGCGCGCGATGGCGCGGTCGAAATCCTCGACCGCGACCGCGTCCGTGCGCGCGACGATCAGCGTGTCCTGCGACTGCCGCGCATCGACCGCCGCCTTGATCTTGCCCACCATCTCCTCGGCCGACACCAAGGTCTTGTCGTCGAGGTGCCCGCAGCGCTTGGGGAAGTCCTGGTCCTCCAGCTGTATCGCGTTGGCGCCGGCGCGCTCGAGGAGCCGCACGGTGCGCTCGACATTGAGCGCGTTGCCGTAGCCCGTGTCGGCGTCGACCACGAGATGGGCGCTGACGCGATCGCGGATCAGCGCGACGGTGTCGACGACCTCGCTCAGACTTGTCAGCCCGATATCGGGGCGGCCGAGCCGCGTATAGGCGATGGCCGCGCCCGAGACATAGAGCGCCTCGAAGCCGGCCTGCTCGGCAATCAGCGCGGTGAGCGAGTCGTAGACGCCCGGCGCGATCAGAATGGGCGAGCGCGACAGGCGCGCGCGCAATGTCTTTTCGGTCATAGGTCAGAGCCCCAGATAGGTGCGTTTGAGGTCCGGATCGGCGCCGATTTCGGCGGCCGGGCCGGACATGACGAATTGCCCTTCGGCAAGGATATAGGCGCGGTCGGCGACTTCGAGGCTCTGCACCACGTTCTGCTCGACCAGCATGATGGCGACGCCTTCCGCGTGGATGCGCTGGATCAGCGCGAACAGCTCCTCGACCAAGAGCGGCGACAGGCCGAGCGACGGCTCGTCGAGGATGAGGAGCTTGGGCTCCGCCATCAGACCGCGGCCGATGGCGAGCATCTGCTGCTCGCCGCCCGAAAGCGTGCCGGCGCGCTGCGAGGCCCGCTCCTCGAGGCGCGGGAAGATGCCGTAGACGCGTGCGCGGTTCTCGGCGCGACGCTCGGCGGCACGGGCGTAGGAGCCGAGATCGAGGTTCTCCCGCACGGTCAGATTGGGAAAGAGCCGCCGCCCCTCCGGCACGTGGATCAAGCCGCGCTTGACGATGGCACCCGGTTTGTCGTGCTCGATGGCTGCACCTTCGAAGCGAATGCTGCCGGCGCGCGCCCGCACGACGCCGGAAATGGTGCGGTTCAGCGTCGATTTGCCGACCCCGTTGGAGCCAAGCACCGCGACAATCTCACCGGGCTTCACCCGGAGATCGATGCCGCGCAGCACTTCGGTCTCGCCGTAGCCGGCGCGCAGACCCTCGATGGCGAGCAGCGCGTCGCCCGCCGCTTCAGAGATGTCCATGCTGCGGTCAAGGGCCATGCTGCGCCCCCAGCCGGGCCGCAGCGCCATGGCCGAGATAGGCCTCGATGACGGCGGGATCGGCAGCCACTTGCGCCGGCGTGCCCTCGGCGATGATGCTTCCTTCGGCCAGCACGAACACGTGCTCGGCGAGACTCATCACCGCCTGCATGACGTGCTCGATCATCAGTATGGTGATGCCGCGCGCCTGCAGGCCGCGGATCACCGGGACGATGTCGCGGATCTCCGACGGATTAAGTCCCGCCAGCACCTCGTCGAGCAGTAACAGCTTGGGCTCGGTCGCCAGCGCCTTGGCAAGCTCCAGCCGCTTGCGGCCCGCGACCGTCAAGGTGTCCGCCGGCCGGTCGAGCATGGCGGCCAAGCCCACCTCGCGCGCCACGGCTTCGGCGGCGGCGATCGCGTCGTCGCGGGCGGGATGGCGCAGGTGCGCGCCGACCTTGATGTTGTCGCGCACGCTGAGACCGGCGAAGGGCTGCACGATCTGGAAAGTGCGCGCGATGCCGCGCCGCGCCAGCCGATGCGGCGGCTCGCCGGTGACCTCCGCGCCGTCGTAGCGTACGGCGCCGGCGGAGGGTTTGAGGAAGCCGGAGATGAGGGAAAACAACGTGGTCTTGCCGGCGCCGTTGGGACCGATCAACGCGGTGATACGGCCTGCCTCGGCGTTCATGGACACGGCATTGACGGCAAGCAGCCCGCCGAAGCGACGCGAGACGTTCTGCACGGCGAGAAGCGGCTCAGCCATGGCCGACCTCCCCCGCCGAACGCACGGCGGTGGGGCGGCGCTTGAACCGCCGGCGCAGTCGCCCTCCGATACCGATGAGGCCGCTCGGCGAGAAGCCGATCAGCAGCACCAGCACCACGCCGAACAGCACAAGATCGAGCCCGGGCGCCTCGCCGGTGATGTAGAGCGCGCCCTCGCCCAGCGCCTTCACCACCAGCGCGCCCACCAGCGGGCCGAACACCGTGCCGGCGCCGCCGATGATCGGCGTCAGCAGCGCCTCGATTGAGATCCAGGTGCCGTAGGCGATGCCGGAATCGACGAACAGGAAATACTGCACGTAGAAGCTACCGGCCGCCGCCGTGATGGCGGCGGATATGGTCATGGCGCCGAGCTTGACCGCGATGGTGTCGACGCCGAGCGCCTTGGCGGCATCCTCGTTCTCGCGCACCGCCACCAGCCAGGCGCCGAAACGCGAGCGCTCCACGGCCCAGGTGACGACGAGCGCCACCGCGACCAGGCTCAGGATCACCCAATAGAACACCGCCCTGCTTTGGAACTGCATGGCGGAGGCGTGCACGTCGAGCTTGACCAGCGTGCCGACGCCGGCGCCGGTGATGGGCGCGACGCTCGCCAGGATGCGCAGCACCTCGGCGAAGGCGAGCGTCACCAGCGCGAAGTACGAACCGCGCAGACCCGACCGGAAGGCAAGCCATCCGATGACCGCGCCGACCACCGCGCCCGCCACGATGCCGCAGACGAAGGCGGGCCAGGCGTTGACGCCGTAACGTACCTGCAGGATGGCGGTGACGTAGGCACCGGTGCCGAAGAAGGCGGCGTGACCGAACGAGTATTGCCCGCCGTAGCCGCCGAGCACGTTCCAGCCCTGGCCGGCGAGCGCGATCATCAGCGCGACCACCAGGAAGTTCAGCACGACGTTGGACTGCACGACGAGCGGCACGGCGGCGAGCAGCACCACGACCGCGGCGATGGGCGCGAATGCTTTCATGCCTTCGCCCCGAACAGGCCCTGCGGACGGACCAGCAGGACCACGATGAAGATGATGAAGATGCCGACCTGGCCGAGCGAGTCGCCGAGGAACAGGCTGGAAAGGCTTTCCACCACGCCGATGAACAAGCCGCCGATGAGCGCGCCGGGCACCGACCCCATGCCGCCGAGCACGACGATGGTGAAGGCGATCAGCACGAACGCGTGGCCGGCGGTCGGGTTGACGTAATAGGTCGGGATCAGGAGGCAGGCCGCGATGGCGACGCACGCCGTACCGAGCCCGAAGGTCACGGCATAGATGTGGGCGACGTCGATGCCGGCGAGCTCGGCGCCGAGCTTCTCCTTGGCGACGGCGCGGATCGCCTTGCCGGTATCGGTGAAGCCCATGATCAGCCACAGCGCCAACGCCACCACGAACACCGCGCCGAACCCGACCAGCCGCGGCACGGCGAGATAGGTGAAGCCGAGGTCGATGCTGGAGAAGGCGTAAGGCACGTTGATGGTGCGTGTGTCGGCGCTGAAGCCGTAGAGCAGCGCGTTTTCGATGATGACGGCGAGCCCCAACGTCACCAGCAGCATGTTGCGGTCCTCGCCGTGCGAGGCCGGCCCGATGACGAACCGCTGAATGCCGTAGCCGAGCGCAAAGAACAGTGGGGCGATGATGAAGGCGGCGATGTAGGGATCGATGCCGAAGATGTGGAAGGCGAAATAAGCGGCGAACATGGCCGCGGTGAGCAGCGCACCGTGGGCGAAGTTGATGATGTGCAGCACGCCGTAGATCAACGTCAGCCCCAGCGCGACCAGGGCGTAGATCGACCCGGTCAGAAGACCGTTGAGAATCGCGGGGATCAGGATGGCGGACGAGAACACAGGCGGCCTACCGCAAGGACGACCGAGCGCGCCGCAGGCTCGGCCTGTTCCCTCCCGCCATAGCCCGTCGAAGACGGGCCTGACCGCCCTTTCGCCGGGGGAGGGTTAGGGAGGGGTGTAAAGCTGGTACGCAGAGCATCTCTTTGATCATTTTGACCCCCACCCCCATCCCCTCCCCGCAAGGGGGAGGGGAGCAGGCGGAGATCGTTGCGCGAGCGTCGGCGGACGACTTGTCTGTCTTACGCCTTCATCGGGAAGATCGGCTTGGCGTCGGCGAACTTCTTCGGCAGGAGCACCTTGATATCCTTGTCCTGCACCTGCGTGTTGCACGGCACCGCGCCCTCGTTCTGGCCGTTGACGAACTTGGTCGGGCCATAGGGCATGATGTGGCCGGACCAGGTCGAGCTCGCCAGCGCCGCGGTGATCTTGGCGCGGTCGGTGGAGGCGGCGCGCTCCAATGCATCCGCGATCAGCCCGACGCAGGAGTAGTTGAGGAAGACCTCGTAGGTGAAGAACTGACCCTTGGCCTCGACCTTCTTCTTGAGCGCCTGCGCCTTGTCGCTGAGCGGGTTGAACCAGTGATTGCAGTCCATGATGCCGCTGGCGGCTTCCGGGAACTCCTTCACGAACTTGTAGGAAGACGCCGCGCCACCGAGCACCGAGTAGATGCCCTTCGGCCGCACGTGCTGCTGCAGCATGGTACGGGCCAGCAGGACGTACTCGTTGTAGTAGTTGGCCGGGATGACGAGATCCGGGTTCTGCGCCTTGATCTTCAGCACGATGGTGTTGAAGTCGCGCATCGGGGTCGGATGCGCGATCGAGTCCAGAACCTTGAAGCCTTTCTCGGGCAGCTTGGCGCTGAGCAACTTGGCGACGCCGGAACCGAACAGCAAATCCTCGTGCACGATCATCACGGTCTTGGCCGGCTTGCCGGCCGCGTCGTTGATCTCGACCAGACCGTCGAGCGCCTTCTGAACGATGATGCCGAAGCCCGGGCCGAAGCGGAAGGTGTTCTTCAGGCCGCGCTTGACGATCGAGTCGGAAACGCCGACGTCGACCACGTAAGGCAGGTCGTAGCGCGCCGCAGCTTGCGTGGTGGCAAGGCAGATCGACGAGGCGTAGCCGCCGACAATGCAGGGCACGCCGGTCGAGTTCATCTTCTCCACTTCCGCCACGCCGCCCGCCGGGGTCGACTGCGCGTCACCGAGCATGGGATCGATCTTGGCGCCGCCTAGCGACTTGATGCCGCCGGCCGCGTTGATCTCGTCGATCGCCATCATGGCGCCGAGGCGGCCTTGCGTGCCCGAATAGGACAGCGCGCCCGTGACCGGGTGCAGCACACCGAGCTTCACCGGCGCGCCGGCGGCGCGCAGCACCGACGGCATGGCGATGGTGCCGGTGGCGGCGGCAGCCGCTCCCAAGGCGCTGGTCGCGAGAAACTGGCGGCGGCTGAACGGAATCTTCTTGTCCGACATTGTTAGTCCCTCCTGGTTTAGCGCGGCGGTCGAATGCCGGCCGGCTTGGTCTTGATGTCTATCGCTGGTGTAGTCGCAGACTTCTCAGTTGAACCTTTGGCTGCAGTCTTCTCGCTCCGGCGCACGACTGGCGACCAAACGGAGTCCGATGCCCCGGAGCGCACGAGATCGATCTCGAAGGCGTAGCGGTCGGGCCGGTAGAGCGCGTGCAGGTGCTCGACGCCGCGGCCGTCCTGGCCGTAGACCACGCGCACGAGCTCGATCAGCGGCGAGCCGGTGTGCAAGTCGAGCGCGGCGGCGACGTCCGGCGTGGCGAGCCCGGCGCTGATGCGCTGGCGCGCGTGCGCGACTTTCACGCCGGCGCGATCAAGCAGGTCGAGCAGCGGACGGCTGGCGAGCTCCTGCTCGGTGAACGTCACCGAAACCCGCTCGGGCACGTGGGTCGTGAGATAAGAGAACGGCAGGCCGTCGACCGAACGCACGCGCACCGAGCGCTGCAGTAGTTGGTCGGGCCCCGCCCCCAGCGCCTCGGCCACCGTGCCTTCGGCCGGCACGTAATCGAATGAAAGCAGCCTGACCGCGGTACGCCGGCCCATGTCGGCAAGGTTCGCAAGCACGCCGGAGATGTCGGCGGTCATCGGCGCCGGCGACGGCCGGTAGATCACCCGCGTGCCGGCGCTGCGCCGCCGCTCGATCAGGCGCTCGCGCGCCAGTTCGCCGAGCGCCCGGCGCACGGTCACCCGCGACACGCCGTGGGCGTCGGCCAATTCGTTTTCGGTGGGCAGCCGCGCGCCGAAACCGATGGCGCCGCTCAAGATGCGGTCACGCAGAACCAGATAGATCTGCTTCGCCTTCGCTTCGCCGAGCCAGTCCCGCAACGCCAGACGCTCCCCCAACGCGCAAGCCTCTCCCCCTGAGCGGCCTTTACTTGGTATTCTTTAGCATACAATATTGGGAACCGGCGGCAAGCCCGCCGGCTGCGGTAAAAGTGAGCACCATGGCATCAAATTCCGGGCACGCGCCCCAGACCCTGTTCGACAAGCTTTGGGCCGCGCACGAGATCACGCGGCGCGAAGACGGCGCGGCGCTGCTATGGGTCGATCGTCACTTCGTGCACGAAGGCTCGTTTCACGGCTTCAGCCAGATGAAGAAGCGCGGCCGCAAGGTGGCCGAACCCGGCCTCACCTTCGGGGTCGCCGATCACTACGTGCCGACGCGCGGGCGCGATCATGCCATCGCCAATCCGGAAATCGCGGAGATGGTGCGCAACCTCGAGCGCAACACGACGGAAAACGGCATCACCCTGTTCGGCCTCAACGATCCGCGCCAGGGTATCGTGCACGTGGTCGGCCCTGAAGAGGGCCTCACCCTGCCCGGCCTGCTGATCGTATGCGGCGACAGCCACACCTCGACCCACGGCGCCTTCGGCACCTACGCGTTCGGGATCGGCGCCTCCGAAGTCGCCCACGTTCTGATGACGCAGACGCTGTGGCAGAAGAAACCCAAGCGCATGCGCATCACCGTCGACGGTAAAGCGACCGCGGGCGTCGCCGCCAAGGACATCGCGCTTGCCATTATTGCCCGCATCCACGCCGACGGCGCGCAAGGCCACGCCATCGAATACGCCGGCAGCGCCATCCGCGCGTTGTCGATGGAAGGCCGCCTCACCCTCTGCAATCTGTCGATCGAGGCCGGCGGCCGCTGCGGCATGGTGGCGCCCGACGCCACCACCTTCGCCTATCTCAAGGACCGGCCCTACGCCCCCAAGGGCGAGGCCTTCGAGCGCGCGATGGCGGCATGGTCGGCACTCGCCTCCGAAGCCGACGCCACCTTCGACCGCGAGGTCACGCTCGATGCCGAAAGGATCGCGCCGATCGTGACCTGGGGCACCACGCCCGACGACGCCCTGCCGATCGACGGCAACGTGCCCGATCCGGCCCGCGAGGCCGACGAGGGCCGCGCCACCTATATGCGCGGCGCCCTCGACTATATGGGGCTCAAACCCGGCATGAAGCTCACCGATATCGCCGTCGACCGCGTGTTCATCGGCTCCTGCACCAACGCCCGCATCGAGGACCTGCGCGCCGCCGCCGCCGTGCTCGCCGGCCGCACCAGCAAGGTGCCGGGGCTGGTCTCGCCCGGTTCGTCTTTGGTCAAGCAGCAGGCCGAACAGGAAGGCTTGGATCGGGTTTTCACGGCCGCCGGTCTTGAGTGGGTCGATTCAGGTTGTTCGATGTGCGTCGGTATCAACGGCGACCTCGTGCCGCCGGGGGAGCGCTGCGCCTCCACCACCAACCGCAATTTCCGCGGCCGCCAGGGCCCCGGCGCGCGCACGCATCTGATGTCGCCGGCGATGGTCGCCGCGGCAGCCGTGACCGGCCATCTTGCCGACGTGCGGCCGCTGCTCGGCGGCCGGAAGGTTTAGGAGACGCGCGATGGAAAAGTTCACCCGTCTCACCGCCACGGCCTGCCCGCTCATGCAGCCGAACGTCAACACCGACCAGATCCTGCCGGCGCGCTATCTGAAATGGCCGCGCGAGCGCGGTCTGGGCCAGGTCCTGTTCTACGATCTGCGCCATGACGCCGACGGCAAGCCGAAACCGGACTTCCCGCTCGACCAGCCGCAATGGCAGGGCGCCAAAATTCTGCTGGCCGGGCGCAATTTCGGCGGCGGCTCGTCGCGCGAGGCCGCTGTCTACGCGATCTACGATGGCGGCTTTCGCTGCGTCATTGCGCCCTCTTTCGGCGACATCTTCGCGCAGAATTCCGTCAAGAACGGGCTGCTGACCGCCATCATCGACGAGGCCGAGGTTGCAGCGCTGGCCGATGCGGTCAGCGCGGGGCCCGCGCGGGCGATCGAGGTCGATCTCAAAAAGCAGACCATCGCCTGCGGCGATCATCGGTTCAGCTTCGCGATCGATCCGGTCAGCCGCAATCAGCTTCTCAACGGCTGGGACGACGTCGACCTGACTGAAAGCTTCCGCGCGGATATCTCCGCTTTCAAGACCGAAGATCGCCAGCGCCGCCCCTGGGCGGCGCCCGCAAGCGCCTGAAACACAGCGACCTGCCTAGGCCGCGGGCCGCGCCCCGCCCGGCTGCGCCTTGAGCCGCATGCGATTGACGGTCACGGTGGCCGCCGCAAGCGCGATGCCGGCTGCGGTCGATACGGCAAAGGGCGTGATCATGCAGAAGCCGGCAACGGCGATGAGGAGCCGACTCCACCATTCCGCGCAAACCAGTTCGTAGGTTTCGATCGCCATCGCCAGCAAGATCAGGCCCGCCGCGCCGGTCGCGAAGGTGATGACCGTCTGCCAGAGCGGCCCCTGCCACAAGAGCTCGGGGCCGTAGACGAAGGTGAACGGCACCACCAGAGCGGCAAGCGCGAACTTGACCGCGTGACCGGCAATCGCCAGCGGATTGTCGTCGGCGATCGACGATGCGGCATAGGCCGCGACCGCGACCGGCGGCGTGAGCGCGCTCATCACCGCGAAGTAGAGCAGGAACATGTGCCCTGGCAGCAGGCCGATATGCATCGGTCCGAGCAGCGGCCCGATCAGCACCGCCGCCAGAATATAGGCCGACGGCGTCGGCATGCCCATGCCGAGCAGAATGGTCAGCCCCGCCGACAGCAGCAGCGTCGGAAACACGTTTGCGCCGGTGACCGCATAAACCAGATGGCCGAATTTGCCCGACAAACCGGTCATCGTGATACCGGCGATCACCAACCCCGCCGCGGCGCAAGCGCCCGCCACCGGCACCATGCGCATGGCCGTTTCCGCCAGTATCTTGTAGGCGGTCGCGACGCCGATGCGGGTATCCGCGCGGAGCGAAGCGACCGCGAGCACCGACAGCGTGCCGAACACGGCCACCATGGTCGGCGTGTAGCCGGCGAGCAGCGCCCACACCAGGATCGCCATCGGAACGATGAACAACCCGCCCTTGCGCAAGGTCGGCAGGAATTTCGGGATCTGGTCCTTACTGAGCGAACCGAGGCCGCGCCGGTGCGCGCGGAAGTGCACTTGGGCGAACACGCCGATGTAATAGAGCAGCGCCGGGAGCAGCGCGGCCTTGGCGATGTCGACGTAATCGATGCCGGTATATTCCGCCATGATGAAGGCGGCAGAGCCCATCACCGGTGGCATCAGGCTGCCACCCGTCGAAGCGGCGACTTCGATGCCGGCCGCCACCGAGGCCCGGTAGCCGAGCCGCTTCATCATCGGAATGGTGATCGATCCCGTGGTCACCACGTCCGAGGTCGGGCTGCCGGAGATCATGCCGTAAAGGCCCGACGACACCACCGCGATCTTGGCCGGACCGCCGACCTGGCGGCCCGAGAGCGCAGCGGCGAAATCGTAGAAGAAGTCAGAACCTTTGGCGTAGTAGAGCGCCGTCCCGAACATCACGAACATGAAGGCATAGGTCGCTGCCACCCGCGCGGGCAGCCCCATAATCCCGTCGGTCGTGTAGACCATGATGTCGAGGAAGTGATTGAAGTCGATGTAGCCGTGGCCGAGCACGCCGCTGATGAGATGGCCGTAGAGATTATAGAACACGAAAACGAGCACGATGACCGTCAACCCCAGGCCGGTGGTGCGGCGCGTGAGCTCGATGGTGAGCGCACAGATGATGGCGCCGAACAATAGCTGCCAGGTGTCGAGCGGAAACAGCAGGCTGATCCGCTCCACCTGGGCATCAGCAGTGAGGATGAAGTAGACGCCGGCGGCAAAGCTCAGAAACGAGAGCAGCAGGTCGTACCACGGCACCCGCTCGGTGTCGGATTTCGCGCTCGCCCCCACGGTGAGAAAGGCGAGCGTCATCATGCCGGCGAGGAAGACCGCAGTGAGCACCCACGGGTCGATGATGATCCAGGTCGCAGCCAGGATCACGTAGATCGCGATCGCGACCGCGAACGGCGGAATGATCCGGCCGATCCAACCGCTCGGCCGCCGCCGGCAGCCCACCGAAAACCACAAACCGGGATCGAGCAGAACATTGCGCGCCATGGGGCGTCCTCGCGGGCGTTAACGGCGATACGGGCGCAGGCGGCCTGAGCCGCCTCCGCCCGCCATCGCGAAAGGCAAAGCCGCTGCTCAGCGCAGCCCGGCCTCCTTGAAGGCCTTGAGGGCGCCCGGATGCTGCGGCGCGATCGCAGGTTCCGCAACGGTCTTGGGCGTGACCTCTTTCTTCAGCAGGCGATGGGCGCTCTTGAAGGCGTCGAGGTTTGCAAGCAGGCCCTTGACGATCTTATAGGCCTCTTCGTCCGACATGCTCTTGTTCACCATCACCACGGCGCCGACGCACACCGACGTCTTGTCGTGCGATATGAACTTGTGTTCGTTCGCCTTGATGGTGCAGCTCTGGCCGCCGAAGTCGTCCGCCACCTTGTCGGAGACCTTCTTGCCGACGTCGAGCATCTTGAGCGGAATGCCGTTTTCCATCTGACGAATGACCGGATGGTTGTAGGCGATGCCGAGCACGATGGCGTCGACGCGGCGGTCGAGCATCAGCGAGGTCATCTCCTTGGAGGCCGCGCGCACCACCTGCTTGAAGCTTTTGAGCGGGATGCCGCTGTCCTTCACGATAGCCATGCCGATGTCGCCGTCCATGTTACCCGGCCGGTTGAAGGCGATGCGGATGTCGCCCGCATGCTTCTTGAGGTCCGCCATGGAATTGATGCCGTACTTCTTGGCGACGTCGCCGTTGACCAGCACGTAGTCGTATTGGAAGCGGCTTTGCGCCGAATAGGCGCGGAACAGGGTGCGGATGTTCGTCAGGGGATGCCCTTTGAACGGGCCCTTGCCGCGATAGGCAGCGGCGAGCTCCATGTCGGCGGCGATGCCCATCGGCACCTTGCCGTCAGAGACAAGCTTGGCGTTGGCAAGGCCGCCCGAGCCGGTCTGGTAGGTCACCGACGAACCCGGATAGGCCTTCGCCAGCGCCTTGTCGAAGCCGACGCCGATCGTCGACCACAGGCCGCCGGGGCTCGCACCAGCCAGCGTCAGTTGATAGGTCTGCGCCTGCGCCATACCACCGAGCACAACGGCGAATGCCGCGGCGATGGCCGCGTTCTTGATCGAGATCATCATCTTCCTCCCTGATGCATGCCCGTTTTTGGGCTATTGCATGTTTGGCTTCGTCTTCGCAGTCTCCAGTGACCTGTGCGTTCTTCCGATCTTCCCGCAGCGCCACGCGACGGCAAGCTCTGCCTTATTCCGCCGCGGTGATCTGCTCCTCGCCCATGCTTTCGCTGCCGCCACCGAGCGTACGCCAGTTGACGGACTTTGGCATCACGCCTTCGAAGGAGCTGATCGTCGCATGTGGCGTGCGCAACTCCGTGGCGCCGATCGCCGGACCGCCGTCGCGCATGGTTCTCGCCGCTTCCACCATCGAGCGGCGGAAAGCGGCGACCGCGAAGTCGCTGTGGCCGACGCGCTCCTGCGAGCGGTCCCCAATCGGCCCCATCGACTCCCACATGGCGATGTCCTGGTTGGGAATGCCGGTGATGCCGGTGAAATTTCCCGCCTTCATCGCCGCGCGGTCCTGCATGTAGTCGTTGTCTGCGGTGCGCACGTTGTTGAAGTGGCGATCGACGTCGACGCCCCACTCCAGCTTGTTGAACTTGCGCCATTGCTCGGCCGGAATGCCCGGCTTGTCGCCCGCGGTCCAGGCGATGAAATAGAAGATGGTATTGGTGTCGTCTTCCGGCGTCAGCAAGGTCGCGACGTTGTAGGCATTGTTGGGCGGGATCAATGCAGTGAACGGCGCGATATAGACGGTCGTACGCACGTAATCGTGCGTCGCCTCATTCTTGATCGGCCGCCGCACGGCCGCATAACGGAAGCCGTAGCTGGTGCGCTCGATCTGGAAACGCGGCGCCTTGTCGGTCGACGGTCGCAGCCAATTGACGTCGGTCGCCTCAGCGCCCTCGACTTGCGCCGGCACCATGTCGGACGAATGCAGGCTGGAGGAATGGGCCGAGTCGATCTGGCCCTCGAGCACCTGCGCCCAGTTGCAGCGCACGCGCACCTTGGTGGCGCTGACGCGCGCGTCCGCCGTCGGCGCGAAGGCCGGCGGCTCGAACTCGCGCATCTCCTCGGCCGGGCCAAGATAGGTCCACACGAATCCGCCCCACTCGCGCACCGGATAGGCTTTCTGCTTGATGCGCTGCGCCACGGTGGTGCCGGGCGGTTCGGAGGCGAGGTCGACAATGTTGCCGTCCACGTCGAACTTCCAGCCATGATAAAGGCAGCGCAGCCCGCACTCCTCGTTGCGCGCGAAGACGAGAGACGCGCGGCGGTGCGCACATAACTCGTCGAGCACGCCGACGCGGCCCTTGGTGTCACGGAAAACGACGAAATTCTCTCCCAGCAGGCGCACGCGCACCGGCGCGCTGTCCGGTTCGGCAATTTCCTCGGAGAGGCAGGCGGCGATCCAGTGACGGCGCATGATCTGCCCCATCGGGGCCGATCCTTCGACGCGGCACAGCAGGTCGTTTTCCTCGGGTGTCATGCTATCGCTCCCTGCTCGCTCATTCTTATTCTTCTTTGTATTGTCGCCCGATTTATCTTAGATATCTAAGGAAGTCAAACCGCGCGCCGGCATAATGCGCGGAACTCAAGGAAACGCCGTGGCATCAATTGCACACCGCCGCATTCGTGTGGGCGTCGCCGGCCTCGGCCGGGCCTTTTCGATCATGCTGCCCACGCTGCAGCAGGACGAACGCCTCGCTGTGGTCGCCGCCGCCGACCCGCGGCCGGAGGCCCGGCAGCGTTTCGAGACGGATTTCGGCGGAACGGCCTACGATACCGTTGCCGCGCTCTGCGCCGACCCTCAGGTCGAGGTGGTCTATGTGGCGAGCCCGCACCAGTATCACGCCGAGCACGCACGTCTTGCCGCCGCACACGGCAAACACCTGCTGGTAGAAAAGCCGATTGCGCTGACGCTCGAAGACGCGCGCGCCATCGTCGAAGTTGCGCACCACGCCGGCGTCCGCCTGATCGTCGGTCACAGCCATTCGTTCGACGCGCCGATCTTACGGACCCGGGAGCTCATTGCGAGCGGCGCCTATGGCGCCGTGCGCATGATCACCGCGCTCAACTACACCGATTTCCTCTACCGGCCGCGCCGCCCCGAGGAACTCGACACCGCGCTCGGCGGCGGCGCGCTGTTCAACCAGGCGCCGCACCAGGTCGACATGGTTCGTCTGCTCGGCGGCGGCCGGGTGACGAGCGTGCGCTCCATGAGTGGCCGCTGGGACCCGGCGCGACCGACCGAGGGCGCCTATGCCGCGTTGCTGTCCTTCGACAGCGGTGCTTTTGCTTCGCTCGTCTATAACGGCTATGGCCATTTCGATTCCGATGAATTCACGGACTGGATCGGCGAGATGGGAGAGAAAAAGGAGCCGTCTGCGGCGCGTCCTCGCCGCCAGTTCGCCGATCCGACTGCGGAAGCCGCCGCCAAGGCCGCGCGCACCTACGGCGGTGCCGGCTGGCAGCCGCCGGCGCCGCGCGCCCTGCTGCACCAGCACTTCGGCTCGATCCTCGTCAGTTGCGAGCGCGCCGACCTCAGGCCGCTGCCGACCGGCGTGATGATCTACGAGAACGGCGGCGAGCGCCTCGATCCCCTGCCCGCGCCGCCGATCCCGCGCACGGAAGTGATCGACGAGCTCTATGCCGCCGTGGTGGATGGTCGCCCACCGCTGCATGATGGCGTCTGGGCCGCCGCAACGCTGGAGGTGTGCCTGGCCATGCTGCACTCGGCGCGCGAGGGCCGTGAGATCATGCTGCATCACCAAGTGGGTGTGTGATGGCCGACAAGGGGCGCTCCGAAACCGAAACCGTATTGCAGCACTGGCGCGAGGCCGTGCCGAACGATCGCTTCGCCCACCTGATCCGGGACGTTGGGCGCTCGTTGGCCCGCGCGCTCAGTATTCGTCTGGCCGAGCATCACGTGTCGTTCGGGCATTGGTCATTTCTGCGCGCGCTGTGGGTGCGCGACGGTATGACACAGCGCGAACTGAGCGAACGGGTCGGCGTCATGGAGCCCACCACCTTCTCGGCCATGAAGACGATGGAGCGGCTCGGCTACGTGGTGCGTCGCCAGCACGAGGGCGACCGCAAGAAGGTGTACATTCACCTCACGCCGAAGGGCCGCATGTTGGAAAAGACGCTCGTGCCCCTGGCGGAGGAAGTCAACCGGCTCTCCATCGAAGGTATTTCGCCGGAGCACATCGCGATTACGCGCGCCGCCATGCTCACTATGCTCGAGAACCTCGCGCGCGACCAAAGCAATTCCGAAAAGCCGATGCCCTCCACCCGAGTCATCGCCAAGATTGCGCGGAGCCGTGCGCGCAAGTGAGCGGGCTAACTGGTAGGCAAAGCGCCTTTTAGATCACCGAGAAGCCGTGCGCGAACGGGTCGCGGTCGTCGATGAAGATCGTATTGATCCCCGTCTGCCGGGCCCAGCCGCCGATCGACGGCACGACGCCGGGATAAGGCCCGACCTTCACCACCTCCTCGACGCGCCCGTGAAACAGCGAGCCGATGATGCTTTCGTGGATGAAGTCGTCTCCGGCTTTGAGCTTACCCTTGGCGGCCCACTGCGCCATGCGCGCCGAGGTGCCGGTGCCGCAGGGCGAGCGGTCGATCGCCTTGTCGCCGTAGAACACCGCGTTGCGCGCAGTCGCGCCGTCAGCGCGTGGAAGTCCGGTCCACATAACATGGGTCAGCGCGTTGATCTCCGGATGCTCCGGGTGCGCGAAGGTGTAGGTCTCGTTGAGAACGCGCCGCAGGGCCGGGCTCCAGCGCAGGATATCGCCGGTGCGGAGATCGGCGAGATCGCCGACGTTCGGCTGGGGATCCACAATGGCGTAGAAATTGCCGCCATAGGCGATATCTAACGTGACCTTGCCAAGCTCCGGCACCTCAGCTTCGAGACCCTCGGCGTAGAGAAACGACGGCACGTTGGTGATGCGGACCTCCTCGACGAAGTCGCCCGCCTGCCGGTAGCTCGCGACGACTTTGCCGGCGGGCGTGTCCATCGCAACGGTGCCCGGCACTTTCGGCGCGATCAGGCCGTTTTCGATCGCCATGGTCACCGTGCCGATGGTGCCGTGCCCGCACATGAACAGGCATCCCGTGGTCTCGATGTAGAGCACGGCGATGTCACAGTCGGCCCGCGTCGGCGGATAGAGGATGGTGCCCGACATCATGTCGTGACCCCGCGGCTCGAACATCAGTCCCTTGCGGATCCAGTCATGCTTGGCGAGAAAGTCAGCCCGCCGCTCGATCATGGTTGCGCCCTGGAGCTGCGGGCCCCCGCCGGCGACCAGCCGCACCGGATTGCCGCACGTGTGTCCGTCGAAGCAAAGAAAGGTATGCCGGGCCATTTTCTCGAGCAGCCTATGTTGGATGGTCTCGGCGAGAATGTTAAATTAAGGCCGGCGGTGGCGCCAGCGCCGCCGGCGGCTACAAGCGCAGCGCGGAACCGGGGGAGAATGGCATTGAGTACACCGACACTGACGGTCCGCGAAATCGCGCTCTATGAACGACCGGTGCGCCTGCGCATGCCGTTCCGCTTCGGCGTCGTGACGCTGACCGAGGCGCCGCAGTGCTTCGTGCGCGTGCGCATCGAGCAGGCGGACGGCACGTCCCATTGGGGCGCGGCTGCGGAGTTGCTGGCGCCGAAGTGGTTCGACAAGAATCTGGCGCTCTCCAATGGAGAAAATTTCGATCAACTACGGCTTTCGCTTCAGCTTGCGGCCGACGCCTATACCGCCGACCAACGCCCCCGCACGGCATTCGGACATTTCGCGGCGCACTACGCGGACCAGATCGCCGTCGGCGCGCGACACGGGCTGAACGCCCTCGTTTCGAACTTCGGCCCCGCTCAGATCGATCGCGCCATTCTCGATGCTTTATGCCATAGCGCCGGTTGTTCGTTCTATGACGCCATCGGCGCAAACCTCGCCGGTATCGTGCCGGGCCTGCTGCCCGGCCCCCTCGCCGACCTGATCGGCTATGATATCGCGGCCTTTCTGCGAAGCTTGACGCCGCGGGCCGACATCGCCGCCCGCCACACGGTCGGCCTGGTCGACGCCATCGCCGGCCATCCCGCGCAAGTCAACGACGGCCTGCCAGAGTCTCTGGAAGAGGTGATCGCGGCTTACGGGCACACTTATTTCAAACTCAAGGTAGGCGGCGATCTCAACGCCGACCTCGCCCGGCTGAGCGAGATCGCAGCGGTGCTCGATACCATCCCGCAAGCCTACCACGCCTCGCTCGACGGCAACGAGCAATACGGTGATATTGAAGCGCTGCTCGAACTATGGCGCCGCATGCGGGAAGCGCGGCAGTTGCGGCGCCTGGTCGACAGTATCCTCTTTATCGAGCAGCCGATCACCCGCGCGCATGCGTTCGACCGCGAAATTTTCGCGCTGTCGCGGGTCAAGCCGGTCATCGTCGACGAATCCGACGACGGCTTGGACGCTTTTCCCCGCGCCCGCGCGCTCGGTTACAGCGGCATCTCAAGCAAGTGCTGCAAGGGTTTCTATAAATCCATCCTCAATGCCGCGCGTTGCGCGGCCTGGAATGCCGAGGAAGGCAGCGACCACTACTTCATGAGCGGCGAAGACCTGACAACGCAGGCGGGCCTCGCCGTGCAGCAGGACCTGGCGCTCGTGAACCTGCTCGGCCTTCGCCACGTCGAGCGCAACGGCCACCATTATGTGAACGGCATGAGCGGATTGCCGGAAGCCGAACAGGCGGCCTTCCTCGCTGCTCATCCGGATCTGTATGAGCAAAGCCACGGTGCCGTGCGCGTGCGCATCGCCGCAGGCCGTCTCGCCATCGGCTCGCTCGCCGCTCTCGGCTTTGCGGCGGGCGCCGCCCCGGCCTGGGAGACACTGACGCCGATGACGCCGCCCACATCTGCCGCGGTTTAGAGCACCTCATCGAAGGGCAGCCGCCGTCTCAGACCGTCGAAGATAGACCGCCATCGCGAGCCCCGCCGCCGCCGCAACAGCACCGATGAGGAAGACGCTGCTGTAGCCGGCCCGATCGGCCAGCAGACCGGCCAAAGGACCGGTCAGGCCGTAAGCGAGATCCTGAAAGGCCGCGTAGCCGCCAAGCGCGGTGCCGCGCAGGTGCGGCTCCACGATGTGCACGACTTCGCGTCCCATGGACGGAAACACCATCGAGCATCCGAGTCCCGACAGAAAGGCGCCGGCGAGCGCGAAGACCGGGTCGGACGCTGTGCAGATCAGAATCTGTCCGATGGTCTCGATCGCCAGCGACCCGATCGCCACCGGCAGCCCGCCAATACGGTCCGGCAAATCGCCGAAGAGCAAACGGACGAGGACGAACCCGCCGCCGAAGGCGGTGAGGCCGAGCCCGGCATGGCTCCAATTCCTGTGGAGGAAATAGAGTACGAAGAACGCTCCGATGGCGGCAAAGCCGATGCCCTGCAGACCGACCACCGATCCATGCCGCCATATGCGGCCGATGACGCGCCAGAACGGCGGCCTCTCGATATCCGGATGCGCGGCGACGCCGGTCATGGGAAGGATCGCCAGCAGCCCGATGCAAGGCAGAATCGCGCTGATCGCCATCGCGCCGGCGAAGCCGAACCAGTGCAGCAGCGCAAGGCCGAGTGGCCCGCCGACGGCGAGCGCGCCGTAGATGGCCGCGCCGATCAAGGCCATCATGCGCGAGGAGCGCGCCGGACCGACGATGCCAACACCCCAGGCGATCAGGCCGACGCCGGCTAGGCTCTCTCCGAGGCCAAGCAGCAACCGGCCGGCGAGCAAGACCATGAAGGCCAGCAGGGGCGTATGCGACAAGAGGCCGGCGAGCGCCGAGCCCAACGACCCAGCCGCATAGAACGCCAATCCACGCCCTACCGACAGCTTGGCCCCGCGGCGGTCCGACAGCTTGCCGGCGTAGCCGCGGCTCGCGATGGTCGCAAAAAAGGCGATGCCGACGCCGAGGCCGGCCCAGGCATTGCCGAACCCGAACGGCCCGGTCACGTAGACCGGCACGATCGGCAGCGGTATCGCGACGCATAGATAAGAGACGAAGAGAACGCCGGTGAGCAGCCAAAGGCGCGGATCAGCCGGGTCGCGGGTCGATCGGAAAGCCATGGTCTTCTCTAGGCTGTCCTCGATCGACGGAAGCGCAAAAAAACGCACTCCGACCGACGAGGATCGTTGAGTGCGTTGGTTGACGTTGAACGCTTACGGCCGGGGTCACCGACGATGTCTTTAGGGGCCAATAGTCGGTCGTTGTCCGCAAGTCAAGGCGAACACGCATTAGGGCCCGCGCGACCGTCTTCGCACGGGCCCTCGATGCATCGCTCACGCATGCGCGGTACGCGATCAACGCGACGGAACGCTACAGCACGCTTCGCCGGCCGCGCGCGAAGCCGGCGATGACGGAAATGGCGAACAGCACGATCGCCACGAAAAATACGATCTTGGCAGCCTCAACCGCGACGCCGGCAATGCCGCCGAAGCCAAGAAATGCCGCGACCAACGCGATGACGAGAAACGTCAGTGCCCAACCCAACATGATAATTCTCCTGCCCCAGCAAGCTACCGATAAGATGTTCGCATCGAAAACGCCCGGCCGATGGCTTGGTTCCGCTCGGTTCCCGCGTTGTCGACAAACGCGCTGCCGGCACGTTAAAATAACCGTGATTTCCAAAGGTTGCGCCGATGACCCGGTGCGGAACCGGGGCCCGCGGCAAACCGTTAGGGTCCAGTGTTCAGGAGTAGCGTTCATGGCGCCGCGACCGAATTGGAAAGGTCATCTCAAGCTGTCGTTGGTGTCATGCGCGGTGGCGCTTTATCCGGCCACCAGCACCAGCCAGCGCATTCGCTTCAACATCCTCAATAGCAGCACCGGCAACCGCATCCGCAACGAGGTGGTGGATTCCGAGACCGGTGAGCCGGTCGAGCGCGAGGACCGCGTCAAGGGCTACCAGTTCGAAAAGGGCCAGTACGTCCTGGTTGACGAGGAAGAACTCGACAACGTCGCGCTGGAAAGCACTCACACCATCGATATCGAGCAATTCGTGCCGATGGCAGAGGTCGATCGTATCTACCTCGATGAGTCGTATTATTTGGCCCCAGAGGACGAGATGTCTCAGGAAGCCTTCGCGGTGATCCGCGAGGCGATGCGCAAGGAGGATCTGGTCGGCATCGCGCGCGTCGTGCTCTCGCGCCGCGAGCACTTGGTGCTGCTCGCCCCGCGCGGCAAGGGCCTGATGGCAACAACGCTGCGCTACAAGGCCGAGGTGCGCGCCGAGAAGAGCTACTTCGACGACATCGAAGACCGCAAGATCCCCGCCGACATGCTCAAGCTCGCGGTTCAGATTCTCGAGAGCAAGAAGGGACACTTCGACCCTTCCAAGTTCGAGGATCGCTACGAGCACGCGCTGATGGACCTGATCAAGGCCAAGCGCGCAGGGAAGTCGCCGCCGGTCGTCAGCGAGGAAAAGCCGAGCAATGTGGTCAATCTGATGGATGCGTTGCGCCGCAGCGCGCATCGCGGCCGCGGCCGCGGCGGCAAGTCCTCGTCCCGCTCGTCATCGCGTTCGTCGTCGCGCAAGAGCAGCAAGCGCAGCAGCAACCGCAAGCGCAGCAGTTCGGCGAAGAAGAAGGTCCGGCGCGCGAGCTGACGGGGACCATGCATGGCCGGCCTAGAGACCTACCACGGCAAACGACGCTTCGGCACGACTAAGGAGCCGCGCGGCCGGGTCGCGCGCGCGAAGGGGCACGCCTACGTCATCCAGATGCATGATGCCCGCCGGCTGCATTACGATCTGCGGCTTGAGCTCGACGGCGTGATGAAAAGCTGGGCGGTCACCCGCGGCCCCAGCCTAGTGCCGGGCGAGAAGCGCCTCGCCGTGCAAGTCGAGGACCACCCGGTCGCCTACAACAAGTTCGAGGGTACCATCCCGCAAGGGGAATACGGCGGCGGCACGGTCATGATCTGGGACCGCGGCCGGTGGCAGCCCGAGGGCGATCCCCACCGCGGCCTCGCCAAGGGGCATCTGTCGTTTCTGCTTGCCGGCGAAAAGCTGCACGGCGGCTGGCACCTGGTGCGCATGCGCCGGCGCCGCGGCGAAAAACGCGACAACTGGTTGCTGATCAAGCAGCATGACGGCGACGCCCGTGCCGCGAAATACAAGGACATCCTCACGCAGGCACCACGCTCGGTGGCCAGCGGCCGCTCGCTCGACGAAATCGCTGCCGGCAAGCCGCGCCACACTCGCAAGGCCAAGCCCACCAAAACCAGGGCGTCGAAAACCAAGACGTCCAAAGCCAAAACGAAGAAGACCAAGAGCAATTCCAAAAGGAAAAGGACGGCGGAGCGGCCGAAGACTGCCAAAGCGCGCAAGACCACCAGGTCCAAACGGGCGAAGCGCCGATGACCGCCCGCGGCCAAGCCAAACGCAAGACCGGCAAGACCGCCAGGAAAGGCAACGCGCCCGGCAAGGCGAGCGCGCGCCGCAAGCGCCCACCCGCCGCCAATCTCCGCCTGATGCGCGAGGCGCCGGCGCCGCGGCATTCCAAGCAGCAAGCCGACGCCGCCCATCGCCACGGCAAGCGCGCGGCGCTGCCCGATTTCGTCGCGCCGTGCCTAGCCACGCTGGTCGACAAAGTGCCGACCGGCGCGCGATGGGTGCACGAGATCAAGTTCGACGGCTACCGCATCCAGGCGCGCCTCAAAGGCGGCAAGGTCAAATTACTGACCCGCAAAGGCCTGGACTGGACCGACAAATTTCCAACCGTCGCCGCGGCGCTCGCCAAGCTTTCAGCCGACACCGCCCTGATCGACGGCGAACTCGTGACGGAAGACAAGGACGGCATCTCGTGTTTCTCGCTGCTTCAACAGGACCTGAAGGCGGGCCGCCACGACCGCATGGTGCTCTACGCCTTCGACCTCATGCATCTCGACGGCACCGACTTGCGGCCCGCCCCGCTCCGTGAGCGCAAGACGGCACTGGCCAAGCTCATGGGCCGCGGCCGCAAGCGCGGCACGCTACGCTTCAGCGAGTCGCTGACCGAGCCGGGTCCGGCGCTGCTGAAGCAAGCCTGCGCGCTGGGCCTCGAAGGCATCATCGCCAAGGTGGCCGACGCCTCCTATCGCACCGGCCGCGGCCACGATTGGCTGAAGATCAAATGCTCCGACCGGCAGGAATTCGTGGTCGCCGGCTTCGCGCCCTCTAGCGCCGACGCCCACGCCGTCGGCGCGCTCGTGCTGGCGGTCTACGATCGCGGCAAGCTCACTTATGCCGGACGCACCGGCACCGGCTTCACGCATGACGTCGCGCGCGCGCTCTATCGGCGGCTGCATGCGGCGGCGCGCAAGACCGCGCCCTTCGCCAGCGTGCCGGACGAAGAGCGCGGCTCGCGCAAACCAATCTGGGTCGAGCCCAAGATGGTGGTGGAAGTCGCCTTCCACGGCTGGACCCACGGCGCGCGCGTGCGCCAAGCTTCGTTCCAGGGCGTCCGCGAGGACAAGCCAGCCAAGGATGTGGTGCGGGAGGCGGCGTCATGACGCGCAAGAAGACGTCCACCGCCAGATCGCGCGGCAAGCGCGCCAGCACCATGGCCGGCAAGGTCAGACTTACCCATCCCGACCGCGTCTATTGGGAGGACGCCGGCGTCACCAAGCAGGACCTCGCCAACTATTACGCGGCGGTCTGGAAATGGATGCGCCCTCACGCTGTCGGCAGGCCCCTGGCGCTGGTGCGCTGCCCGGAAGGCGCCAACGCAGGTCAATGCTTTTTCCAGAAGCACGCCCGCACCGGCATTCCCACCGAATTCCTGCATCTGGTGCCGGAGAAGAACGACAAGATCATCACCATCGACAATCTCGAAGGGTTGATCGCATTGGTGCAGGGCGGGACGCTCGAGGTGCACGCGCGCGGCACCAAGGTCGATGACCGCGAGAATGCCGACCGCCTCGTGTTCGATCTCGATCCCGGTCCCGGTCTCGGCTTTGCCGACGTGGTCGAGGCCGCGCGAGACGTGCGCGCACGGCTGCAAGGCATCAAGCTCAAGAGTTTCGTCAAGGTCACCGGCGGCAAAGGCCTGCACGTTGTCGTGCCGATCAAGCCGGCGCCCTGGGCCGTCGTCAAGAAATTCACGCAAACCGTGGCGCAGAGCATGGCCAAGGATGAGCCAGACCGCTACATCGCCACCGCCAGCAAGGTGCGCCGCGAGAACCGAATTTTCGTCGACTACCTGCGCAACAGCCGCGAGGCGACCGCCGTCCTGCCCTACTCCACCCGCGCGCGACCCGGCGCGCCGGTGGCGATGCCCGTGGATTGGTCGGAGCTCGGCCGCCTGAAGAGCGCCAATCAGTACACCGTGGGCAATGCCGCGCAGCGCCTCGGCCGCCTGAAGAAGGACCCGTGGGCGGGCATGGGCCGGGTCAAGCAGGCGCTTCCGGCGTTCAAATAGCGCGCGGCTCCGGGCACGAACCATACGCGCACCACCCGCGCACTATGCGCGTTCCCCCAGAAGAGCCGTCAAAAAAGGCCCGCCGTCGCCGGCGGGCCCTTCTCGTTTCAATTCGCGGTCCGACACCGGTCAATGCCGGTGCTCGTGCTGCATCTGCGGCGCCGCTTCACGCTGCAGTATGCTCAGACCGGACAGCGACACGAGGAAAACCAACGCGCCGATGATCCAATGATCCCAAGCCGCGGCCGGGAACGGACCGAAGGCAAAGCCCAGCGCCCACGGGGCTGCGAATATCCAAGCCCCGAGCAGCAGGTTGATCCACTCCGGGGTGCGCGCGAAGCGGCCAAGCGCCGACAGCGCCACCAGGAACACGATCACGCTGAGCACCCACGCATTCCACGCCGCGTTGCTGACCGCGACGACGGCATCGCCGCCGGCAACCGGCGCCGCGGTCGACGCGGCATTGCCGAACTGCAGGATCCATGGCGAAAAGAAGAACCAAACCGCCAGGACCAGGTTGGCCGGATCCTGCCATCGAAAACTTCCGCTCGATTGAGGTCTTTGAAAGGTCATGATGCGCCTCTCTTTCGTTTGATTTTCGTACGGCGGACGGCTCAGTGTCGTGGCTCGTTACTGCGCACCTGCGCCCGTCGTTGATTGCCGCCCCGCTTGGGTCTGCCAATACGGCTTGATGTCGAAATGCCTATAGAGCCGCGCCAGGTCTCGCCGCGGCGCGTAGGTGGTGAGACGGTTCTGGTTCACCGGCACCGAAGGAACGCCCTTCAGCTGTTGCGCACTGACCGTCAGACGATAGCCGGCCCTCACGTGCACGCCTCCGCCATAACCTTCGGTCCCCGGCGTGATGCGGCGCCATTGAAGCGCTTCCACCGGAACGGCGGACCAGGTGGGGTCAAGCCCCAGGAAGCCACCGCGCTTGATGAGCGCGTAGGCAACCGTCCCGGCGCGCGTATCGATCATCACCTGGTCGATATGGCCGACAGGGTGATCGCCCTTGCGGGAGTACACGCCGAGCGAACGCAACTGACCCGGCTGTACCGACGACACCTTGTGCAGCTCGGAAACAATGCCGTTGCGGGAAATGGCCAGTCCGACATGACCGGTTGCAGCATTCACGTTGGCCCGCTGAGTGCCGCCGTTGGCGCCGTTATTGCCATCGGCTGTAGTGTTGTCGGTCGGCGCCGTTCCGTTGCCCGCGCCGGTGGCAGCCGCAGGCCGCGCAGCGTTGCGTGCCTTTTCGGCGTTGGGCGCCGGCGGGATCGCCGCGCCCGGCGCGGCGACCGAATAGGGATAGCCGTTGCGGTAGGCGATATACCAGGTCCGGGTGCCATAGTACGGATAGGGACGCCCGTAATAACCATAGACACGGCGGCGATAGCCCAGGGTCCCCATCTTGAACAGCTTGCTACGTGACACCCGCGGCGCCCGCTCCAGCTTCTTGGCGCTGACCGCCAGCCGGATCGCGCCCCGTTGACTCGCGTGCGCGATGACCGGCCACGGCACAGCGATAAGGCGGCCATTGAGATCGAAGTGGCCGCGTCCGGCCAGCGCCACGAACTTCACGACGCCGTTCTTGCTGTCGATAACGATAGAGTCGACCCGACCCGCGTCATGACCGTGCCGATCAACAACTGGCCGCCCGACGAGGTCCGCAGCCGCAACGATCGGGATGCGCGTGTGCGTCTGCTGTTGCGATGCCAGCGCGGGACGGGATGCGGCCAGCACGGCGCTTCCCGGCAAAGCCAAACCGGCCGCCATCACGGCCGTCAAAGGAATGCGTATCGAATCGTTCATGATCGCCTCATGCGCGCCCCACTTCGGTGAATGTATTGGTTTCCGGCGCTGGCCACGCCCTCTCGGCCGGCTCAGCGCGTCGCGGGCCACATGAGCGCCGCGCTCGTGGAATCAACGTCAGGCGCCATACGCCGTTCCGCGGAACCGCGAAGCGCGCACCGGTCGTTCT
Source organism: uncultured Pseudomonadota bacterium (assembly GCA_963773225.1). Classification (GTDB taxonomy): domain Bacteria; phylum Pseudomonadota; class Alphaproteobacteria; order Rhizobiales; family Xanthobacteraceae; genus Pseudolabrys. Next base: position 362,898 of record CAVZAO010000007.1, read on the forward strand.
GCCGCACGCGGCAACGCGCGTTCACATTCTGTCGGGAAAGTGGGCTAAGCCGCGTGGGCATCGCTCATTTTGGCGCCGCCGATACGGCCGGCGCGCGGCTTCGGCGTCCGGCTGCGCGCAGCGGTGATCTCGGAATTGAGCTCGGCGCCAACCAGGATCACGATCGAGGTGATCCACAGCCACATCATCAGCCCGATGCCCGCGCCGAGCGAACCATATGTGGCATTGTAATCGGCGAAATTGCTCAGGTACCACGACAGGCCCAGGGACCCGGCAAGCCACGCCAGGGTGGCGAAGATGCCGCCGACGCTGATCAAGGCCCAGCGGGGGTGCGCGCGGTTGGGCCCGAACCGGTACAAGAGCGCTATGGCGATCATCAACAGCACGATCAAAGCCGGCCAGCGCAACCACGCCAGCAGTGCGCCAGCAAAGCTGCCGAGCGGCAGGTAGGCGAGCACTATCGGCGTCACCACGATGGCCGCGATTGCCACCAGCAGGCCGACGATGGCGCCCAGCGTCATGACGAGGGAAACGGCGTTGAGACGAATGAAGCTGCGCTCTTCGCTCACCCCGTAAACGATGTTGAGAGCGTCGATGATTGCCTTCATGCCGGCATTGGCGCTCCAGAGCGCGACCACCAGGCTGCCGAAGAAGGCCAGGCTCAAATTACCGGCCGTGCTGGATGCGATACGCTCTATCTGGTTGTGCACGATGCCATAAGCGCCGTTCGGCATGACGTTCTGCAGCATCGCCAGATGGCTGCTCACCGTTGCGGGATCGGCAAACAGCGCGTAGCACGAGACCAGGGCCGTGATGGCGGGAAAGAGCGCGAGCAGACCGTAGAACACGACTCCGGCGGCAAGCGACAAAACCCGGTCTTCGTTGATCTCTTCGTAGACCCGGGTGAGGACGTGTTTCCAGAAAGGCCAGCCTTGGAGCGGCTGGGTCGGGCGCGCGGACATATCCAACCCTCTTCCGCCTGCCGTGGGGTCGCGACCAAGCGTCGACGCCAGCGCCGAAGTGCCGACGACAGCCAGCCACGTCATCCATAATGGGCCCCGCCTCGGCGGGTTGGAAGCATTGCTCGTCGCCATGGCATCAATGTCGGCTTGTCAGTGTCGCATCAATGCGTCCGGCGGCACCCACTGGCACCGCCGGACCCTCGTTCAAACGCTTGGTCGTCCTTGAGCGTTCGACCTGCTTCACGCCTTAGCCAGGCAGCATGTGCTTGAGCTTCGTGGCATTCGGCGTATTGACCTTGCCGGCCAGGATCTTGGACGGATCAACCTTGCGACCATAATAGGCCTTGTTGTTGCCGTCGGCCCAGTTGATGTCGGTCACGCTGATGGTCGCACCGGCGAAGGCACCCTTGGTGTTGGACCACATGATGATGTCGCCCTTGCCCCAGGAGGCCTGGCTGTTGGCCGAATAGGTCACGATCGAAAGACCGGCGCCCGCATTAAGCGAGATCTTGTTGCCGCTCTTGAACTGATCGACGGCGCCCTTGCTCATCAGCAGGAACGCGATCGGGCCGCCGGACGCGCCCGCCTCGGCGCCGATGCTGATGCCGCCGAAATCGTAGAACGCCGGATTGGTCCACTTGCCGTTGACGTGCGCGAGCACCACACCGGCACCGCCGCGGCCACCGATGATCAATCCGCCCCGCCCGAACTTCGGCACGAGATAAATGCCCCTGGCCTTAGCCATCAGCTTCTTGAGCTGCGGATCCTTCTCCATGGTCCGGACCTCGGACTCGGCTTCGTTGACGAGCTCCTGCGCGTCATTGTTCGCCTTCTTCGCGCTTTTGTCGGCCATGCCGTTGGTGCCGGCGTTCTCGTTCTGCACCTTCACGGTCCCGGTCGAATTCATCGTGCCGGTCCCCGTATTGCTCTGAACCGCCGCGTTGGTGTTGCTCGCGCCATTATTCATCTGGCCCGCGGCCATCGCCGGCGCAGCCGCAAGCGCGCCGCTCACGAGCAGTGTCGCAGCGCTTGCAAGAAGTGTCTGTTTGCGCATGGAATGCCTCCTTTTCCTTGCAATGTGTTGATCAATGAGCTCGGCGTCGCACTGCCGAGCTACTATGAGAAAAACGCCTGCCGCCGCTCACCGTTCCCCTCCGATGACATTCGCGCGCCTCATCGGGCGCGCGAAGTCTTGACACGGTACGGCGCCGTTGACGCCCGCTGGCGAAATCAGCGGCGGCTGGCGAAGCCGATAAGAAAGCCGAGCCCGGCCGCCGCGGCCAGCACCGTCCACGGCCGCCGGCCCGCTTCGCTCGCAACACGCCCGGCGGCATCGCCGCTAAGCCGCGACACCTCACCCACCATAGGCGTGGCGCCGACCGCGGCCGCGGTCTCGCGGACGCGGGTCATGATGTCCTCAAGCGTCCGGCGCACGTACTCTTTCGCCTCGCTCGAACTCTCTGCGATCTGTTCACCGCCGGCGCTCGCGGTCTCGGACAGACGCCGTATGCGCCGATTGAAGTCGTCGACCAGTTCCTGCAGCTGCGGAATTTCGTCGCTGACCGATGATTTTGTCGCTTTCCCCATTTTGGTCGCCTCTCATGTGATCTGTTTGAGTTGATCGGTTGAAGGTGATGGATCCGAAAAACGTGCCGGGCCGCGGTAAGCGCGCCGTGCGCGCACGCCTCAACGCGGCTCCGCGCGCCGGGTTTCATGCAGAACAGTCCGGGTCCTGCTTGGGATAACGACTGCCCCTGGGCGGCCGTTCCGGACATACCGCACCCTGCGGAAGGCAAATTCCGGAACGATTGTGGCAGCGGGGGATTGGACTCCGTATCGAGGCCCTTTGACCCCTCCCCCGCTGGGCCCGATCGCGACTTGCCCCGGGTTTTGCGAAACCCGGGGCCTTTCATGTCAAAAGCGATTTTGAAATGCGGCGTTTGCGGCCGATCAGCGGCCGGCGAGACGCCCAGCCGCCAGGCCAACGAGACCCGCACAAACCAGGCCCGCCGCCGCGAAGGCCAGCCGCGTCGACGGCCCCGGCACAGCAATGGCATGCGGCGAGGCCTCGCGCCCGAACGAACCGCGCGTGCGGTGCTGGTCGTGCACCGGCTGCATGAGATTGTCGCGGCGGTTGCCGGCTACCTTGCGGTTCGTAGTTTGGCCGGAGACGGCCGTGCGCGCGAGATAGTGGTCGAGCATCGACGGCGCGATCAGGTTGGCCAGGATGATGCCGACCGAGCTGCGGCCCAGCCAATACTCGCGCCTGTTCTCGTGGGCGGCCCGGTAGATCGTTTCGGCTGCCGCTTCCGGCTGAAATACCGGCGCCACCGGTCGCGGCTGCTTGTCCATGTGGGTGCGCGCCCAATCGAACTGCGGCGTGTTGACAGCCGGCAGGTGCACCATGGTGATGTGGATGCCGCTCTTCTCATGCATCAGCTCAGTGCGCAACGAATTTGTAAAGCCGCGGATGGCGAACTTGGCGCCGCAATACGCGGCCTGCAGCGGAATGGCACGATACGCGAGCGCGGAGCCGACCTGCACGATGGTGCCGCGATTGCGCGGCCGCATCAGCCACAGCGCGGCCATGGTGCCGTAGACGAAACCGAGATAATTGACCTCGGTGACGCGCTTGAACTCCTCAGGCGTAATCTTGGTGACCGGCCCGAATACGGTCACCATGGCGTCATTTACCCAGACATCAACGGGACCGAGCTCGGTCTCAAGCTTCTTGGCCGCCTCCAGCAGCGCATCCGCATCGGAAACGTCGGCGACGGCCACTGCGGCCTTGGCGCCCATCTGCTCGATCTCCCGCTTGACCTCGTTGAGCGCCTTGCCGTCGCGGGCGATCAGGCCGACGCGCGCGCCGGCTCGGCCGAACTGCAAGGCCGTGGCGCGGCCCACCCCGGCGCTGGCGCCGGTGATGACGACGACTTCCTGCTGGCGGTTACGCGATACTGAAACGGGTTCAGACATGGGTTCGGTCCTTTATGTTTGTGCGCAAAGATGGTGCGCGATCAACTCGGCGATATGCGCCGTTCTGCCCGCGCTGCCCTGTTTGATTTCGATGAGGCGGCCCATGACGGTCGCCCTCAGGCCGCCATGCGCTCGGCATCGGCCGGCTTGAACGCGAGCCCCAGCCCCGGCGCTTGCGGATCGGGCGCGATCGCACCCGCTCGCGGCCGCGGGGCACCGTCGAAGATGCCTTGCTCGATGCGCACGTGGTCGTGAAACCACTCGAGATGCCGCAGATGCGGCACCGCGCAGGCGACGTGAAGATGCGCGGCCGGTGCGGTATGACCGGACAGCGGAATTGAAAACAATTCGGCAATTGACGCCGCCTTAAGGAAGCCGGTGATGCCGCAGCATCGGGTCGCGTCTGCCTGCAGCACGTCGACCGCGCCCGCCTCCACCATGCGGCGGAAATAGAACGAATCGTAGCCGTATTCGCCCGCGGCGATCTCCATCCCGGCAGGGGCGCGGTCGCGCAAAGTGCTCAAGCCCGCAAGATCGTCACTCGACACCGGCTCTTCGAACCAGCCCACACCGGAAAATTTCTGCGCGAAAGCGAGTGCCTGCTTGCGGCTGTAGGCGCCGTTGGCGTCGACGAACAAGGTCGCGTCGCCGATGGCGCGGCGAGCGGCCTCGACACGCTGCAGGTCACGATCCGGTTCGCTGCCGACCTTCATTTTCACCCAGCGGCAGCCGTCCTCGTTGACCCAGCCGCCCAACTGTTCCTGCAAGCGGGCGTCGGAATAAGACGTGAAGCCGCCGCTGCCGTAGATCGGCACCTCGTGGCGCACGGCCCCCAGCAGCTTGTAGAGCGGTAGCCCGACGAGCTTCGCCTTAAGGTCCCAGAGTGCGATGTCGACCGCCGAGATGGCGTTGGCGCATACGCCGCGCCAACCCATGTTGCGCACCGCCCCGACCATCGCCAGCCAAAGGCCCGGGATGTCGAAGGCGTCCTGGCCGCGGACGACGCCGGCAAGCTTGTCCTTGACGACCGCCCCGGCTGCGCCCGAGCTGTAGGTGTAGCCCAGGCCGCATTTGCCGCCGGCGGCGATGTCCACCAACACCATGGTGGTGTCGTTCCACGACAGGGTGCCGTCCGCTTCCGGCGCGTCGGTGGGGATGGTCAGCACCCGCACCGCGACATCGTCGATTGCCGCTCTCGAGTCGTTCATGGCGCGGCCCTCAGATCAGTTCGCGCACCTTGTCGGACGCCACGGTGAGCGCGATCTTGCCGCGCGCCGGGGTGCCGCGTGCCAGGGCCTCCGCAAACTTCTCGGCCTGGCCGACCTCGATCTTCGGCGGCATCGGCGGCTCGTGCGGATCGACGACCGCCTCGATGAGCGCCGGCCCGGGCGCCGAAAGCGCCGCGCGCAGGGTCTCGCCGCACTTGGCGGGATCGTCGATAACGTACGACTGGATACCGAAGCCCTTGGCGACCTGCGCGAAGTCGATCGGCTGCAGCTCGCAGACGTATTCCGGATTGCCCAGGAACACCATCTGCTCCCATTTTATCTGGCCGAGCGCATTGTTCTTGATGACGATAACCTTCACGTTGAGGTCATATTTGCGCAATGTCGCGAGTTCGCCCATCAGCATGGTGAGGCCGCCATCGCCGACGAAGGCGATCACCTGGCGGTTCGGATAGGCCACCGCCGCAGCCACCGCGTAAGGCAGGCCGCAGGCCATGGTGGCGAGATTGCCGGAGCAAGAGAACATCATGTCGCCGCGGATCGTCAGATAGCGCGCGATCCAGGTGGTGATAGTGCCGGAATCGGTCGCGACGATGGCATCGTCATGGATGGCCTTGTTGAGCTCGTGAGCCACCACCTGCGGCTTCATCGGCGTGTCGGTGCGGGTGCCGCGCTCTTCCATGAGCGCGTTCCATTCCTTCATGGCGGCCTGCGCCTTGTCGAGGAACTTGCTGTCGTCGTGCGTCTCGAGCCGCGGCGTCAGCGTGGCCAGTACCTGGCCGACGTCGCCGACCAGCGCGGCGTCGACCGGATAGCGCAGGCCCACGCGCATGGGGTCGAGCTCGATCTGCACCGCCTTGGCCTTGCCCGGCTGCGGATAGAATTCGATGTAGGGAAAGCTCGAGCCGGCGATCAGCAGGGTGTCGCAGGTCTCCAGCGCCTCTTGCGCCGGCCGGGTGCCGAGCAGGCCAGTGCCGCCGATGCAATAAGGATTGTCGTCGGCGGTCGCGCCCTTGCCGAGCAACGGTTTGACGATCGGCGCCTTCAGCTTTTCGGCCAATTGGATGAGCTCATCGCCGGCGCCGAGGGCGCCGCGGCCGGCCATGATGACGATCTTCTTGCCGGCGTTGAGAATATCGACCGCTTCCGCGATTTGCTGCTCGGTCGGCGCCTGGCCGCCGCGCGCCATGGTGTTGGAAACGTGATTGGCGACGTTGCGCTTGGAGCGCGAGCCTTTGTTTAACGGCTCGGACTGCATGTCGGTCGGAATGGTGACGTGGGCGACGCCGTGATAGGCGAGCGCGGTGCGGCAGGCTAGCTCGACCGAATTCTCGACGTGCATCGGGCCCATGATGCGGTTGTTGTAAACGCAGACGTCCTGGTAGAGCTTGTCGAGTTCGACGTCCTGCTGGGTGAAGGTGTGCAGCAGGTCGTGGAATTGCATCCCGGTGATGGCCAGCACCGGCTGGCCGTCGAGCTTAGCGTCATAGAGTCCGTTGAGCAGATGCACGCCGCCCGGCCCCGAGGTGGCGAGGCAGACGCCGAGCCGCCCGGTCCACTTGGCGTAGGCACAGGCGTTGAAGGCCGCCGCTTCCTCATGGCGGACCTGGATGAACCGGATCTTGTCCTGCTTCTTGCGCAGCGCCTCGATTATGCCGTTGATGCCGTCGCCGGGGATTCCGAAGATCGTGTCGACGCCCCAATCGATGAGCGTGTCGATCATGACGTCAGCGGCGGTCGAAGTGGCCATTGTTGTGCTCCCTACCGGATTGGATCCGCGCTTGCGCCCACGTCGCCCGCAGGCCGCCCGCGCAAAATCGAAAAGTCTGAAATTCAACCAACAACTCCCGGCGCTGTTCCAACATGAACGGACCTTGAGGTTGGAACCTGGAACCCGGGCGGCACCGCGGCGGTTTTCCGAAAAGCATTTGGGAGAGACGCGATGCAGAGCAAACTGTTGCACGAAGACGGCGGTCAGCGGACCTTCGCCGTCATCATGGACAAGGGCGACGAAGTGCTGTCGTCCATCAAGGATTTTGCGGCGCGGGAGCGCATCCTGGCGGCGCAGATCACCGCCGTCGGCGCCTTCAGCGACGTAACGTTGCGCTATTTCGATTGGGACACGAAGAAGTATCGCGACATTCCGGTGCACGAGCAGGTCGAGGTCGCCTCGCTCGTCGGCGACATCGCGCGTGCGCCCGACGGCAAGCCAGCGGTCCATATTCATCTGGTGGTCGGCAGGAAGGACGGCAGCGCCATGGCCGGACATCTCGGCGAAGCCCACGTACGGCCGACCTTGGAGATGATCGTCGCCGAGCAGCCGTCATATCTGCAGAAGGTGCACGACTCGGAGTCCGGTCTTGCCCTCATTAGCCCGAAGGAGCCAATCCATGCCTGAGATGGGTCATCGCCGCTGGGCCATCCCGGAAGGCTACATCCCGAGCGGCAGCGTGTCGCAGGAGCACGCGCTGGTGTCGCACGAGGCCTGCTGCCTGCTCAACGCTGGGTCCAAGGACGCCGACGTCGAGATCACGCTCTATTTCACCGACCGCGCGCCGGTCGGGCCCTACAAGGTCCACCTCGGAGCCGAACGGACTCTTCACTTGCGCTTCAACGACCTCACCGATCCCGCGCCGGTGCCGCGCGACGTCAGCTACGCCTCGGTGATCGAATCGAACGTGCCGATCGTGGTGCAGCACACGCGGCTCGACTCGCGCCATCCCAACATCGCGCTGCTGTCGACGGTTGCCTACGCGGAGGGGTAGCCGCCGGCAGGTGGCCCCCTTCCCGCGGTGGGAACTCGAGGCCCGGGCCGACGTTTGCGCCTGATGGAGACCGGCGCATTGATGGCGGATCTAGACACGGTTGTTCGACTGCTGGCCGCGACCGCCGTCGGCATGGTCATCGGCGCCAACCGCGATCTCGCCGGCAAGCCCATGGGCATGCGGACCTTGGCGCTGGTCTCGTTGGGCGCGGCGGCGGTGGCGAGCGCGGCCGTCGGCTTTGGCGATCTCAAGGCACACCCGGACGCCGTCGCCCGCGTCGTTCAGGGCATCATTCAGGGCACACTGACCGGCATCGGCTTCATCGGCGCCGGTGTCATCCTACGCGACACCCACGAGCAGAAGGTGCATGGCCTGACCACGGCTGCCTCTGTCTGGGTCACGGCGGCTCTTGGAATTGCCTGCGCGCTTTCCGCGTGGGCGGTCGTCGTCATCGGCACCGTCATGACCCTCCTGATTCTCTACGTCCTGCGGCGCCTGGAGGACCATCTCTCCGGTGATCAGGATTGAGGCGTTCGCTTACATCCGCTCCTTGATGCCGCGGCTGGTGAGCCACCAGTTCGCCGGATAGGCCGTGACGAAGCCGGTGAGCATGGCAAGCTGCATCATGAACCAGAACTCGACCGAGGTGACTTCGAGTTTCGTCCCCATGAGATCGCCGAACAAATAGAAATAAGCGAACGCCATGAAGCCGTACATGCCGATCTGCCAGCACGTCAGCGACAGGCTGTCGGCCTTCAGCGCCGCGATCAAGCCTTGCCCGACCGACAAATTCCGCATCGGCTTGATGGTGAAATACTGAAAGGCGACGCCGAACCCGAAGGCGAAGACGAAGTCGAGAACCCAGACCGCGAACATCTTGATGGGAAAGAGTGAGCCCCACCCCAGCCCGACCGCGATCGCCGGGAACGCGACGCACAGCCACTCCGCGGTGATATCGCCGAGCGTGCAGCCGGCGCCGCAATGGGTGGTGCCCTTGCCGACGGCAATCGCGAACGGCGTCTGCGCCCCGTCCTTCTTGTCCTTGGCGCCGGGCCGGTTGCGGCCGACCAGGAAGTAGCCCGCGATCCCGAGAACGCTGGCAAAGAGCGCAGTGATCGGCCACACCACGTTCATAATCCACATGTGCTGGGGGTATTTTATCTCGTCGATCGTGACGGCAACTGCGCCCGCGGCGCCCACCACCAGCGAAGCGATTGAAAGAACGTGCAGCCAGTCAGGTACCATCGTCGACGCCCCAAAATGCTTTCGAAAATGCTCTACTGAAATACAAGCGCCTGTTCCGCCCCGGGTTCCTGAAGGTTCCTAATGGTTCCTGATTGGAACTTCTAACCGGGTTCCTCGTTGTTCCCGCAGGGCGCGGGGCTATTGACCCGACATTGCAGCACTTCAAGACCGCGTCCGGATTTCGTCCGCGTCGCGCCCGCACTCAGATACCGCGCTCTACCAGCTTGGCGCATCAGAAAGATAGAGAGACCACCATGCCCACTTCGCAGTATCACGAGCCGCCGAACGAATTGCCGGCCGAAACTCGCACTTATGTCCGCATGATCACCTCCCTCATCGAAGAAGCCGAGGCGATCGGCTGGTACACCGAGCGCCTCGCATTGGAAAAGGATGCCGAAGCCAGGGCGATTATGCGCAATGCGCTGAATGAAGAATTCAAGCATTTCGGCATGGATCTCGAATTCCTGCTGCGGCGGACCCCGACCTGGCGCAAGGAACTGCAGGCGATCCTCTTCACCGAGGGCGATATTGTCGAGCACGGCGAAGAAGCCGAAGATGCGGCGGACTGAGACCAAGCCAGCGGCGCGCTCACAGCGACTTGCGGCCACTCGTGGCGGCGCGGCTGCGGGCGCCGCCACGCCGTGAGAAGTCCGAGCGCCGCGCAGGCTTAATGCGTTTTGCGACGCGCAATGCGGGTGGGATGGCTCACGCAAAGAAGTATAAGAACACACCCGCCATCAGGACCGCGGTCACGACAGTGCCAATTGCCAGCACATAGCGCCCACCCTGCCCGGTGGTCGCGGCTCGTGCCTCGGTCGGTGTTTCAATGATGCGGTCGCCATTCTTTTCCGGCATGTCCATCCCGCTTTCATTTCACTGAAGAACTAACGCGACCACAAGCGCGAATGTTCCGTTGAACCTCCGAAAGGCGCGCCGCCGTTACAGGCTGCTGTTGATAGTCGCGCTGACCGGCGCCAACGATTGCACCCAGTTCCAGCGCGCGGCGCCGTCAATGTGTCGACGCGGCGCCCGGCAACAGGTTGTCGAGGCGGATCGGCAGGTCGCGGACCCGGACCCCGGTCGCGTGGTAGACCGCGTTGGCGATCGCCGCCGCGGTGCCCACGTTGCCCAATTCGCCGATGCCCTTGATGCCGAGCGGATTGACGAAGTCGTCCTTCTCCGGCACCAGGATGACGTCCAGCTGTTCGATGTCGGCGTTCACCGGCACCAGGTAGTCGGCGAGATTGTTGTTGACGTAACGCGCGTTGCGCGGGTCGATCTCGGTCGCTTCATGCAGCGCCGACGAAATGCCCCAGATCATCGCGCCCATGTACTGGCTGCCGGCGGTGCGCGGGTTCATGATGTGCCCGGCCGCGAAGGCGCCGACGATGCGCGGCACGCGGATTTCTCGCGTCAGCCGGTGCACCCGCACCTCGACGAACTCCGCACCGAGCGCGTACATCAGCTTTTCGCCATGCGAGCCGCCGCCTAGGAACGGCGTACCGGCCGCGAGCTTCTTGATCGCATCGGCGCCCGCACCCGGCGGCAGGTATTCGGCATATTCCTCAACGGCGCCGGCGCCGAGCCCCTTGAACAACGTCTCGCTCGGCGCTCCACCGTTGTTGATGCCCAGCTTGATCCGAATGGCGTCACAGGCCTTGGCCACGGCCGAGCACACGCTCGCCGTGGTATTGGAACCGCCCGCCACCGGCGCCGGGGGCAGCGCGGAATCGCCGAGTTGCACCTCGACCGCAGACAGCGGAACGCCGAGCCGTTCGGCCGCCGCCTGCGCGATGACCGTGTAAGCCCCGGTGCCGATATCGTGGGCCGCCACCTGCACCGACGCGTGCCCGCTCGCCTCCAGGCGTACCCGCGCCGAGGCGGCGCCGACATGGGTCGGATAGACCGCGCTGGCGCAACCCCAGCCGACCAGCCAGTCGCCGTCCTTCATGCTGCCGGGCTTGGCATCGCGCTTGGCCCAGCCGAACGCTTCCGCGGCCTGGTCGTAGCACCGCATCAGCGAGCGGCTCGACCACGGCTTGCCGGTGCCGTCCTTCATGGAATCGTTGACGCGGCGTAGTTCCACTGGATCCATCTTGAGCTTGACCGCAAGTTCGTCGATCGCGCTTTCGAGCGCGTAAATATAGGGCACCACCGGCGGCGAACGCATGAACCCTGGCGTGTTGCGGTCGGCATGCACCAGCGCCACGCTGGTGCGGATGTTGTCGTAGTGATAGAGCCGCGCGCTGTCGGTCACGCCGCCGACGAAATAGTCGTCTGGCCGCGAGGTGAGCTCTTCTCCCTCGTGCACGAAGCCTGTGATCTTGCCGTCCTTGCGGGCGCCGATGCGGATTCGATGGCGGGTGTCTGCGCGGTACGTCAGAATGGTGAAGCCCTGGTCGCGGGTCGCCACGAGCTTCACCGGCCGGTTCAGCAGCTTGGCCGCATAGGCGACAAATCCCGTCCGTGGCGAAAGCTGCGCCTTGGAGCCGAAAGCCCCGCCGACGAACGGACTGACGATCCGCACCTTCTCGGGTGCGATGCCGAGCTTCTGTGCGAGCGAATTCTTTAATCCGTAAACGAACTGGCTCGGCTCGTAGACGATCAGTTCCTCATTGTTCCATTGGCAGGTGGTGGTGAAAAGCTCGATCGGATTGTGGTGCTGAGCGGGCGTGCCGTAGGTCGCGTCGATGGTTACGTCAGCAGCCGCGATAGCGTTGTCGGCGTCACCGGCGTGCGGCAGGTTCTCGGCACGCTTCTTAATTTTATCCGGCGCTTCCCGCTCCGCGCCGGCCGCGTCCATGGTGCCGCTCGGCGTTTCCGCCACGTAGTCGATCTTCACCTTGTAAGCCGCCTCGCGCGCGGCCTCGAAGGTTTCGGCCAGCACCATCCCGACGATCTGCCCGTCGTGCACGATCTCCGGCCCCATCTCCTGCACCGACGTGGAGGCGCCGGAGCCCCCGCCCGACATCGGCACGTGCGCGAGTGCCATCCGGCTCTCATGGGTCAGGATTTCGAGCACCCCCGGCACGGCCCGCGCCTCGTCCAGGTCGATGCACGTGATGCGACCCTTGGCGATGGCGCTCGTGACCAGGAATGCATAAGCCGGGCGCGATAGCGGGAAGTCGGAGCCGTAGAGCGCCTCGCCGGTCACCTTCAGGCGACCGTCGATACGCGGCGCCGGCGCGCCCATATTTTCGTGCGGCGTGGGGGCGGCACGGTTCATGAGGAAACCTCCATATCGGCGGTTTGGCGCAGCGCGCGCACCAGCGTAAGCTTGCCGAGTTCAATCTTGAAAGTATTGTGCTCGCGTGGGCGCGCTTTGGCGAAGGCGGTGTCTGCGGCCGCCTGACACGCCTTATCGTCGAGGGTCTGGCCCTTGAGACGCTCTTCGGCTTCACGCGCGCGCCAGGGCAAGGCCGACACGCCGCCAAGCCCAATGCGGACGTCGCGAACGACGTCGCCGTCGAGGTCGAGCGCCACTGCGGCTGACGCCAGCGCGAATTCGTAGGATTCGCGGTCACGCACTTTGACGAACACGGAGCGCCGCGCCCACGGCAACGGCGGTATTACAATGGCCATGATCAGTTCGCCGGGAGTCAGGGTCGTCTCAATTTGGGGCGAATTACCCGGCGGGAGATGTAATTCAGCAAACGGAATGATGCGCGTTTCGTCGGCGCTGGCGATCTCCACCTTGGCATCGAGCGCGATCAGCGCCTGAGCAAAATCGCCGGCATAGGCGGCGATGCACTGGTCGCTTACGCCGAGCACGGCGTGGCGCCTATTGAAGCCGTCCATGGCCGCGCAACCGGAGCCCGGTTGGCGCTTGTTGCAGGCGCTGTAGCTGACGTCCCGGAAATAGCCGCACCGCGTTCGCTGCAAGACATTGCCGCCGAGCGAGGCCATGTTGCGGATCTGCGCGCTCGCCGCCAGCATCAAAGACTGGGCGATGACCGGATAATTGTTGCGCACGTCCGGGTGGTCGGCGGCGTCCGCCATCCGCGCCAACGCACCGAGCCACAGGCCGCGCGGACCGTAGTGAATGTCACCGGAAGGCGATTTCTCGAGCGCATTGATGTCGGTAAGCCCGCTCGGCCGCACCACGTCGAGCTTCATGTAGTCGAGCATGTTGGTGCCGCCGGCGATGTACTGGTCCGGCGCGTGCGCCGACGGCATGCCGGCCGGCGGCCGCGCCTTTCCGAAGGTGTCGATGGCGGTCTTTGCGCTGTCGGCGCGCGCGTAGGCAAAAGGCAGCACGTCAGCCTCCCTTCATTGAAGATTTCGCCTGCTTCACGGCATCGACGATATTGGGGTACGCGGCGCAGCGGCACAGATTGCCGCTCATGTATTCGCGAATGTCGGCGTCGGTATCCGCGTGGCCCTCCTTGACGCAGCCGATGGCGGACATGATCTGACCCGGCGTGCAGTAACCGCACTGGAAAGCATCGTGATCGATAAAGGCCTGCTGCATGGGATGCAAAGCGCCGTCGATGCCTGCAAGCCCCTCGATGGTGGTGATCTCATGACCTTGCGCCATCAGCGCCAGCGTCATGCACGACAGGACGCGGCGGCCATCTACCAGCACCGTGCAGGCGCCACATTGGCCGTGATCGCACCCCTTCTTGCTGCCGGTGAGCCCGGCGTGCTCGCGCAACGCGTCGAGCAACGCGGTGCGCGCGTCGAGCCCGAGATGGTACTCCTGCCCGTTGATCCTCAAGGTTACGCTCATGAGCGCGCGCCCGTCGGCGCGCTCCGCCGGCGTCGGCGGTGCGCCCGCGCGATCGCGTTCCAATGTCGTTGCTGTCATGATCTAGGCCACCGCGGTTGTTGCATCACGAAACGCAACGTCCCGCACCCAGGGCCTGTTCCTCGGAAACATCACGAAATCTGAGGAGCAAGCTCCGGTAAAGCACCGACGGGCGTCTGCGGTCGACCATCACCGCACTCTCGCGCCAGCCGGCGGCGCGGACGGCAGCAACGCCGCCGATGCCGTCCGCTTGGCACCAAATGGGGCACGGTGGCGCGATTGTCATCGGCATGCCTGCCACACGCACTAGTAAGTGCCGATGAGCGGCCCCGAACGCCGCGACGTACTTGCACCGCGCCGGCTTTGCGCTAAGGTCGCGATTACTGTCCGATGGCGCGCTTTGCGGCCGCCGCAAGACCCTGTAACCGAACGACCGAGCCAGCGTGAGCGATTCCGCCGCCCCCTCCGCCGACGTCGTGACCGGCAAGACCGTGCTCGGTCCGCTCGAGCTGCTGCTGAGCCTGTTTGCGGCGCTGGTGCTGTTTCTGCTGATGCTACTGCGCTGCGTCGACGTCGTCGGCCGCTACGCCTTCAACGCTCCGGTCCCCGGCGCCGCCGAACTGACCGGGCTGGGGCTGGCGCTGCTGATCTTCACCACCCTGCCGATCATCACCGCCTACAGCGAGCACGTCAGCGTCGGCCTGCTCGAATTGGTGGGCGGCCGCTTCAGCCGCTACACCCGCCCGCTCGAGCGCGCGATCCTGCTCGTCACCTCGCTTACCGCACTGGTGCTCATGGCATGGCGGCTGTGGGTCAAGGGCGCCGAGCTCGCATCCTACGGCGACGGCACGTCCTATCTCAACATCCCGGTTGCGCCGTTCGCTTACTTCATGAGTGTGATGACCGCATTGGCCGTCGTGGTGGTGGCCCTGCAGGTCATCGCCGTTTTCCGCAAGCCCTCGGGCGACGCATAGGTTCAGCCCGCGTGCTTCCAACGCTTATCGGTTTCGCCGTCGTCTTCGCGCTTCTGTTCCTGGGCGCGCCCATCGCGTTCGGCATGGCGCTCGCCGGTTTTGCCGGCTTTGCCTGGTTCACCAACTGGCACGCCGCATTGGCCATGCTCGGCCAGATCAGTTATCAGACCACGATCTCCGACGAGCTCTCGGTGCTGCCGCTGTTTATCTTGATGGGCAGCTTCATCAATCACGCCGGGCTCGGCCAGGAGCTCTACGACTGCGCCAACGCCTTTCTCGGCCACCGCCGCGGCGGTCTGGCGATGGCGACGGTGGCCGCCTGCGGCGGCTTCGCCGCAGTGTCCGGCTCCAGCATGGCGACCGCCGCCACCATGTCGAAGGTGGCGATGCCGGCGATGCGCCGTTACGGCTACGCCGACAGCCTCGCCGCCGGCTCGATCGCCGCCGGCGGCACGCTCGGCATTCTCATTCCGCCGAGCGTGATCATGGTGCTTTACGGTATCATGACGTCGACCGACATCGGCAAGCTCTTCATCGCCGGCATCGTGCCCGGCATCATCGGGGCGACGTTCTATATCCTCGCCATCTCGACGGTGACCTGGCTCGATCCCAAGCTCGGGCCGCCCGGCGAACGCGCGAGCTGGCAGGCGCGCCTGAGCGCGCTATCCAAGATCTGGGGCGTGCTACTGCTGTTCCTGGTCGTCATGGGCGGCATCTATTTCGGGTTGTTCACGCCGACCGAAGCCGCCGGCATCGGCTCCGGCGGAGCGTTCCTGTTCGCGCTCGTGCGACGCAAACTGACCTGGCGCATCCTGTTCAACGTGCTAGTGGAGACCGCGCGCACCTCGGCGATGATGTTCATCCTCCTAATCGGCGCCATCATCTTCTCGAACTTCATCAACATCGCCGGCCTGCCCGCCCAGCTTTCCGCCTGGCTCGAACTTTTTCGGCGCGGCGCCGATTACGGTCATGCTGTGCATCCTGGCGATCTACATCGTGCTCGGCTGCCTGCTCGAAAGCCTGAGCATGATCCTGCTCACCATCCCGATCTTCTTCCCGATCGTTAAAGCGCTCGGCTTCGATCCGGTGTGGTTCGGAGTCATCATCGTGGTCGTGGTCGAGATCGGGATGATCACGCCACCGATCGGACTCAACGTGTTTGTTCTGAAGGCGACGCTGAAGGACGTGCCGGTGACCACCATCTTCCGCGGGGTCGCCTACTTCATCGTGGCGGACATCGTGCGACTGGCGCTGTTTGTGTTCGTGCCGCAGGTGGTCCTGTTCCTCCCATCACTGATGTGAAGCGCACGCACAGGCTGTCGGCCGCAGCCAGCGACAACCGCGCGGCCAACGCCCGCGCAAGGCAGAATGCGAGCCGACAGAATGACTTGTGTTTGGCCCGCGTTCCCCGGCATGATGCAGCCAAGATCGATTTCAGAGGGGGTTATCACATGCTCAAGCGCGTCGTTTCCACATTCCTTGCGGCGGCCGTCGTTACGGCCGGCGCCCTCGCCGCCAGCCAGGCCACGGCTGCGACAGTCTGGCGCTTCTCCCGCTGGGTCCCACCGACCCACCCGTTGGTCACCGAGGTCTTCGTGCCCTGGGCCAAGATGGTCGAAAAGGCCACCCATGGCGACGTCAAAATCCAGTTCGTCAGCGCACTCGGCAACCCGCCGTCGCACTTCGACCTCGTCAAGGACGGCGTCGCCGACGTCGGCATGAGCGTCAACAGCTACACCGCCAACCGCTTCGTGCTGAGCCAGGGCGTGGAGCTGCCGTTCCTGGCGCCGAACGCCACCGCCGCCTGCATCGCCTATTGGAAGACCTATGAAAAATATTTCCAGAAGGCGAACGAGTACAAAGGTGTGCACCTGCTCGGTATCTGGGTGCACGGCCCGGGCCAGATCTTCACGCGCGAAAAGCAGATCGACACGCTGAAGGACCTCGACCACCTGAAGATGCGCGTGCCCGGCGGAGTCGTGAACGAGGAGGCCAAGCGGCTCGACACCGTGCCGGTGTTCGCACCGGCCTCGCAGGCCTACGACGTGCTGTCGAAGGGCGTCGCCGACGGCATCTTCTTCCCGACCGAGTCGATCTACAACTTCAAGCTCGGCCCGGTGATCAAGCAGGGCCTGGAAATCCCCGGCGGGCTCTACCGGCTGGCGATGTACATCGTGGTCAACCAGGCCAAGTGGGACGCGCTGCCGGAGAAGGACCGCAAGGCGATCGCGTCGGTTTCCGGCATGGAGATCGCCAAGCTTGCCGGCGCCATGTGGGACAAGGCCGACGCTGACGGCAAGGCCGGTCTGCTCAAGCTTGGCACCAAGTTCCACACTGCCAGCCCGGCGTTGATGAAGAGCCTGCACGGCAAGCTGGACTCCATGACCACCGAATGGTTTGCGAAAGCCAAGAAGAAGGGCGTCGACGGCAAGGCCGCGCTCGACTACTTCGAGGCGCAGGTCAAGGCGGCCGAGAAATAAGTCAAACCGGGGCCCGCCGCGGCAAGCAGCGGGCCCACTGCCCCATTGAATGCCGGGATTTCGAGAATGTTCGCCGACCGTATCGAAGCCAAATGGATCGACGCCTTTTGCGAGGTGTTCGAGAAATGCGCGGTAAGATCCGGCGACACCGCAGCCATTCTCTCCGAAACGCAGTCGCGGCAGCTCAATGTGCATCTCGCCGAGCTGGCGCTGATGCGGCTCGGCGCCAAGCCATTCCACATCGTGGTGCCGACTCCGCGCAACCCCTACCCCGTGCCGGTGCGCTCCACCGGATCGAGCGAGGCGCTCCAGCGGCTCAAACCCGTGGTTTCGGCGCTGGGGCAATCCGGCTTCGTGGTCGACTGCACGCTGGAAGGCCTGATGCACGCGCCCGAGACGCCGGACATCCTCAAGGCCGGCGCGCGCATCATGGTGATCTCCAACGAACACCCGGAAGCGCTGGAACGCATGCGCCCCGACGCCGCGCTCGAGAAAAGCGTGCGGGCCGCGGCGAAATTCCTGCGCGGCGCGAAGCGCATGACGGTAACAAGCGCGGCCGGCACCGACCTCACCGTCAACATGGAAGGCGCCTCAACCGTCGGCGTCTGGGGCTGGACCGACAGACCCGGCACGCTGGCGCACTGGCCCGGCGGCATCGTCGTGAGCTTCCCGAAGAGCGGCACTGTCGACGGCACGCTGGTGCTCGACCGCGGCGACGTCAACCTCACCTTCAAGCGCTATCTGCAGGACCGCATCACGCTCACGATCGATAAGGATTACGTCACCAATATCGCGGGCGAAGGGCCGGACGCCGAGATGATGCGCGGCTATATCGCCGCCTGGGGCGACAAGGATGCCTATGCCGTGTCGCATGTCGGCTGGGGAATGAACCCGGGCGCGCGCTACGAGGCGCTCGCCATGTACGATCAGCGCGACACCAACGGCACCGAGATCCGCGCGGTGCCGGGCAATTTCCTGTTCTCCACCGGCGCCAACGAATTCGCCGGACGCCACACCGCCGGGCACTTCGACATTCCGGTGATGAAGACGACCATCACCGTGGACGACACCATCGTCGTGAAGGCGGGCGCGCTGCAGGATATCTTCGGCTAATCGACCGCCTCATGGCGAGGAGCGCAGCGAAGCTGCGCGCCCCGAACCATGTGGCTGTCTCACCCTTCGAGATGCGGCCTTCGGCCGCTCCTCGGGATGAGGCGGAAAAGGCTACTCCTCCCCCGCCGGCGGCCTAACCAAATCCAGGAATCCCAACATACCGATGAATTCCTTCATTCGTTCGGCGCGGTAGGCGTCGAGGTCGCGGCCTTCGTAGTTCAAGAAGCCCTGCCGCGTGGTCAGCCCGATGCGGCCCTCTTTCATATTGCGCTCAATGATTTCAGGCGCCTTATAGCGCTCACTGCCGAGCGCGCCGGTGAGATAGCGACTGGCATAATAGAGGATGTCGCCGCCACCCCAATCGATGAACTCCAACAGGCCGAGCACGGCGAAGCGGAATCCGAAGCCGTATTTGATCGCCTTGTCGAGCTCTTCCGGCGAGGCGACCCCCTCCTCCACCATGCGCGCAGCTTCGTTCATCGCGAGCGCCTGGATGCGCGGCACGATGTAACCGGGGCGCGCGGCACAGACCACCGGCACCTTGCCGATGCGCTCGAGTAGCGCCTTCAGCTTGTCGGTCGTTTCAGGCGCCGTGTGAGCGCCGGGCGACAACTCCACCAACGGCACCAGATAAGCCGGATTGAGCCAGTGCGCGTTCAGGAAGCGCGCGGGGTGCGACACCGCGCCGGCGAGATCGTCAACCAGGATGGTCGAGGTGGTGGAAGCAATGATCGGCTTTTCACCCGCCAGTTCCGAGCAGCGCTGGAGCGCTTCGCGCTTGAGGTCAAGCACTTCCGGGACGCCTTCGAAGATCACATCGGCCGACGATAACACCGCTTGCGCTTCGCTTTCCGGCACCACAGTGACACGGTTGGCGATCGTGTCGACGAGCGCAGCATCGAACAGGCCGAGTTGGGCGAGGCTCGCGAGCGTCCGCCGGATCTCGCCGACCGTTTCGCCGGCCAGCTTCTCGAAGTCTGCCTGCGGTCGCTCCTTAAAATCGACCACGGTGACCGGATGGCCGGCATAGGCGAAGACCACGGCAATGCCGCGGCCCATGCGGCCGGCGCCGAGACACGCGATGCGTTCACGCGGCGTCATCCGCCGAACCCTACGCGCAGCAACGCTTGCAACTGCTTGCGATCTAGCTCGCCGAGGCCGAGCGAATCCAAGCTACGGCCCGTCACCATGAAATCCTCGCCACAGACGGCGCCACCGATGGCGAGAAGACCACGCGCGAGCTTCATATCCACACCCGCTAGGGCGCCGACGGAGGCAAAGAACGACAGCCCAATCCGAGTGTCCTCGCGCATATAGCGGTGCTCGGTGAGAACGATGTGCTCGCGCCAGTCGCCGGAGTCGGTCAGCTTGTCGTGCGAGCCGCGGCCATACATCCACTCGGGGCCGGTCTTGGCGTAGTGGTCGGCGAGCGGAAAATGCGGGGCACCGTAGCCGAGCGCCTTGCGCACCGCGATGCGCTCGGCGTCGAGCGCGTCTGTGACGCGACGGACCGCGGCCTGCGTGCCCTCCTTGTGGATGTCCCAGCGCTCGAAATGTTCGAGCGGCCCGGCATTCATGGTGATGAGCGGCGGGTGGATGATCGGCCCCGCGTTCATCAGCGCGGCCGAGAGCGCGTCGCCGCAATCCTCGATCACGCCGGGAAAGGCCCGCCCGATCACATCGAGGGCGTGGCCGTGCAGCGTCAGCGGAAAGACGCCAGTCGGCAGCCGCTTGGCGCGGATTGTGATGGCGACCTCGTGAGGCCCGTGCTTGCGGGTGAGCCAGGGCAGCGTACCCGTCTCGGCATAGGCGACCCTGGCGGTGTTGCCCGCCTTGTGCGCGGCCTTCGCGAAGATCACCGAGCCGAAGGTGCCGGGCGGCAGATAGACCACCTGGCCGTCGGCGAGATGGGGCGCCACCGCCTTGGCAATGTCATGCTGGGCGGTGGCCGGCACCGGGCACAGGATCAGATCGGCGCCCTTCACCGCTTCGGCAATGTCATCGGTGACGGAGGCGAGCCTCGCCTCCTGCTTGCCTGCGAAATCCTTGACCGTGATGGCGCCGCCGGCCGCGCGATGGGCTTTCACCGCCTCGGCATCGCGCCGCCACAGCCGCACCTCGTGCCCTTGCAGCGCGAAATCACCCGCCGCCGCGAAGGAGCCGTTGCCCCCGCCGAGGACTGCAATCTTCATCGATGCTCCCAACCCTTCCACCGTCATGCGCAGGCTTAACCCACGCATCCCGCGCCGAGCAAGGCAAGACCGAGCCACCCTCAGCGAGATGGCCGGGACAAGCCCGGCCATGACAAATATATGCTTATGACGTACCGCTGGACGTCACCATCTGCTCTTTCAACACGAAATGCTGCACCTTGCCGAGCGCATTGCGCGGCAAGGTGTCGACGAAGACGATCTCGCGCGGCACCTTGAAGCGCGCGAGTTGGCTCGACAGATGCGCAATCAGCGCCGCCGCATCGCAATCGCCGCGCCGCACCACATAAGCGATCGGCACCTCCTGCCATTTCGGATCAGGCCGCCCTATGACGGCGGCCTCCGCCACGGCCGGATGGTCGTGCAGCACGCGCTCGACCTCCGCCGGATAGATGTTCTCGCCACCCGAGATGATCATATTCTTCTTGCGGTCGTGGATATAGAAATAGCCGTCCGCGTCGCGCGTCCCGATGTCGCCGGTATGATACCAGCCGTTGCGTAGCACGTCGCTGGTCGCCGCTTCGTTGCCCCAGTATTCGAAGAACACGTTGGGGCCGCGCACCAGCACCTCGCCGGCCTCGCCCGCCGCCGCTTCGCGCCCCTGCTCGCCGACGATGCGGGCCTCGCACAACAGCCCTGGCAAACCGGTCGATGTCTTACGCGTCAGATCACCGCGGACGCGGGTGTACACGGCAACCGGACAGGTTTCGGTCGAGCCGTAGACCTGCAGCACCGGTACACCGCGCGATTCGACCCCTTCGATGAGCGGCACCGGCACCTGGGTCGAACCGGTCGACAGCGCGCGCAAGCTCGAAAGGTCGGTCGTGGCCCAATCCGGATGCGCCAGCACGGCCTGGATGGTCGCCGGCACCAGCACGGTCAGCGTCGGCCTGTCGTTGGCAAGGGCGGCCAGCGTCGCCTCCGGCGCAAAGCGCGCATGGATGCTGACGGTGGCGCCGATGTGCAGCGCTGGCGTGGTCTGGATATTGAGCCCGCCGACGTGGAAGAACGGCAGTACGGTGAGGATGTGGTCCTCGGCGCGCATGTCGTGCATGTGATGGCTCATCACGCCGTTCCACAACAGTGCTTCCTGGCGCAACACCGCGCCCTTGGGGCGGCCGGTGGTGCCGGAGGTGTAGACCAGCAGCAGCGGGCAGCTCTCGTCGATATGCGGATTGCGGCCGTCGCCACTGCCGGCGGCGATGAGATCTTCGAAGGTCGTCTCGCAGCCGTCGGCGGCGCCGAGGCCGATGAGGCGGATATCTGGCAGCGACTCCTTCAGCGACGGCACGACACCGGCGAATTCTTGCTCAACCACCAGCACCTTGGCGGAGGCGTCCGACAGGATGAACACCTGCTCGGGCGCGGCCAGCCGCCAATTCAGTGGCAGCAGCATGGCGCCGAGCCGCGCGCAGGCATAGAGCAGCACCAGATAGTCGGGGTGATTGAGGCTCAGGATGGCGACACGGTCGCCGCGCCCGACTCCGAGCTGCGACTTCAGCGCCCGCGCGGCCTGCGCAATGCGTTCACTAAGGTCACAATAGGAGAGCGCACGGCCCTCGAAACGCAGCGCGGCCTTGCCCGGTGTGAAGGCGGCGTTGCGGTCGATGAGGTCGGAGAGGTTCATGATCTCCTCCTAATCCCTCCGCAACGGGAGTGGGAGGGATCAGTGTCACTCATCCTTCTCGCCCGCCTCGTAAAGCGCCTCGCGGCCGATGCGGTCGATGCAGATTTCCGCGGTCCACGGCAGCATCAGCGATCCGCAGCGGCTGTCGCGGTATATGCGCTCCAGCGGCAGGCTCTTGAGCATCGACTGCCCACCGCAGGTGCGGATGGCCTTGGTGGCAATCGCGTTGGCATTTTCCATCACGGTATGCTGGGCCGCATAGGCGCGCAGTACTTGGTCCTTGCTCGGATTGGGGCGCGCCTCGGTGATGGCCTGAAACCAGAGTGCCTTTGTCTGCTCCAGCATGACGCGCATCTCGGCGACGGCGATCTGCTTGGTCGGGAACATACGGCGCTTGACCGGCGGCATGCCCGGCACCTCGCCGCGCAGGTACGCAACGGTGAAATCGTAGGCCGCCTGCGCCAAGCCCATATAGGTCGGCGTCAACGTCATGAACATGTGCGGCCAGCGTGACGCCGCCTGGAAATAGACGCCGTGCGGCATCAGCATGGCGTCTTCGGGCACGAACACGTCCTTGAACAGCAGCGTGCGCGAGACCGTGCCGCGCATGCCGAGCGGGTCCCAGTCGCCTACCACGGTCACACCCTCGGCATTGGCCGGCACGGCGAGATAAAGCGTATTGCGGCGGCTCGCCGCCGCCCCCTCGGCGCGCTCGGTGCAGAGCACGCCGTAATAGTCGGCCGAGCCCGACAGCGAGGCGAAGATCTTCTTGCCGTTGAGCACGAAACCGCCTTCGACCGGTTTCGCCTCGGTACCGAAGGCGATGCCGCCCGCCGCTGCAGCGCCGCCTTCCGAGAACGGCTGAGCATAGACCGCGCCATCCTTGATGATGCGCTGATAATGCAGGCGCCGGCGCTTCACGTGCGCAGCCCGATCCTCCGGCGTCATCTCTAGATCGTCGGACAGTGCCCCCGACCACAGGGTCGAGCACACATGCATGTTCCACGACAGCGCGGTCGCGCCGCAATAGCGCCCGAGCTCGGCGGCCGTAAGACAATAAGTTTGGAAGTCGGCCCCGATGCCGCCGTCTTCTTTCGGGATGCAGATCGACAGGAGGCCCTCAGGGTGCATATCGCGAAAATTTTCAATCGGGAACGTGGCTTCGCGATCATGGATAGCCGCGCGCGGCGCCAGCTTGGCCTTGCCGAAGCGGCGCGCCTTGGCGATGAGTTCGGCCTGAAAATCGGTGAGCCGGAAGGCGTCGAGTGCGAAGATCGGCGCGTCCTGATGGGCATCGAGATCGTGTGCGTTCATTGCATCAACTCCGGTCAAGCTTCCACCAGTACGTCGCGCAGGAAGGCGAAGATCGCCGCATCGTAGGCGACGGGAGCTTCGAGATTGGGCATGTGGCCGAGACCCGGCAGGCACACGTAACGGGCTCCGGGAATCTTACCCGCCATGCGCTCCATCATGGGCGCCGGCGCATTGCGGTCGTGTTCGCCAACCAGGCACAAGACCGGCACAGGGATTTTGCCGAGATTGGCACGCTCGTCGAAGTCGACCAGGCACGTCACCGCGGCGCGATAGGTGCTGGGCGCGATCGCGCTCATGAGGTCAATCATCATTTGCCGGTTAGCGGCGTCGGCGCCGGGCGCCATCAGCGCTTCGGCGCTTTCGCGCGCGACGTCGGCCATGGTCTTGCCGGCATCGAGCGGCTCCAGCCGGTCGGCCAAGAACTTCTTCTGGAAGTCGCCGCCCGGGTTGCCGAAGGCCGGGCTCGTGCCAGACAGCACGGCGGCTCGATAGCCTTGCGGGCGCCGCCGCAGGCAGGTCTGCGCGATCATGCCGCCGAGCGAATGGCCGACCAGCACCGGCCGGTCCAGCTTGCGTTCATCGACGGCGCGCTCGACATCCTCGGCCAGCATTTCGAAAGTCATGTGGTCGACCGGCGGGCGCGCCCCATAGCCCGGCAGGTCGAGCGCCACCGGTTCGTAACCGGCAGCGCGGAAGCTCTCCAACTGCGGCGCCCATAGCCGCGCGTCGCCGCCAATACCCTGCAGGAACACCACCGAAACCGGCGCCGATGCCACTCCACTCATGCCTCACAGAGCCCTTTCAAGGTCCGTTTTGCCGTGCCCACGGGCACGGCGCAATGCCTCGTCATGCGCGCGGGACGACGGCCGTCGCCTCAATTTCAACCTGCGCCCCCTCTTCCAGCAGCCCCGCCACCACCAGGAGTGCCATCGCCGGATAGTGTTTGCCGATGACCCGCCGATAGGCCGCGCCGATCTCACGGCGGTGGGCGATATAGGCGGCCTTGTCGGTGACGTACCAAGTCAGCCGCGCAATATGGTGCGGCGCTCCGCCTGCTTCCGCCAGCACCGCGACGATGTTCTTGAGGGCCTGCTCGGCCTGCGTGGCGAGGTCGTCGCCGACGAGGCGCGCCTCGGCGTCCCAGCCGATCTGGCCGGCGATGAAAACCACCCGGCCTTCGGCGGCGATGCCGTTGGCGTAGCCTTGAGGGCTGACCCAACCCTTGGGCTGCAGAATATCGAATTCGATTTCGCTCATGACACTCACTGCTGCCGGAGGCGGAAGCGCTGGACCTTGCCGGTCTGCGTCTTCGGCAATGCTTCGATGAATTTGACTGCACGCGGATACTTGTAGGGCGCTATCACCGCCTTGACGTGGTTCTGCAGGCGCTTGACGCACTCCGCGTCACCGACGACGCCCGGGCGCAGCACCACGTAGGCCGCGACGATCTGGCCACGGTCGGGGTCGGCGGCCGAAACGACGGCACATTCGGCGACATCAGCATGTTGCAGCAGCGCCGCCTCCACCTCGGGACCGGCAATGTTATAGCCGCCTGAAATGATCATATCGTCGGCGCGGGCAACGAAGTGAAAGCGACCCTCCTCGTCCTGCATGAAGGTGTCACCGGTCAGGTTCCAGCCGTCGCGCACGTAGTCCTTCTGCCGCTTGTCGGCCAGATAGCGACAACCCGTCGGCCCGCGCACGGCGAGTTTGCCAACCTCGCCACGGCCAAGCTCATTCATATCCCCGCCCACGATCTTGGCTTCATAACCTGCAACCGGGCGCCCAGTAGCGCCCGCAACAGCGTCGCCAATACGGTTGGTGATGAAGATGTGCAGCATCTCAGTCGAGCCGATGCCGTCGAGAATCGGCTTCCCCGTCTTGCGCACCCATTCCTCGAACACAGGCGCCGGCAGCGTCTCGCCTGCGGACACAGCCAGCCGCAGCGACGAGAGATCGGCGCCCTTGTCCATCGCCGCCATCATGGCGCGATAGGCGGTCGGCGCTGTAAAGCAGATGGTCGCCTTATAGGTTTCGATGATCTCGATCATATTGGCAGGCGAAGCGTTCTCCAAAAGCGTCGCAGTCGCGCCGAAGCGCAGTGGAAAGATTGCCAGACCGCCGAGCCCGAAAGTGAAAGCCAGCGGCGGCGAGCCGACAAACACATCGTCTGACGTTACGTTCAGCACCTCGCGGGCATAGCCGTCAGCGATGATGAGTAGATCGCGATGGAAATGCATGGTGGCTTTGGGCTCGCCGGTGGTGCCGGAGGTGAAGCCCAGAAGCGCCACATCGTCGCGGCCGGTCTGGACAGCGTCGAACTTGACGGATTTGCCGAGCGCGATGCGGTCGAGCTCGGAGTCGTGGTTGGCGGTGCCGTCGAAGCTGACCACCTGCTTGAGGAACTTGCTGGTCTTGGCGCAGGCCACCAGTTCGTCAGCGATACGGCTGTCGGTGAGCGCAAGCGCAATTTCGGCTTTATCGACGATCTTGCCGAGCTCGGCGGCGCGCAGCAGCGGCATGGAGTTGACCACCACCGCGCCGGCCTTGGTCGCGGCCAGCCAAGCGGCGACCAGCGCGGGATTGTTACCCGAGCGGATCAGAACACGGTGGCCCGGCTTGACGCCGTAGTTTTCGACCAAGGCATGGGCAAGCCGGTTCGACCAGTCGGAAAGCTCCTTATAGGTGCGGCGTCGGCCGTTTCCGATAAGCGCGGTGTGATCGCCGAACCCCTTCTCCACCATGCGGTCGGTGAGCTCCACCGCCGCATTGAGACGTTCGGGATACTGGAATTCCGGGCGGTCGAGCAGCAGCTCAGGCCATTGCTCCGCCGGCGGCAGGTTGTCGCGGGTGAAGGTATCGATGTGCGCGGACGGCCCCAGGGTGATGGTTCGGCTCATGCGTTGGCTCCAGAGAGTTCCGACAGGATGGCCCGGGCAATGATGACTTTCTGAACGTCCGACGCGCCTTCATAGATGCGCAGCGCGCGGATTTCACGATAGAGCGTCTCGACCGGATGGCCGGACCGCACGCCATCGCCACCGTGCAATTGCACGGCCGTGTCAATAACGCGCTGAGCGGCCTCAGTGGCGTAGAGCTTCGCCATGGCCGCCTCGCGCGAGACCCGCGCCGCGCCCTGGTCCTTGGTCCAGGCGGCGCGATAGATGAGCAGCGCGGCCGCATCGATATCGAGCGCCATGTCGGCGATATGGCCCTGCACCATCTGCAACTCGGCGAGCGGCGCGCCAAAGAGCTCACGCTTTGCCGCCCGCTTTGCGGTCTGCGCCATAGCTCGGCGCGCAAACCCCAGGGCCGCGGCGCCGACCGTGGTCCGAAAGACGTCGAGCGTCGCCATCGCCACCTTGAAGCCCTCACCCGGCTTGCCGATCATGGCGCTTGCAGGCAGCCGGCAATTGTCGAACCTGAGGCGCGCCAGCGGATGCGGCGCGATCACCTCAAGCCGCTCCGCGATATGCATACCGGGGTTGCTGCCTTCGACAATGAAAGCAGAGAGGCCACGCGCGCCGGGCGCCTCGCCGGTGCGCGCAAACACTACGTAGAGATCGGCAATGCCGCCATTCGAGATCCAGGTCTTCTCTCCGTCGAGCACATAATCGCTACCGTCGCGGCGCGCGGTGGTGGCCATGTTGGCGACGTCGGAGCCTGAGGCCGGCTCGGTCAAGGCGAAGGCGGCGATGGCCGCACCCGCGCGCGTCTTGGGCAGCCAGGCGGCGCGCTGCGCCTCGCTGCCGAACAGCGATATCGGGCCGGCGCCGAGGCCCTGCATGGCGAAGGCAAAATCGGCAAGACCGGCATGAGCGGCAAGGGTCTCGCGGCAGAGGGCCAGCGAGCGCACGTCGAGCTTCTCGTTGCCTTCGCCGGGCGCTGTCAGCGAGAGAAAGCCGCCTTCGCCCAGTCGCGCGACCAGATCGCGGCAGGCGGCGTCGGTGTCGTGGTGGTCGATGTCCGCGAGGTTGGCACCGGCCCAGGCGTCGAGCTTCTCGGCCAGCGCGCGATGGCGCGCCTCGAAGAACGGCCAGTTGAGGAAGCTCTTGTCCGGCATCGCTTCAGTCTCCGGCGAACTTCGGCGTCTGCTTGGCGACGAAGGCATCGTAGGCACGGCGGAAGTCCCGCGTCTGCATGCAGATCGCCTGCGCCTGCGCCTCCAACTCGATCGCCTGCTCGAGCGACATCGACCATTCCTGCGCCAGCATGGTCTTCGTCATCATGTGGCCGAAGGTCGGGCCTTCGCCAAGCTGCGTGGCGAGCGCGACCGCCTCGGACTCCAGCTGCGCGCCGTCGACCAGCCGATTGAAGAAGCCCCAGCGCTCGCCCTCCTCCGCGGTCATCACGCGGCCGGTGAACAGAAGCTCGGCCGCGCGGCCCTGCCCGATCACGCGCGGCAGCATCGCGCAGGCGCCCATGTCGCAGCCGGCGAGCCCGACGCGCGTGAACAGGAAGGCCGTTTTGGCGCGCGGCGTGCCCAGGCGCACATCGCAAAACAGCGCGATCATGGCGCCGGCGCCGACGCATACGCCATCGACCGCGCCGACGATCGGCTGCGGGCAGGCGCGCATCGCCTTGACCACGTCGCCGGTCATGCGGGTGAACGCGAGCAGCCCTTTCATGTCGCGGTCGAGCAGCGGGCCGATGATGTCGTGCACGTCGCCGCCCGAGCAGAAATTGCCTTCGTTGGAGCCGAAGACAACCGCCTTAACGTCGTCGGCGTAAACGAGCCGGCGAAAGGCGTCGCGAAGCTCGGCGTAGGAGTCGAACGTGATAGGATTCTTGCGCTCGGGGCGGTCGAACGTGATGACGGCAACATCGCCGGCCATGCGCCACTTGAAGTGCTGCGGCTTGAAGTCCTTCATGCTCACGTCCGGTTTCCTCCGTTGCGAATGCGGGCCGGCAGGCCGGCCAGATGCTCGATGATCATCTCGCTTTCCTGCGCGTCGAAATCCGCCAAAATGCCATTGACCCATTCCTGGTGCGCCTTGGCGATGACCGCAAAATCGGCCTCGCCTTTCGGCGTCAGCCGCACCAGGAACGAACGGCGGTCGTCGACGGCGGACTCGCGCGCGACCAGGCCGTCGCTCACCAGCCGCTCGACAATGCCTGTGACGTTGCCGTTGGACACGAGCAGCCGGCGCGAGAGCTCGGTCATGCGCAAGCCCTCCTCCTGCCGGTAGAGCGCCGCCATGACGTCGAACTGCGGCAGCGTCATTCCGAACGCGACGCGCAAACGCTCACGCAATTCCGCCTCGATGGCGCGGGTAGCGCGCAGCAGATGCACCCACAGGCGCAGCCGCTCCTTGCTCAGGGGCTGCCGCAGGGGCCGCGCGCCGGTGCGTGCTTTCGTGGCCGCGGTCATAGCGGGCCTCCCGCAACTGCGATCGCCTGGCCGTTGACCGAGGCCGCGGCGGGTGTGCACAGCCAGGCCACGGTCTGCGCGACTTCCTCGGGCGTGACCAGCCGGCCGTG
This sequence comes from uncultured Pseudomonadota bacterium, assembly GCA_963773225.1. Lineage (GTDB taxonomy): Bacteria > Pseudomonadota > Alphaproteobacteria > Rhizobiales > Xanthobacteraceae > Pseudolabrys. The sequence continues at coordinate 392,018 of CAVZAO010000007.1, forward strand.
CGCGTTGTCGCGTGCGAGCGCGTCGCGCGAATCTTGCGCCGAGCGCCCGGTCTTGGCGACAATGCGGTCGACCGAGGCTTCCAGCAGGGGCGTCTCGGTGAAGCCGGGGCAGACCGCGTTGACGGTCACGCCGCTTGCCGCCAGTTCCAGGCTGAGCGCGCGGGCAAGCCCGATCACGCCATGCTTGGCGGCGCAATAGGCGGCGACGTATGGATAGCCTTTCAGGCCCGCGGTCGAGGCGATGAACACGATGCGGCGCGCGACCTCCGGCGCTGCCCGCGTAACGTCGGCGAGCGCGGCCTTCACGGTCAGGAATGCACCGGTGAGATTCACGTCGAGACTGCGCTGCCAATCGGCCAGCACGAGCTTCGCAAGCGGCGCGCTTTCGGCCATGCCGGCATTGGCGACGACGATGTCGATAGGCCCGTGGGCCGCGCGCGCAGCCTCGACCATGGCGGCGCAATCAGCCTCACGTGTGACATCGGCAACCACGGCTTTGCCTTTCGGCAAAGCGGCGGCGACCGCCTCGAGCGGCTCGCGCCGCCGGCCGGCGACCGTCACCGCCACGCCGGCGTTGCCAAAGGCGCGCGCAATGGCGGCCCCGATGCCGGTGCCGCCGCCGGTGACGAGGGCATGCCGGGGGTGACGCGGGTCCATCACACCTTGCCCGTCATGGATGACGCGCCGGCTTCAGCGGCGCGTGCCTTCAACCGGTAAAGCTGATCGCGGCCGGCCCGATAAGGCTTAGGCCAGGCGACGCCCTTGTATTGTAGGTCGGCGGCGGCGTGCAGGGTCCAGTACGGATCGGCCAGATGCGGCCGCGCCATGCAGACGAGATCGGCGCGCCCGGCCATCAGGATCGAGTTGACGTGGTCGGGCTCGTAGATATTGCCGACCGCCAGGGTCGAGACCCCGGCCTCGTTGCGGATGCGGTCCGAAAACGGCGTCTGGAACATGCGGCCATAGACCGGCTGGGCTTCGACCGACGTCTGCCCCGCGGAAACATCGATCAGATCGACGCCGTTCTCCGCCAGCATGCGCGAAATCTCGACCGCATCCTGCGGCATGATGCCCGTCGGCCCAACCCAATCGTGCGCCGAGATGCGCACCGAGATCGGCTTTTCCTGCGGCCACACATTACGCACCGCGTGGAACACCTCGAGCGGGAAGCGCATACGGTTATTCAGGCTGCCGCCGTATTCGTCGGTGCGGCGGTTGGTGAGCGGCGTGATGAAGGCCGACATCAGGTAGCCGTGGGCGTAGTGCAGTTCGAGCCAGTCGAAGCCGGCGCGCACCGCCATCTGAGCCGCGCGCACGAAATCGTCGCGTACCTTGTCCATGTCGGCGCGGGTCATCTCGCGCGGCGCCGGATTGTTGGAGCTCCAGGCCACGCACGACGGGCCGACCGTTTCCCAATTGCCGTCGAGCAAGGGCGCGTCGGATTCTTCCCAGCCCAGTTGCGTGGAGCCCTTGGGACCGGAATGCCCGAGCTGGATGGCGATCTTGGCCTCTGTCTCCGCGTGCACGAAATCGACCAAGCGCTTCCAGGCGCGTTGGTGGCTCAGATCATAAAGCCCGGTGCAGCCGGGCGAAATGCGCCCTTCCGGCGAGACGCAGGTCATCTCGGTAAAGAGCAAGCCCGCGCCGCCCTTGGCGCGCTCGGCGTAGTGCACGAAATGCCAGTCCGTCGGCAGGCCGTCGACGGCGCGGTACTGCGCCATCGGCGAGACGCAGATCCGGTTCTTGAGCTCGAGGTCGCGCACTTTGAAGCCGACGAACATCGGCGGCCGCGGCGCGTTCGGGCGCTTGCCGGTCGCCTGCTGCTCGAACCATTCTTCGGCGCTCGCGAGCCACTCCGGATCGCGCTGGCGCAGATTTTCGTGGCTGATGCGCTGCGAGCGGGTGAGCAGCGAGTAGTTGAACTGCACCGGATCGAGATGCAGATAACGCTCGACGTCCTCGAACCATTCGGTGGAATTGCGCGCGGCGTTCTGCAACCGCAACACCTCGAGGCGCCGCTCGTCCTCGTAGCGGCGGAAGGCGTCGGGAAGCGTCGGCTCGCTGTGCAGATAGCTCGCGAGCGCGATGGCGCTTTCCATCGCCAGCTTGGAACCGGAGCCGACCGAGAAATGGGCGGTGGCGGCCGAATCGCCGAGCAGCACGACGTTGTCGAAACTCCAGCGCTCGCACAGCACGCGGTTGAAGTTGAGCCAGGCCGAGCCGCGCAGGTGCTTGGCATTCGACATCAGCGCATGACCGCCGAGATTTTTGGCGAAGATCTTCTCGCAGGCCGCGATCGTTTCCTCGGTCGTCATGGTGTCGAAGCCGAAGCGGCGCCAGGTCGGCTCGGAACACTCGACGATGAAGGTCGCGGTGTCGGCGTCGAACTGGTAGGCGTGCGCCCAGATCCAGCCGTGCTCGGTTTCCTCGAAGATGAAAGTGAAGGCGTCGTCGAATTTCTGGTGCGTGCCGAGCCAGATGTATTTGCAGGCGCGGACATCGATGTCGGGCTTAAAGCGGTCGGCGTAAGCCGTCCGCACCTTCGAATTGATTCCGTCGGCGGCCACGACCAGATCGTAGTCGCGGCGGTACGTTTCCGGATCGGCGGCCTCTGTCTCAAAGCGGAGGTCGACGCCGAGCTCGCGGGCACGCTCCTGCAAGATCTGCAGCAGCCGCTTGCGCGCGATTCCGCAAAAGCCATGACCGCCCGAGCGCACAACCGCACCGCGGTAATGAACCGCAATATCGTCCCAATAGGCGAAGGAGCGGCGGATCGCCTCGGCGCTTTTGGGGTCGTTGGCCGAAAGATTGCCGAGCGTCTCGTCGGACAGCACCACGCCCCAGCCGAAGGTATCGTCCGGCTGGTTGCGTTCGATGACGACGACTTCGCCCGCCGGATCGCGCAGTTTCAGCGAAATGGCAAAATAGAGCCCGCCCGGCCCGCCGCCCAATATCGCCGTCCGCATCAGCCGGAGCCCTCCCCGCTGGTCCTAGAAATCCGCTTTTCAATGGCCATTATCCGCTAGGCGTGATTTTATTTCAAACATAAAATATCTCGGCCGCCCCGCTCCCCGGGACAAGCCGCTACCCCGCGGGCCGAAGGCACGTTCTAGCGGGATTTCACGTTTGCGCCGTCGTGGCGCCGGGTCCGGTGCGCTTCGGCTTTCGCGCGCGGATGCGGACATAGAGCTGGGTCGCAATCAGCAACACGCAGACGCCCAGGAAGAATGCGCTGATCGGCCGTTCCAGGAACACGCCGATATCGCCGCGGGAAATCAGCATGGCGCGGCGGAAATTTTCCTCAAAGCGCGGCCCCAGCACGAAGCCCAGCAGGATCGGCGCCGGATGGAAGTCGAGCCGCAGCAGGATGTAGCCGAACAGGCCGAAGGCGAGCGTCTCGCCGACCTGGAACATGTCGTTGTTGGAGGCGTAGACGCCGATGCAGACGAAGAACAGCGCGCTCGGATAAAGATACTTGTAGGGGATGGCGAGCAGCTTCACCCAGACGCCGATCAACGGCACATTCAGCAGCACCAGCAGAATATTGCCGATCCAGAAGCTCGCCACCAAGCCCCAGAAGACATCAGGATGCTCGCTGATGAGCTGCGGACCGGGGATGATGCCCTGGATCATCAGCGCGCCGAGCAGCAGCGCCATCACCGCGTCACCTGGAATGCCGAGGCTCATTGTGGGGATGAAGTCGCCTTGAATCGACGAGTGCGTCGCGGTCTCGGGCGACACCACGCCCTGAATCATGCCGGTGCCGAATTTCTCCGGCGTCTTCGAAATTTTCTTCTCGGCCGCGTAGGCAATGAAGGACGCGATCGTCGGGCCGGTGCCGGGAATGAGCGAGCACAGGCTGCCCACCAGCGTGCCGCGGAACATGGCCGGCAGTGCCTCTTTCACCTCGGCCCTGCTCGGCCGCATGTCTTTCAACCGCACCTTGGAATAGGCCATGTTCACCGGCATGACCTGATTGACGCTGTTCATGAACTCGGCGATGCCGAAGATGCCGAGCGCCAAGGCAACCAGTTCGATGCCATCGTAAAGGTGGATCATCCCGAAGGTGAGCCGGTACGTTCCGCTCTCCACGTCGGTGCCGACCATACCGAGCAGCAGCCCGAACACGGTCATCGCCACGCCCTTGATCGGCGAGCCCCGCGCCAAGGTTGAGCCGGCGAGCAGTCCGAGCAGCATGAGCGAACATATTTCCGCCGGACCGAATTCGAGTGCCAGTTTTACCAGCAGCGGCGCCAGAAAAATCATCTCGGTGATGCCCCAGGACGCACCGATGAAAGAGCCCATCACCGACAGGCCGAGCGCGACGCCGCCCTTGCCCTGTTTGGTCATCGGGAAGCCGTCGAGGCACGTCACCGCGTGCGGCGGATGACAGGGCAGATTGAGCAGGATCGAGCAAATCGCACCGCCGTATTGCGCGCCGTACAAGATACCGGCGAGCATCAGGATGGCGCCGACCGGCTTGATGCCGAAAGTGAGCGGCAGCAGGATCGAAATCGTCGCCAGCGGCCCCATGCCCGGCAACACGCCGACCATATTGCCGACCAGCACGCCGACGAAGCACCACATCAGATTATGCGGCTGGAGCGCGACGCCGAAGCCGCTCCAGAGGTCCGCGAGGGCGGTGCCGATCACAGCGCTCTCCAGGTCAGGAGCGGCATCGGCACCTGCAGCAGATATGAGAACAGCGCGACGCCGAACACCGTGATGATGGCCGCCAGGACAACCGCGCTCTTCAGCGTCGACTCGCGGTCGCCGAGCGCGGCGACGAAGACGCAGGAGAAGGTCGCCGGAATGAACCCGCCGATCGTGCCGAAGACGATGAAGCACACGGGGCTCGCCAGGATGCAGCCCCAGCCCCGCCATTGTGGCACGTCGGGCAGAAAGCTCTCGTCCTCACCTTGGCGTGACTCGATGGCGCCGCCGGCGATGACGAGCCCGAGCAAGATAAGCAGCACACCGAGCGCAGTCGGCATGAAGCCAGGACCCATGCGCATCAAGGTGCCCAGGCCATAGGTCGGCCCTTCATAGGCCGCGACCAAGCCGATCAGCATCATCAGCCCGCCGGCATAGAAGTCGCGCTTGCGCGCCAGCCGGCGCAGCCGCGCCCCGATGTCGTAACTGCCGCTCAAGTCCTGTACCTCACCTCGGCGCGCCGCCGGACGGGCGGATCGAAAGATGACCGCCCGCCGCCTGCGTGCGAGTCATGCGCGCGGAAAATCATAAAGCCGCGCCGGATTATTCACCAGAATGGCCTGGCGCTTGCCGACATCAGGGGTCCAATCGAGCAACACCTGAACCAACCGGCCCGCGTCCGGCACCGGTCCTTCCGGCCGCGGGTGCGGCCAATCGGTGCCCCACACCAGATTGTCCGGGTTGGCGGCCACCAACGCGTCATGGAACGGCTTTGCCTCGCTATAGTCGGGCGGCGTGCCGCCGATGCGATACGTGCCCGAAAGCTTCGACCACAGTCTCCCCTCGCCGACACCGCGCAGCAGGGCCTGAAATCCGGGATGCGCGATGCCATGCCGGTAATCCATGCGGCCCATGTGGTCGACCACCACCGGCACCGGCACCCGCGCGAGTGCCGGCAGCAACTCGGGCAGATCACGCGTGTCGATCCACAACTGCAGGTGCCAGCCGAGGTCGGCCATGACGGGCAGCAGCGGCTCGATATCCGCAAGCCGCACGCCGTTCTGGTAATAGGGCTTGCCGTCGCGGCGGAACTCGTTGGCACGCAGCCCGCGCACCCCGAACCGGTGCCATTCGCCGAGGATCTTCGAATTAAGCTCGGCGCCGCCGACCGCGACGCCCCGCAGCCGGTCCGGCTGCCGCTCGAGCGCGTCGATCATGGCGCTGTTGTCGCGGCCATAGGCGCTCGGCTGCACCAGCACACCGCGGTCGAAGCCGAGGCGATCGAGCAGCGCGAGATAAGCCTGGAGCGGCTCGTCATCGGGCGTGTAGCTGCGCGGTTCCGCATAAGGGAACCGCGCAGCCGGTCCGAAGACGTGGCAGTGGCAGTCGCAGGCACCTGTCGGCAGCGAGCCACTCATTTCGGCTTGATGCCGGCGAGTTTGGCCGCCTGCTGCATGTTGGCGAAATCGGTGCGGATGAAGGCAGCGAAGCCTTTCGACGTCATCTGCTCGGGCGTGGCGATTTCCGCGCCCAGGCTCTGCAGCCGCTCCACCGCCGGACCGCCGCTCAAGCCAGCCGCCACCGCCTTCTGCAGGGTCGCGACCTCGGCCGCCGGCGTCTTCACCGGCGCGACGATACCGATATAGCTTTGTGCCAGAAAACCCTTCACCCCGCTCTCGATGAAGGTCGGGATCTGCGGCGCCAGCTTGGAGCGATGCGCCGAGGCAATCGCGACGAGATGCGCCTTGCCGCCCTTATGCAGTTGCAGCGCGGTGGAAAATTCGGTGATGGCGCCATCGACGTTGCCGGCGATCAGGTCCGGCATCATGGCGCCGCCGCCGCGATATGGCACGTGGGTGATGTTGGCGCCGGTCGCGGCCTTGAAGCGCTCCAGCGTCATGTGCGACGCGCTGCCGACACCGCTCGTGGCGAGCGTCACCGGATTCTTCTTCGACATCGCCACGATCTCGGCGATCGTCGTTGCTTTCACTTTGTTCGCCATGATGAGCGCGTGCGGCACGTAGCTCGTCAGCGCGACCGCCACAAAATCCTTCATCGGATCGTAGCCGAGGTGCTTGTGCATGAGCGGATTGATCGTCAGCGGCCCGTTGGAGCCGACCAGCAGCGTGTAGCCGTCGGGCTTGGCACGAGCCACGTATTGCGCGCCGATACCGCCGCCGGCGCCGCCGCGGTTTTCGACCACGACCGACTGATGCAGCTGCTTCGACATCTCGTTGCCGACCAGACGGCCGACGATGTCGGCGTTGCCGCCGGCCGCGAACGGAACGATCAGATGGATCGGACGGTCCGGATAGGCGGCGAAAGCGGCCTCCGGCAGCAAGGTCATGAGCGGCGACAGGCCGAGGCCGGCGACGAGTGTGCGACGCGAGATGGTCATGGCTTCCTCCAATTGCGGTTTCTTGATCGCCCGACTGTTCCCCGATGCGGCGCAAACCCGCACACGGCTCGGGACCTTACCAAGCACAATAGGAAGGACTTCACCATTTTCAAAATTAATAGTAGAAATAGACGCCATTCACCTAGCGAATGCTGGAACCGCACGCCCCCGAAGCCGCCATGAATCTGAGCAACGTCGACTTCAATCTCCTCAAGGTGCTGGACGCCCTAATCACCGAGCGCAACGTCACGCGCGCGGGCGAGCGGCTCGGCCGCTCGCAGCCGGCGGTCAGCAACGCCCTGCACCGCCTGCGCGTGCTGCTGGATGACGACCTGCTGGTGCGCGGCCCCAACGGGTTCGTGTTGACACCCCGGGCCGACGCCATCCGCGAGCCGCTGCGCGACGCCATCGCCCTGGTGGAAGGCTGCCTGTCCAACGGAACGCGGTTCAACCCGGGGGGCGCCACCGGCGTGCTGCGGCTGAGCACCCCGGACCGGCTGACGCTCGCCCTGGTGCCGCCACTCCTGACCCGCATGCGCGAGCTCGCCCCGCATATGTCGCTGCAGGTGCGCACCGCCGACCGCACCCAGGCGCTCGACCTCATCGCCCAAGACAGCACCGACCTCGCGCTCGGCTGGCTCGATCAGAAGCCCCCGCATCTCAACGCCGAACTGCTGATGGAAGAAGCGCTCTTCTGCGTCTTTCGCCGCAATCACCCGATCCTAAAGCGGGGGACGCCGTTCGACATCGCGCGCGTTTTGTCGTTCCCGCACCTGGTGGTCAGCGCCACCGGTCAGCGCACGGCGATCTTCGACGACCTGCTGGCGCGGCACGGCCTCAGCCGCCGGGCGCTGGTGGCGGTGACTAATTTCACCGCGGTGCCCGACCTGCTCCAGCGCAGCGACATGATCGGCGTCTTCACCAAACTTGCGGCGGATGTTTTCCGCAAGTCCTTCGCGCTCGTGACCAAGCCGGTGCCGATCGAGATCGGCAAGATCGCCACCAACATGGTCTGGCACGTGCGCAACGACCGCGACCCCAAGCACACTTGGTTTCGCCAGCAGATCAAGGCCGTCTATCGAAGCCTCTGACCGGCGCTTCAGCCCGCCGCGTGCTGCTTGGCGAGGAACGTCAGCGTGCGCTCGCGTGCGGTCTTTGCCGCGCCTTCGACGTAGGCCGGCCGCACATCGTTCGCAAAGGCGTGTCCGGCCTCATAGACATGGGTCTCGGCCGACGGGAACGCCTTACGCACGGCCTCGATAACGTCAGACGGCGAATTCGGATCTGTCGCCCCGAAGTGAAACAGCAGCGGACACTTCGGCTTCTGATCGAGATAGGTCGGCAACCGCGTGCCGTAGAAGGCGATGGCGCCCCTGAGTTCGAGCTCGGCCGCCGCGCGCACGATCACGCCGCCGCCCCAGCAGAAGCCGAGCACGGAGACGCCATGCGGCCCCTGCACCCGCGCCACCGCCGCGGCAACGTCGAGCATCACCTTGTCGAGGTCGAGACCGTAGGCCATATCGCGGCCGCGGTTGGGAGCGTCGAACGGCACCACCGTGCCGGGCGCAACGCGATCGTAGAGGCACGGGATGATGGTGTCGTAACCGTCCTCGGCGTAGCTGCGCACCACAGCCTTGAGCTGGTCGGTGAGACCGAAGATTTCCTGCAGGATCACGAGACCGCCGCGGCTGTCCTGCTTCGGCGACGCGCGGAATGCCTCGAACACGAAGCCGTCGGCCGCCGTCAGCTTGATCGTTTCCTCAATGATATCGTCGGTCTTCGCCGCCATTGTCTTTCGCTCGCTCTTCATTGCGTTCGGACCGCGACCATAAGCAGCCGCCAGACATTCTCCAAATTGATATTCTATATGATCTTCATTCGCTATTTGAATGCCGAGTAATGAAGGCCGAGGGGCGCAGCAATGGGCCGAACCGCCTCACCAATTGACGCGGACGCCCGACCGCCTTGCCATCCACGACCATCGATGAGCTGCACCCGTGTGTGCTAAGGTTCTGACATTCAATGCGAGATGGTGAAATGACCTCGACAAGCAGTTCCGAACCTGACATCGCCGCCCGGCTCGAACGCTACCGCGCGGGCTTCGACTTGACCGGCAAGACCGCGCTGGTGCTCGGCGCCGCGTCCGGCATCGGCAAGGCCTCAGCGGAAGCGATTGCCGCGCTCGGCGCCAATGTCATTTGCGCGGACAAGGACCGCGACGGCGTCGAGCGCACCGCCGGCGAGATCGGCAAATACGTCAAGTCCGCGGCGCAGGTGACGGACGCCGGCGCGCCGGACGACGTGCAGGCGCTTGCCGACGCCACGAGGAAGTTTACCAAGGTGCTCGACATCGCCGTCACCACCCCCGCGATGCATATCCGCAAGCCCTTTCTCGACTACAGCGACGAGGAATACGACCGCATCGTCGATCTGAACCTGCGCGGCGTGTTCCTGTTTCTGCGCACGTTCGGCCGCATCATGCAGTCACAAGGGCGCGGCAGCCTGATCGCAACCTCCTCCATGCGCGCGATGACGCTTGAGCCCGGGATGGCGATCTACGCGGCCACCAAGGCCGGCATCATCCAACTGGTGCGCGGACTTGCCTCCGAGCTCGGGGCGCACAACGTGCGCGTCAACGCGGTGGTCCCGAGCATCGTCGACACCGCACTGGTGCAGCCGCTGAAAGCAAAACCTGAGATCTTCAACAAGCTTGCCGCGCACACGGTGTTCGACCGCTGGAGCGAGCCAAGCGAAGTGGCGGCGGCGGTCGCGTTCCTGGCCTCGGACGCGGCGAGCTATATCACCGGCACCGCCATGATGGTGGACGGCGGCTGGACCGCGATCGACGGGCCGCCGTCCGGCTTGACGCAGACCGCGCCGAACTGACGGTTCGCTACAACGCCATGCCGCCGTCGACCAGGTGAGTGTGGCCGGTGATGTAGCTCGAACTCATCGGAGGCCAGAAACAGCGCAAGATTGGCCACTTCCTCGACGGTGCCGAGCCTACCGATGGGCTGGCGGTCGATGAACGCGGTGCGCGCGGCCTCGAGCGACTGACCGGTCGCCTTGGCGTTGGCCTCGATGCGCTCGTCGAGCGAGGGCGATTGGATGGTACCGGGGCATATGGCATTGCAGCGCAAGCCCTTGCGGATGAAATCGGCCGCTACCGCCTTGGTGAGCCCGATGATCGCAGCCTTGGTGGCGCCGTAGACGTAGCGGTTGGGGACGCCGCGGATCGACGACACCGCCGAGGCGATGTTGACAATCGAGCCGCCTCCGTTCGCGAGCATCGCCGGCAGAAAAGCGCGCAATGTGCGGTGCATCGACTTGACGTTGAGATCGAAGGAGAAGTCCCAGTCCTTCTCGGAGCAGTCCAGCACCGAGCCCTGGTGCACATAGCCCGCGCAGTTGGCGAGGATGTGGGGCGCGCCGTGCTCGCCGATCACCGACCTGGCGGCGGCTTCCACCTGGTCCGTTGACAGCGCATCGAGTGCGAAGGTCTTGACCGCCTTGAGGCCCTTCAATTTGCCGGCGTCTAGGTCAGTGGCGATCACCTGGGCGCCCTCGGCAATGAAGGTTTCCGCAATTGCGCGGCCGATGCCCTGCCCCGCCGCAGTCACGAACGCGCGTTTGCCCTTCAATCGATCGGTCATTCATACTCTCCTTTGTCATTCCGGACGGCGCGTAGCGCCTATTCGAAATCGAGAAATCAAGCTCGACATTTAGCCCAGGATTCCGGGCTCGCGCGCTTTCGCGCACGCCCCGGAATGACGAGAACCTAATGATTATCCCGCGGCACGCTCTTTTCGGCGATGCGTTGATATTTGACCGCCGGCTTGAGCACCATGCCGTCGGACAGTTGATCCACCATGGAGCGTTGGATTTCCTGCCAGGGCGTCTGGCTCTCCGGAAACGGAAAGCCGCCTTGCTTCTCAAGCTTGGCGCGCCGTTTGGCGAGTTCCTCGGCGGAGATCATGATGTTCGCGGTACCCTTACGCAGATCGATGCGCACGCGGTCGCCGGTCTTCAAGAGCGCCAGGCCGCCACCGGCCGCTGCTTCCGGCGAAGCATTGAGGATCGAGGGCGAGCCGGAAGTGCCCGACTGGCGCCCATCGCCGATGCAGGGGAGCGCGGTGATGCCCTTCTTGATGAGCGCCGCCGGCGGCTGCATGTTCACGACTTCCGCCGAGCCAGGATAGCCGATGGGTCCCACGCCGCGGATGAACAAAAGCGTGCGCTCGTCGATCTTGAGTGACGGGTCCTCGATGCGCTTGTGATAATCTTCCGGCCCCTCGAATACCATGGCGCGGCCTTCGAACGCGTCCGGGTCCTTGGGGTCCGAGAGGTATCGCTGGCGGAATTCTTCCGAAATCACCGATGTCTTCATGATGGCGGAATCGAACAGATTGCCGCTCAAAACCTTGAAGCCGGCCTGCGCCTGCATCGGCTCGTCGTAGGGGCGGATGACATCGGCATCCTGGATGTGAGCCTTGCGCGTGTTCTTACCGATGGTCCTGCCGTTGACGGTGAGCGCGTCGGGCTGGCCCCGGCCCGCCTTGAACAGTTCGCGCATCACCGCCGGCAGCCCACCAGCGCGAAAATACTCTTCGCCAAGATACTTGCCGGCCGGCTGCATATTGACGAGCAACGGGACGTCGTAGCCGAGCTTCTCCCAGTCCTCGATGGCGAGCTTAACGCCGACATGGCGGGCGATGGCATTGATATGAATCGGCGCATTGGTGGAACCGCCGATCGCCGAGCACGCCACGATGGCGTTCTCGAATGCCTTGCGGGTGAGGATATCGCTGGGCTTGAGGTCTTCCCACACGATCTCCACCGCGCGCACGCCGGTGTCGTAGGCAATCTGTGCGCGCTCGCGATAGGGCGCTGGGATCGCGGCGCAACCCGGCAGCGACATGCCGAGCGCCTCGGCCAGCGCGTTCATGGTCGAGGCGGTGCCCATGGTGTTGCAGTGGCCGACCGAAGGTGCCGACGAGGTGACGATCTCGAGGAATTCGTCATAGCCGATCTTGCCGGCAGCGTGGTCGGAGCGCGCCTGCCACACGACCGTGCCGGAGCCGGCGCGCGTGCCCTTCCACCAGCCGTTCAGCATGGGTCCGCCCGACAACACAATTGCCGGGATGTTCACGCTCGCGGCCGCCATCAGGCAGGCCGGCGTGGTCTTGTCACAACCGGTTGTCAGCACCACGCCGTCGAGCGGATAGCCGTAGAGCACTTCCACCAGGCCGAGATAGGCGAGGTTGCGGTCGAGGGCGGCGGTCGGCCGCTTCCCGGTTTCCTGGATCGGATGGACCGGGAATTCGAAGGCGATGCCGCCGGCGGCGCGAATACCTTCACGCACGCGCGCGGCAAGCTCGAGATGATGGCGGTTGCACGGCGACAGGTCCGAGCCGGTCTGTGCGATGCCGATGATCGGCTTGCCGGAGGTCAGCTCTTCGCGGGTGAGCCCGTAGTTCAGATAGCGCTCGAGATAAAGCGCCGTCATGCCCGGGTTGTCGGGATTGTCGAACCACAATTGTGAACGCAGGCGTCGCTTGCCGCGATTTTTCGAACCCTTGGCCATGATTGAGCTCCTTACATCACCGCGCCGATTTGCCAGGGCACGAACTCCAGATCGCCATAGCCGAGGTCTTCCGATTTCGTGTGCGCGCCGGAGGCGGTTGCCAGCACCTTCTGGAATATCTCCTCGCCTTTGTCAGCAACGCTGACGCCCTCCAGCACATCCCCGCAGTTGATATCCATGTCGTCGCGCATGCTGTCGTAGACGTAGGTGTTAGTCGCGATCTTGACCGAAGGCGTCGGCTTGCAGCCAAAGGCGGAGCCGCGCCCGGTGGTGAAGCACATGACGTTACAGCCACCCGCCACCTGCCCCGTCGCGCCGACCGGATCGTAGCCCGGCGTATCCATGAATACGAACCCGGGTTCCGTCACTGGTTCGGCGTATTCGTAGACCGCCCGCATGGTGGTGGAGCCGCCCTTGGCGGCCGCGCCCAGCGATTTTTCCAGGATCGTTGTCAGCCCCCCGGCCTTGTTGCCCGGCGACGGGTTGTTGTTCATCTCCCCGCGATTGCGCTCGGTATAGTCTTCCCACCAGCGGATACGCTCGACCAGCTTCTCGCCGACCGCCTTATTGACCGCGCGTCGGGTGAGCAGGTGTTCGGCGCCATAGATTTCCGGCGTCTCTGCCAGCACGCCGGTGCCGCCGTGCTTGACCAGCGTGTCGACCGCGACCCCGAGCGAGGGGTTGGCGGTGATGCCGGAATAGCCGTCGGAGCCGCCGCATTGCAGCGCCAGCACGATCTCGCTGGCCGGCCGGGTCTCGCGCTGCGCCCGGGCCGCCACTGGCAGCATGGCTTTGATGCGCTCGACGCCCTCCGCCACCGTCTTACGGGTGCCGCCAGTCGCCTGAATGGTCATGGTCTGGAAATGATCGCCCTCGACCAGGCCGTATTCGCTCTTCATGCGGTCAATCTGGAACACCTCGCAGCCGAGGCCCACCATGAGCGTTGCACCCAGATTGGGGTGGGTGGCGTAGCCGCATTGCGTACGACGCAGCACGTCCCAGCCCTCGCCTTTGGCCGCCATGCCGCAGCCGGTGCCGTGCACGAAGGCCACCACGCCGTCGATGCCGGGATAATCGTCAAGCAGACCGGAGCGGTTGACTTCCTCGGCGATGAATTTGGCGACGGACGCCGAGCAGTTCACGGAGGTGAGGACGCCGATATAGTTGCGGGTGCCGGTTTTGCCGTTCGGGCGCCGATAGCCCTCAAAGGTCGCGCGCAGCTCCGGCGGCAGCAGTTCGTCATTGCGGGCGCCCTCGGCGAAGCGATAGTCGCGCGCGAAATCGTGCAAGACGACGTTCTGCTCGTGCACCCAGTCGCCCGGCGTGATCTCCTTGGACGCGAAGCCGATGATCTGGCCGTACTTGCGCACCGGCTCGTTGAGCGCAATCGGCTGTACCGCCATTTTGTGCCCGCGCGGCACGCGCTCGCGCGCCGTCACCCCGGCAACGCCCGCACCGGCCGGAAACTGGTCGACGGCAACCACCACATTGTCGTCCGGGGCCAAGCGAATGAATCGTGGGCTGCTCACCAAGACGTCTCCTGTTCGAAATCCGCAACGAAAGCCGAGCGCCAGTCTATACCGCCGCCTGATCATGCGCGCGCTTCAATTCAGCACGCAAGCGGTCTTCGGCCACGTCGCGTCCCGTGAAATGCTTGAAGGCGTCGATCCCCTGATAGAGGAACAGTTCGTAGCCGCTCATCGCCGCCAGGCCTCCCGCGCGCGCCGCCAGCATGAACGGCGTATCCATGGGCGTATAGATCGAGTCGAAGACCCAGCGCGGCCCGGCCATCAGATCGGGGGGAAATGGGCAGCCGCCGATGCCCCCCATGCCGAGCGGGGTGGCGTTGACGAGGCCGTCGGCTTCGGCGGCGGCATCCTCGATCGTTTCCGCGACGTGTATCAACGTGTGGCCGTGGACAGCGCGGACCGCCGCGGCCAGCGCGCCGGCCTTCTCCCTGTCGATGTCGAACACTCTCAATTCGTCGGCCCCGAGCCGCGCCAGCGCCGGGGCGATCGCGCGCGCCACGCCGCCGGCACCCGCCAGCGCGACCCGGCCTGGCGCAGCCTCGCCGAACGTGGTCCGATAGGCCGCGATGAAGCCGGTATAATCGGTGTTGTAGCCGCGCAAGCCCGCAGATTCGAACAAGACCGTGTTGCAGGCGCCCATGGCCTGCACCGCCGGGTCGGCGGCGATCAGATGACGAACCACCTGCTCTTTATACGGATAGGTGATGTTGACGCCACGGAAGCCGGCATCCCGGCATTGCCACAGCACGTCCTCGAAGCTGCAGCCGAAATCGGCCGGCCGCAGCAATTCGTAGGTCACGGGCAGGCCGCAAAGCCTGCCCGCGATCGCATGCAACGCCGGCGCCTTCAACTCGGCGATATTGCCGCCGATCAACGCAAGCCGGACAGGCGACACGCCCATGTCCTCACCACCACGCGGCGCCCTATTTCACCGCGCCGCCGGTGATGCCGGAGATGAAGCGGTCGAGGAACAGGTTGTAGGCGATCGCCACCGGGATGCTGGCGATCAAGGCGCCGGCCATGATCTCACCCCAGTAGAAGATGTCACCGCGGATAAGGTCGGTGGCGACACCGAGCGTGATCGGCTTCTGCGCCGACGAGGACACGAAGGTCAGCGCGTAGACGAACTCCTGAAGCGTGAGCGTGAAGGTGAAGATCACCACCGTCAGGATCGCCGGCACCGACAACGGCACCGTCATCTTGATGAAGGCCCCGAACAGGGTGCACCCGTCGACCACCGCCGCTTCCTCGATCTCGGGCGGCATGGCCTTGAAGAAACCCATCAGCAGCCAGGTGCAGAACGGGATCGTAAAGGTCGGGTAGACCAACACCAACGACCACATCGAGTTCTGCAGCCCCAGGTCCGCGATGATGCGGGAGAGCGGCAGGAACAGGATGGTCGGCGGCACAAGGTAGGTCAGGAAGATGCCGATCCCGAGCGCCTCACCGTTGCGGCCGGTCCAGCGCGACAAGCTGTAGCCGGCCGGCAGCGCGGTGACCAGCGTGATGCCCGTCACGCAAAGGCCGATAACCAGCGAGTTCAGCATCCAGCGCAGGAACAGCGTCTTCTCGAACAGATACCTGAAGTGTTCGAGGGTCGGCGGATCGTTGAACCAGAACGGGATGTGGCTGACACTATAGAGATCGGCGTTGGTCTTAAACGACGTGATCACCATCCAGTAGAAAGGGAACGCAGCGAGCACGACGAAGAAGATGACCGCTCCATAGAACGACGTCTCCTGCAGCGTATTGGAGAGGGAACGTGACGACATAACTAGATCTCCCGCCGCCGGATGAAGCGCAGCATCGCGAAGACCACGACGAGCAGCACGGGCAGCATGAACAATGAGATGGCGGCGCCGTGCGACACGTCACCCGAGACGATGCCGGTCTGGAAGCCCGCGAAACCGAGGACCGAGGTTGCCCCGACGGGACCACCTTGAGTCAACAGGTAGACGACGGACATGTCGGTAAACGTGAACACGATACCGAAGATGAGCCCGACGGCCAGGATCGGCAGGATCATCGGAACGATGATCTGGTAGTTACGGCGCCAGAATCCGGCTCCGTCGACGGTCGCCGCATCGATCACGTCCTGCGGCACTGACGTCATGCCCGCGAGGAAGATGACGATCGCGAACGGGAAGAAACGCCAGGCATTGACCACGATCACGGAGATCATCGCCAGATCCGGCGTACCGAGCCAGTTCGGCGCCTGCGCGCGGGTGATGAGGCCGACCGCGATCAGCGTCCAGTTGATGACGCTGTAAAGCGAGTCGAACATCCATTCCCACGCGACGGTAGCGAGCGCGATCGGCACCGCCCAGGGCAGGATCACCAACGCGCGTACGATCTTGCGCCCGGGGAACGGCTTGAGCAGCAGCATCGCGCCGAACTTACCGAGGATGAGACCCAGGATCTGCGATCCGAACGTGAAGATGAAGGTGTTCCACAGCGTCTGGATGAACGTGGGGTCCTCCACGATGTCGATGAAGTTCGACAACCCCACGAAGTGCCACGACGGATTGTAGATCGTATACGCGCTGACCGAATAGTAGGCGGCCATAACGAACGGCACGCCGACCAGCAACAAGACGTAAAGAATGGCCGGCGCGACGAAAATCGCGCCCAGCACTTCGCGCCGGTCCAAAAGGAACCGGAAGCGCGAGGCCGGTTTGGCGTAGGTTTCAGCGATTACTGCCATGGGTGCATCCTCGCGTTAGCGGCTGGTCCGCAAGCCGTTTTTATCGAAGTAGCGCATTGCGCTATTCTTGACGGCATAAGGATGCCACTCGCCGGGCCGGATACTCTCTTCGGAGACGTGGGCCGGCGGCAGCTTGGCCATGATCTCCTTGCCCTGATCGAAACCGTCGACCACCCCATAGACGATCCGCTCGGACCCGAGATATTCGACACGATCGACGCGGAACGAGAACTCCTGAAAAGCGCTATCCTCCATCATGTCCTTGGGCAGGAAGTTCTCCGGCCGGAACCCGATAGCGCCCCCGTTCTTGTCCATGATGTTCATGGGCGGCGAACCGACGAAGGTGGCGACGAATCGGTCAGCCGGATCGTCGTAAATTTCCGTTGGCGTCCCGCATTGCCGGACGATGCCGCCGTCGATGACCGCGATGCGATCGCCCATACCCATGGCTTCGACTTGGTCGTGGGTCACGTAAATGGTGGTGATGCCGACCTGCTGCTGGAACGCCTTGATCTCGTGGCGAGCCGAAGCGCGCAGCTTGGCGTCAAGGTTCGACAGCGGTTCGTCGAGCAGCAGCGCCGTGGGTTCGCGCACCAGCGCGCGGGCGAGGGCGACACGCTGGCGCTCACCGCCGGAGAGCTGGCGCGGCCGCCGGTCGAGCAGGCGCGTGATGCCGAGCATGTTCGACGCCCATTGGACCTTTCTGTCGATCTCTTCCCGAGGCGTATGGGTCGTGCGGAGCGGAAACGCGATATTGTTGTAGACGGTGAAGTGTGGATAGAGGCCGTAGCTCTGGAACATCATGGCGACGCCGCGGGCCCGCGGGGGAATATCGTTGACGACGTTCCCGCCGATCAAGAGATCGCCGCTGGTCTGAGCTTCCAGTCCGCAGATGATGCGCAGGAAGGTGGTCTTGCCGCAGCCCGACGGCCCCAACAACACCATGAATTCGCCGTCCGGAATATTGAGCGAAATGCCATTAACAGCGGGCACTTCGCCGAACTTCTTGATGATATCCCTAGTCAGTACCGCGGACATTCGTGTTTCCCCACAGAAAATTGGCATCAGACACCGCGCCCGCCGAGTTCCACGGCGAGTGTGCCCTTGATCCCCTTATTATCGAGCGCCAAGCGAACCGGGCCGCGCACTAAGCGCGGCCCGGGCCTCGGCTATCAAGCTTTGTGCTGCCACTTTTTCATGATGGCTTCGCACTGCTTCGTGGCCCACTTGACCGACTGCTCGGCGCTCAACTGGCCAGTCGCGGCCTTCGCCAGCATGTCGGACACGATGAAGTTGTAGTTGATTTCGTCCATCGCGGGCGTGGCCGGTCCGGGATAACCCGAGATGGCGGACCACTTGTCCGAGTCCTGAAGGATCGCCAGCTTGTCGTGCGGCGTCGACGTCGGATCGTTCGACAGGATCGGCATGGGCTTCGGCACCAATCCCTCGAAGCAGGGGTTGTTGTAACCCTCGCTCGCCTTGAAGGCTTCCGGCCAGTTGGCCGAGTAGTATTTGAGGAACTCGATCGCCGCTTCCTTGTTCTTGGCAAATTTCCAGATGCCGTAGAACTCGGACGAGGCGCCGATCAACTGCCGCACCGGCCCCTTCGGCGGTCCGATGACGAAGATGTCGTCGGCCAGCTTTTTGTTGAGCTTTTGCGCGGTGCGATAGGCCGAGATCGGGTTGATGATGTAGGAGCCGACGCCGGAATCGAGGTACTGGTTGTTGCTGGAGTCGTTCCAGGACAACACGTCCGATGTCATCGCCTCTTTGTAGAGGGCCGTGGCAAACTTCACCGCTTCGACGGCTTCCTTGCTATCGAGGACGATCTTCTTGCCGGAATGGTCCTGAATGGAAGCGCCATAGCTCCACAACAGGCCGCGCCAAGTCGCGTTCGGGTCGTTGCTGTGACCGAGCGGGAGGCCGACCGGATGGCCCTTGGCCTTCAGCTTGGCGCCACCCTTGCGGATATTCTCCCAGGTGTCCGGCACGACGCCGATCTCGCCCCACAGGCTCTTCTGATACATGCCCGGGTAGTTGATGTAGAAGTCGGGGAAGCCGGACCACGATCCGTCGTCTTCGTTGTAGCAGAGCTGCCGGCCGAGCGTGGTGACCTTGCCGTATTTCTTCTCTGTTTCCTTGACCAGATCGGCCACGTTCATGAAGAACTTGCGGTAGAGGTGGGCGCCGCCGGCGCCGTTGAACCCGAAGAGATCGTGGCCCGAGCCGGCCGATGCTTCGGCGGCCGCGCGCGCGGGGATGTGCTGCACGGGAATGTGGTCGACGCTGACGTCGATATTGTTCTTGCTGCCCCAATCCTTAGCAAACTTGTCAAACCACGTGTCGTATTCGGGAACGAAGTGACTCCATTGCACGATCGACATCGTTTTGGTCGCCGCCATGGCGGTCGATACGAACGGCGCCGAGAGCACTGGCGCCGACCCAGCAGCGGCTAGCGTGAGACCCGTATCCCGCAAGAACCGACGGCGCGAGACACGGCCAATTCCATTCGATTTCATGTTGCGTTCCTCCTCCTTGGCCTGATTTTCAGTTGAACGAGGCGGTCCAGACAAATGGCCAACAACGTCCACCGTTTATTTTTCTTAGATCGCGAGCTTACCGCTCAATCAGTCGAACGCGCCAGCATTTTCCAGTTCGGAAACAGGCAAAAATGCACAGGCTACGGTTATGCAATCTTTGGCGGCGCACAATTCAATTGCCCTACAAATTCAGCATGCGCGATATTTACGAGACGCGCGCTGGACGCCGTTTATTCGTCGTCTATTGAAGCAAATTAGAAAGTGAAATGCTGACTGCCGCGCAGTATCGAATGTTTTCGCGACAAATACCGCATTCGGTGCTAGAGACGCAGGCTCCAACGAAGTCCCTCGCTACGCGATAGTGTGCGCCGCAGCACCTATGGCACGCAGCACGGCAAGCCAATGCCGGGCATTTGATTGAGATGATGCCCCATGGAACGGGCCCGATTATTCGCTACAAACCGCGGAAGGGCTGCGCGCCTCACGATGGATGCCCCCACAAGACGCTGAGAAAGACAAAGTTATGCAGGATACCGAGAGCCTCTGGGCCGATTTCGCCCGCCCCATCGCAGATGCCGAAAGCTACATCGCATCCCTGCGCGGCCGCGCCATGAACGTCTTCTTCATGGGGGAGCGCGTGGGCGAGCCGGTCGACCACCCGGTCATCTTTCCCTCGATCAACGCCATGGCCGAGACCTACCGACTGGCCAGTGAGCGCCCCGAGCTTGGCGGCGTCAGGAGCGAAATCGCCGGAGTTGAGACCAATCAATTCCTGCACGTGCCGACCGGGCCGGACGATCTGGTCACCAAGCACGAAATGCAGCGCGAGCTCGGCCGCCGCACCGGCACCTGCTTCCAGCGATGCGTCGGCCTCGACGCCATCGGCAGCTGCCATTCGGTGACCTTCGATATCGATGCCGAGCGCGGAACCGAATACCATCAACGCTTCCTGGCCTTCCTCAAGCGCGCGCAGACCGCCAACATCGTCATCGGCGGGGCCATGACCGACCCTAAGGGCGACCGCTCCAAGCCGCCGCATAGCCAGGCCGATCCCGACTTATTTCTCCATGTGACAAAACGCGACGCCCTCGGGATCTACGTCTCCGGCGCCAAGATGCACCAGACCGGCGCGGTCAACTCGCACTGGCTGATCGTCATGCCGACCATGCGCATGACGGAAGCCGATAAGGACTGGGCGGTCGTCGGCGCGGTGCGGGTCGACGCTCCCGGCCTCACCTACGTGGTCGGACGCCAGACCAACGACACGCGCATCCTGGACGGCGGCGTCATGGACGCCGGCAACGCACAATTTGCGGGTCAAGAGGCGCTGATCGTGTTCGACAACGTGTTCATTCCCCATGCGCACGTGTTCATGGACGGCGAATGGCAATACGCCGCGACCCTGGTCGAGCGCTTCACCACCTATCACCGCTCGTCCTACGTCTGCAAAACGGGCCTTGGCGACGTGCTGATCGGCGCTGCGGCGGAAGCGGCCTCGCACAACGGCGTCGAGGGCGTCTCGCACATCAAGGACAAGCTCGTGGAGATGACCCATCTCAACGAGACCATCTATTCGAGCTGCATGGCGGCGGCCTACCGGTCGAAGCCGATGGCGTCGGGCGCTTACCTCAACGACGAGATGCTCTCCAACGTCGCCAAACACAACGTCACGCGCTTTCCCTTCGAGATATCGCGTCTTGCACAGGACATCGCCGGCGGGCTCGTCGTAACCATGCCGTCGGAGCGGGATTTGCAGAACAACGAAGTGGGTCCGCTCATTCGCAAATTCCTGCAGGGCAAGAGCGGCGTCGAGACCGTCGACCGCATGCGCATCTTGCGGCTGATCGAAAATATGACCATCGGCCGCAACGCCGTCGGCTACCTCACCGAAAGCCTGCACGGCGCCGGCTCGCCCCAGGCCCAGCGCATCCAGATCGCACGCGGCATGGCGGTCGACGAGAAGAAGAAGCGCGCCCGCAAGCTCGCCGGCATCGCCGATCCCAAGGCTTGAGCCACGGCTCTAGGGCGAAGACGTGGGCGAGGCTTGAGGGCCGGGTGGCCAGTCGCGTATTGTCGCAAGACGCCCTCGCCGCGACCCTCACGCCGCGGACGACCAAGAAGCGCCCGGGAGGACCTGCATGGACGAGGCTCCGATTCTCGTCGCGCAACGCGACGGCGATCGCCCCGTGACCGCATCATGAGGGCGAGCTGGTACCCGGCTTGAAGAAGAACGCCAGCAAAGCACCGGGTTGAGGGAGGTTATGGCATGCTCGACAAGTCGTCCTACAAGCCGCACGGGCTCGAGCCGATTGAAACCGCTTCGCGCGACGAGATCGCCGCGCTGCAGCTCGAGCGCCTGCAATGGTCGCTCCAGCACGCCTACGACAATGTGCCGACCTACCGCGCCAAATTCGACGCCGCGGGCGTGAAGCCGCAGGACTGCAAGACGCTCCAAGACCTCGCCAACTTCCCCCTCACCAGCAAGCAGGACCTGCGCGACAACTATCCCTTCGGCATGTTCGCCGTGCCGCAGGACCGCATTGCGCGCATCCACGCCTCCTCCGGCACCACCGGCAAGCCCACCGTAGTCGGCTACACCCAAAAGGACCTCGACATCTGGTCCGACGTGATGGCGCGCTCGATCCGTGCCTCCGGCGGCCGGCCGGGCATGAAGGTGCACGTTTCTTACGGCTACGGCCTTTTCACCGGCGGCTTGGGTGCACACTACGGGGCCGAGCGTCTCGGCTGCGCGGTCATCCCCGTCTCCGGTGGCATGACCGAACGGCAAGTGCAGCTCATCACCGACTTCCGGCCGGAAATCATCATGGTGACGCCGTCATACATGCTGGCGATCCTCGACGAATTCCGCGCCAAGGGCATCGATCCGCGCGAGTCGTCGCTCCAGGTCGGCATTTTCGGTGCCGAGCCGTGGACCAATTCCATGCGGGCGGAGATCGAAGCGGCCTTCGATATGGACGCGATCGACATCTATGGCTTGTCGGAAGTGATGGGCCCCGGCGTCGCCAACGAATGCGTCGAGAGCAAAGACGGACTGCATATCTGGGAAGATCATTTCTATCCCGAGATCATCGATCCGGCGAGCGGCCAGGTGCTGTCGGACGGCGAGACGGGCGAGCTCGTGTTTACGACGCTCACCAAGGAAGGCATGCCCGTCATTCGCTATCGCACACGCGACCTGACCAAGTTACTGCCGGGCACCGCGCGCACCATGCGGCGCATGCAAAAGGTGACCGGCCGTTCCGACGACATGATGATCGTGCGCGGTGTCAACGTGTTCCCGACCCAGTTCGAGGAGCAGCTGCTGCGCTGCGACGGACTGGCTCCGCACTTCTACATCGAGCTCTACCGCGAGCAGCGGCTCGACGCCGTGCGGCTGCACGTGGAAGCGCGGCCCGAGCATGCCGACGACGCCTCGCGCACGGCACAGGCGGCGCTGCTCAAATCGCACATCCGCAACGTGGTCGGGATCGGCGTCGACATCGCGGTCGCCGACCCCGGCGGCATCGAGCGCTCCATGGGCAAGGCGCGCCGCATCGTCGATAAGCGGCCGAAGGAATAAAGCGGAAGGCGCTATGGCGCTCTTACGGGGCCTTTTCGACGTCGCGCAGCTTCTCGATCGCCGCCCGCACGTTGGGGGCGAGCCCCTCGCCGCCGGCGGCGAGATGCGCAAAGATCGCCTTGCGCATGCGCGGGTCCCAGAACTTCCGGATGTGATCGGCGGTGCCGGTCACGGCATGATCCGGCCCCTGGCTGGCGAAAAAGGTGCCGATCTGATTCGCCATCATGACGAGCTTGCGCGTGCCGTCGTGCGTATGCGCCGTCTCGCCCGTCGCGACATTCGCCGTCATCGCCCTACTCCGCCGCTTCGGTCACGTGGATACGCCGCGCCTGCCGCGACAGTTCGCTGTACCGCTCCTGCCATTGGCTCGGACCGTTCGACGGCGAGATCTGCACCGCGGTCACCTTGTATTCGGGGCAGTTGGTTGCCCAGTCCGAGAAGTCGGTAGTGACGACGTTGGCCTGCGTCATCGGGTGATGGAACGTGGTGTAGACCACGCCCGGCGATACCCGGTCGGTGATGAGCGCGCGCAAGGTGGTCTCGCCCGCGCGGCTCGCGAGCTTGACCCAGTCGCCGTCGCGCACGCCGCGCTGCTCGGCATCGTGCGGATGCATCTCGAGGCGATCTTCCTCATGCCAGACGCCATTGTCGGTCCGGCGGGTCTGCGCGCCGACATTGTACTGCGAGAGGATGCGGCCCGTGGTGAGCAGGAGGGGAAAACGTGGACCGCTTTTCTCGTCGGTCGCCACGTATTCGGTGACCACGAACTTGCCCTTGCCGCGCACGAAGCCGTCAATATGCATCACCGGCGTGCCGAAAGGCGCCTTCTCGTTGCACGGCCACTGCACCGAGCCGAGCTCGGCGATCTTGGCGAACGACACGCCCGCGAAGGTCGGCGTCAGACGCGCGATCTCGTCCATGATCTCGGACGGATGGCTGTAGGGCATGTCGAAGCCCAGCGCCTTCGCCAGCATCACGGTGATTTCCCAGTCGGCATAGCCGTTCTTGGGCGCCGCGACCTTGCGCACGAGCTGGATGCGGCGCTCGGCATTGGTGAACGTGCCGTCCTTCTCCAGGAAGGTCGAGCCGGGCAGGAACACGTGGGCGTAGTTCGCCGTCTCGTTCAGGAACAGGTCCTGCACCACCACGCACTCCATGGCGGCGAGGCCGGCGGACACGTGCTTGGTGTCGGGGTCGGACTGCAGGATGTCCTCGCCCTGGATGTAGATGCCGCGGAACGAGCCCTCGACGGCGGCATCCAGCATGTTGGGAATGCGCAGGCCCGGCTCGTTGTCGAGGTGCACGCCCCACAACGCCTCGAACTGCTCGCGCGTGGCGTCGCCGGAAATGTGGCGGTAGCCGGGAAGCTCGTGCGGGAACGAGCCCATGTCGCACGAGCCCTGGACGTTGTTCTGGCCGCGCAGCGGATTAACGCCGACGCCGGGGCGGCCGATATTGCCGGTCGCCATGGCGAGGTTGGCGATGGCGATCACCGTGGTCGAGCCCTGGCTATGCTCGGTGACGCCGAGGCCGTAGTAGATCGCCCCATTGCCGCCGGTCGCATAGAGCCGCGCGGCGCCGCGGATGGTCTCCGCCGGCACGCCGGAAATCTTCGCCACCTCTTCCGGGCTGTGGCGGGGCTGGGACACGAAGTCCGCCCAGTGCTGGAACTCGTCCCAGTCGCAGCGCTCGCGCACGAACTGCTCGTTCACCAGGCCTTCGGTGACGATGACATGCGCCAGCGCCGTCACCACCGCGACGTTGGTGCCGGGCAAGAGCGGCAGGTGGAACGAAGCTTCGATGTGCGGCGAACGCACTAGGTCGGTGCGGCGCGGGTCGACCACGATCAGCTTGGCGCCTTCGCGCAAGCGCTTCTTCAGCCGCGAGCCGAACACCGGATGGGCGTCGGTCGGGTTAGCGCCGATAACGAGCACGACGTCGCTGTGCTCGACCGAATCGAAATCCTGGGTGCCGGCCGAGGTGCCGAACGTGGTCGAGAGGCCATAGCCGGTCGGCGAATGACAGACGCGCGCACAGGTATCAACGTTGTTGTTGCCAAAGCCGGCGCGCACCAGCTTCTGCACAAGGAAGGTCTCTTCGTTGGTGCAGCGCGACGAGGTGATGCCGCCGATCGCGCCCTTGCCGTACTTGGCCTGGATGCGCTTGAATTCGGACGCGGTGTGCGCGATCGCTTCTTCCCAGCTCACCTCGCGCCAGGGATCGGTGATCTTGGCGCGAATCATCGGCTTCAGGATGCGGTCCTGGTGGGTGGTGTAACCCCAGGCGAAGCGGCCCTTGACGCAGGAATGTCCGCGGTTGGCCTTGCCGTCCTTGTAGGGAACCATGCGCACGACTTCGTCGCCGCGCATCTCCGCCTTGAACGAACAGCCGACGCCGCAATAGGCGCACGTCGTGACCACCGAATGCTCCGGCGTGCCGATGTCGATCACCGCCTTCTCGTTCAGCGTCGCGGTCGGACAGGCCTGCACGCAGGCACCGCAGGAGACGCATTCCGAGGACAGGAAGTCCTCCTGCATGCCGGGCGAGACCACCGAATCGAAACCGCGGCCAGCGATGGTCAGCGCGAAGGTGCCCTGCACTTCCTCGCAGGCGCGCACGCAGCGCGAGCACACGATGCACTTCGACGGATCGTAGGTGAAATAAGGATTGGAGGTGTCGACGCCAGGGTTGGGATGCTTCTCGCCCTCGTAACCGTAGCGCACCTCGCGTAGGCCCACGGCACCGGCCATGTCCTGCAATTCGCAATCGCCGTTCGCCGAGCAGGTCAGGCAGTCGAGCGGATGGTCGGAGATGTAGAGTTCCATCACGCCCTTGCGCAGCCGCTTGAGGCGGTCGGTCTGGGTACGCACCACCATGCCTTCGGCGACCGGCGTGGTGCAGGAGGCGGGCGTGCCCGCCCTGCCCTCGATCTCGACCAGGCAAAGCCGGCAGGAACCGAAGGCGTCGACCATATCGGTCGCGCAGAGCTTGGGGATCTGCGTGCCGGATTCCATCGCCGCGCGCATGATCGAGGTGCCTTCGGGCACCGTCACCGGAAGGCCGTCGATGATGAGCGTGACGGTCTTGTCGGTCTTGGCCTGAGGGGTGCCGTAGTCGATTTCGTGGACGAGCGACATGGACGTCCTCCTTTATTCCGCAGCTTGCAGTTGGCGCCGGGACGCGCCGAAGTCTTCGGGGAAATGGGTGAGCGCGCTCATCACCGGATAGGGCGTGAACCCGCCGAGCGCGCAGAGCGAGCCGAATTTCATGGTGTTGCAGAGGTCTTCGAGCACTGCGAGATTGTCGCCGCGGGCGTCGTCGCGCAGGATGCGATCGATGACCTCGACTCCGCGGGTGGAGCCGATGCGGCAGGGCGTGCACTTGCCGCAGCTTTCGATGGAGCAGAACTCCATGGCGAAGCGCGCTTGGCGGGCCATGTTGACGGTATCGTCGAACACCACCACGCCGCCGTGGCCGATCAGCCCGTCGCGGGCGGCAAAAGCTTCGTAGTCGAACGGCGTGTCGAACAGCGCGCGCGGGAAATAAGCGCCGAGCGGACCGCCTACCTGCACCGCGCGTACGGGACGGCCGGTGAAGGTGCCGCCGGCGATGTCGTCGATGAGGTCGCCGAGCAGAACGCCGAAGGCGGTCTCGAACAGGCCGCCGTATTTCACGTTGCCGGCAAGCTGGATCGGCATGGTGCCGCGCGAGCGGCCCATCCCGACTTCCGAATAGGCCTTGGCGCCTTCGGCGAGCACGAACGGCACGGCGCAGAACGACAGCACGTTGTTGATGACCGTGGGCTTGCCGAACAGGCCCTTGTGCGCCGGCAGCGGCGGCTTGGCGCGTACTTCGCCGCGCTTGCCTTCGAGGCTGTCGAGCAGCGACGTCTCTTCGCCGCAGACATAGGCGCCGGCGCCGACGCGCACTTCCATATCGAAGGCGTGGTCCGAGCCGCCGAGCGACGCGCCGAGCAAGCCGCCACGGCGGGCGACTTCGATGGCCGCGTTCATGGCCGCGACCGCATGCGGATACTCCGAGCGGATATAGACGTAGCCCTTAGTCGCGCCGACGGCGAGACCGGCGATCGCCATGCCCTCGATCAGGAGCAGCGGATCGCCTTCCATGATCATGCGGTCGGCGAAGGTGCCGCTGTCGCCTTCGTCGGCGTTGCAGACGATGTATCTCTGGTCGCTCGCGGTCTGGGCGACCGTGCGCCACTTGATGCCGGTCGGGAAACCGGCGCCGCCGCGCCCGCGCAGGCCCGACTGCACAACCTCTTCGACCGTCGCGGCCGCGCCGAGCGAAAGCGCGCGCTCGAGCCCCTTGCCGCCGCCATGGGCGCGGTAGTCCTCGAGCGACAGCGGATCGGTAATGCCGCAGCGCGCGAAGGTGAAACGCGTCTGGCGCTTGAGCCAGGCGAGTTCTTCGGCGAGGCCGAGCTTCAGCTTATGGGGCTTGCCGGCCAGCATCGATTCGAGCACCGCCGCCGCGTCGTTGGCGCTCACCGGGCCATAGGCTATGCGGCCCGCGGGCGTCGCGATCTCGACCATCGGCTCCAGCCAATAAAGGCCGCGCGAACCGGTGCGCACGAGGTCGAGCGCGACGCCGCGCTGATCCGCCGCCGCCTGCAAAGCGGCCGCAACCCGGTCGGCGCCGACGGCGACCGCGCCGGCATCGCGCGGAATGAAGACGCGTAAGCTCATGACTGCGCCTCCGTCAGCAATTCATAGAGCCCCTGCTCGTCGAGACGGCCGACCACGCGGCCGTCGAGCATGGCCGCCGGGGCGCAGGCGCACAGCCCCAGGCAGTAGACCGCCTCGACGGTGACGCGGCCGTCGGCGGTGGTGCCGCCGAACGCCGTGGCGAGCCGGGCTTCCGCGTGAGCGGCGAGCGCGTCGCCGCCGGCGGCCTGGCAGGCCTCGGCGCGGCACAGTTTCAGCACATGGCGGCCGGCCGGCTCGCGGCGGAAGTCGTGATAGAAAGTGACGACGCCATGCACCTCGGCGCGGGTGAGATTGAGCGCTTCGGCCACCATCGGCACCGCCGGCTCGGGGACGTAGCCGAAGGCGGCCTGCAGGTCGTGAAGGATGGGCAGCAGCGGCCCTTCCCGTCCGTCATGCGAGCGGATAACCGCGTGCGCGCGCTCGGCGCTCCAAGATTCATACTGCGTTTGGTGCTGTGCCATGCGACCGCCAACCCGATAGCGTTTGCAAATCGGGGCGACCTTAGAACCGTACCAAACGCGATCAACGCCGCATTTCCGTCGAGTGATAGTTAAAGCCGATCAATTGTGCACTGCATAATAGAAATAGCCTATCATTAAACGACGCGATCAATCGCACGATTGCTATTTTCTATGAAGACCGCTCCGTTTCATGGAATTTGCCGCTCAAACTCAGCCAATGTGCAGCACGGGCGGGGTTCGCGCCGCGCGGGAGGCCGGGTTCGACCCGGTGCGAGCCGAAGGGGGATAAGGCCGGGCCCATGGGCGCGACGATCCGCCACCCGTGTCTTGTGCGACGCACAAAGGCGCTATTCGGCCGGCTGCGGGGCGCTGCCGTCCGCCCCCTTCTGCTTCAATTGCTCGACCCAGAGCGGATGATGCTCCAGCGCCCAGTTTTCGTCGACCTTGCCGTCGGTCATGGAGCGGAAGGCGCCTTCCATGCCGAGGGTGCCGATGTAGATGTGGGCGAGGATCAGCGTGATCATCAGCAGCGCCACCGCGGCGTGCCAGACGAGCGCGAGCTGGGTCTCCTGCAACGCAGTGAGCGAAGTCGGCAGGCCGAGGCCGAACACGTTGAGCGCCGAAAAAGTCGGCGCGAACGGCTGCAGCGTGAACGGCATCAGCAGGCACAGGCCTGAGAACGATACCGAAAAGCCGCCCAGCACCAGAAACCAGAACAGCAGCTTCTGGCCGGCGTTGAACTTGTAGGCGGGCGCGTGACTGCCCTTCTTGGTGAAGAGACCGCCGCCCTGCAGCATCCATTTCAGGTCGGCGACGGTCGGCAGGTTATAGGCCACCCAGAGCACGAACATCAGCACCAGCCCGGCCATGAAGGCGAAAGCGACGTAGTCGTGGACGTATTTGCCCCAAGCGGTCATCAGCGCGAACGGATAGGCGCCCATGATGGGCTTGAGCACGTAGCGGCCGTACAGGATGTTGAGGCCGGTGAGCGCCAGCAGCACGAACGAGATGGCCGTCAGCCAGTGCATGAAGCGCTCCAGCAGATTAAAGCGCTGGATGGTGTGACCGGACTCGCCGCCCTCGATGCGGATGCGGCCGCGAATGGCGAAGAACAGCGCCAGCAGCACGATCATCGCGAGCATCACGTAGCCGCCGTATTCCGGCAACGGGCCGTTCTGCACCAAGCGAAAGTTCTCGCCGTCCGCCTGCACCAGCATGCCAGCCTCGGGACTGCGCGAGGTGGAGCGGCCGACGACGCCTTGGCGGATGTTGCGCCACAGGTCGGCGCGCGGCAGGCTGCCTGGCGCCGCGTTTTGGGTTGGGGTGCCGAGGTCGACGCGGCCCGGCCCCTTCTGCGACGGCGTGCCGAAGCGCCCAGCCTGTGCGGCCGCGACATCGGGCGGGGGCGGCACGTGGAAATGCTGCGCCAGCGCCGGCTGCAATGTGACGGTCGCCGACAAGGTAAAGATGCCCGCGAGCGCGGCCAGCGCCAGCAGCGCTACGCCGCCGTAGGCCAGCACCTTTCGAACAGACATCCTTATCTCCATGACCTCTGTTCCTTTCCTCACCGTCTCGCGTGGCATCGCCGCACGCGCCATCGTCTCACGCCGGTCCCGATCGTCATTGTCGGCCGCCGCGCCCTATGGGACGCTACGCCGACGCTATTTACCGCCGGTTTCCTGCTTCATGAGGCGCTGGTCGAGCGTCTTGTCGCTTGCGGCCGGCTGCTGACCTTGCGGCGTCTGCGTCTCGCCCGGCTTCGGCTCACTCATGCTTTCATTGCTGCCGGCACTGGCGTTGGGCTCGCCCTGCAACATGACCCGGCTATTGAGGGCGGCGCCGCTGGCGGTCGGTTGGCCGTTGGGCTCGCGGATTTCGGCCGGCTGCGGCTCACTCATGCTTTCGTTGCTGCCGGCGGTGGCATTCTCCTCACCCTGCATCATCACGCGACCGTTGAGCGCGGACACCTGCTTGGCCGTCAGGGGCGTGTTGCCGCCGCCGGTATAGGTGCCGTTGCCGAGCACCATCGGGTGCTGCTCTTCGTCGCGGCAGCCGGCCAGCAGGGCAGCCGCCACCAGTGTCGCAATGATGATCGTGGTGCGTCGCATGGTCATTGTTTTTATCCGTGCCGCCCCCGAAACCGACGAAGATGAGCGGCCGGCCCGTGCCCTTCAGCACACCGCCGCCTGCTCGCGTTTCTTCATGCCGCACCGAGCCATCCCTGGGCTGCCCCCGAGAAGCCCAGTGCTCCCCTACAGCCCGACCTTGCTGCGGTAGGCCGTGCCCCAGCCCCAGGCGCCAGAGCCGAAGCCGCGCGCCACGATGCGCTCGCGGTAGATGCGCGAGACCATCTCGCCGTCGCCGGCGAGCAAGGCCTTGGTCGAGCACATCTCGGCACAAAGCGGCAGCTTGCCCTCGGCCAGACGGTTGCGGCCGTACTTCTCGTACTCGGCCACCGACCCGTCCGGCTCCGGCCCGCCATTGCAGAAGGTGCACTTGTCCATCTTGCCGCGTGAACCGAAGTTACCGGCCTGCGGATATTGCGGCGCGCCGAACGGACACGCAAAGAAGCAATAGCCGCAGCCGATGCACAGGTCCTTATTGTGCAGCACGACACCTTGCGGGGTCTGGTAGAAGCAGTCGACCGGGCACACCGCCTTGCAGGGCGCGTCCGAGCAATGCATGCAGGCGACCGAGATCGAGCGCTGGCCGGGCTTACCTTCGTCGAGGGTCACCACGCGGCGCCGGTTGATGCCCCAGGGAACGCCGTTCTCGTTCTTACAGGCCGTGACGCAGGCGTTGCAGTTGATGCAGCGTTCCGCGTCGCAAAGGAATTTCATGCGAGCCATGGCTAACCTCCTTAAGCGCTACGGACGCGGCAAAGTGAGACTTTGTCTTCCTGGATGTTGGTCACGACGTCGTAACCATAGGTGAGCAGGGCGTTGCCCGGACCACCGAAGACGTAGGGCCCTGTGCCCTCCGGCAGCTTGCTGGTCGTATCGTGACCGTTGAAGCGCTCGCCCCAATGGTACGGCACCCAGACGACCCCGCGGCCGACCGCCTCGGTGACCCAGAGCTTGGCTTGGATCTTGCCGCCCTCGGCACCTTCGACCGAGACCATTTGGCCATCCTTGACGCCGGCATTGTTGGCGTCGAACGGGTTCATCTGGATGAACATCTCCGGCTGTAGCTCTGCCAGCCAGACGTTGGCGCGAGACTTGGCGCCGCCGCCCTCATGCTCGACCAGACATCCCGAGGTGATGATGAGCGGGAAGTCCTTGGAGTGATCGACCTGTTGGATGCTCTCGTACTTGATCGGCAGCCGGTACATGCGGCCGTCCTTGTAGGTCGGGTACTTCGCGACCAGATCGCGCCGCGGCGTGTAGAGTGGCTCGCGATGGATCGGAACCGGATCCGGGAAGCCCCAGACGTAACAGCGGGCCTTCGCGTTACCGAACGGCGCGCAACCGTGCTTGATGGCGACGCGCTGGATGCCGCCCGAAAGGTCGACTTTCCAGTTGGTCTTGTCGCCGGCGATCTTCTCGATCGTCGCCCGCTCCTTGTCGGTGAGGTCCTTGTCCCAGCCTAGCTTCTTGAGCGCGGCCATGGTGAACTCGGGGTACCCGTCCTTGATCTCCGAGCCGACCGGATAGGTGCCTTCTGCCAGCAGGTTGCCGCCGTCATGCGTGACGCCAAAGCGGGCGCGGAAGCATAGACCGCCGTCCGCAACCGGCATCGATTCATCATAGAGGTTCGGCGTACCGGGATGCTTCATCTCGGCGGTGCCCCAGCACGGCCACGGCAGACCGTAGTATTCGCCGTTGGCGGGACCGCCGACCGCCTTCAAGGTCACCTTGTCGAAGGTCCCTTGATGCTCCATGTGCCGCCGCAGCCGTTCCGGAGACTGCCCAGTGTAGCCGATGGTCCACATGCCGCGGTTGAACTCGCGGGTGACATCCTCGATCAGCGGCTCGGAGCCGTTGATCTTGATGTTCTTGAACATCTCCTTGTCGTAGCCGAACTTCTTGGCGAACAGATACATGATCTCGTGGTCAGGCCTCGATTCGAAGACCGGCTTCACGATCTGCTCACGCCATTGCAGGCTCCGGTTCGATGCCGTCACCGAGCCGTAGGTTTCGAATTGGCTCGCCGCCGGCAGCAAGTAGGTGTTGTTTTTGCGATCGCCATAGAGCGCCGCCGAGGGCACGTAGGGATCGATGGAGACGACGAGATCAAGCTTGGTGAATGCCTCCCACTGATGGTTGAGCCGGGTCGTCGAATTCACCGAATGGCCCCAGAAGATCATCGCTTTCACGTTGTCGGGTTGCTGAATGTCCTTCTTGTCCATCAACACCAGCTCATACCAACGCGACACCGGCGTGCCTGGCGTGTGCATAAGCTTCTCGTCGTGGAAGCGGCCTTTCAGATAATCGTAGGAAACGCCCCAGACGCGCGCCCAATGGCTCCATGAGCCTTTGGCGATGCCGTAGTAGCCCGGCAGGTCGTGACACAGCACGCCCATGTCGGTTGCGCCCTGCACGTTGTCGTGACCGCGGAAGATGTTGGTGCCGCCGCCCGCCATCCCGACGTTGCCGAGCGCAAGCTGCAGGATGCAGAGCGCGCGCGTGTTGGAATTGCCGATCGTGTGCTGGGTAATGCCGAGAGTCCAGGTCAGCGTGCCCGGGCGGTTGGAGGCGAGCAGCCGCGCGACGCGCTTGAGCTGCGCGCCAGGCACCCCGGACACCTTCTCGACTTCCTCGGGCGTCCACTTCCTCACCTCGTCACGGATCTTGTCCATGCCGAAGACGCGCGAGTGGATATAGGTCTTGTCCTCCCAGCCGTTCTCGAAGATGTGATAGAGGATGCCCCAGACAACGGCGATGTCGGTACCGGGCCGGTGCTGCACGTGCTCGGTGGCGTGCGCCGCCGTGCGCGTGAAGCGCGGGTCGACCACGATGAAGGGCGCGTTGTTGCGCTCCTTGGCGGTGAGGATGTGCTGCATCGCCACCGGATGCGCTTCCGCAGGATTGCCGCCGAAGGTGATGATCGACTTCGACTTGCGAATGTCCGGGAAGCTGTTGGTCATGGCGCCGTAGCCCCACGTATTCGCGACGCCGGCGACCGTGGTGGAATGGCAGATGCGCGCCTGGTGATCGATGTTGTTGGAGCCCCAGAAGCCCGCGAACTTGCGCATCAAATAGCACTGCTCGTTCGACATCTTGGCCGAGCCGAGCCAGTAGACCGAATCGGGCCCCGACTTCTTGCGGATGTCGAGGATCTTGTCGCCGATCTCGCTGATGGCCTGATCCCAGGAAATTCTTTTCCATTTCCCGTCGACCAGCTTCATCGGGTATTTCAGGCGGCGCGCCGAGTTGGTTTCTTCGCGCGTGGCCGCGCCCTTGGCGCAATAGCCGCCGTTATTGATGGGGCTGTCGAAGGCCGGCTCCTGGCGCGTCCAAACACCGTTCTGCACCGTGGCCTTGATCGTGCAGCCGACCGCGCAGAACGTGCAGACGCTCTTCACGCTCTTGCCGCCCGTCGGTTCCATGGGCACCGCGGTAGCGGCGTCCGACTTCTTCACCATGCTCAGGCCGAAGCTCGAGGCCACCGCCACGCCGCCCGCCGCGAGACTCGAGCGCCGCAGGAAGGTTCGGCGGTCAACCGTTCCGCCGACGACACTGGCCACCACCTGAGACAGGCGTGACGTCTTGGCCGTTCCGTCGCTCTGTTTCGTGAGCATGAGAACTCTCCTTTATCGATCTTTGTCGATCGCTATCGATCTCCGGTGTTGTTCATCACGGCGCCCCCCGCCGCGTCGGTCCGTTCAAGCGCAGGCGCCGCCTAAAAGCGCGCCATGCGGTAATAGGTCTTGACGTGTTCGGTCTCGCGGTAGCCGCCAACGTCGGCCGCCCCCGCCTCGTCCGCGCTGGCTTCGGCGGCGCCAAGCCCCATCGACGCCCCGGCGGCGCCCGCGCCAAGCCCCGCCAAGCGCATGAAGCTGCGGCGGTCGAACTGTCCGTTCGCGGTTTCGGCTTTGCTGCTCGTCGGTTTGTCGATCTTCTTTGTCATGGGCCTGCTCGCTTGCTGGTAATGAATGGGGTGCGAAATCGCCGCTCTCGCGACCGGCTTATTTCGCGTCGGTGGACTCCGTGCTGGGTGGAATGCCGTCAATAAATTCGGGGTGGCTGTAGACGCGCATGCCGTCGGCGCGCGCCAGCGCAATCATTGTGAGGTTGGCGGCTTGCGCCATGCGCACGGCGAGTGCCGTCGGCGCCGAAATCGCCGCCAACGCGGGGATACGGGCGGTCACCGCCTTTTGCACCATTTCATAGCTGCAACGGCTGGTGATCAGCGCGAAGCCGGACGCTGGATCGAGGCCCGCCGTCGCCAGCGCGCCGATCAGCTTGTCGAGCGCGTTGTGACGGCCGACATCCTCGCGCGCCAGAAGGATATTGCCCTCGGCATCGGCCCAGGCGGCGGCGTGCAGTGACCGGGTCACGCGGTTGAGCACCTGCCACTCCGGAAGCGCATCGAGTGCGCGGCGCACCGCCGGCGCGGAAAAAGGCCGGCTGCGTTCAAGCGGCGCGACGGATCGCACCGCCTGATCGAGGCTATCCACCCCGCACAGCCCGCACCCGGTGCGACCGGCGAGATTGCGGCGGCGATCCTTCAGCGCAGCAAAGCGGCGTCCCGAAATGGTCAGGCGCGCAACCAGGCCTTGCGGGGCTTCATCGGTGTCGATGTCGAGCAGTTCGTGCGGGCTTTCCAGGATGCCCTCGCTCAGACTGAATCCGAGCGCGAAGTCTTCGAGGTCGAGGGGGGTGGCCATCATTACGGCGTGTGAGACGCCGTTGTAGACGAGCGCCACCGGCACTTCTTCGGCGACCGCGTCGAGCATCGGGGCAATCGTACCCTCGCGCAGGAGGTGACCATCGATAGTGGTGACCGCCGCCGCCATGGCTTGTTGTCGGTCGGCAGGCGCAGCATTGCCGCCTCCGGGTCCTGAAACGGCCCGACCGGCTGGCAAATCCGCTTTGGCGGCATGCCGTCCCATGGCGTTTCCCCACTCCGCGCTTAAGCGCCGTTCTGTCTTATTCCGTTCAGATTCCGACATTTGAGCACTTTTGATATTTAGACTGAATCTGAACTAGCGAACTATCGGTCCCAGGGCAAAAGCGGGTCAACATGTTTGTCCGGATACAGCGGCGGTCGTGGCTCAGGCTCGTCAGCGCATACGGCGCCGCCGCAACCGCTTTGCAATGAAATCGCGCGCGGCACGCGGCTCATAATCACCTGAAAACAGGCGCATTATTCCGCCTTCAGACCGCGAGCCGGAAGGCCTGATCCTCCAGCGCCATCAAATGTGAGCCGAGCCGCGCGAGCGGCATATAGAATGTGGCGGCCTCGGCCTCGGCGAGATCGGTGAAAAAATCCCCAGCCCAGGGCGCGAGATGCGCTTCATAGAAGGAGCGCTGGGCATCGATGCTCGCCGGGCCATCGCCGAAGACGCCGAGAATGAGCCCCGCCATCATCTCGCAGAGCGCGGCGATATGGTCTTCCGGCTCCTTGATGCTTTCGTCCCAGCCGATGCCGCGCTTTGCCATATCGACACGCAGGTTCGCGAGCGGCGTATCGTAGAGTCGGCCGGTGAGATAATGCGAG
Source organism: uncultured Pseudomonadota bacterium (assembly GCA_963773225.1). Taxonomy (GTDB): domain Bacteria; phylum Pseudomonadota; class Alphaproteobacteria; order Rhizobiales; family Xanthobacteraceae; genus Pseudolabrys. The sequence continues at coordinate 427,856 of CAVZAO010000007.1, forward strand.
GCATAGGGCACGATCTCGCCTTGGTCGAGGCCGATGAAGAGGTCGTAGTACTCATCTTCGACAGCGCCGGCGGTCTTGGCGCGCGCCACCGCCGCGAGCGCATCGATCGCCTCGCCGATCGGGCCTTCTCCGCCTTTTAGCTTGCGCACGGTGTCGAGCGTAGCCTCATCCGGCCCGCGGATCAGAAGGCGCGCCAGCAAGACGTAGAGGTCGGCGCGTTGGCGCTCCTCTTCGGGGATGTCAGTTGCGACAGCGGCTCGTTCGACCGGCACGGGTTGGTCCTTCAGTTGTCGCGGCGCTCTTTGGTCACGTTCGCGTCCGGCACACCGATATCGTCGTCGCCCTCGCCGACTTCGGCTATTTGCTCCGGCGCAACGTTCCGCGCACGTTCCGCTGCCGCACGACGCTCCTGGGCGGAGGGCCCGCGCCGGCCGCGTGGACGCTCCTCGCGCGCCCGCTTGGCGTCCATGATTTTGTCACGCAAACCGCGCCCAATTTCGCCGATCGGCTCGGCGATCGTCTCTTCGAGGAATTTCATGGTCTGCGGATCGTAATCGTTGAGACCATCGAGATTGGCAAACACGGCGTCCGACAGCCACAGCTTACGCAGCGCTGCTTGCTTCAGGCGCTCCGGCACACCTTCGCGCAGGAAAACGGAGAAATCGGAGTCGTAGGTCAAAGTCTCGATGTCGGGCAACGACTCGATGTCCACGTCGGATGCTGCGACGTCGCCGACGCCCTCGGCTTCGGCCTCCGTCAGCGCTTCGGTCTGCTCGGCCGCAGCAGAATTGGCGACGCGCGCCGTATCGTCGCGGGCCGCAAGCTTGACCACTTCTGCCTGCGCCACGTCTTCGCGCGCGTCGTGCCGTGTCTCCTGCCGCGCCCGCAGCTTGCGCCGTGACCAGCGCATCAGCAGGCTCTCTTCCGGATTTTCACTCATCCCCGGCAACTCCACGCCTGCGCGGCCAAACTTCGCATGTCATGGCCTTGCTTCAGATGGCCCCGATCTGCGAAATTTCAGTTCATGATTTGCATTAGACAAACTATGCCCTTTTACGCATGATGCTGTGAAGACTAAAATTTTGACGCAGCGGCAAAGCGAGAAACAAGCGCCGCGCCAAAGCCCCGGTGGAGGATGAACGGCCTCATGAAACTGGCCGAACGCAAGGTGCTCGTCTGCAATTGCCAGAAATCCATGGCAATCGACAGCGATGCGCTCGCGCGTGCCGTCGGCGGCGACAACGGCCGCGTGGCCGAGCATCTGTGCCGGCGAGAATTACCAAAGTTTCATGATGCGGCGCAGCAGGCGATACACGACGGCAGTGCGCTTCTAGTCGCGTGTACCCAGGAAGCCCCGCTGTTCCGCGAGACGCTCGACGAACTGGTGGCTGAAGCCGGCGCCGAGGCGCCCGACATCCGCTTCGTCAACATCCGCGAGCGCGCCGGCTGGAGCGATGCAGGACGGCGGCCGAACCGCGACGTCACCGCCAAGATGGCGGCCTTGATCGCCGAAGCGTCGCTCGACATTCCACCGGCGTCGACCGTCGCAATGACCTCCGAGGGTGAGCTGCTCATTCTCGGCCGTGACGAGAGCGCGTTCGAGGCGGCGAAGCAAGTCGCCGGCCGTCTTGACGTGACGATCCTGCTGACGCCCGAGGCCGAAGTTCTGCCGCCGCGCACCATGGACGTCCCAGTGTTCCGCGGACGCGTCACCGCCGCATGGGGCCATTTCGGCGGCTTCGAGCTGACCGTCGAAGCCGTGCAGGGCGTCAAGACCGCTTCGCGGGCCACGCTTGAGTTCGAGGGCGCGCCGCAGTCGCTCACCCGCAACGCCGACATCATTCTCGATCTGCGCGGGGGGACGCCACTCTTCACAGCGGCCGACAAGCGCGACGGCTATTTCAATCCCGATCCCGGCAACCCGGCACTGGTGGCGCAGGCGCTGCTCGCCGCCACCGGCATGGTCGGCCAGTTCACTAAGCCGCGCTACGTCGACTACGATCCCGACATCTGCGCGCATTCCAAGAACCGCATCGTCGGCTGCTCGCGCTGTCTAGACAACTGCCCGACCGGCGCCATCACCTCGGACGAGGACCGCGTCGTCTACGACCCCTATATCTGCGCCGGCTGCGGCGTCTGCGCCAGCGTCTGCCCCACGGGCGCTGCGCGCTACGCCCTGCCGGCGGGCGACGCGCTGCTCATCCGCCTGCGCACGCTGCTGCGCACCTATCTCAACGCCGGCGGCGAGCGCCCGGTGCTGCTGGTGCACGATACAAAATTCGGCGACGAGGTCATCGACCTGATGGCGCGGCTCGGGCGCGGCCTGCCGGCCAACGTGCTGCCGTTCGCGGTCAACCAGGTGACGCAAGTCGGCGTCGACTTCCTGTTGTCGGCGGCGGCCTTCGGCGCCGAGCGCACGATGCTGCTGGTTCCGCCGGCCAAGCGCGACGAGAGCGCCGGGCTCGCCTTCCAGGCGTCGCTTGCCGAAAGCGTGTTCGACGGGCTCGGCTACGGGGCTGAGCGCGTGCAGATCATCGAACAGGACGATCCGGATTCGATCGGTGACCTGCTTCATGCGCTGGCGCCCTGCCCCGGCTTCACGCCCGGCAGCTTTCAGCCGGTCGGCCGCAAGCGCGAGGTGATCGCCTTCGCCCTCGACCACCTGCATCGCAACGCGCCCGACAAGGCGGAGGAGATCGCGCTGCCGGCGGGCGCGCCGTTCGGCACCGTCTCGGTCGATACCGACAGCTGCGTGCTGTGCATGGCCTGTGCCGGCACCTGCCCGACCGGCGCGCTCAAGGACAACCCGAACCATCCGCAGCTCAGCTTCGCGGAAGACGCCTGCGTGCAATGCGGGCTGTGCAAAAATACCTGCCCGGAGAACGCGATTTCGCTCACGCCCCGCCTCAGCTTCCGCGAGGAGGCGCACCGCCATCGCGTGCTCAACGAGGAGCAGCCGTTCTGCTGCGAACGCTGCGGCAAGCCGTTCGGCGCTGCGTCGCAGGTGCAGGCGCGTCATGGAACGGCTGCAGGGCCATTCCATGTTCGCCGCCGCCGGCGCGCTCGACCATCTCAAGCTCTGCCAGGACTGTCGCATCGCGGTGATGACGGAGCGGCCCGACAACCCGTTCAAGACCGGGACTGTGCCGCGCGTGCGCACCACCGCCGATTATCGGCGCGCGCAGGAAAGCGGTATCGATCTGGACGAGGATCTCGTTGACGAAACGGGGCGCGACCGAAGGACATGACATGACGCGACCGTCCCGCATAAACGCCAAGACGGCAAACTACCTGCCGGAAGGCGCCCACGACCCGAAGGCCGACAGTGTGCGGCTGATGGTGCGGGTGGCGTTCGGGCGACACGGCGCGCTGGGCCCCGGTAAAGTGCGGCTGATCGAGCTGATCGACCAGCACGGCTCGATCACGGCGGCCTGCAAGGAAATGGGCATGTCCTACCGGCGCGCCTGGCTGCTGGTGGAAGGCTTGAAGCAGGCGTTCCGCGAGCCGGTGCTTACCACCCAACAGGGCGGCGCCGCCGGCGGCGGTTGCCGGCTGACGCCTTACGGGCGTTCGATCCTGAAGCGCTACCGCGCGCTCGAGAGCACGGCGCGCGAAGCGGTCGCGGACGAATTGCAGGCGCTCGAGCAGGAGTTGCTGCCACAGGCGATGGCCGAGGACGACGCTGGGCCCGCAGGCGACGACGAGGCGTTGGCGAGTTAGCTCCCGCCTGAAGCGCTTGACTCAATCTCACTTCGTTCCCGTGCGCCTCGGTGACTTAACGTCGTTCTGCGATGCCCGGCGCTCAATTTCCTCGCAGCCGCGCCACGCCGTCCGCCAGCAGCGCCGCCGCACGGTCGATTTCATCTTCCGTGGTGAAGCGCCCGAGGCTGATGCGTACCGACGCGCGCGCCAGTTCGTCTGACAGTCCAAGCGCGCGCAGGACGTAAGACGGCTCGATCTCCGCCGAGGTGCAGGCCGAGCCCGACGCCACCGCCACGCCCTTGACCTCCATCATCAGGTCCTCGGCGTCGATGCCGGGAAAAGCGACATTGAGGTTCCCGGCAGCGCGTTGCGTAAGATCGCCGTTGACGGAGAGGTCGGGTAACCGCACGCGCAACGCTTCGAGCAGCCGATCGCGCAAACCCGCCAAGCGCACGCCCGCTTCGTCCATCTCCGCACGCGCAATATCACATGCCACACCGAGCCCTACGCACAACGGCAACGGCAGGGTGCCGGAGCGAAGCCCCCGCTCCTGGCCGCCGCCGTCGAACAGCGGCTGTAGCCGCGACCCCGGCCGGCGGCGCACGTAGAGGGCGCCGATACCCATGGGTGCATAGAGCTTGTGGCCGGAAATGCTCATGAGGTCGATGCCCATCGCTTCGACGTCGAGCGGCATCTTGCCGGCGGCTTGCGCGGCGTCGGTGTGGAACAGCGCGCCGTGGCCGTGCGCGAGACGCGCGATCTCGGCGACAGGCTGGACGACCCCGATCTCGTTATTGACCGCCATCACCGACACCAGCGCCGTGCGTGTGCTGAGCGCGCCGGCGAGTTGACCCAGGTCGACGAGGCCGTTCTCGGCGACCCGCAGGATCGTCAGCCTGAACCCTTCGCGTTCCAGGCGGCGGCAAGCCTCCAGCACGCATTTATGCTCGGTGGCGACCGTCACGATCTCGTTGCGTGCAGGATCGCGCCGGGCCGCGCCCTTGATGGCGAGATTGTTCAATTCGGTGGCGCCAGACGTAAAGATGACGTCGCGCGCGGGCGCGCCGATGAGCCCGGCGACCTGGCGGCGCGCGGCCTCGACCGCTTCCTCCGCCGCCCAGCCGTGGGCATGCTGGCGAGAGTGCGGATTGCCGAAACGCGCGGTGAAATACGGCAGCATGGCCTCGACCACGCGCGGATCGGTGGGGGTTGTGGCCTGGTAGTCGAGATAGATCGCCGGTTCCGGCGCCGGCGGCGCCATCACCGCCGCGTCACTGTCATCACGTGTCCGCATAAGCCCCAATATAAGGCACACATGCCGCCGGCGACAGGGCGGCGCGCGCTCAGGGCGCACCACTTCAAGGCGCGACGATCGGCTGCGCGTCGAGCTTGGCGGCCACTACCGGCGTGTCGGCAAACACACTGCCTTCCTCGAACCAGGATTTCGGCGCCGGCGCCCCCCATAGCGTCTGACGCTGCGGGTCCTTCAGGTCCCACTTGATCGGTTCCAAGTCGGGGTCGACGGTCTGGTAGTCCGAGCAATAGAGTTCGACGCGATGGCCGTCCGGGTCGCGGACATAAAGAAAGAAGGCGTTGGAGATGCCGTGCCGGCCCGGTCCCCGCTCGATGTTCTTGACGTAGCCCGTGGTCGCCATCACGTCGAGCAGGTCGATGATGGCGATCGGGTGCGGCACCCAGAACGCGAGATGATGCAGCCGCGGGCCCCGCCCGTTGGTGAAGGCGATGTCGTGCACCCCGCCCTTGCGGTGGGTCCAGGCCGCCCACAGCCTGTGGGTCACCTCGTCTTCCGTATACTCGGTGACGCGGAAGCCGATCTCGTTATAAAACGCCACCGCCTCGTCGACGTCCGGCGAAAAGCAGTTGAAATGATCGATGCGGAGCGGCTTGACGCCCTTGTAAAGCGCATACTGCTGATGGATCGGCGGCAGCCGGTCCATGCGGGTGTAAAGCTCGAGCGGCACGCCCTGGGTGTCGCGCGTGCGTAGCGTCCGCGACTGAAACGGGCGCTCCACCCATTCGGTCGGCAACTGCCGCGACCGGAAGAAGTCTTCCGCTTGGTCGAGGTCGGTGTCGCCAAAGACCTTGAACCCGAGCGGTCCGACGCAAGCCTCGGGCCCCTTGCGCAGCACCACACAATGATGGCCGCGCTCTTCGAGCGCGCGCAGGCAGATTTCTTCGCCGTTCTCGTAGGTCACCTGCAGCCCGAGCGTGTCGACGTAGAACGCGCGGCTCTTGGCGAGGTCGGTAACGACCAGTTCGATGTGGCTGAGGCGGACGATATTGAAAGGGGGGTAAAGATTGGGCGACGGCACCGGCATGGATGATGGACTCGAAAAATTTCAGACACGCTCGATCATGCCGGGCCGCGCGGGCGCGGTAAAGCGCCCGCCTTCGACGGGGCACGAGGGCCACAGCGTGCCCCCGCCGGGCGCGGAACCGCCTTGACCTCGATCAATCGGCCGCGTCGCCGGGTTCGCTAGACAGGCAAGGCAAACTCCCTTTCCGGCCGCGGCCGGACCGAGCCCGAATTCGCATGTCCGACAGGCACCCGCCCACCGCGCTCGAACTGGGTGCGCGCCAGCGCGACATCTCGGTGTCCGAGTTCTTTCTCAAGAACCGCCATCTACTCGGCTTCGACACACCGGCTAAGGCGCTGGTCACCGCCGTCAAGGAAGCCGTCGACAACGCACTCGATGCCTGCGAGGAAGCACGCATCCTGCCCGAGATCACGGTCGAGGTGCGCGAGCGCTACAGCAAATGCCGGGTGATCGTGGAGGACAACGGGCCGGGCATCGTCGAAAACCAGATCGCGCGCATCTTCGGCAAGCTGCTCTACGGCTCCAAATTCCACAAGCTCAGCCAGTCGCGCGGCCAGCAGGGCATGGGGATTTCGGCGGCCGGCATGTACGCGCAGCTCACGCTCGCGAAGCCCTTGCACATCATCAGCCGCGTCAAGGGCGAAAAGCTCGCCTCCGAGCTTTATGTTTCGATCGACGTCGCCCACAACAAGCCCAACATCCATCGCAAGAAGCAGATCGAATGGGACCGGCCCCACGGCACCCGCGTCGAAATGGAACTGGAGGGCCACGACCAGAAGGGCCCGCACTCAATAGAGGCCTACCTGAAGCAGGCGGCAATCGCCAACCCGCACGTCACGATAATCTACCGAGAGACGGGCGGCGAGATGCGTTTCGAGCGCGCGGTGCGCACGCTCCCGAAGCCGCCGGTCGAGATTAAGCCGCACCCTTACGGCATCGAGCTCGGCCGGCTCATCCAGATGCTCAACGACACCGAGAAGCACACATTGTTGCAGTTCCTGACGGCCGAGTTCTCGCGCGTCGGCAACAAGACCGCGCTCGCCATCATCAAAGAGGCCGGCGAGCACCTGAGCGCGCGCTCATATCCCAAGCACATCGCGCGCGCGCAAGCCTCGGCCCTGCACCGGGCGATCCGGCACACACGCGTCCGGGCGCCGCGCACCGACTGCATCGTCCCGATCGGCGAAGCGAACCTCTTGAAAGGGCTGCGCAAGGAACTCGACGCCGGCTTCTTCACCGCCGCCACCCGGCCGGCTGCCGCCTATCACGGCAATCCGTTTGAGGTCGAGGTGGCGCTCGCTTATGGCCGCACGGACAAGGATGCGATCGAGGTCGATAAGCGCGGCCACATGACCAAGAAAGCGGTCAGCGAAGACGCCGGCGAGCATCTCGTCGCGTACAAGAACGAGACCGTGCGGCTGTTGCGTTTCGCCAACCGGGTACCACTGCTCTACCAGCAATCGAGTTGCGCCATCACCAAGGCCGTCGTGCAGACCAACTGGCGGCAATATGGCCTCACTCAGTCGAAGGGCGCCCTGCCGGTCGCGCCCATGGCGATCATGGTGCACGTCGCTTCGGTCTGGGTGCCGTATACCTCGGAATCGAAGGAAGCGATAGAGCCCTACCCGGAGATCTTGAAGGAAATCAGACTAGGTTTGCAGCAATGCGGCCGGGCGCTAGCGCATTATCTCAACCGCGAACAACGGCTGCATGAGGAATACGACCGGCGCAGCTATATCGAGAAGTTCCTGCCCCATATTGGCGGCGCGCTGCAGGAAATCCTGTCTTTGACCGACGCCGAGCGCGAGACCGTTATGACGCAACTCGACGACATCCTCCACCAAAGCCGGCAGGAGTGAGCGCGCCGCCATGCCGAAGCCCGCCCCCGACGACCTCGACCGGAAGACCTTGGCGCTGATCGACGGTGTCGCGCGTCAAGTCCGCGCCTCGATCGAAAACGGAGCGCTGCCCACCATCGACATGCCGATGCGGAATCTCTCCAACGTCACCTACGACAAGGCCAAGGGCTATTTCGAGCTTGGCCAGGAGACGAAGAGCCGTACGCTCACCGTCGGCACCGCGCGCTCGTTCGCACAGACCCTACGCATGATGGCGGCGTCACGCGACATGGTCGAGAAGGACGACTTCGCCACCAAGCGCGAGGTCTACTACATCAGCAAGAACTGGGGCGACTGCCGGTTCGACGAGCAGGCGGAATCCGACGCCATCATGGACGACTTCGAGGCCATGGCCTCGGTCCAGGGCCTCACGCGCGAGCAACTTCGGTTCTATCCCGAAACTCACGGCGGATCGGTGGCCGGCAAACTCACGGTGGTCGACAGGAACCCGGCGACCGGCGGGACCGTCGAGGTCGATTGCGGCAATCTCGGCAGCGGCGCCTACAGCATTCCCCGCTCGGTCGAGCATCTCGATTTCCGCACCGACGCGCGCTTTATTTTGGCGATCGAAACCGGCGGCATGTTCCAGCGCTTGAACAATCATCGCTTCTGGGAGAGCGCCAATTGCATCATCGTCGAAATGGGCGGCGTGCCGACCCGCGCCACGCGGCGCTTCGTGCGGATCCTTTCAGATAAAAAGAACCTACCGGTCTATTGTTTCGTGGACTGCGACCCTTACGGCTTCACCAATATCTACCGCACGCTCAAAGTCGGCTCCGGCAACGCCGCCCATCTTAACCAATTCTTCTGCGTACCGCGCGCGCGCTTCCTCGGCGTTACTCCGCAGGATATCATCGACTTCGGGCTCGAGGACGCCACGCACCCTTTGGTCGCCACCGACATCAAGCGCGCGCAGGACGCGCTGCAAAACGACCCCTTCATTGCCGCGCACCCGCAATGGAGCGCCGCCATCAAGCAACTGCTCGCCATGGGCGTGCGCGCGGAACAGCAGGCATTGGCCAAATGGGGCCTCAACTACGTGATCGACGAATACCTGCCCTGCAAGCTCACCAACGAAGTCGGCTTTCTCCCCTAACCGCCCACATGTGCGTCGCCGCCAGATGGAATTCCGGCGGCGGATGAGCTACATCGTCTGCAATGCCAAACGAAAAGGAACAGGTCGCCCTCACCTCCATCGCCGCCTCGGCCGGCCTGACGGTCGCCAAGGCGATCGTGGGCGTCATGACCGGCTCACTGGCGATCCTCTCGGAGGCCGGCCATTCGGCCATCGATCTCGGCGCCACGGTCATGACGTATGTCGCCGTGCGCGTTTCCGGCAAGCCCGCCGACGAGGAACACCATTACGGCCACGGTAAGGTCGAAGCGGTTTCCGCGCTGGCCGAAACCGCGCTGCTGTTCCTTCTCTCCGGCGTCGTGATCTGGGAGGCGGGCATAAGGCTGATCGAGCAGAATGGACACATTGTCGAGGCCACGCCTTGGGCCTTCGGTGTCATCCTGGTTTCGATCGCCGTCGACTATTTCCGCGCCCGCGCCCTGACCCGCGTCGCCCGAGAAACACAAAGTCACGCCCTCGAGGCCGATGCCCTGCATTTTTCGTCCGATCTGTGGGCGTCGCTGGCGGTGCTCGTGGGCCTCGTCGGCGTCCACTTCGGGCTGCCCTGGGCGGACTCGGTCGCCGCTCTGGGCGTCGCGATCCTGGTCTGCGTCGCCGGCTGGCGGCTGGGCCGGCGCACCATCGACATGCTGATCGACGTTGCGCCGGAAGGCGCCGCCGCGACCATCAGCACGATCGCGTCGAAAATCCCTGGCGTCGTCAAGGTCGAGCAGGTGCGCGCCCGGGCGGTCGGCGAAAAGACCTTCATCGATCTAACGGTTGCGGTCAGCCGCACGCTGCCGCTCGACCGCGTCAGCGCGCTGAAGGAAGCCGTGGTCGCCGCGTTGCGCGACGGCATGCCGGGCGCCGAACCGATCGTGACCACCGACCCGGTGGCACTCGACAACGAGACCGTACTCGACCGCGTGATGGTGATCGCGCGCAACCGAGCGCTCGCCGTGCATCACGTCACGGTTCACGAATTGCGCGACAAGCTTGCGGTGTCGCTCGATCTGGAAGTGGACGGGAGGATGTCGCTCAAAGCAGCGCATGCGACCGCGGACAATCTGGAACACGCCATCGCCGCCGAACTCGGCCCGGGCGTCGAGGTGGAAAGCCACATCGAGCCGTTGCAGCCGCCACACGCGTCCGGGCGCGAAGCGCCGCCCGAGCGCGTCCAGGCCGTGACCATCGCATTGTCGGAGCTGGCGGCGGACGGAAAGACCCTGCGCGACGTACACGACGTGCGCGTGCGCGAGACCGACGAGGGCGAGATCGTCAATTTCCACTGCCGGGTCGATCCGGACCTGAGCGTGCAGGCGGTGCACGAAAAGGTCGACTCGCTGGAACGCGCGTTGCGAGAACGCGCGCCGACGATCAAGCGCGTCATCGGCCATGCCGAACCGATGCGGTAGTCGCTGTCTTTCCGGGGCGCAAGCGCCAGCGAGCGAATCCCGAATGACAGTAATTATTGCGCGGCCATACCGAAGCGTCCGTCGCCCGCCAATGACAACCTCCCCCGGGCTGGCTAGAGTGCCTGACACGGCGGCGCTTGCCGCTGAGATCCTTGGGGAAACGTCCAATATTCCGTCACCTGCAACTCGCGGCCATGGCCGCGCTCGCAACGTTTGCCGTCGGGTCGGCTGCTTTCGCGCAGGCCCAACCCTCGCGCCTCGACCGGATCGAATCGAGCGGCACGTTGCGCGTCGGCATGACCGGCGACTACCGGCCCTTCACCTTCCTCGATAAGAAGACCGGCAAATTCGAAGGTTTCGACGTCGACATGGCCGAGGCGCTCGGCAAGGCGCTGGGCGTCAAGGTCGAGTTCGTGAAGACGAGTTGGCCGACCTACACGCAGGATTTCAAGGCCGACAAATTCGATATCGCCACCGGCGGCGTTTCGATTACGCTCGCCCGGCAAAAAGTCGGCTACTTCTCAACCCCGATCATGCGCGAGGGCAAAACGCCGATCGCGCGCTGCGGCGATGTATCGAAGTATCAAACCATCGCGGACATCGACAAGCCGGACGTGCGCGTGATCGTCAATCCGGGCGGCACCAACGACCGCTTTGCGCATGCTCATTTCACCCACGCCAAGATCGAAGTCTACAAGGACAACGTCACGATCTTCGACCAGATCGCGCAAGGCAAGGCCGACGTCATGGTCACCAACTCGTCGGAGACGCTGTTTCAACAGAAATTGCATCACGGCGTGCTCTGCTCCGTGCATCCGGAACATCCGTTCAATTTCGCGGAGAAGGGCATCTGGATTCAGCGCGACGAGGCTTTGCGGCTATTCATCGATCAGTGGCTGCACATCATGCGCGAGACCGGCGCCTACAAGGCAATTTACGCCAAGTACTTTAACTGAGACCCCGTCAGCCGATTAGGGAACGAGGACGGCCGCCCCTTGCAGGCGGCCGTCCCGCAAATCGGATAGCGCCGCGTTCGCCTGTTCGAGTGGATAGCGCGTGACCTCGGCGTGCACGCCGGCCTTCGGTGCGATCTCCAGGAACTCGTGCGCGTCCGCGCGCGTGAGATTGGCGACCGACCTTACCTCGCGCTCTTCCCAAAGAAGCGAATAGGGGAAGCGCGGGATATCCGACATGTGGATACCGCCACACACGACGCGACCGCCCTTCTTCACCGCCTTCAGCGCCGCCGGCACCAGCGCGCCCACCGGCGCGAAGATGATGGCGGCATCGAGCGGTTCCGGCGGCGCATCCTCGGAGCCGCCGGCCCAAACCGCGCCGAACGCGCGGGCGAAGTCCTGCGCCGCCGTGTCGCCCGTGCGGGTAAAGGCGAAGACGCGCCGGCCCTGCCATCTCGCCACCTGCGCCAGGATGTGCGCGGCGGCGCCGAAGCCGTATAGGCCGAGCGCTTCCCCCTCGCCCGCCATGCGGTAGCTCCGCCACCCGATCAGGCCGGCACAGAGCCAGGGCGCGATCTCGGCGTCATCGCCGGCCTCACCCAGCGGAAAGCAATACCGTGCGTCGGCGACGGTGTGGGTGGCGAAGCCGCCGTCGCGCGTATAGCCGGTGAACACCTGGTGGTCGCACAGGTTCTCGCGTCCGCTGCGGCAATACGGACACACGCCGCAGGTGGCGCCCAGCCACGGCACCCCCACTCGCTCGCCGAGCTCGAAGCCGGTGACGCCTGCGCCAAGCGCCGCCACCCGGCCGACGATCTCGTGGCCCGGCACGATCGGCAAATTCGGCTCGGTCAGGTCGCCGTCGACCACGTGCAGGTCGGTGCGGCAGACGCCGCAGGCGGCGACCTCGACCAGGACCTCGCCTGCGTGCGGCGCCGGCACCGCCCTTTCGTGCATCACCAGCGCTGTTCCCGGCTTGTCCAGCACCATGGCGCGCATCTTCGCCATCATTCTTCCTTCCAATTTCCGGCCCAAAACCTTAGATCAAAATCATGCGCACCGACATTGCCCAGCCCATCCGCCTCAAGGACTACCGCCCGCCGAACTGGCTGGTGGAGACCGTCGCCCTCGATGTCTCGCTGCACCCGACCGAAACCCGGGTGCGCGCGACCTTGAAACTGAATCCTAATGCGGCCAACCCGGCCGCGCCGCTGACCTTCGACGGCGACGGGTTGAAGCTCACGTCGCTCAAGATCGACGGCGCCGAGGCCGCTGCCGACAGCTACTCGGCAACGCCCGAGCAGCTCACCATTCCGCAGCCACCCAACGGACCTTTCACGCTCGAGATCGAAACCCTGGTCGACCCCACCGCCAATACCCAGCTCTCGGGATTGTACCGCTCCAGCGGCACCTGGTGCACACAATGCGAGGCGGAGGGCTTCCGCCGCATCACCTATTTCCCCGACCGCCCCGACGTGATGGCGGTCTACACCACCCGCATCGAGGCCGACAAAACGCAAGCGCCAGTTCTACTCTCCAACGGTAATCTCATAGAGAGCGGCGATCTACCGAATGGGCGTCATTTCGCGGTCTGGCACGATCCGCACCCGAAACCTTCCTATCTGTTCGCGCTGGTCGGCGGCGATCTGGCGCACGTCGAAGATACCTTCCGCACCATGTCCGGCCGCGACGTCACGCTGCGCATTTATGTCGAGCACGGCAAGGAAGACCGCTGCGCCTACGCCATGGATTCGCTCAAACGCTCCATGCGCTGGGACGAAGAAGCGTTCGGCCGCGAATACGACCTCGATATTTTCATGATCGTGGCCGTCTCCGATTTCAACATGGGCGCGATGGAGAACAAGGGCCTCAACGTCTTCAACGACAAATACGTGCTCGCAACTCCGGAAACCGCGACCGATTACGACTACGCTCACATCGAAGGCGTGATCGCGCACGAATACTTCCACAACTGGAGCGGCAACCGCATCACATGCCGCGATTGGTTCCAGCTCTGTCTGAAGGAAGGGCTGACCGTCTTCCGCGACCAGGAATTCTCCGCCGACATGCGCTCGCGGCCTGTCAAGCGTATTGCCGACGTGCGCACGCTGCGCGCGGCGCAATTTGTCGAGGACGCCGGGCCCCTCGCCCATCCGGTGCGGCCCGAGGCCTACAAGGAGATCAACAACTTCTACACCGCGACTGTCTACGAGAAGGGCGCGGAAGTGGTGGGCATGGTGAAGACCCTGATCGGGCCGGAAAAATTCCGCGCCGGCATGCATCTCTACTTCGAGCGCCACGACGGCGAGGCGGCCACCATCGAGCAGTTCATAAAATGCTTCGCAGACATCAGCGGTCGCGACATGGCGCAATTCATGCGCTGGTACAGCCAGGCCGGCACGCCTGAAGTGACCGTCAGCGGCCGCTACGATGCCGCCGCAAAAACCTACACGCTCGACGCCAGGCAGACGCTGGCGCCCACCCCAGGCCAGCCGACCAAAGAGCCGGCGGTAATCCCGCTGGTCGTCGGCCTGGTCGGCAAAAACGGCGACGACCTGCCGCTGACGCTCGCATCCGGTGAATCGGTCGAGCGCGGCGTCCTCGTGCTCGACCAACCGGAGGCGAGCTTCGAATTCACCAACGTAGCGAGCCCTCCTGTTCCGTCGATCAACCGCGGCTTTGCTGCACCGATCAAGCTCGTCACCGACCTGACCTCCGGCGATCTCGCCTTCCTGGCGGCGCACGACAGCGATCCCTTCAACCGCTGGCAGGCTTTGCAGACCATCTCCATGCGTGGGCTGATCGACAACGTGGGGCGCCTGCGCGCGCACCATGCGTCGCGCAGCGACGACAAGCTGATGACGGCGCTGGCGTCGATCCTGGAGGACGTCGAGCTCGAGCCCGCCTTCTTGGCGCTGGCGCTGGTGCCGGCCGGCGAAGGCGACGTGGCCCGCGAGATCGGCAAGGACATCGACCCCGACGCCATTTTCCAGGCCCGCAAGGCGCTGCGCGTCGAGATCGGCACCGTACTCGATGCAGTGCTGGAGACCACCTACGAGCGCATGAGCGTGCCCGGCGGCTATACGCCGGATGCGGCCAGCGCCGGCCGGCGTTCCTTGCGCAATGTCTGCCTCGACCTGATGGCGGCGGGCGGCGCGCAAAGCGCCATCGACCGCGCCATGCGGCAATACGAGGCGGCCGACAACATGACCGACCGCATGGCGGCGCTGGCAACGCTGTCGCTGCACGAGACGCCGGAGCGCGAACGGGCGCTGGCCGATTTCTACGCGCGCTACAAATCCGACGCCCTCGTGGTCGACAAATGGCTGTCGTTGCAGGCGACCATTCCGGAACCCGGCACGCTGGCCAAGGTGCAGGGACTCACCCAGCATCCCGCCTTCTCGATGGCCAACCCCAACCGCGTGCGGGCGCTGATCGGCGCCTTCGCGCAGGGCAACCCCACCCAGTTCAACCGCGCCGACGGCGCCGGGTACGCCTTCGTCGCCGACACGGTGCTGGCACTCGATCCCAAGAACCCGCAAATCTCGGCGCGGCTCGCCACCGCCTTCCGCAACTGGCGCACGCTGGAAGCCGGCCGGCAGGCAAAGGCGCAGGCGGCACTCAAGCGTATTCAGGCTACATCCGGCTTGTCGCGCGACCTCGCCGACATTGTCGAGCGCGCGCTGGCGGCTGCGTCATAGATTCCGCTGTCATTCCGGCACGCGCGTGAATTGCGCGAGCCCGGAATGACAGTGCAGCCTTACCCCCATGCCACTGGCCCTATCCTCTTGCCGGCACTTAATTCTTTGTGGGTAACGAATTTTAAATAATTGATTTCCGACTCTCGACAAATCAGCGGCCATCGATTCCAATCGAAAGTGATTCGGGGAGATGCGGCACATCCTTCCGTTTCAAGGGTGACAGGGGAAATCCGAGGGGAGGCCGTCTATGGCGCGCGCCGACGTGGCGAGTGCGTCTGCACGAACCGATTCCATCAAAGGCCTCGCGCAATCGATCGCCAAACCGGCTTACCGGCGGCTGTTGACGGCGGAGCCCCTGCTGCGCCGCGCGGTCCCCGTTCTCATCATCGGCTTTCTCGCCACCATCTGCGTCGGCGCCGCCGTGCAGCTTACCGAACACCGCCATCAAACGCTGAATGCAAAGATGCTTGCGCTCGACGCGGTCGCCGACCTGGCAGCGGCGCGCTTGCAACCCGCGGCGTCTCCGCACGGTGGCGCCGCATACACGGACCCGCAGGAAAGCCTCGCCCACGCGCTGCCCTCATGGGCCGCCGAGAACGGCCGCCGCTTTCTGCTCACCGACGATAATGGCGTCATCACCGCCGCGGTGCCCGACCCGAACGGCATCGTCGGCCGCCGCCTGATTGACGTACTCGGCGCCGGGCAGCCGCTCACCACCTTCGGCGCCGGCGCCGGTGTGCTCGACATCGCCCTGCCCGACGAAAGCCGCGCGCTCGCCACCGTGCGCAATCTGCATGCCCCGCTCGGCAGCCTTGCCGTCGTCGAGGGGCGCAGCGCCGCGCTGTCTTCCTGGCGCTCGCTCTCCACCCTCACCATCACCCTCTCCGCCACCACCGGCTTCGTCGTGCTCATCCTCGGCTTCGCCTTCCATTGGCAGGCGACGCGCGCGCGCGAGGCCGACACCATCTACGAGACCGTGCGCAGCCGCATCGACACGGCGCTCAACCGAGGCCGCTGCGGCTTGTGGGACTGGGACCTCGCGCGCGGCCGCATCTTCTGGTCGCAGTCCATGTTCGACATCCTAGGGCTCGAGGCCAAGGACGACCTGCTCTCGTTCGGCGATGTCAGCGCGCTGGTGCATCCCGACGACGTACAGCTCTACGAACTCGCCTCCGAGCTCGCCGACGCGCGTACGACCACCATCGACCAGGCCTTTCGCATGCGCCACGCCGACGGCCACTGGGTGTGGCTGCGCGCGCGCTGCGAGCTGGTGTGCCAGCCGGGCGAGCCGGGCCCACACCTGATCGGCATCGCCGTCGACGTCACCGAGCAGAAGAACCTGGTGGAAAAGACCGCCGCCGCCGATATGCGGCTGC
Source organism: uncultured Pseudomonadota bacterium (assembly GCA_963773225.1). Taxonomy (GTDB): domain Bacteria; phylum Pseudomonadota; class Alphaproteobacteria; order Rhizobiales; family Xanthobacteraceae; genus Pseudolabrys. Next base: position 444,357 of record CAVZAO010000007.1, read on the forward strand.
GCGACGCCATCGAGACCATCCCCGAAGCCTTCGTTCTGTGGGACGCCGACAACCGGCTGGTGCTGTGCAACTCCAACTTCCAGGACCTGCACGACCTGCCCGACGAGGCGATCGCCGTCGGCGCCTCCTACGAGGCGGTGGTCGCCGCCGGCAACAAGCCGGTGGTGCGCCAGAAGATCGTCAGCGACGAACCGGTGCTGCCCGGGGCGCGCACCTTCGAGGCGCAACTGGAGGACGGACGCTGGTTGCACATCAGCGAGCGACGCACCAAGGATGGCGGCTACGTCTCGGTCGGCACCGACATCACCGCGCTCAAGATCCACGAGGAAAAGCTGGTCGACAGCGAGAAGCAGTTGATGGCGACCATCGCGGACCTGCAATCCTCGCAGCAGCGCTTCGCCGAGATCGCCGAGAAATACGCCGCCGAGAAGACGCGCGCCGAGGAGGCCAACCAGGCGAAGTCGAAATTCCTCGCCAATATGAGCCACGAGCTGCGCACGCCGCTCAACGCGATCATCGGCTTCTCGGAGATCATGGAGTCGGGCATGTTCGGCCCGCTCGGCGCCGAGAAATACCAGGAGTACTGCACCGACATCCATTCGAGCGGGCAGTATCTGCTCGACGTCATCAACGACGTGCTCGACATGGCCAAGATCGAGGCCGGCCGCATCCGTCTCGAGTTCGAGGACCTCGCGCTCGATCCGCTGCTCGCCGACGCCATGCGGGTCGTTTCTGGGCGCGCGCAGGAAAAGCAGCTCACCGTCACCGCCAAAATCGACCCCGACCTGCACCTGCAGGCGGACAAGCGCGCGCTCAAGCAGATCGCACTCAATCTGCTGTCGAACGCGGTGAAGTTCACGCCCGGCGGCGGACGCATCACGCTGCGCGGGCGCGCCAGCGACCATTGCATCGTGCTGTCGATCGCCGATACCGGCATCGGCATCTCCACCGACGCGCTCTCCCGGCTAGGTCGCCCGTTCGAGCAGGTGGAAAGCCAGCTCACCAAGAGCCATCAGGGCTCGGGGCTCGGGCTCGCCATTTCGAAGTCGCTGGTCGAGCTGCACGGCGGCAACATGCGCATCCGCTCGACGCCCGGCAAAGGCACGCTGGTGGTGGTTCGCCTACCGATGCAACCGCACTGTCTCCTGCACCGAGATGAAGCAGCTTAGACGTCGTCGCGATCTCCGCGAACGCCCTCATGCAGTCGCCGTTCCTGCCCGCGCAGCCATATCGCGAACGGAATAGCCAGCGCCGGCAGCACCGCTATGGCGAGATAAAGCGGTGTAATGCCAAACTTCATGCCGACTTCGATTCCGACGATCGGTCCGATGGTGCCGCCGATATCGCCGAAAAACTGATAGACGCCGACAGCGGGGCCGTGCAGGGGAGGACTTACGGCATCGCCGAGCAGCGCCATCATCGGCAGCGTAACGGCGTTATAGGAAAGGCCGACCAGCACAGTGCCGAGCAACGCCAGCCAGAGTGTGTGAGCCTCAGCAAGAGTGGCAAAGCCTGCCGTCAATCCGGCAAGCGACGGCAACAACAGTGTGGAACGCAGCCGCACTGCGTCGATGGCGCGGCCGACGCCAATTGCCACCAGCGCGGAGCAGCCGACCAAAACCGCCATGAGCAGGCCGGATGTCCCTTGCGCCCGCATCCCGAACATATGGAGGCCGCGATGCTGGGCCAGCAACACCATGGTCGCGAGCAGCACACCTTGCATGGTCAGGAAGATCAACAGGTTGAAGCCCCAGGCGGCGGCGATAAATTTCAAGTTTGGCGACCTGGCCAGGGACATGAGGGCGCCGCGTTCCATCGGGCTTGTTCGCGCCGTGCTCGATCGCGCCGTCGCCGGCGGCAGAAGAAGCGCCGCGAGGATAGCTCCGGCAAAGGTGATGGCTGCGCCAGTGAGGAATGCCGCATCGTCGGAGAAGACGTCGGCGAGAACGCCGCCGAGCACGAGCCCGCCAGGTATGGCAGCGCTCATCGCCGCGCGCACCGCCGATGTCCGGCGGCCGCGATCCGCCCTGTCCGAGAGGCCGAGCACGGCGGCCTGCGCACCGACCAATAGGAACGCGGTGCCAATCCCAAACAGCACCCTTCCGGCCAAAAGCCACCACATCGCGTGTCCGAAATGGAGGGCGGCGCTGTAACCGAGCACGCCGGCGGACTCGACAAGCAACGCCACGGACAGCATCAGCCGCGGCCCGAGCCGTCCTATGAGAAGCCCGGCCGGCACGTTGAAGACGAGACGTGCGATCCGATTTCCCGACAGGATCAGCCCAATCATAAAACTCGAAATGCCGAGTTGAAGCCCGAGCGCCGGCAAAATCGGGAAGACCAGCCCACCGCCGAGACCGCCGATGAAGGCGCATGCCGCGATCCGGCGGCTGACGGCAGCTGGGTTCAAAATGCCTGCTCCGGCGCATTACCGCCGTGGAAGCGGCCGAAGGCGCGCGCCGACAGGAGACTCATGAGCAATATGCCCAAGCCGGCGGGGACAACGTCCGCGGTTGCGCGTAGATCGAAAGCCCCGACGCGGCAGATCAGGACATAGCCAACCGCAAGGTTGAGCAATCCCCACAGGACATTGACGGTGGAGGATGACAGCCCGCGCCCCGGCGGCTTGGCGAACGGAGACTGGAAAGCACGCCCGGTCAAGCCGCTGATGAGGTGCGGCGCGGCGTTGGTCAGAAAGGCACCCCCGACGAAGTACGAAAGATCATGAAGCCAAGGCATCGTCACGCCTTTTCCGTTTGCAGAAGAGCGATGACATCCTGCGTGGTGCCCGTCTCACCGATCTTCGGGAAGACGCGCGTGACGCTGTTGTCGTGGGCTTCGCGCGACATGTCGGTCATGGCATCGACGACCAGGGTGACGTTGAAGCCGAGTTCGTATGCATGGCGCGCGGTCGATTCGACGCCACTACTGGTGGCGATCCCGGCGAGGACGATTTGGGTGACGCCAAGCGATTTCAGATGAGCCTCGAGATCGGTGCCGGTGAAGGCGCCCATGGTGCGCTTGGTAACGACATGATCCTGCGGCTGCCGATTGAGTTCCGGTGCGAGTTCGGTCCAATCGGGCGGAAGCTGGCTGAGGTTCAGCGCCACTTCGGTGCGGCCTGGCGCGCGGCCGGCGACATTCACGAGCACGACCGGCAGGCCGCGCCGGCGGAACGCATCGGCGAGTGCAGCGGCTTTCGTCAGCACATCTGCGCTCGGATGGGCGGTGGGGAATGAGAGTATTCCCTTTTGCAGATCGATGACGACCAAGGCCGTCTTAGGGTCGAGCGTGGTCACGGGCATGAGGGCCTTGCTTTCTGTTCGTGGCGGGTGGTGTCAGGTAAATGGTGAGCGACGTCGGTCAGTCGCCGAGCACGCGGTGGAGCAGCCTTGTGGCCGTCGCGACGGCTTGCTGCTCTTCGGCGGAAAGCGTCGTTGCGATGCGGCGGGTCAGCCAATCCTGCCGCGCCGCCCGCCCCTCCACGATCCACTGCCGGCAGGCGTCGGTGAGCGAGATGATGGTCTGCCGGCCGTCGTCGGGGTCGGGATGGCCGCTGACGTGTCCGGCCGCTTCGAGCGCCGCGACGGTGACGCGCATCGACTGGGGACGCACGCCCTCCGCCCGGGACAAAGCGGAAACCGTAGCGGGCCCTTCCTGTTCCAGGCGCAATAGAACGGAGGTTTGCGACGGCGTCAGGTCACCAACATCAGCCTGTTCCCGCAGTCGGCGCTTCAGCTTCCGAAAGAGGCCCCGGAGGTCACCAGCGAGAACCGAGGCGCGCGCCGTGTCTGGACTGTCATCGCGTTTGCTCATGCCGATAGGCTAGCATATTTACAGTCTATCTGTAAAGTTTAACTGTAATCATAGGCATGCGGCGAAGCGGCGGCGATAATCCGTGGCTTCTTAAGGCGCCCGCCCCAGAATCCGCACGAAGCTCTCCCGCACCTTAGTTTGAGTCTCGATCAGCGTGGCTTCGAGCGCAGCGAAATCCGGCACGTCGGCGGCGCGCGTGAGCAGCCGCAACAGGCCGACGCCCGCCGCCTTGGGATCGAAGGGACCCGCGAGGCACAGCCGCAGGATCTGCGTGAGGTCGTGATAGAGCGCGACCGCCGGCCGCAGGATGTCGGCATCTTCCGCCGACAGCACGCGCAGATCCCGCGCCTTGTCGAGTACGCGCGCGGATGATGTGTCGAGAATGTCCGGCATCGCCTCGGCGTGCACGAGTTGCAAGTACTGGGCGATGAACTCAATGTCGACCAGGCCGCCCGCCGCATATTTCAGATCCCAGCGGTCGCGCTCGCCCCTCTCCTTGGCGATGGCCGCTCGCATTTCCACCACGTCGCCCGCGATCTGCACCGCGTCGCGCGGGCGACGTAAGATATCGCGCACGGCGCCCTCCACCCGCGCCGTGAAATCCGGCGACGCCGATACCACCCGCGCCCGCGTCAGCGCCATGTGCTCCCAGGTCCAGGCTTCGTTCTCCTGATAGCCGACGAAGCTGCCGATCCGCGTCGCTAAGGGGCCAGCGCGGCCTGACGGGCGCAGCCGCATATCGACGGAATAAAGCGCGCCATAATTGGTCTGCGCGGTCAAAGCGTTGATCAGGCGCTGGGTGAGGCGCGCGAAATACTGCGACGCATAGAGCGGACGCTCACCTTCCGACTCCGGGTGCTCTTGCGCGAAATCGTAGATCAGTATCAGGTCGAGGTCGGAGGTCGCGGTCATCTCCAGGCCACCGAGCTTGCCCATCGCGAGCACCGCGGTCTCCTCGCCGCGCAAATGGCCGTGCCGCTCGGCGAAATTAGCGGCCACCGCACCGTGCACCGCGCGGATCACCGCGTCCGCAAGCCGCGCGAAGGCTTCGCCCGCCTGCCGCGCGGTCAGCGTGCCGGACAAGATTCGCACACCAATCAGGAACATGTATTCGAGCCCGAACATACGCACGCGTTCGAGCAGGTCCTCGTAGTAGCGAGACTGTCCGAGCGCCGCATCGAGCCGCCGGCCGAGCTCGGCATCGTCCGGCAGCGGCCCGAAGAAGCTCGGATCGACCAGCGCATCCATCACCTGGGGATAGCGCGCGACGATATCGCCGAGGCGCGGCGCGATACCCAGCACCATGGTGATAAGCGAGATGAGATCGGGGTTCTGCCTGAGCAACGACAACAGCCGGCCGGCGCCGTGCAGGTTGGCGAGGAAGCGGTCGAACAACACCAGCGCGGCACCCGGATTGTCGGAGCGGCCCAGTTGCTCGAGCAGCACCGGCAGCAGCGCCTCCAGGTTCCGGCGGGCCACCTCGCCGGCCAGCGAGCGGTAGCCGTCGTTCAGCCAATTGCGCACGATGACTGAGGTTTCGAGCGGCGCGCCGAACCCAAGCTCGGCCAAGCGCTCGAGCGTCCTGCGATCGTCGGCATCGGCCGGAAAGGCAAGCGCCGGCCGGTCGGCGCCGGGCTCCTTTTCGAACAATTGCGCGTAGGTGCGCTGAACTTTATCGAGATGTTCGACCAGCACCGCGGCGAAGGCGTCGCGGCCTGCATAGCCGAGGAAGCACGCGAAACGCTCCAGCGCCTCCCGCTCTGCCGGCAGCACCTGCGTCTGCTCGTCGTGCACCATTTGCAGCCGGTGTTCGACGACGCGCAGGAAGCAATAGGCCGCCTTCATGTCGTCGCGTGCGTCGGCCTCGATCCAGCGGTCGCTCACCAGTTTGTCGAGGGTAGTGAGGGTATCGCGGTCGCGCAAAGAGAGATCGCGACCGCCGGCGATCAATTGCTGGGTCTGGGCGAAGAACTCGACCTCGCGGATGCCCCCGCGACCGATCTTGATGTTGTGGCCTTCGATGGCGATCTCGCCGTGGCCGCGGTAGGCGTTGATCTGCCTCTTCATCGCCTGCACGTCGGCGACCGCGGCGAAGTCGAGATACTTGCGCCAGACGAAGGGCGCGAGATCGCCGAGCAGCGCGTTGCCGGCGGCGATGTCGCCGGCGCACGGCCGCGCCTTGATCATGGCGGCGCGCTCCCAATTCTGCCCGACGCTCTCGTAGTACGACAGTGCCGCCGCCTTCGATACCGCGACCGGCGTCGATGACGGATCGGGACGCAAGCGCAGATCGGTGCGGAAGACGTAGCCGTCACCGGTGCGCGCCTGAAGGAGCTTCACCAGCCGCTGCGTCAGCCGCACAAACAGCGGCCCTGGCTCGACGCCCGCGGCGAGCGCCGGCGTGTCGGGGTCGTAAAAGACGATGAGGTCGATGTCGCTCGAATAATTGAGCTCAAAGCCACCCATCTTGCCGAGCGCCAGCACGATGTAGCCGCTGTCGGTTTGCGGAGAGGAAGGGTCAGGCGGGCAGAGCTTGCCGGCGCGCCCGGCTTCCGCGAGCAAGAAATGCACGGCCGCACCGACGGCGGTATCGGCAAGTTCGGTGAGCGCGCGCGCGCAGCGCATGATCGGCCAGACCCCGCCGATGTCGGCGAGCGCGATCAGCAGCGACGCCTCGGCCTTCATCTGGCGCAGATGGCGGCTGGCTGCGTCGAAGTCTTGAGTGCTGGCGACGGCCGCGCGATGGGTGGCAAGTAGCGCGGCGAGATGGCGCTCCGGTTCGGCGTCCATCACCCGAAGGAGGCGCGCCGCGTCCAGCGTGACCAGTTCCCACAAGTGCGGTGAGCTCTCGCAGAGCGCCTCAAGCAGCGTCTTGACGGTCGGATGCGCGGCGACGAGGGCGCGCAGCGCGTCGGCCTGAGGCTGTTCGGCGATCCATTCGCCGAGGCGCGCCGTCGTCGCTTCGGCGTCGATCAGGACCGGGGCGGTGACGATGGCCGCGCGCAGCACGGTACCGCCGCCGTCGCCGCCTTCAGGCGTCGACTTCGGCTCCGCGCTCTTTGGGTTGTGATTCGGGTTGCTCGCCGGTCCGAGTGGAGAGTCCGCCGTCCCCGCTGGCGTCGATGGCGCGCGGCTCGGCGGTTGAATTCCCGTGGGCGTCGACCCTTGGCTCATCCCGCCTCTGTAGCGGGCCCGCCCGCGGCAAGGCAATGATGCTCTTGAGCCCCGGCGCGTTGTCGGCCAGCGTCAGTTCGCCGCCGTGCAGGCGCGCCACCGCCGCGGCGAGGCTCAGGCCCAGCCCGGAGCCCGGCTGCGAGCGGCTCTGTTCCAGGCGCACGAAGCGTTCCACCACCCGCTCGCGGTCGGCCTCCGGAATGCCCGGGCCATTGTCGGCGACCGTGATCAAAATGCGCTCGCCGGTGTCGGCCGCGCTCACCGTGATCTCCGCTGGCGTCGTCGCGCCCGGTGTCGGCGCCGCGTACTTGATGGCGTTGTCGACCAGGTTGGCGAGCGCCTGGCTCACCAACTCACGATTGCCCTTAACCGGCATAGCTCCGTCGGTCTCCGCCTTGAGCGCGATACCTTTCTCATCCGCCAGCGGCTCGTAGAGCTCGGCGATGTCCTGCACGATCTCGGCGGCGTCGAACTCCACCATATCTTCGCGCGCCTGGCCCGATTCCGCGCGCGCGATCATCAGCAACGCGTTGAAGGTCGTGATCAGCGCGTCGGATTCGTCGATGGTCGCTTCCAGCGCGGCGCGGTATTCGTCGTCGGACTGGGCGGCGCGCAGCGCTTGTTCGGCGCGATTGCGCATGCGCGTGAGCGGCGTCTTGAGGTCATGCGCGATGTTGTCGGACACCTCCTTCAGGCCGCGCATCAGCGACTCGATGCGCTCGAGCATCTGGTTGAGGTTTTCCGCCAGGCGGTCGATCTCGTCGCCGGTGCCAGCGACCGGCAAGCGCTCGCCGAGATCGCCCTCCATGATGGTGCGCGTCGTCTCGGTCATGGCGTCGACGCGGCGCAATACCCGGCGCGAGACGAACAGACCGCCGGCGAGCCCCAGCACCAGCACGATTGCAACCGACCAGCGCCCGGCCGCCAGCACGATCTGATAGAGCCGTTCGCGCTCCTCCAAGTCGCGGCCGACCAGCAGCCGGAAGCCGCCGGGCAACTGGAACACGCGCACCAATGCGCGGTGCTCAGGATGCGGTCCCTTGCCGGCCACCTCGTCGAGGCGGCGATAAAGCGTCTCGGTCCAGCCGGGCTGATCGAGGATGCCCGGCTGCAGCGCGGTGACATTGCCGGCGAGCGGCTGGCCGGTGAAGGTGGTGACGAGGTAGAGGCTGGAACCGGGCCGGCGCGCGCGCGCGTCGATGGCGATCACGAGCCGGCGGATGCCGCCCTGGCGGTACTGCTCGGCGAGCCCGGTGATCTCGGCGTTGACGGTGTTGGTGATCTGCTCGTCGATCAGGCGGCGGGTATTGAGCGCGAAATAGGCGAGCAGGAACGCGGCGAACAGCGCGAAAACGGTCAAATAGACCAGCGTTAGCCGGAACGTGGTGGTTCGGAAGAGTTTACCGAGCGCCGTCACGTATCATGTATCCCGCGCCGCGAATGGTGTGCAGAAGCGGCTGGGAGAATCCTTTATCGATTTTCGAGCGCAAACGCGAGATGTGCACGTCGATGACGTTGGTCTGTGGGTCGAAGTGGTAGTCCCACACGTTCTCCAGCAGCATGGTCCGCGTGACCACCTGGCCGGCGTGCTTCATCAGGTATTCCAACAGGCGAAACTCGCGCGGCTGCAACGAAATTTCCTCCTCGCCGCGGCGAACCTGATGCGACAGCCGGTCGAGCGCGAGATCGCCCACGTGCAGCACGGTCTCCTCGGAGCGCGTGCCGCGCCGTCGCGACAGCACCTCCACCCGCGCCAGCAGTTCGGAGAACGAATAGGGCTTGGCCAGATAGTCGTCGCCGCCGGCGCGCAGGCCCTTCACGCGGTCATCGACCTGGCCGAGAGCGGAAAGGATGAGCGCCGGGGTCTCGATGCCCTGCCCGCGCAGTGTGCCGATCACCGACAGACCGTCGCGCTTGGGCAGCATGCGGTCGACGATGAGAACGTCGTATTGGCCGTCCTGCGCCATGGCGAGGCCGTCCTCGCCGTCGGTGGCGGCATCCGCCACATGGCCGACCTCTCGGAAGGCCTTCACCAGGTAGTCGGCGGCGTCGCGGTCGTCCTCGATCACGAGAATACGCATAGTGATCCGATCCGGTTCGGCATCGGCCGTCCGGCCGAACACACGTTGCCCGTCAGTATTCGGGTATAGGGGCATCGGTCTCACCAATTTCAGTCTAATCCGTCGCCGGTCAACCCCCCGTGCTCGCCGTCTTCCCGGCACCGCCGAAGCGGCCCCGACAGCGCTCAATCCGGTCGCACCGCACGCCCCCTTGTGGACAAGGGCCCCCTATTCGTACGCGAGGGGGTGGCGGAGACCGCCACCCCCTCACGACCCCACCCCAGCGGGGGCGACGGATGCCGGGGTTGGAGTTCCAGCCGGGCAAGGGGGCGCGCGATGTGCGCGGCCAGCCGCCTTCCGGTATTTGGTCGGGACGGGCCGAAGCCCGTCCCGTTGAGGTCGTTCCACCAGCGGGGGCGACGGATGCCGGTGAGACGCTCCCAAGCTCAACGCAGTATTCAGGCGGGACGGGCCGAAGCCCGTCCCGTTGAGACCGTTCCACCGACGGGGGCGACGGATGCCGGTGAGACGCTCCCAAACTCAACGCAGTATTCAGGCGGGACGGGCCGAAGCCCGTCCCGTTGAGACCGCTCCACCGACGGGGGCGACGGATGCCGGTGAAACGCTCCCAAACTCAACTCAGTATTCAGGCGGGACGGGCCGAAGCCCATCCCGTTGAGGTCGATCCACCGGCGGGGGCGACGGATGCCGGTGAAACGCCCCCAAACTCAACCCGCTCAGCCCTGCTGGATCGGCAGAGCCACGAAGCGGGTATTGGAACCGGACTTCACCCGCATCAGCACGGCGTGCTTGCCATCGGAGCGCACGCTGGCGATCTCCTTGCGCACTTCCGCGGGTGTCGAAACGCTCTTGCCGGCGACTTCGAGGATTACGTCGCCGGTGGAGAAACCATGGTCGGCGGCAACACCGCCGGAGTCGACGTCGGTCACCACCACGCCCTCGTCACCCGCGCCGGCGACTCTCTTGGCCGGCGCCAGCGTGAGACCCAGTTTGCCGAGATCGACCTTGCCCTCGTTATCCTTCTTGCTCTTTTGCGGCGGCGTGCCGGCGTTCGCTTCGAGATGCTTCGGCAATGTGCCGAGCGTCAATGAAACAGTGCGCTCGGAGCTGTTGCGCACGATGCCGAGCTTCACCTCAGTGCCGGGCGCCATGGCGCCGATCTTCTTGGCGAGGTCGCGGGCGTCCTTCACAGGCTTGCCGTCGACGGTGATGATGGCGTCACCGGCCTTGATGCCGGCCTTCTCCGCCGGGCTGTTCGCCTGCGGCTCCGCGACCAGCGCACCTTGCGCCTTCTTCAGCCCGAGGCTGTCGGCTATTTCCTTGGTGATGGGCTGGATCTGCACGCCGATCCAACCGCGCGTGACCATGCCGTGCGCCTTCAACTGGCTGATCACGGTCTTCACGGTTTCCGCCGGGATCGCGAAAGCGATGCCGACTGAACCGCCCGAAGGGGAGTAGATCGCGGTGTTGACCCCGATGACGTTGCCTTCGACGTCGAACGCGGGACCGCCTGAATTGCCCTTGTTCACCGGCGCGTCGATCTGGATGAAGTCGTCGTAGGGACTTGCGTTGATGTCGCGCCCACGCGCCGAGACGATACCGGCGGTCACGGTGCCGCCGAGACCGAATGGGTTGCCGACCGCCAGCACCCAATCGCCGATGCGCGGCGTCTTGTCGGCGAGCTTCACAAAGGGATAGCCGCTGCCGTCCACCTTGATTAATGCGAGGTCGGTGCGCGGATCGGTGCCGATCACTTTGGCTTTGTGGGTCTTGCCGTCGTCGGTCTTGACCTCGACGCTCTCGGCATTCTCCACCACGTGATTATTGGTGACCGCGTAGCCGTCGGCGGAAATGAAGAAGCCGGAGCCCTGGCCGAGGATCACGTCATGGCCGTGGCTCTTGGGTGTGTGGTCCGGGAAGCCCTGCATGCCGAAACGGCGGAAGAACTCGCGCAAGCCCGGCGGAATCTTGTCGTTCTCGCTGAGGCCGTCGGTGCCGGCATCGCCGTCCAATTTGACGCGAACGGAAATCACCGCGGGCTTCACCTTGGCGACGATGTCAGCGAAGCCGACCGGCGCCCGCATCGTGTGCGCTTGCTCGCTCAGGTTCTGCGCATAGGCGGCGGTGTAGCCGTGCGTGACATTCAGGCCTGGGCCGAGAACGAGAGCCGCGGCGGCGAGACCGGCAACGCTGGTGCCGAGAAGGGCGATACGGCGGGCCGAGAGCACACGCTGCCTCTTGGCCGTCACAGGAGCGGAATTGTCGCTCGTGTTCGTCAAAGGGGAAGCTCCATCGGAGTTCGAGAACGCGCACGCGTGCGCTGTTGTTGAACGTCACGATGTCTCAGAGCGCCTTACAGCGTCCTGTCGGGAGGATTAAACTTTTGTAAGGTGAGACTGAGATTTTTCGTTTGAAATTCAGAGACTTATGTGCGGATCAGCGGGCCGGCGGTTCCATCAAACTGGCCACCCGCTTTTCTTCCTCCGCGCTCAGCGCGCGAGGTTCCACGCCGCCCGATCTGCGCTTCCGGGTGGCGAAGAAAATACCGACCATGCCGGCGAACAACGCCGCCGGCGGCAGCCCCCATAACAACAGGGTGTGCCATTCGAAGCGCGGACGCAGCAGCACGAACTCGCCGTAACGAGCGACCAGAAAGTCGAGGATCTGCTTGTCGGTATCGCCTTCCGTGATCTTCTGTCGCACCAGGACGCGCAGGTCGTGCGCCAGCGGCGCATTCGATTCCTCGATCAATTCGTTCTGGCACACCATGCAGCGCAGTTCGCCGGACAGGTGCTCGGCGCGCGCTTCCTGCGCCGGATTCTTCAGCATCTCGTCCGGGCGAACCGCCAGCGCGGCGCTCGGAATCAGAAGCGTGAGCAGGAAGGCGATCAGGGCGAAGCGGCGCACGGCGATCCTCACTCCGCGGGTTGCAGCGACGATTTGGCCGCCTTCTTCGCCGGTCGGGGCGCCCCCACCCGCAACCGCCGGTCGGACAGCGAGAGCGCGCCGCCCATCATCATCACGACGGCACCCATCCAGATCAGCAGCACCATCGGCTTGTAATAGATGCGCACCCCGACGGCGCCGCCGGCCTCGCTATCGCCGAGCGACACGTAAAGCTGGCTCAGGCCCCGCGTCATCAGCGCCGATTCGGTGGTCGTCATGGAGCGCGCTCCGAAATCGCGGCGCGCCGATTCCATCACGCCGATCGGCACGCCGCCCTCGCGCACGGTGAAGCGGGCGGCAAGGGCTGTGTAATTCGGGCCGGTCTCGTTCCTCAACCCGTCGAAGGTGAAGTCGTAGCCGGCGAGCGAGACGGTCTGCCCCGGCTTCACCGCGACGATGCGCGCGGCCTCCCAGTTGGTCACGCAGACGATGCCGAGCAGCGTCATGGCCAGTCCGCAATGGGCGACCGCCGTGCCCCAGCTCGAGCGCGGCAGCCCCTTGGCGCGCGCCCGCACCGTCGCCAGCGGGGCGCGGAACAGCCCGGTGCGCTCGACGAGATCGGTCAGCGCGCCGACGATCACGAAGAAGGCCAGCCCGATTCCGAACGGCGCCAGCACCGAGCGGCCGCTGGCGATGGCAAAGCCGACCGCGACCGCCACCAGCGCGATGCCGAAGGCGACCATCAGCCGCTGCGTCGCGCCCAACAGATCGCCACGCTTCCACGCGAGCAGCGGCCCGAACGGCATGGCAAACATCAACGGCACGAACAGCGGCGCGAAGGTGAGATTGAAGTATGGCGGACCGACCGAGATCTTCGCCCCGGTCAGCGCCTCCAGCGCCAGCGGGTAGAGCGTGCCGACCACGACCGTCAGGCAGGCGGTGGTGAGGAACAGATTGTTGAGCACCAGCGAGCCTTCACGCGAAATCGGCGCGAACAGCCCGCCCTGCTTCAGGAGCGGCGCCCGCCAGGCGAACAGCGAGAGCGCGCCGCCGATGAACACCACCAGAATGGCGAGGATGAAGATGCCGCGGCGCGGATCGACCGCGAAGGCGTGCACCGAGGTGAGCACGCCCGAGCGCACCAGGAAGGTGCCGACCAGCGACAGCGAGAAAGTTAGGATGGCGAGCAGGATGGTCCAGACCTTGAGCGCGTTGCGCTTTTCCATCACCACCGCGGAATGCAGCAAGGCCGTGCCGGCGAGCCAGGGCATCAGCGAGGCGTTCTCCACCGGATCCCAAAACCAGAAGCCGCCCCAGCCGAGCTCGTAATAGGCCCAGTACGAGCCCATGGCGATGCCGAGCGTCAGGAACATCCAGGCGGCCAGCGTCCACGGCCTGACCCAGCGCGCCCAGGCAGCGTCGATGCGGCCGTCGATCAGCGCGGCGATGGCGAAGGAAAACGCGATCGAGAAGCCGACATAGCCGAGATAAAGCATCGGCGGGTGCACGGCGAGGCCGGGATCCTGCAGCACCGGATTGAGGCTCTGCCCCTCGAACGGCGCCGGAAACAGGCGCATGAACGGATTGGAGGTGAGCAGGATAAAAAGATAGAAGGCGCTCGCCACCCACGACTGCACCGCCAACACCAGCGCTTTCAGGCTGAGCGGCAGGTTGGTGCCGAAGACGGCTACCAGCGCGCCGAAGAACGACAGGATGAGCACCCACAAGAGCATGGAGCCTTCGTGGTTTCCCCACACGCTGGTGAATTTGTAGACCAGCGGCATCAGCGAATGGGAATTCTCGTAAACGACGCGCACCGAGAAATCCGAGGTGACGAAGCACGTCACCAGAGCCGCGAACGAGAGCGCGACGAAGAAGAACTGCATCAGCGCGGTGGAGTTGGCGAGCCGCATCAGCGTGGTGTCGTTGGTGCGCGCTCCGATCACCGGCACCACCGCCTGGATGAGGCCGAGCGCCAGCGCCAGCACCAGCGCGTAATGACCGAGTTCGGGGATCATTGCGCGGCTCCCTTGGCGGCGCCCATCGTGGCGCTCACCGTCGCGCCATTGGCGGTCATTTCGCCCTCTTTCCAGTGGCCGGACTTCTTCAAGGCTTCGACCACCTCGCGCGGCATGTAGCGCTCGTCATGCTTGGCGAGCACGGTGTCGGCAACGAGCGTGTTGCCGGGTTCGATCTTGCCTTCGGCGACGACGCCCTGCCCTTCGCGGAACAGATCCGGCACCAGCCCCTGATAACGCACCGCCACCGCGTGGCTGCCGTCGGTCACCTTGAAGCTGATCTTGAGGTCGCCGCTGCGCTGGACGCTGCCCTTCTCGACCAGGCCGCCGATGCGCACGCGCGTGCCCGGCGCCAAGTGCTCGCGGGCGATGTCGCTCGGCGAGCGGAAGAACACAATCGAGCCGCTCATGGCGCTGAGCACCAGGCCGACCGCAACCGCCAGCACCACACCGCTGCCGCCAATGAGAACGAGACGTCGCTGCTTGCGGGTCATTGCTTTCCGTCCCTGCTCAACTCTCAAGCCCCAGGCCCTTGATCATGTCATCAAGTTGCCGAAGCTTGGCCGGGTCGCCCGCCAGCGCCTTGCGCGCGTCGGTGGCCGCCGCCACCGCCTTGTCGCGCTCTCCCAGTACCATATAGGCACGCAAGAGCCGCTGCCATCCCGCCACGTCGCTACCGTTCTGCTTCAGTTGATCCGCGAGCCGCGCGACCATGCCGTGGATCATGGCGCTGCGGTCGGCCGCGCTCATCTTGCTGGCGGCGGCAACGTCGGAGGCGCTCGGCCCGGGCGCGGCGGAGGCCGAAGCCGGCGGCGCGGCCTGCGGCGGCGCCGCCGGGCCGCCCGCGTTGGCTTCCTTGAAGGCGCGCAGCTTGTCGGGCTTATCCTTGAGTGCGGCTTCGGCGTCGGCCGCCGCCGCCTGCGCCTTCTGCGTGTCGCCGAGCACGCGATAAGAGCGCACCAGCTGGACCCAGCCCGCGACGTCGTCGCCGTTCTGCTTGAGGCGGTCGGCGAGCCGCTGCACCATGCCGCGGATCATGGCGGAGCGGTCATTGGGGCTCAGGTTCGACGCTCCGGCAATCTCCGCCGCGGTTGGTCCGGCCGACTTGCCGGCGGCGGCAGTCGCAGCAGGTGCCGGGACCGGCTTGCCGATGCGCGCGAGCGCCTGTCGCACGGCCGGTGCCCAGGGCGCATCGGCCGGCGCTTTCGCCAGCATGCCGCGCCAGACATCGGCGGCTTTGTCGACATCACCGTCCTGTTGCGCCATGACGCCGGTGAAGAACTGCGCCTTCAGTTCCGTCGGATCGAGCTTGAGAGCCTTCTCGAAGGCGTGTTTGGCGTCGTCGGTCACGACACCGTTGGCCGCGGCCACCAGCGCCTCACCGAGATCGGCCTCGCGGGTGGCGTTATCGCCGGCGAGCGCGATGACCTTGCGGCGCGCGCGCACGGCATCCGTAAAGCGCCCAAGCCGCAGATAGACCGGCGCCAGAACTTCGTAGCCACGCACATCGTTCGGATTCTTGGCGAGGTGCGTTTCCACCTGCGCCACCAGCTTGGCAATCGGGCTGTTTTCGTGGATCGCCTTGAGGCGTGTGGCAAGCGGCTCGCCCGGCAATTGCGGCGAGCCGAGTTGGAGATAGAGCGCGGCGGCGCCAGCCGGCACTAGCAGCAGCGCGGCAACGGCGGTAATGCGCCGGCGCCAGAGCGACGATCGGTCGCGGACTTCCGGTGCCGCATCGGCCTTCTCGGCCGCCGGTTTGCTGTCGGCCGCGGCAATGAGCCGGCGCGACACTTCGACTTTGGCGGCCTCGGCTTCCGATTCGCCGATCAGGCCGGCGGCGCGGTCGCGCGCGAGTTCGTCGAGTTGATCGCGATAAACGGCGAGGTCGCTGCCCCCTTGTGCGTGCGCGCCACGCTGGGATAGCGGCCATAGCACCGCGAAAACCGCTGCCGCGGTCATCAGCGCGAACACGAACCACAGGATCATCGGATAGCGTTACCTGGCTTGCCGTTCGGCCCCAGGGGGCCACACGTGAGGGCATACATCACGTGTAATCGTGGCGGCAATGCGCAAGATCAAATAGCGGGTAATGACGCCGAAAAAGGAGGGAATTCCCGTATTTAGGCCCGGGCGGCCTTCCGTTTCGGCGGCTCGGGCGCCGTCGACATGCGGGCGGCGTCTGCCACCTCGCGCAGCTCGCCGGCAAGGTGGGGCTCCAGCACCTGGGCGCAGAAGCGGACCGCCGCATCGAGCTGGGACTGGCGGAAGTCGCGGTCTTCCGGCCCGGCATGGCGCAGGCTCTCCGCGAGCGCCCGGGTGCCGCGTTGCAGGAGGTCCTCGAGCGCCGATACGGTGCGGCGCGTAACCTCATTGATGGCGAGCTCGCCGGCAAACTGTCGGCCGACCGCGATGAAATTGAGCATCGCCTCGGTATCGGCCACCTCGTCGGGCTCGAGCGTCGCGTGGGGCCGGATCTCGTCCGCCTTGCGCACGCGCAACATGCGCCGCACCCGGCCCGGAACGTTGTCGATCTCGAAGCGCAGCGTATCGGCGATCTGCGCGCGCTGGCGGGCAATGGCGCGCGCCCACTCACTGCCCGACGGCGGATCGAGCTCGGTCCGCAAGCCCCGCACGCTATCATGGATCGATTTGAGTAGCGCGGCGATCGCCACCCCGCGGCCGTCGCGCAGATCGGCGCGCAGCTCCTCGACCTGCCGTTCGACGTCGAGCAGCACGATCGTGACCGCGAGCGCGTAGGGAGTCTCGGCGATGCGGGAGGCCCCTTCGCCCACCGCCGCGCGCGTCGCTAACCGGATGAGTTGCCAGGGTGCGCTCAGCCGGCTCATCACCATCAGCAGCGCGCAGGTGAAGAGATCGGGGTCTTTTTTCGCCGTGCTGTCGACGAGCGTCTTGGCGTCGTTGAGCTGACCATCGGAAAGATTGTTGATGCGCAGCGGCAGCGCGTCGGCGAGTTTGGCGAGCGCGTCGCGGCCCTTGAGCACGCAGCACAGGGTGCGCACTTCCTCGGCCGCATGCTTGGTGCCAATCTGCGCCAGCACGCGCCGGCGTTGCCGCTCGTCGGCGAAGGTGACCGCAAGGGTCCGGACGAGCGCCTCCACCACGCGGTCCTGGAAGCCGCGGATTCTCTCCCCCGCTTTGGCGTCGTCGCCGGCGATCAGCGCGTCGCCGACCTCCTCGATCGTGACCTTGGCGTCTTCGCGCAACAGGTCGCGCCGCAGCCACGTCCATAGCGCTTCGACCGACGAGCGCGCGATGCGGCCGGGATGCTCGCGTTCGCGATCGGAGACCAGGAAAGGTTCGAGCGGCCGGAAGAACAGGCGGGCAGCGTTGCTGATGCGCGCCATCCCGTCGCGCTCGTCGCGCGCGATGCGGCGCAACTGCGCGAGCACGAGCTCGGCACCGTTGTCCTCGTCGCCGCGCAGCACCGCACGTTCCAGTTCGCCGATCAACAGCGTCCGGGCCTCGGGCGAGAGCGCCGCGAGATACTGCCGCAACCGTTCGATCGTCTCGGCGTTTGCCATCGCCGGTCCAATCCCGCTTTCAAGGGCCCCTGCTAGAGCATGAGGTCCCTTGATAGCGCGCCGGCCGTTAAGAACGCTTTAAGGATGTTTGGCCGGCAGGCCGCCTGGCGGCACGCGTCAGCTCTGCGCGGTCCAGGTTCCGTCGGGATTACGGCAGGCCACGCCGCGGGCGGTCTGCGGCTGCCCGCCGATATAGATCGTGTGCGTGTAGGAGCGGCAGTGTTGGCCGTTGTCCACATAGGCCGGCCCCGGGACGACCGCGCCATAATGGCCGCTGTCGGGATTGCGCCACGAGGTAGCGACGCCCGAACGCCCGTGTTCCAGCGCATCTTCCTCGGCTGCATAGGCCCGCCGGCGGTCCTGCTCGTCGAGCGAGGCGCCGATACGGTTGCCGATCAGGCCGCCGACCAAACCGCCGACCGCAGCGCCCGCCAGCCGGCTGCCAGTGCCGCCGCCCGCCACCGCCGCGCCCAGCAGCGCACCGGTGCCAGCGCCGAGCAAGGTGCCGGTGTTTTCTCTCGGGCCCGGGCCGCTGCCATCGGGCGAGCCGGCGCAACCGACCAGCAGGAAACCGATGGCGGCGAGAGTGGCAAACTTGAAGGCTGACATTACGACCCCCGGGCAAATTGGCGTGGAATCGAGAGAATCCGTCGCTGGCGAACAATACCGATTAGGGGACGGGACGAATAGGGCAAAAGTCCGGCGAGAGGAACACCAGGAAACCGTCGCCCGGATTTCCACAACGCTCTCATCCTGCCGGCAGCACGAGTTCCGCGCGTAAGCCGCCGAGCGGCGCGGCACCGAGCTTCAACCCACCCCCGTAGAGCGCGGCGAGATCGGTCACGATGGAGAGCCCCAGGCCCGAGCCCGGCTTGCTCTCGTCGAGCCGCAAGCCCCGCTTGGCGGCCCGCTCGCGCTCGGCTGCCGTGAGTCCGGGCCCGTCGTCATCGACGGTGATGCGCAACGTCTCCGCGCTATTCTCGGCCGTCCCCGGCGCGCGCACGACTTCGATGGAGACGCGCGAGCTCGCCCACTTGCAGGCGTTGTCCACAAGATTGCCGATCATCTCCTCGAGGTCGGGCCGCTCGCCGCGAAAGCGCGCACCCTCGTCGACGCGCGCGTCCACGGCCAGCCCGCGGTCGCGATGGATCTTCTCCATGGTGCGCACCAGCGCCGTCACCACCGGCGTCACGTCGGTTATTGTGCCGACCACGCTGTGCCGCGCCGCAATGCGCGCGCGCTCGAGATGACGCGCAACCTGATCGCGGATGATGGCGGCCTGTTCCAGCACCTTGCCGGAGAGCGGATCGGTGGTGCGCGCCGAAGCTTCGTTGACCATCACCGAGAGTGGCGTCTTCAGCGCGTGCGCGAGGTTGCCGACGTGCGTGCGCGCGCGTTCGACGATCTCGCGGTTGGCGTCGATCAGCGCGTTGGTCTCGCGCGCCAGCGGCGCGATCTCCTCGGGGAACGTGCCGGAGAGCCGTTCGCTTCGCCCCGCGCGAATGGCGGCCAGACTGTCGGTAATGCGCTTGAGCGGCGCCAGGCCGAAACGCACCTGGAACATGGTGGTGAGCAGCAGCACCGCCGCCAGCAGCACGAAGGTGATCGCCAGCGCCTGATCGAACTGGTCGATCTCGCTGTCGATCTCTGCGGCGTCGCCGGCGACCGCAACCAGGTAGTGGCCTTCATTGCCGAGGTCGATGTCGCGTTCGACCTGGCGCAGGCTCTGGTGCTCGGGCCCGACGACGTAGCCCTCGCGCGAGCCGTCGGGGCCGGGCGTGACGCCTTCGTCCTGCAGATGCGGCAGGCCGCTGTCCCACAGCGAGCGGGACGCGCGCACCTCATGCTTGCCGGGATCGAGCCGCGTCACCTGCCAGTACCAGCCCGACAGCGGCAGTTCGAACAGCGGCTCGCCGATCGATTGCGGGAAGGCGCCGCCGGCTTCCTCGGGCGCGGCGAGATCGGCGACGATTGTCCGCAGGTAGACGTTGAGCCGGCGGTCGAAGGAGCGCTCCACCGCGTGGCGGTAGAGCGACGACAGCACGATGCCGGTGATGAACAGGATGATGACCGCCCAGGCGGTGGCGGAGAGGAACAGGCGCAGCGCGAGCGAGTTAGCGCGCATCGGGCGGGCTGAGGAGATACCCGAGACCGCGCACGGTCTGGATGATGTCGACGCCGAGCTTCCTGCGGATACGGCCGACGAACACCTCGATGGTGTTGGAATCGCGGTCGAAATCCTGGTCGTAGAGATGCTCCACAAGCTCGGTGCGCGACACCACGCGGCCGGCGTGGTGCATCAGATAGGCGAGCAGCCGGTATTCGTGGCTGGTGAGCTTGACCGGGTTGCCGTCGACCGACACGCGCCCGGTGCGGGTGTCGAGGCGCACCGGACCACAGGTGAACTCGCTCATGGCGTGACCGGCGGAGCGGCGCAGCAGCGCGCGCACCCGGGCCAGCACCTCCTCCATGTGGAAAGGCTTGGCGACGTAATCGTCGGCGCCGGCGTCGAAGCCCTGCACCTTGTCGCTCCAACGGTCGCGCGCCGTCAGCATCAGCACCGGCATGGCGCGGCCGGCGCGCCGCCAAGCCTCCAGCACCGAAATGCCGTCCATCTTGGGCAACCCGATATCGAGGATGACCGCGTCGTAAGGCTCCGCCTCGCCGAGATACTGGCCTTCCTCCCCGTCGAAGGCGCGGTCCACCACGTAACCGGCGTCGGTCAACGCGGTCGTGAGCTGGCGATTGAGATCGGGATCGTCCTCGACGACGAGCAGGCGCACTAGTGTCGGCTCCGGTCAGCGCCCGCTGACAACACGGCCATCGGCGGCGTCAACGGTCACGCGCCGCACTTTGCCATTGCGCGGCAGCAGAGTCAGTACATAGACGAGCCGCTCGCCCCGATGGCAGAGGCGGGCCCGCAACGCCTCGCCATGATGACCGTGGCGGCGCGCCGAATCGATCGCCCGGCCGAGTGAAATCGCCCGGTGGCTTGCGACCGCCGCCCGCTGCTCCGCCTTGGTCAGGCAGGCACGGCGCGGATGGCCGGCGGCAGCCGCCGGCGCCGCGTGGATGGCCGAAAAGCCGAGCAAAATGAGGGCAATAACGAGGCCGCGAAATGGGCTGAAAGGGGAGCGAGAAACCGACATGGGGCTGTCTTAAGGCGGGTCCGCTGAATGGGGCCTGAACGAAAGCGGCTAACCATCTGTTTCCGCTAGCTTTCAAATCCCTCGAACGACGCGTAGGTCTCGAGCGGCGCACGCGGCGCGCGCCAGTTGTTGATCGGCGCGCTCTCGTCGCCAAAGCCGAGCGCCATGCCGGAGTAAATCATGAAATCGGGGGGCAGATCGAGGAAGGATCGCACGGTGCGGTGGAAAGACACCCACGCCTGTTGCGGGCAGGTGTGGAGGCCGTGGCCGCGGGCCAGCAGCGTGACGGTCTGCAGAACGCCGCCGATGTCGGCCCATTGCGCCACGCCGAAGTCTTTTCTCAGCGCGAAGAACAGCCCGACCGGCGCGCCGAAGAACTCGAAATTGCGGGCGTATTGCCGGTAACGCGCCGGCTTATCGGCGCGCGGCACGTCGATGGACTTGTAGAGCAACTCGCCCACCTCGAAGCGGCGGGTGCGATAGGGCTCTTCCATCGGATCGGGATAGATGCGGTAGTCGCCGCCCTCGCCTTTCGGCAATTCGTCCGTGCGCGCGGCGAGCCCGGCCTTGAGCGCCGCAAGCCGTTTGCCGGCAACGGCGTAGATACGCCACGGCTGCATGTTGCCGGCCGACGGCGCCCGCGCCGCGCGCTCGACGATGTCGCGCACGGTCGCCTCCGGCACCGGCGTCGACAGAAAGGCGCGGCAGGAATAGCGGGAAGCAACGGCCTCGAACACGTCCATCAGGCAAAATCTCCACGAGAATCGCGGGGAGTTTGGCCGCACCGCACGGCCCTGCCAAGCCGGCCTGCCGACCCGACGGCCTATTTGCGCCCGAGGATGCGGGCCACCTTCTCCAGGCTGCGGCCGTCGAAATAGCTGGTAAGCACGACCGTCGCCCACTGCGCGACCTGACCGGATAGCGGGCCGGTGGTGCCGAGGCCCAGCACGTGACGCCACTTGGCGAGTTCGTCGAGCCAGGCGGCGGAAAACTGCGGACCGCGTAAGCTCTCCGGATCTTCCGCCGAAAAGATCTGCGCCACCGCGCCGTTCTTCCAGCGCAGCCGCCGCGTCGCCAGCCATTCCGGCCGCTCGTCATTCCGGTGCACGGCGAGCACGCCGGACACGCCCTCCACCATCACCTCGCGCGTCTCGTGCTCGCCCTCGCCGATGAGCGCGATGCGCGCTTTCGGATCGCTGAGCGCCAGGCGGCGCACCCATTCGGCGCCGGCGCGCTTCTTGCCGGCGCCGCGTCCGCCCAGGATCAACCAGGTGGTCCAGTCTTCGCCGCTGTTGGCGCGTGCGGGCGGAAGTTGATAGTCGTTTGCGAAGGTTGCGAAGTCGGCTCGTGCCGTCTCAATCCACGCCGGCGTCAGGCCCGCCATGAACCGGGCCTTCTTCGTCTCGTTCAGCTTCGACAAATCTCCGAATGCGTCGCGTAAGTTCGAGACGAAACTCGTCAATGTCGCCGGGTACGGGGTCGTTGTCGGTTTCATGGGGCGGACTTGCTTCAGGCGGTCGCGTGACCGCGGTCAATTCACGTAGCGTGCGGGACACACGGGCGAGCGTGCGGCCGTCGCGTTCGGCTTCGGCGCCGTCGGCTGGAGCGATTTTCTCGAGCACCCGATCGACGGCCTCCATGGTGGACTCGACCGCGTTCTGGATGCGCGCCGCGAGCGCAGCCCGTCGTGCGTCGGACATCGGCAGGAGCTCGACGCCCTCGCCCGGCGGCGCGTCGCTCGTCATGGCGGCAACCACCGCGCCGCGCGCCGCGTGGTGCAGATCGATCGGCAATGTCGGGATGCGCCGGCGTTGCCAGCCCCATTCCCGCACGCGGTTTTCAAGCGTCCGGCGGCAGATGCCCATATGGGCGGCGATGTCGCGCATGGGCGTCAGCGTGCGTTCGTAGAGCCGTTTGCCCTCCGCCACCCGTTCGTCCGGAATTTCGATTTTGTGACCCGCCATGATCTCACCCAAGACAGAACGTTGCGAAACGCAAAACGCGCCGGCGGAGGGCCAGCGCGTTTAAGCCGCGATCGCAATTGTGCAGCGTGAGGGATTCATACCCGAGCAGCGTCACGCTGTCAATACAGTCCTAGGATTTTTTTGAAGAAGTTTTCGCCCTCGCCGCGAAGCCGCGTTCCCTCGCCCGATAAACCGGTTAGACGATATCGGCCGCATGCGCGCCGCGGCGCCAGTGGAAATAATTCGCTTTGCTGAAGGCTGCCGGCCGAAAAAAATCGTACGGCTGAAGGGCGCCGGCGGTCCTCTCACCCCGCCCCGCGCGCGCGGCGCGGCGGCTTCAAGTCGAAGCCGATCTCGAACACCGAGCGGCCGTTGCGGTCGGCCACCGTCATGGTCCAGCCCGAGAGATCCTGAATGTGGGGATCGCACATCGCGGCCTTGAGCTCGCGCACCTGCGTCACGGCGTGCTGGCGCGCCGCCGCCAGGCCTTGGCAGTCGTGCCCGACCCCATCGCTGAAGTCGCGTTGTCCATCGGAAAAATGAAAGAAATACCGCGGCACGCCATCATTCCCCGAAACGCGAAGTCCCCGCTGCATGAACCGACGGCGCGGGTCCGGTTCAAGGCGCGTCTTGCGACGGCATCCGGACGTCAAACGACAACCATTCGGCGTGCTACTTCTCCAGGTCAAATTTGAGCAGAAAATGACCGCGGCGCGTACAAAAAATGGCCGTGTGGCAGGTAGAAGTTCGCAACCGCCGGTATGCATACCGCGCCACCGTCGCGTCGCGCCCAACGGGCGCGCGTTGCAAAAACGTCGGTGAATACGGTGCATCCGGCGGCACGGCTTCACGCCGGTGGCCGTTTACCGGCCGATAAGCATAGGCTTTGAATTGTCGCGGTTTACACGCGCAAGATATCGGGCGCGCGTGATCGTGGGCGCGCAAGAACGCGGGCCAATAAGAACGCGGGCCAATAAGACCTCGCGCCTTTACGCCTTCAGGCCGCCGCCGTGCCGTTGGCGACGTCGAAGCGCTTGCGCGCCGCTTCCATGGCGACACGGTTCGCCCGCGCCCAATCGCTCAGGCCGTTGACCGGCTCGAGCAGCGAACGGCCGAGATCGGTCAACTCGTAATCGACGCGCGGCGGGATGGTCGGAAACACCGTGCGCGTGACGAGCCCGTCGCGCTCGAGCCCGCGCAGGGTCAGCGTCAGCATGCGCTGCGAGATCGAGCCGAGCGCCTTGCGCAGTTCGTTGAAGCGCTTGGGCCCGCTGCCGAGCGCCGACACCACCAGCACCGTCCACTTGTCGCCGACGCGCGAGAGCACTTGGCTGATGGCCCGGCAGTCCGAGGGCTCATGCAGGTTACCCGGTATCGCAGATGTGCCTTCTTGCGTGTTTTGCTGAGTCATCTATCTAGCCTCGGTATCAAACCGTAACTCAATAAATAGAGGTTCCCATGGCCAAGCTCAAGCTCGCTGTCGTCGTCGGCTCCAATCGGCGCGAATCCATCAATCGCAAGCTGGCTCAGGCACTTACGCAACTCGGCGCGGGCGCCTTCGAGGCCCATTTCGTCAAAATCGACGACCTGCCCATCTATAATCAGGATGACGAGAACCCGGTGCCGGCCAATGTCGCCCGCTTCAAGGGCGAGATCGAGGCTGCCGACGCCGTGCTGTTCGTCACCCCCGAGCACAACCGCTCCATCCCGGCGCTCCTGAAGAACGCCATCGACTGGGGTTCGCGGCCCTGGGGCAAGTCGTCCTGGCCGGGCAAGCCGGCGGCCGTCATCGGCGCTTCGGGCGGCGCCGTCTCGACCGCGATCGCGCAGAGCCATCTGCGCGCGGTGCTCAGCAGCATCTCGTCCATGCACGTCCTGGGCGGCGAGCACTATATCCAGTTCAAGCCCGAGCTGATCGGCGCCGACGGGACCGTGAGCGACGAGAGCGTGCGCACGTTCCTCAAGACCTTCGTGGATAACTTCGCCGCCTTTGCCGCGCGCTTCGAGCGCCGCGCCGAGAAGGCCGCATAACGAGAAGGCCGCATAACGAGAGAGAAAGGCTTCTGTCATGTCCTTACGACCCGTCAGAAGCGTGGTGCAGTCGAAGCCGACCCTGGAAGGGGCCGGCGTCAAGCTGCGCCGCGCCTTCGGCTTCGGCGACACCGCCGAGACCGATCCGTTCCTGCTGCTCGACGACTTCCGCAACGAGCGCCCGGCCGATTACCTCGCCGGCTTCCCCTGGCACCCGCACCGCGGTATCGAGACCATCACCTACGTGCTCGCGGGCACCGTCGACCACGGGGATAGTTTGGGCAACCGCGGCTCGCTTGCCGCCGGCGACGTGCAGTGGATGACCGCCGGCCGCGGCATCATGCACCAGGAAATGCCCCAAGGTGACGCGCAAGGGCGCATGCACGGCTTTCAGCTCTGGGCCAATCTGCCCTCGTCGCTGAAGATGACCGCGCCGCGCTACCAGGACGTCGAGGCCGCCGCCATTCCGGAGATCGTCGACGACGACGGCACGCGCGTGCGCGTCGTCTGCGGCGATTTCTGGGGCAAGCGCGGCCCGGTCGACGGCGTCGCCGCCGACCCGCGCTATCTCGACGTGTTCGTGCCGGCAGGCCAGCGCAAGACGCTCAAGGTCGAAGTCGAGCGTCACGCCTTTGCCTACGTGTTCGAAGGCGACGGCAAGTTCGCCTACGCCTCCAAGCCGTTCGGCGTCCTGACCGAAAAGCAGGTCGGCGGCGAAGAAATCTTGTTTCGTGAGCCTGTCGGCGATCGTTCGCTGGTGCTGTTCGATTCCGGCGACGAGATCACCGTCCAGGCCGGCGACAACGGCATCCGTTTCTTGCTGGTGTCGGGCAAGCCGATCAAGGAGCCGATCGCTTGGTACGGCCCCATCGTGATGAACACGGACGCCGAGTTGCAGCAGGCGGTCGGCGAGCTGCGCGCCGGGACCTTTATCCGCCAATAGAACCCGAGGGCCTCACGCCCCTCCCACCCCCGCCCCCTTCCCGGGGGGCGGGCGCAGTCGGCCCGGTTAACAACTTTCTGGCTACCCCGGAACCAATTACCGGCTTAGGCGTTAGTCCGGATTCTCCGGGGGTTGCGCCGGTATGGATCCAAGGGCTGCCACGCCGCTTGACGCCGCCGCGCGCGCGGGCGGTATGGCCGCGCGTGTGCGCGATTTCGATTGGGCCGCGACGCCCTTGGGCCCGCGCCCTACATGGCCGCCCGGCCTGCGCCTGAGCGTCGACCTGATCCTGTCCTGCGGCTTCCCCATGGCGGTGCGCTGGGGACCTGAACTCATCATGATCTACAACGATGCCTGTGCCGCCCTCATCGGCAACAGGCACCCGCAGGCGCTCGGCCAGTCGTTGCAAGATACCTGGCCGGAGATCTACCAAACGCTCGGGCCCATATGCCATGCCATGCTGCGGGGTGAGCGCGGCGGCTTCTTCGAAGAAGATCACCCATGGAGTTTGTGGCGCTACGGCGTGCCGGAAGCGTGCAACTTCACAATCTGCTACAGCCCGATCCCCGATCCGACCGCGGCGAGCGGCGTCGGTGGCATTCTCATCACCAGCTACGAGACGACGAGGCGCGTCCAGAACGAGCGCATGCTGCGCGTGCTGACTGAAACACTCGAGCAGCAGGTGGAGCAACGCACTCGCGAGCGTGATCGCATCTGGCAGGTGTCGGAAGACCTACTCGGCGTCTCCACTTTCGAAGGCTATTTCACCAGCATCAACCCGGCCTGGACCCATCTCCTCGGCTGGAGCGAGGAAGAGATCAAGCGCATGCACGTGAGCGCGCTGCGCCATCCCGACGACGCGCCGGCTGCCGAAGCCGGCCGCGCACGCCTCGCGCAGGGCGTGCCCACCGTGCGGATGGAAAATCGTTTTCGCCACCGCGACGGATCCTGGCGCTGGCTGACCTGGACGATGACGGCTGACAACGGCCTCATCTATGTCGCCGGCCGGCACGTCACCGCCGAAAAGCAGGCAGCGCAAGCGTTGCGTGAAAGCGAGCACCAATTCAGGATTTTGGTCGCCGGCGTCACCGATTACGCGCTCATCATGCTCGATCCCAACGGCATCATCACCAGTTGGAACGTCGGCGCCGAGCACATCAAGGGCTACACCGCCGACGAGATCATCGGGCGTCATTTCTCGCAATTCTACACCGAGGACGACCGCAAGAGCGGCCTGCCCGACCGCTCCGTGCGGATCGCCACCGAAGCCGGGCGCTTCGAGGCGGAGGCCTGGCGCGTGCGCAAGGATGGCTCCCTGTTCTGGGCCAACGTGGTGATCGACGCCATCCGCGATCCGGCCGGAAAGTTGCTTGGCTTCGCCAAGATCACCCGCGACATCACCGAGCGGCGCAACGCGCAGCAGGCGCTCGAGCGTGCGCAGGCGCAGCTCGCGCAAGCGCAGAAGATGGAAGCCCTCGGCGAGATGACCGGGGGCGTCGCGCACGACTTCAACAATCTGCTGATGATCGTGTCCGGCAACGCGCAGAAGCTGGCGCGGCGGCTGACCGATCCCAAGGACGTGCGCGCGGTCGACGGCATTCTCGCGGCCAGCTCGCGCGGGGAAGCCCTGACCCGGCAACTGCTCACCTTCGCGCGCCGCCAGCCGCTCAATCCGCGCACCGTCGACCCCGCCGACACGATCCGCGCCACCGGCGACATTCTGGCCAGCTCCGCGCGCGGCAATATCGAACTGCGCATGGACCTGCCCGATGGCGTCTGGCCGATCGCCATCGACATCGCCGAGTTCGAGCTGGCGCTCGTCAATCTCGTGGTCAATGCGCGCGATGCCCTGCCCAAAGGCGGCCGCATCGCGGTCAGCGTTGCCAATGCCATCCTGCGCGGCGAGGAAACTGCGGAGCACCTCAAGGGCGAGTTCGTGGCCTTGACGGTCACCGATAATGGCGTCGGCATTCCTGCCGACGCCTTGCCCAAGCTGTTCGAGCCTTTCTTCACCACCAAGGCCGCCGGCAAGGGTACCGGCCTCGGCCTGTCGCAGGTCTACGGCTTTTCCCGGCAATCGGGCGGCGCCACAGTGGTCGAGAGCGAAGTCGGCGCCGGCACCCGCGTCACCCTTTATCTGCCGCGCAGCCAAGCGCCCATCGCCCCGAAGCCCGCGGAACCGTCCGGCCAGATACATGGCCAGGGCGAACGCATACTCGTGGTCGAGGACAATCCGGACGTGAGAGCGGTCACTGTCGATTTTCTCGAGCAGTTGAATTACCGCGTGCAAGCGATCGACAGCGCGCGCGCGGCGCTGAACTTCCTGCGCGCCGACGCGGCCATCGACCTCGTTCTCACCGACGTTATCCTGCCGGGCGGTATGGACGGCATCGGTCTCGCCGAACAAATCCGCAAGCGCTATCCCGCGATGCCAGTGGTGCTGACGAGCGGGTATTCAAAGGCGCTTGCCGCGCCGTCGCAGGGCCTGCCGATCCTGCGCAAGCCCTATCAGATCGCCGCGCTCGGCGAGATCATCCGGACCAACCTGGACGCGCGATCGCCGGCGCGGCCGGCGACGGCGTCTCATCCGCCGCCAGCCGACCATCGCGCAGTTGAAAAATGTGATCGAAGCGATCAAGAATCATCTCGTCGTGGGTGACCACGATGATGGCGGCGTGCTGATCCGCCGCAACCCTGCGCAACAGATCCATCACGATGCGCCCGCGCTGGGAATCAAGCGGTGCAGTCGGCTCGTCAGCCAGGATGATGCGCGGATGATTGGCCAAGGCGCGTGCGATCGATACGCGCTGTGCCTCGCCGCCCGACAATTGCGCCGGCATGGCGTGCTTGCGGTGCCCCACTTCAAGGTAGCCGAGCAGCTCTTCCGCCCGCGTCAGCGCCTCTCTGGCGCCATAGCCGGCCAGCCGCAGTACGACTGCGACGTTGTCGGTGGCGTTGAGGAACGGCAATAGATTGGCTTGTTGGAAAATGAAGCCGACTTTCTCCAGTCTCAATTTGCGCAGATCGGCGCGCAGCCAGCGCCCGTCGTAGACCGTCTCGCCGTCGAGCGTCAGCCTGCCGCCGGTCGGCGTCATGATGCAGGCGATACAGTTGAGCAAAGTAGTCTTACCCGAACCGCTCGGGCCCATCAGCCCGACCACCTGGCCCGGATAGACGTCGAGATTGATGTCGAGAAGCGCGTTGACGCGCGCCGCGCCGCTGCCAAACGACTTCGACACGTGCTCGACCCGCACCACCGCGTCTTTGCCCGTCTCCGCCATGGCGTCAACCCGCCGCCAACGCTTCGGCAGGGTCAACCTTCAGCGCCAACCGGATGCCAAGCGTGCTGGCGGCCAGGCACACGATCACCGTGATGACGAATACCGTCACCACGCTGGTCGTATCGAGCACCAGCCGGCGCGGAAAATAGGGCTGGAACGCCACCACCAGACCGAGCCCGATGAAATAACTCACCACGCCCATGGACAGCGCCTGCTGCACGATCATGCCTACGATCGTGCGGTCGGGCGCCCCGATGAACTTGAGCGTGGCGATCGAGCGCACCTTGTCCATGGTCAGCGTATAAACGATCAGCGCAATGATCACCGCCGATACGACCACCAGGAGCACCATGATCATGAGTTGCTGTTTGCGCGCCTTCTCGATCACCACGCCGGTGAGCAGGTGCTCCTGCTGCGCCTCGGTCAACGCGGATAGATGCTTCCAGCGCGACAACGCCGCCGCGACGTCCTTGACCGGCACCTGGGGATAGACGCGCGCGATCACCGCGTTGATCTGGTCGTTGCTCTGCCCGGCCCCGCCCCGCGCGGCCTCCCGCCTGACGGCCGGCGGCGCCAGTTCGAACTGCAAGGCCTGGGCGTCGGCGAGCGTAATATAGGCGACCGGATCGCCCGACGAGGTTACCTGGTCGCGCATCAGCCCGACCACCGTAAAGGTGTGCCCGCGCGTGCCGAGCGTCACCGCCTGGCCGAGCTTCAGCCCCGTGCGGCGGTCCACCACCATCTCGTAATGGCTGCGCAGAATGCCGCGCCCGACGGCGATCTGAGGCGGCCCGCCCGGACGCCCCAGTTCGTAGCCGACGAGATAAAGGCGTTGCGTCTGGCCGTTCACATCGGCCTGGATCGACTGGAACGTCACCGCGCCCGCGCGTTCGACGCCGTAGACGCGGCTGACCAGTTCGCGGGTATCGCCGGGAATGCGCGAGGACTCCGCAAACGGCCCGAGCGTACTGGCTTCCACCACCCAGAGATCGGCATGGGCCGCGCGTACCTGGCGCAAGGCGTCGTCGATAAGCCCCCCATAGACCGCAGTGATCATGATGACGATGCCGAGGAGCAGGCTTAACCCGACATTGGTGAGCAGGAAGCGCAGCAGATTGTGCCTGATGTCGCGGTAGGCGAGGTTCATCGCTGCTATCCGCCGCTATTGCCGGTTTTCTGGGCCACGATGCGGGCTGCGCGCCCCACCCGCAGGCCGCGGCCGAGCTGGGTTACCACCTTGGCGTCCGCCGGCACGCCACCGGCGATCTCGTAGCGGCCGTCGAGCAATCGGTGGCCGAGCGTCACCTGCCGCTGCCGCAGTGCGCCGCTCTCCACCGTCCACACCATGCCGCTGTTCTTGGCGAGGCCGACGATGGCCGCGCTTGGCACCAGCAGCGCGCGCGGCAACCTGGCGATGGTGATGTAAACCTCCGCCTGTTCACCCAGGTCGGCGAAGGCGGGAATCGTGTCAAAGGCCACCTCTATGCGCCGCTCTTCATTGACCCGGTCGCTCTCTGGCTGAATGCGCGCCACCTTGCCCTTCAGGCGCTGGCTCGGATGCGCGCGCAGCACGATCTCTGCCGGATCACCGACCTTGATGCCGCCGGCCTTGCTCTCGTCGATATAGGCCAGCACCCAGATCGTCTTCGGATCGATCAGCGTGAACACCGGCTGTCCGGCGGTGAGCGCCGCACCGAGATCCTTCTGCCGTCCCGTTACCATCGCGTTGTAGGGTGTGGTTAGGGTATGGAAATCCAGGGTCGCGGCCTGCAGTTGCCGCTGGGCTTTGGCGTCGGCGAGCGCTGCCTTTGCCACCGCCACGTCGCTGGTCGCGAGATTGACGTCGGCAAGCGCGGCGTCCTGCGCGGCCTTGGCCAACTCGGCCGTTTCCACCGACGTCACGTTGCTCGCGGCGAGTTTCTGCCGCCGCTCGTTGATATTCTTGGCGTTGGCGTAGTTGACCTTGGCCTTCTCGACGTTGGCGCTGGCGCGCTGCAAGCTAGCTTGCGCCTGTTGCACCCCCGCCTCGGCGCGCGCGACTTGCGCGCGCTGCTCGCGATCGTCGAGCCGCGCCAGCACCGCCCCCTTGGCGACGTGATCGCCAATGTCGGCGTGCAGTTCGGTGAGCACCCCCGCGACCTTAAAGCCGACTTGCGAGGTGACCCTGGCCTCAACCGTGCCGAGACCGAACACCTGGACCGCCACGTCGCGCGCCGGCGTCGCCACCTGCACAGCCACCGGCCGCAGCAAAGCGGTCCACGCCGCAATCGCCACCGCGGCGACAATTGCCGCCGCGATTGCCATGGAAACAAGCCGCCGCGCGCGCATGATCATCAAACCTCGTGGGAGCCGAGGGGATCATTGCAGGCGGGCCAGGAGGCACATTGACGCGGATCAACAGGCCCGGCGCCACGTGGGCGTCCGCGTCACCCGGCCCCGCGTCGCCAGTCGCGCGGCGAGGTGCCGGCGATGCGGCGGAAGGCGGCCGAGAACGAGCTTGTCTCGGCGAAGCCGAGCGTGCGCGCGATTTCGGTCACGGTCTGTTGCGGGTCCGCCAGCATGGTCTTGGCGCGTTCGATGCGACGACCGAGATGATAGCGGTGCGGCGGCGCGCCGAACGATTGCTTGAAGGCGCGCGCGAAGTGATAGGGGCTCAGATCGACCAGCCCCGCCAGGGTGGCGAGCCGCAGCTCTTCGGCAAGATGGGCCTCCATGAAATCGGTGACGCGCTTTTGCTGCCAGCCGCTCAAGCCGCCGTGCAGCGCGCGCGGCTGCATCCGTCCCCGGTTCAGCCGCACCAGTTCGTGGCCGAGCAGGATGGTCAGCGCCTCGGCGTATTGCCGGCGCTCGCCGCCTTCAAGGGCTTCGCCACGCAACCTGATCGCCAGCCGCCACAACACCTCGTCGAAGAACAACAGACGCGGCTGGAAGTCGATGTCGCCGAAGCGCAGATCGTCCTCGAGCATCGGGCCATGCCGGTCGATGTAATAGAAGTTGACGCGCGTCAGCACGCGCGGGCGCTGCCACTCGTCGAACCGATAGCCGGCCGGCACGAAGGTTAACCGTCCGCTAAGATCGCGTGCATTCGAGGGCGGCAGACCTTCGACTTTGGTCTCACCTTCATCGCGCTCGCCGTGCTCGGTCGCCATCAACAAATGGTGATCGGCGCGGAAACTCCATTCGAAAGGGACTTGCTGGTGGGCGGTAACGACGTCGACGCGCAGGCCATCCCATTCGGCAAAACGGCGCGTCATGGTGTCAGCGGGCGAGACACGGACGAAGTCGTCCGGCCGCAGGGCGGTTTGGAGCATGCTGGTCCTACTAGGTCGCAGTTCGAGAAAAATCCAACCTAGACAAGCGCCCCTGCCGCTTCGTCCCGGCGTCCGCCGCTTGAGGCGGCGACCGGCGTCCGCGGGCACGAATCCCACAAAACGCGGCTTGAGTATCGGGTGTTGCGAGCGGCCGCGCAAGACGCGCCGTGCATGAGACCCTTTCACATTTGCATGAAGACGGCGTGTGGCGCTTTCGCGCAAGCGCGCGACAAAACAGCAATCCAGCGCAAGTC
Source organism: uncultured Pseudomonadota bacterium (assembly GCA_963773225.1). Classification (GTDB taxonomy): domain Bacteria; phylum Pseudomonadota; class Alphaproteobacteria; order Rhizobiales; family Xanthobacteraceae; genus Pseudolabrys. Next base: position 476,807 of record CAVZAO010000007.1, read on the forward strand.
GGACGGTCACCCTCACCCCATCTGTCTCAGCACCGGCAGCGCCGAGACCGGCGCACATAGCCGACAACGAACAACGAGGAGTGACTGAGATGTTGAAGAAGATCGTGATGGGCACCGCCCTGGCCGCGCTGATCGCCGTGCCCACGTTCGCCACGCAGAGCTACGCGTCGGAGGCGACCCCCGGGCAGGACGCACAGGCGCATTGGACCAACGCCGCCACGGGCGCCGCCGGCGCCTACGCCTACGCACCGGCCGAGACGAGCAACGCCACGCGCGTCTACGTGAACGGCCGCTACGCCGGCCAGGATCCGGACCAGAATGTGCGGCTGCAGCTGCAGATGCAGCAGCGCAATCCGCTCTCGTACTGAGCAACGGTACGGACCCGCGGCGCGCTTCACCATCGCGTGCTCAACTCGGCCCGTAAACCACAACTCAAAGAGACCCGAAAAGCTCCGGCCCCCGCGGCCGGAGCTTTTTGGACATATTCGCCGCCTATTTTTTCGAATTGAACTTTTTACAGCGTGAACGCGCGCCTCGCGCGCATCCTTACCTAAAATTCATCCAACAGCGGGGGTCCATTACCAAAGTTACATTCCGTCGTCAGGTCGTCGTAAGGCGCCATCCCTATGTTGGCATCAGTAACATACGAACGATTTCGGCAACCCCGATTTGCCTGATTTGATGGAGACCCCAATGACACCCCACGAGACGCCCGGAAAGAAAAAGTTTCTGACGCCCCGCAAATTCATCCTCATGGCCTCGGTCGCCGCCGTTGGCGGTGCGGTGATGATCGCCGGCCCCGGCAATTTCTCGCCGGTCGATTTCGCGACCACGCAGACGGCGCAGGCCGCCGAGCAGACCGCCCCGGTCGGTAGCCACGTAGAGCGTGCACCCACCGGCTTTGCCGATCTGGTCGCCAAGGTGAAACCCGCCGTGATCTCGGTGCGCGTGCGCATCGAAGAATCGGCGACCGGCCACGGCGTGTCCGACCAGGAGCAGCAGATCCCGCCTGGCCTGCGCAAGTTCTTCCAGCAGTTCGGCATGCCCGGCATGCCCGGCGGCGGCCAGAACGGCATGCCGCACGGCAAGCAGATGATCACCGGCCTCGGCTCCGGCTTCTTCATTTCGCCGGACGGCTACGCGGTAACGAATAACCACGTGGTGCAGCACGCCAAGACGGTCCAGGTGAAGACCGAGAACGGCGAGACCTACAAGGCCAAGGTGATCGGCACCGATCCCAAGACCGACCTCGCGCTCATCAAGGTCGACTCCAACAAGACCTTCCCCTATGTGAAGTTCGCCAACAACGAGCCCCGTATCGGCGACTGGGTCGTCGCCATCGGCAATCCGTTCGGGCTCAGCGAAACCGTCACCGCCGGCATCGTCTCCGCCAAGAACCGCGACATCGGCGGCTCGAGCTATGACGACTACATTCAGATCGACGCGCCCATCAACAAGGGCAACTCGGGCGGGCCGGCCTTCAACACCAACGGCAACGTGATCGGCGTCAACACCGCGATCTACTCGCCGTCGGGCGGCTCGGTCGGCATCGGCTTCGACATTCCGGCCTCGACCGTGAAAGCCGTCGTCGCGCAGTTGAAGGAGCACGGCTTCGTCAATCACGCCTATCTCGGCGTCAAGGTGCAGCCGGTGACCAACTCGATCGCCGACAGCCTCGGCATGAAGAACGCCTCCGGCGCGATCGTCGACGAGCCGATGGCCGGCAGCCCAGCCGCCAAGGCCGACATCCACGCCGGTGACGTGATCACCGCGGTCAACGGCAAGACCATCAAGAACGCGCGCGATCTCGCCCGCACCATCGGCATGATGGCGCCGAAGTCCACGGTCAAGCTCACGGTGCTGCACAACGGCGACCAGAAGACCGTCACCGTGACGCTCGCCAAGCTCGTCAGCGACAACGGTCACTCCGGCCATGAGCACAAGTCGGCGTCCAACAGCAGCGTGCCGAAGCTCGGCCTGACGCTGGCGCCCGCCAACGACGTCGCCGGTGCCGGCAAGGAAGGCGTCGCCGTGGTCGGCGTCAATCCGGACGGTCCCGCCGCCGCGCAGGGCTTCCAGCAGGGCGACGTCATCCTCCAGGTCGGCAGCACCACCGTCAGCAAGCCGAGCCAGGTCGAGCAGGCCATCAAGGAAGCCCACAACGGCGGCAAGCACGCCGTGCTGATGCGGGTGAAGAACGCCAACGGCACGCACTTCGTCGCGGTGCCGCTCGGCAAGGCCTAAAGCGGCCGCAACGCAAAGCCGGGCCGGGTCCACCGTCAGCACCCCCGTCGGACCCGGTTCAGCGCATGACGGCAGGCGTTGCGTTTATGCGGTCATGCGTCTTGAAGGGGAGCCGGCACGGCAACGTGCCGGCTCTTCCTTTTGGCGGCGGCCTCACTTCTTCGCGGGCAATTCCACGTCGCCGCTGCGATCGCTGACGCACACGCCGGCAACCAGCGCATAGCCCGGCCGGCAGATGCTGCGCGACGCGGGCCGTTCCTCAGCCTGCGCCGGCACCAGGGCGGTGAATGCCGCCAGGGATAGAAGCAAGGTCATGGCGCCAACGATCGATTTCATTCCCGCCTCTCCATTCACAGGATACCGCTGCCATCCAAGCGACGTCGCCCCGCGTCTTCGGGCATGGGCGATTGCGAACACTGTCGTGGCGACGCACCGTGCACAAGCGCGCGTGTGTGGCCGCCTTCAAAAGAAGCTTTCGTCGGCCATCCGCTTCTCGTCGCCGCGCCGAAACTGGGCGAGATCGCTCATGCAGAGGTTATGATTGCTGGTCCCCGCCCCCATGCCCCACTTGCTGCAGTAGAAGGCCTCTTCCGCTTCGACCGCGAGCACCTGCCGCGCTTCGTAGGCGGATCGCGCGGCGAGCAAGCTGGGAACGCCAAAAGTCCCCATCACGATCAGCCCGGCGATCAGCATCGCCCACAGCGCCATGTGGACGTTGTCGTAGGCGGCGGACAGGAACGGCCTGATGCCGGTGGCGTTACGGCGCTTTGTCCTTTGACCCATGCCCCCCTCCCGCCTACCGCCTGCCGGCGGTGGGTTGCGCGGCAGCCGACGCCAGCGATCCCGCCGGCGCCTGCACCCTCGGCGCGGGCAGCATGAAAAGTTCGATCAGCAGCAGCGTGGCGGACACCGCCCCAACCAGGGCGTAGCCGCGCCAAAACTGCCGGATCTCGGCCGGCCTTTTCAGGGCATCCATGAGCTCCAGCCCCGGAGCCCCGGCGCAAATTCCGCAAAATACTGCCGGGGTAGCGTCGCCTTCGGCGAAAGCCTGGCGTGGCGCCGGCAACGCCCAGCACCGGCCCCTAGTGCGGTCCGGATTGTCGAAAGATGCCATGGCGCCTCATCCCCCCGGTGAGCCAAGAGCAAGTGCATACCCCTAGCCCGCGCCCGCTGGCGCGCTCGGAGAAGATTGCGGATATTCGTGGAATAGATTGCGGATATTTGGGCCGCCACCTAAGCTCATGCGTGGGCGATGGCTGCGCGCATTGGGGGGCGCGGCGTGGACGATCCTGATTTCGCGCGCCTCGTACGCGGCGTGCAGCATTTGTCGTTTGAAGAGATCGTCGCGCATCCGCGCATGCCGGAGGCGCGCAAACTCTATATCGAACGTTTTCTCGCGCTGTACGACCGCGACGCCTTCATGGCGCGACTCCTGATCGAGACCGGGCGCTTTCTGGTCTATCACGTAGCCGTCATCCTCGGTGCCGCGCAGGACCCGGCGCGGCGCGAGACGTGGCTGACCGTCGGCCGCCTCAAACGTGAGCTCGCGGTATTCGGCATGGCGAGCGACCGTCACATCGACCAACTCGTCGCGCGTCTTTGCACCGTCGGATTCCTGACCTCCGGTCCGGCGCCGCGCGATGGACGCGTGCGCATCCTCACTCCCACCGAAACGATGCTGGCGCATGACCGCGCCTGGCTGGCGGCCCACTATGCGCCGCTGACGGTGATCGCGCCGGAGAATGACTACGGACCGTTGATGCGGCAGGATCCCGTGTACCAGGTCGCCAACCGTCGCGCCGCCGTCCCCTTCATCCCCTTCTCCGGCAAGCTGCTGGCGCTCGCGCCCGATCTGTTGCTGTTCTTCAACCGGGCCGCCGGACACATGATTTCGGCCGCGTTGCTGCAGGCCGCCATGGCCGCGGACAACCAGCGCGCCGCGGTGCCCTACGCGGACGTCGGCGAGCGCTTCGGCGTCTCGCGCACGCATGTGCGCGAGTTGCTCCTGGCGGCCCAGGAGATGGACCTGGTGCGCCTCGACGGCCGCGGCGGCCACCGCGTCGAGATCCTGCCGCGCCTGTGGGCAAGCTACGACCGTGGGCTCGCCGCCGGCATGTTCATGCACGACGCCGTGCATGCCGTGAACGCGGGGCGGCGCACCGGCAACCAGCAAGGCGCCGCCGTAAGAGACGGCGAAGCGGACGGCGAAGCGGTGCCCGCGCTCTAGCACGCGCGGTGCCGTGATCGAGCGTCTCCGATATCCGCACTCTTCCAAGCTGCCCGGCAAATGGTGCGCGTCCGGTAGCGGCCGCCAACGGCCGCTACCGTCCCCGCCTTCTCAGCCAAACCCGCCTTACGTCAGCGCGTGGCGAGCATGGCGTGGGTGGTGCTCCCGGCATTGACGAATTCAATGTCGCGCAAGCCCGCGCCGGCCAGACGCGCTTCGATTTCCGCAACGGTCCACGGATGCCCGCCCGAACGGACGGTCAACAGATGCCTGACCGTCTCGCCATAAGGCCCCGGCGCCGACGCGAACATGCCGAGGATCAGCATGCCGCCCGGCTTAAGCGCGCGCGCGATGCGCGGCAGGGCCTCGTCGACGACAGCAAGCGGCAGGAACATGCTCGGCAGCCAGGCGAGATGATAGGCCGCCTCGTCGTCGAGCTCGGTGATGCTTTGCCGCCGCACGGTGATGCGCTCGTTGAAACCATTCTCCGCGATGTTGGCCTCGGCAAGCTGCAGCGCCGGCTCCAGGATATCGAGCCCGACGATGCGCATGCGCGGCCAATACTGCGCCGCCTGGATCGCCAGCCAGCCGGTGCCGGTGCCGACGTCGAGGAAGGTGCAGTCGCTCTCCAGGATGGCGCGCAACGCGGGCCGCGTGGCCGCCATGGTGCGAAAGTTCGTAGCGCCGGCGCGCGAGCTGCGCCCCCGCTCCTGCAGCATGACCGGATCGGTATAGGTCCAGCCGGGCGCGCGCTCGGGATCGCGGATGAGGTCGAGCGCTTCCTGCAAGGCGTAGGTCAACTGGCCGAGGACGGTCGCCGCCTGCGCCGGGGTCAACGCGTCGATGCCGTCGCCGACGGCTGCGGCGGTGACCGCCTGCAACGCGGCGCGCACGCGCGGGTCGCCGTCACGCCCGGCTTGGCGCAGCCGCAGCTCGGCGCCGAGCGCGCCGATGGCCTGGGCCGTGGCGGTGAGCTCCTGCGCCTTGAGGTATAATTGCCGATGATCCATCGCGGTCCCTGCGTGATGCAAAAAATGCAGCGCCGGACCTTAGGTGAGCGCGCCGCGTGCGCCTGGCAAAGATTGCGTATATCGCCCGGCGGCGCTGCAGGATCGGGATGGACCGGCCTAAGACACCCGGCAAACTCGAGGGGGACCAGCATGAACCGTCAGCCGGCGTCGCCGAACGCGCGCGAAGCGCAATACTGGAACAGCGCCGCCACCCGGCCCTGGGCCGAGCGCCATGACATGGTCGATCGCCTGTTTGCCGATTTCACCCGAGCGGCACTCGCCCATGCCGCCGTGCAGCCGGGCGAGCGTGTTCTCGACATCGGCTGCGGCAGCGGCACCACCCCGCTCGCGCTCGCCGCCGCCAGCTTGCCGCAGGCCGAGGCCGCGCTCACCGACGTGTCGACGCATCCGTTTCCGCCGGCGTCATTCGATCTGGCGTTCTCGCGCCTCGGTGTCATGTTCTTTGCCGACCCGGTCGCGGCCTTCGCCAACGTGCGCAACGCCTTGAAGCGCGGCGGTCGGCTCACACTGGCTGTGTTCCGCACCGGGCCGGAGAACGGCTGGTCGACGGCGCCCGCCGCCGCCATCCGCCATCTGGTCCCGCCGGTCACGCAATCGGACCCGGAAGCCCCCGGCATGTTCTCCTGGGCGGACCCGGCGCGGGTGCGCCGCATCCTGGAAGGCGCCGGCTTCCGCGAGGTGTCGCTCACCCCGCATGATCAGGGCATGCGGCTCGCGGGCCCCGGCGGCGCCGACGAAGCGGTCGACTTCGCCATGACCTTCGGTCCGGTGGCGCGCGCGGTCGAGAGCAGCGCGCTCAAGGATCCCGATGAAGCGCGCGCGGGCCTGTCTGCGTTCTTTGCCGCCCACGACGGCCCGCAGGGCACCGTGCTGCCCGGCGCGCTTTGGTTCGTCAGCGCGCGCGCGTGATCAGCCCTCACCGCCCCGCCTGCCAGGCGGAGATCGCCGGCACCGGGTGGATGAGCTGGATGATATTGAGCGTGAGGTTGTCGCGGATCATGACGCCGACGACCAACTCGAGCGCGACCACCAGCGCGACGCTGCCGCGCACCGGCAACAGCCGCGCGAGCGCGAAGCCGAAGATCGCACAAGCCGTATCGCTCAGCGAATTGAGGATGCTGTCGCCGACATAGCCCTGCGCCAGCGCCTGCTGCCGGTAGCGCTCGATGATGAAGGGCGTGTTCTCGATCAGCTCCCACGTCACTTCCAGCCCGACCGCGAGGGCGAGGCGCATGAGCACCGGCGCGCGCGGCGCGATCAGCCAGAGCAGGACATAAAAGCCGATGCCGTGGATGACGTGGCTGAAGCTGTACCAGTCGGTGAGCTGCTGCGAGTTCTCCAGCCCCAGCACGTTACCGGCCCACAGCCGCACGGTGCCGCAGGTGCAGATCAGCGGCTGGCCGTAGGCGAAGAGCTCCGCGGCCTGCAATGCCAGCAGCGCGGCGACGATAAGAAGAAAGCCCGCAGCCGGAACGCGCGTCAGCGTCGCCCGCATCGCGGCCCCCGCCCCTTGCCTAGTCCGGGATCGGCGTTGCCGGCGCGGTCGGCGCGCCCGCTTGCGGCGAATGGGTCGAGGGCCCGCGCAGCACGCGCTCCTCCAGCGCCAGCAGGAACGACATGCTGAAGCAGAGCGCCAGCGCGCAGGCCAGGAACACGTAGCGAAAAGCGTGCTCCAGCATCGGCAGCGACGAGACGCGCGCCAGCGTTTCCACCACCGCGCCGGTGGCGCCGCCGAGGCCCGTGAGTACGATGGCTCCGAGGATCGCCACCAGCAGCGCCGCAAACAGCGCGCGGAAGAAGTTGGCGGTGGCGGTGGCGATGCCCATCTGGCGCTGCACCACCGCGTTCTGCATGCACACGGTCGAGATCGGGAACAGGCTGCCGAGGCCGCAGCCGACCAGCGCCAGCAGCACTAAGATGGCCCACAGCGGCAGCGATACCGGGAAGGCGGCAAGCGTGCACAGGCTCACGATCGCCACCGACAGCCCGACGTAAGGGATGCGCTTGTAGTGCCTGACATGCATCATCGCGCGCCCGCTCACCGTCGACATCAACACCGTCGAAGCCATCAGCGGGATCAGCGCCAGCCCCAATTCGCCTGCCGACAGGTGCGTCACCACCTCGAAATAGAGCGGCACGAAGATGGTCATGCCGACGAGCGTCGACATGTTGCAGGCGCCGGCGAGCGCGGCGCTGCGCACCACCGGGTTGCCGAGCACGGAGAGCGGCAGGAACGGCTCATCCGCCGTCATCAGGCGCCAGCCGAACAGGCCCCACAAGATCAGCGAGCCCACAAACAGCGCCGCGATCTGCCACGAGACCCAGTCGAACTTGCGCCCGCCCCACGACAGCGCCAAGAGCATGGCCACCGCGGCCAGCATCATCAGCGCGGCGCCGGCGAGATCGAGCGTGTGCCGGCGCGGATGAAAGGGCACGCGCTTCAGCACCACCCAGATCATCACCAGCGCGGCGAGCCCCAGCGGCAAGTTGATCCAGAAGATCAGCGACCAGTCGACCTGCTCGGTCAGGAAGCCGCCGAGCACCGGCCCGCCCACCGACGAGGTCGCGAACACGGCCGCGATATAGCCCTGGTAGCGCCCGCGCTCGCGCGGCGAGACGACGTCGGCGATGACGGTCTGCGCCAGCGCCATCAGCCCGCCGCCGCCGAGGCCCTGGAAGCCGCGCGCGAAGATGAGCGCGGTCATGCTCGGCGCCAGCGCGGCGGCGATCGAGCCGATGACGAACACGGTCACCGCGATCAGCAGCATCACGCGGCGGCCGTGCATGTCGGAGAGCTTGCCGTAGAGTGGCGTCACCGAGGTGCCGGCGATGAGATAGGCGGTCACCACCCAGGACAGATCGCCGAGGTCGTGGAAGTGCTGGCCGATGGTGGGCAGCGCGGTGGCGACGATGGTCTGGTCGAGCGCGCCCAGGAACATCGCCAGCATGACGCCGATGATGATCGGCAGGATTTCCTGGTGGCTGAGCTGCGGGAACTCGTGGTCGTCATGCGCCTCGGGCGCTCCGTGCGGCGCATGCGCGGCGGACGCCCGCGCGCCGTCGCGCGCGCCTTGCGAACGGGAGGCATTGCCGCGGCGGGCCGGCCGCGCGCGTCGCGATGCGGAAGAGGATGAGGTCATGGGAGGCGCTGCCGCATGATTCCGAAAAGTGGGAACCGGTTTTCGGAGGGGATCATGCGCAGGAAATGCGCCTGTTATGGAAGCTTGGCAATGGGGTGAGGCGCGGGGTGGCTATGCGCAAGCCCGTCGCTTCCCGTCCGCGGGCGCGCCTTTTCACGGAATGGGCGAAAGCGACGCCAGCGCCGCCTGCTCCCATGCCCGGGTGGTGGTGTTCATCCAGCCGAGCGCAACCTTGAGCGACATGAGCAGCGCGCGCGCGCAACCGGTCCTCCGGCGACCACACCGGCTTTCTGCGCCACGCAGCATCGTAGGCCTCGAGGTCTTGCTGCGCCTGGCGCACCGCGCGGATGGCGCGGACGTTTTCGTCGGCCCAGCGCTCGGCCAGGGCATCCGCTTCGGCGCGGCGCGCACGCTGCTGCGCCTGCAAACAGGCCGCATCGGCGCGGGCGTGCGCCGCCGGATCGAGCGCTTTCAGGCCGGCGGCGAACGGCGCGCCCGCCGCCTCGCGGCGGACGAAGCGCCCGCCCGTACCCTTGGCAGGCGCAAAGCCCGGCGTCGCCTGCCAGCGGCGCCCGCTGTCGGCGCGCGCCGCCGCCTCCCCGCGCGGCAGGCGTGCGTAGCGCTTCTTCCAGCCGTACTTGGCGAAATATTTATAATGTGTGCGCTCGCTGACGCCGACCAACGCGGCGATCTCGCACACCGGCACCGCCGAGCCCTCATAAAGCGCGCGCCCGGGCGGTGAGGTCGGTTTGGTTGACCGGCACTTCCCCTCCCCTGGCACGATCGGTCCCCTCTCCCCGCCGAAGTCGGATGTTTCCGACTTCGGCCGCTTCAAGTCTGCTGGGAGAGGGTTAGGGTCAGGGGGACCTTTGCTGAGCGAGCCCCGCGCCCCCTCATCCCCGACCATCTGACGATAGAATTCCTGCGCCTGCGCGCGCGTTGAAGAGCGGCGGGTCATGGCAACCTGATTCAGTTGTGGAGAATGGCGGAACGCAACCGGAGAAGCGTCACGCTGTCAAGGATTATTTTCCACCCCTACCACCATCAGCCGCAGCCTGCCGACACTGCGGCGAGGCGGCAGCAACCGGCTTGAAAGCCGACGTCGTATGATCGACGTCTCAATGGCGCTAATCAGCCTGAGCGGTCATTCCATTTTGCACTGAGGGTGTCTGCTTTCGGCGAAAAGCGCACGCAATGCGGACATGCCGTTCGTGTCGGCTTGGTTGTTCACCGATAGGCTGATCCATTCCAACGGAACACGCGTGTTGAGTCGTCAAAGCGCAGGTCGTGCATGCCGTCATGAACGGAGCCCAGAACAGTCATGGTTTGGCCGAAATAAACCAGCGTTATCGCATGCTGGCTGTAGCCGCCCGGGACCGCAAGCAGGGCGTATGCCAAGCATCCTGAACTCCCGCAAAAGCCCCGATCTGTGTAATGGATAATCATGTCGGGTTGGTCATCACCGTTCAAGTCCGCAAAGCCGACAGTAAATGTCAGTTTGGGATCCTCCTTGAAATCGGCGGCAAGGGCCCGGCGAACGGCGGCTGTCTGTGTTGCTGTTGGGGAGGCGTCCGGAGTCACTGTCGTGGCGCCTTGGCTGCCGGATGATGATCCGGCAGGTTGGGGCGACGGCGACGACGGACTGGCATTGGGGGCCGGTTCATGCATCGTCAAAGCAGCAATACGATTATCGTAGGCTGTCGCTATACAGGCGGTATCAGCGCCGCAACTGTTTCTGTCTGCGAGCCATTGCCGCTGAGCGTCGCGCAGCCGTGCGGCGGTCGCCATGTCTGATGCCGCCATGGCCGCGTGATAAGCAGTCACCAATTGCTGATCGAGCGCGGCCAGTTTGGGCGAAGCGCAGATCGCGCCCTCAGTCGCTGTTGTAACCGTACGGCAATCCAGGCGAGGGCTGGGACGGGCTGGGCTGGCGACGGCGTCATTATTTTGTGTTGAACGCAGCCGGCGCAAGAGTGCGAAATTGAACTCGCCTGTTATCGGCACGCCAGAGTCGCGCTGAAACGATCGAATTGCCTGACGTGTCGCGGGCCCCATTTGGCCGTCGACGGGTCCGGCGTCGTAGCCGAGCTCATTCAATAGGCGTTGGGTTTCAGCAATGTCCTGCCGGTAGACGGGCGCGGGCCGGTAGTAATAGCTAGGTCCATAACAGTAGCGAGGCGCAACTCGCACCCACCCATAAGGCCGGCGTATGTAGCAACCACGACGCCAATAATAATATCCGCCGCTGCGCGGTTCGCCTTGGGCGGCTATTATGGCTCCGGTAGCGGCTCCTATTCCAGCGCCGATCGCTGCGCCACTCCCACCGCCTGCCACACCTCCAATGATAGCACCGGCGGCACCTCCAAGTATTGCACCGCCGAGTGGATTCTGAGCTGACGCCTGTTGCGGAGCGATCGCTATTGCGAGCGTCAATATGCCCGCCAACCCGAGAATTCGACGCATCCCGTCTTTCCTCCCGCGCCTTTATGTCCGATCGCCCCCCGAAATTCAGGGCATTTTCACGGCTTTTCAGGTGTTTGCCAATACTGCGCAAAGCATATTCTATCGCGGCCTGGCGGTGTGCTTATGGCGCTGCGACAGCCGTTGGCGGTGCTGCGCCTTTATAGGCTCCACCAGTACCCGCTCCTCGCGATGGTTCACATCGCAGGATGCGCTGCACATGGCTGCTCCTGGCCCTTCTATGAAGCACCGGCAGCGCCAGACTTAGGTAGGGCTACAGGCGAGAAGCAGCCCTGGCAGGAATGGGTCGGTTTCGACCGCCCAAGCCCTTACTGCTACATTACCTCCTCCGACGCAGCTTCCACGAACCAATTAAGATTGCGGATGAAGGCGTAAGTGGTTTGCCGAACGGCGCGATTGGCAGGATCGCGCGCTGGATGATGATTGCCGCCTGAAATCGGCCACGGTCGAGGGTGCGCTTGGCAAGTGCCACGACCGTACGTGGCCAGTCGGGCCAGTTATATTGCGTATCTCGGCGAACCTGACGCTGATTGGCGAGCCCCTTCTAGGTTTCGGTGGGATATCCCAATGAAACGCAGTGGCACCCCACGCGAAACGCGATGATGAATATAGCGCCCCTTTGCCCGGCAGGGCCGATTTCTCCTCAATAGCACTAAACGCCCCTCTAACCGGGTACTCCCGAGCTTGGCTAATCACGTGTTGCCAAATGCCCAACGGGACCGCGCGAAGCCTTATGCCTTCAACCCTTTAACCTCGACGCAACCAACATTGTGTATGCGTTCGGAAATGCAGTCTGAAATCGCAACGTCAACGGAATTGCCCGGTCCGCATCATTGCATCGGCACGGCGCGAACCGTTGTCGACATTGTCGTTCGCAGTTTGCGAGCCAGGTGCGCGGCGCTCGGCGGAAACCTGCCACAGGACGAGCTTGAAACGCTCTGTGCGGAAATCGTGGACAGCTTCGCGTGCGGATTCGATCTATTCGAGTTGAAGCACAAGAGGTGCATGGACGCGAGCCACGGCATGTCCGAAATGCCGTTCGCGCGTCATCGGATACTCGCCACGTTGCTGCGAACCTGCGCGGAGGAAACTGCGCGCAGCATCTTCTCGCAGCAAATTGAGCGGCTTGGCGACGATTGGATCGACGATCTCTTTGAAGGGATGGCGTCGTATGCGCGCCACCGCATCGGTGCAACGCTCGATGCGCCGTTGATCAAGGCCTATGTTGAGACGGCCAGCATTCCGAGCATCAAGATGACGCTGGCCGAATTGATAAAGCGGCCCGCCGTGAAGGATGCGTTGTCCGCGTGCGCACGTGTCTTCGAGGAAGCAAGCGGGTCCACGACGGGCGTCGACGGTGCATGCGATTGGGTGAACGGCTCCATCGCTAAGCGGCGCAACGTCGCCGGGCCTCATGTGTGCAAAATCACTGAGAACGAAGCGCGCAGCTTTCTTTTTATCCTGTCGCAGGAGATCGGCTTCAAATTGACCACCGCGCCGACGCCCGGAGCCTGAGGCCGTCGGCTCCTGGCCCAACTGCTACGTCCCACCTGCTTGCGAACGTTTCCGATAAGAGCAGTAAGGCAGCGGCAACATGCGGCAGCCCTGGTTTTCATTTGCCTGTTCGGTGATATCCTACATTTATTCGGTCGGTGGATGCTCCGGAGCCTCGAACAATGACGTTCCTCGAGATCATGGGCCTGCTCGGACCGGTGCTGATCCTTTTTGCCGCGCTCGCGATCTACGGGCTCACGCGTTGGCAGGATGGACACGAAGCACGCAAGCGCGCCGCTGAAAGAGCGACAGCGCATCGGCATTAGGCCGTTTCGTAAGACCCGAGCGTTCGACTCCGAAATGGAGCAACGGAAGGCGGCGTAAGTCGCGCTCTCACCCGCCCCGCTTCGCCTTGCGCACCAAGTCCTTCACCTTCGCCGGCCGCACACTTCCCCGCGCCCCTTTCGGCCACTTCCCCGGCCACGCCACCACGTAGTCCTCGAGGTCCGCGTCGGGCACGTCCTTCTCGTTCGCGGTCACGCGCCCGCGCACCGAGACGCCGGCTTCATGCACCGTGTTCGGGTCGCCGGAAATAAGCGGGTGCCACCAGGCGAGGTCGCGGCCTTCCGCCACCAGGCGGTAGCCGCAGGTCGGCGGCAGCCAGACCAGCCGGCCGACGTTGCGCCAGGTCAGCTTCACGCAGTCGGGCACTTTCGCCTGCCGGTGCGCGTAGTCGCGGCAGCGGCAGGTCTCGCCGTCCAGGAGTTCGCAGCCGACGTCGGTATAGACCGTCTCGTTGGTGTCGATGTCGGTCAGCTTGTTGAGGCAGCAGCGGCCGCAGCCGTCGCACAGGCTCTCCCACTCCTTCGCCGTCATCTCGCTCATGCGCTTCACGCGCCAGAACGGTTCCGCGTCCGCCGCGGCTTTGGCGGCGGGCCTGGTGTCCGCTTTGGCGGCGGATTTGGCTTTGCGGGCGGGTGGACAACTCACGCTCATAACCCTCATGTACGATTGGGCGGGGCGGAGCGGAAGCGGCATCTCACCCGTCATTCCGGGGCGCAACCCAGATCGGCCGCAAGTGGCGAACCCCGGACTCGAGCGCCAGGCGGCGTGTCGCCCCTGGATTCAGGGTTCCGGCCGGCCCCGGAATGACCGCCAAGGCGGAACAGCCCCCGTTTGCCCGCAATTTGCGTTCACCCTCGCCTCATTAACTCTTCGCCCCGCCGTGGCGCCGGCCCGGCGAACGCGCTACAACAATCCGGTTCGCGCCGCGGCCCCGCCCGCGGCCGTAAAGTCCAAGCGAGATCAAAGCCTTGCGCGACCTGTTCCCGGAGGACTGGAAGCCCAATCTGCGGCGCACGCTGCTCGGGGTCGACAGCTGGATCGACTTCAGCCTGTTCCGCGGCTTCGTGGCCCTGCGCGAGGCCTGGCAGCGCTTCTCCACCTTCATGGACCGCTTCCACGTCGCCGGCTGGCGACGCGGCCTCAACGAGTTCCTGTCCGAGGGGCTCACCATCGGCATGTTCGGCCTGATCCTGATGATGGCGCTGGCGACGCCGGCCTTCCGCGACACCGCCAATTCGAACTGGCTGAAGAAGTCGGAGATCTCGGTCACCTTCCTCGACCGCTACGGCCACGAGATCGGCACCCGCGGCATCCGCCACAACGATTCGATCCCGCTCAACGAACTGCCCGACCACCTGATCAAGGCCGTGCTCGCCACCGAGGACCGCCACTTCTACGACCATTTCGGCATCGACCTCACCGGCACGCTGCGCGCGCTCATCACCAACGCGCGCGCCGGCGGCGTCGTGCAGGGCGGCTCGACGCTGACCCAGCAGCTCGCCAAGAACCTGTTCCTGTCGAACAAGCGCACCATCGACCGCAAGATCAAGGAAGCGTTCCTGGCGCTGTGGCTGGAATCGCACCTGACCAAGAACGAGATCCTGAAGCTGTATCTGGACCGCGCCTATATGGGCGGCGGCGCCTTCGGGGTGGATGCGGCGGCGCACTACTACTTCAACAAGTCGGCGCGCGACGTGGATCTGGCGGAATCGGCGATGCTCGCGGGCCTGTTCAAGGCGCCGACCAAGTTCTCGCCCGCGGTCGACCTGCCGGCGGCGCGCGCGCGCGCCAACGTGGTGCTCGACCGGCTGGTCGAGTCAGGCTTCATGACCGAGGGTCAGGTGTTCGGCGCGCGCCTCCACCCCGCCACCCCCGTCGACCGCAAAGACGATCAAGCGCCGAATTATTATCTCGACTGGGCATTCGACCAGGTGAAGAAGCTGGTCGACACATTCCCAAAATCGGTGACGGAGCGCGTGTTCGTCGTGCGTACGGCGCTCGACCCTAACCTGCAAAAGGTCGCCGACGACGCCGTCGAAAGTACGCTGCGGCAATACGGACAACAGTACAACGCGCATCAGGCTGCTACGGTGCTAATGGATACCGACGGAGCGGTGCGGGCGATGGTCGGCGGGCGCGACTATGGTGCCAGCCAGTTCAACCGTGCCACAGATGCCATGCGCCAACCCGGCTCGTCGTTCAAGCCGTACGTCTACTCGACCGCGCTCGAACACGGCCTGACGCCGAAGTCGATCGTGGTCGATGCGCCGATCTGCATCGGCAACTGGTGCCCGCACAACTACAGCCGGCGCTACCGCGGCGCCATGCCACTGATCACGGCGCTCACCTACTCGATCAACAGCGTCGCGGTGCGTCTCTCCGTCATGATCGGCGACGGCAACGCCAAGAAGGGCCGCGCCGCGATCATCAAGACCGCGCATGCCATGGGCATTACCACCCCGCTGCCCGACACGCCTTCGCTGCCGATCGGCGCCGATGCAGTGGAGCTACTCGAACACACCGGCGCCTATGCCACCTTCCCCAACCTCGGCATGAAGGTCGAGCCGCACGCGATCCTCGACGTGCGGACCGGCGGCGGTAAGGTGATCTGGCGCTGGGACAAGGATGGGCCGAAGCCGAAGCGCGTCCTGCCCAAGAAGGTCGCGCTCGAGATGATAGAGATGATGAATAGCGTGGTCGAGCACGGCACCGGCCGCCGTGCGCGCCTCGATGGCATCGCCGCCGCCGGCAAGACCGGGACGACCAACGCCTACCGCGACGCCTGGTTCATGGGCTACACGGGCAATTTCGTCTGCGGCGTTTGGTTCGGCAACGACAACTACAGCGAGACCAACCGGGTGACGGGCGGCTCGCTGCCCGCCATGACCTGGCACACCATCATGTCGTATGCCCACCAAGGCATCGAGATCAAACCACTGCCCGGCATCCCGGCGCCGCCCGCACGCCAACAGCCCGCTACAGTCGCCGCCAACAAGAAACCCGGCGACTTCTCGCCGCCGCCGCGACCGATTACGCTCAGCAAGCGCGGCGCCGAGATCCTTACCGGCATCGAGAAAGCCATGAACGAGGCCGACCGGGCCATGCCACCGCTTCCGACCAGCCTTTCGGCGGATGAGGAGAAGCAGGCAAAGGCCAAACCCGGCGACGCCTTGGCGGCGACGCTGGAGGGCCGTGCGTTCGAGCGGAACAACTGAGGATTAGCCGGAGTGGCGCTGTCGGCGTACTCTTTCCCCCTCACGAATCACGCCTCTTCACTGCCAGCGGATCGAACGTGCGCCTGCTAATCGGAACGCTGTTTGTGTTCGTCGTCGCCGCAGCCGTCGGCCTCGGCGCCACCTATCTCGCCCTCACCCGCGGCACCACGTTCGGCGGCCTCACTGTCGGCGCCTGGACCGCGCAGGCGAAGACCGGCACCATTGATGCAGACCCGTATGCGCGCGCCTCAATCGCGCGCAGCGGCCGCCTCGCCCTTGCCCTTGGCGACGGCATCACATTCATGGCCAAGGGCGACGACGACCGCCGTCCCTTCGACGGGCGCTGTGATGTAGTCCTTTCCGGGATCACGCCGGCCGCGCGGTTCTGGACGCTGACGCTGTACAACACGCACGGTGAACTGGTCGCGAATGCAGTGCACCGGTACGGCTTCACCAGCGAGGAGATCGTCCGCCGCCCTGACGGCCATTTCACCATCGTGGTGGCGCCGCGCGCCAACCCGGGCAATTGGCTGCCGACCGGCGGCATCGAGCACTACATCTTGGCGATGCGCTTTTATGATACCTCGGTCGGCGTCGCCACCAAGGAAGGTCGCGAGATCCCGATGCCGGTAGTGACGACCAGGAGCTGCCCATGATCCGCTGGCTGCTCCTGCTCATCGCCGGCGTGCTGCTTGGTGGCATCGTACATCTCACCACCATCATCATGCTGCCGCGCACCGCCACCCGCGATGCTTATTCGCGGATCGAGCCGATCGCGCCGGTCAATACGGTCGTGTCGCTGCCGGAACCAACTCCCGACAAGGCGCTCATGCCGTTCATGGATCCGGCCTTCGCCACCGCCGTCTGCCGCTACGATCTGCACGATGGACCACTCCGCGTCACGGTGCCGGTGAGTCTGGCCTACAGCTCGGTCTCATTCTTTACCCGCCACGACATTGCCTACTACGCCATCAACGACCGCGCCGCTGGCCGAAAGACGATCCAGCTTGACCTGATGACCACCGAACAGCACAGCGAATTGCCGCAGGACGAAAACGTCACCGCCGCCGATCGGCTGATCGTAGAATCACCGACGCAGACGGGGCTGGTTACGTTCCGCGCATTGGCGCCGGAGCCGGGCATGATGCCGATGGCTCAGCAAAGCGTTGACGCGGCCAAGTGTGTCCGTTGGCAAGGGCCACTTCCATCTCAATAATCCGTGCCGGCCTGCCGTTCCTCGACCCCGCGACGACCCGCCGGCTCAAGGACTTTTGAGGGCACAACCCGACGTCCACAGGGCCTCCCAGGCGGAAGCGCTGCCAGCCTGACAGGCATCAGTGGCGCTGGGCGTTCTTCTCCGCCGCGCGGCGCATCGCTTCGGCGAGGGCCCCACCCCCAGTTGCCTCCTGCGGCTTGCGGGCGCCGAAATTCCGCATCGCTTTGTCGTTCCGTTCGGGCGCCTTCGCACGCAGCGGACCAGCCTCGTCGTCGAGCCTGAGGCTGAGTGCGATGCGCTTGCGGCCGACATCGACCTCCAGCACCTTCACGCGCACGATATCCCCCGGTTTGACCACCTGACGCGGGTCTTTGACGAAAGTCTTCGCCATCGCCGAGATATGGATCAACCCATCCTGATGCACGCCGATGTCGACGAAGGCCCCGAACGCCGCGACATTGGTGACCGCGCCTTCCAGAACCATGCCGGGCTTCAGGTCTTTGAGCGTTTCGACACCTTCCTTGAACGCCGCTGCCTTGAACGCGGGGCGCGGGTCGCGGCCGGGCTTCTCCAGTTCGCGCAGGATGTCGGTGACGGTCGGGAGCCCGAAGGTATCGTCTGTGAAGTCGGCTGGGGTGATCTTGCGCAGCTCGGCTATATTCCCAATCAGGACTTCGATGTTGCTTTTGGTCGCGGCCAGGATGCGCCGCACCACCGGATAGGATTCCGGGTGCACGCCGGACGCGTCCAACGGATCATCCCCGTTGCGAATGCGTAAAAATCCGGCGCACTGCTCGAACGCCTTGGCGCCGAGCCGCGTGACGTCGAGCAGGCCCTTGCGCGAGCGGAAAGGTCCGTGGGCATTGCGGTGCGCGACGATATTGTCGGCGAGGCTTGCGCCGATGCCGGCGACGCGGGCGAGCAGCGGACCCGACGCCGTATTGAGATCGACGCCGACCGCGTTCACGCAGTCCTCGACCACGGCGTCTAGCGCGCGCGCCAGCTTGATCTGGCTCAAGTCGTGCTGATACTGGCCGACACCGATCGACTTTGGGTCGATCTTCACGAGTTCGGCGAGCGGGTCCTGCAGCCGGCGCGCGATCGACACCGCACCGCGTAGCGTGACGTCTAGGCCCGGCAATTCCTGCGCCGCGAACGCCGACGCGGAGTAAACCGAGGCACCGGCCTCCGACACCACGATCTTCGCGAGCTTGTGCTCGGGCCCGAGCAGCTTGACGAGTTCGCTCGCGAGCTTGTCTGTCTCGCGCGAGGCAGTGCCGTTACCAATTGCGATGAGTTCCACTTTGTACGCGACTGCGAGCTTGCCGAGGGTTGCTAGCGCCTCGTTCCACTGCCGCTGCGGCTCGTGCGGGTAAACCGCCGTGGTCGCCACCACCTGACCGGTCGCGTCGACGACCGCGACTTTGACGCCGGTGCGATAGCCGGGGTCAAGGCCGAGCGTGGCGCGCGGTCCGGCGGGCGCCGCCAGCAACAGATCGCGCAGATTGGCCGCGAAGACGCGCACCAACTCGTCCTCGGCCGCGGTCAACAGCCGCATCCGCAGATCGATATTCATGTGCGCGCGAATCTTTGTGCGCCAGGCCCAGCGCACGGTGTCGAGCAGCCAGCGATCGGCCGGGCGGCCGCAATCGGAAACGCCGAAGCGATGCATGATCTTGAGCTCGTAGCCACTCGGCACGCCCGGCGCCGACGGCACCGCCTCGTCCTCGAACTGCAGGCTCAGCACCTCTTCCTTCTCGCCTCTGAACAGCGCCAGGATGCGATGCGACGGCAGCTTGGTGAAGGACTCGCCGTAATCGAAATAGTCGGCGAACTTGGCACCCGCTTCGGCCTTGCCTTCCCGCAGCTTCGACACCAGACGCCCTTGCGTCCACAGCGCCTCACGCAGAGCGCCGATGAGGTCGGCGTCCTCGGCGAAGCGCTCGACCAGGATCGCGCGCGCGCCCTCGAGCGCGGCAGCGGCGTCGGCAACCTGCTTCTCGGCATTCACATAGGCCGCAGCGGCGCCCTGCGGATCGGTCCGCGGGTCCGACAGCAACAAGTCGGCGAGCGGTTCCAGACCAGCCTCTTTGGCGATTTCCGCCTTAGTACGCCGCTTCGGCTTGAACGGCAGATAAATGTCCTCGAGCCGGCCCTTGTTGTCGGCGGCGCGAATCGCCGCCTCCAGCGCCGAGTCGAGCTTGCCCTGCTCGCGTACCGATTTGAGGATGGCCTCGCGGCGTTCCTCCAATTCGCGCAGATATTTCAGCCGCTCGTCGAGCGTGCGCAATTGAGTGTCGTCGAGCGCGCCGGTCGCCTCCTTGCGGTAGCGCGCCACGAACGGGACCGTGGCGCCGCCATCGAGCAGATCGACCGCCGCCTGAACCTGTTCGACGCGGACGGACAGTTCGGTAGCGATGCGGCGGAAGATGAAATCGGACATGGACGGCACTCGATGGAGCAAAGCAGCGGGCGGTGCTTATCGCCCGCCGCTGCTGCCGGAGCAACCGCTTCGTGCCGAATCTGTGGAGAGTGCCGGTGCCGCAACCGAACGCACCGCCGTCAAACGATCAGCCGCTGGCGGCGAGACTCTTCTGTCGTTCCCAGGTGGGCGCCGGCGCTCGTTCGTAACGCGCGATATCGGCCTTCAGCCTGTTGAGCGCGCGCTCGACCGTGGCCGCTTCTGCGGACGGCGTGCGCACCACGAGTTGCTCGAGCGCATAGCGATATGACACCGTGCGCTCGCGCAGCCGGGTCGACACCAGCGACACGATGGCCGAGTTCTCGCGGATACGGCGCAGCGCGTTGGCGCGCTCGGACGGCGGCAAGTCGGTGATGTAGTGCAGGCTTTCGCGCCGCTTGGCGTCGATGTCAATCACGCGCGTCGCGGTGGCGTAAAAGCCGGCAAGCCTCGTGTCGTCGTTGTTGATGTCGTCGAGCAGATGGGCATAGAGCGACGCCGGCGAGCGAGGGGCCCCCTCCATCAGGAATTTGGCGTAGAGCGTGCGATCCGCGGCCTCGGCTTGAAAGGTCTTGGACGCGCCATACTCGCCATACACCGAATTCCACTTCTGGCGGCGGTAGGGCGGCTCGATCAATGGATAGGCGAGGTCGCGCAGCTGTCGCTCGTCGTCGGTCAATCCGAACGTCGACGGCTTGGCGTGCCGCTCGGCGGCCGCTTCGGGGCCGATCCAGTCGTGCACGCCGTCGCGCACCAGGTTAGAGGGAATCTCGCCAAAGTCGCCGCCTGAGCCGCCGGCGCATCCGGCCAAGAGCGCCGCGCCCGCGCATATCAGCATAAGCCGCCAGGCAATGCCCGCTCGCGGTCGCGGCAACGATGTCTGCATTGAAGTTCGGTTGTTTCGGTTCAGCGCGCGGTCCGTCGGCGGCGGCGCTTGCTGCTGCTGCCCGAGGTCGGATCGGCGCTGGTGTCGCCGGTGCCGCGTTCCACGCGGATCACCGGAAGGATAATGACCATCGCGGGTTCCGTACTGGAATCCACGTACCGGCCGCCGCGTGTCGTCGCAGCGTCCTCTGGAAATCGGATGACTTCGCCCATTGCAGTCCCCTTTCCGCCCCGGCATTACGCCGCACACTGTAGGACCTGCCGGATCGGCTCTTGAAGCAATTAAGGGGCCGCAAGGTTAACGCTCTGCTAACGCTGGCACGCTAATGTGAGGCATCCTGCATTCGTATTGCGTTGGCCTCATGGAGCAGTCTTCCACTCCCTCCCCGCTCGACAGCCTGGTCGACCTGGCCTGCCGGGACGGCGTCGATATCCGGCCGACCTTGCTGCGGGTCATTACCGACCTCTACGTGCAGAAGCCGGCACACAGCGCCGAGGAAGTGACGCAATACGTCGAGCTTGCACTCGGATTGATCGGCGCGGTCGACGAGGCCACGCGGACGGCCGTGGCGGCCCGGCTCGGCAGCTATGCCAACGCGCCGCGCGCCGTGCTCACGCGCCTTGCCGCCGCGCCGGCTCAACCGGTTGCCGCGCCGGCCCAGCCAGCGGTAACCGCGCCCGAAGTGCATCCCGAATTCGCGATCACGCCCGCGTCCACGCCCAAGCCCGCCCTGCGGCCGGCCCTTACGTTCACGGCCCCCGGCGCAACCGCACACGAATTGATTGAGCTGTTCTTCACGGCCGACGCCGAGGAGCGGCGCCTCATCCTGATCAACCTCGACGTGGCAGCGGCGCCGACGCCGCAGCGGACGCTGCCGCCGGTCGATGCCATCATTCGCCGGCTGGAAAGTACCGCCATGCAGCGCAACGTCAGCGAGTTCGTGCGCATGCTCGAGCGAGGCCTGAACGTCAGCCGGCAGATCGCCACGCGCATCGCCCATGACCCCTCGGGTGAAGGCATCGTGGTTGCGGCCAAAGCACTCGGCATGAAGGCCGACGTGCTCCAACGCATTTTGATGTTCCTCAACCCCGCCATCGGGCAGTCAGTCGCACGCGTCTTCGACCTCGCGCAACTCTACGACGAGATCACCCCAACGGCCGCGGCTTACATGATCGCGATCTGGCGCCAGCCCGGTGAACGCCTGCGCCCGCGCCACGCACCCGTTCTGTACGACGACGACCGCACCGGCCCGCGGGCGCGTGCAACGCCGACATCCCAACGCCAGCCGCGCGCGAGCGATCCGGCGCGTGCGCTGCCGCGCAGCGGCAGCGAGTCCGGGCGCTAACTCACCAAACGATCGAGGAAGTGTCGGCCGGCGCGATCTTCGACCTCGACGATCCAGAGGTCGGGATCGAACTTGATCTCGCGCGTGAGGCGGGCCTCGATATCGGCTTCGGGCACGGGCGCTTCTCCGCCGAGGACGATCGCGAACATGCGGTCCGCAGGTTGCTCGTCATCGAACGCCGTCTGCGGCGCCGGTCCGTAAAGCACGGCGGACCCATCCAGCCGATCGACCTTGATGAAGATAGCGCCGGCGTCGTCAGCACCGTGCCGGCGCACCGCCGCGAAGGCGCCTTCGACGCTGCAGCGGCGCAGATAGGCCGAGACCCAGATATTCGATTTGAGGCGCATGGCGATCAGGTAGCACGGCGCCCATGCGCCGACCAATCACTGGAGCGGTTGGCCGGCCATGTCGCCGAGCGCCTGCACCAGTTTGTCGTTGATCTCGCCGGTCGGCGTCATCGCGTGTTCGCGCTGGAACTTCTCGATCGCGACTTTAGTGCTGGTATCGATGACGCCGGTCGGCTGCAACTGGCCGTAGCCGAAATCGGCGAGCACGCGCTGGACCGCCCGTACACGGGTATCCGGGCCCGGGGCGGCGGTCGTCGAGGCCGGTGCCGGGTTGCCCGGCCGCAGCAGCCGCGCGATCGGATCGTTGGCGCGAGGCGGCGCCGCGGTCTGGCCGGCGCGCACCGAGGACGTCTCGATCGCCCGCAGCAAGGTCTCGCTCGCGGCCACCCCGGCATTGGAGCCGCTCGCGCGCAGGAAATCGTGCACCGCGTTGTCGGTCTTGGCGCCCCAGAGGCCGTCGATGGCGCCGTTGTAGAAGCCCTTGGCGCTGAGCGCCTGCTGGATGCCAGCGACGAGCTTGCCGTGACTGTCGAGCGGCACCGGGGCGGTCGGCGCCGACGGGATCGACGGGGCGGATGACGTCACCGAGGTCGCAGGGGCCGAAGCTACCGCCGGGAGCACCGCGCGCTTCGGCGGCAGCATCACGCTGCGCATGAGCGGGCGCGTGGCGAAGATCGGCGCCGGGTGCGACCCGTGCTGCAAGAACAGGGCGTTGACGAAGATGGCGACCGTCGCGGCGATCGCCATCACGATGCCGACGAATTCACGCGGATGGTTCGTGATCGCGGCCGCGAGGCCGCTGCCGGCGCCGCCGCCCGCCACTGCTTCCACCGCGGGTTCGTTGTTCCTGCGTCTAGGCAATTTTCTTGATCCGGGTTTCTTGGTCTTCGACGTGGACTTGGGCATGGCGCTGAGCGACGGCGGCCAGTTGTTCGGCGCGTTCGCTGACAAGCTTGATGGGATCGGCGGGGCGCTCGCCCGCCTCGCAATCGATGGGCAGCCGGACGGTTACTCGCGTGCCTTCGCCCAACCGGCTCTGGATTTCGGTATCACCGCCGTGCAGGTCGGCTAGGCCCTTCACGATCGAAAGGCCGAGGCCGGTGCCGTCGTGCTTGCGGTCGTAGGTGCCGCGCGCCTGGAAGAAGGCCTCGCCCAGGTGCGGCAGGTCTTCCGCGCCGATGCCGACTCCGGTGTCCTCGACGGTGAGCACCAGCCTGCCGGTCTCACACGTGGCGCCGACCGTGACGGTGCCGCCGCGCGGCGTGAACTTGATGGCATTGGAAATGAGGTTGATCAGGATCTGGCTGAAGGCGCGGCGGTCCACGACGATCTCGGGCAATTCGCCGCCGACCCGTGCTTTCAGCGCGACGCCGGCTTCCTGCGCCTTGAGCGCCAAAAGGTCGCAGCAGCTATCGATCGCCGCGCGCGGCGCGAACGGCTCCGGCGTGATGCGGAAATTGCCGGTCTCCATCTTCGACATGTCGAGGATGCCGTTGACCACCGACAGCAGGTGACGGCCGGAATCGTTGATCAGCTTGGCGTATTCACGCCGCCGCGCCTCGTCGAACACCAGCGAGTCGTCGATCAGCATGTCGGAGAAGCCGATGATGGCGTTGAGTGGCGTGCGCAGTTCGTGGCTCATGGTCGCCAGGAAGCGGCTCTTGGCGACATTCGCGCGCGCCGATTCCGCGCGCGCGATGTCGAGCGCCTTTTCCTGCACCTTGCGATCGCTGACGTCGCGCAGCACCGCCACCACTTCGCGCTCGCCGGCCGGCGCAATGCCGTCGGCGCGGTCGAGGGGGCGGCAGCGCATTTCGACCCACAGGAAGTCCGGCACCTGGGCTTCGCCGGCGTCACCGCGGCGCAGACGAAACTCGACCGAGCGGTCGACGCCATCGGCGGCGGCATCGGCGAGCGCGGTCAGATAAGCGGGCCGGTCGGCCACGTGCACGCGCTCGAACAGACCGTGGCCCATGAGATCGCCGGCGCGCACGCCGAACAGCGACTCGGCAGCGGGCGAGGCAAACAGCACCGCGCCGTTGCGGCCATGGCGGGTGATGACGTCGGTCATGTTGCGCGCCAGCAGGCGGTAGCGATCCTCTTCGGCGTAAAGCAGCCAGAAGCTGGTGCGCGCGAGCTGCTCGGCGCCGAGCGCGAGGCCGGTGGCGTAAAGCGCGGCGGAGATGATGCCGAGCGCGGCCAGCGCGCCTTGCTCGTTGGCGACCGCCGTCGGAGGCGGCAACAGATGGACGGCGCTCAGCACCAACAGCAGCCCGGCGGCGGCGAGCGCAATGGTCGCGGCCAGCGCCACCACGCGGCGTGAGGCGGAGAGCCCGGCTTCAAGAGGCACCACCACCAGCCAGATCGCGGCGAAGGAGCCGATGCCGCCGGTGCGCCAGGCTACCACCGTCACCAGGCCGGTGAGCGCCAGCGAAGACAGCACGTGCGCGCTTTCATAGCGGCCGGTGCGCGACAGGTAATAGGCAATGAGGATCGGGGCCACGAGCCAGCCGAACACGCCGACCTCGAGCGCGCTCGGCACGCCGCGGAAGACGAGATAGCCGGGGAAGCAGGCGAGCGCGATCAGGCTGCCGAGCAGACGCGGCGCAATGAACGCGCGATGGCGCGCCGCCGTCAGCGCGTCCTCGCGCGCGGCCGGATGCACCAACGCGTCCACGTAGTTCCACACTGGCGTGAGGAAACTCACAGTCCCCTGTCCCAAACTCACACGACGCTACCGACGCGTCCCCTTTTGTGGCCGGAATGCTAGCCCGCCGCGGCTTAAGCGAACGCTAAAGGAACATCGCCGCAGGCCGCCGGCGCGCGGCGGGCATGGGCCGCCGCGGGCGCGAATTGCTGGTCATGGTGAAATTTGTGTTGCCACGCGCGCGGGCGACCCCGCATGGCGGCACCGTCGCGTTACCGGGGCGGTAACCATCGGCGCCGGTGACGCGCTGGATTCGGCGCCGGGGACAGTGCCGTTAAAATTTTAGTCAAATGCAGGCTGTTCAAATTTGACGAAAATTCGTCGCGTATTCGCGGCGTGTTTGAGGAAACTCGTCGGAACTATGCATACGACAGCTTCAGGGCCATCTGGTATGTTTCAATTCAAAGGCGGCGAAAAAGCCGCGGGGATACTAACGGGTGGCGTTATGTTCTTTCTGTTGCGAATGGCATTTTGGCTGGGCGTCGTTTGCCTGCTGCTGCCAGGCACGGGCACCAAATCGACGTCGGCGGACTCACAAGTCGATGCGGCTCAGGCGGTGACGCTGGCGAGCGCCGCAGTGTCCGACGCACGTGGCTTCTGCGACCGCCAGCCGGCGGCCTGCAAGGTCGGCAGCAAGGTGGCGGCCGCGCTGGGCGAGCGGGCCGAGGCCGGCGCTCGCACGCTTTACCAGTTCGTCACCGGCAGCCTCGGCAGCCACTCCAGCAACAGCGATCGCGAAGTGGCCAGCATCGACACGAAGCCGGCGGCGAGCGCGCCCAAGGTCGTGCCGGTATCGGACGGCAGCGCGGGCACGTTGACCGCCCGCGACCTGAAGACGCCATGGCATGCACCGGTTCCGCTGCCGCCACGGCGGCACGTGCGCCCGTCGGTCTGAATCAGACGCTGATTTCCGCTATTTGGCGCGGGGGTTAGCCCCCGCGCTATGGGTCTTTGGTCATGGCCGCGATCCGTCCTATATAACCGGCGGAACACAACCCACCGATCAAGTGAGCCCACTCTGCAAGCCATGGCCGATATCGACGAAATCACTGAGAACTTCGAACTGCTCGACGAGTGGGACGATCGCTACCGCTATGTGATCGAGCTCGGCCGCGAGCTACCGCCGCTGGCCGAGGAAGCGCACAACGAGACCAACAAGGTGCGCGGCTGCGCGAGCCAAGTGTGGCTCGTGACGCACGTCGAACCGGACGGCGCCGGCGGTCCGACGCTTAGCTTCGATGGCGACAGCGACGCGCATATCGTGCGCGGGCTGATCGCCATCCTGTTTGCGCTCTATTCGGGCAAGCCCGCGAAAAAGATCCTGGAGATCAATCCCGAGGCGGTCTTCACCCAACTGGGCTTGCGTGAAAACCTGACGCCGCAGCGCTCGAATGGGCTGCGCTCCATGGTCGAGCGCATCCAGAACGATGCCAAGGCTGCACTGGCGCCCACCGCCTGATCCGTCCTCTCTCATTCGTCGCCATCGACCACAAAGCTTGCGCCGTCGGCCGGCCACGTCTGCACGGGCGCGCGGGCACGCCCCCGAGTCTCGCCGCCATAGCCGTAATGGCGCGCGAGCCGTTCGAGGGCGAGTTGCAGCACCACCTTGGCCGAGCGCGCGGGCCATAGGCGCTCGCGTTCGACTTCTTCCAGACCTTTCAGGAAGCAGCAGACATCGAGCAGGAGGCCGGCGAATTCCGGACCGGCGGCATCGAGCGCGCGATGCACGCGCTGGCGGGCGGCAACCACGGTGTCGGCCGAACTGCTACCGGGATCGCTACTGACGCCGCGGCGGCCGGAGGAGAGCGGGCTCTCCCAGCTTGACGTCGTGCGCGGCATCAATTGCGCTTGCGTGAATTCGGCGCGCAGTCGCTCACCCGCCAGCAATTGATGGGGCGCGACCAGCGCGCGGCCGTCACGCCCGCGCCGGCGCGCGAGCCAGGCGAGCGGACTCTCGGCTTCGTCGACGGTGACCCACGCGTGGCCGATTTCGGTCGCGATCGGCCGCTCGGCCAGCGCGAGATGACGAGCGCGAAAGTCGTCGATCTGGGGCCGCGGCCCGCCGCCCCGGACTGCCGCGGCGCGCGCTTTGGCGCGATCCTTGTTTTTGCCGCTCATCACGGCACCTCGCGGCCCGCGTCGGCCCCTTGCACCAACTGATTGCAGACGCCTTCGAGCTGCTGCAGCAGACGGTCGATGGCCGGATCGTCGCGGCGGTCCTCGACCACCTGGCAGGCATGCGCGGCGGTCGTGCGATCGCGGCTGAACAAGAGGCCCGTCGCGCTGTAGTCGAGGCCGAGCACCACGTGAGCGAGGTACATCGCGCTCTGGCGCGCGAAGGCGACGGACTGGGTACGGCGTGAGTGCGAACGCAACTCGTCGACCGACACCGCGAACGCCGCAGCCATGGCGGCCTCCAGCAGCCGGCAGTGTTGGTGATTGGCGTTGGCCGGTTCGACGTAACCCGGCCCCGGCCAGCGGACATTTTGCAGCACTTGGGCGCAACGCATCGGCGACCTCCATCTAGGACTAAGTGCCTACATGATCGCCGGAATATAGTCAGCGGAAATAAGTTTTCTGTCCTAAATATTTCAGGCGCTTACGCGGCCCGGCGCAAGTTTGCGCCACGGCATGGCCCTGGGCGGACGCCCGGCGCCAAACGGCAGGTCGAAGTCCAAATTCGGATTGAGGTCAGCGTGACCGGCGGCGACGCTGCTGGCCGAGACCCATTTGCTTGGCGAGCTCCGAGCGGGCCTGGGCGTAGTTCGGCGCGACCATCGGATAGTCCGGCGGCAGGCCCCATTTGTCCCGGTACTGCTCGGGCGTCATGTTGTACTGGGTGCGCAGATGGCGCTTGAGCGACTTGAACTTCTTGCCGTCCTCGAGACACACGATGTACTCGGGCGTCACCGAGCGCTTGACCGAGACCGCCGGCTTGAGCGGCTCCGCCGGCGGATCGCCCGGCGCCCCCGCGACCCGGGTGAGCGCCGCGTGCACCTGGTTGATCAGCGCCGGGATGTCACCGGATGGCACCGTGTTGTTGCTCACGTAGGCCGAGACGATTTCGGCCGTGAGCTCGATGAAGTTGCTGCCGGTCGTGCTCTCGCTCATCGAACGTGCCCCGCTTTCGCGCAAGTAGCGGTGATTTGCGCAGGTGGCGATTAGGCGGCCCGGTGGCCGGATTCGGCGCCGGCCTCTGCCCAGCCGGCGGCAGGAGCACGAGACGCAGTAATACGAACCGTCAGCCTATTGTTCGCAACATTTACTAGGGCTGCTCAGTTACGGCAAGAAAAAACCGGCCACTCAATTGGTATAAACTTGATTATCTGCTTCCTGCGGCCGGCGCATCGCGGCCGGCCCTATTACTCCGACGCGACGCGCCGCTCAGTCCAGCTTTTCCGGTCTGCATCGCGCGAGGCTGCGTCAGGCCGTGCGTTCCAGATGCTCGCGCAGCTCGTTGATCGAGGCGAATCGCAGCGTGCCTTGCGGCAGTTCCGCCTCAATCGAGCCGTCGACGTAGAGCGTGTAGCCCATGCCGTCGACCACG
Organism: uncultured Pseudomonadota bacterium; assembly: GCA_963773225.1. Lineage (GTDB taxonomy): Bacteria > Pseudomonadota > Alphaproteobacteria > Rhizobiales > Xanthobacteraceae > Pseudolabrys. Next base: position 505,493 of record CAVZAO010000007.1, read on the forward strand.
CCCGACTTGAGGATGGCGACGTTGCGGCGCTCGGTCTCAGCGGATGCTTCCGCAGGCGCACATTCCTCCACGGCTTCAGGCGCCGTCGGCGCGGCGGGCTCGGCCGGCGCAGGCTCTGCTTCGGCAAGCTTGGTCCGATCGTCGGCGTGTCCGCGCTCCGGCGGCCAAACCGCTTCGAAGCTTGCCGCTTCGCGCGAGCGCGGTGGGGCCGACGGCGGCGACTCGGGTGTCCGCGGCGCTGACAGCCAAGCCGGCAGTTCTTCAATCTCGGGCTCGGGCTCACGCGCGCGCAACTCGGCACCGGGCAGCGGCGGCACCGCGGGCACCGGTTCATCCAGCGCGGCGACGGGTGGCGGCGCGGCGAAGGGCGGCTCGTGGAGTTCTTGGGGCTCCTCCACGGGCGCCACGACCGGTGGCACGTCGGGATTGGGCAACGTCGGCGGCGCGCCCGCCGGCTCCTCGCCCGCCAAGGCGGCGGGCGTCAGTCCCGGCAGCGGCGGCTCGACCGGCGGCGGCTCACCCGTCTCCGCGGCCGCCTCCATGGACGGCATGGCCCGTGGCGGCGCCGGCCTGCGGGCTTCGGCGGGCGCACGGGCGGCCTCCGCCGGCTCCAGCGGCCGGTTGGGCCTGAGCGGCGCGCGGGTGGCGACGGTTTCGGCAAGATGCTGCAGGTGGCTAACCACCGCACCCAGGCCGACGACGATCAGGCCGCCGACAGCGGCCGTGGTGCCGGCGACGATCAGCGTGTTGCCGAAGCTGAATTCATTGATCGGAATGCCGAATCCGATCGCGAGGGCGCCGAACACCAGCGTAATGGCGCCGACTATGAAGAGCAGAATCGACATGGGGCGCGGTGATCCCTTTCCTGAACGTCTTGAACGTTATCGAGTCAGGCTGATGCCAATATACAACAACGAGCTAAACTATTCTAGCATCGATGAATTCCGGCTCACGGCGGGACAGAACGCAAGCCCGGCGCGATCTATACTGTAACCGTTGCGCCAACTTGCGCGATATCCTTTTCACGCACGCGCTTTTTGAGCGACTTCCCGCGGTATCAGGCGGCTCGCTTGTCCATGACGCGCAACTCACGTGCCGCATAACGACCAAATAACGCCGCGCGTCCGCGAACCCGTTGCTCCCGCCGGGCTCAGGGCCTAATTAACGCCGAGAGGGAACTCGCCTGGGATCCGCCGGTTTCCCCTACTTACCGCGGCTGATTCCGTTTTTTTAGTTTGTGGATCGAGGAGGACGCAATGTCGTTCAAGCTGCCCGACCTGCCCTACCCGCACGATGCCTTGGCGCCATACATGTCGCGGGAGACGCTCGAATATCATCACGACAAGCACCACAACGCCTATGTCACCACCGGCAACAAGCTGCTGGAGGGCTCGGGGCTGGAGGGCAAATCGCTCGAGGAGATCGTCAAAGGCTCCTTCGGCAAGAATCAGGGCCTCTTCAACAACGCCGGCCAGCACTACAACCACACTCATTTCTGGAAGTGGATGAAGCCGAACGGCGGCGGCGACAAGCTGCCGGGCAAGCTGCAGGCGGCGATCGACAAGGATCTCGGCGGCCTCGCCAAGATGAAGGAAGATTTCGCGGCCGCCGGCGTCGGCCAGTTCGGCTCCGGCTGGTGCTGGATCGCGGTGCAGGGCGGCAAGCTCGCCATCACCAAGACCCCGAACGGCGAGAACCCGCTGGTGCACGGCGGCACGCCGATCCTCGGCTGCGACGTGTGGGAGCATTCCTACTACATCGACTACCGCAACCGCCGGCCCGACTACCTCAAGGCCTTCCTCGATCACCTGGTGAACTGGGAATACGTCGAGGAGCTGTTTACGGCGGCGACGAAGTAAGCGCGCGCGATTACGACTCGCTTTTTTGGGATCGATTTGCGGCCGGCCATTCCCATGGCCGGCCGTTTTTATTGTCAGCGGTAGCGCATCATGCGGCCGCGCGGAAAGCTGCAATCAAAGCCGATGTATTGCCCGTAGCGCGGATAGACGCTGGTGATGCGCGCGAGCTTACGGTAGCGCGCGCAATGCGCGGCAGCCCAGCGGCGCGCGATGCGCTGATGGTAGGGCGACCAGGTGATGACGCCGCCGAGCGAATTGCCGGTGAGCCCGGGACCCGGGCCATAACCGCCGGCATCGGCCTGCGCCGGCGCGGACGATCCCAGTATGAGCGCCGCGAGCATGATCGCAGCAAGCGTGACGAAGCGGTTCATCGGCCGTCCCTCCAAAAATAATTGTCAGCCGGCAAGTCACGATGCGGCGCCACCGCCAAATCCAGCCAGCATCGGTGACCTGATGCGGCGCGGCGACCTTTGGCCGCAGCGAGCACCACGGCGGAAACGCCGCCCTGCCCTGCGGCTTAACCACACAGGAGCCGCGCCGTTCCCACGGATGGACGCGACAGCCACACACGCCGACCCGCACCATTTCAGATTTCGTTGAATCCAGGCCCTCCATGACCAATTTCCAGAAAGCCACGCGTGAAGCGGCACAAAGCGGCGTGAAAAAAGCAGAGAACCTCGCCGGAGGCCGCGCGCGCCTGCAGGTGATTTTGGTGCTGGCGGCCGTACTCGCGCTCGACACCGCCGACAAGGCGACGGTGTCCGCCGTCGCAGCCAGCCTCAAGTCGGCCTTTCACGTCAGCAACACGGAGATCGGCCTGCTGATCGCCTGTACTTCGTTTGCCGGCGCCGCGCTTACGCTGCCGATGGGTAGTCTCGTCGATCACGTGAACCGCAAGATCGTGCTGCTGGCGACCATCGCGCTTTGGACCGCCGCGACCATCGTGAGCGGAACGGCAACGTCGTTCACCTATCTCCTGATCACCCGGCTCTTTCTCGGCGCGGTGACGGCGTCAGCGAGCCCTGCCGTCGCCTCGTTGACCGGCGACTTCTTCCCGGCCGCGGCGCGCGCGCGCATCTACGGCCTGATCCTCACCGGCGAACTGGCCGGCACCGGCTTCGGCTTCTTCGTATCCGGCGAGGTGTCGGCGTGGATCGACTGGCGCTGGTCGTTCTACCTGATGGCGATCCCGAGTGTGGTCATCCTGTGGGCGCTGTGGCGCTATCTCGAAGAGCCCGCGCGCGGCGGTCAGGACTGGATCGCCGTGGGCCAGCGCGACCTGTCATCGGATCAGGAGGCGCCGTCCGGCTCGCAAGGCGGCGACGGCGATCAACCCGCGGAGGGCGCCGAGGCGCAGCAGCAGATCCGGCGCGCCGGTATCGCGCCGCACGACGCCTTGGTCCTGCACGAAGACCCGCGCCGGCGCAGCATCTGGTGGGCGGTCCGCTATCTTCTGCGCATCCGCACCTACACGCTGCTGATCGTTGCCTCCTCGCTCGGCTACTATTTCTTCGCCGGCATTCGCGGCTTCGGCATGATCTATCTGACCGGCCATTATGGCGTCTCGCGCAACGCCCTGAGCGCGCTGGTGGTGATCGTCGGGCTCGGCGCCGTCGCGGGACTGGTGCTTGGCGGCAGCCTGTCGCAGCGCTTGCGCGCGCGCGGTATGCTGCAGGCGCGCATTCTCGTGCCCGGAGTCATGTTGTTCATCGCGGTGCTGTTCATCGGTCCGGCGATGTGGACGACGAGCGCCTGGCTCGGCATCGCGCTGTTGACGTTCGGCGGCGCGGCGCTTGCCGCCGCCAATCCGCCGATCGATGCCGCGCGGCTCGACATCGTGCCGCCCTTGTTGTGGGGCCGAGGCGAGTCCGGCCGCATGGCCCTGCGCGCGCTGCTCGAAGGCGGCGCGCCCATCCTGTTCGGCGCGGTGTCCGATTGGCTCGGCGGCGGCAACAGCGGCCTGGAGTGGACCTACCTGATCATGCTGATCCCGCTGCTCGTGGCCGCCTCGCTGGCGATCCCCGCCTACAAGAGCTATCCCCGCGATGTGGCAACCGCCGGCGCGTCGGCCGACGCGCTGCGCGGGCGCTCATGAGCCGGCGAAAGCGGCCTCGACCTCGGCGATCATCGCTGCATCCTTGCCCTCGTAGCGCGGCGAGAAATGGAACGGCTCGACCCGGCGCACATTGGCGGCCCGCGCGATCTCGCCGGCGGCGGCCGTGGTCAGATGCGCGCGCTCGGCAGCGAGCGCGGTGTCGGCCGCGGCAAAAGCGGCCTCGATGAACAGGATATCGGCATCGCGGGCGAGCGCGACGATGCGTTGGCGGTTCTCCGGCATATCCGCCACATCGGTGATGTAGGCGATCTTCTGCCCGGGCGTGACGGTGACCGCGTCGCGCAGGGCACCGAGCGGCAGGTCTCTCGTGTCCGTCACGCGGACGCGAAAATCATCGGGCTCTTTGTCGAGCACGGCCCGCTTGAGCGCATTCAGCCATGGGCCCACCGCCAGACCTTGCTCGGCGAGCTTGTTCTTCCAGACATTGGCATGGGCCGCTTCGGTAACGGCGAAGCCGAGACAAGGACCGCCGTGCTCCAAGACCGCCGTCGAAACCCGAAACGCGGGCGCGCTGAAAGCTACGTTATCCGTGAGCCGGCGTGCCTCGCCCGGCTCGCGCGCAAAAGCCTGCTTGAAGCGAAAGCGTGCGCTCTGCGCCGCGCCGCCTTCGGCGATTTCCATCACCTCAAACACCAAATCGACCGCGTAGCGTTCGACCAAATTCCAGCGATAGGCGGCAAGTTTGTGTGCGACCCGATCGATGACCCCTTCCGGCCCGTAAAGCCGTACAGTCTTCTCGCGCCCGACCAGCAGCCGCAACAGCCGGTCGAAGCCGATGAAATGATCGATGTGGGTGTGGCTGACGAAGACCTGCTCGAGCCGCTGCACTTTGCGCGGCGACAGTGCCGCGATATCGCCGAGGTCGAACAGAATGGCGCGGCGCTCGAACAGGGTCTCGATGTAGAGCGCCGGATCGCCGGTGCGGCCGTTGACCAAAGCAGGGTGCAGCAGCGGTCGCATGGCGCCCGTCGTTCTCCTTGAATACGGCGGGAGTCTAAGGCGTGCCGGCCGCGCTGCAAACGTCACCGTCCGCGCGAGCGCCAAGGTCGAAAACCAAAGGCTCGCCCGGCAGCACCGCGCCAATCTTTACGTCAAGCTTGGAGGGCCGCCTGCCGGCGCACCGCCTCAGGCGGCGCCGTCGGCGCTTTTGCCGTCGAGCGACACCACCACGTCGGTCGCCTCCGGCTCATGCGGCACCAGGCTGGTACGGTCTGCATCCTGCCAGCCGGCGATCTTGACCACCTGGCCCTTCTGGGCGCCGTCATTAGCCGGTTCGACAATCTTCAGACCGTTGCCATCGAGAAAGAACGTGTGATCGCCGAACAGCGAATTGAGCTGCGGTATCACCGGATGGTTTTCGGGAATGGCCTGGGCATCGACCTGTGAGAGCGTGCGCTCGACCAGTGCGGAGTTCAGCTTCATGGGCGGATCCTTTGCTGGTTTGAGGATCATTTCGCGCGAACGGAAAGCAGCGCCATTGCCGTCGCCCCTTGGCGCCGCTTATTTCGACGCCTCGCAAGGCGCCGTCAGCATCACCGGCCTGCCGCCCTCAACGCGTGGCGGTCGAATCACGGCCAGTTTGACCCGGCTCGTCCTACCTAACGCATCGACCTCCATGGTCAACGCGGCGATAGCGCGCACGATGGACATGTTGACGCTGCACGCCGTGCGCAACCCCGCCGATCGATAAATCGCCGGCTCGGCTGCGATATTTTCTGGCCGGTTTCCTCGCCGCCCCGGCTATGGCAGGATCGCAGTCGCGGTGCATTGAGCAGAGCCGGATGGCACAATCCTTTTGCGGTCTCCTTGCGGCAGCGGTCTTGGCGCTGATGCCGTGCGCCGTTTCCGCGCAGGATGCGCCGGCGCGCGGCGTCGCGCTCGTCCTCGACGTTACCGGCGGCATCGGGCCGGCAGCGGCTGAATACCTCCACAACGGATTGGCCGAAGCCGTGAAGCGGCACGCCAAGGCGGTCGTGCTGCGCATAGACACGCCGGGTGGCCTGTCGACGTCGATGCGCGCCATCATCCACGACATCCTGGCATCGCCCATTCCGGTGATCGGCTACGTAGCGCCGGCGGGCGCGCGCGCGGCCAGCGCCGGCACCTACATCATGTACGCGACCCAGCTGGCCGCCATGGCGCCGTCGACGCATCTCGGCGCGGCGACGCCGGTGCAGATCGGCGGCGGCTTGTTCGGCGGCGGCGGCGGCGAGTCCGATAAAAGCGCAAAGAAGGGCGCCACCACGCCGACCACCACCGAACAGGCCAAGGTGCTCAACGACGCCATCGCCTACATCCGCAGCCTGGCGCAGCTGCGCGGGCGCAACGCGCAATGGGCTGAAGCGGCGGTGCGCGAGGCGGCAACGCTGACCGCCTCGGAAGCCAAGGACAAACACGTCGTCGAGTTGATCGCCGCCAATATCCCCGACCTGCTGCGCCAGGCGGACGGCCGCACGGTCAAGGTCGATGGGCAGGACGTCACGCTGCATACGGCCGGCCTCAAGACGGTCACCTTCGAGCCGAACTGGCGCAGCCGCTTCCTTAACGTCATCACCAATCCGAACATCGCCTATCTGCTGCTGCTCGCCGGCATCTACGGCATCATGTTCGAATTCTTCAGCCCGGGCGGCTATTTCCCCGGGGTGCTCGGCGGCATCGCGCTCCTGATCGGGCTTTACGCCATGAACCTGCTGCCGGTGAACTATGCCGGCGCCGGCCTCATCGCGCTCGGCATTGCCATGATGGCGGGCGAGGCCTTCGTGCCCTCGGGCGCGCTGGCGATCGGCGGCGTCGCCGCCTTCGTCATCGGCTCGCTGTTCCTGTTCGATACCGGTGTGCCGGGCTTCGCGCTGTCATGGGAAGCGGTGGCGACCGCGACCGTGCTCAGCGTCGCCTTTCTGGCGATCGCGCTCGCCGCCGTCGTACGCGCGCATCGGCGCACCGTCACCACCGGCGATACCGCGCTGGTCGGCCGCGACGCCGAGGTGCTGAGCTGGAGCGGCGAGGAAGGCGACGTGCACGTTTCGGGCGAGCGCTGGCGCGCGCGCGCCACGGCCAACGGCGGCGCGGCGTTGACGCCGGGCCAGCGCGTGCGCATCGTCGCGCGCCGCGATCTCATCTTGTTCGTCGAACCGGCGCCGGCGGGACCGACAAAACCATGAGGAGGATGCGATGACCGGGACCGATCTGGACGTCATCTGGTACGCCATCATCGCGGCGATCGTGATCGGCATTTTCGTCTCGTCGGTCCGCGTCATGCGCGAATACGAGCGCGCGGTCGTGTTCACGCTCGGCCGCTTCTCGGGCGTGAAGGGACCAGGGCTGATCCTGCTGATCCCGGTCGTGCAGCAGATGGTGCGCGTCGACCTGCGCGTCATCGTGCACGACGTGCCGAGCCAGGACGTGATCTCGCGCGACAACGTCTCGGTGAAGGTCAACGCGGTGGTCTATTTCCGCGTGGTCGATCCCGACAAGGCGGTGATCCAGGTGGAGAACTTCTTCGCCGCCACCAGCCAGCTCGCGCAGACCACGCTGCGCTCGGTGCTCGGCAAGCACGAGCTCGACGAGATGCTGGCCGAGCGCGACAAGCTCAACCACGACATCCAGGAGATCCTCGACCGTCAGACCGACATCTGGGGCATCAAGGTTGCCAACGTCGAGATCAAGCACGTCGACATCGACGAAAGCATGATCCGCGCCATCGCGCGGCAGGCGGAAGCCGAACGCTACCGCCGTGCGCGCATCATCGGCGCGGAAGCCGAGCAGCAGGCGGCGGAGAAGCTGGTGCAGGCGGGCGAGATGCTGGCCAAGACGCCGGAGGCGATGCAACTGCGCTACCTGTCGACGCTGCAGGACATCGCCGGCGAGAAGAACTCGACCATCGTGTTCCCGGTGCCGGTCGACCTCTTGCAGACCCTGCACAACCTGAGGCCGGCGAAGGGCGAGGGTTAGCCCCCTCACCCGTGCGCATAGGCCCAGTAGAGCTCGCGCGCCTTGCGGTAGAACGGGCCGGGCTGGAGCGTGCGGTCGTCGATACGGGTGATGGGCGAGACCTTGGAATAGTTGCCCGAGGAGAAGATTTCGTCGGCGGCGACGATCTCGCTATAGCGCAGCGCGCGCTCCTCCACGGTGACGCCGGCCTCGCGCAGGAGCGCGATGACGCGCTGGCGGGTGACGCCGTTCAGGAACGAGCCCGTGGGCGCCGGCGTATGGACCACGCCGTACTTGGCGATGAACACGTTGGCGGTGGCGAGCTCGGCGACGTTGCCGATGAGGTCCAGCATCACGCAATTGCCGAAGCCGCGGCTGCCGGCTTCCAACATCGCGCGTGCGTTGTTGGGATAAAGGCAGCCGGCCTTGGCGTCGGTCGGCGCGCATTCGTGGCTCGGCTTGCGGTAGGGCGAGAGCGTGACCGACGAGCCTTCCGGCACGCGCATGGGCGACTCGCTCAGCATCAGGGCCCAGCGCGTCGATTCAGGGTCGGGCGCGACCAGCATGGTGCCGGCCTGCTCGGCCCAGTACATCGGGCGGATATAGAGTGCGGCGTCCTTGTCGAAGCGCTTCAACCCGTCGCCGACGAGCCCCATCCAAGTGTCGACCGGCACAACCGGCTTCAGGTGCATGGCGGTTGCCGAGGCATTGATGCGGGCGCAATGGCGGTCGAGATCGGGCGTCAGACCTTCGAAGGCGCGGGCACCATCGAACACCAGCGAGCCGAGCCAGGTCGCGTGCGAGCGCACGCCCATGAGCGGGATATTGCCTTCGTGCCAGTCACCGTCAAAAAAGGTCCAGGTCTTGCTCCAGCTTTGCGCCGCCATAACTTGTCACTCCCGGCTTGGTGTCACGTCCGGCGCCGCCCCGAACATCTGAATGTGATCGCGGGGGCGCTTTCCTTGGCCCCCGCAATGTGCTTTTGACCAGCATAACGGCCCCATCGGGAGGATTCCATGTCGTCCATTTACGTTTTCGACGCCTACGGCACGTTGTTCGACGTCCATGCCGCCATGGCGCGCTTTCAGACCGGGCCGGACGCCCAGCGCATGTCGGAAATCTGGCGCACCAAGCAACTCGAATACACCTGGACGCTGACGCTCGCCGGCCATTACGCCGAGTTCTGGACGCTGACCGAGCGCGCGCTCGACTTCGCGCTGGCGCGGGTGCCCTCGGTCGACAAGGCATTGAAGCCGCAGTTGCTGGACGCCTATTTCAAGCTAGACGCCTATCCGGACGCGCGCGCCGCGCTTCAAACGCTCAAGGCCAAGGGCCATAAGACCGGCATCCTCTCCAACGGCTCACCCAAGATGCTGCAAGGCGCGGTCGACGGCGCCGGGCTCGGCAGCCTGCTCGACGGCGTGCTCTCGGTCGACGTGTTGAAGATGTTCAAGCCGCGGCCGGAGGTCTACAAGCTCGTCACGGACCACTATAAATGCGCGGCCGAGGACGTCACCTTCGTGTCATCGAACCGATGGGACGTGATGGCCGGCACCTCGGTCGGCTTCCGCACCCTGTGGGTCAACCGCAGCGGCGCGCCGGACGAATATCTCGACTTTCCGCCCGCGGAGCGGCTGTCGGACCTCAATGCGTTGGTAGCTGCGGCCTGAGGGCAACACCCGGCGGATTGCGGGAAGGAATGTAAAAGGACGGGGTGGCGAGGCCGGCATCCCCCGCCTATATGCGGTTCCCCATTGCCCCTCGACCGCCCCATCCATGCCGCCCGTCATTGCCGTCAAAAACCTGTCGAAGACTTACGCCACCGGTTTCCGGGCGCTCAACGGCATCAATCTCGACATTAATCGCGGCGAGATCTTCGCCCTGCTCGGACCCAATGGCGCCGGCAAGACCACCCTGATCGGTATCATCTGCGGGATCGTGAATGCGTCCACCGGCACCGTCACCGTCGGCGGCCGCGACATCGTCAAGGACTACCGCGCCACCCGCTCGCTGATCGGACTGGTGCCGCAGGAATTGACCACCGACGCCTTCGAAAGCGTATGGAATACGGTCACCTTCAGCCGCGGCCTGTTCGGCAAGGCGCCTGATCCGGCGCACATTGAGAAAGTGCTGAAATCGCTCTCGCTGTGGGACAAGAAGGACAGCACCATCCGCACGCTGTCGGGCGGCATGAAGCGGCGCGTCATGATCGCCAAGGCGCTCAGCCACGAGCCCCAAATCCTGTTCCTCGACGAACCGACTGCCGGCGTGGACGTCGAACTGCGCAAGGACATGTGGCAGGTGGTGCGCGAATTGCGCGATTCCGGCGTCACCATCATTCTCACCACCCACTACATCGAGGAAGCCGAGGAGATGGCAGACCGCGTCGGCGTCATCAACAAAGGCGAGATCATTCTAGTCGAGGACAAAGCCGAGTTGATGCGCAAACTCGGGCGCAAGCAGCTCATCCTGCATTTGCAGAAAACGCTCGAGGTGCTGCCGGAAGAGCTCGCGGGGCACAACCTGACGCTTGCAAGCGAGGGCAACGAACTGGTCTTCACCTACGACACCCAGGTCGAGCGCACCGGCATCACGGCGCTCCTCAACGACCTCAGCCGCGCCGGCATCCGCTTCCGCGACCTGCAGACCAAGCAGAGCTCGCTGGAGGACATCTTCGTCGGCCTCGTGCGGGAGCAATCATGAACTGGCGCGGCGCCTACGCGATCTACAGCTCCGAGATGGCGCGCACCCGGCGCACCGTCTGGCAGAGCATCGTCTCGCCGGTCTTGTCGACCTCGCTCTATTTCGTGGTGTTCGGCGCCGCGATCGGCTCGCGCATCACCCAGATCGAGGGGGTGAGCTACGGCGCCTTCATCGTGCCCGGGCTGATCATGCTGACGCTGCTCACCCAGAGCACCATGAACGCCTCGTTCGGCATCTATTTCCCACGCTTTACGGGCACGATCTACGAGATCCTGTCGGCACCGATTTCAGCCTTCGAGATCGCAATCGGCTACGTCGGCGCGGCCGCCACCAAGTCGGCCATTCTCGGGCTCATCATCCTGGCCACGTCCTGGTTGTTCGTGCCGATGCACATTGCGCATCCGTTTTGGATGATCAGTTTCCTGGTGCTGACGGCCGTCACCTTCAGCCTGCTCGGCTTTATTCTCGGCATCTGGGCCGACGGGTTCGAGCAGCTGCAGATCGTGCCGATGCTCATCATCATGCCGCTGACCTTCCTCGGCGGCACCTTCTACTCGATACGGGTGCTGCCGCCGTTCTGGCAAAAAGTCACCCTCTTCAATCCGGTGGTCTATCTGATCAGCGGATTCCGCTGGAGCTTCTTCCAGATCGCCGACGTCAGCCCCGCCATCAGCTTTACGATGACGCTGGTTTTCCTGGCGGTGTGCCTCGCGACCGTCTGGTGGATGTTCCGGATCGGCTACCGGCTCAAAACCTGAGCCGCACCGCCCGAAGCGCAACCATGTGGACAATGCATTTGCAAAATGGGCCATCCTTCGCCATATAGCGGTTCTCACCCCAGCCGCCCCGTCGCGAATTGGCTCCCGCCACTTCTGGAGACCCGATGAGTTTCAACACGCCGAACCTGAACGACCGTCAGACCGAAGCCGCCGCCGCCAAAAAAGCCCTCCTTGAGAAATTCCGCGCCGCCGCCGAAGACCCGGCCCTCGCCGAGAAGCGGGCCGAGCGCGAGGCGATCGCCAAGGCGCGCGCCGAGCGCCAGGCGCAGCGCGACGCCGAACGAGAGGCCGCCCGCCGCGCCCGTGAGGCGGAACTTGCGGCCGAGGCCGCCCGCGAAGCCGCGCGCCTGGAAAAGGAGCGCCGCGAGGCCGAAGAGCTCGCCGCCCTGATCGCCGCCGAGGAGGCCGACAAGGCGCTCAAGCTCGCGGCCGAGCAGAAGGCCGCGCGCGACGCCCGCTACGCCGCCCGCAAGGCGGCCAAGAAGGCGCGCCGCAAGGGCACGATGGATATGTATTGAGGCCGGGCCCGACCGTTCCCTCCCCCTGACGGGGGAGGGTCCGTCAACCGACCTACCCTTCCGCCAGCGCGTGCAGAATGCGCGCCCAGGAGCGGATGCCCTTGTGGAAGCACTTGAGGTCGAACTTCTCGTTCGGCGAGTGCACCCGGTCGTCGTCCAGCGCGAAGCCGACCAGAAGCGAATCCATCCCCAGCACCGTCTTGAAGTCGGCCACGATCGGGATCGAGCCGCCCGCCCCCACCGTCACGGCCTTGTGGCCCCACTCGTCGGCCAGCACGGCGCGCGCCTTGGTCAGAGCCGGGTTGTCGAACGAGAGCTGGATCGGCGGCGCCAGCCCGAAATTGCCGAACTCCACCTTGCAGTCCGCCGGCACGCGTTCGCGCACGAAGGCGCGGAAGGCGTCACGCACCTTCTGCGGGTCCTGCTCGCCGACCAGGCGGAACGAGACCTTCGCTTTGGCCTCGCCGGGAATGACCGTCTTGGCGCCCTCGCCGGTATAGCCGCCGATGATGCCGTTGACCTCGGCGGTGGGACGCGTGGTGGTCATCTCGATCAGCAGGCGGCCCTTCTCCCCGGCCGGCTCCTTCAGCCCGATGGGGCCGAGGAATTCGCTCGACGTCAGGTTCAGGCCCTTGAGGTCGGCCAGGATGTCGGGCGGCAGGTCCTTCACGCCGTCATAAAAGCCGGGAATGGTGACGCGGCCCTCGGCGTCATGCAGGTCGGCGAGAATACGCGCCAGCACATGCAGCGGGTTGCGCGCCGCGCCCCCGAACAGGCCGGAATGCAGATCGCGGTCGGCGCAGATGATCTTGACGTCTTCGTAGACCAGCCCACGCAACGAGGTGGTGATCTGCGGCGTGTCCTGGTCCCACATGGCGGTATCGCAGACCAGCGCCAGGTCGAGCTTGAACTCGTCGGCGTTGTCCTTGACGAAGTCGAACAGGTTGCGCGAGCCGCACTCCTCCTCGCCCTCTATCATGGTGGTGATCTGCACGGGCAGCTTGCCGGTGACCGCGCGATAGGCGCGGCAGGCCTCGATGAAAGTCATGGCCTGGCCTTTGTCGTCGCAGGCGCCGCGGGCGACGATGATCTTGCGGCCATCCGGCAGCGTCTCGATGCGCGGCTCGAAGGGCGGCGTGTGCCAGAGATCGAGCGGGTCGACCGGCTGCACGTCGTAGTGGCCGTAAAAGAGTACGCGCGGGCCGTTGCCGCCGTTCGATTTGGCCACCACCACCGGGTGTCCGGCGGTCGGACGCACATCGGCGTCGAAACCGATCGATTTGAGGTCGTCGGCCACGAAATTCGCGGCCTCCCGGCATTTGTCGGCGTAGGCCGGGTCGGTCGAGATCGAGGCGATGCGCAACAGCGCAAACAACCGTTGCAGGCTTTGGTCGATATCCTGATCGATGCGGTCCAACACCGCGTCGAGTGTGCTCATGGCGGGGCTCCTTTGAGACGTATGCCAACCTAGCAACGCGCTTGAAGGCTGAAAAGGCGCGCCCGGCGCCGCGCCGCCATGCGACATCGTCGGAGACGGCCGGGCGGCCGAGCCGGACTCAAAGATCGGCGCCTCTTTAGGTACCGTTTTCGGCAAATCCGCAACATCGTAAGCCGGAAACGCCCCGGCGGCGGACAATCCATGGCCGCGTGATCACGCGCGGGGCCGATCTTGGTACGACGGATGCGGCGATACGCGTTTGGACGTTGATACTACCGTGCGCCAAACGGCGGCGAGTGACGATAATGACATTGCCGCCGCGCCAAAAGCCGGCCGGAGCGTTGCAGACGCGCCACGTGCAAGATGCGAATGCCAAAGTGCGCCGCGACATTCGGCGGCGCGCCGTGTGCAAGAAAGTGATACGCATCCCGCTTGTCTTCCACGCAAGCCGCGGTCAATATGCTGCCAATCCGCCGGCAGTGTGGAGTGAGGGGATAGCAGCGTCATGGATGAGTTGATTGCGCGCATCGTCGCCAACGTTGGCGTCGATCGGGACGAGGCGCAAAAGTCTGTCGGTATCATCTTCGAATTCCTGCTCAGCGAAGGCCCGACCGACAAGGTACGGGACTTGATGGCGCGCATTCCCGGCGCGCAAGAGCTGGTCGAGGCGCAAGGCGACGAGGGCAGCCCGATGGGTGGCCTGATGGGCGCCGGTACGCGGATGATGGCGGCGGGCCTTTCCATGGATCAGATCCAGGGCGTCACCCGCGAGTTCATCGCCCATGCCCGCGAGATCGCCGGTGACGAGGCCGTCGGCGAAGTCGTCGGCGCGATCCCGGGCCTGGAGCAATTCATTTAAGGCGAGCGCCCGCCGGGCATTGTCCTGACGGATGGCGAGGAGACGAAAGCGATGTCCTACCCGGTTACGGCAATCGAAGGGATTGACGGCGAGACGGCCGCGATCCTGAAGAAGGCCGGGATCAGGTCGTCCGAGCGGCTGCTGGAGGCAGCGCGCACCGTCAAGGGCCGCAAATGCCTGGCCGAACGGACTGGATTCAGCGAGAAGCAGCTGTTGTGCTGGGCCAATGTCGCCGACCGCATGCGCATCCGCGGCGTCAGCAAGGAATACGCCGAGCTGTTGCAGGCCGCGGGCGTCGACACCGTCAAGGAGCTCAAGTACCGCAACCCCTGCAACCTCGCCAAGGCAATGGCCGACGCCAACCGCAAGCGCAAGCTGGTCCGCCTGCTGCCGTCCGAGAAGGTCGTGATGCGCTGGATCGACGCCGCCAAGAAGTTGCCGCTCAAGATCAGCTACTGAAGGACCTTCGACGCGTCCGGACGAGTGCGGCTGCCTGCTTGACAGCCCGGCGGCGACCGCGCAAAGCGAGCCGCATGAACGTCTCCGTCGCCGAGAAACCTGGAACCGGGGCGAAGCCCGACGCGCTGACTGGCCTGCTCGCGCTGGGGCGGCCGCTGGTCATGGGCATTCTCAACGTGACGCCGGACTCGTTCTCCGACGGCGGCCAGTTCTTCGACGCGGAACGAGCGATCGCGCACGCGCGTGAGATGAAGGACCAGGGCGCCGACATCCTCGATATCGGCGCGGAGTCGACGCGGCCCTATGGCGGCCAGCAGCCGGTGTCGGCGCAAGACGAACTGACCCGGCTGAAGCCGGTGCTGCCGGCGGTCGCCAAACTCGGCGTGCCGGTCTCCATCGACACCATCAAGGCCGAGACCGCCGCCTGGGCGCTCGACCAAGGCGCCGCCATCGTCAACGACGTCTGGGGCCTGCAGCGCGATCCCGACATGGCGCCGCTGGTGGCCGCGCGCGGCGTGCCGGTCATCGTCATGCACAACCGCGACAGCGCCAACGAGACCATCGACATCGTCGCCGACATGGACGCGTTTTTCGCCCGCTCGCTGGAAATCGCGGCGCAGGCCGGCATCGCGCGCGACAAAATCGTGCTCGATCCCGGCATCGGCTTCGGCAAGACGCCGGCGCAGAGCATCCAGTGCCTGGGGCGGCTCGATGCCCTGAAACATTTCGGCCTGCCGCTCCTGGTCGGCGCCTCGCGCAAGCGCTTCATCAATTCCGTGGTGCCGTCGAACCCGATGGAACGGCTGGGCGGCTCGATCGCCGCGCACCTGTTGTCGGTCGCGCAAGGCGCGGCCATCGTGCGCGTGCACGACGTCGCGCAAACCGTGCAGGCGCTACGGGTGGCCGGGGCCATCGAGGCCGCACGATGAGCGACCGTATCTTCATCAAGGGCTTGGCGCTGCACGCCTATCACGGCGTGATGCCGCACGAGGGCAAGGTCGGCCAGACCTTCAGCCTCGACCTCGAGATCGACATCGACCTGACCGACGCCGCCCGCTCCGACCGGGTTGCGGATACCATCTCCTACGACAAGGCGGTCGCCTGCGCGAGCGAGGCCTTCTGCGCCGAGCGCTTCCGGCTGATCGAGGCCGCCGCCGGCGCGGTCGCGGACGCGCTGCTCAAGACGTTTTCGCTGGCGCGCGCGGTCACCGTGACGATCCACAAGCCGCACGCACCGATCGCCGCCACCTTCGACGACGTCGGCATTGCGCTCACCCGCAGGCGGACCGGCGCGAAATAATGAGCACGGCCATGACGCGTGCCTGGCTCGCGCTCGGCGGCAATGTCGGCGACAGCCGCGCGATTCTCGAGCGGGCGGTGGCGCTACTCTGCGACGGCGAGAACATACGGCTGAAGGCGCGCTCGGCCGACTACCGCACGCCGCCCTGGGGCGTCGAGGACCAGGCGCCCTTCGTCAATCTCTGCATCGCGGTCGACACCACACTGACCCCGCACGCTCTGCTGGCGCGCGCGCAAGAGGTCGAGCGCGCGCTCGGCCGCGACCGCGCCAAAGAGCAGCGCTGGGGCCCGCGCTCGGCGGACATCGACATCATCGTCTATGACACGCTGACGCTCGACGACGGCGTATTGGCGCTGCCGCATCCTCGCCTGCTCGAGCGTGCTTTCGTGCTGGAGCCGCTCGCCGAGATCGCACCGGATCTCGTGGTCGCCGGCGTTCGCATTGCGGATGCGGCGGCGCGCATCGATTCGTCGGGCGTCGAAAAATTGCCGCCGCGTTGACACGCTGCCGCCAGCGACATTGCCGGAACAGTTTCACACGCCCCATCGCGTTTCACGCGCGCGCCGGTCATCGAGGATAGAAGAACGAATTGTCGGTTTCGGCGTTGCCCCTTCAGGGAAGCAACAAGGGTTCGCCCTGCTTCCAACGGGAACAACGAACGGAGGAACCCGCAATGAAACGCATCTTACTAGCGACCGTGGCCAGCGTGGCGCTTTCGCTGCCGGCCATGGCGGCGCAGAACGGCATTCAGCCAAACAATTCGAACCAGGCTCAGCCGCAATCGCAGATGAACCTGCCGAACAAGACCGAAACCAACAACATGGCCATGCAGCCGCACACCGGGCAGCAGGGCATCAACGACCAGCAGGCCATGGATACCCAGTCCGGCCAGCAGCGCGTGAGCCCGCATAGTCTGAGCCGGCACCAGATTTCGATGCTGCAGAAGGCGCTCAACAAGAAGGGCTTCAGCGCTAGGCGCGTTGACGGCTACTGGGGGCCGCACACGGAGGCCGCGGTGCGTGAATTCCAGCGCGTCAACCACCTGCCCGGCCACGGCCGCCTCAACGAGCAGACCTTGGCGCAGCTCGGTGTGAACCGCGCCAACCAGAACCAGGCCAACAGCGGCATGAACAGCACCAGCGGCACCGTCGGCTACGGCGGCGGCCACCACACCTCGATGAACAACGGCATCACGCCGACCAACAAGTACGGCGCGAGCAGCACCAACGGCATGGGTTCGTCGACCACCAACGGCTCCGGCACGTCGAGCTCCAACATGAACTCGACCAACAGCTCGACCAACGGGATGGGCTCGTCGAACGAGACCGGCACGAACACGACCAACGGTTCGCCTAGCACGTCCGGCTCGAGCGGAACGAACGGCATGGGATCGTCGATGGGCTCGTCCACCGGCTCATCCACGGGTTCGTCCGTGCCGTCGGGTACGTCCGGCAGCAGCTCGGGCTCGTCCAGCAAATAAAGTCACGACAGGACCGCGGCGGAACCTCCCCGGCCGCCGCGGAGGGCGCCCGGCGCCCGTGGGTCCCGCCCGCGGGCGCCGTCAGCGCACCTGGACCCCGCCGCGAGGACGCCGCACGGTCCATTGTGCGTCGCGGCGGAACCATGGCATTACTGGCTGCCATGCCAGAGAACCTGACCCTCGCCGCCGAATTTTCCCCCGCCACCGAACAGGACTGGCGCAAGCTGGTCGACGACGCCCTCAAGGGCGCCGACTTCAACAAGCGCCTGGTCAGCCGCACCTATGACGGCCTTAAGGTCGACCCGCTCTATGCGCGCGCGCAAGACGCGGCGCCAATCGTGGGCCGCGCCGCGGTGCCATGGGTCGTCGCACAGCGCGTCGACCATCCCGATCCCGGCGTCGCCAACGGGCAGGCGTTGCAGGACCTGGAAAACGGCGCCACCGGGCTCACGCTAGTGTTCGCCGGCGCGCCGGCGGCGCGCGGCTATGGGTTCATCGCCGAAAATGCCGACGCGCTCGAGCAGGCGCTCGCCGGCGTCATGCTCGATATCATTGCGCTGCGGATCGAGACCGCGCCGTTTGCCGGCCGCCCGGTGGCCGATCGTGTCACCGAGGTCGTAACCAAGCGCAAGACCGATCCCGCGGCGCTCGACATCGATTTCGGTCTCGACCCGCTCGGCGACATGGCGCGCACCGGACGCGCGTTATTGCCGTGGCCGGAGCTTTCGCAACGCGCCGGCGGCACCGCCAAGGACCTTGCGACCAAAGGCTTCGCCAAGGCGCGTTTCCTGCGCGCCGACGGCCGCGCCGTGCACGAGGCCGGCGGCTCGGAAGCGCAGGAGCTTGCCTTCGTGATTGCTGCCGGCGTCGCCTATTTGCGCCTCACGGAAGCGGCTGGCTTTCCGTTGGACGAGGCGCGGCGGCGGCTGTCGTTTATGCTGGCCGCCGACGCCGACGAATTCCTCACCATCGCCAAGTTCCGCGCGCTTCGCAAACTGTGGGCCCGCGTCGAGCAGGCATGCGGCCTGACTCCGCAGCCCGCATATGTTTCCGCCGAAACCGCGTGGCGCATGATGACGCGGCGCGACGCTTACGTGAACATGCTGCGCACGACGATTGCCGTCACAGCCGCCGGCGTCGGCGGCGCCGACAGCGTCACCGCCCTGCCGTTTACGCTGGCGCTGGGTCTGCCCGACCGCTTCGCGCGCCGTGTCGCGCGCAACATGCAGCTCATCCTTTTGGAAGAGTCGAACCTCTATCGCGTCAGAGATCCCGCTGCCGGTTCCGGCGGCATCGAGCACCTGACCACCGAGATGGCGAAAAGTGCCTGGACGCTGTTCCAGGAGATCGAGGCTGCCGGCGGTCTGGCGGCCGCGCTCGAACAAGGTCTGTTCCAGAACAAAGTCGCCGAGACGCGTGAGGCTCGCGGGGCGGCAATCGCCAAGCGCAAGGACGCGCTCACCGGCGTGAGCGACTATCCGAACTTGAGCGAAGCGGCGGTCAAGGTGCTGGACGCGGCGCGCGTGAGCGCGCCGGAAGCGCCGCCCGCAACATTCGCCGCGCTGCCGAGCCTCCGCCTCGGTGAACCCTTCGAAGCCTTGCGCGACAAATCAGATGCGATCCTCAAGAACACCGGATCGCGGCCGAAAGTCTTCCTCGCCAATCTCGGCAAGCTGTCGGAGTTCAACGCCCGTGCGACGTTCGCGCGCAACTTCTACGAAGCCGGCGGCATCGAAGCCGTGACCAATGAAGGATTCCCCGATCTCGCCGCCCTGGTTGCCGCCTTCCAGATCTCGGGCGCGAAGCTTGCCTGCCTGTGCTCGTCCGACAAGGTCTACGAGGCGCAGGCCGCCGAAGCCGCCAAGGCGCTGACCGCCGCCGGCGCGGTGGTACACTTGGCCGGCAGGCCCGGCGAGAACGAGGCGAACTGGCGGCAGGCCGGCGTCGGAACCTACATCTACGTGGGCTGCGACGTGCTTTCGACGTTGCAGGCCGCGTATGCTAAAGTGGATGCGCCATGAGCTCGATCCCGAACTTCGCCACGGTCGACTTTGCCGACACAGCCGTGCCGCAAGGCGCGGCCTCCAGCGAACCCTGGACCACGCCGGAAGCGATCGCCGTCAAGCCGGTCTATGGCGAGAGCGACCTTAAAGGCCTCGACTTCCTCGACACCTATCCGGGTGCGGCCCCCTATCTGCGCGGGCCTTATCCGGCCATGTACGCGGCGCAGCCCTGGACCATCCGGCAATACGCCGGCTTCTCCACGGCGGAAGATTCCAATGCCTTCTACCGGCGCAATCTCGCCGCCGGCCAGAAGGGTTTGTCCATCGCCTTCGACCTCGCGACCCATCGCGGCTACGACTCGGATCATCCGCGCGTCGGCGGCGACGTCGGCATGGCGGGCGTGGCGATCGATTCCATCTACGACATGCGCACGCTGTTTAGCGGCATCCCGCTCGACCAGATGAGCGTGTCGATGACTATGAACGGCGCGGTGCTGCCCGTGCTGGCGCTCTATATCGTGGCCGCGGAAGAACAGGGCGTGCCGCACGAGAAGCTGTCGGGCACCATCCAGAACGACATCCTCAAAGAATTCATGGTGCGCAACACCTACATCTACCCGCCCGGGCCGTCGTTGCGCATCATCTCCGACATCTTCGCCTATACGTCGGCCGAGATGCCGAAGTTCAATTCGATCTCGGTCTCCGGCTATCACATGCAGGAAGCCGGCGCGACGCAGGACCTGGAGCTCGCCTATACGCTCGCCGACGGCCTCGAATACGTGCGCGCCGGCATCAAGGCGGGACTGACGGTCGATCAGTTCGCCCCGCGCGTGTCGTTCTTCTGGGCGATCGGCATGAACTACTTCATGGAAATCGCCAAGATGCGCGCCGCGCGCATGATCTGGGCGAAGCTCATCAAGCCGTTCAAGCCCGAGAACCCGCGCTCGCTCTCGCTGCGCACGCACAGCCAGACCTCGGGCTGGTCGCTCGCGGCGCAAGACGTCTTCAACAACGTCGCCCGCACCATGATCGAGGCGATGGCGGCGACGCAAGGCCAGACCCAGTCGCTGCACACCAACGCGCTCGACGAGGCGCTGGCGCTGCCGACCGACTTCTCCGCCCGCATCGCCCGCAACACCCAGATTGTCTTGCAGCAGGAAGCGGGCGCGACGCGCATCGTCGACCCGTGGGGCGGCTCCTATTACGTTGAGCGTCTCACCTATGAGCTGGCGAAGAAAGCCTGGGGCCATATCGAAGAAGTCGAAGGCCTCGGCGGCATGGCAAAAGCCATCGAAGCCGGCATTCCGAAGCTGCGCATCGAGGAAGCCGCCGCCAAGACGCAGGCGCGCATCGACTCGCGGCATCAGTCGGTGATCGGCGTCAACAAGTACCAGCCGACCGAGGAAGAGCACATCGAGGTGCTCAAGATTGACAATTCGGCGGTGCGCGCACACCAGATCGAGAAGCTCACCAAGCTCAAAGCCGAGCGCGATCCGGCCGCCCTGAAGGAAGCGCTCGCAGCTCTCACCCGCGCCGCCGACGGCGGCAACGGCAATCTTCTCGAACTCGCGGTCGATGCCGCCCGCGCCAAGGCCACCGTCGGCGAGATTTCGGCGGCGCTGGAGCAGGTGTACGGCCGCCACGTCGCCACCATCAAGGCCATTACCGGTGTCTACAAGCGGGAGGTCG
Source organism: uncultured Pseudomonadota bacterium (assembly GCA_963773225.1). Taxonomy (GTDB): domain Bacteria; phylum Pseudomonadota; class Alphaproteobacteria; order Rhizobiales; family Xanthobacteraceae; genus Pseudolabrys. The sequence goes on from CAVZAO010000007.1 coordinate 526,626, forward strand.
GCATGACCGGCGCCGTCGAACGGGTGCGCGAGCAAGTCGAAGCCTTCGAGGCGGCGGAAGGCCGCCGCCCGCGCCTGCTGGTCGCCAAGATCGGCCAGGACGGCCACGACCGCGGGCAGAAGGTGATCGCCTCCGCCTTCGCCGATCTCGGCTTCGACGTCGACATCGGGCCGCTGTTCGCAACGCCGGAAGAAGCCGCGCGCCAGGCGGTCGAAAACGACGTGCACATTCTCGGTGTCTCCTCGCTCGCGGCTGCGCATCTGACGCTGGTGCCGGAGTTGAAGGCGGAGCTGGCGAAGCAAGGCCGCGACGACATCATGATCGTGGTCGGCGGCGTGGTGCCGCCGCAGGACTACGACGCGCTGATGAAAGCCGGCGCCGAGGCCATCTTCCCGCCCGGCACGGTGATCGCGGAAGCCGCCGAGAAGCTGCTCAAGACGCTCAACAAGCGCCTCGGCCACGCGCAAGAGGCGGCGGAGTGAAGCCGATCGGTGCGCTGCTGGCCGCGGTCGCAGCGCTATCGCTGGCAGGCTGCATCGACTCGGCAAAGCCCATCCTCACCGACTCCAGGCCGCTCCTGGGGCAGCACTTGCGCCTCGAGCTCTACACCCTGCTCAAGGGTTTCGCGCAAGGCCCCGGACAGGCGGAGTACGTATGGAAGGGCGGCTACTACACCCATGTCGCCGGCGGCATGAAAGACGTCCCCGGCTTCACCGTGCATCCGTTTGAGAACGGCGACTATATCGTGCAGACGCGGCCGAACGCCCCCGGCGCCAAGACCGAATACGCGCTGTTGCATCCGTTCGTCGCCGGCGTCTATCGCGCCGTGGTGATCGATGAAGACGACGCCAGCGCCGCGGTGCGCGCGGCCAATTGCAAGACCAGCAAGGAATCGTCGTGCCGAGTCGAGACGCGCGCGCAGCTCTGGGCGCTGGCGCGGGCTACTGCGGCCGGCCCGAAGGACCGCGGCGGACTTGCCATCAGGTTGCCGGAAAAGAAAATGGCGAAGTAGCTATCCGCCGCCGTTCGCGTGCGGCCGGTTCAGACCGTCACGAGGTTGACTATGCGCTTCCTTCTTCGTGTCCTTTTGGCGCCGCTGATCGCCGCCAGCCTGGGCCTGCCCGCGGTGGCCGCCGAGCGCAAGCCCGTCGCGACGATCAAGACCAAAACGATCGACGCCGGTTTCAGCATCGATCCGGCGCTGAAGGCCTATCCCGATCTCTATCGCCGCCTGCTCGCCGAAGGAAAGCGCGATATGAACAAGTGGCACGCCGCCGCCGACAAGGATTTCCGGGAGAACCCGGACATGTTCAAGGACGGCCGCGGTTACGAATTCGGCCGTGCCTACGATGAGCGTTCGGCGATCCAAGGCTACATCAGCGTTACGGTCAACGATTTCAGCTACAGCGGCGGCGCACACCCGAACCACTACACCGACACGTTGCTGTGGAACACGCATGCGCACAGATCCATCAACATTCATCCCTTCTTCAAGGAGATGCGGCCGAACGGTCCGGCCTTGCGCAGCCTTGCCAAAATGATGCGCGACGCGGTGATCGCGGACAAGAAGAAGCGCGGCATGTCGGCGTCGGAAGCAGCCGATCCGACCTGGGTCGGCGGCATCAAGCCCGATCTCACCAAGCTCGGCGCCATCGCTCTGGCGCCCTCGAGCGAGCCCGACAAGAGTTCGGGCTTGATCGTCTACTTCCCGCCCTATGCGGTCGGCTCCTACGCCGAGGGCGATTACATCGAATTCGTGCCCTGGACCGATTTCAAGACGCATCTCTCGGCCCTCGGCCAGCGCCTGTTCGGCGGTACGCGCCCGCCCGACGACGCCAAGCGCCACGGCGAGTGACCCTCGCGGAGGACGCGCGTTCGGTGTAAACGGACGCCATGTCCACGTCCGTTTCCCGCGATTCGACCGACGAGGCGGCTGCACTTGCCGCCGGCATCCGCGCCGGCGAGCGCGCCAAGCTCGCGCGCGCCATCACGCTGATCGAAAGCAAGCGCGCCGACCACCGCGCCCGTGCCCACCTGCTGATGCAGGAACTGCTGCCGCTCACCGGCAAGGCGGTGCGGCTCGGCATCACCGGCGCGCCCGGCGCCGGCAAGTCCACCACCATCGATGCGCTCGGGAGCTGGCTCACCGCACAAGGCCACAAGGTCGCGGTGCTGGCGGTCGACCCGTCTTCGAGCCGCACCGGCGGCTCGATCCTCGGCGACAAGACCCGCATGGCGCGGCTCTCGATCGACGCCAACGCCTTCATCCGCCCCTCGCCTTCCTCGGGAACGCTCGGCGGCGTCGCCGCCAAGACGCGCGAGACCATGCTCGTGTGCGAGGCCGCCGGCTACGACGTCATCATCGTCGAGACGGTAGGCGTCGGCCAGTCGGAGACCGCGGTGGCCGACATGACCGACTTCTTCCTGCTGCTGATGGTCGCCGGCGCCGGCGACGAGTTGCAGGGCCTAAAAAAAGGCATCGTCGAGCTCGCCGACATGATCGCGGTTAACAAGGCCGACGGCGACAACATCGAGCGCGCGCGCGTGGCGGCCGCCGACTTCCGCGGCGCGCTCAATATTCTGACGCCGCCGTCGGCGACCTGGTCGCCGCCGGTCGTCACCTATTCGGCGCTCACCGGCGATGGAATTGCGGAATTGTGGCGCCAGGTGACGGCGCACAAGGACAAGATGACCGCGAGCGGCGAACTCGAAAAGCGCCGGCGCGACCAGCAGGTGAAGTGGATGTGGACACTTCTTGAAGAGCGTCTCACCGCGCGGCTGCGCGGCGATCCCGCCATCCGCGGCAAGGTCAAACAGGCGGAAGCCGCCGTCGCCGCCGGCACGCTGGCGCCGACATTGGCGGTGGACGAGATCGCGGGGATGTTGGGGTTGTGAGTTTCCCACGTCCCCGGCGACCGAGCAACGCGAGGGAGACCCGGGACCCATACGCCGCAGTCTCTCGTTAAGCCGAGGCGTATGGTTCCCGCCTTCGCGGGGACGACCGCAGAGAGAGACTTGGGCAAGTGACCATCACCCTCCTCCTCACCGGCTTCGGACCGTTTCCCGGCGCGCCGTTCAACCCGACCACGCCGTTGGTGCGGCGGCTGGCGCGGCTGCGGCGGCCGGGATTGGCGGACGTTCACATCGTAGGTCACGTGTTCCCGACCAGCTATGCCGCAGTCGACCGTGACCTGCCCGCGCTGATCGCGCGCCACAAACCCGATGCACTTCTCCTGTTCGGGCTTGCCACGCGCGCCAAACGCCTGCGCATCGAAACGCGCGCGCGCAATGCGCTGGCGCTGCTGCCGGACGTGCAAGGCGCAACCGTTGCGCTACCCAAGATCGCGCCCGGCGGGCCGGCCGCACGGCCCATGCCGGCGCCGGCGATACGGCTGCTGGCCGCAGGCCAGGCCGCGCGCGTGCCGACCATCCTGTCGCGCGATGCCGGGCGCTATCTCTGCAACTATCTGTGCTGGCGCGCCGCAGAAGCCGTGGCAGCGCCGGGTGGCCCGCGGCTTGCCACCTTCATCCACGTGCCGCCGGTCCCGCGCGTGCGCCGCCCGCGCCGGCCTGACAGGCGACAAACGTCCCATGACGATCTGGCGCGGGCGGGAGCGCGCCTTTTGATGGCTATAGCCGCCGCCGCACGCACGCCCCCACGCTATTGAGCGCCCTCACGGGCCTTTCACAGCCATTTGTCCCGGCCTCAGCTGCAAGATTGATGACGGCGGCGGCGCCGCCGTGGCACATTGCGAGCGTTCGTTTGCCGAGGACTGCCGCCCATGCGCGATACCCTGCCGCTGCTCGACGCTATTCCGTTCCCCGCGCTTGCGCGCGGCCGGCTCGAGACCCTGCAGATCAACGTCGGTTACCGCTGCAACCAGTCCTGCTTCCACTGCCACGTCAACGCCGGCCCCAACCGCACCGAGGAAATGAGCAGTGACGTCGCCGACACCGTGCTTGCGTTCCTGAAACGCCACCGCACGCCGACGCTCGACATCACCGGCGGCGCGCCCGAGCTCAGCCCGCACTTCCGCCGGCTGGTGCGCGAAGCGCGCGCGCTCGGCACTCACGTGATGGACCGCTGCAACCTCACCATCCTGGAGGAACCGGGCCAGGAAGACCTCGCCGATTTCCTCACCGCCAACGAAGTCGAAGTCGTGGCGTCGATGCCCTGCTATCTGGAAGAAAACGTCAACAACCAGCGTGGCAAGGGCGTGTTCGACGGTTCGCTGAAGGGCCTGCGTACGCTCAACGCGCGCGGCTACGGCCGCGACCCGGCGCTGAAGCTCAACCTCGTCTATAACCCGCAAGGGCCGTCGCTGCCGCCGCCGCAGGCGTCGCTCGAAGCCGACTACAAGCGCGTGCTCGGCGAGCAATACGGCATCGTGTTCAACGAGCTCTACGTGCTCGCCAACATGCCGATCCAGCGCTTCGGTTCGGCGCTCGTCACCAAGGGCGAGTTCGACGGCTACCTGCAACTCCTTCAAGACGCCCATCTCGACGCCAATCTCGACGGCGTCATGTGCCGCAGCCTGCTCTCCGTCGACTGGCGCGGGTACGTCTACGACTGCGACTTCAACCAGATGCTCGACCTGCCCTTGCCGCACGGCGCACAAGGACGCATGCGGCTGGCCGATCTGATCGACCAGGAAATTGACGGCAACCCAATCCGCGTCGCCGGCCATTGCTACGGCTGCACCGCCGGACAGGGCTCGAGCTGCGGCGGTGCGCTCAAAGAGGCGGCCGAGTGAACATCCTGCACCGCCTGTCCGCGGATGCGGCGCACGACGCCGGCCGCGTCTGTCCGCGTGACTACACCTATCCTCCGACCGTGTTCGCGCGCGAGCCTGATTTCGCCGCCGAAACGCTGTATGTCGTCGGTGGGCTCTACGGCAATCTGGCCGCGCTCGAGACCATCGAGTTGCTGGCGACGCGCGAGCGTAACGCGCCGGTGCTGGCCTTCAACGGCGATTTCCATTGGTTCGACGCCGAGGCGGGCTGGTTCGCCGAAGTCGAAAGCGCCATTGCGCCCTACGGCGCGCTGCGTGGCAACGTCGAAAGCGAGATTGCGCGCAAGGGCGACATCGGTGCCGGCTGCGGCTGCGCCTATCCGGCAAGCGTCGACGCGCAGGTGGTGGAGCGCTCCAACATTATCCTGCGCCAACTGCGCCCGCAGGCGAGCCCACACGCGCGCGCGCGGCTCGGCGCGTTGCCCATGCATCTCGTGGCGCGGGTCGGTGATCTTCGCATCGGCATCGTACACGGCGACGCCGGCGCGCTTGCCGGCTGGCGCTTCGCCCACGACGCGCTCGACGATCCCACCAATGCGACCTGGCTCGCCGACGTGCGCGCGGCGTCGCGGGTCGACATCTTCGCCTCGACGCATACGTGTCTTGCCGCCTTGCGCGATTTTCAGCTCGCCACGGGCCGCCTCACCGTCATCAACAACGGCGCCGCCGGCATGCCGAACTTCGCCGGCACCCGCTTCGGCATCGTCACCCGCATCGCCACCACGCCGTCGCCGGTCGCGACGCTCTACGGTCTCGAACGCGACGGCCTCTTCATCGACGCGCTGGCGGTGCATTACAACGAAGACGCCTTCCTGGCCCGATTCATGGCGCGCTGGCCGCAGGGTTCGGCGGCGTATCTCTCCTATTTCGCGCGCATCGTCGAGGGCCCGGACTATTCGCTCGCGCGAGCAGCGGGACCATGACGCTCTCGATCGTCATGCCGGTGCTGAACGAAGCCACCGGCATTGAGGAAGCTTTGCGCGCGCTTGAACCTTATCGCGCGCGCGGCGTCGAGCTGATCGTGGTCGACGGCGGGAGCCGCGACAGCACGCTCGAGCGCGCCCGTCCCCTCGCCGACCGCGTGCTCGAAGCGCCGCGCGGCCGCGCCAATCAGATGAACGCTGGCGCCGCCGCCGCCAAGGGCGAGGTCCTCGTATTCCTGCACGCAGATACGCGGCTGCCCGAGCCTGCGGATCGCTCGATCGTTGACGGCTTAACGCGTTCGCGACGGGTCTGGGGCCGGTTCGATGTGCGCTTCGACGAAGGCGGCTGGCTCAACGTGGTCGCCGTCATGATGAACTGGCGCTCGCGCGCTACCGGCATCGCGACCGGCGATCAGGCCATGTTCATGACCCGCGCCGCCTTCGAAGCGATCGGCGGCTTTCCGCCCATCGCTCTCATGGAGGACATCGCGGCCTCGGCCAAATTGAAACGGCTCGGCCGCCCACTGTGCTTGCATGCGCGCGTCACCACCTCGGGCCGGCGCTGGCGCCAGCGCGGCGTCCTTCGCACCGTTCTGCTGATGTGGCGCCTGCGGCTCGCCTTCTTCTTCGGCGGAGATCCCATGCGGCTGGCGCGGCACTACGGCTATGTCCCGCATGAATCCTGACAGCACGCCCGATAGCGTCACGGTCGCGGTGATGGCGAAGGCGCCGGTCGCGGGTCTCGCCAAGACGCGGCTCATTCCCGATATCGGCGCGCATGCCGCGGCGGTGCTGGCGGGACGACTGACGGAACGCGCGGTCGAGACGGCGGTCGCCGCCGATGTCGGCCCCGTCGCCCTGTGGTGCACGCCCGACCCCGGGCACCCAGCGTTCCAGATGCTGGCGCATGATCACCCATTGACGCTCTGGGCGCAGCCCGACGGCGATCTCGGCGAGCGCATGCTGGCCTGCACCGTGCAGGGCCCGACGCTCGTCATTGGCAGCGACTGCCCGGCCCTGACCCCGCAGCATCTGCAGGCGGCGGCGGCCGCGCTGGGAGAAGCCGACGTGGTGCTGATTCCAGCCGAAGACGGCGGCTATGTGCTGATCGGCACGCGCGCGCTGCAACCGACGTTGTTCGAGGCCATGACCTGGAGCACCGACCGTGTGCTCGCCGAGACACGCGGCCGCATCGCGGCGCTCGGCCTCCGCGCCGTCGAGCTTGAGACGCTCTGGGACGTCGACACCGAACGCGATCTGGCGCGGCTCGAACGCGAGTTGCCCGCGCTCGCGCTGTAGCCGCTATTTCGCGGCCGGCGCCCACAGCTTGGGCGCGGCGCGCGCGTATTGCACCGGGCGCGCCACCTCGGCGCCGAGCGCCTTGGCCGCGTGCCAGCCCCAATGCGGATCGTCGAGGAAGCCGCGGCCGAGCGCGACCTGGTCGGCCTCGCCCTTGGCGATGATCGATTCCGCCTGCGCCGGCTCGGTGATGAGCCCGACGGCGCGGGTGGCGATGCCGGCGTCCTTCTTGATGCGCGCGGCGAGCGGCACGTTGTAGCCGGCGGTCGTCGGGTTGCGGGTATCGGCGGTGATACCGCCGGACGACACGCACGCGTAGAGCGCGCCCTCGGCCTTGAGCGCCTTGGCGATGGCGACGCTGTCGTCCTCGGTGAGCCCATCCGGCCGCCAGTCGTTGCCGGTGATGCGGGCGCCGAGCACCACCGCTTTCGGCACCGCCGCGCGCACCGCCTTCACCACCGAGAGCGGAAAACGCAGGCGGTTATCGAGCGAGCCGCCGTACTGGTCGGTGCGCTTGTTCGATACCGGCGACATGAACTCGTGCATCAGATAGCCGTGCGCCATGTGCAGCTCGATCACGTCGAAGCCGAGCCGCAAGGCGCGCTTGGCGGAAGCGACGAAGGCGTCGCGCACGCTATCCATGTCGGCTTCGGTCATCGCACGCGGCGTGTGCCAGTTGTCGCCGAACGGCAGGGCCGAGGGCGCGATGGTCTGCCAGGGATCGGCGTCGGCCGTCAGCGCGCCGCCGCCTTCCCAGGGGCGCTGCGCGGACGCCTTGCGGCCGGCATGCGCGATCTGAATGCCCCACTTGGTGTTGCCGGCGCGCCGCGCCGAATTGAGCACGCGGCCGAGCGCGGCCTCGTTGTCGTCGGAGTAGAGCCCGAGGCAGCCGTGCGTAATGCGGCCGTGACGGGTGACGTGGGTCGCCTCCACCATCACCAGCCCGGCGCCGGAATTGGCCAGCATGCCGAGATGAACGAGATGCCAGTCGTTGGCGCAGCCGTCATTGCCACTGTACTGGCACATCGGCGAGACCGCGATGCGGTTGGTGAAATCGACGTCGGCCATTCGATATGGCGAAAATAGTACGCTGCTCATAGCACCTGCGCTTCTTGGATAGAGGGGGGCGGACGGGGGGTCTGGGGCGGGACTGTCGCCGAAGCGACGAGCCGCCGTCAACGCCGCTGGATCGACTTCAGATAGGCGATGATGGCACCGACATCGCCGGGGTCAAACGAGAATTCCGGCATGTCGGGATGACCGGAGACGATGCCTTCCGCGAGCAATTCTTCCAGCGAGTCGATCGGATAACCCTTGGCCAGGAAGCGGAAGGCGGGCGCGCCCTTGTGGGGGCTGCGGCCGGTGCGGCCGACGGCGTGGCAGCGCGCGCAGTCGCGTTGCAGGAGATCGTGGCCATGCTTGAGCGTCGCCGCGTCGGCAGCGGCCGCCGCCGGACACAGGCCCGCCGTCAGCAACAGCGCGGCGGCCATGACGGTGACGGCGATCTTCATGCGGCGGAACGGACCCGATGCGGCTTTGGGACGGCCACGAGCTCGGCGCGTGACGGCGGCAATACCGGCGCCGGTGTCGGTTGCACGTCCGGCGCGGCCGGCACGGTCGAGGCTTTGGGCGCAGCGACCGGCGGCAGCCGGCACCCCGCGAGCTCGGACCAGACCTTGGCCGCCCGGATCACTTCCAGCATGCGTGCCGCGAATTGCTGCTCGGTCGGGTAGTAAAGCCGCCAACGTCCGCTCCGGTGAAGCTCGGTGAAGTGGGCCAGCCGGCGCTCGGCAAGCGCGTGCCATCGCTGCGAGAGGTCGTCGAACGGTGCTGCGCTTTGCGTAGCCGACATTCGGGGGCCCGTTGCGAGTGCTGAGCCGCCGGCGGAATGAAGGAACGTCCTCGACCGCGGGCAACCATGTGGGTGCACACATGACGCGAACGCACAACTGTGGACAACTAACCGCAACTTGGTAGCTGATTCGCGAATCGAATTGAACTGCACGCCATAATTCGGGCGCGAACTGCGAGACGATTCGGCATAATTCCACCCCCGCTCTGCGCGCAACAACCGGGCGCGACGGCGGCAAGGCGCGCGCACCGCGCCGCCCCCACCTCACCGCCCTCGCCCACCCGCAATCGAGGCCCGGCGTCACGACAGCGATGCGATCGCTTCTTTGAGCACTTCGGGGAGCGGGCCCTGGTCGGCGCCGGTGACATTGGGCGTGCCGTATTCGATGAAGCTGTCCGGCAGCGTGGCGCCCCAATAGGTGCCGGTGCCGCGCTCCTCCTCGTTCCAGGTCACCGGCTCCCAGTCCGGCGCCATCACCAGATAGCTGCCGGAATAGATCTCGACGCGGTTGCCGCCGGGCTCGTAGCTGTAGAGATAGAAGCCCTGCGAGTTGTTGTGCTTCGAGGGCCCGGCCTCGATGAAGATGCCGTTTTCGGTGAGGATATCGGCGGCACGCAGCACATCGTCGCGGTTGTCGACCCACATCGAGAAATGATGCAGGCGCCCGTGCCCGCCCTTCACGTCCATCACGTAGGCGAGTTGATGGTGGATGGCGGTCGGGCTCATCCAGGAGCCGATCTCGGTCTTGCCGTTGTCGTAGCGAACTTGCTCTCTGAGCTGGAAGCCGAGCAGGTCGGTGGCGAACTTGCGGTTGGCCTCGACGTCCTTGGCGAGCAGCGCCAGGTGATCGACGCGGCGCGCGCAGACGCCGCGACCGGTGTATTTCTGCGGCAGGTTCTTCAGGTTGGAATGCAGTTCCGGCGGCGCGACGTATTTCTGTTCTTCGTAATAGATCTCCATGACGTGGCCGTCGGGATCGTTGAAGCGGAAGGTGCGGCCGCGCGCGTAATCGCCGTTGGTCCAGCCGAGCCCGAGGCCGGCGGCCTCGATCGCCTTGGCGCGGCGCTCGAGCGCCTGCGGGCTCGCCGCGCGCCAGGCCACGACGCCGACGCCCGCGTCTTTCGCCGCGGTCAGCTTCACGGTCGAGGTGGCGTAGTCGCCGTAGCCGCGCAGATAGACCGAGGGGCCGCTCTCGTGCACCGGCTCCATGCCGAGCAGGTCGCGGAAGTACCACAGGCTCTGCTCGGGCTTGGGCGTGAACAGCTCGACGCTGCCCAGATGCGCGATGTCGTGAATGGGTTCCGCCTGCGCCGTTGTCTTCTCTGTCATGGCCCGCTCCTCCTCGTTTCCCCGATGGCGCCTTGGTCGCTTGGGCGACCTTTGGTTCCGCGTGCAACTATCGGCTGGGCGGCGCGAGCGGTTGTTGATCTAGCGCAAACGGCCCGGTCATTCCGGGGCGCGAGCCATTGCGAGCGAGCCCGGAATCCGGGGCCGCAACGCAAAGCAACGCCGTATCGCTCTGGATTCCGGTTTCGCGCGCGGCAGGGTGCGCACTGGAATGACGGAGAGAGGCACGGCTCCGCCGCCCGTGTTCTTTGGTCGGCCCCGGGCAGGCCCTCGCCTCACGTTCATTTCCGCCGCTCCCGCATAAGAACCGAGGGCGCGCGGGACGCTGTCGGGTCTACCGGACCCACGGGCCTCGACGCCTCGCGACATCGAGGCGTGCTGAAGCTGATAAAGCCGCAAGTCCGCCGATCCCTAATGGCGTCCCGCGCGCGGTGTTTTAGGTTTGCTCCGCATCGCCCCCGGTGGACTTACCTTTCAGGCGACCCTGCCTTTCCTCGCGGATTGGCATGCCGCTTATCCACCGCTGTTGGCCCAGGTCGTCGCTGCGGTCTGTGACCGGATGCAACGCGACGCCATCACGGGGCCGGTTGACGCGCGGTCGGCGCGCCGGGACGAAGCGGCTTGGACCGCCGGACCGGAGAAAACCGCGCCGCATCTCCGACGCCCCCGACCCGGCCACCGCTCCCCGCCCCAGCCTGGAGACTGCAGACCCCTCGGTACCGAGGGCGGGATACATGGGAATTTAGTCTGGACTAAAAGCCGCGTCAACGGAAATGTGTGAAAAAAAACTTATCCCGTTTTGAGCATTGCCCCACATGCGGATATTCGTGCAAAATGCCCGCAAAGCGTGTATGGCGCCGACCCAAAATTACAATTAAAATTGTACATTAGCAAAAATTACAATCTATCGTTGGTGGAGCATGGGGAAGACCGGGCCCGACTATCCGCAACGGATGTTCGATGCCGTCTCGGAGTTCGAGTCAATCGACGCCGCCGAAAACGTTGGCGCTCGGCTCGGCGCCATCCTCTCGACGTTCGGGTATACGGCCTTCCTGGTGACGAGCGTGCCCGAGCCGCCGCTGCGGCTCGAACCCTATATCCTCTTGAACGGTTGGCCCGACGGCTGGACCGAGCACTATTCAAAGAGCAACTATTACCATTGCGACCCTGTCGCCGCGTTCTGCCGCAAGACCATCAACCCCTTCGATTGGCGTGACGCAACCTACGATCCAGAATGCGATCGCAAGGCGGCAGAAGTCATGAATGTTGCTCGCGACTTCGGCCTGAAGGAAGGCTTCCTGGTGCCGATCGTGCGATCGACCGGCCTTCATGCCTGCATCACCATGGCGGGCGGCGCACCGGATCCCGACCCGATGGCCAAGAAGGTGATTCACGCCCTGAGCATGTTCGCGCACGCGCGCATATCCGCGATCATGGGCGAGGCAGTGCGCAAGAAGTTCGTCCTGACGAGGACCGAACGCGAGATCCTATGTTGGGCCGCGCGGGGGAAGAGCTCGTGGGAAATCTCTGAAATCTTGTCCATCGCGAAGTCGAGTGTCGACACGCTCGCTAATCGCGCCCAGTGCAAGCTCGACGCCGTCAATCGCACCCAGGCGGTCGTGAACGCGATGCGCATCGGCGAGATCACGCCTTAGCGACCGTCAAGTCCAACTTGTTGGACTAGTCATTAGCCCGATACCGATCCAAGTTTGCCGCCGCAGCTTCCAAAAAGGGCGAGCGGACAATGATCCATATTGTTTCCGCGGCTAACGCCGCCGCGTACGATTGGGCGCTTGAGCAGGATTTCCGGCTGCGCCACGAAATTTACGTGGGCGAGCGCAAATGGATGGATTTGGCCAAGCCAGACGGCCGGGAACGCGATCAATTCGATACGCCAGACGCGATCTACCTTTTTGCGATCGAAGGCGGCAAGGTGCTCGGGGGATCGCGCCTGGTGCCATCCCTCAAACCTCATTTGCTGAGCGAGGTCTTCCCGACGCTTGCCATTTTCACGAGCTCGGCTGGACAGTCCGCCCGCTGGGCCTGCCTGCAATCGAATTGGACGTCGGTCCGGCCGCGCTCGCGACAACCAGAAAGACCTTCGGAATCGAACGATCCGTCTTAGCGAACGTCAAGGATGTGACAAGCTCGAGGGCGAAAATCTCCGCATGAACAAACGGGCGATAAAAACCATGAAGAACGACGATGCGCCGCGCGCCGCTTTGGGCGACTTCCTGATCGGCGTCGTTCCAGAAGCCATCGAGCTCTCGGAGCAGTGCCGATGGGACTCGTTGAGCTACCTGCTCCGCCTTGTGCTCATGGAAGCGCTGAATTGCGATCCCGCCTGCGCAACCTCTGGCGAAGGAGGCAAAGGCCGGCGCGACAGCGCCAAGGCCTGCGCGTTGCAAAATCCGGGCGCGCCGGGCTGACGCCGGCGGCTTCGGCGCCGCCGCGACCGCGGCCAGTTCGCGGCGCAGGGCCGCCTTGCGGCTCGCGAGTTAGCGCGAGGGGCGCAACTCGTATCCGTCCGACCTCCCCCGCTTGACCGGCGTGCGCGCATTTGCGCCTACTCCGGCAACGACATGAGGGAGCGGTAAAGATGCAATGGCGGGCCCGCCGCGAGGCTTTTCGCGCGCTGATGAAGCGCGAGCGATGCATCCATCCGGCCTCGGTGTTCGACCCGCTGGCGGCGCGCTGCGCCGAGCATCTCGGCTACGAGGTCGGGTTGCTCGCAGGTTCGACCGGCTCGCTCACCGTGCTCGCCGCGCCCGACCTGATGCTGCTGACCGCGACCGAATTCGCGCAACAGGCGCTGCGCATCAACCGCGCCATGAGCCTGCCGCTCCTGGTCGACGCCGATCACGGCTACGGCAACGCGCTCAACGTCGCGCGCACCATCGAGGAACTGGTCACGGCGGGCGTGGCGGCTGCCTCGATCGAGGACACCAATCTGCCGACGCCCTACGCCGCGGATCGGGCGCCCAAGCTGATCTCGATCGAGGAAGGCGTCGGCAAGATGCGCGCGGCGCTGGCCGCGCGGCCAGACCCGGCGTTCTGCGTCGCCGGCCGCACCAGCGCGCCGGTACTCTCCGACATCGACGACACGATCAGGCGGCTCACCGCCTACGAGCGCGCGGGTGTCGATGCGCTGTTCGTCGTGGGCCTGAAGAGCGTGGCGCAGCTCAAGGCGGTGAGCGAGGCGACCACCCTGCCGCTCATCCTCGGCAATATCGGCGGCGATCTCGCCGGCGCCGATCTCAACGCATATCGCGTGCGCATCGCGCTGCAAGGTCACGCCACTATCATGGCGGCGGCGCAGGCGGTCTACGACACCATGAAGGCGCTGCGTGACGGGGTGAAGCCCGCGGACCTCAAGGGCATCGCCTCGAACGAGCTGATGAAGACGTTGACCCGCGCGGACGATTACGCGCAGGCGACGAAGGATTATCTGGCGGGGACGTGAGGGCGCTCAACATCGTCACTTCGGGGCGCGCCGTAGGCGCGAAGACGGAATGACAGCGGCTACTTGAACTTGTTTGCCAGCGCGGTGCTCGCGCCGGCCAGGATGCCGACATCGGAGCCGACCGCCACGAACTGGTAGCCCCAGTCGATGTAGCGGCGGATTTCCTCCTCGTTGCCGGTGAGGATACCGGCCGGCTTGCCGAGCTTCTTCAGCCGCTTGACCGCGTCCTCCATGGCCTTCTGCACTTCCGGGTGCGCCGGGTTGCCGAGATGGCCGAGGGAGGCGGCGAGATCGGAGGGGCCGATGAAGACGCCGTCGACACCGTCGACCTGCGCGATCGCCTCGAGATGATCGAGCGCGGAGCGCGTTTCCACCTGCACCAGCACGCACTGCTCGGCGTTTGCTTTGGTGAGATAGCCGGGCGTGCGGCCGAAGCGGCTCGCGCGCGAGGACACCGCGACGCCGCGCACGCCTTCGGGCGGATAGCGGGTCGAGGCCACCGCGCGCTTGGCTTCTTCGGCGTTCTGCACGTAGGGGAAGAGAAGCGTCTGCGCGCCGATGTCGAGGCAGCGCTTGGCGAGCACCGCATCGTTCCAGGCCGGGCGCACGATCGGCGTCGCCGGGCTGCGCGCGAGCGCCTGCAACTGGCCGAACAGGTCGGGGATCTCGTTGGGCGAATGCTCGGTGTCGAGCAGGATCCAGTCGAAGCCGGCGTCGGCGAGGATCTCGGCGACGATCGGGCTGCACAGGCTGGACCACAGGCCGATCTGAAGCTTTCCCGCGGCCAAAGCGTGCTTGAAGGCGTTGCGCTGCAATTCGAAGGTCATGGGGCCGGCCTCTTAAACGAATTGAATGGCGAGCCCGCCGAGCGGGCCGAAGTCGGCGTGCAGGGTATCGCCTTTCTGCGCAAACACCACCCGGGTGAACGAGCCGGCGAGCACGATGTGGCCGGGTTCCATGGCGTGGCCGTACTGGCAGATCTTGTTGGCGAGCCAGGCAACGCCGAGCGCCGGATGGCCGAGCACGCCGGCGGCGAGCCCCGTCTCCTCGATCTCGGAGTTGCGGTACATGATGCCGCCGACCCAGCGCAGGTCGACGTCCATCGGGCCCACGGGGCGACCGCCGAGCGCGATGCCGGCGGCGGCACCGTTGTCGGCGACAGTATCGACGATCTTGCGCGGGTCCTGGAGGCGGGCATCGACGATCTCGATCGCCGGAATGACGTATTCGGTGGCGCGGAGCACGTCGGCCAAGCCCACGCCGGGGCCTTCGAGGCGCTTGCCCATGACGAAGGCGAGTTCCACCTCCACCCGCGGCCTGCAGTAGTTGGCGTGCGGCACCTTGGCGCCGTCGCCGATCATCTGGTCGTCGAGGATGTAGCCGTAGTCCGGCTCGTCGATCATGGAGGAGCGCTGCATGGCCTTGGAGGTGAGCCCCACCTTGTGGCCGATGAGCTTGCGGCCTTCCTTGAGCTTGCGCTGCATCACGTCAGCCGAGATGGCGTAGGAATCCTCAATCGTAATGTCTGGAAAGGTAACGTGCAGCGGGGTCGCCTGTTTGCGGTCCTTGGCGGCCTGCACCAGGATTTCGGCGGCTTTCTTGCGATCGGCATCGGACAGCATTGAAGGACTCCCTCCCCGTTTATTGCGATGATCGTGTAGCGCTTCCTGCCGGAAAACAAAATGGGACGGCCGGCACCGCCGCAGAGAGGCCTTACCGCCCGGCCCCCCACGTCAATTTGCGATGGATCAATAGTGCGGCGGCGGCGGCTCTGCCTCGCCGCGAGCGGGACCGGCGGCAGCCTCGGCAAGCTGCTCGCCCAAGCGCGCGACCTGGCGCTTGAGCGTCTCGATCTCTTTCCACTGCGCAGCCAACGCTTCGCTCAAATCCTCGATGGCGCGCTCCTGGTGCGCCTTGTCGATTTCCAAGGCGTCGATGCGGCTTGAGAGTGTGTCGATATCGGTCATCGTGTCGGCCTGGCCCCGGCGGTTACGTGCCTTGCGTTAAGAGCATATCGCACGGCCGGAGAAAACCTGAAATACTGGCGCCGAACAGGGGACCGCATGCAGTTCGACACCATCATCCGCGGCGGCACCGTGGTGACCGCCGCCGACACCTTCGCCTGCGACGTCGGCATCCGAGATGGCCGCATCGCGGCGCTCGGAACCGAGCTCGGCCCGGGCGCCGAGGTGGTGGACGCCAGCGGCCTGCTGGTGCTGCCGGGCGGCATCGACAGCCACGTGCATATCGCGCAACCGTCCGGTCCCGGCATCGTCATGGCAGACGACTTCGAGAGCGGCACCCGCGCCGCCGCCTTCGGCGGCAATACGATGGTGTTGCCGTTCGCCCTGCAGCAGAAGGGCGAGTCGCTGCGTCAGGTGGTGAAGGACTATCACGCCAAGGCGGACGGGCAGTGCTACGTCGACGTCTCCTTCCATCTCATCATCGCCGACCCGAGCGAGAGCGTGCTCGGCCAGGAGTTGCCGGCGCTGGTCGAGGACGGTTACACCTCGTTCAAGGTGTTCATGACCTACGAGGGCATGGCGCTCTCGGACTTCGAGATGTTGAGCGTGATGCAGGTCGCGCGCGAGACCGGCGCGCTGGTGATGGTGCACGCGGAGAACTACGACGCCATCCGCTTCCTCACCGACCGGCTGGAGCGCGCCGGCCAGACCGCGCCCCAATTCCACGCCACCTCGCGGCCGATCCCGGTGGAGCGCGAGGCGACCCACCGCGCCATTTCATTGGCCGAACTGATCGACGTGCCGATCGTGATCGTGCACGTGTCGAACCGCGAGGCCATGGACGAGATCGCCCGCGCGCGCCGGCGCGGCCTGAAGATTACCGGCGAGACCTGCCCGCAATACCTGGTGCTGACAGAGAAGGATCTCGAAGGCCTCAACATGGAAGGCGCGAAATACGTCTGCTCGCCGCCGCCGCGCGACGCGGCGAGCCAGGCCGCCTGCTGGGAAGGGCTCGAGCAAGGCATCTTCGCCCTGTTCTCCTCCGACCACTGCCCGTTTCGCTACGACGATCCCCAAGGCAAGCTCGTGCCCAAGGGCCGCACCAGCTTCCGCTGGGTGCCGAACGGCATTCCCGGCGTGGAGACGCGGTTGCCGATCCTGTTCTCCGAAGGCGTCGGCAAAGGCCGCATCACGGTCAACGAGTTCGTCGCCTTGACCGCGACCAACCACGCCAAAACCTACGGCCTCTATCCGAAGAAGGGCACCATCGCGGTCGGTTCGGATGCCGACATTGCGCTTTGGGACCCCAAGCGCGCTGTAACCATCGGGCAGGACGTCATGCACGGCGGCTGCGACTACACGCCCTACGAAGGGCTCAAGGTCACCGGCTGGCCTCTCTCGACGATGGTGCGGGGGAAGTTCGTGGTGCGCGATGGGGAATTGGTGGGTCAGCGCGGCGGCGGGGCTTATGTGCCGCGTGCGAAATCGCCGCTGGCCGTGCCGCGGGGGTAAGGCACGCTCCCGAATTCGTCATGGCCGGGCTTACCCAGGCCATCCAGGTTTTCTTGTTACGATGGCGTTAAGACGTGGATGCCCGGCACGAGGCCGGGCATGACGCTTGAGAATGCCGAGTAGCGCGAAGTCACTCTTAGCTGCCGAGTTCCGCGATACCCCGGTAATGCTCGAGCGCTTCTGGGTTCGCCAAGGCTTCGGTGTTCTTCACCGGCTGGCCGTGGATGACGTTGCGCACGGCGAGCTCGGTGATCTTACCCGACTTGGTGCGCGGGATGTCAGCGACCTGCACCACCTTGGCCGGCACGTGGCGGGGCGAAGCGCCGGTGCGGATCTTCTGCTTGATCCGGTCGCGCAACCCATCGTCGAGGGTGACGCCTTCGGCAAGACGGACGAACAGCACCACGCGCACGTCATTGTCCCAATCCTGGCCGACCGCGATCGCCTCCAGCACTTGCGGGATCTGCTCGACCTGCGCGTAGATTTCCGCCGTGCCGATGCGCACGCCGCCCGGATTGAGCGTGGCGTCGGAGCGGCCGTGGATGATGAGGCCGCCGTGCTTGGTCCATTCGGCGAAATCGCCGTGGCACCACACGTTCGGAAAGCGTTCGAAGTACGCGGAATGGTACTTCTTGCCGTCGGCATCGTTCCAGAACATCACCGGCATCGACGGGAACGGCTTGACGCAGACCAGTTCGCCCTTCTCCTCGCGGATCGGCTTGCCCTCCTCCGACCACACGTCCACCGCCATGCCGAGGCCGGGCGCCTGGATCTCGCCGCGCCACACCGGCGCGGTTGGATCGCCCAGCACGAAGCACGACACTATGTCGGTGCCGCCCGAGATCGAAGCGAGATGCACGTCCTGCTTGATGTCGCTGTAGACGTAGTCGAAGCTTTCGGCGGCGAGCGGCGAACCGGTCGAGGTGATGAGCCGCACCGACGAGAGGTCATGGGTTTCGGCGGGCTTCAGCCCGGCCTTCTTGCAGGCGTCGATGTATTTCGCCGAGGTGCCGAGCACGTTGATGCGCTCATCTTGCGCGAAGTCCCACACCACCGTCTGCGGCGCGAAGGGCGAGCCGTCGTAGAGCATGAGCGTCGCGCCCGAGGCGATGCCGGAGGCGAGCCAGTTCCACATCATCCAGCCGCAGGTGGTGAAGTAGAACAGGCGCTCGCCCGCGCGCAGGTCGCATTGCAGGCGGTGCTCCTTCATGTGCTGCAGCAGCGTGCCGCCAGCACCGTGCACGATGCACTTGGGCACGCCGGTGGTGCCGGACGAGAAGAGGATATAAACCGGATGATTGAACGGCAGCCGCTTGAAGGTGAGCGCCTTGGCGGAATACGGCTTCAGGAACGTTGCAAGCGTCTCGGCGCGCGGCACGTCGGCGGCGACTTTGTCGGCCTCACCGAGATACGGCACGATCACGACCTTGGCGGCGGACTTCAGTTCGCCGACGATCGCCTTCAGCTTGTCGGCGATTTTGATCTGCTTGCCGTTGTACCAATAGCCGTCGACGGTGACGAACACCTTGGGCTCGATCTGGCCGAAGCGGTCGAGCACGCCGCGTTCGCCGAAGTCGGGCGAGCACGACGAGAAGATGGCGCCGAGCGAGGTGACCGCCAGCATCAGCGCGATGGTTTCCGGCAGGTTCGGCAGCATGGCGGCGACGCGGTCGCCCTCGCCTACGCCGGCGGCGGCCAACGCCTGCTGCAGGCGCGACACCAGCGCGTTCAGCTCGGTCCAGGAGAGCCTGTAGGCGACCTTGTCTTCGCCGCGGAAGATCATAGCGTCGCCCGAGCCGGGCGCCTTCAAAAGGTTTTCGGCGAAATTGATTTTGGCATCGGGAAAGAACTGCGCGCCCGGCATCTTGTCGCCGTCGATGAGCTTGCGCGCGCCCTTCTCCCCGACCACGCCGCAGACGTCCCAAATGAGGTCCCAGAATTCGGCGCTCTCCGCCACCGACCAGGCGTGCAGGTCGCGGTAGTCATTGAGCGTCAGGCCGTGACGCTTATTGGCCTCGGCGATGAAGGCGGTGACATTGCTGGCGGCGACGCGCGCCGCGCTCGGGCGCCACAGGGGCTGCTCGGAAGCCATTGTGTTAACTGACATTTTCCCCTCGTTGCCGGCCACTTGGCAGGCGGCGGTGCTGGAACGCGCCGCGCCCGCGACCGGCCGGACCGCTGTCGCCTTTCGCAGCCGCGAGAGAACATCATCGGGTCGGTCGAGCGCAAGCCCGTTGGTGCGGGCCCTGCCCGCGCCGCGCCCTTCGAGGCCCCGGCGGGAACCGACGCACACCCGCACTGCCTGAGATCGTCGGATATCCAACGACGTAGGCACGCGTGCACGCGAGGCCCGCAATGTGGGCCGCGCAAAGAACATCACGCGTTGTTTCCCGCTTTCGCGTTTGCCGCTATAGCTGGCGCGCCATGACCAACCTGCTCATTCTCACCGAAGTTCAGGAAGCGATGCGCTCGCGCTACAAGGCGATGCTGCTCGAGCGCTTCCCGCAGCTCACCGTCAACGTCGTCGGCCATCACGATGACGTCGATCCCTACATCGCCGACACCGACATCCTGCTGTGCTTTTCGCCGCCCATGGCCGACCACGTGGTGCGCGACGGCAAGAAGCTGAAATGGATCCAGGCGCTCGGCACCGGCGTCGACAACATCGTCGACCTGCCCTCGCTCGGATCGGACGTGGTGGTCACCAACATCCGCGGCATCCACGGCGCGCCGGTGTCGGAAGCGACCATCGCCTTCATGCTGTCGCTCGCCCGCGACATGCCGCACACGGTGCATGCGCAGGACCGCAGCGCATGGGAACGCTGGCCGTCGCAACTGCTCGCCGGCAAGACCGTCGGCATCCTCGGCGTCGGGCTGATCGCGGAATACCTGGCGCCGATCTGCAAGGCCTTCGGCATGACCACCGTCGGCATCACCGGTTCGCTGCGGCCAACGCCCGGCTTCGACCGGATGGTCAAGCGCGACGATCTGCTGGCGGTCGTGCCCGAGCTCGACTTCCTGGTGGCGCTGGTGCCGATGAGCGCGGAAACGCGCAACATCATCGGCGAAAGTGTATTCAAGGCGATGAAGCGAACCGCCTATCTCGTCAACGTGGCGCGCGGCGGCGTGGTCGACGAAGCGGCGCTGATCGAGGCGCTGGAGGCCGGCGAGATCGCCGGCGCCGGGCTCGACGTGTTCTCGCAGGAGCCTCTGCCCGCCGACAATCCGCTGTGGAAGACCAAGAACCTGACGATCTTCCCGCATCTCGGCGGCTATTCGGAAGGCTACGAAGACCGCGCCATGCCGACGATCGAGCACAACATGCGCTGCTTCCTGAGCGGCGACCCGAAAAGCATGATGAATATCGTGCGGAAACCGAAATCCTGGGGAGCGTGAACGATGGCCCTGTCGGAACGCCTGAATACGCCGATCTCAACCGCCGAACTCGAGCGCCGATGGCGGGCGGTGCGCACGGCCATGGCCGACGCCAAGATCGACGTGCTGCTGATGCAGAACAACAACGACCACATGGGCGGCTACGTGCGCTGGTTCACCGACATGCCGGCGGTGAACGGCTATCCCAACACGGTGGTGTTTCCGCGCGACGACGAGATGACGGTCGTCTGCCAGGGCCCCTTCGGCGGCGACGCGCGGCCCGGCGACGATCCGCAGGTGTGGCGCGGGGTCAAGCGGCTCCTCAACACGCCGAGCTACGCCTCGGCGCACTATACAAAGGAGTATGACGCCGAGCTTGCCGCCAAGGGGCTCATGCCCTTCGCCAAGGGCAACATCGGCTATGTCGGCACCTATCAGATGTCGTTCGCGCTGCTCGACTACATGAAGCGCACGTTTCCGCAGGCGACCTTCGTCGACGCAACCGAGATGGTCGACAGGATCAAGGTGATCAAGAGCCCGGAGGAAATGGAGCTCGTCAAGCGCTGCGCGGCCATGCAGGACGGCGCCATGAAGGCGGCGTTCGCGGCAGTGAAGCCGGGTATGCGCGACATCGAAGTGGCGGCGGTGGCGCAAGCCTACAGCGTCAGCCATGGCAGCGAGAACGGCATCTATCTCTGCGCCTCGATGCCGCTCGGCAAGCCGTCGCCGTTCGGCCCGCGCCACGTGCAGAACCGCGTCATCCAGGAAGGCGACCAGATCGCATTGCTGGTGGAGGATTCAGGGCCCGGCGGCATGTACACAGAGCTCGGGCGCTCGTGCGTGGTCGGCAAGGTGCCGCAGGCGATGAAGGACGAACTTCAGTTCGTTATCGAAGCGCGCAAGTTCACGCTCGACCTCTTGAAGCCCGGCACTCCGTGCAAGGACATTTGGGACGCCTATAACGATTTCATGCGCCAGAACGGCCGGCCGCAAGAGGCGCGGCTTTATTGCCACGGCCAGGGCTACGACCTGGTCGAGCGGCCGCTCATCCGCAACGACGAGCCGTGGACGATCGAAAAGGACATGAACATCGTCGTGCACCCGACCTACCTGCACGCCGGCTACATGAACTGGCTGTGCGACAACTATCTGATCGGCGGCAACGGCCCGGGCGAGCGCCTGCAGACGTTCCCGGAAGAGGTAGTAGAACTCGGCTGAGCTGCGCAAACCGCTAATTGACGGAGCACAATCGCGTTTTCCACATACTCGTATTGGTTGTTGATAGCGGGAATAATCTCTCGCGTTGAGATTGCACGCGCCTCATCGCGCGACCTCCAATACGCGCACATCGCGATTGGGGGGAAACCATGCGCGCAATCGTGCGACTGGGCGTCGTCGGCATCGTGGGCGCCGGCATGCTGCTGGCGGGGTGTGCAGATCCGAATATCAGTCCGCGACAGGTAGATTTCGCAATGACCAATGCAAAACCTGACACCGTCGCGATGGGTCCAAATCTGCGGCTGATCATGAACCGGCCGCGCCACCTGACGACCCTTGGATATGGGCCGACCTTGCCGACCATATGTACCGAACCCAGCCCGGACGTCGCCGTCGCATTCGGGCGGACGCTGGCTGGGCAGGGTAGTTACGCCGGACCGAACAGCACAACAATCAGCGGCAGCGTCAATGCAACGAGTAAAGAGGCCGCGACCGAATTGGCGGGACGCACCGCCGGCGTCTTGGCATTGCGCGACGGGCTCTATGCGGCCTGTCAGTCATACGCCAACGGCGTTCTCGGCCACGACGCTTATGCGATGATCCTCAGCCAATACGGGCACTTGCTGGTCGCACTAGCGGGCACCGGCAAGGATGGAAACCCTGAACCCATGACAGCCAAGGAGGCAGCAATTTCGGCGCTGCTGGTCGCCTGCGTGAGCGAAAATGACCCGACCCGGCTCACGCCGATCTATTACGAAAAGCGCAAACACAGATACGGCGCCTTGCACAATCCCCTCCTCACCCCCCAACGATGCGAAACGCTTATTCGGGCGATTACGCGCGGGAACCTGCTCTCGCCGCCGGCTAAAGCGGCGAAAAAATCTACGCCGACAAAACAGGCTGCGCTCAATCCAGGCGAAAAGGTCATAACGAGTTCAAAGACAACCACCATCAAGGCCGGTCCGCCGCAATCGCTTGCACCGCCCGCAACCGGCGCTAGCAAATAGCAAGGATTCGGTTCAAGCATCTGAGGTACTGCCTATTTATTGAGCAGCCCGATAGCTACAGACATCGTTTTATTCGGTCGGCTTTTCTCATAACTGGCTGACATTACAGCCTAAATCTTTCCGGTTGAGCGCAGCGGCGTGCGTATCCCTTTGGCACAGCGCTTGCGTCAGCACTGCCTGCATACAATTCAGAAAGCTCGCCCTGCCACAGGCGGCGAAGCATTGCCTTCGTGAGGTGCAAGGTGCCGACCGTCATTGCCGCCGAGCCGCAGCCGATCCAAATCGACCTCGCCCGCACGGCGCTGATCATCATCGACATGCAGCGCGACTTTCTGGAGCCGGGCGGCTTCGGCGAGACGCTGGGCAACGACGTCTCGCGGCTGCAGGCGGCGGTGGCCCCCTGCAAGGCCGTGCTGGCGGCGGCGCGCGCCAAGGGCATGCTGGTGATCCACACGCGCGAAGGCCACAGGCCCGACTTGAGCGACGCACCGCCGGCCAAGGTCGAGCGCGGCGCGCCATCGAAACGCATCGGCGATGAAGGCCCCATGGGCCGCATCCTGGTGCGCGGCGAGCCCGGCCACGACATCGTACCCGAACTCTATCCGATCGCCGGCGAGCCGGTGATCGACAAGCCCGGCAAGGGCGCGTTCTACGAGACCGATCTCGGCTCCATGCTGAAGAACCGCGGCATCGAGAACCTCCTGGTCTGCGGCGTCACCACCGAAGTCTGCGTCAACACCACCGTGCGCGAGGCCAACGACCGCGGCTATCGCTGCATCGTGGTCGGCGACGGCTGCGGCTCGTACTTTCCCGAATTCCACGAGATGGGCCTGAAGATGATCAAGGCGCAAGGCGGCATCTTCGGCTGGGTGTCGGACTCGAGCGCCGTGCTGGCGGCGCTCAAGGCGGCGCGCTAAGAACCGGAAAGCGCCGCAAAGGACCTTTCGATTTGGCCGAGACCGTTGCCGAGATCGTCGCCGCGCACCGCGCCGGTACGACTGCCCCCGCCGACACGATCGCGCGCACTTATGCGCGGATCAAAGCGCACGCCGACCCCGCCATGTTCATCAGCCTGCGCGACGAGGCCGAGGCGGTAGCGGAGGTACGTGCCTTGGGCGACGCGACGCTGCCGCTTTACGGCGTGCCGGTGGCGGTGAAGGACAATATCGACGTCGCGGGACTGCCCACCACCGCCGCCTGCCCCGCTTTCGCTTATACGCCGAAGCAGGATGCGACCGTCGTCGCGCGCTTGCGCGCGGCCGGCGCGATTCCGATCGGCAAGACCAATCTCGACCAGTTCGCCACCGGGCTTGTCGGCGTGCGCTCGCCCTACGGCGTCCCGCGCAATGCGTTCAACGCCAAGCTGGTGCCGGGCGGCTCGAGCTCGGGTTCGGCGGTCGCTGTCGCCAGCGGCATCGTGCCCTTGGCGCTCGGCACCGACACCGCCGGCTCGGGGCGCGTGCCGGCAGGCCTGAACAACATCGTCGGCCTGAAGCCGAGCCTCGGGCTGCTGTCCACCTATGGCGTCGTGCCCGCATGCCGTACGCTCGATTGCGTGTCGGTGTTCGCCCTCACCGTCGACGACGCCTGGACCGCGCTGAATGCCATGGCCGGCAAGGACGAGAAGGATCCCTACTCGCGCGACCGCGCTCTGCATAATCCCGGCGCCATGCCGGCTGCGATGAAGCTCGGCGTGCCGGCCAAGGGCCAGCGTCTGTTCTTCGGCGACAAGACATTCGAGGCATCCTACGGCGCGGCATTGGAACGGCTGGCGGCACTCGGCTGCACCATCGTCGAGATCGACATCGAGCCGTTCTACGAGACCGCCCGTCTCCTCTACGAGGGCCCGTGGGTGGCCGAGCGCACCATTGTGGTGCAGTCGCTGCTGGCATCGGATCCCGACGCCATTCATCCGGTGACGCGCGAGATCGTGCTCGGGGGGTTGAGGCCGAGCGCGATCGACACCTTCAAGGCATTTTACAAGTTGGAAGAACTGCGGCGCGTGGCCGCGCATACGTTCCGCCAGGTCGATGCGCTGGCGCTGCCGACCGCACCCACGGCCTACACGGTGGAGCAGGTGCTCGCCGATCCGATCCAGCTCAACAGCCGGCTCGGCACCTACACCAATTTCGTCAACCTGCTTGACTTGAGCGGGCTGGCGCTGCCGGCGGCGGTGAACGGCGGCGTGCCGTTCGGCATCACGCTGCTGGCGCCCGGTGGCGAAGACGCGCGGCTTGCGAGCATCGGCCGCGTGTTCCACGCCAATACGAGACTGCCGCTCGGCGCGTTGCAGGTGGCGCAGCCGGCAGAAGCGCCGGAGTAACCGGCACGCGTCATTCCGGGCTCGACCCTGCGGGCCGCCCCGGAATGACCAGATCGCCTCACACCGTCTCCAGATAGTGCTCGTACTCGTTACGAACCTTGATGATGTGCTGGTACATCGCCTGCGCCGCGGTCGTGCGCTCGCCGCGCAAGATCGCCTGCACCACGCGGTCGTGCTCGATGTGCGATTTGGCAAGCCGTCCGATGATGCGGAACTGGGCGCGGCGGAACGGCTGCACGCGCCCCCGCGTCATCAGGGTCAATTCGGCGAGATAAGAATTGTGGGCACCCGCGTAGATGCAGCCGTGAAAGGCTTCGTTCATCTCGTGATAGCGCTGAGGATCGCCCTCCTGGATCAGGATGCGCAGGCGCTCGTGGATCTCTTCCAGACCGCGGCGCTCGACGCTGGTCATGCGCTCGGCGGCATGCCCCGCGCACAGCGATTCCAGTTCGGCCATGGCCTCGAACATGCCGATAAGATGCTCGTGGTCGGGCTTGGCCACCACCGCGGCGCGGTGCGGGCGCACTTGCACCAACCCGCTCGCGCCCAGCATGCGAATCGCCTCGCGCACCGGCGTCCGCGACACGCTGAAGCGGTTGGCGAGTTCGGTCTCGTCGAGGGTCGCCCCCGGTGCCAGCACGCCGCGCACGATGTCGTCCGCCAGTTGCAAGCGCAGCTCTTCGGCGCGCGTCTGCTTGGTGGCGAGCGGCGTCGCGGCGGCGGGCCAGCTCACGCTCATTTGGGCGCTTCCATCAGACTCACGTGCGCGGCGACCACGCGCCAGCCTTCGGCGAACTTGACCCAGGTCTGCATCTGCCGCCCGATACGCCCGGGCGCGGACGGACGCTCGTAGAGCGTGGAAGCGACCGCGAACTCGCGCCCGTAAGTCGTGATCACGGTCCGCGACAGAGTGCGCCCGAGCGCGACCGGCGAGCGGGCGGCGCGGAACGCCATGATCTCGTCGTAGCCATAGAGGTTCTCGCCCGCGCCGTAGCGGATGGTGCGCGGATCGTTGTGGAACAGTTGGTCGAGCACGGCGACATCATTGGACACCAGTGCCTGCTCATAACGCGCAAAGGCCGCTTTCACTTCGGCCACGACCTCCGGCAGGTCGATCTCCATAGTGGCTTCGCTCCCTCTTCGTTTCTAGAGATTGGGCCGCGGTGGAGCCACCGCCCCTGTCTGTTCGAGCGCGTGCGCGATGCGCAACGCGACGTCTTCGCGCCACGGCGCCGCGATCACCTGCACCGCGATCGGCAGCGGCTTGAGCGGCACCGGCACCGCCACCACCGGCAGGCCGATGAACGACAGCGGCTGCGTGTAGACGCCCACGTTCGGGCGCAACGGCATCTCGACGCCGCCGAGCACGATGGTCTGCTGGCCGATCTTGGGCGCGGTGCAGGGCGTCGCCGGCGCCAGGATGGCGTCGTAACGCGTGAACAATTCGGTGACGCGCGCCTGATACCAGCGGCGGAATTTCTGCGCCTGATGGACCATGGTCGCCGGCACCATGGCGGCGGCGATGAAGCGATCGCGCACGGCCGGATCGAAGTCGTTGGCGCGCTTGCGCAGGCGGTCGAGATGGAGCGCGGCGCCTTCGGTGGCCGCGATGACATAAGCCGCGGCGCGGGCGCGTGCAGCCTCCGGAATCTCGATGACATCGCGCGCGTTCGCCGCCTTGGCGACGCGTTCGAGCGCCTCCAGCGCTTCCGGAAAGGCGCCCTCGCGGAAATAGCCGCCGGCAACCGCAATGCGCAAACCTTCGAGGCCACGCGCGAGCAAGGGCGTTACCGGCTCGGGCGCGCGCGTGGTGCACACAGGATCCTCGGCGTCGGGGCCCTGCATGGCGTCGTAGCCGAGCGCGAGATCGGCAGCCGAGCGCGCGAACGGCCCAAGATGATCGAGGCTCGCGACAAACGGAAATGTGCGCGCACGCGTGAGGCGGCCGTAGGTCGGCTTGAGGCCGAAGATGCCGCAGAAGGACGACGGCACACGGATGGAGCCGTTGGTGTCTGAGCCGAGCGCGAGCGGCACCAGGCCGCCGGCCACCGCGCCGCCCGAGCCGCCGGACGAGCCGCCCGTCATGCGGCTGGTGTCGTGCGGATTGCGCGAGGGTCCGTCGTGCACGTTCTCGCCGGTGAAGTCGTAGGCGTATTCGCCCATGTTGAGCGCGCCCACCAGCACCGCGCCGGCAGCTTCCAGACGCTCGATCAGCGGCGCGTCCTTGCGCGCCGGCGGATCGTCGCGGTTGATCTTGGAGCCCGCGACGGTGACGACGTCCGCGATGTCGAACAGGTTCTTGACCGCGAACGGCACGCCGGCGAGCGGCAGCTTGCTCTTGTCCGCAGCGGCGTCGATGGCCTGGGCGCGCGCGCGGGCACGCGCGGCAGTCATCGCGGTGAAGGCATTGAGCGTGGGGTTGAGTTTTTCGATACGCGCGAGCGCGGCATCGACCACGTCGGCGGCACGCGTCTCGCCGCCCGCGACCGCGGCGGCGATCGCGGCCGCCGTCGACCAGGACGTCTCGGTTGTCGCCCCCATCGGCTCAGGCCTCGAACACCGGCGCCGGCTCGGCGTCGTCGGGCAAGGAAAACTCTCCCACGAGCGCCGCGTGCTTGAGGGTGACCGCCAGGTTGGCCTTTACCGCCGGCCGCCAGCCCGGCTCGAGCGGAAGGTCGAGGACCGCCGCGGCGACAGTCATGAAGTCTTCGAGCGGATCGGCAGCGGCCATGGCAAATCGGGTCCCTTTTCGGCGCGTTTCGGCGCCCCTTCCAGGCGCCGCGTCGCGCGGGCCGCGCCTTGATTGCCTAAGGGATATGCAATTTTGTTGCCAAATTATACCCGCCGGACCGGCATTCGTCAGCGCCCGTTGATGAGCGGCCGGGAGCGCACGGCGGTCCGCCCCGGCGCGCGCCTGCCGTGCGGTCAGGCGCCGAGAAGTCTTCGATCGCAGCCGACCGGGGGGCTATTTCGCGCCGGCGACGCCGCGCACCAGCCAGAAGCGATAGACGCGCTTGGCGGTGGCCGTCGACATCTTGTGATACTCGGCCTGCGCCTGCTCGCGCTCGGCCACCGCCATCGGGCGGTCGGGAAAGCGATTCATGAGGACGGCGTTGAAGGTGCGCCAGTTGAAGTCACAGGCGCGGCAGGCCGTCAGCAGGCCTTCGTAGGACGGATTCTGCACCAGGGGATCGATCAGATCGACCGGCGCCATGCACAGGCGCGCCAGCGCAACCACCATCTCCTCGTATTGGCCCCCGTTGGCGAAGTTCACGATCGACACTTCGGTCAGCTGGCCGCGCAGCTTCATGTCGTCGACCAGCCTTTCCGCACGCCGGAAGTCACGCGACGAACGCGACTGGCCCGCGACCAGCAGGGCGGCGGCGTCGATCGCCTTGCGGATCGCGTCCTGGCGCTCCGGCGACGCCTGCGCCACCAGGCGCTGGCGCACCGTCTCGGTCGCCTTGGCCATCAGATTCTGCAGCACGCGCGGCGGGAGGTCGACGCGGGCGCCGAAATTTGCGGCTAGTTCGTCGTTGCCTTCAGCGCGCCGCGTCATGGCATCGAAGCCGGCATTGGAGAACGCCGCGCCGCGGTTGCGCGCCAGCTTGAGCACGACTGAATTGTCGCCGCGCTCGACCAGGACGTCGGTCACCGCCGCGGCGAGTTGCTTGCGTTCGGAGATGGCGCCGAGATGCATCTGGCCTTTGCTCTGAGCGATTTCGATCAGATCAGAGTCCGTCAGCGCTTCCGACTGGGATAGCACCGGACCGGCAACCGCGATCTCGTCATGGCGGGCCAAGTTGCGCATGACGGAGTCCGGCGCTTTCGCGACCGGTGCCAGCTTGCCGCTCAATTCGGCCAACGCCGTGGTTTCGACTTGGCTTGTCAGACGCGTCAGCACGTCGCCGAAGAGCTCGACATGCTCATCGTTGAAACCGTCGGCGCCGACCACGAACAAATCCGTGACCTGCCGCAGGATCGCGACGCGCCTGTCTTGCTGATGATCCTGGATGGCCGATTCCAGATCGGCAATAAGACTTCCAAAGCTACCCATTGTGGCGCAACCATTTCTTGGTTTGCGGGCTTGCCCGAATGCGGACGGCACCGGCGACGCGAGCCACTATGCGGTTGTATTACTATACGGACGGTTTACGAGTTCCAGTATATGCGACGCCTTCAATATTATATTTTGCTATCAATCTAAAATAATAATCTAGATTATGATTCAATGCGATCAAGGATCGCCGCCGGTCCTCTACTCGATGAAGGCGCCACGCCGCTTTTCGGCAGCGAACTTCACCAGCGCCATATAACGGTAGAGGCCGTGTACGAACTTGCCGTAAGGCAGGCTCAGGAAAAGCCCGAGCACGACGCCGAGGTGCACGCTGAGCAGGATGCCCATGGCGCCGGTGTCGCGTAATACCAAGAGCAACAGACCGGTCAACGCCGTCAGGAACAACATGACCACGAAGGCCGTGTCCATATCGGTATGGCGCGGATCGGTGATCGCCGCGTTGCGCCGGCGGGCCAGCACGAACAGGCCGGCCGGGCCGACCAGCAAGCCGATGCCGCCGAGGATGCCGAGCAGCACCGGCAGGCTGATCACGGCATAGGGCGCCTCCCAGCCGAAACCGTAGTGATAGATGGTGGCGACGCTCGTTGCCGCGAAGCAGAGCAGGAAGCCGTAGAAGGTGAAATGATGAAACCGGCGGCGCAGCGCCGACGGCCGCTCGTTCTCGCTCATGCATCCGCCGCCGCCACCGCCAAGATAGGTGAGCTCGCCGGCGTTGCGGACAGCGGTGGCCATGGCTACCAGGCCGCCGTGCTCACCGTCGGCGTTGATGCCGCGCCAGAACGCGCGCAGTGACACGACAAAGGCTGCAATATCGTAAAGCGCCACCAGGCCGAACAGCCACGCCATCGCCGCGTGCGGCATGAACCTGTAGAAGTCGCCGGCTTGGCCGGAGAATAGCACTGAGGCGTCGTGGAAGGCGACGAAGGCGATGACGAACAGCGCCACGCTCACGGCCGCCGTCAACGCAACCACGAGGCCGTTGCGCGCGAACGCGCCGGCGAGCAGCCGCGGCCAAGCGTAGACCGCGTAGCTCTCGTTGCGCAGCTTCGCAAATGCCCGCGGCACGTTGACGTCGAACTGGTGAGGGGGCGAGTATTGGCAGTCCGGCATGCAAGCCCCGCACTGGTGGCAGAGATTGGCGAGGTAGTGCAGATCGCCGGCCGCGAAGGTGCGGCGCATCTCCATGGCCGGGAAGACCGCGCACAGGCCTTCGCAATAGCGGCAGGCGTTGCAGATGGTCATCAGCCGGTCGGCTTCGTGCAGGGCTTCAGTTGTTGGCATGCGCCGCCGCTCCCTCTCCGGCGATGCGGCCGAACACCGTGCCGATGGTCATGCCGATGCCGGCGAGATAGCCCTTGCCGAGAACGTTGCCGGCCATGATCTCGCCGGCCGCAAAGAGGTTGGCGGTGGGCCTGCCGTCCTTCATCAACATGCGCGCCTCTTTGTTCACGCGCACGCCGAGATAAGTGAAGGTGATGCCGGGGCGCAGCGGGTAGGCGTAGAACGGCGGCGTGTCGATGGTGCGCGCCCAATGGCTCTTGGGGATGGCAAGACCTTCGGTCCGGCAGTCGTCGAGAACGGTGTGGTCGAAGGTGCTGGGCCTGACCGAGGCATTGAACTTCGCCACCGTCTTCTCCAGCGCGTCCGGGTCGAGTTCGAGCTTCACCGCGAGCTCGGCGATGGTGTCGGCCTGCACGGCCGGGAAGATCGACGGCATGAACAGGCGGATAGAGCGCTGGTCGATGATCGAATAGGCCGTTTGCTCCGGCTGCTGCGCGATCAGCCGGCCCCAGATGGCGTAGCGCTTGGGCCAGGTGTCCTCGCCCTCGTCGTAGAAGCGCTTGGCCTCGCGGTTGACGACGATGCCGAACACCACGCTGTCGAGACGGGTGGCGATGCCGCCGTCGAAGCGCGGCGCGCGCGCGTCGATCGCCACCGCGTGGCATTGCGTCGGGTCGCCGACCGGCATGATGCCGGCATCCAGCAGCATGCGCAGGACGTCGCCGCGGTTATAGGGCGTGCCGCGGATGAGGAAGTTGTCGGCGGCCGGACCCCAATATTCCTTCAGCCATTCGATGTTAGCCTCGAAGCCGCCGCAGGCGGCGACCAGCGCTTTGCCGCGCACCGAATGTTGCCGGCCCTCGTGCATGACCTGCGCCGAGATGAAGAAGCCGTCCGAGATCATCAGCGCGGTGACTGGCGCGTCGTAGACGACATTGACGCCGAGCGCCTCGGCTTGGCGGTAGAGCGTATTGAGCTCGCCGCGGCCGCCGCCGAGGAAGAAGGCGTTGGTCTTGCCGAGGCTGAGCGTGCCGCCGAGCGGCGGCTGGAATTTGACGCCCTGCTCGCCGAGCCAGCCGATCAGCTCGCTCGAGCGCTCGATGGTCATTGCGGCGAGGTCACGGTCGGTCTGACCGCCGGTGACGCGCATGAGGTCGTCGAGGAACTCCTGCACGGCATAAGGGCCGGTCATGGTCGGCGCGGTGCCATCGTGGGCGCAGCGCAGATTGCGGGTGTGGCGCGTGTTGCCGCCGCGATAGAACTGCGGCGCGCCTTCCAGCACGACCACGCGGGCGCCGCCGCGCGCGGCAGTAATCGCGGCGCACAGCGCAGCGTTGCCGCCACCGGCCACCACCACGTCGAAGGGTTCGTTGAGATCGACCGTC
Organism: uncultured Pseudomonadota bacterium; assembly: GCA_963773225.1. Taxonomy (GTDB): domain Bacteria; phylum Pseudomonadota; class Alphaproteobacteria; order Rhizobiales; family Xanthobacteraceae; genus Pseudolabrys. The sequence goes on from CAVZAO010000007.1 coordinate 558,446, forward strand.
GTCATTCCGGCATCTTCGGGCGCGGCGGGTGATACGCGACGGCAGGCCGATGACGCCATGCCGCCCCGCATGGTAAGGCGAGAGACACGTTTCTTGCCTTGGTTTGGAGGTGCTGGCAATGGCCGACGCGAAATTCCCACCGGCGGGGGCAACCGACTGCCATGTACACGTGATCGGCCCCAAGCGGCGGTATCCGCTGCCGGCGAATGCCCGCTACACGCCCATGGACGCGCCCGTGGGCCAGCTCGCCGCCATGCTCAAGCGGCTCGGGCTTGAACGCGTGGTGATTGTGCAACCAAGCTTCTACGGCACCGACAATACCTGTCTGCTCGACGCCATGGCCGAGCTCGGTAACGCGCGTGGGGTGGCCGTGCTGCCGGATGAAGTGCCGGCGCGAGAGCTCGAGGCGCTCAACGATCACGGCGTGCGCGGCCTGCGCGTCAATATCGCGAGCTTCGGCGCGGCCTCGGTCGACGCCATGCAGCACGCGGTGCAGGCGGCCGCGCGCCTCGCCGCCGATTACGGCTGGCACGTGCAGATGTTCGTGCCCGCGGCGGCGCTGGAACCGCTCACGCCGGTGTTGCGCGCGCTGCAGGTCGATTCGGTGATCGATCATTTCGGCCTCATCGATCCGGACGCGCCGGAACCCGCGCTCACGACGCTGCTCAAGCTGGTCGAGACCGGCAAGGTGTGGGTGAAGCTCTCCGGCGCCTACCGCATCGCTAAAGACCCGCAGCATGCGGGCATCGACGACATGGCGCGCAAGCTCTGCGCCGCGAACCCGGAGCGCATGGTGTGGGGCTCGGACTGGCCGCACACGCCGCGTCACGACGTGCAGAACCCCGACCGCGCCCAGGAATCGCCGTTCCAGGACATCGACACCGCAGGGCTGCTGGCCCTGCTGCGGCGCTGGCTTAAGGATGACGCACTCATTCATCGGGTGCTGGTCGACAATCCGGCGCGGCTCTACGGCTTCGAATGACATTATACGGGCGCATAATTCCGTCCGAACACCGGTTCCCATCCCCGATCAAGTCGGGGACAGGCTCTTTCGGGATCATGCGCTACTTGTTCAGCCACCGCTTGGCCCAACCCATCAGGCCCTGCGGCAAGAAGATCACCATGGCGATGAAGATCATGCCGAGCGGGATTAGGTAGGGGAACTGGTCGCCGAAGATCTCCGACAGGATCTCGCGCATGTACTGGAAGAAGCCGGCGCCGACGATTGGCCCGACCAGCGTGCCCATGCCGCCGATGATGTTGAAGATAACGGTGTCGCCCGAAGTCAGGAAGAAGACGAAGTCGGGCGCGACGAACTCGTTCTGGATGGCGTAGAGGATGCCGGCGAGCCCCGCGAACAGGCCGGACAGCATCACCGCCACGATCTTGTAGCGCTCGACCGGATAGCCGATGGCGCGCGTGCGCGCCTCGTTCTCGCGGATCGACTGCAGCACCATGCCGAACGGCGAGTGCATGACGCGGCGCAGGATCAGATACGACCCCGCCACCACCGCCAGCACGAACCAGTGCATCGTGAACGGCGTGAACTGGTGGTCCGAGATGAAGGGGATCGTGAAATGCGGGCGCGTGAAGATGAGCCCGTTCTCGCCGCCGGTCACCTTGGTCCAGGTGAAGATGATGACGTAGAAGATCTGCGCGAAGATCAGCGTGGTGATGGTGAAGTAGATGTCGCGCAGGCGGGTGGAGAAATAAGCGACGAACAGCGCGGCGGCGCCGGCGCCGACCAGCCCGAACAGGATCGCCAGCCACAAATTGGGCGGGCTCACCAGCAACAGCGCGGCGGCGGCGCCATACATGCCAAGGCCGAAGAAGGCGGCATGGCCGAACGAGACCATGCCGGTGTAGCCGATGAGGATGTCGGACGACATCGCCAACAGGCCCCAGATCAGCATCTCGGTGAGGAAGCGACTCCAGAACGAGGGCAGGATGTACGGGGTGATGATCAAGACCGCCATCACGCCACAGAATCCGAGCCAGAACACGGTGTTGTGGCTGAGCCCGCCCCTCTTCTGAAGCGGCGGCACGGTCTTGTCGAATTCGGCTGCAGTCATTTCGGCACCGCCACGAACAGGCCGGTCGGCCGGAACAACAGAGTCACGATCAGCACCACGAAGGAGACGATCACCGCCTGCGACGGGTCGACCCAGATCGAGGCGTAGGATTCAAGCAGGCTGACCAGGATGGCGGCGGCGATGGAGCCGCCGAGATTACCCATGCCGCCGACCACCACGACGATGAAGGCCTTCAGCACCCAGTCGAGACCCATGGTGTGGTTGACGCCGACAAGCGGCGCGAACAGGACGCCACTCGCCGCCGCCATGGCGGAGCCGAGCGCGAACACGCCGGTCAGCACCCACGGCACCGGAATGCCCATGGCCTGCGCCATCACCCGATCCTGCGTGGTGGCGCGGATCCAGACGCCGAACTTGCTGTTGCGCAGGAACAGGTAGAAGCCGCCGATGATCGCCGCCGACAACAGCGCGATGACGAGGCGGTACCAGGGATAATCCAGGTAGAACAGATGGAAGGAGCTGTTGATCGGCGCCGGCATGCGGCGCGCGGTCGGGCCGAACTGCCAGAGCGCGTAGTTCTGCAGGATGAGCGAAACGCCGAAGGTGGCGAGAATGGTGTAGAGCGGATCGCGCCCGATGAGCGGCCTGAGCGTGACGACCTGCACGGCGGCGCCGAGGATCGCCATGATGAGCGCGGAGCCGATAAGCGCGAGCCAGAAATTGCCGGTCGCCGACAGCACCACCACGCCCATATAGGCGCCCATCATGAACAGCTCGCCGTGAGCGAAGTTCACCACGTCCATGATGCCGAAGATGAGCGTCAGTCCGGACGCGACCAGCGCCAGGATCATGCCGGCCACGATGCCGTTGACCGTCTGGATCAGGATGAGGTCGACCGGGATGGCGCCGATGAAATTGATCACCGCCGTCATCGGCTGCGCGCCTCCGTCCGCAATCTGCAATCCATCGTCACACCCCCAGGTATTGCTTGACGATCGGATCGTCGACCGTCACGTCGGATGCCGCGCATTGATGGCGCACGCAGCCCTTCTCCATGAAGTAGAGCCGCTGGCTGGACGCCAAAGTCAGCGGCACGTTCTGCTCGACCAGCAGGATGGCGACGCCCTCCTTGTGCAGCACGTCGATGATGGTGCCGATCTGCGAGATCATGCGCGGCATCAATCCTTCGGTCGGCTCGTCGAGCAGGATGATTTTGGGCTCCAGCATCATGGCGCGGGCGATCGCCAGCATCTGCTGCTCGCCGCCCGAGAGCGTGCCGCCGGCTTGCGCGCGCCGTTCGGCCAGCACCGGGAAATAGGTGAAGACCTTGTCGAGCAACGCCTCGCGCTTTTGGTCGGTGACGCCGTGGCGGTCGAGGCCGGTGCGCAGGTTCTCCATCACCGTGAGCCAGCGGAAGATGCGGCGGTCCTCGGGCACGTAGCCGATGCCCAGCCGCGCCAGCTTGTGCGGCGGCATGCCGGTGATCGGCTTGCCTTCCAACAGCACCCGCCCCTGACGCGGCTGCACCAGGCCCATGACGGATTTGAGCGTGGTGCTCTTGCCCACGCCGTTGCGGCCGAGCAGCCCCACCACCTCGCCCGGCTCTACCCTGAGGGAGACGCCGTCGAGGATGTGGCTCTTGCCGTAATACGTATGCAGGTCCTCGACGAGGACGAGCGGTTCTGCGCTAGCGGCACTCATGTCTTGAGATAAACCTCCAGCACGCGCGGATTGTCTTGGATTTCCGCCGGCGTCCCCTCCGCCAGGATTTCTCCATAATGCAGCACGGTGATGCGATCGCAAAGTCCCATCACGACTTCCATGTCGTGCTCGACGATCAAAATCGTCAGGTCCTTGGCGATGCGCCGCACGAGCTCGGCGGTTTCATGGGTTTCACCCGCGCTCATGCCAGCGGTCGGCTCGTCGAGCAGCAGTAGCGACGGCTCGGTGGCGAGCGCGATGCCGATCTCGAGGTTGCGCTGCTGCCCGTGCGAGAGATTGGCGGCCAACTCCTCGGCGCTGCTCAGCAAGCCTACGGCGTCGAGTGCCTGCTCCGCGCGCGTGTTGATATCGTCGAAAGCGTTGTGATGCTTCACCATGTTCCAGGCGTGGCGGCGGGACTGCGCGGCGATGCGCACGTTCTCCAGCGCCGTCGCGTTCGGCATGATGTTGGTGATCTGGTAGGAGCGCGCGATGCCCTTCTGCGAGATCTTGTTGGACGGCAGTCCGGTGATGTCGTCGCCCTTGAATAGGATGCGCCCGCCGGTCGGCCGCAGCACGCCGGTGAGGCAATTGAAGAAGGTGCTTTTGCCCGCACCGTTCGGCCCGATGACGGCATGCACGCTGCCCGGCATGACCCGGAGGTTCACGCCGCTCAACGCAGCCAATCCGCCGAAGCGGACGGACAACTGTTCGGTCGCCAATAGCGGGGCCGACGCTGCTCCCCGGCCTTGCGCCGGGGAGCTCACGTCGATGGTGGATGCGGTCGTCACTTAGACCGGCGGGAACGTGCAGGCCGGCGGGACCAGGGTCTTGTCCTTCGGCACTGTCTCTTTGAGGTGGTAGGTGCCGCCGCTGACCTCGAAGATGAACTCGTTCAGGAAGGCCTGATGGTCGGCCTTGCGCAGCGTCTTCGGCCCTTGGATGAAGTCGGGACCGGCCTTGGCCTCGAAGCCTTCCAGATGCTCGATCAGCTTCATGGTGTCCTTGCGGCCTTCAAACTTGGCGCGCTCCATGGTGATCTTGAGGGCGCTCATGGCCTCGTAGTTCGACTGCACGTACTTGTCGGGCAGCGGCTTCGAGGGGTCGATCTTGGCAAGGCGATCCGAGGCTTCCTTGAACCACGCCTTGTGATAGGGCGTGTCGAGCGTACCGGCGAAGATCGGAATGTAACGGTTGATGGCGACGAAGCCGTCGATCTTGTTGCCGATCGCCTTCAAGTTGGTCGATTCGGAGATCGAACCGTCGCCGGCCCATTTGTACTTCTTGGTGAGGCCAAGGTCGTAGGCCTGCGTCGCGATGTTGACGCCGTCCTTGCCGAAGAAGATGCCGAACAGGCCGTCGAAGTTACCGGTGATCTTCGACAGGAACGGCGTCATGTCGGGCGTGCCGAGCGGAATGCCGGTGGTGCCGACCACTTCGCCGCCGTTCTTCTTGATCTCGTTGACGTAGGCATCGCGCGTCGACTGGCCCCACGAATAGTCGGCGTAGGCGATGTGCCACTTCTTGCCCATCTTGGTGAGCGTGGGCGCGAAGGCGACCGCTTGCGCCGGCGCGTAGTCGTGCAGGCGGAAGCTGTAGCGGTTGCAGTGCGACGTGGTCAGCGTGGTGTCGAGGCAAACCGTGATCATGTTGACGATCTTGGCGTGCTGCCACACCGGCATGCAGGCGAGGCAGATGTTCGACAGGAAGCCGCCGCAGTGCACGTCGATCTCGTCGTCCGACACCATCTTCTGGGTCTTGCGGCGGGCGACGGCCGGCGAGCTTTCATCGTCGGCGATGACCAGGTGGACCGGACGGCCGTTGATGCCGCCGTTCTTGTTGATGCGGTCGGCGCCCATTTGCAGGCCGACCAGCGCGGTCTTGCCGCCGGCGGCGCCGGCGCCGGACAGCGGCTGCTCCGAACCGATCTTGTACGGCTTGGCGGCGCCGAAGGCGGCGCGCCACGGCGCCGGCACAAGCATCATCGCGCCGAGCGCCCCACCGCCCCAGCCGACGAGACGACGGCGCGTAATCTTGCCGTCGTACCAGAAGCTTTCATCCTGGGCCCAGGATTCGTCTTTCCACTTTTCAGTCATCGTTAGTCCTCCCACTGGATTTTGCAGTAACTGAACGAATCATCGCGTCCGCACACGCCGCGCGGACGACACGTCATCGACTGACAAAAGTTCGGATCGTTTGGGGGACGCGCGCCGCGACCTCAACGGCCGTACCGCCGGGCATGTCGCCAGCGGCGTGACGCGAGCGCAGTCACCACGTGCCATGGCGGCAGGGTGCGGCATCGTCCTCGTTTCCTCCCCCCCGGCCATGCCTTCTCCGGGCTTCGGCGGCCGATTGCCGTTAGCAAACGTCATCCGCGCCGAACAATCAACCGCTATTTTCACAGTAATGTACCCGTACTCACATCGTGGGATGATCATACGAACAGTGAAACGCTCGAGGGCGCGTTCGCGCGCGCGATCGCACATGCTAAGCTGCGCACGATTGCAACGCTTTTTCACATCGTGGGAACGAAGTGGCATGAGCATCGCCGAACTGCGCCGCGACATCGCAGCACCTCTGCCGGAGAGCGGCCACGCGATCCGGCTTGCAATCCGCGCCGGCGCTCATCGCGGCCCCACTGCGGGCCTTGCCCCCGGTTTCGTGCAGGGCAATCTCGCCATACTGCCGAAAGATTTGGCAGGCGACTTCCTGCGCTTTTGTCAGCTCAACCCTAAGCCGTGTCCGCTGATCGGCACATCGGCCCCTGGCGATCCCCGCGTGCCGGAGCTCGGCCAGGACCTCGACATCCGCACCGATATCCCGCGCTACCGGGTGTGGCAGAACGGCGCACTGGTGGCGGAGCCGGAGACGCTCAACGAGTTCTGGCGCGACGACCTGGTCAGCTTCGTACTCGGCTGTTCGTTTTCATTCGAGGAAGCGCTGATGGCGGAAGGCATTGAGGTGCGCCACATCGCGCAAGGCTGCAACGTGCCGATGTATCGGACCTCGATCGAGACGAAGTCGGCGGGGCCCTTCCACGGACCGATGGTGGTGTCGATGCGGCCGTTCAAGCCGGCCGATGCCATCCGCGCGGTGCAAATCACCACGCGCTTTCCGAGCGTGCACGGCGCGCCGGTGCACATCGGCAAGCCGGAGCTGATCGGGATCAAGGATATAATGAAGCCGGACTACGGCGACGCAGTCGCGGTGGACGACGACGAACTACCAGTGTTCTGGGCCTGCGGGGTGACGCCGCAATCGGTGATCGCGACGGTGAAGCCGGAATTCTGCATCACGCACTATCCAGGTTCGATGCTGGTGACCGACCGCAAGAACACCGAATTCGCGATCATGTAGCGCGCAAGAAGCGCGCTCAGTCGTTGGTCTCGGTGATGGTCTGCTGCGCATTGCAGACCTTGCACTCATAGACAAAGTCCCGCCTCTCCAGGCTAGACTGCATTTCAACAAGCCACATCGACATCTTGCATTGCTGGCAGAGCGGATGCTCCGGCATCGTCGCCGGCCGCTGCAGGAAACGGGTCATGCGCCCGGACTGCTCGTAGTTCGCCGCCAGCTTCAGCCACTGCGCCTCGGAGGCGAGGCATTCGTCGCGCGCCTGCTGATCGGCGGTCTCGAAAGCGCGCCGTTTCGCCTTGCTCGCGCGCTCGTAGCAATACTTGGCTTGGGGTGTAGACGACCTAAGCATGATGGGACCTCGGTTGTGGCGTGCCGCCGCTCGGGCCCCAAGAATCCCCCTGCCCTCCAGTGCCCTGCCGCCGATGGCGCGGCGCGGGCCGGCGAGTCGATACGCGCTGTGTTCGCATTCGCCTCATTCATTAAAGTTAAGATCCGGCCGGGGAAGATCAATTCTGTTTCTTTGCAACCACCGTGTCCGCCAACCCCCGCGCTTGTTCACACCGGCCAATCGGCGCCGGCTTAGCCTTTTTAAGGCTGGCCCCCTTGTGAAGCCATTGAGTTTTCGGCGGTTTTTTAGCCACTTGCAAAATTGATATCAAATGCACATCTTACTCATTGTTGGTAAGGGGCTGCGGAGACGCACGATGGTTGAAAACGCCAACCGCGGTGAGCGCCTGCAAATCATGCTCACCCGCGAGGAACTGTCGGTTTTGGACGATTTTCGCTTTGCGAAGCGGATGCCGAGCCGCGCATCCGCGATCCGGGAGTTGTTGAGGCGTGGCCTGGCGGCCGAGGGCTTCGACGTGGCGGTGGCCGGCAGCAAGTCCGAAGAATTCGGCGTGACCGGCAGGATCCCAAAAGGCCGCGCCGCCGAGTAGTCAGGCGGCGTTCCGCCGGCCCTTTTCGAGCAGCCCGGCGTCCACCAATCCCCGATGAATCCGCTCGATTTCTGCCGGTTGGATCTTGGTGAGCGGCGGGCGCACCACCGCACGCGGCAGCTTGCCGAGCAGCACCAGCGCTTCCTTCATGCGGTTGTGCATGTCGACGAAGGGGTCGGCGTAGAACACGCGCATCAAAGGCTCGACGCGGTCGTTGAGCGCCTTCGCCTGCGCCAGGTCGTTGGCCTGCACCGCGCGGAACAGGCGCGCCTGCAAATCGGAGATCACGCTGCCGGAGCCCGACAGGAGGCCGTTGCAGCCGAGCACCAGCGACGAGAACAGCCAAGCCGAATGCGTGGTGAGCACGTTCACCGGCCGCGGCAGATTTTGCAGTGTCCGGATGTGCCATTCGTGGTGCGGTACGTTGCCGATCCAGTCCTTGATGGCGCGGATCGAGGGCACCTCGTCGATAAGCTTCAGCAGCGTGTCCTTGGGATAGCCCTGCCCGCTGGCAAGCGGATACTGGAAAGCGATGAGCGGCAGGTCGGTAGCGTCCGCAATGCGCTTGAAGTGGGCGAGCGCCATGGCCGGCGATTGGCCGAGCGTGAACGGCGCGGGCGGGAACACCAGGAGCGCGGAAGCCCCGCCCGCCTGCGCCATCTTGGCGATGCGCGAGGCCTCGAGGCTGCCGTCGGCCCACACGCCGTTGACGATCGGCATCGTGTCGCCGATTTCGTCCTGGGCGATGTCGAGCACGCGGCGCTGCTCGTCGAAGGTGCAGGAACTGACCTCGGTCGAATGAGCGTTCAGCGTGATGGCCGACAGCCCCTGCGTCGCCGTGACGTCACGCAGATGCGCGCGAAAGGCGGCCTCGTCAATGGCGAGGTCGGCATCGAACGGCAGCAGCACCGCCGGGATCACGCCATGAGGAACGTAATTCGCATGCCGTGGCATAATTGTTTCCTCTACTCCGCCGCGCGCGCCCGCGTGCCCTCGCCCTGATAGCCGAATTCCGCCGACAGCTTGTCGGCGGCGACGCGCACCAGCGCCGCGCGCTTCTTCAGCGTCTCGATCGACAGCCGCCAGACCGGGCCGGAAATACCGAGCGCGCCGACCACCTGGCCGGTGAAGTCGCGCACCGGCACCGCCGCGCAGCGCGCTTCCGGGTCGAACTCGCCATCGTCGATGGCGAGCCCAGCGCGCCGCACCTCAGCGATCTCGCGGCGCAGCCGCTCCGGCGTGGTAATGGTGTTCGGTGTCATCGGCGCAAGCTCGGTGCGCTCGATATAACCGTCGAGCTGCTCTTCGCTGATGGCGCCAAGCATGATCTTGCCGAGCGCGGTGCAATAAGCCGGACGCACCACGCCGACGCGGTCGGCCATCTGAAAGGCGCCGGGGCCGCTGGTACGCGCCAAGACCACCACGGCGTCGTTCATGCGCACGGAGAAATGCGCGCTCTCCCCGGTCTCGCGCGAGAGCTCCTCGAGCACCGGCGTCGCCAGGCTCATCATCTCGATGTCGTCGAGTGCGTTGGCGGCGAGCGCGAACAGTGGGCGGCCGATGCGGTAACGCTTGGTGTCCGGTAGCTGCCGCACGTAGCCGAGCGCCACCATTGTGCGCACGAGATGGAAGGTCGTGGAGTTGTGCAAGCCCACGCGCTTGGAAAGTTCCGCCAGGCCGATGCCGTCGCGATTGCGCGCGATCTCCTCCATGATAGCGAAGGCGCGGCCGATCGACTGCACGCCGCCACGCGCGCGCTCGGCCGGATCGCGCTCGCGCGGGCTCGCAACACGCGCTCGCGCCGGCGGCGTCCGCCCGGGGCTGGCCTTCGGTTTCGATCGAACTGTCACGCGCTTTGCCTTTCGCCACATAGAAGCGGAGTGCCGGACGTTATCACCCCGTATTTTCGATTGGCAAATGGCAATTCACGATGTTGAATCCGGCCCCGACGCTTGACGGCCGGCAAACCGGCCGCAGGGGGCGAACTGGCCCGAGGAAATGCCCGTGAGTGAGCCCGACAACGCATACGACGTGGTAGTGGTCGGCGGCGGCGGCAGCGGGCTCGCCGCGGCACTCGAGGCACGCGCGCTCGGGCGCAGCGTCGTGCTTGTGGAAAAGAACGCGCGGCTCGGCGGTTCCACGGCCTGGTCGGTGGGCTCGGTGAGCGCTAGCGCCACCCCACATCAGATCGCGCGCGGTATCAAAGACCGCCCCGAGGACCACTGGCGCGATATGGCCGGCTTCAACGGCGCGCTCGACAACCGCGACAATGCAGAACTCAGGCGCGTGCTCGCCGACGAGATGCCGGACACCTTCCGCTGGCTCATCGCGCATGGCATCCGCTTCACCGGGCCCATGCCGGAACCGCCGCACAAGAAGCCGCGCATGCATAACGTGCTGCCCAACTCGCGCGCCTTCATCAGCCATCTGGACCGGGCCGCGCGGCGCGCCGGCGTTGAGATCGCGACCGAGACGCGGGCGTGCGCGCTCGTCACCGACGGCGGGCGGGTGACGGCGGTCGATTGCGAGACGCCGCGCGGCCGCAGGCTCTATGCCGCGCGCGGCGGCGTGGTGCTTGCTGCCGGCGACTTCACCAACGACCCGGAACTGAAGGCGCAGTACATCGGCGCGCAGGAGGCGAAAGCCACCGGCGTCAACGAGACCGCCACCGGCGACGGGCAGAAGCTCGCGGTGGCCATGGGCGCGCGCATCTTGAACGGCGACTTGGCGCTCGGGCCCGAACTGCGCTTCGTGCCGCCGCAGCGGCAGAACCTGCTGCTGAAGCTGCCGCCTTGGCCGTGGCTCGCCGCGTTCATGGCGTGGTCGCTCGACCACATGCCGCAAGCGCTGCTGCGGCCCTTCATCATGAGCTTCGTGACCACGGCGCTGGCGCCCTCGCCCGACCTGTTCGCGGCCGGCGCGCTGCTCGTCAACAGCAAGGGCGAGCGCTTCTGTGAGGAACGCGAGACGCCGGCGCTGCATCTGCCCGACCAGCCGGGCGGCACGGGGTTCATCCTGCTCGACGCGCGCATGGCGGCGCAGTTTTCCGCCTGGCCGCACTTCATCTCGACCGCGCCCGGCGTCGCCTACGCCTACCTCGCCGACTACAAGCGCAACCGGCGCGACATCTACACGCAAGCGCCGACGCTGAACGCGCTGACCGCCAAGCTCGACATGCCGCGCGGCGCGCTGGCGCGCAGCGTGGAGAGCTACAACAGGCGCGCCGGCAAGCGCGCGCAATTCGGCAACGGCCCTTACGTCGCGCTCGGGCCCGCGCGCGCGGTATTCGTGCATAACGAGGGCGGCGTCGCCGTCGACGAGGCGCACCGGGTGCTGGGCGCGAACGACGCGCCGATCGCCGGGCTCTATGCCGCCGGCTCCACCGGACAGGGCGGCCTGCTGCTGAAGGGCCACGGCCACCACCTCGCCTGGGCGTTCGTGTCGGGTCGGCGCGCCGGACGCAACGCGGCATTGGCGGTGGCGAGCGAAGACACCGTCAACTGAGCGGCTTCATGGGCCGCAGCAGCAAGCGCCCGCGCTACTTCACCACCTCGTCTTTCACCGGCGACGTGACAACGATGAACACGAGGTCGACGAGCCCGGTGTTCTCAATGGAATGCTCCACGCCGGGCGGCAGATAGATGAAATCGTGCTTGCGCACGACGCGGTCCTCGCCGCCGACATGCATGACGCCCTCGCCTTCAAGCACGTGATAGACCTGCTCCTGGATCTTGTGGCTGTGCTTCTTCACGTAGGCTTTGGGCTGGTACATGGAGATGCGGTAGTCGAGATGCTGCGAGTGCGCGGTGTCGGGCATCACCAGCGGCTTCGACAGCGCGCCGCCTAAGTGGTCGGGGAATTCGCGCCACGGCACCTCGGCGATGTTCTTGATGAAGGCTTTGCGGGCGTCGGCCATGGATGCGTTTCCTCGTTTGCGGCAATGTGGCAACGAGTTTAACGATGACGGCCAAGCGCCACAATGGCAGGCCTAGCCCGCGGGCTGCGCCGCCGCCACGACGCGTGCGAGGCGCGCCTTGAGATCGAAGCCCGCATCGGCGGCCTCCTCCGGCGTCACGCTTTCACCGGCGGCCAGCAGGCGGCGGCCGAACATGTGATCGGCGGCGCGGTTCACCGACTCGATGCCGGCGAGCCGGCCGTCCTTGAAGCAGAACACCGAGAACGCGCGCGCAGCGGGATCGCCGCGCACCACCGTCCGGTCGCAGCCGTTGGTCAGCCCGACCATTTGCAGCTTGAGATCTCGCTGGTCGCTCCAGAACCAGGGCACGGCGCCATAGGCTTCGACGCTGCCGGTGATGCGCTTGGCCACACAGCGCGCCTGATCGACGGCGTTCTGCACCGACTCCAGGCGAATGTGCCGGCGCGTCACCGGATCGGGAAACGCCGCGCAATCGCCGATGGCCGAGATGGCAAGATCGGCGGTGACGAGATGCTTGTCGACCACGATGCCGTTGTCGCAAGCAAGACCGGCTTCTTGCGCCAATTCCACATTGGGCACGATGCCGATGCCGACCAGCACAAGATCGGCGGGAATGGTCGTGCCGCCGGCGAGCGTGACGCCGGCGACGTGGCCGTCCTTGCCGTCGATGCGCTCGAGCCGCGCATTCATATGCATGGCGGTGCCCCAGGCGGCATGGGCCTCGGCGTAGAACGCGGAGATATCCGGCGAGACGGCGCGGCTCATGACGCGCGGCAACGCCTCGACCACGTGAACCTCCTTGCCGTACTTGCTGGCCACGGCGGCGAGCTCCAGGCCGATGAAGCCGGCGCCGATAACGACGATGCTCTTGGCGGATTCGAAGCGTTCATGAATCGCATCGGACTCGGCGAGCGTGCGCAGATACATCACGCCGTCTAGATCGGCGCCGTCGACCGGCAGCAGACGATTACGGGCGCCGAGCGCGAGCACCAAATGGTCGTAAGAGAGAGACGAGCTGGAAGCGAGATGAAGGCGCGCGGCGTCGCGATCGATGCGCGCAACGCGTTCGCCGAGCAGCAGGTCGATGCCGCGGGTCTCGTAGAACAACTCCGGCCGAAGCATGAGCCGGTCCACGGTCATCTCGCCGAGGAGATAGGCCTTCGACAGCGGCGGGCGCTGGTAGGGCGCCGCCGGCTCGTCCCCGACGATGGTGACCGGCCCCTCATAGCCGGCTTCGCGCAAGGAGGCCGCGACCTGATAGCCGCCCTGCCCGGCGCCGACGATGACGGTCCCGTGAGTCCCCTGTGACGGCATGTTGCTGGCGTTTCCCCCCGGCTGACCTTTGACCGCGATCAAGGTACCCTCTCGCGGCGGGGAAGTAGATAGCAATATGTTTCGCAACGCTCCACCACAGTTGTTCGCCCTCAATGCCGGCGTCGCGCTGGGCGCTGCGGTCGCGGCCGCGCTCGGCCAGCCGCTCGCCGTGCACGAGGAACGCGACTTCGAGGACGGCGAGCACAAGGCGCGCCCGCTCGACGGCGTCGCCGGCCGCGACGTCTACGTGCTGCATGGCCTTTATGGCGAGCCGGGCCAGAGCGCCAACGACAAGCTGTGCCGGCTCCTGTTCTTCATCGGCGCGCTCAAGGACGCCGGCGCCGCGCGCGTGACCGCGGTGACGCCTTACCTCGCCTACGCGCGCAAGGACCGCCGCACCAAGCCGAACGATCCGGTGACCACACGCTACGTGGGCACGCTGTTCGACGCGATGGGGACGGATTGCGTGATGACGCTGGAGGTGCACAACCCGGCCGCGTTCGAGAACGCGTTCCGTTGCCGCACGGTGGCGCTGACGGCGACACCCTTGTTCGTCGACTACGTCAAGGCGCGGCTCGGCGGCGACAGCCTGGCGGTGGTGTCGCCGGATGCCGGCGGCATGAAGCGCGCCGAGAGCCTGCGCGAGGCGCTGGAAAGCGCGCTCGGGCGGCCCGTCGGCAAGGGGCTGGCAGAAAAGCATCGCAGCGCCGGCGTCGTCTCCGGCGAGTTGTTCGCCGGCGATGTCGCGGGCGCGACGGCGTTGATCGTCGACGATCTCATCAGCACCGGGGGCACGCTATTGCGCACGGCGCAGGCCGCGCGCGCGGCCGGCGCCAAGAAAGTCATCGCGCTGGTGACGCATGGGCTGTTCATGCATGGCGCGGCGGATGTCCTCGCCGATCCGGCGCTCGACGGCATCGTGGTGAGCGACGCGGTGCCGCCGTTCCGGCTTAGCGGTGCGCAGATGAATGAGAAGCTGACGCTGTTGCCGGCAGCGCCGCTCTTGGCCGAAGCGATCCGGCGGCTGCACGAGGACCGCGGGTTGACGGACTTGATGGCGGTTTAGCCCCCCTCCTCACCCTCCACTCGAGGCGGAGGTGAAAGAGCGTTCGTCGCGACGCTATTCAATTAATTTCAGTTTACGCGCACTCTTGTGAGCCAGATCAAGATACGTCCGCGCCAGCTTGGGCCACTTTTCGGGCGTGCGCGGGTGCGGCTCGAACAGGTGCGCGATGGCGAGCCGCGCCCGCAACGTGGCACGGTGGCAGCGGTAGAATGCGAACAGCGCATCGGCCGGGCCGTCGCGCAACAGAAGCTTCATGCGCTGCTGAAGATAATCGCCTGCCCATTTGGCGCCCAGGCGTTCGCATTCAAGCGCAAGATAGGCGATCTCGTCGAAGGGATCGACGGTGCGCAGGCGCGCGTTGAACTCGATGCAATCGATGATGCACACGCTGTGATCGAGACAAATGTGCTCGGGCCGCAGGTCGCCGTGGCCGTCGACGATGCGGCGATGGCGCAAGCGCATGGCGATGACGTTGCCGTGGCGCGCGAGGAAGCGGCGCTGCGCGCGGTCGATACGGCGGATGAGCCCGGCCGGCAAATCGAAGCGTGAATCGAGCAGCACGCGCTTGTTGAAGGCGAGGCTATCGGCGAAGTCGGCAAGATGCACGGCCGGCGACAGAAAGGACGGCGCAGCGGCGCGATAGAACCGCGCCAGCACAGCGGCGAGTTCATCGAGGTGCGGTCTTGCGAGACGGCCGGCAGCAATGCGGGCGTCGAGCATGTTGTGCGCGTCGAGCCGCCGCATCTTCACGAGCCAGTCGACCGGCGCACCCGCGCCGCCGAGCGTGAGCCGGCCGGCTTCCTGCGTCACCGGCACCACGCCGAGATAAATGTCGGGCGCGAGCCGCCGATTGAGCCGGATCTCGGCGCGGCAGGCGATTTCACGGCGCGCGCGCGTGGAGAAGTTGAGATAGGGAAAGCGCACCGGCTTCTTGAGCTTGTAGACGTACGAGCCCGCGAGGAACACCCACGACATGTGGGTCTCCCGCACCTCGACGGCCGGCACATCCGGGTAAGACTCCGGATCACGCAGAAACGCCACCTTGGCGGCAAGCGCCGGCGCGCGGCCTTCGTCGCATTCTTGCGCCTGTCCGTGCAACGCGGGGCTCCCTCTCGGCGTTTCTCCCTGCATAATGCGCGCACGCGCGCGGCCGTTGATACGTGTCAAACTCCCGCCGCGCTCGCGCGCCATACTGCTCGGCAATCTGCGCCGGCCCGAGAGTCACGGGAGTGACGCGAAAATGAGCGCCCGCGAGGTCGAGATCGGACCGCACCGCCTGCCCGGCACCGTCACCGTGCCCCCGCATGTGCGCGCGCTGATCGTGTTCGCCCATGGCAGCGGCTCCTCGCGCCAAAGCCCGCGCAACCTGGCGGTAGCCGCCGCATTGAACGGCCGCGGCATGGCGACGCTGCTGTTCGACCTGCTGACGCCGGCCGAGGAACAAGATCGCGCCAACGTGTTCGACATTCCCCTGCTCGCCGGGCGGCTGGTCGAAGCCGTGCGCTGGATCGACGACGACGGCGAATTGAACTGGCTGCCGCTCGGCCTGTTCGGCGCCAGCACCGGCGCGGCGGCCGCGCTGGTGGCGGCGGCAAGCGTGGGCGGCCGCATCGGTGCGGTGGTCTCGCGCGGCGGACGGCCCGACCTCGCCGAACGCGCCCTCGCCGACGTGAGCGCGCCGACGCTGCTCATCGTCGGTGGACGCGACACGGATGTGATCGCGCTCAACGAACAAGCCTATACGCGGCTGCCGGGCGAGAAGAGGATCGAGATCGTGCCAGGCGCCACGCACCTGTTTCCCGAGCCGGGCGCCATGGAAGCGGTGATCGAATTGGCCGCGGACTGGTTGGAACGCCATCTCATCAATCAGACGCGGGAACAGGCGTAGCAGGTCATGCCCTTCAAAGACCGGATCGATGCCGGCCGCAAGCTCGCAGCCGCGCTCATGCGCTACAAGGACGAAAAGCCCGTCGTGCTGGCGCTGCCGCGCGGCGGCGTGCCGGTGGCCGCCGAAATCGCCGACGCGCTCGGCGCGCCGCTCGATCTGTTATTGGTGCGCAAGATCGGCGTGCCGTTCCAGCCCGAACTTGCCATGGGCGCAGTGGTGGGCGGCGAGACGCCGGTGACTGTGCGCAATGAGGATGTCATCGCGCTCGCCGGCATCGGCGATGCCCAATTCGACGCGGTGCGCGGCCGCGAGCTCGCCGAGATAGCGCGCCGGCGCCAACTTTACCTCGGCGCGCGGCCGCACCCGCCGCTCGAGGGCCATACCGCCATCGTGGTCGACGACGGCATCGCCACCGGCGCCACGACGCGCGCGGCGTTGCGCGCGCTCCGCCAACATAGACTCCGACGTCTCGTCCTGGCCGTGCCGGTGGCGCCGACCGAGAGCCTCGAGAGCCTGCGCCGGGAAGCCGACGACGTGGTGTGCCTGGAGGACTATGCCGAATTCGGCGCCATCGGCTTCTTCTACGACGACTTTCGGCAGCTCTCCGACGAGGACGTGATTGCGCTGCTGGCGGGGCATCCGGCGGCGGTGCGAGCGAAGGCGGACGAACCATGAGCGGGACCTTCGAGATCGGCGAACGCGACGTTTTCCTGGTAGTCGACATCCAGAACGATTTCTGCCCCGGCGGAAACCTGAGCGTGCCGGATGGCGACCAGGTGGTGCCGGTCATCAACCGGCTGGCGCGGCGCTTTGCCCACGTGGTGCTGACGCAGGACTGGCATCCGACCGGTCACCTGTCGTTCGCCTCCTCGCACCCGGGACATAAGCCCTACGACTATATCGAGGCGTCTTACGGCGCACAGATCCTGTGGCCGGACCATTGCGTGCAAGGTTCGCGCGGCGCCGAATTCCGCAGCGACCTCGACATCGGCAAGGCCGAGCTGATTCTGCGCAAAGGCTATCACCCGGCGATCAATTCCTATTCGGCCTTTTATGAGAACGACCGCACCACCCCGACCGGGCTCGGCGGCTACCTGCGCGAGCGCGGTTTCACGCGCGTCTTCGTCGCCGGCCTCGCGTTCGATTTCTGCGTGCGCTATTCGGCGGAAGACGCGCGCCGCGAAGGCTTCGAGACCATCGTGTTCGAGGACGCCTGCCGCGCCATCGACGTGCAGGGCTCCGCTGCGGCGACGCGCGCGCTGTTCGCCGAGCACGGCATCGCGTGCGTGGAGTCCGGGCTGATCGGCGCAGGATGAACGGCCCTAGAGCGCGGCAGTGCGCGCCCACTTGAAGGCATCGTCGATGGCGAGGTCGAGATCGGCATGGCGCGGGTCGCGCGCCGGGCCGCCGCCGACCAGGACGTTGCGGCCGTCGGGCAAGCTCAGTTCGATCTGCACCTCGTAGGGGCCGCCCCCCGTGGTTCCTTCGTGCGGCGACTTGAGCACGACGCGGCCGGCGGCGATGGGGCCGAAGCGGCGCTCGAAGCTGGCGACGTGTTTGTCGACGACGTCGCGGACGGCGGGCTGAGCCTTCATGCCCTGGAAGTCGATCTCGATGGGCGGTCTCATCCGGCTTTTCTTTCTTGGTGTTGTTGTTTATTGGCGCGGCTCGGTCACGGGAGCGCGGCAGTTTAGCGCTGCCCGTTACGCATATCGATTGACGAATATCAATTTCGCCTGAAAGATCAGCGGCATACGCGTACCACCGGATGAGCGCCCGCCGGCGGCGTTGATGTGGGTCAACGAGGGCACAAAGTCGCCTGCGTAGGGTTATCAAGCGCGACCCCAAAAGACGCGGTCTCATGTACGAGCCGATCCCCAATCCGCTTCCGCAACTGGCGTTTCTGTGGCCGGCCTTCGCGGCGGCCTCGGCCAGCGAAGCCGCTGCGGCGATGGCGCGGCAATTTGCCGATCTCGCCGGCGGCGGAGCGCGCGCGGTAACCGAACCGGGCTGGGCAACGCCCAACGCGATCGCTCTCGATCTCAAGACGGTACGCCTGCGCGACTTCTCGACCGCCAAAGCCGGGGCGCCGACCCTGCTCTGCGCGCCGTTTGCATTGCACGGCGCCACCATCACCGACATGGCGCGCGGCCACAGCCTGGTGACAGCCTTGCGCAAGGCGGGTCTCAGGCGCCTCCACGTCACCGACTGGCGTCCCGCCGACGCGAGCATGCGCGATCTCGGCATCGACGACTATCTCGCCACGCTCAACGTGCTCATCGACCAAATCGGTGCCCCGGTCGATCTCATCGGGCTGTGCCAGGGCGGCTGGCTCGCGCTCATCTATGCCGCGCGCTTTCCCGCCAAGGTGCGCAAGCTGGTGTTGGCCGGCGCGCCCATCGACGTCGCGGCCGTGCCGTCCGGCCTCTCGCGCATGATCGCCGACACGCCGGCGGCGCTGTTCGAGAGCCTGGTGAGCCTGGGCAACGGCCGTGTCATCGGCCGCAAGGTGCAGACGTTCTGGGGACCCCGGACGATCGCCGACGAAGACCTGCACCAATTGCTTGATGTCGATGTGCCGCTCGCCTCGGAAGCGTTCGCGGAGCTGCGCCAGCGCTTCGACACCTGGTACGCCTGGACCCTCGATCTGCCCGGGCGCTATTACCTCGAAGGCATCGAGCAGATCTTCAAGCACAACACGCTAGCCCGCGGCGAATTCGTCGCGCTCGGCGCGCGCATTGATTTGGCGCAGGTGACGACGCCGCTTTATCTCATGGCCGCGCACGACGATGAGTTGGTAGCGGCCGATCAGTTGTTCGCGCTGGCGCGGCTCGCCGGCACGCCGCCGGCCGAAATCCGCACCGACCTCGTGCACGGCCGTCATCTCAGCCTTTTCATGGGCCGCAAGGTGCTACGCGACCGCTGGCCGCTGGTCGCGGCGTGGCTCACGGAAACCGAACGCGGCCTCAATTGATTTGTCTTCAGCAGCCTGTCGCGCACCCTACCGAGGTACGGACGGGCCAAACGACAGGCGATTTCAGAGGGGATTCCATGGCCAAAGCGAGCGACCCTGCCACCGCCGGCAGCGACATCGATCTGGCGATATCGCCGGACAAGGTGTGCTTCATCATCATCAAGGCGCGCGAATACGACGCCAAGGAAGCGGTGGAGGAGCCCGATCCCGGCTCCAACCCATCCGACGACAAGGACGTCGAGGTGCTGGAGGACTACGGCGACGATCCGGTCGTCGAGGAAATTACTTCGTTGATCAATTCGATGTCGGAAGACGAGCAGATCGATCTGGTGACGATCGCCTGGCTGGGGCGCGACGACAATACCGTCGCCGACTGGGCGTCATTGCGGCAGGACGCCGCCGACGCGCACAATGCCCGCACCGCCGAATACCTGCTGGGTACGCCGAACGTCGGCGACCTGCTCGAGGAAGGGCTGTCGATGCTGGGCTTTTCCTGCGAGGACGTGGAGATGGGCCGGCTGTAAGGCCCGAACGGAACGGGCCTCGGTATTGGACGTTGGCAGATTGAGAAACCGATCACGTCCGGAGACGTTCATGACTGCTCTTGTTCGCGCGGCCACCCGTACGGCGACCGCGGCGGTGATTTTATGAAGCGCCCACGGTGGCGCGGCGGCCTGCGCATCGGGTCCAAGCTGCTGACGATCGCGGCCGGCGTGCTGGGCGCGGTTTTCCTCTATGCCATGTTGGCGCGGTTCGCCGCCGCGCATGGTGCGGGCTCGACCACGGCGATCTACTTGGTGTCAGGAAATATCGGCGCCGTGGTCGCAGCTTTACTGGTGGCGCTGTCGCCCGCCGACCAGCGCCACGCCATCTATGAGGCCATCACCACCTGGGCGCTCGCCACCATCGTGCTGATGTTCATGGTCGCGCCGCATATCGCGGCCGCGCACCACGCCGCCGCACTGCTGCAGGCCTCGGGCTGAGCGGCCGGCGGCGCGAAGTTGTTCGCCTTCAGACCTTCATGCTGTGCTTGTTGAGCGGCTTGACGGTGCTCGCCTGCGGGCCCTTGTCGCCCATCTCCTCGGCAAATGCGACACGCGCGCCGACGCTCAACTGCGCATAACCGTCGCCGAGTACGCTGTTGCGGTGGAAATAAATCTCACGGTCGTCGTCAGTCTTGATGAAACCGAACTCGCCGAGCGGATCGAGCTCCGCCACCGTGCCGACGGGCGACGCGCTGGTCAGCTTCACCTGCCCCTGCAACTCGCGCACGTTGTCCTGCAACTGGCGGCGCGCGCGCTTGAAGGCGTCGTTGAGCGCGTAGTTGAGGTCGGCGAAGCGCTCGTCGTTCTGGCGCACGCGGTCGACGTTGACCTCGCGTCCGTCCGGCAGCGACAGGTGCACCGCGATCTCGTAGAGGCCGCCGGTGCGGTGGCGCCCGCCCGGCGCCTTGACCACCGCGCGGCCGGCGGTGATGCGGCCGAACCGCTCTTCGAGCTGTGAAATGTGATTTTCGATCGCCGTGCGCACGGCCGCACTCGGGTCCATGCCCTGGAAATCGATCTCGGCGGGGGTCTGCATGAGTTCTTGCCTCCTCTTTTGTCCAAGTCTCGGGACCCGCCCGGGACCGGTCATTGATTTGGCTCAAGGCGGCGCCGCGCGGAGACACTTGTCGGCTAACGCGGGACGCCGGGCGCGAGTTCGCGAACAATATTTCCGGTTATGTTAAGGGTGACGAATAGGGCGCTGCCGGCGATGACGAACGCGGCATCGACTTTGCCGGCGCGCGGCTCAGCGCAGATCGGCGCCGGCGCGCCCATCGTGACGCGCCCGGGCATCATTGCCCGCGCGCAACGGATAACGCCGGCGCGCCCGGCCCTGACGGCTCTTGCGCAGTCTGAGGTCAAGCGCCTCGAGCAGGTTCTGCCTGACGCGGATGCGGTTGGGACGGTCGGCCATGGTGCGCAACCAGCGCTCCATGCTCGCGCGCAAGCGCGCGCGGCGCAGCAGCAATCCGGGTGCCGTGGCCGCGATCGGCGCCGCCTGCAGGTCGAGCACGATCGGATGGTGGTCGGACGGCCCGCGCGCCAGCACGCGGCTCTCGCGGCAGCGAAGACCGCGTGCCATGCAGCGGTCGAGCCGGAAGGATATGATGTTGGTAGGGCTGTGGGTCGGCTGGCGCGGACCGATATCCTTGAAACCACCGAGCTTGATCGGACCGACCGCGTTGTAGTCGCCGACGATGGCCGCCGGTCCTTCGAGCGCGGCGGCGATATGCAGCAACTGCCAGCGGTTGAGGAACTGACCGTGAGACAGATGCACGTTGGCGAAGGCGACGTCGCCGAACTGCACGATCTGCGCGAGGCGCGGCGGCACCCGGCCCGGCACCTGCGACACCGGCAGGCGCAGCGCGTAAGGCCGCGGCAGCGGATGCGGGCTCCAGACAGCGAGCCCGTAGACACGCCGGTCGAGCGGCTCGCGGAAGAAATGGCCACCGACCAGATCCGGCAGCGCGCAAAGATCCTCAGTCGCTTCCTGCAGGAGCAGCAGGTCCGGCTTGTGACGGGCGATCAGCGCGGCCACGTCGTGCACGCGCGCGCCCGTCAACCGCAGCAGGTTCCAACTGATGACTTTCAAAGGACGGTTCCCGATCGGCGTTCGGTTATCATGGGTTACTCTTGGCCCGGCTGTTCCATTATTTCGTGCCCCGGGCAGCGGCCCACGAGCACGCAGATGTAACGGCACGACTCATTCACGGCAGCCATTTTCCAGGCAGCTACTCTGCCATTGTACCGCAAACGCCTGAGCGGCACCCGAGTCTCCACTGAATTGGTAGGAGATTCTGGCCAATATTTGGTGAGCAAAATTTCGCCTTTCAAGGCTTTTCCGGCGCGCGGTCAGAGGGTTGGCGTTTTGTCGCGCTTGCGGCCGCCGCCGGTTCCGGCTTCTCCTGGAACTCTCTTTACTCTGTTCCGTTTCCACAATGCGGACCGGTTCCCTCTTGGCCTGGAAACGCTTTAGAACATCTCAGCCCGCGCCGCCCGCGCAGGCGCTCCAACCGCCGGTCCGATGGAATACCTGTTCGCCACGCTCTACGTCCTAATCGCCGCCGCCGTCACCGCGCACGTGCTGCTGACGAGAAGCGACGTGCGCGCCGTGATGGCCTGGATCGCGGTTGCCTGGCTGTCGCCGTTCTTGGGCGGCTTCCTTTATTTCGCCTTCGGCATCAACCGTGTCACCCGGCGCGCCGTGCATCTGGATATGCCGGAGCGGCCGGCGGACGGCAGCCAGCCCCCGGACGCCAAACCCGACGTGCCCGACAATATCGGTCTTTTGGCGGAGGCCGGCGCGCGCGTCACCGGCAGCCCGCTGATAGCCGGCAACGCCGTCGCCGTATTTCACGGCGGCGATGAAGCCTATCCGGTCATGCTGGACGCGATCCGCAACGCCAAGCACAGCGTCGCGCTCGCCTCCTATATCTTCCGCCACGACGTCACCGGCCGCGCCTTCGTCGCCGCCCTCAACGAGGCGCATGCGCGCGGGGTCGCGGTGCGCGTGCTCATCGACAGCGTCGGCAGCGGCTATTTCCATTCAGGCACACTCAACGAGCTCGCCGACGGCGGCGTGCCGGCGGCGCGCTTCCTGCACACCTGGCTGCCCTGGCGCATGCCGTTCCTCAACATGCGCAACCACAAGAAACTTCTCATCGTCGACGGCCGGATCGGCTTCACCGGTGGCCTCAACATCGGCGCCGACCATTCGCGCCGGCTGATGCGCAGCCGCAGCGAATACATCGATGACGTGCAGGTGCGGGTCGAGGGGCCGGTGGTGCGCCAGCTCCTGCAAACCTTCTCGCAGGATTGGTCGTTCACCACGGGCGAGGACCTGACAGGCGAGGCGTGGTGGCCGGCGATGGCGCAGACCGGCTCCGTCTTCGCCCGCGGCATTCACTCGGGCCCCGACGCCGACATCTACAAACTGGAAACGATCCTGGGCGCGGCGCTGGCGCAGGCGCGCAGCCGCGTGCGCATCGTCACGCCCTATTTCCTGCCCGACCAGCGCATCGAGTTCGCAATCGCGCAGGCGGGGCTGCGCGGTGTCGAGGTCCAAATCCTGCTGCCCGGGCGGAGCGACCACGTCTTCATGGATTGGGCGGTGCGCGCCCATTTGCGTTTCTTCAAGAAGGTACCCGCGGCAGTCTATTTCACGGCCGCGCCGTTCAACCACGCCAAACTGATGACGATCGACGGCGAATGGTGCCTGACCGGCAGCTCGAATTGGGACACGCGCAGCTTCCGGCTCAATTTCGAATTTGATCTCGAATGCTATGACCGCGAACTGACCGCGAAGATCGACGCGGTGATCGACCGCAAGCTCGCGCAGTGCAGCCGTGTCGACCTCGCCGCGCTCGCCGCCGCGCCGCGCCCGATCCGGCTGCGAGACGCCGCAACACGGCTGCTGCTGCCCTATCTCTGAGCTCGACGACGATACTTGGTTTGATCAACACGGCGACGCGGTTCCCGCTGCGCCCGCACATCCTCTAACATCGCGTTGGGCTCAGGCGCTTCGGTTCCCTCATCACATCCGGAAAAACCCGTATGGAGATTATCTGAATTTTCGCAAACATTTCCTGCGCGTATTGGGAAGGCACGAACGCCCAGGGGAGTACACTATGCAGACCCAGACCCTCGTCGCCGAAGCCGCCGCGAAACCCGCGCGCCCGGTGCCGGTGGAACCGGGTGTTTGCCGCAGTCATTCCTCGATCACGATGATCGGCACACCGGCGCCTTACGCTCGCAACGCCGAGATCTATGGCGAGAACGAGCAGGCGGATTATCTCTACAAGGTCGTAATCGGCGCGGTGCGGACCTACAAGCTGTTCAACGACGGACGTCGGCAGATCGGCAGCTTCTATCTCCCCGGCGACATCTTCGGACTCGAGAGCGGTGAGACCCATACGTTTTCCGCCGAGGCCGTCACCGCCTGCAAGGTGCTGGTGATCAATCGCGCGAGCCTGGTTTCACTCGCCGCACGCGACGGCGATATCGCCCACCAGCTCTGGGCCATGGCCGCGCGCGAGCTCCAGCGCGCCCAGGACCACATCATGCTGCTGATCAAGACGGCGCAGGAACGCGTCGTCGGCTTCCTATTGGAGATGGCCGTCCGCGGCACCAATCCGGGCGTGATCGAGTTGCCGATGTCGCGCCAGGATATCGCCGACTATCTCGGTCTGACCATCGAGACGGTATCGCGCACGCTGACGCACCTCGAAAAGACCCGCGCCATCGCGGTTCCCAGTTCGCGCCGTATCGTGCTGCGCGATCGCACCGCCCTCGCTCGCATGAGCGGCTGATTTTCTCGCGCCCCGTTAAGCCGAACGTCGTTCCTCCCTGACTTTGTTCGGCTAGACTTGGCCCCGGCACCAACCATGCCGGGGCCTTTTTTCGCTCAGGCGCCGCCGCCGGTCACAGCGTCGGCGACCTTGACGGCGAAAGCATCGGTCCCAAGCGTGCCGCCCATGTCGGCTGTGCGTGTCTCCGGATCGGCGACCGCCGCGTCGAGGGCGCGCTCGATGGCCTGCGCCGCCTCGTTCAGCCGCGCATCGCCGCGCCGCTCGCCAAGCCAGGCCAGCAGCATCGCGGCCGACCCGATCAGCGACGCCGGATTGGCGAGGTTCCGGCCCGCGATGTCGGGCGCCGAGCCGTGCTGCGCCTGCGCGACGGCGAAGTCGGCGCCGGCGTTGAGCGAAGCGGCGAGCCCCAGGCTGCCGGCAATCTCGGTCGCTTCGTCGGAAAGGATATCGCCGAACATATTGGTGGTCACGACGACGTCGAAGCGGCTGGCGTCGCGGATTAAGAGCGCGGCCATGGCGTCGATGATCCGCTCCTCGTATTCCACCGCCGGATAGCGCGCCGCCACGGCGCGCACGCATTCGAGAAACAGGCCGTCAGAGACCCGCAGCACGTTCGACTTGTGGACGGCGGTGACCTTCTTGCGCGGCCGCTGCATCGCCAGCGCAAAGGCGGCCTCGGCAATGCGGGTGGAGCCGTGGCGCGTCACCTTGCGCATGGCCATGGCGAGATCGGGCGTCGGCATGAATTCGCCGGTGCCGGCGAACATAGTGCGGTCGGCGTAAAAGCCCTCGGTGTTCTCGCGCACAATCACGAGATCGACCGGCGAACCGCAGCGCGGCGGAAAGCCGGGACGCGAGCGCGCCGGGCGGATGTTGGCATAGAGGTCGAGCCGCTTGCGCAACTCGCCCGACGGGTTGAGCCCGCCTTCAGCGGCGGGCGGATACTCATTGTGCGACACCGGGCCGAGCAGCACGCCGTCGGCGGCCTTCGCCTTGTCGAGCGTGGCGGGCGGAAAGGTGGTGCCGTCGGTGCGGTGCGCCGCCCAGCCAATGGCGGCATGGTCGAAGTCGAACCTGAGCGCAAAGGCGCGCGCGGCTGCGGCGAGTACGTGCAGCGTGGCGGCGGTGATTTCGGGGCCGATGCCGTCGCCTTCCAGCACCAGCAGGTTGATCTTGGCACTCATGGCGCGCGTGCCGGTGCGCTCGGCAAACCGAGCGCGAGGTTGCGGATGTCTTCGGCCGGCGCGCCGTAGCCTTCACGCACGAGCGGGAACGCGCTCTCGATCCAGTTGCGCGCGAGTGGCTCGGCCGGCGCCAGGCAAGCGGGGCCGAGATCGGCGAGGCTGGCAGCGCCGATCAGCGTCATGGCGCAGCGCAGTTCCTCTTCGATGATTTCGATCATGCGCACCACCGCGTCTTCGCCGCCGGCGCTGAGCGCGATGCCTTGCGCCCGGCCCATGCCCACGGCATTGGCACCGAGCGATAGCGCCTTGATGATGTCGGTGCCGCGGAGGATGGTGCCATCGACGATGATCTCGGCGCGGCCTCTGACCGCGGCGACGATCTCGGGCAGCGCGGCGACAGAGCCCTGCGCATGGTCGAGCTGGCGGCCGCCGTGGTTGGAGACGTAGACGCCGTCGATGCCGTGCTCGACCGCCATCACCGCGTCTTCGGCCGTGGCGATTCCCTTGAGGATCAGCGGCACGTCGACGTTGGCGCGGATGCGTTCGATGTCTTTCCAGTTGAACGACGCCTGGTAGACTTCGGCGGCCGCGTTCTTGCGCGCGGTGGGCTTATGCCCCTTGGCGATGTCGCGCTCGCGCCGCCCGTAGTTGGCGCGGTCGACGGTCAAAGCGATGGCGCGGTAGCCGCAGGCCAGCGCGCGCTTGAGCGTGTCGTCGACCCAGGCGGCGTCGCCGCGCACGTAAAGCTGGAAGAACTTTGGGTAGTCGGCGGCCTGGGCGACCGCCTCCATGCCGGGCGCGCAGACCGAGCTCAACATGTGGATGACACCCGTGCGCGCGGCGGCGCGCGTCGGCGCGACGCCGCCTTCTTCAAGCAGGTCCTGCATGGAGCCGATGGGCGCGAGCACGATCGGCAGCTTCAGCTTCTGCCCGAACAGCGTCGTCGACGTGTCGATGGCCGAGACGTCGCGCAGCACGCGCGCGCGCAGCACATACGAATCGAGGGCGCGCCGGTTGCGGTTGAGGGTGGTCTCGGTCTCGGCGCCGCCCATGAGATAGTCCCAGGCGCCCGGCGTCAGCTTGCTTCGCGCGATGGCGAGCATCTGGAACAGGGTGTCGACGTCGCCGATATCGCTCATGTGGATTTTCCCGGGCCGAAGGCCGCCCTAATGCGGTGCAGGCGCCTGCCGGGCGATGAAGGACAGGACTGCGTTGGAGAAGTGGTCGTTGCGGTCGCCCGCCACCATGTGGCGGGCGCCGCTCACGTCGATGTAGTCGGCGTGCGGCACCAGATCGGTGAACTCCTTGACGTGCGCGTCCTTCACCAGTTCGGACGACGCTCCGCGCACCAGCAGCGCCGGGATGCGGATGCGGCGCGCCGCCGCCACCAGCCGGCTTTCGGCGGCCTCGCGGTCGGTACGCGCCTCGATGAAGCGCGGGTCCCAATGCCAGCGCCAGCGGCCGTCGGCGGAGCGGCGCAGGTTCTTCTTCAGGCCTTCATGACTCTTGGGGCGCGGCCGGTGCGGCAGATAGTCGGCGACGGCCTGCGCGGCCTCGTCGACGGTGGCGAAGCCCTCCGTCGCGTGGGCGCGCATGAAGCCGATAACCTTAGCGACGCCCTCCGGGTCGACGCGCGGCGTAATGTCGACAAGGACCAGCGCCGAGAAGATGTTGCCGTCACGACCGGCTTCCGCCTCGCCCTCGGCGAGCAGCGACGCGATACCGCCGAGCGAGGCGCCCACCACCATCGGTTTGCGCCCGGTGCTGGCGGTGAGCGCGGCGGCGACTGCCTTGGCGTCGGCGGCGTAGTCGGCGAACGAGTAGGCGCCGCCCGCGATCCATTCGGAATCACCGTGGCCGCGCTGGTCGACGGCGTAGGCGGTGAAGCCGCTGCGGGCGATCGCCTGCGCTGTCTTGTGCCAAGCGTGCCGTGTCTGGCCGCCGCCATGCAGCAGCATCACCGGCGAGCCGCTCTCCCCATAGACGTCGGCGACGAGCTTGTTGCCGTCGGCGCCGGTGAAGACGGCAGCGGGAGGCGGGGTACGCTTGGTCATGAAGTCCAGTCACGAAAAGCAGGGCACGGGAATCCCGTCCCGCGGCCATAGGTGCGGAACGACGTCGCTGCTCTTTTCCTATAGGGCGTATCGCACCCGGGCAACGGGGGCTTCAGGCGCCCGCCGCCGACGACTTTCAAAAGCCGTAGAGTTCCGCCGGATTGTCGACCAGAATCTTGCGATGGGTGTCCGCCGGCGCCCAATCGAGTAACAGGTCGAGTTGGGCCGCATCGTCGGGATAGCGCTCCCGCGGCACGCCCACATGCGGCCAGTTCGAGCCCCAGATGATGCGCTCGGGGGCGTGCGCGATCACGCGCCGAGCCACCGGCGCGATGTCGGCGAAGTCGGGACCGCCGGTCTCGCTGATCTCATAGGCGCCGGCGATCTTGAACCAGGCGTTGCCCTTGTCGATCAGCCGCAGGATCGTATCGACCCGGCTGTCGTCGGCGGGCACCGGCGGCATGAAGCGGCCGAAATGGTCGATGACGTATTTGGTCTCGATGGCGTCGAGCGTGTCGTAATAGCGCTCGATGTCGCGGCCGTTGAACTGCACCATCAGGCTCCAGCCGAGCTCGCGCATGAGCTTTTCGACCGGCGCCAACTGCGCGACGCGCACGGCGCCACCGGGCAAATCCATGATGCGCGCGCCGCGCACCCCGCGCGCGTGCAGCGGCTTGAGGTCCGAGATCGGCGTGCCGGGTGCGACAGCGATTATGCCGCGCGCCTTGTCCGGGCCGAACTGGTCGAGCGCGGCGAGCGTCGAACCGTTGTCGAACTGATAGGCGTTGGCTTGAGAGACGATGACGCGTTCGAGGCCGAGGCGCTGCTGAACCATCCTGTAGTCCGCTGGCGTGGCGAGCTCGGCGACCGGCGGGCCGCCGGCCTGCGGCGCGAAGCCGTCCATATAAAAGTGCGTGTGGCAATCGATCGTGCCGGGCGGCGCTTTCAGACGCGGCGGCGGGCCGTTCAGCGGCCGCGTATTCGCGGGAATGTCGCTCATCACTTGTCCTTGGGTGCGAACTGCGCCAGCGCCGCGCGATCGACCTCGATGCCGAGCCCCGGCGCGTCGGGGATGGCGACGACACCGTCGACGTGCTCGATGGGCGTTTTCAGGACCGCCTGGCGGAAGGGATTGGTCGTGCGGTCGAATTCGAGGATCGGGGCCAGCGCATCGGGCCGCGGCGGGTTCGGCGGCAGCGCCGCCATGAACTGCAGGCTGGCGGCAAGCGCGACGCCCGTGCCCCAGACATGCGGCACCAGCCTGACGCCCGCCATCGCCGCCATGTCGGCGACGCGCCGCATCTCGCTGAAGCCGCCGGTGCCGCAGATGTCGGGCTGCAGAATGTCGATTGCGCGGCGCATGAGCGGCTCGCGCATGCCGTAGCGACCGTGCCAGGTCTCGCCGCCGGCGACCGGAATAGGCTGCCCCGCCCGCACCGCGCGGTAGGCGCCGATGTGTTCGGGCAGCACGGGCTCTTCGAACCAATCGATCTCATATTTCGCGGCGCGCTTGCCGAGCTCGACCGCCTCCAGCGCGTCGAAACCGTGGTTGGCGTCGATCATGAGCCGCGTCTTGGGCCCGATCGCCTCGCGCACGGCGGCGATGACGTTGAGATCGTCCTCGACGCCGAAGCCGATCTTGATCTTGACCGCGTGGAAGCCTTGCTTGACGTAAGCCGCGGTTTCGCTCGCCATGTCGGCAACGCGGTCGCGGCCGGGCTTGCGGAAGCCGCCGGTCGCATAGGCCTTGACGCTCTCGCGGAAGCGGCCCCCGAGCAGGGTCGCGACCGAGGCGCCGAAGTGCTTGCCCTTGATATCCCACAGCGCGATGTCGATGCCCGACAGCGCGGTGACGGTGAGGCCGCGCTGGCCCTGGTCGCGGAGGAGGTTATAGAGTTCGATCCAGATGCATTCCGTCGCCAACGGATCGCGGCCGATGAGCGCTTCGGCATAGGCCTCGACCACCGCCGCGTTCGGCCCGGCAGGACCGAGACATTCGCCCCAGCCGACGGTGCCGTCGTCGCACACGATCTCGACCAGGCAGTGCCGGCGGCGGTCGAAGCGCATGGAGGCGCTCTCGAACACCTGGTCGAGCTTGTGGTCGAGAAGGTGCGTCCTGACGCTTTCGATCTTCATGCGGTCTTCATGCCCGGTACGGCGCGATCAGCGCGGCCAGCATATCGGTTTCTTCCGCCGTCAGATCGGTGAGCGGCGCGCGCACCGGCCCGACGTCGAAGCCCATGAGCCGCACCCCGGCCTTGATGGCCGAGACGGCGTAGCCGGTGCTGCGGTCGCGGATGCGGATGAAGGGATAGAAGAATTCCTGCAGGATGGCGTTGGTGCGTCTGTGATTGCCGGCGCGCAAGGCGGCGTAGAACTCCTGCGCGAGCTTGGGCACGAAGTTGAACACCGCCGACGAATAGGTCGTCACCGCCGCGCCCAGATAGGCGTCCGCGAACAGCTCGGCCGTCGGCATGCCGCCGACATACGTGAGCCGGTCGCCGAGCTTGACGGTGATCTCGCGCACCAGCCCGATCTCGCCCGAGCCGTCCTTGAAGCCGATGAGGTTCGGGCAGGCATCGCACAGCCGCGCCAGCGTTTCGGCGGAGATGATCGCGTTGTCGCGGTTATAGACTACGACGCCGATGCCGACGGAATCGCAGACCGCCTTGATATGCGCGAACAGCCCCTCCTGGTTGGCGCCGATCAGGTAATGCGGCAGCAGAAGGATGCCGTCGGCGCCCGCCTCCTCGGCGCCGCGGGCAATCGCGATCGCCATGCGCGTGCCGTAGCCGCAGCCGGAGACGATCGGCGTGTCGCCGGCGGCCGCCTTCGCCGCCCTCACGATCGCCGGAATTTCGTCAGGCGCGAGCGAGAAGAATTCGCCGGTGCCGCCCGCGACGAACAGCACGCTGGCGTTGAAGCCCGAGAGCCAGCCCACGTGTTCGGCATAAGGCCCCGGATTGAACCCGCCGTCCGGCCCGAAAGGGGTGACCGGAAAGGACAGCAGACCCGCGCCGAGCGCGCTCTTCAGGGCGGTTGGCTCCATGGGCTTTGCAATTCCTCGCGCAACGGTCATGATGGCGCGATCATATAAGTCATCATATCTCTGTCAACTCAGATATGATAACTTGAGCTCAGGCGCGGCGGATCATGCTGCGGTAGCGCTGTAGGCTGCCCTTGAGATGAAGCCGCATGGCCTCGCGTGCGCCCTCTTCGTCGTGGGCGGAGATGGCTTCGGCGATGCGGCGGTGCTCATCCTGAATCTGTACGAGATAGGCGGCCGCCGCGCGCTCGCCGGAGGCCGCCTCGAACACCGTACGCGGAATGACGTCACGGCCCATGACCGCGAGAAACTCACGAAAGCGCGGGTTATTGGAGGCGTCCGCGATCGCCAGATGGAAGGCGAAATCGGCGGCGGTGGTCGGCTTGCCGGCGGCGATCAGTTGGTCGAGATCGCCGTAGCGCTCGAAGATGACCTCCTCTTGCGCCGGCGAGCGCCGCAGCGCGGCAAGGCCCGCGGCTTCCGTTTCGACGGCCGCGCGCAGCTCGAGCATCTCAATAACTGAGGAAATTCGCTTTCTTTCGAAGGGCTGCAGCGAGAGCCCGCTGCCGGCCTGGCTGCTCAGAACGAAGACGCCGACGCCGTGGCGCGCCTCGACCAGGCCATCGGCGCGCAGCGAGGCGATCGCCTCGCGAATCACCGTACGGCTGACGCCGAAACGCTTGGTAAGCCCCGCCTCGCTCGGCAGCTTGTCGCCGGGCCTTAATTCGCCGCCCGCGATGAGCTCGCGCAGTTGCGCGCTCACGGTGCCGACGAGATTGCGGCGCACGGGCGCGGCGGCGGCAGCGCCACCCTTTTCCCCTGCCCGTCCGCGCAGAATTGTCACAGCTCTATTCCAACCCCGCTTGCGCCTGCAGGATGATCCCATCCGACGGCCGGTTGAGAAAACGCATTGACGGCTTCTTTCGTACTTGTATGATGACATAGCCATCGACGTAATACAAGACGATCAGTTCCAACGGGAGGATACAATGATGAGGCTCAAGTCGGTCCTCAAGGCAGCGGCCATGGCCGGCGCGGTCATGTGCGTGGCAAGCGTTTCGCCGGCATCGGCGACCAACTGGCGCGGCTGGAATATCCACGCGCCGGGCTACCCCAACACCGTGGCGTTGCACGAATTCGCCAAGGCCGTGACGGCCGACACCAAAGGCGCCATCAAGGCGCAAGTTTACGACAACGGCGTGCTCGGCAACCAGCCCGACGCCATCGAGCAGACCCGCAACGGCGCGCTCAACTTCGCGAACTTCAACATGGGGCCGATGGGACCGATCGTCCCGATGACCAACGTGCTCTCCCTGCCCTTCCTGTTCAACGGCGTGCCGCAGATGCATCATGTCATGGACGGGCCGATCGGGCAGAAGTTCAGCGATGCGCTCGCCAAGAAGGGCCTGGTGGCGCTGTCCTGGTTCGATTCGGGCGCGCGCAGCATGTACAACACCAAGCACCCGATCACGAAGCCCTCCGACATGAAGGGCCTCAAGGTTCGCGTCATGAACAATGATCTCTATGTTGACATGATCAAGGCGCTCGGCGGCAACGCGACGCCGATGGCCTTCGGCGAGGTCTACCAGGCGCTCAAGACCGGCGTCATCGACGGCGCCGAGAACAACTACCCCTCGTACCACGAGACCAACCACTACGAGGTCGCCAAGTACTACTCGACCACCGATCACCTGATCATTCCGGAATGCCTGTGCATCGCCAAGAAGAGCTGGGATGCGCTGACGCCGGCCCAGCAGAAGATCGTCCGCAAGGACGCTGTGGATGCCGCGAAACTTCAGCGCAAGCTCTGGGCCAAGGACTCCGAGAAGGCGAAGAAGGAAGTCGAAGCGGGCGGCGCCAAGGTCAACGTGATCAAGAACCTGAAGCCGTTCCAGGACGCCATGAAGCCGGTCTACGCGGAGTTCTTCAAGAAGAACCCCAGCCTCAAGCCGCTGGTCGCGGAGATCCGCGCGACCAAGTAGCCTCAGCCGCGCTGACGTGAACGATTACCCCGGGCGCCGCCGGCGCCCGGGGTTCCTCGCGAAAGGGTCCCTCCGTGGCAAACGCGCACGACGATACCGGCGAGCTGACGCCGCCCGATCAGCACGACTCCTCGCTCCCTTCCCGCATCCTCGATTCGATCGCCTGGCTGTGCATGTTCATCGCCGGCATCGCGCTGGTGGTGATCATCGTCACCTTCGGCTGGCTCGTTTACGGGCGCTACATCCTCGACAACACCCCCACCTGGGTCGAGCAGCTTTCGCTGCTGCTGATCGCCTACATCACCTTCCTCGGCGCGGCGGTGGGCGTACACCGGAACACGCACCTGAGCATCGACTTCGTGCGCGAGAGCCTGCCGGCCGCTCCCCGTATAGCCATGCGCTACATCGCCGACGTCATGGTGCTGGTGTTCGGCGTCGGCATGGCGTGGCAAGGCTGGGTGCTGATGATGCAGGATGTCGAAAGGGCAATTCCGATGCTCGACATTCCCGAAACCTGGCGCGATCTGCCCATGGCCATCTGTGGCGTGCTGGTCGTCATCTTCGCCGCCTTCGACCTCGTGGCCCGCATCGGCGGCGCCAAAAAGAACAGAGGCTAGCGACCCATGGGACTGGCGCTTCTCTTCGGGCTTTTCTTCTTCGGCCTCATCGTTGGCGTGCCCGTCGCCTTCGCGCTCGGCATCGCCGCCATCGCCGCGTTCTTCTACGAAGGCTTCCCGCTGTTCGTGGCCTTCCAACGCATCCTTTCCGGCAT
Organism: uncultured Pseudomonadota bacterium; assembly: GCA_963773225.1. Lineage (GTDB taxonomy): Bacteria > Pseudomonadota > Alphaproteobacteria > Rhizobiales > Xanthobacteraceae > Pseudolabrys. Next base: position 592,045 of record CAVZAO010000007.1, read on the forward strand.
CTCCGTCTATTCGCTGCTGGCGATCCCCTTCTTCATCTTCGCCGGCGAACTGATGCTGCACGGCGGCATCGCGACCCGGCTCGTGCGGCTGGCCGCCGCCGCCGTCGGCCGCCTGCGCGGCGGATTAGGCGTGGTGAACGTCACCGCCTCCATGCTGTTCGGCGGCATTTCCGGCTCGGCCGTCGCCGACACCAGCGCGCTCGGCGCCATCCTGATGCCGGTGATGAAGGAAAAAGGCTACGACGCCGACTACGCGGTCAACGTCACGGTCACCTCGTCGGTCGCCGGCGTAGTCATCCCGCCGAGCCACAACATGATCCTGTACGCGGTGGCGGCGGGCGGCAGCATCTCGGTCGGCAAGCTGTTCATCGCCGGCATCATCCCGGGCATCCTGATGTGCCTGTGCCTGGGTGTCGCAGCTTACCTGGTCGCCATCCGGCGCGGCTACGGCTCGGAGGAGTTTCCGGGCTGGCCGGCGTTTCTGGTGAGCTTCATCGTCGCCGTACCCGGGCTGCTGACCGCTGTCATCATTGTCGGCGGCGTGCTCTCGGGCATCCTGACGGTGACGGAATCGGGCGCCTTCGGCGCGATCTATGCTGTCGTCGTTACGGTCCTGGTCTATCGCGAACTGACGTGGAAGGCGTTTATCGCCGCCGTCGCCGGCGCGGTGCGCACGACGGCGCTGGTGATGATCCTGGTCGGCTGCGCCTCGGCGTTCGCCTACATGCTGGCGCTCTACCGTGTGCCGGAGGCCCTCTCCTCGCTGCTGACTGCGATTTCATCCGATCCGAACGTCATCCTGCTCATGCTCAATATCATCCTGCTCGTACTGGGGATGATCATGGACATGGCGGCGCTGATCCTGATCTGCACGCCGATCTTCCTGCCGGTGGTCACCAGCCTGGGGATGGACCCGATCCAGTTCGGCATTATCCTGATGATGAACCTCGGCCTCGGGCTTTGCACGCCGCCCGTGGGCGCATGCCTGTTCGTCGGCTGCGCAATCGGCGACGTTAAGATCGAGCAGGCGGTCAAGACCATCTGGCCGTTCTATCTCGCCATCTTCGTGGCGCTCATGCTGACGACCTACATCCCGGCGCTGTCGATGACTTTGACACACTGGATGGGATAGGAGACCCGTATGCTCGACAAACTGTTGCTGACCGGCGCGGCGGGCGCCGTCGGCCGGGCGCTTCGTCCGATGCTGCCGCAAATCGCACGCTCGGTGGTGCTGTCCGACCTCGCCGCGATCGACGACGCCGGACCGCACGAGACCTTCCGGCAATGCGATCTCGGCGACAAGGCTGCGGTCGACGCGCTCTTCGAGGGAGTCGACGGGGTCATCCACCTCGGCGGCATTTCGATCGAAAAGCCGTTCGACCTGATCCTCAACGGCAACATCGTCGGGCTCTACAACGTTTTCGAGGCCGCCCGCCATCATGGCAAACCGCGCATCATTTTCGCGAGTTCCAACCATGTGATCGGCTTCTACCGCCGCGACCAGCGGCTCGATTCGACCGTGCTGCCGAAGCCGGACACGCTCTACGGCCTCTCCAAGGCCTTCGGCGAGAACGTCGCGAGCCTCTACTTCGACAAGTTCGGTCAGGAATGCCTGTCGGTGCGCATCGGCTCGTGCTTCCCGAAGCCGCGCGACCGCCGCATGCTGGCAACCTGGCTCGCGGTCGAGGACCTGTTCGACCTGTGCGTGCGCGCCTTCGAGGCGCCGCGGCTCGGCCACACCATCGTCTTCGGCGCCTCCGCCAACGAGGAGACCTGGTGGGACAACGGCAACGCCGCTTTTCTCGGCTGGCAGCCCAAGCACAGCTCGGCGAAGTGGCGCGCCGAGGTCTATGCCAACGCGCCGGTGCAACAGCCGGACGATCCGGCGGTCGTCTTCCAGGGCGGCGGCTTCACGGCGCTTGGGCACCCCGACGACGAAGCCTGACCCTGCAACATCCGCGCGCGCTGCAGAAGGCGCTCTTGCCCGCCGGCCCACGCCATTGATATGGCTGCGATGCGGGGCGCGCCGCGCCGTTCGCTGGGCTGGAGGCAAGGATGCAACGTAAAGCCGTCGTTGTCGGCGCGCTCGGTGTCATCGGGCGCTACATCGTCGAGCGGCTGGTCGCGGCGGGCGACTGGCAGGTGGTCGGCTTGTCGCGGCGGCCGCAGCCGGACGGTGAGCGCTACCGGCATATCGCCGTCGACCTGCTCGATGCCGGCGACGTCAGCCGCAAGCTCGCCGGGCTCACCGACGTCGCCCATGTATTCTATGCGGCGTTCCAGGCGAGCCCCGGAAACGCCGCCAACTTTGCCGCCAATATTGCCCCCAATCGCGACATGCTGGTGAACGCGGTGACGGCCCTCCACGGCGCCTCGCCGCAGCTGCAACGCGTCGTTCTCGTCACCGGCACCAAGTATTACGGCTCGCATCTCGGGCCGGTGAAGACACCGATGCGCGAGAGCGACCCGCGCCACATGCCGCCGAACTACTATTTCGACCAGATCGACTGGCTCACGGATTTTCAGCGCGGCAAGGCCTGGGATTGGGTGGAGTTGCGCCCGCAGACGCTGTGCGGCTTCGCGCCGGGCTCGGCCATGAGCATCCTGCCGGCGATCGCGGTCTACGCCGCAATCTCGAAGGAACTCGGGCTACCGCTGCGCTTTCCCGGCAAACCCGGCGCCTACGGCACGATCTACCAGGTGACGGAATCCACGCATCTTGCCAATGCGGCACTGTGGGCGGCGACGGATCAGCGCTGCGGCAACGAAGCTTTCAACATCACCAACGGGGATTACTTCCGCTGGCGCAACCTGTGGCCCCAAATCGCCGACGTCTTCCAGATGCCCGTGGGCGAGCTGCAGAACATCTCCCTCACTCAGCACATGGCCGACAAGGGCCCGCTCTGGGCCCAAATCTCGCACCGGCACGGGCTAAAACCGATCCCTTACGCGGATTTGGTCGCCTGGCCGTTCGCGGACTACGTGTTCGGCAGCGACTGGGACATCATGTCGGACGTGACCAAGGCGCGGTTGCACGGCTTCCATGATGTGGTGGATAGCCAGGCGATGTTCGTTCGCCTCCTCCGCCGCTTCCGCGATGAGCGGATCGTGCCCTGAGGCCGTGGCTACAAGCCGTCGACGTACGCGCCCGTCAGATGCCGACGATCGAGGCCCCGCCGTTGGGGCTTACGACCTGACCGGTCATCATCGCCGCCTCATCACCGACAAGCCACGCGACGGCGAAGGCAATCTCCTCCGGCTGCGCCAACCGGCCAAGCGGCACCGCGTGGCTGCGGACGGAGAGCGCCGCTTCGCCGATGCTGGCGCGCGTCATCGGCGTCGCTATGAGCCCGGGCGCCACCGCATTCACGGTGATGCCATACGGCGCCAATTCGCGCGCCCAGGATTTGGTGAGGCCGAGCAACGCACTTTTGGCCGCCACGTAATGGCTCATGCTGTCATTGCCGGTCATCGAGAAATTCGACGAGATATTGATGATACGGCCAGCGCCGCGCGCCTTCATGCCGGGCGCCAGCATCTGCGTGAAAAAGAACGCGCCTTTGACATGGGTGCCGAGCATAGCGTCGAAGCCGGCTTCATCGATGCTTTCGAGCGGCAGCGAATTACCGCTGATGCCGGCGTTGTTGACTAGGATATCGACCCGTCCGGTCTGCTCCAGCAGCGCCGTGGCCGCGGTTCGCACGGCCGCCACCGAGCGGTTATCGGCGGTGAGCGTGATGGGCTGATATCCCCAGACCGCGCCCGCCGCGGGCGCCTTTGCTAAAGCCTCGGCATCGATGTCGCTGATCGCGACGGTCGCGCCGCGCCGCGCCAGGTGCTGAGCGATCGCCGCGCCGATGCCGGAGGCGCCGCCGGTCACCAGCGCGACGCGGCCTTCAAGTCTGCCTTCGCCGGGGCTCATAACGCTTTACCGTCCGGGCCGATTTGCACTGAGAAATTCGAACTGGACCGGCTGGCTGGGCGCAGTTCTGATCGCGCCGGTCTCACACGTAAATTCCCCGCCAACGGGGAAAGGCGGTGCGGAACGAAACAACACACAATCCCACTGTTGTTCAAGACCGCCGCTTGTGCATGGCAAGAGCAATCAGGTTCCGGTCTCGCCAAGTACTTCTCTCGGCGAGATTGGAACGAGAGAGCTTTTCGCGCCGTTCATCCTCCGCCGCCGCGACTACTTCCTCCGGCCATCGATGAGGCTTGGTTCGCGAAAGCGCGATCGATTGGTAAAGACCGCCGAACCGTGCGGCGTAGTCGGCAATGCCGCCTGGCGCATTCAAATCGATGGTCTCAAACGGCCCCATGAAGGACCAACGGCAACCCAGGCCATGAGAGACGGTAAGGTCGATGTCGGCGGTGCTCGCTACGCCCTCCTCGAACAGGGCCCAGGCCTCGTTGAGCAGCGCACCTTGTAGCCGGTTGAGCACGAAACCCTCGACTTCCTTGCGGACGACGATGGGTGCCTGCCCTGCCCGCTCCATCTCGCCACGCAACCACGCGACCACAGCAGCATCAGTCCAGGGGGCCGGCACGAGTTCGACCAGGGGGACGAGGTGTGGCGGATTGACCGGGTGAGCAATCAGAAAGCGAGTGCGATTTCTACAATCTTCGGTAAAGGCAGAAGCTGGAATTCCGGAACTCGAGCTACCGACCACCGCATCTGGCCGCATGGCGCCGTCGATCTCACGGCAGACCTTCTGCTTGACGTCCTTAACCTCCAGGACCAATTCCTGAATGTAGTCAGCCGAAGCGACAGCCGACGCCAAGTCGGCATGCACTTCGATCCGTTGCAGCAACGGTTCGACGGCATCGATCAAATCGGCCTGTTGCATCTCGCGAAGGCTCGCCTCGATCAGGTCGAGCACGCCAGATCGCGTTTCTTCAATGGCATCATAGACGGCGACCTTGCAGCCAGCACGGGCGAAGACCACCGCCCAGCCACGGCCGACGAGTCCGGCCCCGACGATCGCGACCCTCTCGATACGTCCCATCGTCGCACTCATTCTCTGCCTCCATCCGGCGAATGCAATTTTACAGAGAGCATTTTAGCAATCCGTGAGGTGGACCGAGGTCGCGAATTCATTCGCTCGTCCTCAGTATGTTCCGGAATAAGCCGATCGGATTGATTCACCGGCGCCCTCCAACTCGATTGTCGCGCATCATCTTACGGCTGTCCCAGTTCTGGCTTCGGCGCCCTTGTTCCAACCTGGCCATATGACCAACGTACAACGCGGGACCGCGACGCGGGCCAGCCACCCGTGCCGTCGCTTTCAGTCGCGCTAAGAGCGAGACCGCCGACCGACGCGCGGCACCTCCCATGCCGGCCCGCCGTCGGTCACCGCAACCGGTAGAGCGCGTGCCTGCGATTCCGCGTGAATGGACGCACTTCCGTGGGCCATCGCCCTGCCTCGACCGCCTTTGCCCACTCGGGACTGACAAGCACTTGAGGCCCGTCGATCTCGTAGATGGCGCTGTGGCGCGGGCCCTCATGCGTCACTTTCTTCTCCTCGCCTCCAATGTTTATGACGAAAGGCTCCCCCTCCACCCGCGTTACGGCGCGTACGCCTGGCACCTTCAGAAGATTCGGCACGTGCTCAGTGTCGTATACCTCGTTGAAAAGGGCCTCCTTCTCCGGGTCGACGTCCATGCTCGCGACGAACAAGTATCTTGCCTCTATCGGCATAAATGTCTCCTACTGCAACGGCGCTGCTTCAGCGAAACGGGACTTTAACCTACGATGAGCCGGAGCAGCAAAAATGCGGGTTCGAATGCACTGTTACTGCGACGCGCCGGCGACGCAGCGCTGCATCGGAGCGCAATGGCATCATTTCAATGGGGGCGGGCTCGGTTGCGCGGAGGGGCGGAGAGTGTTGCGCCGCCTGCCGCGGACATCCGGGGCTTGGGAGCCTGGCGACCTTCACCACCTCTAACGAAGCAGCAACTCGGGGCGTCTTTCGCGGTTGCACAGCCGTAAGGCGCGAGACGGGCGTGGCTGGCTGGCGAAGCGGTGCGGATCGCGCTGGTCTCTGGCGTGAATTCCCTGCCAACAGGGAAATCTGCAGGGACTTTTCACGTCATGCCACCAAAACACTGTATTCTCGGGATAAAAGCCGTCTCCGTCCAGTGGCTTAGATGCAATTTCCCTAAATCAATTAACAGCGAAAATTCGCGGCGAAGCAGGGATCTTTAAGCAGGGATCAGGGGACGCAAAGCACATCCCTGCGCAGTCATCTCTGGGATCGCTATGCCGCCGCCTCAAAAAATTGAGCCACGGCCCCCCAGACGAGATGGCGCTTCAGGCCGAGGGTAGTGCAGTGTGCCAACCCAGGAAGAACGGCCAGCCGCTTGTCTCCGGTCGGGAGACGGCGGAAAAACTCAAGCAGATCTTCGATTGTGGCGATGCCGTCATGCTCGCCGCGCACAATCAGCGTCGGTGCCTGTATTTCTTCCGGATCGACCAGTGGCAGCTTCGAGGTCATATCCAGGTAGGTTCCAGTCGGCACACTGTCCGCGTAGGCGAGCTGCGCATCGGCACACGCCTCGATCACAGCCGGTTCAGTCGTTCCTGGCAGGTCACGGGTGAAGATGCTCGTAATGAACGCGCGATCGATCGGTCGACGATTGTTCGCCTGAAATTGCTTCAGGCCCTCGCGGCGCTTGATCAACGTCGGTGACCCCTCCCCGGTCCAGACGAACGCGTCCAGCGCCAATCGAGCAACACTGCCGGGGTGAGCCTGCGCAAACGCGGCTGCCCGCAGCGCGCCCGATGACATCCCGTAAACATGAAACGAGCGCGCGCCCACAATCTGAGCAATTTCCGCGGTAGCGGCTTTAAGGTCCTCGACACCGCAGGCGATATCCGCGTTTCCGTCGGTCACAGTTGAACGACCATAGCCTTCGTGATCGAGCGTCCAGACGTCATGACCGCGCCGGGCGAGCCAATCCATGAACGAATAATCGGGATGGCCGGGCACATCGAGATCGAAGGTCGGCAGGGACGATAGCGACGACCCATGCACGAGAATGACCGGAGGCCGTTCAACGGCCTCCGGCGATCGCCCCTTCTTCCGCCAGAGAAAAAGGCGGACGTCTCCCTTGCGCGCCCAGAACTCGGTTCCACTCACGTCCATGGCGCGCTAGTCCTTCTCACTTCGGCAGGAATTTGTTGGTGAAGGTCTTTTGATAATCTATCTGCTTAGGCCCTTTGGGTTGCAGGTAATTGTAGACCTTTTTCGCACCCTCCAACGTCATGTTGCCGTTCTTGGTCCAAATCTGGCTTACGGTCTCGTAGGCCTTTTCATTCGACTGTTCCGAGAGTTTCGGGAATTCTTTGGCCATGATTTGAACGCCGCGCTTCTTATTAAGAAGTATCTTCTGTGCGTCCGCAAACACTGCGGCGACTTTGCGGACCAATTCAGGATTCTTCTTAACCATCTCCGGATATGTGCAAACCGTCATGAATATGAGATGCGTGAAAGCTGGCACCTCTCCACTCATGATGTTGATCAATGTCCCGCCCAGCCCTTTTTGCGCAAGCAGGACGCCTGCGGGCTCGAAGGGCATCGCAGCGTCGATCACCTTGCTTCGGAACGCTCCCACGTAGGCGGCCGGATTGCCTCCCAAATACGCGAGCTTCACGTCACCGGGAACTTTCAGGCCATATTTGCGTCCGAGGACGGTAAGCATCTTTTCACCGGACCCCCCTGCGGACGGCGTCCCTACGCGCTGTCCTTTCAATAGATTGACACGTTGAGCCAGGCTCTTGCCTTTCGCTTTGGCAATGAGCGCGTCGCTGGCCACCACGTTATTGAGCGGCCGGTCCGCAATATTAAAGACCGCAACGATGTACCTACCATGCGTCGCCGCATCCAGGATGTGCTCATAACTCAAAATGCCGAAATCCGCCTGATGCGTCGAAACAGCCTGGAAAGCGAGCGAGCCTCCTTGCACGGTGATGATTTCAGGGTCGAGGCCATGCTTCTGAAACAACTTTTCGTGCTCCGCCACATAAAGCGGACCCGAGAAGTATCCATGGCCGATATTGACAATCTTGACTTTTTGGAGCGCCGCCGCCTGAGAACTGACGCCGAACATACTAAACAAAGCAATGGTAGCGCAGGTGATCCACTTCATGGTGCTCCTCCCTAGTATGGCGTGTCGCTCACGCCTGCTTAGCCAGTGCCCCTCACCGGCTCACAATCTTCCACCGTTCAAGTCGAAGTTGAATAATGTTGACTGCTTCGTTGAAGATCATCGCAAGCACAGCGATGACTATGAGCGCAGCGAATACCCCCGCCGTATCGAACTCACTGCCCGAGCGTTGAACTAGATACCCGAGCCCGCGGCTCGACGCGATCATTTCGCCGATGATCGTTCCGATCAACGCATAGGGCACAGCAGCCTTTAATCCGACGAAGATCCATGGCGTGGCGGAAGGAAGAACGAGTTTGCGGAGAATCTGCCAGTGCGTAGCGCGCATGAGGCGCAGGCTATCGACGAGATCCTGGTCAACCTCCCGCACTCCCGAGTAGGTATTGACGAAAACGAGAAACACGACGAGGACCGCGGCCAGCGCAATTTTCGATTTTATGTCTAGACCAAACCACAGAATGAACAGCGGCGCCAAAGCGACCTTTGGCAAGGCGTTGAATGCCCAGATGAACGGATTCAGTAGCCGGCTGAGGAACGGCGAGACTCCGAGCCACAGGCCGCCTACGACGCCCAGCACTGACCCGATGAAGAACCCGACTAGCGTCGCGTATACGGTCGCCCAGACATGCACCCATATGCTGCCCGTCGAGAACCATTCCCAAAGCCTAAGCGACACCTGGACCGGATTACTGACGACGAACGGATCGAGTAGCCAGCCGGACAGGAGTTGCCATGCCGCCAGCAGCAAGAGCGCGAACGCGATCTGGATAAAAGCCATTGCCGGCGCGCCCACATCTCGGCTGGAAAGCCCTCGCCAGCGGTCGAGCAGACTACGGCCCCCGCCCCCACGCACGGCGTCCTCCGCGCTCATAACTTCTCCTCGACGTACTCTTCCCGAAGACGGCCCCAGATCGAATTGTAGATATCGTGGAATTTCGGCGTGAAGCGTATCTCTTGCACATCGCGCGGGCGGCCGAGATCGATGACCTGCTCGAACGAGACGCGTGCGGGCCGCCGCGTAAAAGCAACGACGCGATCGGCTAGGCTCACCGCCTCGACCAAGTCGTGTGTCACCAGCAGGATGGTCTGACGCTTTTCCGCCCAAAGCCGCAGCAACAGCTCGTGCATCGAAATCCTGAGTTGGGCGTCAAGCGCCGCAAAGGGCTCGTCGAGCAGAAGCGCCTGTGGGCCATAGACCAGCATGCGGGCAAGACACGCGCGCTTGCGCATCCCGCCTGACAGCTCGCTCGGAAATTTCTCTTCAAAGCCGGACAGCCCGACCTCTGCTATCATCTGGCAGGCGGTTTCGCGCCGCTCGGCTGCGCTCCAGCCGGCAAGCTCAAGCGGCAGCGCGACGTTATCGACCGTCGTCCGCCATGGCAGAAGGTTGTCCTTCTGGGTCATATAGCCGACATTCGTGTTTACGTCGCTGACATGATCACCATCATAGAGCACCCGCCCTGCGTCGGGGTGATAGAGGCCGGCAATCATGTTGAGAAGCGTCGACTTGCCGCAACCGGACGGGCCTATGAAGGCGACGAACGACTGAGGCTCTATCGTCAAGTCGACTCCGTCGACGGCTCGCAGTTCGCTCTGCCGGCGTCGGAAGGTCTTTTCAATCGATTGGAGCTCGATCATTCGGGCCGACGCCCTCCTAGACGATCATTCGTTGATGCCCGCCGTCGACGTCGATGTTGGCGCCGCAAATGTAGCCAGCTCGTGGCGAGGCGAGAAACGCAACCGCATCGGCAATATCTTCTGGCTCGCCCCATCGGCCGAGCGGCACCGTCGCACCCCATTTGGAACGCTGTTGTTCTAAACTGCGGCCGAGATATTGCTCTTCGTCGATCATCAAATCGGACGTGAGCGGGCTCGAGATGCGGCTCGGGCAGACCGCATTGACCAGGATGCCGAACCGGCCGAGATCGTCGGACAGCGATTTGACAAACGCGTGCTGAGCTGCATTCACCACGGCCGAACCTAGCACTTGCCGTCCCGGCACCTTGCCCGCCTGGCCGATGATAACGATGAAGCGACCTGCGCCTTGCTTGCGCATATGCCGAACGGCGTTTCGCGCAAGCTCCCAGGCGCCGAGAACCTTGGTCCTGAAATGAGCCTCTACCTGTTCGGCGCTTAGTTCGCTGTAGCTTCCGCGCAGATGCGTGCCGGCATTGCTGACGATTGTGTCGAGCCGCCCGCCCCAGGCTGCGGCTTCCTCGACCAGCCGGGCGGCATCTGCGGGACGACCGACATCAGCGATTGTGCCGGCAACGGCTCCCGACGCGGCGAGCTGCGCGAGGCTTTCTTGAAGACGCGCTTCGTCCCGCCCGCAGATGAAAACCTTAGTGCCTTCCGTCAACAGCCGTCGGGCGACCGCGAGGCCGATGCCGCTAGTTCCGCCAGTCACGAGCGCAACCTTATCTTTCAACTCGAGGTCCATCCGCAATCCCTATCCAAATACGTAGCGGGCGTAGCCGCCATCGATTGAGACCGAGCTACCGGTAACAAAGCCAGCCCGGTCCGACACGGCCCAAACAATCAAATCTGCAATTTCCTCAGGCCGCCCCAGCCGGCCGAGCACGTTCGCGCGCGTGAAGCCAGCCATAGCCTCGGCGCGGTCGACCTTCCGTTCCTGCATCTCCTTCGTGATCATCGCGGAGATGATCTCTGTCTCCACGTATTGCGGGCATACGGTGTTGACGCGGATACTCTCCCGCGCCACGGCGTCGGCGACGGCCTTGGACATCGCCTGAGCCGCGGCGTTGGTGATCCCGCTCGGCAGCCGGTCGGGATGTGGATGCCGGACGGCCTGACCGATCACGTTGACGATTCGGCCGTCGCCGCGAGCACGCATGTGCGGCAGCACAGCCCTGATCATTCCGAAAAAGCCGAAGAGCTTATCGTTGAGCTGTCGCTGCAACTGCTCTTCGGTCATGTCGTCGACCGTGGCGCGAACGTGCGTACCTGCATTATTCACGAGGATGTTTGGAGGCCCGAAGCGGTCGACGACCGCTGCCACGAACGCTTTTCGATTCGTCTCACTGGTCGTATCGGCGGCAAAGCCCATCGCATTCGCGCCGGCGGAGCGCAAGCGCTCCGCGGCCGCTTCGATCTGGGTCGCGTCGCGAGAACAGATCGCTACCGCGGCACCTTCCGCCGCGAGCCGGGCGGCCGTCGCGAAGCCGATTCCGCGCGATGCGCCTGTAATCAGCGCGATTTTACCCGACAGTCCGAGGTCCATGAAGCCTGTCCTACCAGAGGCCCTTGAGCCGGCCGCCGTCCAGGTTCAACGAGACGCCGGTGATGTAGCTCGCCTTTTCGGAGCACAAGAACGCGATCGCGTTGGCGAGCTCTTCCGGGCGGCCAAAGCGGCCGAGCGCGTTCTTCTTCGCTGCAAGCCGCCGCGCCTCATCCTCAGACTGGACATTTAGCTCTTTCTGCAAGCCTCCGGCATTCCGCTTCCAGAGGTCGGTAGCGACCCAGCCGGGACAGACCGCGTTCACCAGCACGTTGGACGGTGCAAACTCGGTCGAGAGGGATTTCGTGAGATTGAGGAGTGCACTGTTGGTCATGCCAGAGCCGAACATGTAAGGATCGGGCTCCTTGCCGGCACCACCGATCAGGTTGACGATACGACCCCACTTCTTGTCGCGCATAATCGGCCAAGCCGCACGAATAGCGCGCATCCAGCCGAACAACTTGGTATCCAGCTGAGCCCGCAGACCGTCTTCAGTCATTTCTTCGAATTTGCCCGAATACATCGTGCCCGCATTGTTGACGAGGATATCGACCGTGCCGAAAGCTTTGATAGCTTCCTGAACCAGCCTCTCTGCGTCGCCGGGATTTTTCATGTCAGCCTGAATTGAGCGAATCTCACCGCCGGTCTGGCGCGCCAGTTCTTCGCAGCTCGTCGCAACCGCTTTGCCATCACGGGCGCAGGTCATGACCTTGACCCCCGCTTCGAGCAATTCACGAGCGGTCTCGCGCCCGATTCCACGACTGCCGCCGCTAACAATTGCGACGCGGCCCTTAATTCCGAGATCCATCATTTCTTCCCTTCTTCTTAGGCGCGACCGTGAGGGTCACGATTTGAAGTCAGCGAGGCTGGGTCCTCGTGTGAGGACCGAGCAGCGACCAAAAGAATTCGCCCGCAAGCGGCGCGCGAGGTCGAACGGCAATTGGACGACGGCGAGAGAATCGAGCGCGCAGCACGAACTCCAGCCCCCATTCCCGGCGGACATTCTGCCGGTGAGTGACAAAAGGCGCTCGCGCCGCTCACGCGCCCCTTCGAGCGGGACCGGCCGTGGCGCGCACTAGCCGCATGAGAGGCGCGGAAACCGCGCTGCCGCCGGCTGACCCGTAAAGGAAGCGCAAATTCCGAATGCGAGCGCCGAGTGGGCCGCATGGCGTTCCTCCTGCCTTTTTTCACACCGGCAATTTGCCCGCGGCGGCCCGCAATAGATTGGAGCCACTTTTGTATGAAAGTATCTGTTGCCAAAACTGTGGTCAACAGGGTAGCGATATCGCATGCAGATTCATCTCTCGCGCGAGATTGAGACGGAGACAGACCACCCGGTGCAGCGGCGTGGGGAAACGGTCGACTATGTCGTCGCGGAAATCCGGGATGGCATTCTCAGCGGCCGCTACGCGCCGGGTCAGCGCCTGATCGCGCGGGACCTGACCGACGACGTCGGGTACAGCCGGGGGCCCGTCCGCGAGGCGCTAAGCCGCCTAGCGGCCGAGGGATTGGTGCAGATCGTTCCAAACCGTGGCGCGATCGTCCGACATCTCACCCGCAAACAGGTGAACGACCTGTTCGCTGTCCGAAAGAACGTCGAAGGCCTAGCCGCCCGCCTCGCCGCGGAGCGCATCGATGACGGGGCAAATCGCATTACGTTCGAGAAGGTTTGGAAGGAAGTGCGCCCCAAGGGCAGCGAATTGCCGTGGAGCACCTTCATCCGCCAGAATCGGCTGTACCATCAAACGATCGTCTCGATCGGCGGAAACGAAATCTTGTCCGGTTTAATCGAAACGCTTCAGCTGCCGGTCGTCATGCTGCAGATCGGCCGTGCAATGCAGCCCGAGCATGCGGCCGTGTCACATCAGGACCACGTGCTGGTTGCGCAGGCAATCTTGGCGGGCGACCCGGACGCCGCTGAACAAGCGATGCGCCGACACTTGCAGAGATCGCACGACTGGATCGTCACGCTGCCGGATTCAGCATTCCGCCGCATTTCACAACAGCAAGAAAGTCCGCCGGCCTGGAAGCGTCAACCAAAGACGGGCACGTAGCCCAATTCGGCGCGCCGGATGGTTCCGGCGAATGGGAAGCCGACATGCGCAGGCAACATCAAGGTGCCGGTCGACGCGCAGTGCTCGAGCAACCGACGTCGGCTTGTTCGCGCCTGATCCGGATCTGCGTTTTTTGGGAAATTCCAATCGGGATGATAAACCTGAATCAGATGGTGTAGAACGTCACCGCTAAATACAGCGTGCTGGTCCCGGCTCTGGAGTCGGAAAAGGACGTGTCCCGGTGAGTGCCCGGGAGCCGGCTCGATTTCGATGAACTCGTCGAGGCGGAAACTGCCTTCAACAAGATCGGCGCGCCCGGCCTCGATCACCGGCAGCACGCATTCGCGAAAAGTCCCCAATTCAGCCGGCGCCGTCGCTGGGTCAGAATCGAGCTTTGCGAGGTACTCGACGTCGGCTCTCGAGAAGACGTACCGCGCATTCGGAAACGTCGGAAGCCAGCATCCGTCACGCTGTTGCGTGTTCCAACCCACATGATCGTGATGTAGGTGCGTGCACATAACAAGATCAATATCTTCCGGCTTTGCGCCAGCCGTAGCGAGCCTATCAACCCAGGGCACGTTAAGCATGTGCCAAAACGGCCGGTTCGGCTTAGCCTTGCCGTTGCCGCAGCAGCTATCAATCAAGATATTCTTGCCGTCAATCTGCAGTAACCAGCTGTGAACGCTTAGCTTAATGGCGCCCGTTTCCCAATCATAATGATGCGGTGAGATCCAATCCTTATGCATTGCCAAAATCTCATCCGTGCACTCCGGGAAGATCTGGCGTATCGGATACGCGGGTCCATAGGTTTCTTCGATCCGGATGATCCTTGCCGCACCAACAGCGTACTCCATTTC